>NZ_DAMATK010000001.1:0-708611 GCF_032079985.1 Pulveribacter sp.
CCGTCTCCTGGTAGTAGCCCTCGATGTTCTTGGGCATGTCCACGTGGGCCACGAAACGCACGTCCGGCTTGTCGATGCCCATGCCGAAGGCTATTGTTGCCACCATGACGATGCCGTCCTCGCGCAGAAAGCGGTCCTGGTGCTGCTGGCGCAGCTCGACCGGCAGGCCGGCGTGGTAGGGCAGCGCGCTGATGCCGGCGTCCTGCAGCGCGCGGGCCATCTCCTCCACGCGCTTCCTGGACTGGCAGTACACCACGCCTGCCTCGCCCAGGTGCTCGCGCTCGATGAAACGGATCAGCTGCGCCAGCGGCTCCTTCTTCTCCTCGATGCGGTATCGGATGTTGGGCCGGTCGAAGCTGCTGATGAAAAGGCGCGCGTCCTGCAGCTGCAGCCCGGCGACGATGTCGGCGCGCGTCAGCTCGTCGGCCGTGGCCGTGAGGGCGATGCGCGGCACGTCGGGGTAGCGCTCGTGCAGCAGGGACAGCTGGCGGTATTCGGGCCGGAAGTCGTGGCCCCACTGGCTCACGCAGTGCGCCTCGTCGATGGCGAACAGCGACAGCTGGCCGCGCTGGTGCAGGCCGTCCAGCAGCGCGATGAAACGGTCGGTGGTCACGCGCTCGGGCGCGGCGTACAGGGCGGTCAGCTCGCCGCGCGACAGGCGCTGCTCCACGTCCAGCGTCTGCGGCCAGTCCAGCGTGGAGTTGAGAAAGGCCGCCTCCACGCCCGCCTCCAGCAGCGCACCCACCTGGTCGTGCATCAGCGCGATCAGCGGCGAGACGACGATGGTGACGCCCTGCCCCGCTTCGCGCCGCACGATGGCCGGCACCTGGTAGCACAGCGACTTGCCCCCGCCCGTGGGCATGAGCACCAGGGCGTCGCCGCCGGCGACAACGTGTTCGATGATGGCTTCCTGCGGGCCACGGAAATGCTCGTAGCCGAAGACGTCGTGCAGGACGGAAAGCGCGGGGGACAAGGCGGGAAACTCTCTTTTTGATAGCTGCCAGCGCTTGATGGGCAAGGGCTGGAGGCCAATTTGACGTGCAACCATGGCGGTGCAGGCAGGCGCTTATTTTGCGCCGCGGACCTTGGGCCTTCAACGCAAAGGGGCGCAAGGCGGGCCGATTGTCCCCGGCCGCGCCCCGCGCCCCTTCAGTCGTCGCGTGTACTGGCCCCTACAGCGCCCCGTCGCCCAGCACCAGGCCTTCGCGCCGCGGGTCCACGCCGCCCTGCCACTGCGCCGTCCCGCCGCGCTGCACGCGCATGATGGTGGAGATGCCGCTGGACTGCGCATTGGTCGACACCGTGTGGCCCTTGGCCTGCAGGCCGGCGACCAGGCCGCTCAGATCCATGGTGGTGTTGGAGCCGTCCACGTTGGTGGTGCGGCTGTTGCTCGCGCCGAAGTCGTTGAGCGAGGTGGCCTGCTGCGCGTCCAGCCCCCAGTCCAGCGCGCCGACCACGGTCTTGAGCACGTACTGGATGATGGCGCCGCCGCCGGGCGAGCCGGTGGCCATCAGGAACTCATCCGGGCCGCTGGCGCCCTTGAAGACCAGTGTGGGCGCCATGGTGCTGCGCGGACGCTTGCCCGGCTCCACGCGGTTGGCCACCGGGTTGCCGGCGCTGTCCTGCGGCTGGGCAGAGAAGTCGGTCAGCTGGTTGGTCAGCAAGAAGCCGCCGACCATGTGGAACGAGCCCATGCTGGACTCCACCGTGGTGGTCATGGACACGACGTTGCCGTAGGCATCGACGATGGAGTAGTGCGTGGTGCCGTACTCCGGCGTGCGGTCCACGGCCTGGCGGGCGGTGGTGGTGTCGAACACGCCGGCCTCGGCCACGCCCATGCTGCGGTCGGGGTCGATGAGCGCGGCGCGCGCCTTCAGGTAGTTCTTGTCCAGCAGGCTGGCCATGCCGCGCCCGGGGAGGGAGACGAAGTCGGTATCGGCCACGTATTTGTCGCGGTCGGCATAGGCCAGGCGCTCGGCCTCGGTGACCAGGTGCACGCCCATGACGCTGGGGACGCCGCCCTCGTTGTCCGGGTCGGCCGGCTTGTGCGCTGCCAGATCGAAGTTCTCCAGAATGCCCAGCGCCTGCACGATGGCGATGCCGCCCGAGGACGGCGGCGACATGGAGCACACGTAATAGCTGCTGCGGTAGCTGCTGCACACCGGCTCGCGCTTCTTGGCCTGGTAGCTGGCCAGGTCCTGCAGCGTCATCAGGCTGGGGGTGATGGGCGTGCGCGCGGCGTCGTCGCCCACCGACTGGCCGGCCTTGGCGACGATGGCCTCGGCGATGGGGCCGCGGTGCAGCGCGTCCGCGCCCTGCTCGGCCAGCGCCTTCAGCGTCGCGGCGTAGGGCGCGTTGGTCATGGTGGACAGCGCCGGGCGCGGCGTGCCGTCGGGCAAAAAGTAGATCTGCATGGCGTTGGCGTCCAGCGCCAGGCTGGAGGCGTTGCCGGCGATGGCGCTGGCCAGCCGCTGCGGGATCTTGAAGCCGTTGGTGGACAGCTGGATGCCCTCGTCGAACAGCTGGCTCCAGCGCAGCTTGCCATGCTCGCCGTGCGCCATCTCCAGCATGCGCATCACGCCCGGCACGCCAATGGAGCGGCCGCTGCGCCGTGCGCTGGGCACGGGCGCGGGGGAGTTGGCATCGGCCTGGTCCTGGCGCACCAGGTAGTAGCCCGTGGCGGCGGCCGGCGCCGTTTCGCGGCCGTCGTAGGCGGTGACCTTCTTGGTGGCCGCGTCGTAGTGCAGCATGAAGGCGCTACCGGCGATGGTGCTGGACTGCGGCTCCACCAGGCCCAGCACGGCCTGCACGGCCACAGCCGCATCCACCGCCGAGCCTCCGGCGCGCAGCACGTCGCAGCCGGCCTTGGTGGCCAGCGGCGTGTTGGCCACCACCATGTACTTGCTGGAATGCTTGGCCTTGTAGCCCAGGCGGTAGCCCGAAGCGGCTTCCGGCGCGGCCGGGTCGCCCGGCACGCCCGAGCCCACGACGACCGGCTGGCCGCTGCTGGAGACCACCGAGCAGCTGTCCGGGTTGTTGTCCACGGCCAGGTTGTTGGGCTCCAGCGAGCCGCCGGAACCGCCGCAGCCGGCCAGGGCCAGCAGCGCGGCCAGCGAAGCCGCCGACCAAAGGGGATGGTGCGCCATGATGTCTCCTCGTGTTGCAGATGGAAGAAGCGAGCGTGCGCGCGGCCGTGGCGGCCGGCGCGACCACTCTATCGGCGCACCCCCTGCCGCCCCTGTTCCCAGACGTAACCGGCGCCGCCGCAGCGGTCTTTGCCCTTGCCAGGAGCGCTGCGCGCCCGGTCTTCCTAGAATGCTGGCCCCATGAGCCAGCTTCCCGCCTACACCCGCGCCCGGCAACTGCCCGCCATCCTGCAGCAGCGCATCGCCATCCTCGACGGTGCCATGGGCACCATGATCCAGCGCTTCCGGCTGAACGAAGCCCAGTACCGCGGCGAGCGCTTCAAGGACTTCCCGCGCGACGTGAAGGGCAACAACGAGCTGCTCTCGCTCACCCGGCCCGACGTGATCCGCGACATCCACGAGGGCTACCTGGCCGCCGGCGCCGACCTGGTCGAGACCAACACCTTCGGTGCCACGTCCATCGCCCAGGACGACTACGGCATGGGCGAGCTGGCCTACGAGATGAACCTGGAGAGTGCCAGGCTGGCCCGCGCCGCGTGCGACAAGTTCAGCACGCCGGGCAAGCCCCGCTTCGTCGCCGGCGCCCTCGGCCCGACCCCGAAGACCGCCAGCATCAGCCCCGACGTGAACGACCCCGGCGCGCGCAACGTGACGTTCGAGCAGCTGCGCGCGGCCTACCACGAGCAAACGCGCGGCCTGATCGAGGGCGGCGCCGACGTGCTGCTGGTGGAGACCATCTTCGACACGCTGAACGCCAAGGCGGCGCTGTTCGCCATCGACGAGGTGTTCGAGGAAACCGGCGAGTGCCTGCCCATCATGATCAGCGGCACGGTGACGGACGCCTCCGGCCGCATCCTGAGCGGCCAGACGGTGACGGCCTTCTGGCACAGCGTGCGCCACGCCAATCCCCTGTCCATCGGCCTGAACTGCGCCCTGGGCGCGGCGCTGATGCGCCCCTACATCCAGGAGCTGAACCGCGTGGCGCCGGACACCTTCATCAGCTGCTACCCCAACGCGGGCCTGCCCAATCCGATGAGCGACACCGGCTTCGACGAGACGCCCGAGGTCACCAGCCGCCTGGTGCACGAGTTCGCCGCCGAGGGGCTGGTCAACATCGTCGGCGGCTGCTGCGGCACCACGCCGGATCACATCAGCGCCATTGCCCGCGCCGTGGCGCCGGTGGGCACGCGCAAGCTGTTTCAACTTCAAGCGGCCTGACGCTAGCAAATCAATAGCTGCCAGCGCTTATCCACTAAGCGCCACAGGCCGATTTGGCTCATAGCCTGCGCGGCAGGGCGGCGGCGTAGGCCTGGGCCGCGCGCTGCAGCTCGGCCATGAGGCCAGGGCCCTCCACGCCCGCCGCGCCGCGCGACAGCAGCGCCTGCGAGACGCTGCCGTAGGTCATGGTGTGCAGCATGCGCGCGGCAACGGCCGGGTGCTGCGGCGGATCTGCGGCGGCGGCCAGGGCGGCGCGCCACAGCTCCACCCAGGCCTCGTACTGGCGCGCGAAGGCCTCGCGCGTGGAGACCTGCCGCTCCAGCGCAAACAGCTGCGCCCACAGCGCCGCGTGCTCCAGCACCGGCGCGGCCTGCGCCTCCAGCTGCACGGCGACCACCTGCGCCAAAGGCAGGCCCGCGCTGCGCCGCGCTGCCGCACGCGCCTGCTGCGCCAGCGCCTTGACGTGCTGGTGCACCACCAGCGCCGCCAACGCCTGCATGTTGCCGAAGTATTCGTAGAACGTGCCCACCCCCACGCCAGCCACGGCGACCACCTCGCGCACGGTGGTTTTCTCCCAGCTCACGTCCAGCAGAACCCGAACGAAAGCCTCCTGCAGCGCCTGCGAGCTGGCCCGCGCGCGCGACTGGCGCGGCCTGCGGCGCATGGCGGGCGGCGTTGTAGCCTGCGCCGGCGCAATCCGAACACCCTTGGCTGCCATCGTTCCTAGACTCTCTCCATTCACCGGACAAGCAAGCAAGAAGGAGGCATGCACATGGACTGGCACACCCACGAGGTTTTCAACCAATACCCCGAGCTGACCGGCTACAACCTGCTGGCCACCGACCCAGCCCTGAACGAGGCGCTGCAGCGTGCCGGTGCCGGCTGGGCAGTGCCGCAGCTGGACGCCTACGCCCAGCGGCTGGGCCAGGCCGAGACGTACCAGCTGGCAGCGGACGCCAACCGCCATACGCCGGAACTGGCCAGCTTCGACAGCCGCGGCCGGCGCATTGACCGGGTGGACTTCCACCCCAGCTGGCACCGGCTCATGGCAATGTACCGCGGCGAGGGCCTGGTCTCGCTGCCCTTCAAGGACGAGCGCGCCGGCCGCTGGGCCGCCTGGGCGGCGGGCTTTTACCTGCACAGCCAGGTCGAGCAGGGCACCATGTGCCCGGCCACCATGACCCAGGCCAGCATCCCCCTGCTGCAAAAGGAAAACGCCCTGTGGCAGCAGCTGGGCGCCAAGCTCTACAGCGACGCCTACGACCCGCGCGACGTGCCGGTGGCGGACAAGCAGAGCATCTGGGTCGGCATGGGCATGACGGAAAAGCAGGGCGGCTCGGACGTGCGCGCCAACACCACCGTGGCCACGCCCGTGGGCGCCGGCGGGCGCGGCGGCGAATACCTGCTGCGCGGGCACAAGTGGTTCTTCTCCGCGCCCATGTGCGACGCCCACCTGGTGGTGGCGCGCACCGGCGAGGGCGGACCGTTCGCGTGTTTCTACGTGCCGCGCTGGCGCCCGGACGGCCGCAAGAACGCGGTCAACGTGCAGCGCCTCAAGGACAAGGTGGGCAACCGCAGCAACTCCAGCAGCGAGGTCGAGTTCCAGGACGCCTGGGGCATCCTGATGGGCGAGGAGGGCCGCGGCATCCCGACCATCATCGAGATGGCCACCTACACCCGCCTGAACTGCGTGGCCGGCAGCGCCGCCATCCTGCGCCAGGCCACGGTGCAGGCCATTAGCTATGCGCGCCAGCGCCACGCCTTCGGCAAGGCCCTGGCCGACCAGCCCCTGATGCGCGCCGTGCTGGCCGACCTGGCGCTGGAGAGCGAGGCCACCCTGGTGCTGCTGATGCGCCTGGCCCAGGCCTTCGAGGCCGAGGGCGACCCCGCAGCGCGCGCCTGGAGCCGCCTGATGACACCGGCCGCCAAGTTCTGGGTCTGCAAGCGCGGCGTGGAGCTGACCGGCGAGGCCATGGAGGCCATGGGCGGCAACGGCTACGTGCTGGAAGGGGTGATGGGCCGGTTGTTCCTGGAGTCCCCCGTCAACTCCATCTGGGAGGGCTCGGGCAACGTCATGTGCCTGGACGTGCTGCGCGCCTTCTCGCGCGAGCCGCAGGCGGCGCAGGCGCTGCTGGCCGAGCTGGCGCCCATCGCCCAGGGCGAGCCGCGCATCGCCGCCGCCCTAGCGCAGGTGCAGGCGCTGCTGGCCCTGCCGCCGGGCGACCTGGAAGGGCTGGGCCGGGTGCTGGTGCAGCAGCTGGTGCTGGTGGCCCAGGCCTGCCTGCTGCGCCAGCACGCGCCGGCCTTCGTGGCCGATGCCTTCATCGCCACGCGGCTGGGCGAGGCCGGCATGGGCGCGCGCGTGGTGGGAGCCATCGACACGCGCGGCATGGACGTGCAGGCCCTCCTGCAACGCGCCTTTCCGGCCTGAACGCTTTCAAGCAAAAAAGAGGCTCTAACGCCCGCCAGTAAAGCGCTGGCAGCTATTGAAACGTGAGCGTCCTGGCGCATGCACCGGCCGCCGGTGCATGCGCCACAATGCGCCATGCTTTGCCTCCAAGACATCCAGGACGCCGCCGCCCGCCTGCGCGACCAGGTGCTCGACACGCCGTGCGTGGAGTCGCGCACCCTGTCGCAGATCGTGGGCGCGCAGGTGTTCCTGAAGTTCGAGAACCTGCAGTTCACCGCCTCCTTCAAGGAGCGCGGCGCCTGCAACCGGCTGGCGCTGCTGTCCCCTGAGGAGCGCACGCGCGGCGTGGTCGCCATGAGCGCCGGCAACCACGCCCAGGGCGTGGCCTATCACGCACAGCGGCTGGGCCTGCGTGCCGTGATCGTCATGCCGCGCTTCACGCCCGGTGTGAAGGTGGAGCGCACGCGCGGCTTCGGCGCCGAGGTGGTGCTGCACGGCGACACGCTGGAGGAAGCCCGCAGCCACGCCTACCAGCTGGCCGAGCAGCAGCACCTGACCTTCATCCACCCCTACGACGACGAAGCCGTGGCCGCCGGCCAGGGCACGGTGGCGCTGGAGATGCTGGCCGAGCAGCCCGACCTGGACGCGCTGGTCGTCTCGGTGGGCGGCGGCGGCCTGCTGGCCGGCATGGCCACGGCGGCGCGGGCGCTGAAACCCGGCCTGGAGATCGTCGGCGTGCAGGCGGCGCGCTTTCCGGCCATGGTCAACGCCGTGCAGGGCACGCACCACGCACAGGGCACATCCACGATCGCCGAGGGCATCGCCGTGGGCCAGCCGGGCGAGATCACGCGCGAGGCGATCTGCCGCCTGGTGGACGACCTGCTGCTGGTCGAGGAGGGCGACATCGAGCAAGCCGTGCTGATGCTGCTGGAGATCGAAAAAACCCTGGTCGAGGGCGCGGGCGCGGCCGGCCTGGCCGCGCTGATCCGCCACGGCGCGCGCTTTGCCGGCAAGAAGGTGGGCCTGGTGCTGTCGGGTGGCAACATCGACCCGCTGCTGCTGGCCGCCATCATCGAGCGCGGCATGGTGCGCTCGGGCCGCCTGGCGCGCATCCGCGTGAGCGCGCGCGACGTGCCCGGCGTGCTGGCGCGCATCACCGCCACCGTGGCCGACGCCGGCGCCAACATTGAGGAGGTGCACCACCAGCGCGCCTTCACCATGCTGGCCGCGCAGAACGTGGAGATCGAGCTGGTGCTGCAAACCCGCGGGCGCGAGCACATCGAGCAGGTGCTGGCCGCCCTGCGCGCGGCCGACATGCAGGCGCAGGAACGCTGAGCCTCCGCTACACTGCCGGCACGCGCGAGCCCATCCCATCAGTACACAAGGAGACCGACCATGACGCACGACCCCGCCCTCGCCCCCAACGCCGCCGACGTGGAAGCGGCCGAGGCCGTTGACGCCGTCGAATCGGTGGTGAACGTGATTCCCGTGGTGATCCCGGCCGTGGGCGCGGCCATGATCTTCCTGCTGGCCTTCATTGCCGTCTACGTCGGCTGACCCGGCCCCCTCGCCCGCCCGAAGCCCCGCACCGCGGGGTTTTTTCTTTGCCAGCGCAGAAATCATGCACGCATAACCTAATGCTTCTTTTGCATGGTTTTGACCCCTGTCCGACAGACAAAAAACGGGTCGCTTCTTAAAATTGATGGCTTGCCCCGCCCTGGGCCCTCGGGCGGCGGCATGCAGCCGTTTTTCCAAAGAGCACGCCGACTGGCTGCGCGGCCTTTTGGAAAGACGGTTTTTTCACTTCCAAGGTCGATTTCATGAACGCACCCGCCATGCAGGGGCTGGACATCCAGGCTCCTTCGTACGTCAAGAACGCCAAACTGGTCGCCTGGGTGGCCGAGATGGCCGCGCTGTGCAAGCCCGCGCGCATCCACTGGTGCGACGGTAGCCAGGAGGAATACGACCAGCTGTGCCAGCAGCTGGTAGATGCGGGCACCTTCAAGCGCCTGAACCCGGCCCTGCGCCCGAACAGCTACCTGGCCTGGTCCGACCCGTCCGACGTGGCCCGCGTGGAAGACCGCACCTTCATCTGCTCGCAGCACAAGGACGACGCCGGCCCCACCAACAACTGGATGGACCCACAAGAGATGCGCGCCACGCTGCGCCCGCTGTTCGACGGCTGCATGCGCGGGCGCACCATGTATGTGGTGCCGTTCTCCATGGGCCCGCTGGGCAGCCCCATCGCCCATGTCGGCGTGGAGCTGTCCGACAGTGCCTATGTGGCCGTGAACATGAAGCTCATGACCCGCATGGGCCGCGCCGTGCACGACGTGATCGGCACCGACGGCGACTTCGTGCCCTGCATGCACACCGTGGGCGCGCCCCTGGCCGAGGGCCAGAAGGACGAAACCAGCTGGCCCTGCAACCCGGACACCAAGTACATCGTGCACTACCCCGAGACGCGCGAGATCTGGTCCTACGGCTCGGGCTACGGCGGCAACGCCCTCTTGGGCAAGAAGTGCCTGGCGCTGCGCATCGCCTCCACCATGGGCCGCGACCAGGGCTGGCTGGCCGAGCACATGCTGATCCTGGGCGTGCAGAACCCCGAAGGCAAGAAGTACCACGTGGCCGCCGCCTTCCCCAGCGCCTGCGGCAAGACCAACTTCTCCATGCTGGTGCCGCCGAAGGCCTTCGACGGCTGGAAGGTCACCACCATCGGCGACGACATCGCCTGGATCAAGCCGCAGGCCGACGGGTCCTTGCGCGCCATCAACCCGGAGGCCGGCTACTTCGGCGTGGCCCCCGGCACCAACATGCAGACCAACCCGAACTGCATGCTGAGCCTGAACAAGGACGTGATCTTCACCAACGTGGCGCTCACCGACGACGGCGACGTGTGGTGGGAAGGGATGGAAAAGGACACGGGCGCCCTGCCCGAGCACCTGATCGACTGGCAAGGCCGTGACTGGACCCCGGCCATCGCTCGCGAGACCGGCGCCAAGGCGGCCCACCCCAACGCCCGCTTCACCGTGGCCGCCACCAACAACCCGGCGCTGGACGAGGCCTGGGACGACCCGGCCGGCGTGAAGATCGACGCCATCATCTTCGGCGGCCGCCGCTCCACCACCGTGCCCCTGGTGACCGAGGCACGCAACTGGACGGAAGGCGTGTACATGGCCGCCACCATGGGCAGCGAGACCACGGCCGCCGCCTTCGGTCAGCAGGGCGTGGTGCGCCGCGACCCCTTCGCCATGCTGCCCTTCATCGGCTACAACATGAGCGACTACTTCGGCCACTGGCTGCAGCTGGGCGCCAAGATCGAGGCGCAAGGCGCGCAGCTGCCGCGCATCTTCACCACCAACTGGTTCCGCAAGGGCGAGGACGGCAAGTTCGTCTGGCCCGGCTACGGCGAGAACATGCGCGTGCTCAAGTGGATGATCGACCGCATCGAAGGCCAGGCCGCCGGCCAGGAGACGCCGTTTGGCATCGCCCCGCAGTACGCCGAGATCAACTGGCAGGGCCTGGACTTCACGCCTGCGCAGTTCGACAGCGTCACCGGCGTCGACCGCGCCGCCTGGGCCGAAGAGCTGCAGTCCCACGCCGAGCACTTCGACAAGCTGGCCCAGCGCCTGCCCGAGGCGCTGCGCACCACCCAGGCCGAGCTGCGCGAGCGCCTGGCCGCCTGACGCACGGCTGGTGCCCCGGCCGCAAGGCCCCAGGCCCCTGCAGCAGCGATGCGGCGGGGGTTTTTTTGTTTCACGATGACTCCAGCCCGACATTTCGCTGGACTGCGCTGTAGCCAGATACAGCAGGTTTATCAATAACTTACGCGCGTCCATCATATGCCGGTGCTTTCCGAAACCTGACCCGGCTTCCGCTCTCATGGCTCCCATGTGGCTCTTGGAAATCGGGTCTTCCAAGGAGTCATCATGGCAAAGATCAAGCTCACCAAGACCGCCGTCGAGACGGCGCAACCCCAGGCGCAGGCCGTCGAACTGCGGGACACCGTGGTGCCCGGCTTCCTGTGCAAGATTACACCGGCGGGCCGCCGCGTGTTCATGCTCCAGTACCGCACGAACGCAGGCGAACGCCGCAAGCCCGCTCTGGGTCTGTTCGGCGAGCTGACCGTCGAACAAGCCCGCGTCATGGCGCAGGACTGGCTGGCCGAGGTTCGCCGGGGTGGCGATCCTGGTGGCGCCAAGGCCGAGGCGCGCAAGGCGCCCACGATGGCCGAGCTGTGCAAAAAGTTCATGGAGGACTACTCCAAGAAGCGCAACAAGCCCAGCACCTGGCGCGGCTATCAGGCGGTCATCGACCGCTGCATTGTCCCGATGCTGGGCCGCAAGAAGGTGGCTGACGTGAAGCGCCCCGACATTGCCGGGTACATGGAAAAGCTCTCCTACAAGCCCACCGAGGCGAACAAGGGCTTCGCCATCTTGCGCAAGATGTTCAACCTGGCCGAAGTGTGGGGCTTCCGCCCGGACGGCACCAACCCGTGCCGCCATGTTCCGATGTATCCGCCCGGCAAGCAGACCCGCCTCATCGTGGATGATGAAATGGTGCTGATCTTTCGCCAGTTGGAGACGCTGGAGGCGGAGGGGCTGGAGAGCTATGTCATTCCATTGGCGATCCGCCTGCAATTCGAGTTCGCGGGCCGCCGCTCCGAAATCTGCACGCTCGAATGGGACTGGATCGACCTCGCAAACCGGCGTGTGATGTGGCCCGACAGCAAGACCGGCGGCATGTCCAAGCCCATGAGCGCGGAAGCCTATCGGCTGCTTTCGACTGTGCCGCGCCGGGAGGGTTGCCCCTACGTCCTGCCGTCGCCCAACGACCCGACCCGGCACCTGACCTTCGGCGAACACTATGGCGGCTGGTGCCGGGTGCTCAAGGCCGCCGGCGTCCCACACGTCGGCACGCATGGCATCCGCCACCGCTCGGCGACGGACATTGCCAATTCGGGGGTGCCCATCAAGGTCGGCATGGAACTGACCCAGCACAAGACCGTCGCGCAGTTCATGCACTACGTCCATACCGAGGACAAGCCCGTGCGCGATGCAGCCGAGCTGGTGGCCAGCCGGCGTCAAGCCATCACCGGGGCACGGCGAACTGATCCGGTGGAAACAGCGACTACCTAAGCCAACTTCTTGCGATTCATACCCGAACGAATATAATCATGATTCAGAAGCGCAAGATGCTGTACTGGGAAGGCTCCTCGAAGAAGGACTTCAAGAAGTTTCCCATCGACGTACAGAAGGACATGGGTGTGGCGTTGTTCATCGTCCAGTTGGGCAGCACGCCACATTCGGCAAAGCCCTGGAAGAGGTTGGGCCCCGGTGTGTATGAATTGGTGGAAGACCACCGGAGCGATACCTTCCGGGCGGTCTATACAGTGAAGATGGGCGATGCGGTACATGTACTACATGCGTTCCAGAAGAAGTCTAAGTCCGGCATCGCCACACCGCAGCCGGACGTGGAACTGATCGAGAAGCGGTTGAAGGCCGTGCTGGCCCGTCACAAGACGAGCGGGAGATAAACGATGAAGCGTAGTGACCATTCGCAAGGCACTGACAACGTGCTGCGAGATTTGGGCTTTGACGATGCTGAAGAGCTTTCGGCAAAGGCAGCGCTCGCGCTCAAGCTCAATGAATTGATTGACCATCGCGGCCTGAGCCAGACGGAGACTGCTGCGATCACGGGCATGACTCAACCAAAAGTGTCCCAAGTCCGCCGCTACAAGCTCCAGAACATTTCACTGGAACGGCTGATGCAGGCACTGGTGTCACTGGATCAGCGTGTGGAGATTGTGGTGCAGCCTGCGCAGCGTACTCATTCGGCGTGCATTACGGTTGCCGCATGAGTCGGTGGGGTCTGCATAGAGGGGGATGGGGAGAATGAAGTTTGCTTATGAAGATTTGAGCGACGATCAGTTTGAGGTGCTGATCGTGCTCTTGTGCCAACGCTTGCTCGGTATCGCCGTTCAGGGATTCGCAAAAGGGCCGGATGGCGGGCGTGACGCAAAATTCGTCGGCACGGCGGAACTGCACCCCAGCAAGGCCGCCCCGTGGGTAGGCACAGTCATTGTTCAGGCCAAGCATACCAACGGGTACAACCGCAGCTTTTCGGAACTGGATTTCTACAGCACATCTAGCAGCAACACGGTGGTCGGCAAAGAAGTACCACGCATCAAGAAACTGCGCGATGCCAAGCAACTCGACCACTACATGCTGTTTGCGAATCGCCGCCTGACCGGCAATTCCGAGACAGAAATCCGTGACCACATCGCCGCCGAATGCGGCGTCCCTGCTTCGTCTATCTATCTTTGCGGCCTGGAACAACTAGAACTGTGGCTGAAACGCTTTCCAGAAGTAGCCCAGGAGGCGAATTTGGATGCGGTGGACTCACCGCTGATTGTCAGTCCAGATGATCTTGCAGAGGTTGTCCAGGCGCTAGCACGTCAGAAGGATGGCCTCACGGCGTTACTCGACGACCCGCCCACCGTGCGCGTGACGTATGAGGAAAAGAACACGCTCAACAATATGACGGCAGCGTATGCGAAGGAGCAGCGGCGTAAATACCTGAAGGAAACGGCGCAAATTCGTACTTTCCTGGCTGCACCAGAGAACATCGAATTGCTGCGCATGTACGAATCTGTGGTCGATGAGTTTCAGCTCAAGATCCTTGCGAAGCGCAAGGACTACCAGACCTTCGACGAGATCATGGAGTATCTGGTGGATCTGCTGTTCAATCGTGACCCGGTTCTTCGGCAGCACGCCCACAAGCGACTGACGCGAGCCATTCTTTTCTACATGTATTGGAACTGCGATATTGGGGAGGTGGATGATGCTGCGGCCAACCAAACACTCACACCCTGATCGCACGGTCATTAATGTTTCTCTGCTGCTCCTGTCGCGGCTGAAAGATCGTCGCGTCGATGAGTACGATGTACTGCGCAAATTTGCAAAGAAGCACGTTGTGGGTGGCGACGTGCTTTTCCTGCCTGCGCTCAATTTTCTTTATCTAATGGGCTTGGTTGAATATCGCCCCAAGACTGACGCAGTGGAATACGTGGGGCCAAATGAAGCTATCTAAACTCTATTCCAACAAGCCGGATGTGTTCGAGCCCGTGGACTTTGCTCCTGGGCTGAATGTCGTCATGGCTGAAATCCGACTGCCGGAGAATCGAAACAAGGACACCCACAATCTTGGGAAGACCACGCTGGGGCGTCTTTTGGACTTCGGCTTCCTGGCTGGCAAAGACCCTAAGTTCTTCCTTTTCAAGCATTTTGACTTGTTCAAGGATTTCGTCTTTTTCCTTGAAATTGAACTGGAGGATGGTTCTTTCATCACGATCCGACGCAGCGTAGAGGACGCAACCAAGATCGCCTTCAAGCAGCATGAAGCAGGCCACCAAGATTTGTCGGCGTTGGCGCTCGCGGAATGGGGGCATCGGGACGTTCCTTTTGAACGTGCACGCGAACTGCTTGACGGCCTGCTCGACTGGCGTGCTCTCAAACCGTGGTCTTACCGCAAGGCGCTTGGTTACCTGCTTCGGTCGCAAGAGGATTTTCGTGAGGTTTTCCAACTTCGCAAGTTCGCCTCCAAACATGCTGACTGGAAGCCATTTCTTGCACATCTTCTGGGCTTTGACGCCAAGCTCATCGCTGACCACTATGCGAAAGAGCACGAACTTGCCAAAAAACAGGAGACAGCGCAAACCATTAAAAATGAACTAGGAGGTTCGGTCGAGGACATCAGCAAAATTGAAGGCATTCTTCTGCTTAAGCAAAAGGACGCAGAGAAGAAGCAAGTGCTGCTGGATGCTTTCGATTTTCGTGCCCAAGACAAGGATCGCACCAAGAAGGTGGTTGATGAAGTCGATGAGCGAATCGCGGCGCTGAATTCGGAACGCTATTCCTTGAGTCAAAATAGGAAGAAGGTGCAGGCATCGTTGCAGGAAGATCAAATTCTTTTCAGTCCCGATGAGGCGCAGAGGTTGTTTGGCGAAGCTGGCGTGTTGTTCCAAGGGCAGATCAAGAAGGATTTCCAGCAGTTGATCGCTTTCAATCGGGCTATCACGGATGAGCGCCGCGGCTACCTACAGGAAGAATTTGCGGAAATCGAAGGAGAGTTGAAGCGGGTGAGTGCAGAGCTGAATGTGCTAGGGAAAAAGCGTTCGGAAATGCTCTCCTTTCTGAGCGGGACGGATGTTTTCACCAAGTACAAGCAGCTCTCGGATGAGATGGTGACATTACGCGCGGACATCACATCGTTGGAGCATCAGAAAGGCCATTTGCATCGCCTCCAGGAGTTGCGTACAGAGATTCGATCCTTGACGGAAGAGCGTGACCATTTGCAGGCACGGATTGAAGCCGACGTGGACAAGCAGAACTCCGATCAGGCAAGCCTGTTCTCCACGATTCGCGTTTTCTTCAGCGAGATTGTTGAGGAAGTCATTGATCGCAAGGCGCTGTTGAGCGTGGCGATCAACCAGGTAGGTCATCTGGACTTCAAAGCGGAAATTCTCGATGGATCAGGTAACGCCACCAGTGCTGACCTGGGGCATACATACCGCAAGCTGCTGTGCGTTGCCTTCGATATGGCCGTGCTGCGAGCGCACCTGGGCGAGAAGTTTCCGCGTTTTGTCTATCACGACGGAGTGTTGGAGTCGCTGGACGACCGAAAGAAAGAGAACTTGCTGACGGTTGTACGTCGCTATGCAGATTTAGGGTTGCAGCCGGTCATCACGTTGATTGACTCCGATTTGCCAGTACGAGCAGAAGATGATGCCCCTGTTTTTACAGCAAGTGAAATCGTCGTCACGCTGCACGATGAGGGGGATCACGGTCGAATTTTTAAGATGAGAGGGTGGTAACTCAATCCTCATTGGTTCACGCGATCAGTCAAGCCATCCTTCTAGCATTCAATGTGATGGCTTGTGCGCGTTAAGCAGGTCGATTGTCGTATCACTGGTACGACAATTCAGATACAGAAAATCTTCCCTCTATAAGCATCCGAGCGTCCCGGCGTACCGCCGTCGGGCTCGCGGGCTGCGCCTCGTTCCGAGTCGCGGCCATTCGGCTTTGATCCCTGACGCCTCCGGCCAGTGAGGGCCTGCGCGCTCCGCTTGCCGCAAACCCCGTGTGCAGAGGTAGTGGTGAGGGGGCGGTCTTGCTGTGTCCCTTCACCGTATCACGGCGGTCTTGCCGTCAAGGGCGGCGCGCGCTGGTGCGCGCTTGCGTCCTGGCGGCCGGCTGCGCCCCCTGACTGCTGCGCTGCGCCGTGACTTCGACGGTTCCGGGCAATTCCGCCCTTGCAACCGGAGAGCAGTCATGAATGACAAATCACACGTTTCCCTCGAACAGCACGTTTGCCTGGTCTGCGGCACGGCGTTCGATACCGGCGCGATCCTGCTGGACAAGCGCCTGCGCGCAAGCATGGAGCGTCACACGGCGACAGGCTGAGGCCTGTGCCCCGAGCATCAGAAGCTGTCCGATGACGGCTTTGTCGCGCTGGTCGAATGCGATCCGCAGCGCAGCGGCTCGCAGGCTGGCGGGCGCATGAAGCCCGAGCAGGCGTATCGCACGGGTCGGCTGGCGCACCTGCGGCGCACGGTGTTCGCCCAGGTGTTCAACGTGCCGATCGAGGACAGGCAGGCTTGCGTGTTCGTAGAGCCTGGCGTGATCGACCAGTTGCAGTCGATGACGGCGCCGGCGGCGAGCTGATCGCGCCGCGCTGCCTTCGGTGCGTCGTCCCTGCGGGGGCGGCGCACCTTTCTTTTTGCTGCGCCCGGCGTCGATACCTTCGCGCCTGTGGCGCTGCGCACTTCGCTTGCCTCCAGGGGAAAGCCCTGCGGGCTATCCCCGCCGCACAGGCTTGGCGCCCCTGAACACCGCCGACCCGGCTGCGCCGGATCGGCCAGACAGCATCCGCAGCAGATCCACGATGCCTTGCGTGCGCTCGTCCTGACCCTGTTGTCCATCCGGATTTGAAGTCTGGGCGTCCCCGGCCACCTGGGAGATGGCCGGTCGCGCTGTCGTGCTGCGCATCGAGCCGCCTGCGGCGTCTCGCCCCTGTCGGGCTTCCATCGTTCCCTCGCTCCGCTCGGCTGACGCCTCCGGCCCGGCTTCCAGATCCGGGCCTGCGCGCTTCGCTTGCCGTGCGGTCGGCGTGGAAGGTGCCTGTTGCCTTGTCCAGCCGTCTCCCCTGACTTCATCACCTTGTCCGCGACTGTAGCCCGCTCCCGTGTGCCATCAAGGCGCGCAGGGCCGTGTCCTCGGCTGCGCCTGCGGGCCGCACCAACCCTGCGCTTTTCTCCTTGACGGCCCCCGTCCGCGCGCTCCTGACCGTCGCGGGCGATGAACTCAGGAAAGACGGTGGCAACAGGGCCAACCGGGTTCCTCGTGCCGACCGCACCGAACAGCCACAAAGGCTGGGCTCCGAATCTTGGAATCCGGTGTGCGTGAACAACAAACCTCTTTTTGTCAGGAGAAAGACCATGCAACTCGCTTCCCGTTTCGCTTCCCATTCCCCCGCGCTGCGTTCCGACTATCCCCTGTCGGATGACCAGATTCACCGTGTAGCGCCGTCCATCTTTGCGGATGCCCCGCATGAGAGCCGTTCGCAGCGGTACGCCTATATCCCCACGGCGGCAGTGTTGACCGAGCTTCGCAAGGAAGGGTTTCAGCCCTTCATGGTGACGCAAACCCGTGTGCGCGATGAAGGCAAGCGCGAGCACACGAAACACATGCTGCGCCTGCGCCATGCCAGCCAGATCAACGGCGCGGAAGCCAACGAAATCATCCTGCTGAACTCGCACGATGGCACCAGCAGTTACCAGATGCTGGCGGGCCAATTCAGATTTGTTTGTAGCAATGGCCTTGTCTGCGGCGACACCGTGGCCGATGTGCGCGTCCCCCACAAAGGCGACGTGGCGGGCCAAGTCATCGAAGGCGCTTTTGAGGTGCTGCGCGGTTTCGACCGTGTGCGCGATTCCCGCGATGCCATGCGCGCCATCACGCTGGACGAAGGCGAGGCCGAGGTGTTTGCCCGCGCCGCGCTGGCCCTCAAGTACGACGACCCGAACAAGCCCGCGCCCATCACCGAAAGCCAGATTCTGATGCCGCGCCGGTTTGAAGACCGCCGCCCCGACCTGTGGAGCGTGTTCAACCGCACGCAGGAGAACTTGACCAAGGGCGGCCTGTCCGGGCGCAGCGCCAACGGACGTCGCCAGCAAACCCGCCCCGTGCAAGGCATTGATTCCGATGTGCGCCTCAATCGCGCCCTCTGGATGCTGGCCGATGGCCTGCGCCAGTTGAAAGCCTGACCCGTCCCCCGCAGGAGGGGCGGTTTCCCCTCCACTCCCTTGTTTCACTCGATTGGAGAACCACCATGAACGCCATCACCTACACCGAAGCCCGCGCCGTCAATGCCGCCGCCGCAATCCCGCTGGAAGCTGCCGACCCGACCAAGAACCTGATTCTGGTTCCGCTGTCGCGGCTGGTGCTGCGCCCCACGGGCCGCAACGTGCGCAAGACCTCGCGCATGTCCATCCCCGAGCTGGCCGCATCCATCCAGCGCGTGGGCCTGCTGCAAAACCTGATCGTCATCCCCGCCAGCGATGGCGAGCATTACGAAGTCGTGGCCGGTGGCCGACGCCTCGCAGCTTTGAAGCTGCTGGCGAAAAAGCACCGCATCGCCAAGGATTGGGAGGTGCCTTGCTTGCAAGTGGCCGACGGTACGGCCCGCACCGCCAGCCTCACCGAGAACGTGCAGCGCGAAGCCATGCACCCGGCAGACCAGTTTGAAGCCTTCGCCGCACTGGTGATGGAGGGCCGGCCCATCGAGGACATTGCGGCGGATTTTTCCGTCACGCCGCTGGTGGTGCAGCGCCGCTTGAAGCTGGCGAATGTCTCGCCGCGCCTGATGGCCGACTACCGGGCCGACGCGGTGACGCTCGATCAGTTGATGGCGCTGTCCATCACCGACGACCACGCCGCGCAGGAAGCCGCGTTCTACGATGCGCCGCAGTGGCAGCGCCAGCCGTCCGCGCTGCGCGACCGACTCACTGAGCGCGAAATCGACGCCTACCGGCATCCGCTGGTGCGCTTCGTCGGGCTGGACGCCTACGAAGCCGCAGGCGGTGGCGTGCGCCGTGACCTGTTCGCGGAAGGTGACGCGGGCGTGTATCTGACCGATGCCGCGCTGCTGGACAGGCTGGCGCAAGACCGGCTGGCGGGCATCGCCGCCGAGATGAAGGCCGAAGGCTGGGCATGGGTGGATGCCACGCCGGGCGTGACCCATGCCGACCTGCACGCCTTCCAGCGTGCGCCGAGGGAGCGGCGCGAGCCGACCAAGCGCGAAGCGCAGCGCATCGAAAAGCTGCAAGCCAAGGTGCAGGTCATTGGCGAAGCCCTCGATGATGCGCTGGAAGCCGAGGACGAGGACAAGGCCGACGCGCTGCAAGAGGAAGGCGAAGCCGTGGGCGAGCAGTTGCAGGCGTTGGAAGATGGTTTGCAGGACTACAGCCCGACCGTGAAGGCCGCAGCCGGTGCCATCGTCACTATCGACCGCAACGGGCAGGCCGTCATTCATCGCGGCCTGATGCGCGAAGCCGAGGCCAAGGCGCTGCGCACGCTGGAACGCCTGCGCCAAGGTTTCGGCAGTGAGGATGCCGAGAGCGACGACGAAGGCGAAGACGGAGACAGCGAGGGGCAGCCCAAGACCGCCGCCATGTCCGACCGGCTGGCGCAGCGGTTGAGCGCCCACCGTACCGCCGCGCTGCAAATCGAAGTCGCCCGGCATCCGCAAGTGGCGCTGGCCGCGCTGGTGCATGGCATGGTGCAGACCGTCTTGCAGGAAAGCCACTACGGCCCCCGTCATGATGCGTTGCCGCTGGGCGTGAGCCTGAAAGTGCAAGACCGGCTGGAAGGCATGGCCCCGGACTGGCCGGAATCGCCTGCTGCCGTGGCGCTGCGCGAGTTGCAACAGGTGGCGGGCGAAGCCTTGCCGCAGGACAGCACCGAACTGTTCGCCGCGCTGCTGGCGAAGTCGCAAGACGAACTCGTCAAGCTGCTGGCCGTGTGCGTGGCCTCCACGGTGGACGTGGTGATGCCCCGCGCCACGCCGCACCAACCCGGCGCGGAACTGGCGCAGGCCGTGGGCCTCGATATGGCTGCATGGTGGCAGCCGACCGCAGAAGGATACTTCAAGCACGTTCCCAAGGCCGTGATTCTGCAAGCCGTGGGCGAGTACGCGCCGGACTCCATTAACCGGCTGGCGAAACTGAAGAAGGCCGATATTGCCAGCGAAGCCGAGCGGCTGGCCGATGGCACCGGCTGGATGCCTGCCATCTTCAAGGCCGAAGGCCCGGAAGCTGTGCCGGAGGAAGCGCAGGCGCAGGATGCCCCGAAGGATGCCGAGGCAATGGCGGATGAAACCGCCTTGGCGCTGGCCGCTTGACCCGCGCCGACAGCAAGCGCCCCGGCCTCGACCGGGGCGCTTTGCGTTGTGTGGCGGCTCATCGAGACGAAGGAATGACCCGACCAGCACCGCGCCCAGGCCGGTTCCGCCCTGGGCGCGGTGAACAGCAAAATCCGGGCGCGGCAGTGGCCGCGCCCGGTGTTCAAGGCCAACAGCCGAACCAGAACGCCGCCGCCTTCGCTGTAGCTCAGGCGGCGGCGTTAGAGGTGTCAGCCCCGGAAGGAGGCTGCCACCAGCCCTGGCAGCGCCTCCAGGTATGGGTGGCTCATGAGCTTCGAGCTGGAGGCGTCAATCGTGATTACCTCGCCCGTTCCTTCATCGGCAAAGATTCCAACCGCAGGTGTCACCGCAAATAGGGTGAAGCACCCGAACAGATCAACGGAAGTCACCACACCAACGCTGGGCATGACGGCACAGGTGATGGCATGTTCAGCGTGTCTTGCAGAACGAGCAAACCCGGGCGGTAGCGGCTGGAACGCGGCGCCGGCAATCTTGGTGCGAGCCAGAGCCTCATCACTCTCGGCCATCATCGCAGCCCGTAGCTGCTGACCACTTGGCCCTGTGATTGCCTCGTCACCGAAGATTTTCACTGTCGTGAGATAGGCGATTTTGAACAGTTGCCGCCGGATCATGAGCATGTCGGCGACCAGCCGCATGTTCAGTTGAGGCTGTCCCTGGCTTGTTTCTGCCCCAAGTTCGACGGCGATGCCCTTCTTTGCGTAGTTCGCTGCAATTTGGTTCGCCATCTGTCGGGCTGCATCACCAAAGCCGCGAACACCGATCACTCGCCCCTCGCTGTCGGTGTCCACTGGCTGATGGAACTTCAGATCCAGACCGTTCTGCGAGAACGTAGCTCTCACATCCTCGCCGCTACCGTGGACAGTTCCATTCACGGCTGCTTTGACGTTGCCAGACCGGGAGACCACTCCCTGAGACATAGCCAAAAAACGAACCATCGGATCGTTGACTGTCGGCTCGTCGATGAGGTCATTCATCCGACTGTTTTCAGCGGCTAGCGCGCGAACCGTGAAGCTGGCGGGAGCCCCCAGAGCCACGGGAAGTATGTGCTCGTCGTTGCTTTCTCCCGATGCGAGCGGCGTCAGGGCATATGGGCAAAGTGTCTGAGTCATCGTTAAACGTGTTGGAGTTGTTGTCTGCTATACGCTGGCACTGATTCCGAAAGCTCTATGGTGCCCGATGCTGGTTGTTTTGGGCGTGTCGGCGCAAGCGCCGCCGGGCTTTCGGGCTGCGCCCCGTGCCGTCTGTGTCGTCACGGCCATTCGGCTTCAATCCCTCACGCCTTCGCGCCTGCGGCGCTGCGCGCTTCGCTTGCCTCCGGGGAAAGCCCTGCGGACTATCCCCGCCGCGCGACGCTTGGCGCCCCTCGATACCGCCGAACCGGCTGCGCCGGATCGGCCCGGCCAGCGCCCCGCCGCGATGGACGGGGCGCTGGCGAACACGCTGGCACTTGCTGCGGCAGGTTGTGCAAATGCGTGCCGTCCTCAACGCTGGCAGTTCGTACCCATCACGTCCACGAAGGACGGTTCACGGACAACCCGCCCGGCATCGCTATGGAGCTTCCACGCCACGCCTCAACACCGGCGCCGCAAGGTGCGGTGGGGGCGTTCTCGCTTGTCATTGGGTGGTTGACTTGGCCCGCGTCAGCGGGCGAGCCGGAGCAGCCTTCGTGCGGGGATGCCGAGCCGGCCCTATCTCCTTGCGGTGCGGTTCGGCCCAAGGCGTCCTTGTGTTGTTGTGAATCCTGGCGGTGGCGCGGCTGCGCCTCGGGCTTCATGGCTGCAACCGTCCAGCGAAAACAATTTCCCCTCTGCTGCGCAGATTCCTCGCGGGACAAATTCTTTTCGCCTCCCGGCTCTCCACTGCGTTTCGACCGCAAGCGGTGCAGCCAGCCCGTCCCCCGCCGGCCGGATCACAACAAGGACGCGATGGGCGCGAACCTTGTTCCACCAAAAGGAGTTTCATCATGGCCAACATCGGCACCTTCACCGCAGACAAAGACGGCTTCACCGGCACGCTTCGCACCCTGACGCTCAACGTCAAGGTCAAGCTGGTGCCCAACGACAAGGGCGACAACGAGAAGGCCCCTGACTTCCGCCTGCAGGCCGCCAGCCACGACATCGGCGCGGCGTGGAAGAAGACCAGTGAGGCCGGGCGGGAGTACATCTCCGTGACCCTCGACGATCCTTCGTTCCCGTCCACTGTCTACGCCCGCCTGATCGAAGGCGAGAACGGCACGCACGACCTGATCTGGTCGCGCAGCAAGCCCCAGGCGGCGTAACCGCCGCCCGCAGCGCCCCGCCACACGGCGGGGCGCTGCGCTGTTCGTTCGTCCCGAACGCAGCCGCCGCAGGCAGTGCCCCATATCGGGCTGCGTTTCCCTGTCTGGATATGGCGTCTACGGTTGCAGTCAGGACATGGCGTGTCGGTGCGATGCACCGCCGGGCTTTACGGGCTACGCCCCGTGCCGTCTTTGCCGTCACGGCCATCCGGCTCCAATCCCTCACGCCTTCGCGCCTGCGGCGCTGCGCGCTTCGCTTGCCTCCGAGGGAAAGCCCCTGCGGGCTATCCCCGCCGCGCTGGGCTTGGCGCCCCTCGATACCACCGAACCGGCGGCGCCGGATCGACCCGGCCAGCGCCTACGGCTGCTGGGCCGCCGCTGCGAGCTGGCTTTCAGCCTCGCTCATCAGCACGGCCGTGCTGCATTCGAGCGCGCTGGCGATCTTGAAGATGATCGCCAGCGTGGGCATGTGCTCGCCACGCTCGACCTTGCCCATGTGCGAACGCTCGACACCGGCCAGGTGCGCCAGCGACTCCTGCGCGATGCCGCGTTCCGTCCGCAACGCGCGCACCGCCGCGCCGAAGGCTTGCGCCAACTCGGCATCGTAGGTGGTGGCGCCGGCCGGTCGGCCGCGCTGGATGGATCGCTTCTGCATGGACAGAAGCGTCGAGTCGCAGCACAATTAAACCACGTTATCTTTAACTCTTTCATCAACGCCTCACTGTTTTGTGTTTTTACGGAAATACGCATCCGTGCCTCTGCGGATTTCCACAAAGGCGCAAAGCCACGAAATCACAATCGTGCTTTTTCTCAAATCCGCCGATGCGGCTTTGCGTTTTCACGCTTGGGCGGATTTGTGAATTGGGAATAGACCGCCATGAAGCCACTCATCACCGAGGACGAGCGCCAGCGCCTGCTGGCCCACGGTCAAGCCCGTGCCGACGGTCAGGCCGGCGACCCGCTGCCCGTGGTACGCCTGTTCACCCCGGACGCGCACCTCACCTGGCTGCTCGCTTCGCTCGACCCGGCAGACGGCGATACGGCCTACGGCCTGATCGACCTAGGCCTGGGGATGCCCGAGCTGGGCACCGTGAAGCTGTCCGACCTGGCATCCATCGTCGGGCCGCGCCAGCAGCCCGTGATGCGGGATCGGTATTTCCAGGCGGTGCGGCCTTTGTCGGAATACCTGCGGCTGATGCAGGAAAACGGCGGCATTGTCGATTAAGCCGTTCGTGTTCTGGCGCAGCCGGACGTATTGAGACTATTTCCGTCGCAATTCGGATTTGTCCGGTCTCAATTCGCACTCTTGCATGAAGCCGAGGCTTTGAGACGGAAACGGTCACGATCTTTGGCGCTGGCTACGGCACCTTGATTTGTGCCGCGTGACGTTCTTGGACTGCGTGGCCGTCGTATTCGGACGCATTGCGCAATACCCCGGAGCCAATCGGTCTTTGACACTTGATGTTACAGCTTAATAAACAGACTCGGACGATGTTTTGATGTGGACGCGGTAGCTCCGTTCTGAATGCCCGTGACGACGTTCCTGCAATTCGACGGGAGCTGGCGTCATGGTCAATCCACACCATATCGCGCACTGGTATCCGACCGCCGCGTACCTCTACATCTTGTGCCTGGACACGCTCGCACTGGCCTGGGAGTACCTGCGCCGTCATCCCGACTACCGGCTCGACTGGCTGCGCCACCGTCGCCGGTCGCAAACACATCAGGCCACGCAACAGGCGGCACTTCGCTGGGGCTTGCGCTTGCTGGAAGACCCGGCCCTGGATGCGCGCGACGCGCATCCGGCCTGGCTTCCCGGCCACGATGCCGTAGTTCAGCTCCATCCCGATGCCGACCCGCCACCCGATGCGCTGACCTTCACGTTCTGGCACATCCCTGGCCACAAACAATTGCTGCATGACGGCAAAGGGCTGGCGCTGATCGCGCGCAGCCCCGGCCATTGCGCGCGCTTCGCGCTGGCGCCCGGCCTGGAAGACGGCATGGCTGTCGCCTATGCCAATCGCGGAAGTGGCGGCGGCGCTGCTGCGCCTACGCGCAGCGCGACGCTGGCCACCGCCAGGCCCCGGCCAGCACCGGCAGCGATGCTGGAGCTGCACACCCTGCAGGCGCTCGACGCGACCCTGGCGGGCGCGTCCTTGCGCGAGGTGGCCGAGGGCCTGTTCGGTGCCGACGCCGTGGCGGCCGACTGGCACGCCGACGGCGACTTGCGTGCCCGCGTGCGTCGCATGGTGCGCCGGGGCAATGCGTTGATGCGCGGCGGCTATCGCCGCCTAGCACAACTACCGCCGCTTGAGAAGGGACGTTTTGATGGGGATGCAAAACGTCCCTGAGCAGCGGAGCTTCGTTTTCTGAGACTGCCTCCATCCGGTTGCGCTGTGTGGCCGGAGCTTCAAAACCGATGGAGGTTCACACCATGCGTCCCGCTCCCTTGCGGCCTGCCGCCACTGTTCCCACCGCTGTCGCCCAGCCGCAGCGCTATCTCACCAACGACGAAGCCGCCGACTACCTGCGCCTGTCGCCGCGCACGCTGGAAAAGCAGCGCGTGATCGGCGGCGGCCCGCGCTTTCGCAAGTTCGGCCGGCGCGTCATGTACGCCGTGGCCGACCTCGATGCCTGGGCTGCCGACCGCAGCTTCGAGACGACTTCCGATCCTGAGTACGCCGAACAGCACGCGGCGGACAGTCGTGCGCGCTGATCGCTGGCACGCGCCAGGCCATCGCCATGTCCAGCCCCGCGCTGCCGTCCCGGCAGCGGCCCTCGCAAGAACGCGAACAGCTCGACCTGTTCCGCGCCTTGCCGGGCGACATGGCACCGCGCGACAGCCAGGATTTGATGGCCTTTCCGTTCTTCTCGTTGGCGAAGTCGCGGCGCACAGCGCCGATCGACTTCCACAGCGGCAACGTCACGATCCGCGTGGAGGGCACGGCCGAGCATGGCATTGCCACGATTTGGGATGCCGACATTCTGATTTGGGCGGCCTCGCAGATTGTGGAAGCCCGCGACGCGGGCCTGCGGCCCTCGCGGCTGATGCAGGCCACGCCCTACGAGATCCTGCGCTTCATCGGGCGCGGTACGTCGCTGCGCGACTATCAGCGCCTCAAAGCGGCCCTGGATCGCCTGCAATCGACCACGGTGGCCACGTCTATCCGCGAGACGACGGGGCGACGCTTGCATCGGTTTTCGTGGATCAACGAGTGGAAGGAACTGGCCGATGCGGAGGGCACACCTTTGGGGCTGGAGCTGATCCTGCCGGACTGGTTCTTTGGCGGGGTGATGGATGCCGCCCTGGTACTGACCATCGACCCGGCGTATTTCCGGCTGACGGGCGGCATCGAGCGATGGCTGTACCGCCTGGTGCGCAAGCACGGCGGGCGGCAGGAAGGCGGCTGGCAATTCGATTTCCGGCACCTGTACCGCAAATCAGGCAGTGTCACGCGCTTCTCGGACTTCGCCTACGACCTGCGCGCGCTGGTCGCGCGGCAGTCGCTGCCCGGTTATGTCCTGAGCATCGAGCGGATGCCGGGCGATGGAGTCGAGTTGCTGATGTTTCGGCCCGTGCCGTTTGCGGCACGGGGATAACTTCGGGAAAAGCGGTGGACGGGCTCGTGCTATCAGGAGTACGGGGTATCGTGCTATCGGGAGTACGACTATCGTGCTATCAGGAGTACGGATCGGCCGCAAAGCCAATAACGGCGCGGGTTTCGGCCTCCCTTAACTTACCTAACTTAAATTCTCTAACTTGTAGTAGAGCAACGCCGTCGCGGTGGACAACCGCCACGCGGCCACAAACGCAGCAGACAAAGCCCGGTTTTCCAGCATGGAGGGCCAGGCCATGATCGTCGCGCTGCTCAACCAGAAAGGCGGCGTGGGCAAGACCACGCTCGCCACCCACATCGCTGGCGAGCTGGCGATGCGTGGCCAGCACGTCGTGCTGCTGGACGCTGACCCGCAAGGTTCGTCACTGGACTGGACACAGCGCCGCAGCCAGCAAGGCTTGCCACGGCTGTTCAGTGCCGTGGGCCTCGCCCGTGAAACGCTGCATCAGGAAGCGCCAGAACTCGCCAGGCGGGCCGATCACGTCGTCATCGACGGCCCACCACGCATCGCCGCCTTGGCGCGCTCCGCGCTGCTGGCGGCCGAGCGCGCGCTGATACCCGTGCAGCCCAGCCCCTATGACTTGTGGGCATCGGCGGAAATGGTGGCGCTGATCCGCGAGGCGCAAGTCTTCCGGCCTGCGCTGCGCGCGGCCTTCGTCATCAACCGGCGCGTCAGTACCACGGTCATCGGACGCGAAGCGCGCCAGGCGCTGGCCGAACAGCCGCTTCCTGCGCTGCGCTCGGAAGTGCATCAACGCATCGTTTTCGCCGACAGCGTGACCGCTGGTCGGCTGGCACGCGAGACGGCACCGGACAGCGCCGCCGCCCGCGAAATCACGGCGCTGGTCGATGAACTGCTGCGGTGGCCGTCATGACCACGAAACCACCGTCCAACGGCAAACGCACTGCCAAGCGCGTCGGTATCGGCGCGCGTCCGCCCGCGAATCCTCACGCCGAGGCGTGGATTCGCCAAGGCGACGCCGATGCGCTGAACAAGGGCGATCTCTACACCGCCCGCCTGACCCTCGACATCACGCCCGCCATGCGCTCGCGCATCAAGGTGTCGGCCTTCACGCAGGGCGTGACCGTGGCCGACCTGCTGCGCGGCCTGCTGGAGCGGGAGTTTCCAGAACACCGCAGGGAGAACACACCATGACGGCATTCGCTTCGCCTGTCTGCGCGCCTGCCACTGGCGCGGCCACGGCTGCGCCTCGACCGGCATCCGCCGCGCTCGCTGGCCAGGCGGCCCGCGTACCGCTGACGCGGGTTGCGCTGGCCTACATCGACCAGCGTTTCGACCTCTATCTGCGCTTCGGCGAGCCGGCGCGCATCCTTCGCCTCGACCAATGGCGGCGCTGCGCATTGTTCTTGCCTGGCGCGATGCTCTGCCGCATCCGCTGGCAGGCCAATGCTTACGGCACGATCCGCTGGCAGCTCATGGTGATGCAGGCTTGCACGCCGCTGGATGGCGCGCAGCGCATCCCCGGCGTGCAGCCCGGCGCACGCCTACTGCTGCACGCCGAGGGCGAGAACTCGGTTCGTGCCGTGCTGGCCCGCATCGACGCCATCGAGGCGCTGGGCATCGCGCCCGCCGACGCCTCGCCCGCGTACTGGCGCACGCTGGGCAATCGGCTCGCTGCGCGCCTGCCGCTGCCCGACTACAGCGCCGAGCGGCACGCCGCCTGGCTGGCCGGGAGGGCGCTGCCATGACCACGGTTTCTGCTGGCGGCACGGTGCCGCGTCCTCGTTCGCGCTTGCGCGCTCGCATCGCCTTGGCGTGCTTGTCCGCCTGCGGCCTCGCTGCGCTGGCCTGGGCGTCCTTCGTGCATCCGCTGCCGCGCCTGACCTACAACCCGTCCGACAGCGTGGCGGTCGGCTGGTATCGCGTCGATCTGCTCGACCATCGCGCCGACTCGCTGCCCCCGGCCTTGCCGGTGGGCAGCATCGTCCTGACCAGACTGCCACCCGATGCCACCACGCTGGCTGCGCGTCGCGGCTATCTGCCGGCCCGCATTCTGTTGCTCAAGCGCGTGGGAGCTATCGCGCCGCAGACGGTGTGCGTGGCCGGTGGCGTTCTGAGCATCGACGGCGTGCCTTCGGCCGCCTTGCTGCCCGCCGACCGGCTGGGCCGTCCGCTGCCGTCCTGGGCGCAGTGCCGGCAGCTTCGCCCCGGCGAACTGTTCCTGCTCAGTGTCACCAGTCCGGCGTCGTTCGACAGCCGGTATTTCGGGCCGGTCAGCGCATCCGCCGTGATCGGAGTCGCGCATCCGGTGTGGTTGGAGACACGTCCATGATCGCCGCCGATTCGCTGCGCATCATCGTGCTATCAGGCGTGTCGATCCGGTGGCGTTCCGTGTGTCGTCGCGCGTGCAGAGCGAGCGCATCCGCGCTGCACTTCGCGCTGCCTTCGGCGCAGCCATCCACCGTGCAGGCGTCTTGCCTTGAACGCGCCCGGCCTGCGGCCATCGGCGCGTTCGCCGGCGCGCTGCCCGCTAGCAGCGCAGCGCCACCGGGCCGCCGCTGCCCGCAGCGCCAGCGAGGGGCAAAGGCGGAAGGCAAGACAAAAGGACGCGGCACTGGCCCGCGTCGAAAACCAGTCTGCACGTGGGGGTGGCGCGGCACGGAGCGGCTTTGCCGCCGTGCCGCGTGGGGCGCGAGGCCCGCGCCAATGCAGGCATGTCCGCGTGCTTTCGCACGACAGGACACGCCCCAGCTTTCAGGGAGCACAGCCATGAGCGACCGCCGCGATGACGATTTCCGCGTGCGCCCCAGCGCCCCGAAGAACCGGGGCAAGGGCCAGGGGCAGAGCTTCGTCTCCAAGGTGCTCAAGCAGGCGGGCAAGGCCAGCAGCGGCAAGTCCACGGTGCGCCGTCCGGCGTCGGCTCATGGCACCGGCCAGCGTCCCGGCTCGCGCCTGGGGCGCGGCCACACGGCAGCTCGATTCGCCGGGGCGAGGCTGACGCCCATGTCCCGGCGCGTGACCATCAAGACCTTGCTGGTGAATCACCAGCGGGTCAGCCCGCAGTCGCTCGCCAAGCACCTGCGCTACATCGAGCGCGATGGCGTGGGCCGCGACGGCGAGCCGGGCCAAGCCTACGGGCCGCAGACCGATACCGCCGACCTCGACGCCTTCAAGGAACGCTGCGCCGACGACAGGCACCATTTCCGCTTCATCCTCTCGCCCGAAGATGGCGCGGAACTGGAAGACCTGCGCACCTACACGCGGCACCTCATGGGCCGCATGGAGGCCGACCTGGGCACGGGCCTCGACTGGGTGGCCGTAAACCATTGGAACACCGACAACCCCCATACCCACCTGATCGTGCGCGGGCGCGATGACACCGGCAAAGACCTCATCATCGCGGGCGATTACATCGCCGACGGCTTCCGCCACCGGGCCGCCGAACTGGCGACCGAGTGGCTGGGGCCGCGCACCGAGCTGGAGATCCAGCAGACCTTGCAGCGCGAGGTGGCGCAAGAGCGGTGGACGAGCCTGGATCGCACCTTGAAGCGCGAGGCCGGCGAGGATGGCCGCGTGCAGATCGAACGCTTCAACGAGCCGAACTTGCAACGCCAGCGCCTGCTGCTGATTGGCCGCCTGCAACGCTTGCAGCGCCTGGGCTTGGCCGACGAGACGCAGCCGGGCGCCTGGGCCGTCCATGCCGATGCGGAGAAGACCCTGCGCGCCCTGGGCGAGCGTGGCGACATCATCCGCACCATGCAGCGGGCAATGAGTGGGAAGCCGCGCGAACTGGCGGTATTCGAGCCTGGAGACAATGGCAGAACCATCCTCGGGCGCGTGGCCGCGAAGGGGCTGGCCGACGAACTGCGCGACCGGGGCTATCTGGTCATCGACGGCGTGGACGGCAAGGCCCACTACGTCGCCCTGAACGCCCGCGACGAGCTGGCGAACTACCCGACCGGGGCCGTGGTGGAGGTGAAGGGATCGACCGACGTGCGCGCGGCCGACAGGAACATCGCCGCGCTGGCGAGCGATGGCCTGTACCGCACCGATCATCACCTGGCCGTGGCGCAGGGGCAAGCCGCACCGGGCCGTGACCCGCAGGAGGTCGTGGCCACCCATGTGCGCAGGCTGGAAGCCCTGCGCCGGGCTGGCATCGTGGAGCGCGTGGCCGAAGGGCTATGGAAGGTGCCGGGCGACCTGCCAGAGCAAGGCCGCCGCTACGACGCGCAACGGCTGGGCGGCGTGGCCGTGGAGCTGAAATCGCACCTGCCCATCGAGCGGCAGGCGCGCGTGATCGGGGCCACCTGGCTCGACCAGCAGTTGATCGACGGCGGCTCGGGCTTGGGCGACCTGGGCTTTGGTGGCGAGGCCAAGCAGGCGATGCAGCAGCGCGCCGACTTCCTGGCCGAACAGGGGCTGGCCGTGCGGCGCGGGCAGCGTGTGATCCTGGCGCGCAACCTGCTGGGCACGCTGCGCAACCGGGAACTAGCGCAGGCCGCGAAGGACATTGCCGGCGAAACCGGCCTAGAGCATCGCCCGGTGGCCGACGGGCAACGCGTGGCCGGCATCTACCGGCGAAGCATCATGCTTGCCAGTGGGCGTTATGCGATGCTCGACGACGGCATGGGGTTTTCGCTGGTGCCGTGGAAGCCGGTGATCGAGCAGCGGCTGGGGAAGCAACTGGCCGCGACGGTGCGCGGCGGCGGGGTGTCATGGGAGATTGGGCGGCATCGGGGGCCAACCATTTCTTGAGTCAAGGTAATGCCACAAGCCGGCGGAAAAAATTAGATCCTATTCATTGATGATTGATCAATCCAAAGCGTTTCCAAAGGTTGGGATGTCAGAATTAAAATTTTCTGTAATTGCGGATACATGGTCACATTCAAAGGCACGCTATCGCTTATCTGGATTGATGGTTTCCGACCAGTACCGCATGCGCCTTCCGCAGAATTTGGGGCAAATCCACGATGAAGAGAATAATTTGGACGTTCTGGGTTTTTGCGCTGGCATTGAGCGCTCTATGGTTTTTTGCCGATACGCTGTGGCCTGCACAGTCCAACTACTTCGCCCTGCGGACGGTATGGATTCAATACAGCGGCGTACTGGCCATCGGCACGATGTCCGTGGCGATGGTGCTGGCCACGCGCCCTGCGTGGCTGGAGCCCCGCTTGAACGGACTGGACAAGATGTACCGCCTGCACAAGTGGCTCGGCATAGCCGCTCTGGCCGCCGCAACAGTGCACTGGCTGTGGGCGCAGGGCACCAAGTGGGCCGTGGGCTGGGGCTGGCTGACGCGCCCGGCGCGCAAGCCCCGCGCAGAGGCTGATTCAATGGGCTCCATTGAATCGGCGTTGCGCGGCTGGCGCGGGCTGGCCGAAGACTTGGGCGAATGGGCCTTCTACGCCGTCGCGGTGCTACTGGTACTGGCGTTGCTCAAGCGCTTTCCATACCGGCTGTTCGCCAAGACGCACCACTGGATGGCAGCGATCTACCTGGTGCTGGCCTTCCACACCTTGGTGCTGGTGCAGTTCACCTACTGGGCGCAGCCCGTGGGCTGGGCTTTGGCTATGCTGCTGGCGAGCGGCACGGTATCGGCGGTGTGGGTGCTGCTGGGCCGGATCGGCGCGCAGCGCACCGCGCGCGGCGTTATCGAGTCGCTGCAAGCCTACCCGGCGCTGAATGTGCTGGAAACCACCCTGCGGATGGATCCGGGTTGGCCCGGCCACCGGCCCGGGCAGTTTGCCTTCGCTATGTCTAACCCGAAAGAAGGCCCGCACCCCTACACGCTGGCCTCAGCCTGGGTGCCGGAAGACCGGCGCATTACCTTCATCACCAAGGCGCTGGGCGACCACACCCGCCGGCTGCCTGAGCGCCTACGGGTCGGCGACCGGGTAACGGTCGAGGGGCCTTACGGCTGCTTCACTTTCGACGACGGGCGTGCCCGCCAGATCTGGATCGGTGCTGGCATCGGCATCACGCCGTTCATCGCGCGCATGAAGTTCCTGGCGCAGCACGAGGGCCAGGACGCACGTCCCATCGATTTGTTTCATCCGACGAGCGACGTTGATCCGAAGGCCATCGAGAAACTGCGCGCCGACAGCCAGGCGGCCGGCGTTGCGCTACACCTGTTCATCGACAAAAAGGACGGTCGCCTGACAGGTGAGCGCCTGCGTGCCATGGTGCCGGGTTGGAAAGACGCCAGCGTCTGGTTCTGCGGCCCCACGGCCTTCGGCCGCGCGTTGCGCGCCGACCTGCTGGCCCAGGGGCTGGAGCCGGAGGCGTTCCACCAGGAGCTTTTCGAGATGCGCTGAATGGAAGAAAGCATATGCGCGTATTGATCGTGGAAGACTCGCAAACGCTGGCCGAAGCCCTGAGCCAGAGCCTTCAGTCGGAAGGCTATGCCTGCGATACAGCAGCCGATGGCGTGTCCGCGCTGAAGTTTCTTGCCAGCTACCGGTACGACGCCATTATTCTGGACTTGATGCTGCCCCGGCTGGACGGCTTTGGCGTGTTGCGCGCATTGAGCCGGGAGGCCCATGCCGCACCGGTGTTGGTGCTCTCCGCGCGCGAGTTGCTCGACGACCGGGTGCGGGCCTTGGATGCGGGTGCCGATGACTACCTGACAAAACCCTTCGAGCTGGCCGAACTGCTGGCTCGCCTGCGGGCGCTGGTGCGGCGTCCGCCGCAACGGGACGTTCCAGTTCTGCGCCACGGCGATCTGGAAGTCGATCCGCGCTCGCGCACCGCGAGGTTCAAGGGCATTGATCTTGGGCTCACGCCGAAGGAATATGGACTACTCGACTTGCTGCTGCGTCGGCGCGGCGCCACGCTGTCGCGCCCGCAGATTTTTGAACATTTGTACGACAGCCGCAGCGATGCATCGGACAAGGTGGTGGAGGTGATTGTCAGCACCTTGCGAACCAAGCTCGCCCAGTGCGGCCTGGATGAACTGATCGTGACACGACGTGGCTTCGGCTACATACTCCCCTGAACGATGGTACGTCCCGATTCCGAAGCCCTCTCTGATACGAGTCAAGGCAGATCCTGGTCCTTGCAGCGGCGGCTGGCTGCCAGCCTCGTGATCTGCATTGGAGGAACCTTCGCGATCCTGTTTCCCGTCCTCGACCACTGGATCGACCACGAAATCTACCGACGGATGGATACCACCCTGATGCAACGATCAGCGGCGGTGGGGCGCGTGCTGCAGGAGTTGGATGCGAGAAAGCTCGAAAGCCTCATGCCGGAATACGAGCCTGGCGGGCATACCGAGTTCTTCACGATCTTCGATCCGCAGACCCACCGGGCCTTGCTGCGTTCGCCCAGCAGTGCTGGGGCCGAGCTGGCGCTTGGACCGGTGGAGCAAGGCACCCCACGCTACTACGACGTGATACTCCCGGACGGCCACGCGGGCCGCGCGCTGGCGACGCGCGTGCCGGTAAGAGGTGAGGAATCTCGATTGCTGGTTGTGGCAACAGAACGTCGGGATTGGGATCAAACCGAGCGGCGCATCCACTTCACGCTCCTGGGCGGTATCGCACTGGCGACGCTCCTGGCCACAGGCCTGGCGCTGCTCATGGTTCGGCGCATCGTGGTCATGCTGGAGCGCGTCGGCGTGCAACTGGCCGACCTGCGTTCGGATCGGCCGATTGCGCGGATCGGAGCGGACTTTCCACGCGAACTGCGGCCGTTTGCCGAAGCCTTCAATCAGGGCTTGCATCACCTGTATGCGGCCATTGCCCGCGAGCGCCGCTTCTCCCGCGACGTGGCCCACGAGTTGCGCACGCCCCTGGCAGAAATCCGCATCAGCGCAGAAAGCGCTTTGATCGATTCCGACCCGACCCGAATCCAGCACGCCCTAAATGCAACGATCCAGGCCAGTTCACGCATGCAGCGCAGTGTGGACACTCTGCTGTTGTTGGCGCGGCTTGAATCCGGCCAACACACACTTGCGCTTGATCCTCTGGATCTAACAGCTTTGCTGGAAGAGTTACTGGCGGGATTCAACGTCCAGCAAATGGCGCCCAAGTCACCCATCCGCGTGACTTTGCCTGAATCGGCATGGGTGCAAAGCGATCAGGGCGTGATCGAACGCATCGTCTCCAACCTCTTGCGCAATGCCATCGAATACGCGCCCGAAGGCGACGACATTCAATGTCGGCTGGAGCGCGTGGCTTCCGGCTGGATGCTAACCATCGTCAACACAGCTCCCAATTTGCAGGCATCCGATCTGGATCAATTCGGCCTTCGCTTCTGGCGAAAGGATTCCGAAGGCGGCACGGTGCATCATGCCGGACTGGGGCTGGCGCTTGCGCTGGCGCTCGCACATGCCATAGACCTGCCGCTGGCGTTCTCGCTGGCCAACGGCCGCCTGTCCGCCCGGCTTGGCCCCTGGTCGCCGCTGCTCTGAGATGGATGCAGCGGTGCCGTTATCTACACGGCAGTACCGAACACGGCCCCCACGCCCGCTGTCACCGCCATGGCCAATGTGCCCCAGAACGCGACGCGCAGCGCACTTTTGAAGAGCGGCGTACCACCCACGGCAGCGGCCGTAGCGCCGAGCAGGGCCAGGAAGACAATCGCCGTCGCAACGATCCAATAGAGCAGACTCTGCTCTGGCGCCAACAGAACCACGGCCAGCGGCATGGCCGCACCCACGGCGAAGCTTCCTGCGGACGCTATGGCGGCTTGCAGCGGGCGAGCGCTCAAGGTTTCAGAAATGCCCAATTCATCGCGCGCGTGCGCGCCCAGCGCATCATGCGCCATCAATTGCGTGGCGACCTGATCCGCGAGTCGATGATCCAGGCCACGCCGGACGTAGATGGCTGTCAGTTCCCGGTGCTCTGCTTCCGGACTGTTCTTCAGTTCATCACGTTCCCGCGCCAGGTCTGCCTTCTCCGTATCAGCTTGTGAATAGACCGATACGAATTCGCCTGCAGCCATGGACATGGCACCGGCTACCAGCCCCGCGATGGCCGTGGTCATAATGCTGGCATGGCTTGCATGGGCCGCAGCCACGCCGGCGACCAGGCTGGCCGTGGAAATAATGCCGTCATTGGCACCCAGAACAGCGGCGCGCAGCCATCCGATATGTTCAGTGCGATGACTTTCAGGGTGAGCGCGATGGTGGAATTTTGTCATTGGAAAATCAAACCCATGTGAAGCAATCTGAGGCCAGCAGTTCAGGGGTGATGACCGGGAAGCATGCGAACCAGGGTGTTGTCACGCATGACGTAGTGGTGCAACAGCGCCGCCATCGCATGCAATCCGATCAAGACATAGCCCAATGTCGCCAGCGCCTCATGGACATCCTTGAGTTGGCGAGACAGAGCGACATTGGCATCGATCAGAGAGGGAATCGGCAAGCCAAACAGAATGATCGGCTTGCCTGCCGCGCTCAAGGTGAGCCACCCGAGCAGCGGCATGGCGAGTATGAAGATGTAGAGCGCATAGTGCATGGCATCCGCGAGCGTGGCCTGCCAGCGTGGCATGGGTGGTCGGATAGCGGGCTTCGCTCCCGCCTGGATGCGCACCCAAATGCGGATCACGACGACCGCCAGAACACCCAGGCCCAGCAGGTAGTGCGAGGATTTCATAGCGTCTCTCAAGGAGCTGCCCTTGGGTGCCAGTCCGCGCAGTTCCATGCTCGCATAGACCGCGATGATGAGGAGCACGGTCAGCCAATGCAGTCCTATGACAAAAGGACTGAAACGGTATTCGGAATTTCTGATGCTCATGGTATATGGCTCCGACGTTTCAGATAGTAAAGGCGCACCGCTGGCATATCAGAGCAGGTTACTGAAAAATCAGTTTATCGATTGCTTGCTGCTCAAAACAGGCGTTTCGCCAAAATACATCGTACTGAGCAAATTTCGTTTTCTCCAAAGCTTTCTCAAAGCTTCACCGAGGAAGATGAGTCGATCTTTAAGTAAGAGATCGACAGCATGTTTCGCCTCGCCAACTTCGCGCACCGCTTCATCTGCGACGGATTCTCAATCCACGCTGTGTGCTCGCTACTCTGTTCTACGTCGTTTGGGGCGGCAAAAACATGAGCTTCTCGACCTTGAAAGCGGCGGGCACTTCCAGCCGAACCAAGACCCTGGCCCTGTCCGCCATCGGTGTGACGGCTCTGGCTACCGCAGGGTACGGCTGGTGGGCTTGGACAACGCAGCAGACAACCGTAGCCGATAAAGACGCGAGCGAGGCTGTCGCCCAACCGAACGCTGGCGGCGTTCGCCTCAACGCCTCTCAGCTTCGTGCGCAGGGTGTGGAAACCGCACTCGTCAAGGATGCCGCAGTGATACCGCTGGATGGCTTACCCGCCCAGACGGTGGCACCACTCTCGACCAGCGCGCAGGTCGTGGCGCCATATGGCGGTGTGGTGACGCGCGTTCTGGTCGATGAAGGCGCCTCAGTGCGCCAAGGACAGGCGCTGGCGCGCATCCAGAGCAAGGACGTTCTGACGTTACAGGCTGATCTGGCGCGTGCTCGCACCGAAGCGGCGGTAGCCGCGGCGCAGGCCCGGCGCGATGCCGCGCTCTTGGCCGAGGGCATCATCCCAGCCACGCGCAACGAGCAAACCCAGGCGCGCGCGGCGGCTGCGCAAAGTACGTTGCAAGAGGCCAATGGCGCTCTTGCGCGGCTTAGACCCGTTAGCGGCGGGCAGGCCGGCGAGTATGAATTGCTGGCGCCTTTGTCCGGGCGGGTGATGCGTCGTCACCTGAGCCTCGGGCAGGCGGTCGCGCCGCTCGACATCGCCTTCATAGTGGCTCAGCCTGGCCCGCTGGATGTCAGCGTCGCGGTTCCGCTGCGCTGGCGCTCGGATCTCCACCCCGGCTTGGAAGTACGTCTTCCCGATGGCACGACCGCTCGCGTGACGGCTGTTGGTGGCGACACTGACCTCAGTAGCCAGAGCCTGCGGGTACGTGCCCGCGTCGATGCCGATCAGGCAGGGGCAGACCGCTATGCGGCCGGGCAGCAGATCAGTGTCGCGCTGTTGCTGCCAGCATCGCAGGGCACCTTGAGCGTGCCAACGTCCGCACTGCTGCCAGCGGGCAGCGGCCACGTGCTCTACGTTGCGGAACCGACATCGCAAGACAAGCAAGGCGACCTGCGCGTCCGCGCCGTTCCAGTGCAACTGCTGGGGCAAGACGAATCAGAGGCGTCAAGCGCCGTGCGTGCCGTCTCGCCAGACACTGCGCCGCTTGCGGCAGGCATGCAGGTCGTCGTGCGCGGTACGGCACTGCTCAAATCCATGATTCCATTGCAATGAGGGGCGACCACGCATGTTGTCCCGTCTGATTGAGTTTTCCCTGCGCCAACGCGCGCTGGTGCTGCTCGGCGTGCTGGCTTTGGCGGGCGCGGGCCTGGCGGCCTTCCTGCAATTGCCGATCGACGCCTATCCGGACATTTCTCCAACGCAGGTCAAGATGATTATCAAGGCCCCTGGCATGACGCCCGAGGAGGTGGAGTCACGCGTGATCACGCCGCTGGAGATGGAGTTGCTCGGCGTGCCGCGAGGCGTGATGCTGCGCTCCACCGCCAAGTACGCCATCGCGGACATCACGCTGGACTTCGCCGAAGGCAGCGACATCTACTGGGCGCGTCAGCAAGTGGCCGAACGCTATGCCGGCGTTTCGGGCAGCCTGCCCGAAGGCGTCAGCGGCGGGTTGGCGCCGATTTCGACACCGCTGTCGGACGTGTTCATGTTCACCATCGAAGGCGGTGGCCTCACGTTGAGCGAGCGCCGCGCCCTGCTGGACTGGACGCTGCGCCCGGCCCTGCGCACGCTGCCCGGTGTTGCTGATGTCAACGTGCTGGGTGGAGAAGCCAAGAGCTTTGCCGTGGTGCCGGATCGCGCACGGCTTTCCGCTGCGGGCCTCAGCTTCTCTGATGTCATCACGGCGATCGGCCGCAACAACCGCAATGACGGTGCGGGCCGCCTGGATGCAGGCGAAGACACGCTGATCGTGCGCGCTGAAGGCGCGATCCACACTTTGGACGATTTGTCCCGTCTGATCCTGCGCGCGGGGGCCAATGGCACGGCCCCAGTTCGCCTGGGCGACGTGGCCCAGGTGCGCATCGAAGGCGTGACGCGCTATGGCGCCGTCACCCGGGACGGCGCGGGCGAAGCGGTGGAAGGCATCGTGGTGGCGCTGCGCGGGGCCGATGCCTCGGCGCTGGTCAAAGCTATTCGAGCGCGGCTGGACGAGGTGACTCCCAGCTTGCCGCCCGGCGTCAAGGTGGTGCCGTTTTATGACCGCAGTACGTTGATCGAGCGCGCTGTGGGCACGGTGGAAAGCGCCTTGCTGGAAGCGACGGTACTGGTTGTCATCCTGCTGCTTCTGTTCCTCGGCGAGCTGCGCGCCGCGCTGGTGGTGGCGGTGATGCTGCCGCTGGCGGCGCTGGGTACCTTCTTGCTGATGCGCCTTGTCGGCATGAGCGCCAACTTGATGAGCTTAGGGGGCCTCGCAATCGCCATCGGCATGCTGGTGGACGCTGCCGTAGTGGTGGTGGAAAACGCCGTCAGTCGGCTCGACCCGCACGCACCCAGTGCGCACCAGCCGCGCCTGCACCGCATATTCGCGTCGGCGCGCGAGGTCGCCGTGCCCGTGGCCTCCGGCATCCTCATCATCTGTCTGACCTTCATGCCCCTGCTCACGCTGCAAGGGTTGGAAGGCAAACTGTTCGTGCCGGTGGCGCTGACCATCGTGTTCGCCCTGGGCGTCTCGCTGCTGCTGTCGCTCACGTTGGTGCCGGTGCTTGCCTCCCTGCTGCTCAAGGAACACGCGCACACCGAGCCGTGGGTGATGCGCTGGGCCACGCGCCTGTACCAACCGCTGCTGGAGGCTGCGCTTCACCACCCGCTACGCGCATCGGCGGTCGCCATCGCGGCCCTGGCATTGGGTGTGGTGGCCTACCTCGGCACGGGCAAGGCGTTCATGCCGACGATGGACGAGGGCGATATCCTGCTGCAACTGCAAAAACCGCCGTCCATTGGGCTGCAGCGCTCGCTAGAGATTGACCTGGCGGTGCAGAAGGCCATCGGTACGGCGGTGCCCGAGGTGCGGCACAGCATCGGGCGGGTGGGCTCCGACGAGCTGGGGCTCGACCCGATGGGCCTGAACGAAACCGACCTGTTCATGCAGCTCGCACCGCGCAAGGATTGGCATGCAGCTAACAAGGACGCGTTGAGTGCCGAGATACGCAAGGTGATGGATGCCTTCCCCGGCCTGGAATTCGGCTTTACCCAGCCCATCGAGATGCGCATCTCGGAAATGCTCACCGGCAGCCGGGGCGACGTGGCCGTCAAGCTGTTCGGCCCTGATCTGCAAACACTGGGCGATCTGGCGCAGCGCATGGCCGCTCGCATCGAGAAAGTGCCCGGTGCGCGCGACGTGCTCACCCAGGCCAGCGACAGCGTGGAATACCTGCAGGTGAAGGTGGATGCGCAGGCCGCAGGCCGCGCCGGGCTGGCCGTGACACAGGTTCAGGACGAGTTGCGCGCGCAGCTCGAAGGCGTGCCGGCCGGGCTGGTGATCGAGCCGGACAGGCGCACGCCCATCGTGGTGCGCGGGGATGCCCGGCTGCGCGGATCGGCCGAGCGGTTCAAGGACTTGCAACTCGCCCGTGGCGATCAGGGCGAAATCCCCCTGGCCTCGCTGGCGCGCATCGCCACCACCGATGGCCCCGTGCTGGTGCGGCGCGAGAACGGCTCGCGCTTCGCGCTGATCCAGTCCAGCGTGAGCGGGCGCGATCTGGTCGGCTTCGTGGATGAAGCGCGTGCCGCCGTGGCGCGCGACGTGCCGCTGCCGCCCGGCTACCGCGTCGAATGGGGCGGCCAGTTCGAGAACCAGCAGCGCGCGGCGGCCCGCCTTGGCATGGTGGTGCCGGTGGCCCTGGCGTTGATCTTCTTCGTGTTGTTCATGACCTTCGGCTCGGTGCGGCAGGCCGCGCTCATCCTCGGCAACGTGCCGTTTGCCATGGTCGGCGGCGTGGCGGCGCTGTGGCTGTCGGGGCAGTACCTGTCGGTGCCTGCTTCGGTCGGCTTCATCGCGCTGCTGGGCATCGCCGTGCTCAACGGATTGGTGCTGGTGACGCACTTCAACCACTTGCACGCGCTAGGCCTGCCCATGGAACAGGTGGTGCGCGAAGGTTCGTTGCGACGGCTGCGCCCAGTGCTGATGACGGCTTCCATCACCGCCTTTGGCCTGGTGCCCCTGCTGCTGGCCAGTGGCCCTGGCTCTGAGATCCAGCGCCCACTCGCCATCGTGGTGATTGGCGGACTGGTCAGCTCCACGGCGCTGACCCTGATCCTGCTGCCGGTGCTGTACCGGCGATTCGGCCAGGCCATCTCCTCACAACAAGGAGTCCGCGCATGAACGGATTGAAAGAAGCGCAACTGGTGCGCCTGAATCTGGTGTTTCCACCCACGCTCGAAGACGCCGTCACCGATGCCCTGATGGCCGACCCGGTGCTGCCAGGGTTCACCCTGTTGCACGCAGAAGGGCATACCGGCGACTTCGCGCGCGCGTCCATTCGCGAGAAGGTTCGCGGCCGTGTGGATCGGCGTGTCATCTGGGTGTTGATCGAACCCGAACGGCTGGAACAGGTTCTGGCGCATCTGCGCCAGCGCATCGCATCGAGCGACGTGCGCTGGTGGGTGGAGCCGGTGTTGGCAAGTGGAAGACTGGTATGACGAATAAAAACAAAGGATGCAGCCTGGTACTACCGACTGGTGCCGTCATGGTGGCCATCGCGGCTTTGACATTCCATCCCGCGCAAGCGCGTGCCGATGATCTCTCCTGGCTGCCTGCGCAGGCGCAAGTCGAAACGGCGATGAAAACCCAGCCGGTCGTGAATGCCGCAGCCGCTCGCTTGAACGCGGCGGCTGCCACGCAAAGCGCCCTTGAAGCCGGTAGTCACGAATTTGAACTCAGCAGCGGCCTACAACGCCGCAACGTGACCAACGAAGCGCGCCGCTACAACGAATGGGAAATCCAGCTCAGCCGTGCTGTTCGCCTGCCGAACAAGGCGCGTCTGGATCGGGACATCGGCAGCAGCACCCGCAGGGTGGCCGACATGCGCCTTGAAGATGCCGAGCACCAAATGGCAAGGCGACTGTTGGAAGTCTGGGCCGGATGGCTGCGCAGTTTCGTCGTAGCCGACGAGATGCAAGCGCAGGAAAAGTTGCTTATTCGTGAGCAGGAAGCAATGGCCCGGCGCGTGGCCCTGGGCGATGCCGCGCGGCGGGACAGCGACGTTCTGCAAGCCGAGCTTGCAATGCTTGCAGCCCAGGTCAGCGCTGCGCGCGACGCAGAACGGGCAGCGCGTCAAACGGTGGTGATCGAATTCCCCGGCATTGAGATTCCCGCCCGGCCATCCACGCTGCCAGATCCCGCTCCCTTACCAGGAGGCTCACAGGACTGGCTGGCGCGTATCGTGCGGCAGAGCGTCGAAATCGGCATTGCAGATGGAGAGGCGGCCCGTCTTGCCAAGGTGGCTGAGCGCGCCCACGCCAACCGCACGCCCGACCCCACAGTCGGGGTACGCATGATGTCTGAACGCGGCGGGGCGGAACGTGTCATTGGCGTTGTCCTGACGGTGCCATTTGGCACAGACTATCGCAGTGCAATGGCTGCCACGGAAAGCGCCAACGCGGCGGCCGCAGAGGCGGAGGCGCTCGGCGTGCGGCGCGCGGTGGAGCAAAGTGCGTGGGTCGCCGCGCAGGCTGTTGACAGCAAGCGCACGCAGTGGCAGTCATTCGCGCAGGCGCTGGCCGCGCAGACCACGGCCAGCAACCACACGCGGCGGGCTTGGGAACTGGGAGAGGCCGCCTTGGCCGAATACCTCTTGACGTTGCGCAACCTGCGCCAGACACGACTCGCCGAGGCACAGGCTCGCGTCGATGCGCTGCAAGCGTCAGCACTGGTGCGTATCGATGCGCATGCGCTGTGGCATTCGAAGGAGGCACATGTCGATGCCCCCCAATGAATTCCGACTACTGGGCAACGCCCCACCATCCAACGCACCATTCGCACCTCGATTCTTAATCACTCATCTAGCGCTACCAGCGGGTGCGGCGCTGATCATAAGCAGTCTATTGATGGATGGCGGTGGGGACTTCTGGGTCGCCGATCATCTCTATCGCTTGCAGGGCAGCCGATGGGCTTTGCGAGATGCCTGGCTAACCAACAATCTGCTGCATCGGGGAGGAAAGAATCTTTCCACCTTGCTGGCAATTGCGGTTGCAGCAACGTGCATCTGGGCTTGGAGAAAAAAACGTAGCAACAAATGCGCGGCATACCTACGCTGGCCGCTACTGTATCTTTTTTGTGCGTACTTGATAGGGGCACTGACGGTTTCGGCGCTGAAATCGTTCACTAACATGGATTGCCCTTGGAACTTGGTGCGCTATGGCGGAGCGCGAGTGTTTGTGGGCCTGTTTGAAACACGCCCGCTCGGTATGCCCCGCGGTGTGTGCTTTCCCGCAGGGCATGCAAGTGCCGGATATGCATGGGTCAGCCTATATTTCTTTACCTTGATGGTTCGTCCTGCCTGGCGTTGGATGGCCTTGGCCGCAAGTTTGATGATAGGTGCCATCTTTGGATGGACCCAGCAGGTGCGCGGAGCCCACTTCCTTTCCCATGACTTGTGGACGCTCCTGATTTGTTGGGTCGTTGCCTTGGGTCTTTTCATGGTCTGGCAACGCTGGTTTGTTGATGGCTCAGGCGATGTCCATTCATCGGGGTTCCAAGCATGAGAACTTTCAAACAGGCTCTCGGTATGGTGCCGCGATTCAGAACTGCAAACCTCAAGAACCTAAGCCATTGGCGACCACAATGCAGCGTCGAGTGGCTGATCTTGATGACCAGTATTTTCTTTGCACTGGCCTGCAATGGTCTATTTTGGAGTAGCGCCTTAGGCATCCAGTCCAGCTTACGCATGGGCACATCCGTACTGCTGTTTTTGGTGGGAATTCATAGTCTGCTGTTGAGTTTGATTGTGTGGCGCTGGAATGCCAAGGTTTTACTTGCGGTGCTGTTTGTTGCCTCTGCCCTCGCGACACACTACATGCGCAGCTTTCATATCTACCTCGATTCGAGCATGTTGCGCAATGTTCTAGCCACAGACTTCAAGGAAAGTCGCGAGCTACTGACGCCTGCATTGATTGCTCCACTAAGCCTGCTGGCAGTAGTGCCGATTATTTTGCTTTGGCGAATCCGATTGATCGGGCGTACTTGGCTGAAAGCAACCGTGTGGCGTATGGGATTGATGCTGTTTTCGGCACTGATGATTTCAGGTGGTGCCATGCTGTCATTTCAGGACATGTCCGCACTGATGAGAAATCATCGCGAAGTTCGATACTTGATTACACCGGGAAACTATTTGGTGGGCTTGCCAAAGGCACTGAAAGGTTCCTCTATCACGCAATCCGCTGAAAAAAAAACCATTGGAGCTGATGCCGTCGCAACAGTCAGGCCCGAAGGCAGTCGGCCACGTTTATTAGTCTTCGTCGTAGGTGAGACGGCTCGCGCCCAAAACTGGGGATTGAACGGCTATGCACGCGACACAACGCCTCAATTGACTCAGATGGGTGTGATCAATTTCTCCGACATGCACTCCTGTGGAACTAACACCGAGGTTTCTGTGCCTTGCATGTTCTCGTCCTTTGGTCGCCGAAACTACGATGAGGACAAGATTCGCTCACACCAATCCTTACTGCATGTTCTGGAGCGCGCCGGTATTACCACCTTGTGGAGGGATAACCAGTCAGGCTGCAAAGGGGTGTGCGATGGTCTCGAATATCAACACCTAGGGAGTGCACAAAGTCCCTCTTTATGCGTTGATGGTCGGTGTTTCGATGAGATTTTGCTTGAAGACTTACCAGCTCAGGCTCGAAAAATTCCCGGTGATCGTGTGATTTTTTTGCACCAGCTTGGAAATCATGGCCCGAGCTACTTTCAACGATACCCAGCAGCGTATCGCAAATTCATCCCAACATGCGACACACCGGAAATGGGGAAATGCACCCGCGAACAGATCGTGAATAGCTACGACAACGCTATTCTCTACACAGATCATTTCCTAACCCAAGTCATCAAAAAATTGCAGGGGCTTTCCGACTACGACACAGCTATGATATTCGTCTCGGATCACGGCGAATCCCTGGGCGAGAAGGGACTTTTTCTGCACGGTATGCCTTATTCGATTGCTCCACAAGAGCAGACTCGTGTTCCTTTGGTTATGTGGTTCTCTTCAACGTTTACGCAAAGTCGCGGGCTGAATATTGGCTGTTTGAGTGCGCGAGCCCGCTCTTATGCGAATCACGACGCATTGTTTCCGTCTGTCTTGGGGCTAATGCAGGTTAAAACAATTGAGTACGACAAGAATTTCGATTTTTTCTTTGGCTGTGATGATAAGAATATGTAAGAGTTATTCTCATGAAAGATGAAAAACACACGGTCACAACTGCGCCCTTGTCCGCATTCGAAAATAAACAAAAATCTCGCCGAGGAATATTGAGAGTTTGGCATGCCTCCCATTACTCAATTCAGGGATTGCGCGCTGGATGGAATGAGCCGGCCTTTAGACTTGAGTCAGTACTTTCCTTTGTGTTGGTCCCATTGGCCTTCTGGTTGGGGCGGGGCTGGGTGGAGGTCGCTCTTCTCTCAGGAAGTATCCTTATTTTGATGATTGTGGAGCTGCTCAATACTGCTGTGGAATCGGCGATTGATCGTATTGGCCCTCAATGGCATGAGCTATCAAAGCGTGCAAAGGACATGGGAAGCGCTGCCGTGCTGTTAGCCACTTTGTTGACCGGGGGGGTTTGGCTGTCAGCACTCTGGCAAAGGCTAATTAATTAGCCGCGCAAATGAAATTAGACGAATTAAAGTGGAGTGAGCACAATGGAGCTTCGACATCTTCGCTGTTTTCTCATCGTTGCGGAGGAGCTTCATTTCGCTCGCGCCGCTGAACGGCTACATATCGACCAATCTCCACTTTCACGCACTATCAAAGAATTGGAAGAGGAGCTTGGTGTTCGTTTATTCATTCGTACTACCCGAAACACTCAACTAACCCGTGCCGGGCGACAGCTTCTGGAGCATGTCCCGCGCATTTTTACCGCGTTGGATCAGGCCCGTGATGGCGTCAAGTCGGCCGCCAACGGATTTTTCGGCCAGTTACGCATTGCCGTGTCTGATGGGGTAACACCCGCACGGTTGTCAACTTTGCTGGCGCGATGCCGTGAAGAGGACCCCGAAGTTGAGATACGTCTGTTTGAGGTGCCGCTCGGGCAGCAGATCAAGGGTTTGCATGAAGATCTGTATGACGCAGGTTTTTCGATGGCAGAGGATGGAGGCGACGGTATCTTGGTCACACCTGCTTGGGAGGATGAACTGATGGTAGCGGTGCCTGCTCGCCATTCGCTACTTGCCCATAAGCGTGTCCCGCCGGAAGAGGTACTACGTCACCCGTTGGTGCTCGGCGACCCCGCGGTGTGCGAAGGCCATGCTCGCCAAGTCGATCGTTTCCTCCGCAAACTCAATCAGGAGCCATTGATAGTCCAGCGCGTAGCGACCTTTGACGTGATGATGGCTTTGGTATCTGCCGGTCTGGCTTTGGGCCTGGCAGGCACGGCGCATATAGCATCCTGCCGAGAGTTAGGCATCGTAGGTCGTCCGTTGGCGGGCAAGCCGCCAATGCTGAGTACCTATCTGCTGTGCCGTGATGCGGAGCCTTCTCAGATGCTGGCCCGGTTCATCGAACGAGTGACCTTCATTGATTCAGCGGATCACCTGAACACCGGCGAAGGATCTCCTCCTACCCGATGAAAGGACTGGAACCATGAACAAAGTGCTGCCGCTGATGATGATGACCGCCACGCTGACCGCATGTGGCCAATCCCAACCTTCGGAAACCGTGGACTACCTTGTGGCCCATCCCGACCGCATCAAGGAACTCCAGCGCCAATGCAAGGAGGATCGCGCAAAGGTCAGTGATGAACTCTGCGTGCGCGCGGCCGAAGCCGCCAACCGACGCTTCTTCGGTGATCGGCCGGAGCAAAAGACGAAGTAACGTCCGCTGCTGTCGTATCGCTGCGACGAAGCTCTCACTATTACCTCCATACGCCACAACGCGCCCGCGTTCGCGGCGTTTTTATTGTCTTCGCCCCTGCAAGAAATCTGGCCTTTTCAGCCTGAATTACCGCCATAACGGCCTTTGACCGGCCTGCGCACGCGCCTTGATCCTCCGTGCTGCGGCACCTCCGTGTGCCGTGATTGGAGGCAAGGTCATGCAAGGGACGAACGTGCTGTTCGGTCAGATTGCCGTTGTATTCGGCATCGTGATCGCCGGCGTGTGGGCAGCCACACAATGGACGGCAGCAGCCCTTGGCTATCAAGTACGCCTTGGCTCGCCCTGGTTCGATTTCCTGGGCACGCCGGTCTACCACCCGTGGCGGCTGTTCGAGTGGTGGTTCTTCTTCGACGCCTACGCGCCCCGTGTTTTTGACATCGGTGGTGCGATTGCCGGTGGCAGCGGCCTTGTCGCCGTGCTGGTCGCCATCGGCATGTCGATCTGGCGTTCGCGCCAATCACGCCTCGTCACCACCTACGGCTCGGCACGCTGGGCGAACGCGGATGACATTCGCAAGGCTGGGTTATCGAGCCCGGCGGGCGTCTTCCTTGGCCAACACCACGGCCAGTACTTGCGGCACGAAGGCCCGGAACACGTCCTGACCTTCGCGCCGACGCGCTCCGGCAAGGGCGTCGGCCTGGTGGTGCCGACGCTGTTGAGCTGGCCGGCGTCCGCCGTCGTCCACGACATCAAGGGCGAAAACTGGCAGATCACTGCCGGCTGGCGCTCGCGCTTCTCGCACTGCCTGCTGTTCAACCCGACGGATGCGAAGTCGGCGGCCTACAACCCGCTACTGGAAGTTCGACGCGGCGCGCACGAGGTGCGCGACGTACAGAACATCGCGGACATCCTGGTCGATCCCGAAGGCGCGCTCGAACGCCGCAACCATTGGGAGAAGACTTCGCACGCGCTGCTGGTCGGCGCCATCCTGCATGTGCTGTACGCAGGCGAAGACAAGACGCTGCGCGGCGTAGCGAACTTCCTCAGTGATCCGGCTTGCCCGTTCGAGGTGACGCTGCACCGGATGATGACCACGCGGCATCTGGTGAGTGTGGAAGGTGGTGGCCCGCATCCGGTCGTCGCCTCGGCTGCGCGTGAAGTCCTGAACAAATCCGACAACGAACGCTCGGGCGTGCTGTCCACGGCCATGTCGTTCCTTGGCCTGTACCGCGACCCGACGGTAGCCGAAGTCACGTCGCGCTGCGATTGGCGCATCGCCGACCTGATCGCCGCCGAACATCCGGTGTCGTTGTACCTGGTGGTGCCGCCCTCGGATATTTCGCGCACCAAGCCGCTGATCCGTCTGATCCTCAACCAGATCGGGCGGCGCCTCACCGAATCGCTGGACGGCTCCGACGGCATCGAGCGCCGTCACAAGCTACTGCTGATGCTCGATGAGTTCCCGGCCCTGGGGCGCCTGGATTTCTTCGAGACGGCCTTGGCCTTCATGGCGGGCTACGGCATCCGCAGTTTCCTCATCGCGCAAAGCCTGAACCAGATCGACAAGGCGTATGGGCAGAACCACTCGATTCTGGACAACTGCCATGTCCGGGTGACGTTCGCCACGAACGACGAGCGCACGGCCAAGCGCATCTCCGAAACCCTCGGCACCGCCACCGAGCTGCGCGCGCAGCGCAACTACGCCGGCCACCGGCTCGCGCCGTGGCTGGGGCACCTCATGGTGTCGCGCCAGGAGACGGCCCGCCCGCTGCTCACGCCGGGCGAGGTGATGCAGCTACCGACCGACGAGGCCGTGGTGATGGTATCCAGCGTGGCACCGATCAAGGCCAAGAAGTTGCGCTATTACGCGGACACCAATTTCAAGCGCCGCGTGCTGAAGCCGCCTGTGCTGGCTGCCGGGCGCTATGCCGATGTTCCTCCGGCACGCGCTGACGATTGGAGTGGCCTGGCGATTCCCGCTGTTCCAGCCGCCCCGGCTACCGAAGCCGTCGAGGGCATCGGCAGCGCCGACGACGGCGGCCCACGCCGCCAGCCCGAGCTTTCCGAAACCGTCGCCTACGACCCCGAGTTGGCCACCAGCACTGCCGACCTCGGCCTGCTCGATGACGACGACCTGCCGCTTCCCCTTCCTCGCCAGCTTGATCCGGCCATGCAGCGCACGGCCCGGCTGGCATCCCTCGACCCCAACGACGGAATCGAGCTATGAGCCACTACCGCCTGAATCTCTTTATCCAGCCCGAGCACGCCCAGCGGCTCGATGAACTGGCCGCCAAGAAAGGCGTGTCCAAGTCATCCATCGTCGCAGCGGCGCTCGCATCGTGGCTGTCGCCCGATGCGGCCGACCAGCGCGAGGCGGCCATCGCCAAGCGGCTGGATCGCCTGTCGCGCCAGGCCGAACGCATCGAGCGCGACCAGAACATCGCCATCGAAACGCTGGCGCTATTCATCCGCTATTACCTCACGGTCAGCACGCCGATTCCCGAGGCGCACCAAGACGCGGCCCGCGCCCAGGGCAAGGCGCGCTTCGAGCAGTTCACCGAGCAGCTTGGCCGCCACCTGCTGCGCGGACGCAGCCTGGTGCGTGACGTGGTGGAGGAGTTGCATCCCGACATCACGACCATGGCGGATGCGGCGGTACGGGCCGAAACGCAGGAGCGTGTGTCATGAGCGCCGTTCCCCAATCCATGACCACCGCCGCGCTCGACCGGCGCATCCAGATGCTGCGCACGGCGATGGGGCCGTTGATCGCCGCTGCGCTCGAAGACCCGGACGTGGTGGAAATCATGCTCAACCCGGATCGCACCCTCTGGGTGGATCGCCTGTCCTCGGGGCGCGCGCCGATGGGCGTGGAGATGCCCGAGGCAGATGGCGAGCGAATCATCCGCCTGGTCGCGGCCCACGTCGGTGCAGAAGTCCATCGCGGCCAGCCGCTGCTATCGGCCGAGCTGCCCGAAACCGGCGAACGCTTCGAGGGCATCTTGCCGCCCGCCGCGCCGGGGCCGGCCTTCGCGCTGCGCAAGCGGGCCATCGGCGTGATCCCGCTGGAGCGGTACGTCGTGGACGGAATGATGACCACCGCCCAGGCGGGCTTTCTGGTGCGCGCTGTGCGCGAGCGCCAGAACGTCCTGATCGCCGGGGCCACCAGTAGCGGCAAGACCACGCTCGCCAATGCCTTGCTCGCCGAAATCGCCGCCACCGGCGACCGCGTGCTGGTGCTCGAAGACACGGTGGAACTGCAATGCGCGGCCCGCGACCACGTACCGCTGCGCACGCGCGCTGGCGTGGTGTCGATGACCGAGCTGGTGCGCTCGTCCATGCGCCTGCGGCCGGATCGCGTCGTGGTCGGCGAGGTGCGCGGCGCCGAGGCGCTGGATCTCATCAAGGTGTGGGGCACCGGCCACCCCGGCGGCATCGCCACGATCCACGCCGGCTCCGCGCTCGGTGCACTGCTGCGCCTGGAGCAACTGATTCTCGAAGTGGCGGTGAACCCGCCGCGTGCGCTGATCGCCGAGGCGGTCAACGTGGTGATCCACATCGCCGGACGCGGACGCAAGCGCCGCATCGAGAGCATCGCCCGCGTCGTCGGCTTTGACGGCGTGGGCTACCAACTGGCGGACGCGCTGGAAGCGCCGTTTCCCGAGCTGCCGCCACTTCCCGATGCCGCACCCGCTGCGGCGATTTCCCCGTCCCCTGACCAACCTGGAGAACTGCCATGACGCAGATGATCGTTCCTGCTTTCCGTTTTTCTGCAAATCCGGCTTTGCGCCTGCCCACGCTGTCGCGGCTGCACAGCCTGGGCCGCCCTGCAGCGCAAGGGCTGCTGCTGTTCCTGGCCGGCACGGCGCAGGCCGCCGGCTCCTCGATGCCGTGGGAAGGCCCGTTGCAGTCGATCTTGGAGTCGATCCAAGGGCCGGTAGCGCGCATCGTGGCCGTCATCATCATCATCGCCACGGGCCTCGCGCTGGCCTTCGGCGACACATCGGGCGGCTTTCGCAAGCTGATCCAGATCGTGTTCGGCCTGAGCATCGCCTTCGCCGCATCCTCGTTCTTCCTGTCGTTCTTCAGCTTCTCCGGCGGAGCTGTCGTATGAGCGGGCCTGACACCTTCGCGGCCGGGTTCGAGGTGCCGCTGCATCGCTCGCTGACCGAGCCGATCTTGATGGGCGGCGCGCCGCGCACCGTGGCGATCGCCAACGGCACGCTGGCCGCCGCTGTTGGGCTGGGCCTGCAACTGTGGATTCCCGGCGTCGTGCTCTGGATCGTCGGCCATGCGCTGGCGGTCTGGGGTGCGCGCCTTGACCCGCAGTTCATGGCCGTGTTCGCTCGGCATATCAAGCACCGCCCATTGTTGGACGTGTGAGGGGACGCCGCCATGCTGAACCTCGCCGAATACCGCCAGCGGCCCGCGCTGCTGGCCGACTGGCTGCCCTGGGCCGGGCTGGTCGCGCCGGGTGTCGTCTTGAACAAGGATGGCAGTTTCCAGCGCACGGCCCGATTCCGCGGGCCTGACCTCGACAGCGCCACACAAGGCGAACTGATCGCCACTAGCGCACGGCTGAACAACGCGCTGCGCCGGATGGGCTCGGGCTGGGCGCTGTTCATCGAAGCCGAGCGCCGCGCTGCCGCCGGCTATCCGCACTCGGAGTTTCCCGAGCCGCTGTCGTGGCTGGTGGACGAGGAACGCCGGGCAGCGTTCGAGGAATCGGGCAACCATTTCGAGAGCGGCTATCACCTGACGCTGGTGTACCTGCCGTCCGAGGAATCCCACGCCCGCGCGGCGGGCATGTTGTACGAGAACCGTCCCACCGAAGGCGTGGACTGGCGCGAGCGCCTGACCGCCTTCGTGGCGGAAACGGAACGGGTCTTTGACCTGCTCGACGGCGTGATGCCGGAAATCGCTTGGCTGGACGACAGCCAGACGCTGACCTACCTGCACGCGGCTATCTCGACGCGGCGCTACCGTGTGGGCGTACCTGAAGTGCCGTTTCACCTCGATGCGCTGCTGGCCGATGCCCCGCTGGTCGGCGGCCTCGCGCCGATGCTGGGCGACCAGCACCTGCGTATTGCGACAGTGCGGGGCTTCCCGACCTCGACCTGGCCGGGGATTCTGGACGACCTCAACCGCCTGGGATTTGCGTACCGCTGGAGTACGCGCTTTCTGTGCCTCGACAAATCCGAGGCGGAAAAAGAACTCGCCCGCCTGCGCCGCCAGTGGTTCGCCAAGCGCAAGAACGTCATCGCACTGCTGCGCGAAACGATCTTTCAGCAGGAGTCGCCGCTGGTGGATACCGACGCCAGCAACAAGGCCGCCGACGCGGACGTCGCCTTGCAGGAGCTGGGCAGCGATCAAGTGGCCTTCGGCTACCTGACGGCGGCCGTCACCGTCATGGACGAGGACGCCGGCGCAGCCGACGAGAAGCTGCGCATGGTGCAGCGCGTCATCCAGGGACGCGGCTTCGTCACCATCCCCGAAACGCTCAACGCCGTGGATGCGTGGCTGTCGTCCATTCCGGGTAACGCCTATGCCAACGTGCGCCAGCCCATTGTCTCGACGCTGAACTTGGCGCACTTGATGCCCTTGTCTGCGGTATGGGCGGGGCCGGAGAAGAACAACCACCTCGACGGCCCGCCGCTGATCGTCACGCGTACCGATGGCGCGACGCCGTTCCGGCTGGTGACGCACATCGGCGACGTGGGCCACACGCTGGTAGCGGGGCCGACCGGCATGGGCAAGTCGGTCTTGCTCGCCACGCTGGCGATGCAGTTCCGCCGCTATCGCGGCTCGTGCATCTTCGCCTTCGACATGGGGCGTTCGATGCGCGCCACGATCCTCGGGCTGGGAGGCGAGCACTACGACCTGGGCACGGATGGCGAAATCGCCTTCCAGCCACTTGCTCGCATCGACCGCGAGGGCTACCGCACCTGGGCCGCGGAATGGATCGAAGGACGCTTGCTGCACGAGGGCGTGGCGGTCGGCCCGGACGAGAAGGCGGCCATCTGGTCGGCGCTGCAAAGCCTTGCCGGTGCGCCGGTGGAGCAGCGCACAATGACCGGGCTGTCCGTGCTGTTGCAGAGCAATGCGCTGCGCCAGGCGCTCGCGCCGTATGTGCTCGGCGGTGCGCACGGCAAGCTGCTGGACGCCGATCACAACCGGCTGGGCATGGCCGACGTGCAGTGCTTCGAGATGGAGGAGCTGATGCACAGCAAGGCCGCCGTCATGGCCGTGCTGCACTACCTCTTTGCGCGCTTCGACGAACGCTTTGACGGTGCACCCACGCTGCTGATCCTTGATGAGGCATGGCTGTTTCTCGATGACCCGGTGTTTGCCGCACGCATCCGGCAGTGGCTCAAGACGCTGCGCAAGAAAAACGTCAGCGTCATCTTCGCCACGCAGAGTCTGGCCGACATCAAGGATTCGAGCATCGCGCCAGCAATCATCGAGAGCTGCGCCAGCCGCATCTTCCTGCCGAACCCACAGGCGACCGAGCCGCAGATTCGCACGATCTACGAGGGTTTCGGACTGAATTCGCGCCAGATCGAGATCGTCGCCACCGCGCAGCCCAAACGCGACTACTACTACCAATCCCGCCTCGGCAACCGCCTGTTCGACCTTGACCTGGGGCCGGCGACGCTGGCCTTCGCGGGCGCTTCCACGCCGCAAGACCAGCGCGACATGGACGCGGTGCTCGCCGCAGCCGATGCCAGCTCCGCAGCGTCTTCCCCGTTCGCAGCCGCCTGGCTGCGCCATCGCGGCCTCGATTGGGCGGCCGACCTGCTGCCCTCATTCCCCGGCCTCGCGCCGGGCTCCGTCCGTACCGCCAACCACTCACAGGAGAACCAGCCATGAAACTGCATACCCCCAAGCTCGCCGCATTGACCGCAGCCTGCGTGCTCGCCTTCGGCATCGTGCAGCCCGCGCACGCGCTGTTCGGCGTCGGCGACATCGTGCTCGACCCGACCAATCTGGTGCAGAACACGCTCACCGCCGTTCGCACCTTGGAGCAGATCAACAACCAGATCCGCCAGCTCCAGAACGAAGCGCAGATGCTCATCAACCAGGCCCGCAACCTGGCAAGCCTGCCGTCCAGCGTGGTGGGCCAGTTGCGCGCGAACCTGGCGACCACCCAGCGGCTTATCGCGCAGGCCAAGGGCCTGGCCTACGACGTGACGAGCATCGACCGCGAGTTTGCGCGCCTGTATCCCGAGAAGTACGCCGCCACGGTGAGCGGCAATCAGATGTACCTCGATGCACAGGAGCGTTGGAAAAACACGCTCAACGGCTTGCAGACCACCATGCAGATGCAGGCACAGGCATCGCAGAACCTGAGCGACGACGAAAGCTTGCTGGCCGACCTCGTGGGCAAGAGCCAGTCGGCAGAAGGCGCGTTGCAGGCGATGCAGGCCATGAACCAGTTGCTCGCCCTGCAAGCCAAGCAGTCGATCCAGACGCAGCGGCTCCAGATCACACAAGACCGGGCCGCTTCGCTGGAGCTGGCGCGGCAGGCCGCGGCCACGGAGCGCGGGCGCGAGGTGACGCGCCGCTTCCTGGGTGAAGGCACGCCGTACACGCCGCAGCCCGTCAATTTCTACAACCGCTGAGGGGGACGGCCATGAAGAACGCGCCCGTCCTGTTCGCTCTCGCGTCCCTGCTGGCCAGCTGCGACCGGCCGCCTTCGGTGGATGCGCTGGCCGCCGACCCGTCCCGGCTGCACGCGCTGCGCACGCAATGCTGCGCGGGCGAGCACGGCGGCGCGTTCTGCGCGCAGGTGGCCCAAGCCGACCTGCGCCGCTTTCTCTCCGGCAAGGCCGGCCCCGGTGAGTACCAGACGCTCGCTGACCTGCCGCCGATTCCGCCCAGCTTCGATGAACCCGCCAATGACAACGGGCCTGGGCAGGAGAACTCGCCATGAATGACGTGACCATCATCGACCGCTTCCTCGATACGTTCTCGCGCTACATCGACTCGGGCTTTGGCCTGCTGCATGGCGAGGTGGCGTTTCTGACTGCCACGCTGATCGTCATCGACATGACGATCGCCGGCCTGCTCTGGGCGATGGGCCATGCCACCGGCCAGGGCGAGGACGTGATCGCCAAGCTGATCCGCAAGGTGCTCTACGTCGGCGCCTTCGCCTACATCATCGGCAACTTCAACTGGCTGGCCGGCATCGTGTTCCGTTCGTTCGCGAGCCTGGGCCTGACGGCAAGCGGCTCGACCTTGAGCATGGAGAATTTCCTGCAACCGGGCAGGCTGGCCAAGGTCGGCATCGACGCCGGGGCGCCGATCCTCAAACAGATCGGCGACATGGCGGGATTCCCCGAGGTGTTCGTGAACATCACGCCCATCGTCGTGATGTTCCTCGCGTGGCTGATCGTCCTGCTGTGCTTCTTCGTGCTGGCGATCCAGCTTTTCATCACGCTGATCGAGTTCAAGCTGACGACGCTGGCGGGCTTCGTTCTGGTGCCGTTCGCGCTCTGGAACAAGACCGCGTTCCTCGCTGAAAAGGTCTTGGGCAACGTGGTGTCGTCGGGCATCAAGGTGTTGGTGCTGGCCATCATCGTGGGCATCGGCTCGGGCCTGTTCGCCGAGTTCCAGGTGCAGCCAGCCGAGCCGTCCATCGACCATTCGGTCGTCGTCATGCTGGCCTCGCTGACCCTGCTGGCGCTGGGCATCTTCGGGCCGGGTATTGCGACCGGGTTGGTTTCAGGTGGCCCGCAGCTTGGCGCGGGCGCGATGGCCGGTGCCGCGCTGGGCGCGGCCGGCGCTGCGGTTGCCGTGGGCGCAGCGGCCACGGGCGTCGGTGGCGCCGTCGCAGCCGGCGCACGCATGGCCCCGGCTGCGGCCAAGCTGGCCGGCAGCGGTGCTCGCGCGATGGCATCGACCGCCGGCAGTGCCAAGTCGGCATATCAGGCCGGCTCGGCTTCGGCGGGCGGCGGCCTCAAGGGCGCCGCCGCCGGCGTGGGCAATGTCGCCAAGACCGGCGCGCAAGCCGCCGGGCAGAAGGTTGCCGATGGCGCACGCTCGATGAAGGAGCGTGTCGCTGCCGCCTTCCGGCCCGATGACGCCGCCGCGTCTGGCGGCCCGCAGGGCGCAGCCGATTCCGCAGCGCCTGCCGCTGCCGAACAGCCCGCCTGGGCCAAACGCCTGCACCGCAGGCAGCAACTCACCCACGCCGCGACCACCGCCGCCCACACGCTGCGCGGTGGCGATGGCGGCAGCTCCAGCCAAGGCCCGAGCCTGCGCGATTCCGATTCATAAGGAGACGAACCATGCGATTCAAAAGACCCCAAGTGCGCTACGCCGACACGCCGCAGCCAGCCACGCCGTACCAAGCCGCCGGCCAGGTGTGGGACGAGCGCATCGGCTCGCCGCGCGTGCAGGCGAAGAACTGGCGCTTGATGGCCTTCGGCTGCCTCGCGCTCGCGCTGCTGATGGCCGGTGGCCTGGTCTGGCGCTCGGCGCAGTCCATCGTCACGCCCTATGTGATCGAGGTCGATCAGGCTGGGCAGGTGCGTACCGTGGGCGAAGCCGCCACGCCGTACCGGCCCAGCGATGCCCAGGTGGCCTACCACCTGGGCCGCGTCATCGGCCTGGTGCGTTCGCTGTCCATCGACCCCATCGTGGTGCGGCAGAACTGGCTCGATGCCTACAACTACACCACCGACAAGGGCGCCGTGGTGCTCAACGACTACGCCCGCATGAACGACCCGTTCGCGCGCATCGGCAAGGAGTCGGTGACGGTGCAGATCACTTCCGTGACCCGCGCCAGCGACACGTCGTTCAACGTGCGCTGGACGGAGACGCGCTACGTCAACGGCGCACTGGATCGCACCGAACGCTGGAACGCGGTGATTTCCATCGTGCAGCAGACCCCGCGCACCGAGCAGCGGCTGCGCAAGAACCCCTTGGGCATCTACGTCAACGGCCTGTCGTGGAGCCGCGAACTCGATTCATCCGAAGGAGCCAAGCCATGAATCCGTATTTCCGTAAATCCGTTTTGCCGCTGATCCTGCTGGCAACAAGCGTCTTGTTTGCAGGCTGCGCCACGCAAGGCACGCCGCCGCCGGTCATCTCGCTGGATGAGCCCGTGCAGGCCCAGCCGCTGCCCGAGGCACCGAAGCCGGTGGAGGTCGTGACCGTGCCCGAGGTGTTGCCGATGCCGGCGCAGATGAAGCCTGTAGCGGACGCCAAGCCTGCGGCGGAGCCCGCCGACGAAACCGTGCGCGTAGCCCGCGCCAATGCCGAGGCGCGCATTGCGCCCACGCGCGAGGGCTACGTCAATGCCATTCAGGTCTGGCCCTTCACTGATGGCGCACTGTACCAGGTCTATGCGGCCGTGGGCCGCGTGACTGTGATCGCGCTCCAGCCGGGCGAAGAACTGGTGACGGTCGCCGCTGGCGATACCGTGCGCTGGATCGTGGGTGACACATCGAGCGGCAGCGGCGATGCGCTGCGCGTCAATGTGATGGTGAAGCCCATCCGTTCGGGCCTGAAGACCAATCTCGTCATCACGACCAGCCGCCGGACGTACCTGCTGGAGCTGACCTCGACCGAGAAGACGTGGATGGCCTCGGTGTCCTGGGAGTACCCCAAGGACAAGATGCTGGCCCTGCAGCGCCAGGCGCAGGCAGCGAGCGCCGCTGCGCCGGTCGATACCGGCTTGTCGCTGGAGAAGATCCGTTTCCGCTACGCGGTCAGCGGCAGCAATCCGCCGTGGAAGCCGCTGCGCGCTTTTGATGACGGGGAGAAGGTCTACATCCAGTTCCCGCCGGGCATTGCCCAGGGCGAGCTGCCGCCGCTGTTCGTGATCGGCGCGCAGGGTGACGGGCAGTTGGTGAACTACCGATTCCGCTCCCCGTACTACATCGTGGATCGGCTGTTCGGCGCGGCCGAACTGCGCCTGGGCGGGGACAAGGGCGACGTGGTGCGGATCGAACGCACGGATGGCACGCGGAGGAACTGACCATGAGCCAGGACGACATTTCTGACCATGCCGCGCCGCAGGCCGGCAAGGTGGCGCCCGAGGCAATGGCGCTGCGCGCGCAGCCGCGCCCGGTCACGCGCCTGAACCGGCGCACGTTGGCCATCCTCACCGGCGGCCTGTCGGTCGCCGTGCTCGGCGCCACGATCTGGTCGTTGCAGCCGCATCGGCGCAATGCGGGCGAGCAGACCGAGCTGTACAACGTGGATCGCGTGTCCAAGTCCGAAGGGTTGGACGGCCTGCCTTCGGACTATTCCAAGCTGCCGCCGAAGGTGCCGGAGCTGGGGCCGCCGTTGCCGGGCGACCTTGGCCCGGCCATCGTGAAGTCTCAGCAGCCCGTGACACCGACCTATGCGCCGCCGGGCCACGACCCGGAGGATGCGCGGCGCAAGGAGGCCGACGCTGCGGCGGCCTCGACGGTGTTCTTCCGCGCGGGCCAGCAGGGCAAGGCCGCAGCGCCTGCCGCTACGGCTGTGCCGGGCGGCGCCTTGGCGGGCTTCGACCCGCTCGCCGCTGGGCCAGCCTCGACGGCGGCCCAGCCATCCGACCCGACTGCCGTGCAAAACCGGCAAGACCAGAAAGAGGCTTTCCTGAAAGGCGGTTCTACGGAAACTCGCAATTCCGGCAATCTGCAAATGCCGGCCTCGCCCTACCAGGTGATGGCCGGAACGGTGATCGCGGGCGCGCTGGTGACGGGCATCAAGTCCGACCTGCCGGGCGACGTGATCGGCACGGTGACGGAGCCGGTCTACGACTCGGCCGCGGGAAAGTTCCTGCTGATCCCGCAGGGCTCGCGCATCCTGGGCAAGTACAACAGCCAGGTGAGCTATGGGCAGAGCCGCGTGCAGGTGGTGTGGAACCGCATCATCCTGCCCGACACGTCTTCGCTGAAGCTCGACAATCTGGCAGGCACCGACCCGGCCGGCTACGCCGGCCTGGAGGATGGGGTCGATTGGCATTGGGATCGCGTCTTTGCCGGCGCGGCGCTGACCACGCTGCTGGGCGTAGGCGCCGAGTTGGCCGCACCACAGAACCGGCAGAACGGCAACCGCGTCATCATCGCCGGACAGGGCAGCTTGCAGGACAGCGTGAACCAAGTCGGTCAGGAGATGACCCGGCGCAACATCAACATCCAGCCGACGCTGACCGAACGGCCGGGCCTGCCGGTTCGCATCATCGTCAACCGCGATTTGGTGCTGCGGCCGTACCAGCCGCTTTTCTTCAACAGGGGGGCAATGCGATGAGCACGACCAAGAAGCTGCGGCTGGGGCCGCTGCCCAATACCGAGAGTGTCAAGCTGACCTTTGCTTGTCCGGCCAGCTTGAAGGCCGACCTCGACCGCTACGCCGCGCTGCACGCGCAGGCGTATGGCGAGGTTGTAGATGTCGAGAAGTTGATCCCGCACATGCTGGAGGCATTCATGGCGGGGGATCGTGGATTCAGGAAAGGAACGAGCGCCAAGGTCGTCCCTCAGAAACAGACCTGACGACCTTGTCGTTCCGGGGGGCAGTTGGGCTACTATGGAGAAAGGCAAGTCGGCCTGCTGTTGGGAAACGTACCCGATGCAACGCGCCCCGGCTTTCTCCCTCGTCGCTCTTATGTGGCACCTAGCCCACAACGCAGCAGTCAATCCAAACTGCCCGAAACAGAGCTAACCTAACGTCCCATATAGAGTTTCAAGCCCTGGGCAATTTTCACTCAGGGCTTGACACGAGAAATTTTTTGTGCCGCCGCCCATTGCGGGTAGGCTCGCCCGCATGCCCACGCGCCGCCCCGTTCTCGCTGCCGCCACCGCTGCCCTGCTGCTGACCGCCTGCGGCGCGCCCGCACCCACGCACCGCGGCGAGGTCCAGGGCGACGGCGCCAGCGTGCAGGAATGGGGCCAGTCCGACATGAACCGCGTGGCCACCGTGGCCATGCGCGAGAACCTGCTGGCCCTGCACCGCCTGGCCGACAAGCTCTACCGCCGCAACCCCGCCGAGTGGCGCCGGGGCGGCGCCGCCAGCCGCGAGCAGGCCGTGGCGCGGCTGCGCAGCGCCACCCTCCAGCGCAGCGGCTGGCCAGCGCTGGGGCAGCGCCGCGACATCGACGCGCTGGCGCTGGCCCTGTCGCCGGGCTACGAGGGCGACCGCGTGGCCGGCTTCCTCTACGCCGTGGCCGACATGCTCATCACCGCCCACGGCGGCAAGACCGAGTTCTATCTGCTCGACGGCCAGGACGCGCAGCACCTGTACAACGCCGCGCGCAACCTGGAGGTCGCCGTATGGATGCTGGCCCAGCGCCGCGGCGCCGGCGGCGCGCCGCTGCTGCTGGCCGACGAGATCAACGGTGCCGAGCGCAACCTGAGCTACGAGCGCGAGTTCGGCAAGATCATCGCGCGCCTGGACCTGCTGGCCCAGGTGTCCACCGAGAAATACCGCCGCGCCGTCATCGGCTACGCCCAGGGGGTGGCGGGCGGCACCTTCTTGCAGTTCCTGCCGGTGCGGTGAGCGTCGGCCGCCGCGCTCACAACGCACAACGCCCCGGCCGTATCGCTACGGCGGGGGCGTTGGGTTGCTATGCAAACAGGAGCTGTCAGCGCTCGACCGACAATGGATTGACAGTCAAATGACCTGCAAATCCTTATACAGACAGCGCAAGCAGCTCACCTTTTTGCAGCATCCGCTCAGAAGCGGTAGCGGCGCATGTCGTCCACGGCGATGCCGTTCATGGCGCGACTCAGGTCGGCCATGAGGCGGGCGTCGTGCAGGGCGGCGTTCCAGGTGCGCTCGTCTTCCTGAGCGCGGCGGCGGGCCTCGGCCCAGCCGCGGGCGCCCTGGCGCAGCAGGCCCACCACGCGGCGCGCAGGGGCTGCCAGCAGCGCCAGCGAGGCGAAAGCCACCAGCCACAGCACCATCCAGGCGGCCAGCAGGTGGCCGTCGGCCCAGGCCTCGATCATTTGTGCGGCCACCACCATCAGAGCCGCAGCCACGGCCGCCAGCACCAGCGAGGACGCGCCGCGCAGCCCTTCACCGCCAAGCCGCAGGTGCTTGACGGCCTGCATTGCCTCTTCCACACGCTGCACACCCATGTGCACGGCAGAACCTTGGGTATATGCAAAACTCGTCATCATCTTCCACTCCTTGATGGGCCCGCGGTCGTCGTTTCAAGCGGGCCATGGCGCAATACTAGGGTTTTCCCTAGATTTATTCAACTTTATATCTTGAATCTAGACTATTCATCACAGTGATGATGAATCAGACACCCAACTTCCGCACGCTGGACCTGAACCTGCTGCGCGTGTTCGACGAGGTCATGGCCGAGCGCAACCTGACGCGCGCCGCCGACAAGCTAGCGCTCACCCAGCCGGCCGTCAGCAACGCGCTGCGCCGCCTACGGCGCGCCCTGGGCGACGAGCTACTGGTGCGCAGCGGCGCCGGTGTGGCGCCCACGCCGCGCGCGCTCAGCCTGTGGCCGGACGTGCGCCAGGCGCTGGCGCAGCTGCAGGAGGCGCTGGCACCGGGCGAGTTCGAGCCGGCGAGCGCCCACACCAGCTTCGTGCTGGCCATGGCCGACGCCACCGGCGCCACGCTGATCCCGCCGCTGGTGGAAATCATGGAGCGCGAGGCCGCCGGTGTGTCGCTGCGCCTGGTGCCGCTGACCACGCGCGACCCGCGCCGGCTGCTGGAGGACGGCAGCGTGGATCTGGCCGTGGGGCACTTTCCCGCGGCAATAGCCGACCTGACGGCGCGCGCGCAAAGCGAACAGCCCGTGGCCTTCGACAGCCAGCGCCTGTACGACGGCGAATACGTCTGCGTCATGCGCGCCGACCACCCGCTGGCGCGCACGCCTCTGAGCCTGGACGCCTACTGCGCCGCGCGCCACCTGCTGGTGAGCTTTTCCGGCAAGCCCTTCGGCTTCATCGACCAGGCCCTGGCCGGCCTGGGGCGCGAGCGGCGCATCGTGCTCACCGTCAACCAGTTCTTCACCGCCGGGCGCGTGGTGGCCGCCAGCGACCTGCTCACCGTGCTGCCGCGCCACTTCGTCGGCGTGGCCAGCCTGGGCGGCGAGCTGGTGTGGCGCCCCCTGCCCATGGCCGTGCCCAGCGTGCACGTGGACGCGCTGTGGCACCGCCGCCGCCAGGCCGAGCCGGCGCACCGCTGGCTGCAGCAGACGCTGGCGCGCGCCGCCCGCCGCGCCGGCACGCCGCTGCCCTTTTCCACCTCCACCGCCCCCGACGAACCGGAGCCGACGTGAACATCCAACTGCTGTCCGACCTGCACCTGGAAACCCAGCCCCAGTTCGCCGCCAGCCCAGCGCAGGGTGCCGACGTGCTGGTGCTGGCCGGCGACGTCGGTTCCTACCAGCGCGGCTCGCGTCTGGATGACGACGACTTCGGCCTGGCGCGCTTTTCGCCGCTGCCGCAGTACGGCGGCTGGCCGACGCCGGTGCTGTTCGTACCCGGCAACCACGAGTACGACCTGCTGGACTTTGACGCCACGCACGAGCGCCTGCGGTCCACCTGCGAGCGCCTGGGCCTGATCTGGCTGGAGCGCGAGAGCTTGGTGCTGGACGGCGTGCGCTTCGTCGGCACCACGCTGTGGAGCGACTTCGACGCCATCGCGGACGCGCAAGGCCTGCCCGAAGGCCCGGCGCGCGCGCAGCAGCGCACCAAGGCCTTCCGCGCCGCCAACTACTACCTGGAAAAGGCCGGCGGCACGCGCCACGGCCAGCCCTTCCTGGCTGCAAGCGTGCGCGAGCAGGGCCTGGCCTGCCAGGCCTGGCTGCGCCAAGCGCTGGCCCAGCCCTTTGCCGGGCCCACGGTGGTGGTCACGCACTTCGCGCCCAGCCTGCGCAGCGCTGACCCGCGCTACGGCCTGTCGCCCGGCACTGCCGGCTTTTGCAACGCCCTGGATGAGCTGCTGCCCAGCGCCGACCTGTGGCTGCACGGCCACCTGCACGCCCCCAGCGACTACGTGGCCAGCGGCACGCGCGCCGACGGCACGCCCTGGCGCTGCCGTGTGGTGGCCAACCCGCTGGGATACCGAGGCAAGGGCGAGCAGCGCACGTTCCAGCCGCACTGCGTGCTCACCGTATGATCCGCCGCGGAGGTGGCGCGCGCCCGCGCCGCCCATGAGGACCTTTGGGAGAAACAAGCACATGAACATCCTGCTCGCCGTGGACGGCAGTCCCTACACCAAGAAGATGCTGGCCTACCTGGCCGCGCACAACGAGATGCTGGGCACCTCGCACACCTACACGGCCCTGACCGTGCAGCCCCCGCTGCCCCCGCGCGCCCGCGCGGCCCTGGGCAAGGAGGTGGTCGAGAAGTACTACCAGGAAGAGGGCGAGAAGGTGCTGGCCACGGTGTCCAAGTTCCTCGCCCGCCACGACGTGGAGGCACGCGCCATGGTCAAGGTGGGCTCGGCCGGCGAGACGATTGCCAAGGTCGCCCAGTCGGGCAAGTTCGACCTGATCATCATGGGCACGCACGGCCACGGCGCCCTGGGCAAGCTGGTCATGGGCTCGGTCAGCACGCAGGTGCTGGCCAAGTGCAGCGTGCCGGTGCTGCTGGTTCCCTGAGCTTTTTTCTGACGCTCAGCGCGAGCGCAGGCCATCCAGGCAGGTCTGCACGGCCCAGCCGATGACCTGCTCCTTGTCATAGGCGCCGCATTCGCGCAGCAGGGCCACCATGGGCTCGGCGGTGCGCGCCAGCAGGGCGCACAGCGCAACGTCTGCCGGCAGGTCGGCGCGCAGCTGGCCGGCGGCCTGGGCGGCCTCGATCCACTCCACCAGCGTGGCGCGCAGGGACTGCTGCGCCTGCTGGTAGGCGTCGCAGCCGCGCAGCGCCTGCGCCAGCGCCGAGTGGCGCGGCGCCAGCCACAGCGTCACCTCATGGCCCAGCTGCCACTGCAGCTGCCAGTGCAGCAGCGCCTGCAGCCGTGCCAGCGCCGGCAGCTCGGGCGCCAGGCCGTGCACGAAGGCCTGCAGCTGCTGCATGCCGTGCGCCATGGCGGCGGCGCACAGATCGTCCTTGCCGGCGAAGTGCTTGTACAGGCTGGCCTTGGCGATGCCCACGGCGGCGGCCACTTCATCCACCGTCATGGTTTCGAAGCCCTTCTCGCACAGCAGGCGGCTGGCTGCCTCGACGATGGCGTCCTCGCGCGCGCGGTGCATCTGCGCCTTGAAGGACAGGCGGGGCGGCTGCGCGGTTTGGGGGGTGCTCATCGCACCATGGTAGTGCCGCCGTGGCGCGCCGGCCCGAATGCCCGCAGAAGCCCCACGCGGCGCAGCGCCATCGGCGCGCGCGGCGGCTACTGCACCAGCGCCTGCGCGGCCCCGGCGGTCAGGGCGTCGGCCAGGGCGTCCAGCACCTCGGACTGGAGGTTCCAGGAATGCCAGTACAGCTGCACCGCCACAAAGTGCCCGGGCGCCAGGTCCAGCAGCCGGCCATCGGCGATCCAGCTGCGCGCCAGCAGCTCCGGCACCACGCCAACGCCCCAGCCGGCGGCCACGGCGCGCACCTGGCCCTCGGAACTGGGCACGAACACCCGGCTGACGGCCGCGCGCTTCAGGCCAAAGGTGCGCATGATGAACTCGGTCTGCATGTCGTCCTTGCGGTTGAAGGAGACGAAGGGCACGTCGCGAAAGCTGTGGCTGGTCAGGCCCTGCGGCAGGTAGCGCGCGGCGAACGCAGGCGCGGCCACGGCCACGTAGTGCATGGCGCCCAGCGGCAGCACGCGGCAGCCACGCAGCGCGGCCTTGAGCGTGGTCACGCAGCCCAGCACCTGGCCGGAGCGCAGCCATTCCTGCGTGAAGTCCTGGTCGTCGGCAATGATCTCCAGCGGCAGCCGCTCGCGCACCAGGTCGGACAGCGCGTCCAGCGCCCAGGTGGCGATGCTGTCGGCGTTGATGGCAATCGCGATGCGCTCGTCCTCGCGGGCGCCGCCGCGCGCGCTGGGCGCCAGATCCTGCAGGTCGCGCTCCAGGTCGGCGCGCAGCAGGCGCAGCTGGCGTGTGTGCTTGAGCAGCAGCTGCCCGGCGCTGGTGGGCTTGAGCGGGCGGCTGCGCACGATGAGCACCGAGCCGACCTGGGCCTCCAGCGCGCGCAGGCGCTGCGAGACGGCGGACTGGGTGATGTGCAGGCGCTGGGCGGCGCGTTCGAAGCCGCCCTCCTCCACGATGGCGGCCAGGCATTCCAGGGCGGCGGGGTCGAAGGTGCTCATGGCCGCGGATTATTAGCGCATCTGATGAATTTCGAAGAAGGTTAATCAGGCTTTTGTTTACGCGGCCCTTCTCCGACACTGCGCGCCATGAACACCATCGTCCTGGGCGCCGGCATCATCGGCATTTCCACCGCCTGGCACCTGCGCGAGCGCGGTCACGAGGTCACCGTGGTCGACCGCCAGCCCGGCCCCGCCCTGGAGACCAGCTACGCCAACGCGGCGCAGATCTCCGTCAGCTACTGCGAGCCCTGGGCCAATCGCCAGGCGCCCTGGAAGGCGCTCAAGTGGATGTTCGACCACGAGGCGCCGCTGCTGTTTCGCCCGCAGCTGGACTGGGACCAGTGGCGCTGGGGCTTGAAATTCCTGGCACAGTGCAACGATGCGGCCTTCGCCCGCAACGTGCAGCAGATCGTGGCCCTGGGCGCCTACAGCCACGCGGCGCACAAGGAGCTGATCCGCGCCACCGGCATCGAGTGCCACCGGCTGGAGCGCGGCATCGCCCACTTCTACACCGATCAGAAAGCCTTCGAGGAAGCCGGCGCCGCCGTGGAGCTGATGCGCCAATACGGCGTGCAGCGCCGCCTGGTCAGCCGCGACGAGCTGCTGGCCATCGAGCCGGCCTTCAGCCCCTACCGCGAGCACATCACCGGCGGCACCTTCACCAGCACCGACGAGAGCGCCGACGCCCGCGTATTCACCGAGCGGCTGGCGCAGCGGGCGGCGGACCGGGGCGTGCAGTTCCTGTACGGGCACGAGGTGCGCGGCCTGCAGCGCGACGGTGACACTATCAAATCAGTAGCTGTCCGCGCAAGCCAGGCGGGCGCTGGAGGCCAAAAAGACCAGATATTGCAGGCCGATGCCATCGTCGTCGCCTGCGGCAGCTACAGCGCGCCGCTGCTGCGCGGCGTGGGCGTGGATCTGCCCATCTACCCGGGCAAGGGCTACAGCGCCACCTTTCCCATCCTCAGGCCCGAGGCCGCGCCCATGGTCTCGGCCATCGACGACGGCAAGAAGATCGCCATGAGCCGCCTGGGCAACCACCTGCGCGTGGCCGGCACCATCGAGCTGGCGGGCTTCGACCTGTCGCTGGACAGCCCGGTGGCGCGGGCGCGCTGCCACATGCTGTCGCGCCGCATCGAGGAAATCATGCCCGGCGTGTGCGACACGCGCACGCCCGAGCAGGGGGGCAACCCGCAGTACTGGTGCGGCCTGCGCCCGGCCACGCCGACCAACATTCCCTTCATCGGCCAGACGCCGCTGCGCGGCCTGTGGGTCAACGCCGGCCACGGCACGCTGGGCTGGACGCACGGGGCCGGCTCGGGCAAGGCCCTGGCGGAGCTGATCAGCGGCGAGCGCCCGGCCATGGCTTTCCGCTTCCTGGGCGAGGACGTGCAGGCCGCCCGGCCGGTGCTGGCGCAGCGCGCCTCGGCCTGAGCGGGCGCCCGGCGTTCAATACCCGGCCGGCTTTTTCTTGTGCTGCCAGACGGTCTTGTAGCCAAAGCGCCAGTCCGGCGGCAGCTCGCAGCTGCGGGTGTCAAAGCTGGCGTGGCGCGCCGGCTGGCCGCGCACCACGTCGCCCTGGTGCACGCTGGGGATGGGGTTGGCGGTGTAGGGGAAGGAGTCGGCCGACGAATACACGGGCAGCAGCAGCAGCCGCGGATCGGCCGAGCGGTTGGGGCTTGAGCCGTGCACGGTGCGGCAGTTCAGCAGCACGGTGGTGCCGGGGCCGCCGGTGGGGCGCGCCACCATGTCCTCGGTGACCCAGGCCAGGTCCGCCTCGCGGATGCGCACGACAAAATTGCCCTCGTCGTCGTACATGCTGTACAGCGGCCCGTTGTGCGAGCCGGGCAGGAAGGACAGCGGCCCCTGGTCCGGCCGGCAGCCGTTGATGTACACGCCCACGGTGACCGGGCTGTAGTCGGTGTGGGGCCAGGCGGGGATGTCCTGGTGCCAGTCAAAGCCGCCGCTGCCCTTGCCTGACTTGACGTTGAGCTTGGCGTGGTGGAACTTCACGTCCGGCCCGACCACGTCGGCCACCAGGTCGGTCATGACCGGGTCGCGCATGAAGGCCCACATCTCCTCGTGGTGGTCCTGCGGGCTGCTGACGCGGTGCAGGCGCGGGCTCTCGGCGCTGTGGCCTTCCTCCAGGATGAAGGTCGCGTCGGACTCGCGGACGGCGCGGCTGCGTTCGACCAGGTCGCGCGTGGCGGCGCGCAGGCGCTCCAGCCATGGCTCGGGGACATAGTTCTCGACGACCAGGAAGCCGTCGCGGAAAAACTGCAGGCGCTGGGCCTCAGTCAGCACGTTGCAGGGATGCTGCAGGACCTTCTCGGCAATCATGGCTAGGGTCTCCTTGGGGGCTTACGGGCCCGTGTGCACGGGCAGCGTGGCGGACACGATGCTGGCCGTGTCCGATTCGGTGATGTAGAGCGTGCGTCCGTCGGGCCCGCCGAAGACGCAATTGGTGGTCATGCGGCCGACGGGCGAGACCACGCGCCACAGCGGCTCGCCGTGGCGCGAGAAGATCCAGACCGAGGCCAGGCCCGGGTGGCACACGGCGATGCAGCCGTCCGGGCCGATGGCCAGGCCGTCCGGCCCCACGCCGCCCGAGAGATTGATAAACGCTCCCACCTTGGATACCCCGCCGCCCAGCAGCAGCGGCAGCCGCCAGACCTGGTTGGCGCGGGTGGCGGCCACCAACAGGGCCTCGCCGGAGGCCTCCAGCACCACGCCGTTGGGGCTGGGCACGTTGTCCAGCAGGCACTGCAGCCGCCCGTCGGGCGACAGCTGGTAGACGCGGCCCGTCGGGTCGTGCAGCCCTGTCTGCCCCTGGTCGGTGAAGTACAGGGTGCCGTCGGCGGCCAGGTACAGGTCGTTGACGCCCTTGAAGCGCTCCAGCAGCGGCCGGTCGCAGTGGGGCGTGACGCGGCCCTGCTCCAGGTCCAGCAGCAGGATGCCGTGCTTGTGGTCGGCGATCAGCCAGCGGCCCGGCGCCAGCGACTTGAGACCGTTGGGCTCGCCGTCGTACTCGAAGACCAGCTCGACCTGCCCGCCGGCCTGCATGCGGAAGATGCGGCCGTAGGGAATGTCGGTGAACAGCAGGCGACCCGCCTCGTCGAAGGCCGGTCCTTCGATGAAGCTGTGGGCCGGCCGGCCGCGCTGCTGCACCTGCAGCCAGGGAGCGGTCTGACCCTGCCGGCGCAGGTGCACGGGCAGTGTGGCGATCTGCTCGGCCCGCAGGATGGGAGGTGCGCTGAACATGGTGGTGGTGCCTCCTGGCGCTATTTCAGGCCCTGCGGCATCCACAGCGCCAGGGCCGGAAACAGGTAGAGCAGCGCGATCAGCACGTAGAACAGCAGGCAGAAGGGAATGCTGCCGCGGATGATCTCGCCCAGGCTGAAGCCCGAGACGCTCTTGACCACGAAGAGGTTGAGCCCGGTGGGCGGCGTGACCTGGCCCAGCTCGATCAGCACCACCAGCAGCACGCCGAACCACACCGGGTCGAAACCGTAGCCGACCACCAGCGGATAGAGCAGCGGCACGGTGATGACGATCATGCCGATGCTGTCCATCAGCATGCCCAGCAGCGTGTAGAAGACGATGATCAGCAGCAGGAATTCGCCACTGCTCAGGCCCAGGCGCTGAAGGCCGTCCGCCAGCTCATCCGTCACACCCACCATGCCGATGGCATAGGAGAACAGATAGGCGGCGTAGACGATGAACAGGATGGTGCCACTGACCATCACGGTCTTCTCCAGCGCCGCCCGCAGCTGCTTCCAGCCCAGAACGCCCCAGATCTTGGAGATGGCGAAGGCCAGCACCGCACCCACGCCGGCCGCCTCGGTGGGCGTGGTGAAGCCCAGGTACAGACCGCCCAGCACCAGAAGGATGAGCAGGAAAAAGGGCAGCACGTCGCCGGCCAGCTCGCGCATGGACGTGTTCGCGTGCTCGCCACCGCCCCGGGGCGCCAGGCGCGGGTTGATCAGGCAGCGCACGCCCACGTACAGCATGAACAGGCCGCACAGCAGCAGCCCCGGCACCACGCCGGCCATGAACAGCTTGGCGATCGAGGTATCGGTGAAGGTGCCGTAGATGATCATGGCGATGCTGGGCGGAATGAGGATGCCCAGCGTGCCGCCGGCCACCAGCGTCCCCGCGGCCAGCGGGTTGTCGTAGCCGCGGCTGCGCAGCTGCGGGATGGCGATGGAGCCGACCGCCGCCGCCGTCGCCACGGACGAGCCACTGATGGCGGAGAACGCCGCACAGCCCGCCACGTTGGTCTGCAGCAGTCCGCCGGGCAGCGGGCGCACCAGGTAGCTCATGCCGCGATACACGCGCTGGCTCAGCCCGCTCTCGAGCATCAGCTCGGCCATGAGCACGAACAGCGGGATGGCCGTGAGAGTGAAGCTGTAGGTGCTGCCCCAGGACACCAGCCCCAGCCCCTGCAGGCCGGCCCAACCGCTGGCCATCAGGATGTAGAGCACCGAGGTCAGGGCGATGGCGAAGGGGATCCACATGCCGCCCACCAGCAGCACCACGAACACGGCCGCGATCAGGCCCATCTGCGCCATCTCACTCATCGCCAGCTCCCGTGCGGATGCGCCGCACATCCCGCACCACCTGCACGACCAGCACGCCGGCCAGCGCCCCCATGCCCAGCACCATCACCGCCTGCGGCAGGTACAGCGGCGTGGCCAGCACCGTGGGCGCCCTCACTCCGCGCTGCCATGAGTCCACGGCAAAGCGCCACAACTCGCGCAGCAGCACCAGCGTGAGCGCCAGCGACAGCAGGTTGAACCCCAGCTCGAGCCAGGCGCGCAGGCGGGCCGGCAGGCGGTTGAGCACCAGCTCTACCCGGAACAGGGCGCCGCGCGCCATGGTCACGGGCATACCCAGAAAGGTGAGTGCCACCAGCAGGTAGCCGGCAATCTCGTCGGTGACCATGAGCGAAAAGCCCAGGAAGGCACGACAGACCACTTCGGCGCAGATCAGCAGGGCCATGGCCACCACCATGATCTCGATGAGGCCCTGGCCCGAGCGCAGCAGCGTGCGCGCAAGCCGGCCGGCGGCCGGGCCGCGGGCGGCGGGGGAGACATTCATGTTGCTTGGCCTTGCGTCAGCGGTTGATCGCCGCACGCACCTTCTGCAGCGCCTCGACCGCCTCCGGCCCCTGCTGGCGCGCCCACTGGTCCCAGTAGGGGCGGATCAGCTCGGTGGCCTTGTCGATGTCCGCCTGCTGCGCCGGCGAGACCTTCATGCCGGCTTCCGCGAAGCCGCGGCCCAGCTCATCCTCCTCGGCAAAGAGACCGCGGGTGGTGGCGGGGGCCAGCTCCTGCACGATGGCACGGATTTTTTGCTGCACCTCGGGCTTGAGACGCTCGAAGCGCGCCTTGTTGACGATGTACAGCCCGTCGAAGTAGTTGACCGGGAAACGGTAGTTGAAGTTGAGCGACTCGCGCCACAGCCGCCCGCCGCCGGAGTTGGCCGTGAGCGCGCCGTCGATGGCGCCCGACTGCAGTGCCGAGGCGACCTCGGGCGTGCCCATCGACACCGGAATGCCGCCGAAGCGCGTGATGATCTCCGACTGCTCGGCCGAGGTCACGCGGATCTTTTGCTGGCTGAAGTCGGCCAGGCTGGTCAGCGGCTTGGCCGAGTACGCCGTCTGGTGCGGGTAGATGTAGCGACCCAGGACGATGACGCCCTGCGCCGCGAATTCCTTCTCGATGTAGGGCTGCAGCGTCTTGGCCGCCAGCTCGTACTCCTGCGGCGTCTGCAGCAGCATGGGCAGGCGCAGGATGTTGGAGATCTTCACGTTGCCCAGGAAGAAGCCGTCCTCGGCGAATTGGATGGAACCGTTGCCCACGGCCTGGGTGATGTTGCTGGCCTGGATCGGCAGCGAGCCGCCCAGGCGCAGGCGGAACTTCAATTCGCCCCCCGTCTCCGCGGTGATGCGATCCAGGATGGTCTTCAGGCCCTTGGTGGTCGTCATCGTGTCCGACGGGCCATAGGTGTAGGCCGTCCACGTCTCGGCCTGCGCCGCCGGGGCTAGGGCCAGGGCCGCACCCGTGGCCGCTGCTGCAAACAATCGCTTCATGCTGGTCGTCTCCTTGGATGGTTTTTCCGTCACTTGTTGTCTGCGCGCGGCGGGCCGCAAGGCGCATCTGGAAAACCAGTTTAGGAAGGCCACCGTAAATAAAAAGCGATATTTATTCATCACCTCTCATTCGGAAAACGATAGGCAGAGCCAGTGCACGCCCAGCCAGCAACGGGCGGCGGCCGCCGCTCCCATCAGGAGTTTGCTCTTATTTTTATAGCTTTTCGCGCTTGACTGGCATGCGTTGGAGGCCAATTCGACACTCAGTCCCAGGGCAGGGTGCGACGACGAACCATAATAGGCGGCTCCGGCAACGCCAGCCCGTCCCCGCCCACGCGGCGCGCCTCGTGACCAGTTCCCTGCATCCCCCCTCTCCCGCCGCCCCGTCGTTTTCCGCCAGCGAGTTCCGCAACGCCCTGGGCATGTTCGCCACGGGCGTGACCATCGTCACGGCGCGCGGCAACGGGGGCGAGCCCGTGGGGCTGACGGCCAGTTCGTTCAATTCGGTGTCGCTGCACCCGCCGCTGGTGCTGTGGAGCCTGGCGCACAAAACCTCCACGCACGAGCTGTTCACCCGCTGCGAGCGCTATGCCATCCACGTGCTGGCGGTGGAGCAGCGCGAGCTGGCCGAGCGCTTCGCCACCCGCGGGGTGGACCGTTTCGCCGGCGTGCCCTGGGGCGAAGGCCGCGGCGGCGTGCCGCTGCTGCCCGGAGCGGCAGCGGTGTTCGAGTGCGTCAACCGCAGCCAGTACGTGGAGGGCGACCACACCATCTTCGTGGGGCAGGTGGAGCGCTGCGCCCATCGCGCAGGCGCCTCGCCCCTGCTCTACCACGGCGGCATGTTCTACACCGAACACCCGCTGGGCAGCCTGTCGGCGCGCGCCGCGCGCCCGCTGCACAAATAACCGGTCGGACCGACTTACTTGCCCGGCTCGGGCAGCTCGATCTTGACTTCGAGCACTTCCAGGTTCTCCTGGCGCTCGAAGTGCACCCGCAGGTCGTTGGAATCGATCTTCACGTATTTGGAGATCACCGCCAGCAGTTCGCGCTGCAGCGCCGGCAGGTAATCCGGCTGGGCGTTGCCGCGCCCGCTGCGCTCGTGCGCCAGGATGATCTGCAGCCGCTCCTTGGCGACCGAAGCGGACTTTTTCTTCTCTCCGAGAAACAGCGATAGCAGGGACATGACGGCTTACCTCCCGCCGAAGATGCGCTTGAAGAAACCGGGCTTTTGCGCCTCGGTGAAGCGCAGGGGGCGTTCCTCGCCCAGGAATCGCGCCACCACGTCCTTGTAGGCATCGGAGACGTCGGTGCCCGACAGGTGCACGGCCGGCAGGCCTTGGTTGGAGGCCTGCAGCACGGCCTCGGACTCGGGGATCACGCCGATCAGCGGGATGCGCAGGATGTCCTGGATGTCCTCCAGGCTGAGCATCTGACCGTCCTGCACCCGCGCCGGGTTGTAGCGGGTGATGAGCAGCCGCTCGCGCACGCCCTCGCCGCCCTGGATGGCGCGGCGCGTCTTGCTCGACAGCATGCCCAGGATGCGGTCGGAGTCGCGCACCGAGGACACCTCCGGGTTGGTCACCAGAATGGCCTCGTCGGCGAAGTGCATGGCGTACAGCGCGCCGCTCTCGATGCCGGCGGGCGAGTCGCAGACGATGTACTCAAAACCCATCTCGGCCAGGTCCTTGAGCACCTTCTCCACCCCTTCCAGCGTCAGCGCGTCCTTGTCGCGCGTCTGGCTGGCGGCCAGGATGAACAGGTTCTCGCACTGCTTGTCCTTGATGAGGGCCTGGTGCAGGTTGGCCTCGCCCTGGATAACGTTGATGAAGTCATACACCACGCGGCGCTCGCAGCCCATGATGAGGTCCAGGTTGCGCAGGCCCACGTCGAAGTCGATGACGGCGGTTTTGTGGCCGCTTAGGGCCAGGCCGGAGGCAAACGCGGCGCTGGTGGTGGTTTTACCCACCCCCCCTTTGCCGGAGGTCACGACGACGATCTTGGCCATGTGTGCGGTTTCCTTGCGTTGGTCTGCGAAAGTTGTGGATGGGGATGGGGATGGGGGCGATGTCAAAGGGGCTCGATCAGCAGCTTCTCGCCCTCCAGGCGCACCTGGGCGGGCTTGCCGCGCACGCTGTCGGGCAGTTCGGTCTCGGTGGTGCGGTAGATGCCGGCCACGGACACCAGCTGCGGCTCCAGACAGGTGCTGAAGATGCGCGCGCTGGTGTCGCCGCGGGCGCCGGCAATCGCCCGCCCGCGCAGCGGCGCATAGACGTGCACGTTGCCGTCGGCGATCACCTCGGCGCCGAAGCTGACCATGGCCAGCACCACCAGGTCGGCGCCGCGCGCGTACACCTGCTGGCCCGAGCGCAGGGGCTTGTCCACCACCACGGCGCCCGGCCCGGGCGACGGCGCGGCAGCCTCCAGCACCACGGCCGGGGCCGGCTCCTGCGGGGCAGGGGCGGCAGCAGGGGGGGCCACGGGGCGCGCGGCCTCGGGCGCGGCGATCAGGCCCTGCTCGTGGGCGGCCTGCATCTGCGCGCTGCTGCCGCCGCGCACGGCCACCGGGCGCGCGTGGTAGCGGCGCAGCTCGGTCACCAGGGCGGGGAAGTCGATGGGCGAGGGGTCGTCCTGGACGGCGCCCAGGTCGATCAGCACCGGGTCGTTGTCGAAGAACCCGGGCTCGTCCTGCAGCCGCGCCGCCAGTTCGGCAGCCAGCACCTGGGTGTCGGTGCTTTTGAGCACCACCGCCACCACGGGCAGCTGTGCGCTTTTGAGATCGATGCTGCTGCGGACGTGGCCCGCGGTGTCGTCGGCCATGGGAAAAAACTGCCCCTTGCGGGCGATACTGCTCAAAGCCGCAAAGTGTACCGTGCGGCCCCCCCGAAACACCGCCGGCGCCCGGCCGGCTTGCAACCGCTGGCTACGGCTTGGGGATGCGGATGCGGCTGATCATGAGCGAGCCCGACAGGGCGAACAGCAGCACCAGCGGGTGCAGCGTGAAGCCGCCCAGGGTGACGGAGCCCAGCCACAGGTTCTCCCGCACGGCGCCCAGCCAGGCCGCCAGCGACAGCAGGCCCACCAGCACGATGGAGGTGGGAATCGGCGTGCCCTCGAAGTGCGTGACCTTGCCCAGCGGCGAGCCGCCCGACAGCGCCTCGGCCGTGACGTTGTAGCGCGCCAGGCGCGAGACGCCGCAGGCCACGAAGTAGGCCAGCACGATGCGGTCGTACAGCCCCTGCATGCCGCAGGCATAGGCCAGCACCGCGGGTGCCACGCCGAAGGAGATGACGTCGGCCAGCGAGTCCAGCTCGCGCCCCAGGTCGGAGGACTTGCGCCGCCAGCGGGCCACGCGCCCGTCCAGCACGTCGAAGACCAGCGCCGCCAGCACCAGCGCCGCCGCGAAGTGCACGTGGCGCGTGTCGCCCGTCTCCAGGTAGCTCATGGCGGCGAACAGCGCGCCCACGCCGCACACGGCGTTGCCCAGGGTGAACCAGTCGGCCAGCTGGAACTGGCGGATCATGGAAAAGTGCTTGCGCGGGGGTGTGGGAGTGGCAGCCATGGCGCATTGTCCCGTGCGTGGCGGCGCGGGCGCTGTCGGACACCGTAGCGTTGTTGCGCGCCGCTTTCAGCCCTGCCCGCGCCGCTGGGCGTAGGTCACGTACCAGTCCAGGCACCCCGGGTTGGCCATGGCGTCGCGGTTGACCACGCGCTCCAGGGGCTGGCCCAGCAGCAGCTTCTTGATGGGCAGCTCCTGCTTCTTGCCGCTCAGGGTGCGTGGCACCTCGGCCACCTGCACGATGGCGTCGGGCACGAAGCGCGGGCTCAAAGCGCTTCGGATGGCGGCGCGGATGCGTTCGCTCAAGGCCTCGTCCAGCGCGCTGCCTTCGCGCAGCACCACGAACAGCGGCATGAAGCTGTCTCGGCCCAGGTATTCCAGGTCTACCACCATGCTGTCCAGCACCTCGGGCAGGGCTTCGACGGCGCTGTAGATCTCGCTGGTGCCCATGCGCAGGCCGTGGCGGTTGATGGTGGCGTCGCTGCGGCCATAGATGACGCAGCCGGGGTGGGCGGGCGAGCCGATCTCGATCCAGTCGCCGTGGCGCCAGACGCTGCCGGCCTCGGGCCCCAGGTCGCCGCCGCCGGGGCGCCGGCCCTGGCCGGGCGGGTACATCTCGAAGTAGCTGGCGTGGTAGCGCGCCCCGTCCTCGTCGCCCCACAGGTACAGGGGCATGGAGGGGATGGGCTGGGTGCACACCAACTCGCCCACGGCGTCCAGCACCGGCTGGCCGCCGTCGTCCCAGGCCTCGACGGCGGCGCCCAGCATGCGGCACTGCATGCGGCCAGGGGTCTGCGGCAGCTCGCGGTTGCCGCCGATGAAGGCGCCCGCGAAATCCGTCCCCCCAGAGATGTTGCACCACCAGACCTGGGGCACGCCCGCGCCCGCCATGAAATCCCTGCCCCACTGCTGCACCTCGGCCGACAGCGGCGAGCCGGTGCTGCCCAGGGCGCGCACGGCCGACAGGTCGCCGCACTGCGCGGGCGTGATGCCGGCCTTCATGCAGTTGGCGTAGAAGGCGGCGCCGGCGCCGAAGAAGGTGACGCCGGTCTCGGCCGCCATGCGCCACAGCACGGTCCAGTCGGGCCGGTCTTTGCTGCCGCCGGGGCTGCCGTCGTACAGCACGCAGGTGGTGCCGCCCAGGAGGCCGCCGACCTGGGCATTCCACATGATCCAACCGGTGGTGCTGTACCAGTGGAAGCGCTCGCCCAGGCTCAAAGGGTCGTAGCTGCAGCCGATGTCGTTGTGCAGCGTGCCCAGCTGCAGCATGACCAGCACCATGCCGCCGTGGCCGTGCACGATGGGCTTGGGCAGGCCGGTGGTGCCGCTGGAGTAGACGATCCACAGCGGATGGTCGAAGGGCAGCCACAGCGGCTCGAAGTCGGCCACTTCATGGTCATTTCGGGCTGTGACGCTTGTCCAGTTTGCGCAACCAGCTATGGTTTTTGATGCATCCAGGTGGTTTACCAGCACCACGTGGCGCACGCTGGGCAGCTGTTCGCGCAGCTCGGCCAGCACGCCCGTGCGGTCCAGAGCGCGGCCGCCGTAGGCCACGCCGTCCACGGCCAGCAGCACCTTGGGCTCGATCTGCCGGAAGCGGTCCAGTACGGCGCTGGTGCCCATGTCGGGGGCGCACACGCTCCACACTGCGCCGACGCTGGCGCAGGCCAGGAAGGCGACGATGGTCTCGGGAATGTTGGGCAGATAGGCGGCCACCCGGTCGCCCGGCTGCACGCCCTGCGCTCGCAGATGCAGGGCCAGCGCGGCGACCTGGCGGCGCAGCTCGGGCCAGGACAGCTCGCTCTGGCGGCCGCCTTCGCCCCGGGCGATCAGCGCCGGCTGGCCGGCGGCATGGGCCGGCTCCACATGGCGCAGCACTTGGCGTGCGTAGTTCACCTGTGCCCCAGGGAACCACTGCGCGCCCGGCATGACGTTGCACGCCAGCACCGCGCTGTGCGGTGTGGGCGACTGGATGTCGAAATAGTCCCAGATGCTCTGCCAGAACGCGTCCAGCTCGGTTACCGACCAGCGCCACAGGGCGTCGTAGTCATCGAAGGCCAGGCCGTGACGGGCTTGAAGCCACGCCTGGTAGCGGCGGATCTGCGGGACGCGGGGCGTAGCTGCCCGCGAAGCGTGGGGGGTGCTGGTCGTTGTCTCCATGGCGCCAGCGTAGCGCCTGCATGGCAGGCGCGCTGCGCAGTTGGCGACAGGGGCTCAGCGCCGCGGCTGCTCGTCCACGCTGGTGATGGCGTAGCCCTTCTCGCTCAGCTGGCGGCCGGGCTCGGGGATGCCGTAGCGATCCCAGTGCGCCTGGGTCTCGTCCATCTCCGTGCCGCGTGCCTCGCAGTTCCAGTCGGTGTTGATGGCCTCCTGGGGGATGGGGCGGCCTTCCGGCACAACCAGGTGGGAAAAGCGCCCCTCGGCTTCGGCTCGGCGGTACAGATCCACGCGCATGTCAGCTCCTTTGCTCGGCAGTTGCAAGGCTTTTCACTCTACCGACGGCCCTGAAACGGCAGCGTAGGAAGAGGCCGCACCCGGCCGCGCCTCTTGACCCAGGCCAAGGCGGGGCGCGCCCCGCTGCGGACAATGGCGCCCAGGCGCCGCCCTTCTTCCTGCCCCGCTTGCTTGCCTGCTGCCATGACCGACCCGAATCCTTCCCCTACGCCCCCCGACTGCGACGTGCTCATCGTGGGCGGCGGCCCGGCCGGGCTGTCGCTGGCGGCCAGCCTTGGCCAGGCCGGCCTGCGCGCCACGGTGCTGGAGCTGCAGGCCCGCGAGCAACTGGCCGCGCCCGCGCCGGACGGGCGCGAGATCGCCCTCACCCACCCCAGCGTGGCCCTGCTCTCGCGCCTGGACAGCTGGCAGCGTCTGGCCGCGCACGAGGTCGGACTGCTGCGCGCCGCCCAGGTGCACGACGGCCCCGTGGGCCGGCGCGGCGCTCTGGACCTGCACGCCGGCGGCACGGGCGTGGACCACCTGGGCTGGATCGTGCCCAACCACGCCCTGCGCCGCAGCGCCTGGGAGGTGGCCAGCACCACGCCACTGGTGCGCGTGGTGCCCGGCGCGCGCGTGCTGCGCGTGGCCGCCGCGGCGGCGCAGGCCAGCGTCGAATACACCCTGGCGGACCAGCCCCAGGCACCCGTGCAGCGCCTGACCGCCCCGCTGGTGGTGGCCGCCGACAGCCGGCTGTCGGCCACGCGGCGCCAGCTGGGCATCGGCGCGGCCATGACGGACTTCGGCCGCACCGTGATCGTCTGCCGCCTGCGCTGCGAGCGGCCGCACGGCGAGGTGGCGCACGAGTGCTTTGGCTACCAGCGCACGCTGGCCATCCTGCCGCTGCCGGCCGACCCGGCCGACGGCGCGCCGCTGTGCTCGGCCGTGGTCACGGCCGACAGCGCCCAGGCCCAGGCCCTGCTGCAGCTGCCGGCGCAGGCCTTCGCCGACAGCGTGGCCGAGCAGTTCGGCCACCGCCTGGGCGCCATGCAGCTGGTGGGCGAGCGTCACGCCTACCCGTTGATTGCCGTCTACGCCCAGCGCTTTGCCGCCGCCCGCTGCGCCCTGCTGGGCGACGCCGCCGTGGGCATGCACCCGGTGACGGCGCACGGCTACAACCTGGGCCTGTCCGGCGTGGCCACGCTGACCCGGGTGCTGGCCGAGGCGCGCGAGCGCGGCGAGGACATCGGCGCAGCCCGCGTGCTGGCCCGCTATGCCCGCGCCCACCACCTGCACGCCTGGCCGCTGTTCGAGGGCACCAACGCCGTGGTGCGGCTGTACACCGACACCCGCGCGCTGCCGCGCCTGGCGCGCCGCGCGGTGCTGTCCGGCGCGCGCGTCCTGGCGCCGCTGCAGGCGCTGATCGTCAGCCAGCTCACCGGGCGACGCCCGGCCTGGCCCGCGGCAGGGCGCGGCCGATAATCCCGCGCCATGACCGCCGTCGTCGAACAGCTCGCCCAGTCGCTCACCCGCGCGCACACGCTGGAAGAACTGACCCGCCCGCTGCTGCAGCTGCTGCAGGACGTGACGGGGCTGGAGTCCACCTACCTCACCACCATCGACCTGCAGGCCGGCCAGCAGCACGTGCTGTACGCGCGCAACACGCAGCAGCACGCGCTGGAGATCCCCGAGGGTCTGACGGTGCCCTGGCACGACACGCTGTGCAAGCGGGCGCTGGACGAGGGCCGGCCCGTGACCGAGGACGTGGCCTCCTGCTGGGGCGACTCGGAGGCTGCCGCGGCGCTGGGCATACAGACCTACGCCAGCGCCCCGGTGCGCCTGTCGGACGAGCGGCTGTACGGCACGCTGTGCGCGGCCAGCGCCAGCCGCCAAGCCATGGCGCCGGCGGCGCAGCACACGCTGGCGCTGTTCGCCCGGCTGATCGCCCAGCAGGTGGAACGCGAGCAGCTGGTGCACGAACTGATGCAGGCCAACAGCCACCTGGAGCGCTTTGCCAGCACTGACGCCCTGACCGGCCTGCCCAACCGCCGCGCGCTGGAGCAGGCCCTGGCGCGCCAGCTGGCCCAGGGCCAGCGCCAGCACACCACGGTGCTGGTGGCCTTCGTGGATCTGGACGGCTTCAAGGCCATCAACGACGTCCACGGCCACGAGATGGGCGACCTGTTTCTGGTGCACACCGCGCGCCGCCTGCAGGGCGCGCTGCGGGCGCAGGACCTGGCGGCGCGCCACGGCGGCGACGAGTTCGTGGTGCTGGGCCCGGGCCCCGCACCCGGCGAAGCCGTGCCGGCCGCCGTGCAGGCCTTCGCGCGGCGCATCGCCACAGCCACGGTCGGGCCGTTCGAGGCCGATGACCTGCGCATCGACTACGCCGGCGCCAGCGTGGGCGCGGTGGCCGTGGACCCCGGCGCCATGACGGCGCAGCAGGCGCTGCGCGCGGCCGACCAAGCGATGTACGCCACCAAGCAGGCGCGGCGCGCGCAGGCGGCGCAGCCCAGGCACTGAGCGGCCGCCTTTCACTCACTTATTGATAGCTGTCAGCGCTTGCCAGTCAAGCGCTGCGGCCGTTTTTTGCCTAAAACTTACAACCGGGCACCAAACCCTCTACCATCGCCCCACCTTTTTCAGGCAGGAGAACAACGCTATGGGGTGGTTTCAATGGCAGGAGCGCGGCGCCGAGGTGCTGCACGCCGGTGGGGTCATAGGTCCGGATGAGCGGCTGCCCTGGCCGCAGACCGGGCTGATGGGCGTGCAGCACGTCATCGCGATGTTCGGCTCCACGGTACTGGCGCCCATCCTGATGGGGTTCGACCCCAACCTCGCCGTGCTCATGAGCGGCATCGGCACGCTGATCTTCTTTCTCATCACCGGCGGCAAGGTGCCCAGCTACCTGGGCTCGTCGTTCGCCTTCATCGGCGTGGTCATCGCGGCCACGGCCTATGCCGGCACGGGGCCGAATGCCAACATCGGCGTGGCGCTGGGCGGCATCATCGCCTGCGGCGCGGTGTATGCCCTGGTGGGCGTGGTAGTGCACCTGATCGGCACCGGCTGGATCGAGCGCTTCATGCCGCCGGTGGTCACCGGCGCGGTGGTGGCCGTGATCGGCCTGAACCTGGCCGGCGTGCCCATCAAGAACATGGCAGCCAACAACTTCGAGGCCTGGATGCAGGCGCTGACCTTCGTCTGCGTAGCGCTGGTGGCGGTGTTCACGCGCGGCATGGTGCAGCGCCTGCTGATCCTGGTGGGCCTGATCCTGGCCAGCATCGCCTACGCACTGCTGACCAACGGCCTGGGGCTGGGCAAGCCGGTGGACCTGTCGGGCGTGGCCGCCGCGCCGTGGCTGGGCCTGCCGCAGCTGCACGCGCCGGTGTTCAGCGCGCCGGCCATGCTGCTGATCGTGCCGGTGGTCATCATCCTGGTGGCCGAGAACCTGGGCCACATCAAGGCCGTCACGGCCATGACCGGCAAGAACCTGGACCAGTACATGGGTCGGGCCTTCATCGGCGACGGCGTGGCCACCATGGTCAGCGGCGCCGCCGGTGGCACGGGCGTGACGACCTACGCCGAGAACATCGGCGTGATGGCGGCCACGCGCATCTACTCCACAGCGGTGTTCCTGGTGGCGGCGCTGATCGCCGTGCTGCTGGGCTTTTCCCCGAAGTTCGGCGCGCTGATCCAGGCCATTCCGCTGCCGGTGATGGGCGGCGTGTCCATCGTGGTGTTCGGCCTGATCGCCATTGCCGGCGCCAAGATCTGGGTGGACAACAAGGTGGATTTCTCGCGCAGCAGCAACCTGCTGGTGGCCGCCATCACGCTGATCCTGGGCACGGGTGAGTTCACGCTGAAGTTCGGCGAGTTCGCCCTGGGCGGCATCGGCACCGCCACCTTCGGCGCCATCTTGCTCAACGCGCTGCTGTCGCGCGGCGAGCCGGCGGCCCTGCTCAGCGCGCCGCGGTCGCGGGACTGAAGCCGAAGAACGCGGCCGCCGGCTGCGTCTCGGGCAGCACGTAGACCACGCCGGCGTGCTGCCCGAACGTGGGCGCGACGAGGCGGTCGTAGAACGCCACCGGCACGTTGATGCAGCCGTAGGAGATGCGGTTGTCGCTGATGGTGGCGCTGGCCAGGCGCTGCAGCCGGCGCTCCGAAGCCTTGGTGGCCCGCACACGGTGCATGGAAATGGCATCGTCGTAGTCGACCCAGACGATGTCCTCGCCCTTCAGGTTCTGGCCCGGTTCGCTGACGAACCGGCCCGCCGGCGTGGTGCGCTCGTGCGGCGCGATTTGTGCCATGGGGCGCTCGCCGATGCCAGGCACCGAACGGTCCCCACGGGCCAGGCCCAGCAGCACGACAGACGAGCCTTGCCAGGCGCCCTCGGCGTCGAAGACGTGCACGGCGGCAGAGCGTTTGTCCACCAGCGCAAAGGGCAGCTCGGCGTTGTTGCCGCTGGCGCGCACCCAGTCGAGCACCTCGCGCGCCTCGCCGGACAGGGCGGGGCCGTGGCGCTGCTGGCCGTGCTCCGAAGCAGCAGCTGCCGGCAGGCCACAGGCCAATGCGACGCCCAACGCTGCGGCCATCAGGGCTGCGCGGGCATGTCGGGGCGGATGCGCCATGGAAGGTTCAAACGGACGGAAGAGGGGGTACATGCCCGCCAGGATGCGCCTTTTGCGAAGCCATGGCGCATCCGGGGGCTGGGAGCGCAGATGCTTAGTTGCGATCGGCGCGGGCTGCGCGCATGCCGGAGCGGTTGTTGGAGGTGTCATTCATGCCGGCCTGCTGGTTGCCGCTCATGCCCGTGTTGTTGCCGGTGGTGGAGTTCATGGAGCTGGCACCGGTGTTGGCATTGGCACCGTTGTTCGTGCCCGTCGCGCCGCTGTTGCCCATCGCGGCCTGGCTGTTGCTGACCTGGGGTGCGGGAGAGTTACCCTGCGGCGACGGCGCCACCGGAGGCGTGGTGTCGCTATTGGGCGAGGTGCTGTTGGTCTGGGCCCAGACACCCGTGGCGGACAGGGCCAGGGCGGCGGTCAGGGAGAGAGTCTTGATGGCGGTCTTCAACATGGTGTGCTTTCCTGCAAAAGGTGGTGGTGGATGAACTTGCCTGGCCCGATCCGGCATGCCTTCGATCAGCGCTGTCGGCAGAGCCTTGGGCCGTCCCCTCAACTGTCGCTAGTGATGCTTCTAGTGTTTCTGAACACCAGGAATGGCCCGTGGACAGTCTTCCCCTGACCCTGTAGGCAGTTTGCCCAGCACCGCGCCGGGTGGCGGCGGGCACGATTTGCATGAAATCGAGCTACAGCCCGCCCTGGTCATGCGCAAGCAGCTATATTTTCAGTAGCAAAAGTCAGCGCCTGAACCATGACCAGACCAGCTCGATGCCCGCGCTCAGCAGGTCGAACTGGTCGTTGCCGCCGCCCTCCAGCCGCTGGCGCTGGCGTTCGCGCTCCTCGCGCGAGCGGTTGCGCTCCAGGGCGATGAGGGCATCGGCCAGTTGCTCGGGCGAGCCTGCCTGGCCGGCGCCGGCCGGCGCGGCGTTGCTCGCCGCCTGGCCGTAGCGCGACAGCGCCTGCTGCACCGCCTGCGGGTCCAGCAGCGACAGGGCCGAGCGGCACCAGGGGCAGGCGTGGTCGCGGCGGATGTCCACCGTGCCGCCGCAGGCCGTGCAGGCGATGGTGCCCAGGCGCTGCGCCAGGGCCTCGATCTCCAGGCTGGTGAGATGGCGCACGAAGCCCTTTTCCACCATGAAGGCGCCGAAGGTGCCGAAGCGCCCGTGCCGCTGCGGGCAGCGGTAGGTGACGTAGCGCCCGCTTTGCGCCATGTCGTAGCCGCGCACCAGCGCCTGGCGGCAGCGCGGGCAGCCCAGGCGCTCGGCCACGGGGCGGCTGGTCTCGCCGCGGCGCTCGTGCAGCAGCTTGAACAGCGCCAGCACCGAGGCCGGTGCCAGGCGCGTGTTCTCCTGCGGATCGAACCACAGGCCCTGGCAGGCAAAGCACACGTCCAGCACCAGGTCGCCGCTGTGCCCGGAGGCGAAGCGGTGCTGCTCCATGGTCTGGCGGCAGGAGGGGCAGGCAAGGAGAGAGGCGGGCATGAGGGCGCGATCGTATACAACCGCCGCACCCGGGTTAACCCTGGCTAAGATGCCGCTTCCTTCCGTTCGAGCGAATGCCTGGAGCCCGCGTGCCTTCTTCTTCCTCTTCTGCCCCTTCCTCCCCTCCTGTTTCCTTCGAAGCCATGGCGGCCATGGCGGCCGCGCGCATCCAGCATCCCGGCATGGCCGCCCGCGTGATGGACGCCGCCCAGGCCGCGGCGCTGATCCCCGCCGGCGCCACGCTGGGCATGAGCGGCTTCACCGGCTCGGGCCACCCCAAGCGCGTGCCCCAGGCCCTGGCCGCGCGCATCGAGGCCGAGCACGCGGCCGGCCGGCCCTTCAAGGTCAACCTGTGGACGGGTGCCTCCACCGCGCCCGAGCTGGACGGCGCCCTGGCCAAGGTGGGCGGCATCGCCCAGCGCCTGCCCTTCCAGTCCGACCCGGCCTGCCGCGAGCGCATCAATGCCGGCGAGATCGATTACGTGGACGTGCACCTGTCGCACGTGGCGCAGCAGGCCTGGTTCGGCTTTCTTGGGCCTTTGAACGTGGCGGTGATCGAGGTGCTGGGCATCCTGCCCGACGGACGCCTGATCCCCTCGGCGGCGGTGGGCAACAACAAGACCTGGCTGGACATCGCCGAGCACGTGATCCTGGAGGTCAACACCCTGCCGCCCGCCGGCCTGGAGGGCATGCACGACATCTACTACGGCACGGCCATTCCGCCGCGGCGCAAGCCCATCCACCTGGAGCAGGCCACCGAGCGCATCGGCGAGCCCTACCTGCGCGTGGACCCGGCCAAGGTCATCGCCGTGGTGCCCACGCACCACGCCGACCGGCACACGGCCTTCGCCAAGCCGGACGCGGACTCCAGGGCCATTGCCGGGCACATCATCGACTTCCTGGACCACGAGGTGAAGAAGGGCCGCCTGCCGCGCAACATGCTGCCGCTGCAGTCCGGCGTAGGCAACGTGGCCAACGCGGTGCTGGCCGGGCTGCTGGACGGCCCGTTCGAGGACCTGCTGGGCTTTTCAGAGGTGCTGCAGGACGGCATGCTGGAGCTGCTGCGCACGGGCAAGATGCGCGCCGCCTCGGCCACGGCGATCTCGCTGAGCCAGGAGGCGATGCGCGAGTTCACCGACCACATCGGTTTCTACCGCGAGCGCATCGTGCTGCGCTCGCAGCAGATCAGCAACCACCCGGAGCTGGTGCGGCGCCTGGGCGTGATCGCCATGAATGCCATGATCGAGGCGGACATCTACGGCAACATCAACTCCACCCACCTCATGGGCAGCGCCATGATGAACGGCATTGGCGGCTCGGGCGACTTCGCGCGCAACGGCTACCTGTCGTTCTTCGTCACGCCCTCCACGGCCAAGGGCGGGGCCATCTCGTGCATCGTGCCCATGGTCTCGCACGTGGACCACACGGAGCATGACACGCAGATCATCGTTACCGAGCAGGGCCTGGCTGACCTGCGCGGCCTGAGCCCGCGCCAGCGCGCGCAGCTGATCATCGACCGCTGCGCCCACCCGGACTGGCGGCCGCTGCTGCAGGACTACTTCGACCGCGCGCGCCAAAGCGGCGCGCAGCACACACCGCACCGCCTGGCCGAGGCGCTGTCGTGGCACCAGCGCTATCTGGAAACGGGCAGCATGCGGCCCTGAGGCCTGGGCGCCGCGCGCCCCAGGCGCGGGAAGCCGAGCAAGGGCCACCCCGCAGCGACGGCTGCGTCCCCCTGCCCGCATTGCGCAGCAATGCGAGAGCGGGGGAAAGCGGCGCAGCCGCTCAGGGGGGTGTCCCCATCAAGCGATGAAGCGGCCGGTGGCGCCCAGCACGCCCAGATCCAGGAAGCGCGAGCCCACGTAGGGCGGTTGGCCGCCGTAGTCCACCACGAAGCCGCCCAGGTCGAGCTGGCGGATGCCGGCCAGCGCCGTGCGCAGCTTGGCCGGCGTCACATCCTTGCCGGCGCGCTCCAGGCCCTCCAGCAGCACGCGGGCGTTCACATAGGCCTCCAGGCTGCCCTGCGAGAGCTCGTTGTGGCCCTGGGCGCGCATGGCGCTCTGGTAGTCGCGCACCAGTTGCAGTTTGCCGCGGTGCGGGTCGGGCACGATCATGGACAGCGCGATGCCGCTGCCGTCGTCACCCAGCTGGGGCAGGCTGGAGCCGGGCAGCGTGACGCTGACGCAGGCCATCAGCACGCCGGGCACCTGGGCCTTCAGGCCGCGCACCAGGTTGACCGACACCGTACCGGCCGTGGCCAGCAGCACGGCCGAGGGCCGGCCCGCGGCCACGGCCTTGAGCACCTCGGGCAGGTTCTTGCCGTCGGTGGCGACGGCCACCTGCACGGCCGGCTTCACGCCCAGCTTTTCCATCGAGGTGGTGGCCACCTCCAGCAGCTCGCGGCCGTAGCCGTTGTCCAGGTAGACCACGCCCAGGCCTTTCAGGCCCATGCCGGTCAGGCGCTCGATCAGCCGCTGCACCTCGTCGGTGTAGCTGGCGCGCACGTGGAAGGTGTTGCGCATGCCCTTGCGCAGCGAGGCCGCGCCGGTCAGGGGCGCGACGTGGGGAATGCCGCCCTCCTCCACCACCGGCAGGATGGCCGTGTTGTTGGGCGTGCCCACACACGACAGCAGGGCCAGCGCACTGCCCTGGGCAATGATCTGCTTGACGTTGGCCAGCGTGCGCTCGGGCACATAGCCGTCGTCCACCAGCTGCAGCTGCACGTTGCGCCCGTGCACGCCGCCGCGCGCGTTGACCTGCGCGATGGCCGCGCCCGCGCCCTGCTGGATCTCGTTGCCAAAGCCCAGCAGCGGCCCGGTCACCGGTGCCGAGCAGCCGATGGTGATGCTGCGCGCGGTGACGCCCGGCGCATCCTGCGCGTGGGCGCTGGGCAGGAATGCGGGCGCGGCGGCCATGGCGGCGCCGGTACGGCAGGCGAGGGAGACGAATTGACGACGTTGCATGGCGAAAAGAACGAGCAGGAAGGAAGAAAAAGGCGCAAGCGCCGTGGCCGCGCAGCATGCAGCGACGGCGCCGGGGCCATTGTTGCGCGCGCGACAGCGGGTGGACAGCCGCCGCCAATAATGGACGCCCACGGGCGTGGCGCGGGTGGGCGGATTCTACGGAGCCCCCGGCCCCTCCCTTTGTGCCTTTTTTCTTACGCTACTCACGCCATGACGACTCTCTGGACCCAGCCCATCACCGTCGAACAGCTCAACGCCATGGGCGCCAACACCGCCGTGTCGCACCTGGGCATCGAGTTCCTGGAGGTGGGAGAGGACTGGCTGCGCGCCCGCGTGCCGGTGGACGAGCGCACACGCCAGCCCTATGGCCTGCTGCATGGCGGCGTGAGCGTGGTGCTGGCCGAGACCATGGGCTCGATCGGTGCGGCCTGCTCCTGCCCGCCGGGCCACCGCGCGGTAGGCCTGGAGATCAACGCCAACCACCTGCGCGCGGCCACCAGCGGCTGGGTGACGGGCACGGCCCGCCCGTTGCACCGCGGGCGCACCACGCAGGTCTGGCAGATCGAGATGGTCAACGACGCGGGCGAGTCGACATGCGTGTCGCGCATCACCATGGCAGTGCTCAAACCAACCCCCTGAGCGGCTTACGCCGCTTCCCCCTTCTCTGGCGCACTTCGCGCGCAGGGGGACGACGCCACTGGGCCGGCGCAGCCGGACCCACGGCCTCTGCTGGGGTGAGTAAGCGCCTATGCTGGCGTTGCCAGATTTTTGAGCGTTTTTGGCCTCTGGCGCTTATCCAGCAAGCGCTGACAGCTATCTATTCAGTAGCACTCTGCCGCGCCAGGCGCTCGCTCTTCCAGTACACGTCGTCGCCGCCATCCATGCGGTTGAGCACGCGCGACAGCACGAACAGCAGGTCGGACAGGCGGTTCAGGTACTGGCGCGGGGCGGCGCGCATGTCCTCGGCCTCCTGCAGCGCCACCACGGCGCGCTCGGCGCGGCGCGCCACGGTGCGGCACACGTGGGCCTGCGCGGCGGCGCGGGTGCCGGCGGGCAGGATGAATTCCTGCAGGCGCGGCAGCTGGGCGTTGTAGTGCGCAAGTTGCTGGTCCAGCTGGGCCAGCGCATCGTCCTTGAGCAGCGTGAAGCCGGGGATGGACAGCTCGCCCCCCAGGTTGAACAGCTGGTGCTGCACGTCGATCAGCAGCTCGCGCACGTCCTGCGGCAACGGCTCGCACAGCAGCAGACCGATGTGCGAGTTGAGCTCGTCCACGTCGCCCATGGCGTGCGGGCGTCCGCTGTTCTTGGACACGCGGGTGTTGTTGCCCAGCCCGGTCGTGCCGTCGTCACCGGTGCGGGTGGCTATCTGTGTCAGTCGGTTACCCATGTGCGTTGTCCTTCCTGTGCGTCAGAGGCAGCGGGGCATTGTGCGTTACAAGTTCCCGGGCCATTGGCGACAGGGGAAACAGCGGGCAAAAGTGCTGGCCCCGGCAACGCATGCTGCGATGCAATGAAGCCTTGTTCCACTCTTTCTCTCCGGAGATCGCATCGATGCCTCAGACGACACGACGACACCTCCCCTCCTTCGATGCCCGCAGCGTGATGCTGTTTGCAGCGCTGAGCATGGGAGGCGCACTGGCGCAGGCCCAGCAGCCCGCCTCGGCGCCTTCCGCCCAGCCGAAATACCAGATCGGCCCCAGCGCCCCCGCGGCCCAACCCACCATCGGCCCGGCCTCTGCCGGCTCACCCACCGCCAGCGCCTTCGAGCGCGCCGACACCAACCGCGACGGCCAGCTGAGCGCCGCCGAGGCCGCCCAGCTGCCCGCCATCGGCAACCGCTTCAAGCAGCTGGACAAGGACCACAACGGCAGCCTGTCGCGCGCCGAGTTCGAGGCCGGCGCCAAGCCCTGACACCCGGCTGAATGCCCGGCCCCGCCTGCGCTGTACTCCAGGGCGCGGGCGGGGCTTTTTTCGCCCCGGCCGGGCGCCACCCCCCATCCTAGAATGGAAGGCTCTTTTCCCCTGCCGCCAGGAGCCTGCCATGAACGCGCCCACCTCCGCCCACCACCTGCAGCCCCCGCGCGACACCCCCCCTGCCCTGCTGCAGGCGCTGGCCGCGCGCTTCGGCGCCCAGTACTCGGTCGCCGCGGCGGTGCGTGAGCAGCACGGGCGCGACGAGGGCTCCATCAGCGCCCCGCCGCCGGCCGCCGTCGTTTTCGCCGAAAGCACGCAGGACGTGCAGGACGCCGTGCGCCTGGCCTCCAGCCACGGGGTGCCGGTCATCCCCTACGGCGCCGGCTCGTCGCTGGAAGGCCACCTGCTGGCCGTGCAGGGCGGCATCAGCCTGGACGTGAGCCGCATGAACCGCGTGCTGTCCATCGACGCCGACGACCTGACCGTCACCGTGCAGCCGGGCATCACGCGCAAGCAGCTCAACGAAGCCGTCAAGCACACCGGGCTGTTCTTCCCCATCGACCCGGGCGCGGACGCCAGCATCGGCGGCATGGCCGCCACGCGCGCCTCCGGCACCAACGCCGTGCGCTACGGCACCATGCGCGAGAACGTGCTGGCGCTGGAAGTCGTCACCGCCAGCGGCGAGGCCATCCGCACCGGCACGCGCGCGAGGAAAAGCAGCGCCGGCTACGACCTGACGCGGCTGATGGTGGGCAGCGAGGGCACGCTGGGCATCTTCACCGAGGTGACCGTGCGCCTGTACCCGCTGCCCGAAGCGGTGAGCGCGGCGATTTGCTCCTTCCCCAGCATCGAGGCGGCCGTGCGCACCGTCATCCAGACCATCCAGCTGGGCGTGCCCATCGCCCGCGTGGAGCTGATCGACGCCAACAGCGTGCGCGTGGTCAACGCCCACAGCAAGCTCGCCCTGCGCGAGGAGCCCATGCTGCTCATGGAATTCCACGGCTCGCCCGCCGGCGTGCAGGAGCAGGCCGAAACCGTGCAGCAGATCGCCCAGGACTGGGGCGGCAACGCGTTTGAATGGGCCACCACGCCCGAGGAGCGCACGCGCCTGTGGACGGCGCGGCACAACGCCTACTTCGCCGCCGTGCAGAGCCGTCCGGGCTGCAAGGCCATCAGCACCGACACCTGCGTGCCCATCTCGCGCCTGGCCGACTGCCTGCTCGATTCGGTCGCCGAGGCCGACGCCAGCGGCATCCCCTACTTTCTGGTCGGCCACGTGGGCGACGGCAACTTCCACTTCGGCTACCTGCTGGACCCGAGCATCCCCGAAGAGCGCGAGACGGCCGAGCGGCTGAACCACCAGCTCGTCGCCCGTGCGCTGAGCATGCAAGGCACCTGCACCGGCGAGCACGGCGTGGGCATTCACAAGATGGGCTTTCTGGTGGACGAGGCGGGCGAAGGCGCGGTAGAGATGATGCGCGCCATCAAGCGCGCGCTGGACCCGCAGAACATCCTGAACCCGGGCAAGATCTTCGCGCTCTGAACGCGCTATACATTCAATAGCTGTCCGCGCTTGCTGTAAGCGCGCTGCAGCCTGATTTGCCTCAATGCCCGGGCTGCGCCAGCGGGTAGCGCACGGGCGCGGCGGCATCGCCCGGCACGTGCAGCAGGTTGACCACGCCCGCCACGTCGTCCACCAGCCCCACCGCCTGCTCCAGCGCGCGGCCCTGCTGCACGGAGCGCACGCAACCCATCAGCGTGACGATGCGCCGCTGGCCCAACAGCCACACGCTGGTGTCGCCGAAACGCCCGTCCTCGCGGATGAACTGGCGCACGCGCGGGATGATCTCCGCGTCGTACAGGTACGAGTTGGGCAGCCGGCAGCGGCCCGAGCGGTAGCAGCTGCCGCCGTGCTGGGCGCGGATATGCGCCAGCGCGCGCACCTCCTCGGCGGTGTAGAGCGGCCCCTCGGGCACGGGGCAGCCCGCCAGGGCGGACGTGGCCTGGACGAACGGGTCATCGAAGGCGTTGGTGCGCGGCTGCGCCCCCGCCGCGGCACCGGCCAGCAGCAGCGTCAGCGTGGTGCACGATAAAACAAGCCTCCAACGCCCGTCCATCCAACGCCTCCAGCTCTCTTTTCAGGAGCAAACGGCCGTCCCGCCTCAGGCCGGCACGGCAGCCCGGCGCGAGCGCGCGGCCACGCCCACGCCGACAAAGCCGGCCGACACCACGCCCAGCACCAGCGCCAGCGCCGAGCCGTAGAAAATGGCGCCGTTCATGCCGCCGTCCAGCAGGGCGCCGAATACCGGCGCCGCCACGCTGAAGCCCAGGTCCAGCCCCGAATACACCGTGCCGTACACGCGCCCCGTGGCGCCGGGCGGCGCGGCGCGCTTGATCAGCATGTCGCGCGAAGGCCCGGCGATGCCGATGCCCGCGCCAGCCAGCGCCGCCACGGCCAGCGCCACCATGCCCGGCAGCACGCCCAGGCCCACCAGCGTCAGCAGCGCGGCCGAGGCCAGCAGGCAGACGCTGATGGTCTTCTCCAGCCGCTGCACCCGCCCCACCAGGAAGCCGCCCAGCACCATGCCGGCGGCCCCGCACAGCATGTAGCCGGTCACCACCAGCGCCGTGGTGGTCAGCGGGATGCCATAGAGGTTTTGCAGTGCCGGGCCGGCAAAGCTCTGGATGGCGCTGAGCGAGCAAGTGCTCCAGAAAAAGAACGAAAAGCACAGCCACACCGCCGGCAGCCGCAGGAAGGCCAGCGGATGCTCGGGCACGGCGCCCGCCGTGCCAGCCCCGGCCGGCTGCGTGCCGCGTGCGCCGTGGCGGTCGTCCAGCGCGTCGCGGTTGATGACCATGATGGCCAGCACCACCAGCGCCAGCACCGCTCCGCTGGCGCAGGCCACGCGCCAGGAGCCCGCGGCCGTGGCGATGCCGGCCATGAACACCGGCGCCGTGGCCCAGCCCAGGTTGCCCGAGATGCCGTGCACCGAGAAGCCGTGGCCCAGGCGCGCCGGCGATACGCGCTTGTTCAGAATGGTGAAGTCCACCGGATGGAAGGGCGCGTTGCCCAGCCCGGCCAGCACCGAGGCCACGAGCAGCCCTGCATAGCCACTGGCGCTGGCGGCCGTCAGCCCGGCGACGGCGAAGCACGCCAGGGCGAAGAACAGCACCGGCCGCGCGCCCACGCGGTCGACCACGAAGCCGGCCAGCGCCTGCCCCACGCCCGAAACCACGAAGAACACCGACAGCAGCAGCCCCAATTCGGAATACGAGAAGCCGAAGTCCGCGATCAGGAACGGGAACAGCGGCGGCAGCAGCATGTGAAAAAAGTGCGACGAGCCATGGGCCAGCCCGATCAGGCCGATGGTGCGCGCGTCCTCGCGCAGGGAGGCCGGGGCGCTGGCGTTGGGAGTGGGTTGCATGGGGCCGATCTTAGGCAGGCCGGGCGCGGCGTGATTACGATAGCTGGCCAAACCCTGTCGCGATCATGCCAAGCATTGCCGCCGCCGGCCCCGGCCGGGCCCTGTCCTATGTCGAGTCGCTCACGCCGCACCTGTTCGTGCCCAGCCGGGCGCGGCCCGTGCGCGCCAAGTACCGCCAGCTGGGCGCCGACACCCAGGTGCGCCCGCACAGCCACGCCTGGGCGCAGGTGGCCATCTCCACCAGCGGCGTGCTGCGCCTGACGGTGCCGGGCGGCACCTTCATCGTGCCACCCTCGCGGGCGCTGTGGATCCCGCCCGGCGTGGAGCACGCCGTGACCATGGTGGAGGACGCCGACCTGCGCACGCTGTACTGCCACCAGCCGCCCGGCCACTGTGGCCCCGCCGTGGCGCGCGCCGAGCAGACGCCCTGGCGCCAGTGCCGGGTGCTGGAGGTCTCGCAGCTGCTGCGCGCCCTGGTGCGCGAGATGCCCACCGCCGCCGACGGCGAGCCGCTGCCGCCCGAGCAGCTGCGCCGCGAGCGCCACCTGAGCGCCTTGATCCTGGACGAGCTGCGCCGCGCCGCCAGCGTGCCGCTGGGCATCGACCTGCCAAGCGACAAGCGCCTGCGCCAGCTGTGCGAGGCCGTGCTGGCCGATCCCACGCGCCACGAGACGCTGGCCCATTGGGCGCGCGGCACCGGCGCCAGCCCGCGCACGGTGGCGCGGCTGTTTCGCCAGGAGCTGTCCAGCACCTTTACGCAGTGGCGCCAGCAGGTCATCCTGGCCCAGGCGCTGGCCCTGGCGGCGCGGCGCCGGCCCATCAACCAGATCGCCGCCGAGCTGGGCTACAACAGCCCCAGCGCCTTCTCGGCCATGGTGCGGCGCGCGGTGGGCATGTCGCCGGGGCGCTTCCTGGGCACGCCGCAACCGTGAGGCGGGCGCACTGTTATATGAAAAACGGCTCCAGCGCCCGCCCCTCTTGCGCAAGCAGCTATCAATAGAGAAGCATCACAAATCCAAACTCACTGCGCAATACAAGGGTTTTCCCTGACGTGCGGTATGGAATGGATCAAGGCGCCGACCGCTCCTAGTCCCCATGATTTCCACGGCCGAGTCGCGCTACAACCAGTGGGTACGCGAGCACTACCGCTTCCTGCTGCGCAGCGCCTGGGCGCTGACGGGCTCGCGCGCGCTGGCCGAGGACGTGGTGCAGGACTGCTTCACCAGCGCCTGGCGCCACCGCGACCAGCTGCGCGACGCCAGCCTGGCGCGCGCCTGGCTGTTTCAGATCATGCGGCGCCACGCGCTGCGCCACCTGCTGCCGCAGCAGCCGCTCCAATACAGCGCCGACGACCCGGCGCACGACGTCCCCGCCCCGCCCTCGCCCATCGACGACCGGCTGGACGTGGTCAAGGCGCTGGCCCGCATCGCCCCCATCCACCGCGAGGTGCTGGTGCTGTACTACTTCGACGACATGTCCACCGCGCAGATGGCCGAGGCGCTGGACATCGCGCCCGGCACGGTGCTGTCGCGCCTGGCCCGGGCGCGCGATGCACTCAAGGCCGCGCTCGGCCCGGCGCCGGCCGCCGGCGCCAGCGTGATCCCTCTGCGAAAGGCCAGCCGATGACCCGTCCCACCCCGCCGCAGGACACACCCGTGCAGACGCTGCAGGAGACCGATTTCGACCTGCGCGCACGCGCCGAGATGGCCCTGGCCTTTCCAGCCGACGAACCGCCCGCGCACCTGTTCAGGCACACGCCCTGGCATGCGCGCCGCGGCGTGCGGCGGCTGCTGGCCGCGCTGCTGGCCGGCAGCACCGCGGCGTCCGCCGTGTTCGCCATGCGCCCGCCCTCGCTGGTGCGCTCGGCCATCGAGCACGAGTACTACGAACGTACGCTGCGCGGCAGCTTCATGCCCGAGGCCGAGGTCGCCCGCCACCTGGACCTGCCGCCCGGCCAGCCCTTGCCCGGCTTCACCCAGCTGCTGCGCCCCTGCGAGATCGAGGGCAGCCGCGCCTACCACCTGACCACCTTCTTCGAGAAGGGCGGCATCGTCACCGTCATGGCCTTCGACCAGCCCACGGCCCTGCCCGACGGCCAGGGCTGGTGGGCCAACAGCTACTGGCAGGTGGCACGCTCGCGCGAAGGCCGCCCGCTGGTGCTCATCGCGCAGAAGAAACAGGCGCTGGCGGTGGCCAGCCGGGCGCTGGCGGCGCCGGCGCCCGCCAACTGAGCGGCCTGCCGCCCACCGATTTTTCTTTTTTTCCTTTTTTCCCACCAACGACTCCCAGGAGACACGCCCCATGCACACCCAAGCCCCTGCCTCCCTGCCCCGCCGCCGCCTGCTGGCGGGCAGCGCCAGTGCGCTGGCCGCCGCCGGCCTGGCCAGCTTCCACCAGGGCGCCGCGGCGCAGTCGGCGGCGCCGGCCGCGGCCAAGCCGCTGCCCGGCTACGCCGGCTGGAAGAACGCCGATGCCGTCATCGTGCACAGCAGCACCACCATCGAGACGCGCCGCGGCGCCTTCGGCACCAGCGTCATCACGCCCTCGGACCAGCTGTACGTGCGCAACAACCTGCCCACCCCGCCCGAGTCCATCGTCGCCGACCGCGACGCCTGGCAGGTGCAGGTGAGCGGCGTGAAGGAGCCGCGCCGCCTGTCGGTGCGCGAGCTCAAGTCCATGGGGCTGGAGACGGTGACCATGGTGCTGCAGTGCTCGGGCAACGGCCGGGGATTTTTCCCCAGCAAGCCCAGCGGCACGCCCTGGACGGTGGGCGCCGCCGGCTGCGTGGTCTGGAGCGGCGTGCCCGTGCGCGACGTGGCGCGCGCCCTGGGTGGCGTGGCCGATGGCATGAAGTACATGACCGGCACCGGCGGCGAGGTACTGCCCCCGGGCATCGACCCCAAGACGGTGGTCGTCGAGCGTTCGGTGCCGCTTGAGGCCATGCAGGACGCGCTGCTGGCCTGGGAGATGAACGGCGAGCCCGTCCCGCTGGCGCACGGCGGGCCGCTGCGCCTGATCGTGCCGGGCTACACCGGCGTGAACAACATCAAGTACATCGGCCAGCTCGCCTTCACCGACAAGGAGAGCGAGGCGCGCATCATGAGCCACGGCTACCGCATCTCGCCGCCGGGCGGCAAGGGCGACCCCAGCCAGCCGTCGGTGCAGCAGATGAGCGTCAAGTCCTGGATCAACGGCCCGCTGCCCGAAGATGGCGAGCTGGCCCCAGGCCGCGTGCAGATCCACGGCGTGGCCTTCGGCGGCATGCACGCCGTCAAGGGTGTGGAGGTGTCCGTGGACGGCGGCAAGACCTGGCAGGCCGCGCGCCTGGTGGGCCCGGACATGGGCCGCTACGCCTGGCGCCAGTTCGTGCTGCAGGCCGATCTGCCGCGCGGCAGCCACACCCTGGCCAGCCGCGCCACCGACGCCCAGGGCAACGTGCAGCCCGAGCAGCGCGAGGAAAACCAGGCCGGCTACAACAACAGCAGCTGGGCCGATCACGCGGTGACCGTCAAGGTGGGCTGAAGCAGCGCCCGCCCCGCCCTCTCCTTTCCTCTTTCACCCTGCGCGGCAGCTGCCGCCCGTCCCCAGCGGGGCCGGGTGGCGCGCTGCGACTCGTCCTCGCCATGATCCAGAAACTGCCCTCCCTCGCCCTGTCCACCCTCTTGCTGGCCGCCGGCCCCGCGCTGGCCGATGACGCCGCCCAGATGGCCCTGGGCAAGAAGCTGTTCAACACCGCCACGCCGGCCTGCGCCGTCTGCCACACCCTCAAGGACGCCGGCGCCGAGGGCGCCATCGGCCCGGTGCTGGACGAGCTGCAGCCCGACGCCGACCGCGTCACGCGCGCCATGCGCAACGGCATCGGCAGCATGCCGTCCTTCAAGGGCACGCTGAGCGATGCGGAGATCGCCGCTGTCGCCCTGTACGTGAGCCGCGCCAGCCGGGGCAAGTGAGCCTGGCGCTCCGGCGCGCCTCGGCGGATTTGGAGCCAAAACCACCTCCAGCCCTTGCTGTACAAGCGCTGGCAGCTACCAAAAAGAGAGTTGGAAGCAAAAACGCCAGCGCGGCTCAAGGCCGCGCTGGCGTTTTTTAATCAAGGGTACCGGTGGATCAGCGCGACAGCGCACCCGCCGTGGCCGTGTCCAGCCGGCCCGTCACCGGCAGGCCCTGGGCCTGCTGGAATTCGCGCAGCGCCCTGGCCGTCTTCGGACCTGCGGAGCCGTCGGGCGTGCCGACGTTGTAGCCCAGCGCATTCAGGCGCTCCTGCGCCTCGCGCACCGACATGGCTGCGCCCGCCCTGGTTTGCGACGGAGCGGCCCCGCCGTCCACCGACAGCTTGCCGCCGCCGCCCAGGCCCTGGCCCTGCACGCTTTGCGCGCGGTAGCTGCGCAGCGCCACGACCATCTGGTTGTACGCGTCCATGAAGGCGGCCGTCAGCACCTTGCCCTGCGCGGTGTTCTGGTAGCCGCCCAGGCCGCCGGCGCCACCGCCGCCGAACACGCTGCCGAAGCCGGCGAAATCGGTCTTGGAGGCGCTGCCCTCGGAAGCCGCCACCTGCACGCCCGAGCGGTTGTCCACCAGCGTCAGCATGGCGCTGGCCTCGCGCGTCTTCATGCTGCCACCGATGGCCGCCACCGCCCGGCCGCGACCGCCGCCGATCAGGCCGCCCAGCGCGGCGCCCATGCCGCCCGCGTCGTTGTTGCTGAAGATGATCTCGGGCGACAGGCCGTAGTCGGAGGCCACCATCTGGCCCTTGCCGAAGTTGCTGCCGCCGCGCATCTCGCCCGAACCCATGAGCTGGCGCTCGCGGTCCATGGCGCGCATGCCGGCTGCACCGCGCTCCACCACGATGAAGCAGTTGGACTGCTGGATCAGCAGACGCAGCAGGTTGGAGGTGGGCGGCAGCTTGTATTCGTTGCGCAGGATGGTGTACCAGCCGGCGTCTTGGTTCTCCACCAGCGACACGGTGCCCAGCGGGGCCGGGCAGCGCTCCAGCTGGCTGCTTTCATTGGCGGCGCTGCCGCCGGCGGCAGCGCCGGTGGCCACGGTCTTGGACTCGGCGCTGCCCATCTTCATGTTGGTGGTTTCGCAGCCGGTCAGCACCAGCGCGGCGCAGGCTGCAGCCAGCAGCGTCAGGGTTTTCTGGGACATGGCTCTCCTTACCTCTGTCTTTCTTGTCGTCATTCGGTTGATGGGAAAAGGGATGGCCCGCGCTGCCGCAGTCACTGCTGCGGCGCGCGGACCGGCGGCGCAAAATCCTAGCAGCCCCTTCCAGACCGCAACTTTTTCTTTCAGTTTGTTTCTTCTGCCGTTGCTTCCACGGCCACGGAGGGGGCGAAAGGCAGGCGGTACAGCCACAGCGGCGTCCCGCCTGCCGCTTGTGCCTGCAGTCGCGCCTGGGGCACCGCGCCGGGCACGGCGAACTCCAGGCTTGCCAGCCACGCTCCGGGCGCCATCTGCTGCTGCGCCTTGGCCGCCGCGCGGCCCATGGTCTCGGGGCGCTGGAACAGGTAGACCAACTGATAGTCCCCCCAGTCGGCGGCCCAGATGTCGCCCCGGCGCACGCGCGCGAAGCGGCAGCGCAGCCGGCAGGCCAGGGCCAGCGGCCAGCTCCATTCGATGCCCTCCAGGCGCGCACCCGGGTAGGCCTGGCGCAGCGCCAGCAGGCCGTCGCCCAGGCCGCAGCCCGCGTCCAGCACGCGCGCACCGGCGGCCAGCGGCGCGGCCCGCTCCAGGCCGGCCAGGGCGCCGCGCGGCGTGGGGAACACCGGCGCGTCGCGCCAGGCGTGCAGCGGGTACAACAGCAGGAGCAGGCCCAGAGGCAGCAGCCAGGCCCAGGCGGGCAGCGCCGCCGCGCCCGACAGCAGCAGCGACAGCGGAAAGCCCAGCGCGATCAGCAGCCGGCGCCACCAGGCGGCAGCCCACAGGCTGGCCGCCACGCCCACGGCGCTGGCCAGCAGCAGGGCCGTCAGCGCGCCCAGCGCCGGCCGGGCGGCGGCATGCACCAGCCACGCTGCGGCCCACGCCAGCACGGCGGGCAGGGGCCAGCGCAGGCGGGGCATGGGTTGTTGGGTATGAGGGGGCGAGGCCGTGGCAGCGCGTCAGTCTTGCTCGGCGCTTCCGCCGCGCAGGCGCTCGATCAGGCCGTTCAGGGCCTCCAGCGAGCCGAACTGGATGGCCAATTCGCCCATCTGCTCGGTGCGCCCGCCGCGGCGCACGCGCTTTTTCACGCGCACCTCGACCTGGGCGGTGAGCAGGTCGGACAGCTCTTCTTCCACCCGGCGCAGGTCACGCGGTTTGTCGTCCTTGCGCGCCCTGCTGGCCGCGCCGCTGGCGCCGCCGTCCGGTGCGGCAAGCTTCTTCGCCAAGCCCTCGGCCTCGCGCACGGACAGCTTCCTGGCGGCGATCTGGTGGGCCGCGGTGATCTGCTGCGCGCGCTCCAGCGCCAGCAGGGCGCGCGCGTGGCCCATGTCCAGGTCGCCGGCCATCAGCATGGTCTGCACCGGCTCGGCCAGGTTCAGCAGGCGCAGCAGGTTGCTGGCGGCGCTGCGCGAGCGGCCTACGGCCTGCGCCGCCTGCTCGTGCGTCAGGCCGAACTCGCGCGTCAGGCGCTGCAGGCCCTGCGCCTCTTCCAGCGGGTTCAGGTCCTCGCGCTGGATGTTCTCGATGAGCGCCATGGCAGCGGCGGCCTCGTCGGGCACGTCGCGCACCAGCACCGGCACCTCGGCCAGGCCGGCCAGGCGCGAAGCGCGGAAGCGCCGCTCGCCGGCGATGATTTCGTACTTGCCGGCGTTCTCGCCCTTGGTCAGGCGGCGCACCAGGATGGGCTGCATCACGCCCTGCGCGCGGATGCTCTCGGCCAGCTCGTACAGCGCGCCCTCGTCCATGCGAGTGCGCGGCTGGTAGATGCCGGGCACCAACTGGTCCAGGGCCAGCGCATGCGGCACGCCGTCGGCGGCGCCGGGCTGGGCCGGCGTGTCTGCGACCTTGGGGCCGAGCAGCGCTTCGAGCCCGCGGCCCAGACCCTTGGGTTTCTTGGTGGCCATCGTGATGTATCTCTTTTCGTCAAAAAGGGGCGCAAACGCCCGTGCCGCTGCCGCTGCCGTCATCGCTGTCGCCCTCGGCCAGCGCCTGCAGCAGCGCCCGCCCCTGCGGCCACAGGCCCAGGGCGGATTCGGCGTTGATGTGCCCGCGCTCGCCCAGGTCGACGAAGCGCGCGCCCCAATCCGCCGCCAGCGCCTGTGCGCGTGCGAAGCTGCAGTACGGATCGTTGCGGCTGCCCACCAGCACGGCGGGAAACGGCAGCCGCTGGCGCGCGATCGGCGCCCAGCCGGGGATCTGCGCGGCCAGGCCGGGCTGCTCCACATCACCCGGTGCCACCAGCAGCGCGCCGCGCACCTTGTGCGCATGGCGCGTGTGCACCGCCCACCAGGCCGTGAGGATGCAGCCCAGGCTGTGCGCGGCCAGCACTACGGGGCCGGGTGCGTCGGCCACCACATCCTCCAGCCGCGCCGACCAGTCGCCGCGCTTCGGAGCCATCCAGTCGTGTTGCTGCACGCGCAGGTCGCCATAAGCCCGCTCCCACTCGGTCTGCCAGTGGCCTTCGGTGGAGTTCTGCCAACCGGGCAGGAGGAGCACTTCGGGGCGGGTCATTGCTATTGATTCAGGAGCTAGCGGCGCTTGATGGGTGGGCGCTGGAGGCCGATTTCATTGAAATTTTCAAAACGGTATTCTGCCCTAGCCCACAAAACACATCGCCGCCGCGACACCCTGGCGGGCGTGGCGGCGGCGATGTGGCTCGTGTCAGCGCGGCGCGGCGCTTACATGCGTCGGCCCGGCTGGACGCCAGAGCGGCGCAGGGCGAAGCCGGCCATGAGCATCGAGAGGATGATCAGACCCCACTCAGAGAGGGTGGGGATGGCCTGGGCCGGGGGCGGGCCTTCGACGGGCAGTTCCTTCTCGTCGGGATCGTTACCGGGGTTCGGGTCGCCAGGGGCATTGACCGTGGCACGGTTGACCAGCGGACGGGACCCCTTGTAGGGCGTGTCGAGCATAACGGTAACGGTGAAGGCGCGTGTGGCCTGCGGCGCCAGCGTGCCGACCTGGCAGGTTACGGTGCGGGTGGCAGTGTCGTGGGCGCAGCCCGGAGCGGAGACGAAGGTCACCCCGGTGGGCAGGACGTCGGTTACCACGCCCAGGGTGCTGTTGCGACCGGCCTCGGTTTCTTCGTTCTTCACGGTCAGCGTGTAGACCACGGTGTCGCCAGCCTTGAGCCTGTCGGTGGGTCCAGCCAGGGCGGAAGATGTGCCTTCCTTGTTCAGCGACAGGTCCACGTCTTCGATGGAGCCGGGTGGCACGCTCGGATCACGCGTGGAGGTGCGGTCGTTAGTGTCGTTGTTGGCCAGCACGTCGAGGGCTGGGTCGGTCAGGCCCTCTTCCAACGCGCTCACCGAGGCGTTGTGGAAGATGGTGCCGGTCAACCGGCCCGCGGGCAGGCTTTGGGCCGTCATCTTAAACTTGATGGTCACGATTTCGCCCGGCGCCATCGTGCCGAGATTGCAGACCAGCGGGCCGGCAGTGGCCCCAGCGGTAAGGTCAGGACACGCTGTCGCCACCGGAACCAGCGTGGTAGCGCCGTTGCTGGAGGCTACCTCCAGCGTGCCGGCCTGCCAGTTGAACGTGGCCGACGAGGCCGCCGAGCCCGGCACCTTTGGGTTGAGCACGCCGGGAAACACGTCTGTCATCACCACGTTGGTGGCGAATGCCGGGCCGTTGTTGGTGACGGTGATGGTGTATTGCGTCTCCTGGCCCAGGGCGATGGCATCGGCGCTGTGCGACATATTGATGAGCACGTCCAGTTCGGTCCGGTCGAGGGGAACCACGGCTTGCGCGTCGTTGTTGTCCTTTTTCGGTTCGTGGGTGGACGTGTCCACATGCACCGTGTTGCTCAGTTCCACGGGCGGCGTAAGGCCGCCGACATCGCCGGACGAGCGCTGCTCGTAAGTCACCGCGTACTGGGCGCCGCTGTTCAGCGTGGGCCACGAGCATTCGAGCGTACCGCCCAGCTCGCCGTTAGCGGGCTGCGTGGCGCAGGTTCCGCCGTTATTCACCTGCAGGCTGTCGCCGATCCAATAGCCGTTGGTGGGCAGGGTGTCCACCATCGTCACGTCACGGGCGACGGACGGGCCCAGGTTTTGCACGACCACTGTGTAAGTGACTGGCTCGCCGGCCTTCGCGGGCGAAGGGGTGGGAGTCTTGTGGGCTGCCAGATCGACGATCGGGCGCACCAGGATTTCCGTCCTGGCCTCATTGTTTCCGTCATTCGTGTCGCGCACCTGGGTGCTGCTGACACGGGCTATGTTTTCCTGGCGGTAGTAATTCGCCGGGTCGGTGGGAGTCGGGGTCTGCGGGGAACGGTCGGGGGCGAAGTGACGCACCACCAGCGTGATCGTGGCCGAGGCGCCTGGCTCGAGCTCCATGCCCTCGCAACTCCACTCGCGGGTTGTGTTGGTCGCATTGCCGCCGATCGAGCCGTTGCCAGCACCGAGGGCGGAGCCGTTGGTGCAAGCGCTTCCTTGGGCGGCACCGCCATTGATAGAGACCGAGGCAGAGACAAAACCGCCGTCCGGGAACGGCGCGGTGGCGCCGGCGACGGGCGTGCCGTCGGCGTTGCGTGCCAAGCCGTGGGTGGACGTGATCAGGTTGGTCAACTGATCTGTCACGGTGATGCCGGTCGAGCGCTGGAAGCCGGCGCCCGGGGCATTGGTCACGGTGAGGGTGTAGGTCACCTCCTCGCCGAAGTCATCGACCCGTACCTTGCTGGCCGATTTGGTGATGCCCAAGTCGCCCAGCTCAGGCGACGCGGCCACGCTGACGCTGTCGCTTGGCGTGATCGGGAAGGCGCGGTCGCCCACGCCGGTGATGCCGACGTGGTTGATGATGGCAGTGGAATAGCCAGCCGGCAGGGGCATGACCGTGGCGTTGAGCGTCAGGTCCTTGTAGCCGTTAGGCTCGAAGCCCGCGGCGTTGGTGCAGGTCAGGTCAGCGGCCCCTGTAACCGGCAATCCTGGACAGTTCCATCCTGCCGCGGTGGATGCCGCGGAGATGCTGTCGATGCGGATGTACTGCGGCACGTTGTCGACCACGGTGACCGTGGACGCGATGGGCAGCGTGCTGGTGTTGCGCGCACGGATGCCGTAGGTAAACGTCTCGCCCTGTCGCACGACCGGCAGGCTCGTCGACTTGCTCACGCTCATGGAAACGGTGTCGCTGTAGGTCACAGTGCTGGTGTCGGTGTTGAGCGCGTTCACGCAGGCCGTGCATTCGTTGGAAGCGGATACGGTGCCGGTGTTCGTCACCGCCGCTCCATCCGCCCCTCCGGCGGGCACCGTGGTCTGGAGCCTGAGAGCCGAATAGGCACTCCCCACTGCGGGCGCGCTGCCGCTGTAGTCACAGGTGATGACCTGGCCTGCCGCGGAGCAAGCCCAGCCGTTACCGGTGAAGCCGTTGTAGACGACCCCTGCGGGCAGGGTATCGACCACTCGAACGTTTTGCGGCGCGTCGCTGCCGCTGTTGCGGGTCACGCTCAGCGTCCATTCGACGGCGGTCGGCGCGTCTGTGTCGACAACCCGGGGAACGGGACGGCTGTTCCACTTCTCCAGGCTCACGTCCACTTCTAGGTTGGCGCCGACATTGGCGATTGTTGCCGAGCGGGTGTTGTTGTCGATCACCGCATCGGGGAAGGGCGTCGTGCCACCGCCGCCCGCATCGAAGCCGCTGACGTTGACGCTCGCGGCAATCGACGAGCCGGGTGCAGCCGTGGCGATGGCCGGGAAGGTGAGCTCGGGAAGCACGTCACCCAAAGCAATGCCGCCCGCGGGCGCGGGGTAGTTGCAGGTAAAGACGGTACCCGGGTTCTGATTAACGGCCGAGGGCGTGCAGTTCCAGCCGCTGCCGGAGGGTGTGCTCCCGGTCGCGCCCACGGGCACTGTAAAGGTCACCTGTGCCGAACCTCCACTAGGGACGGTCGATGGCCCGTGGTTGGTAACCACGGCGGTGTAGCTGTAGGGGGAATACTGCGTAGGCGTCGTGACCGGGCCGTTGAAGACGATGCCCAGGTCGGCTGCCTTGGTGGTGGTGATGTTGCGTTCAAGATCCTGGTTGTTGGTTGGATCGGAATCCGTTTCGCTTGACATCGCCGAGGCATACGCCCGCCACTTGTTGGTTTCAACGCTGGGTAGCGTGACGTTGAAACCGATGACGCGGCTGTCGCCTGACGAGGACAGCGTGCCCAGGGGGCAGGTGAAGGTCTGGTTGCCTGCCGTGATGGTTGTGCCACTGGCCAGCACGGGCGTGCAGCTCACGCCTGCCGGCGCGCTGATGGAACGGAAGATCGCATCCACCGGCAACCGCTGCGTCATCACGACATTGGTGGCCGCCGCCCCCAGGTTGAGCTGTGTGGTCACTTCATAGGTGAAATCCCCGCCCGCCAAGCCTGTGGCGCTTGCAGGAATGGCGTTGTGGTTGACCAGAACGTCTACCGCCTGAGCCTGCGCGCCTGCGGCGAACAGGACCAGCGGCACGGCGAGAAAAAAGGCGCGAGGGCCGGACTCAAGCAGGTGAGGCTTGGCGGCGAAGAGCGACGCCAGCGGCACGGCGGCACCACGTGAAAGCAAATGTTTAGGCATGGCTGTAACTTTCTTGAGAAAGTGCCGAAGTGGGTTCCCTGAACAGGCCGTTAACTTCGGAGAAACGATGCAACTGCAGTAACCGCAGGTTGCGACCCAGCCGAGTCTAAGTAGACCTGTTCAGCAATTGCCTACATTCGCTCACAAGCACCCACACAAATAGTAATTGTTTGCAATTCGTATGGTTTTGTACGGCTTTAACGCACGTTCGTGCCCTTACATCCGCTTGATGCGACCCACCATTTCCTGTGCGAACTCGACGAAAGCCTGGCTTCCCTTGGCGTTCGCGTCGAAAACCACCCCCGGCAGGCCATAGCTGGGCGCCTCGGCCAGCCGCACGTTGCGCGGGATGACGGTGTCGAACACCTTGTCGCCGAAGTGCTCCTTGAGCTGCTCGCTCACTTGCTGCTGCAGCGTGATGCGCGGGTCGAACATGACGCGCAGCAGGCCGATGATCTGCAGGTCGGGGTTGAGGTTGGCGTGCACCTGCTTGATGGTGTTGACCAGGTCGGTCAACCCTTCCAGAGCGAAGTATTCGCACTGCATGGGCACGATGACGCCGTGCGCGGCGCACAGGCCATTCAGGGTCAGCAGGCTGAGGGACGGCGGGCAGTCGATCAGGACGAAGTCGTACTCGCCGCCCACCTCGGCCAGGGCGTTTTTCAGGCGCCTCTCGCGCTGCTCCAGCTCCACCAGTTCCACCTCGGCGCCGGCCAGCTCACGGTTGGCGCCCAGCACTTGGTAGCCGCCGGGCTCGGACAGCACGGCGGCGTCGCGCACACCGGCTTGCCCCAGCAGCACGTCGTAGATGGTCTGCTGCAAAGCCCGCTTGTCCACGCCCGAGCCCATGGTGGCGTTGCCCTGGGGGTCCAGATCCACCAGCAGCACGCGCTGGCCTATCTTGGCCAGACCGGCGGCCAGGTTGACGGTGGTGGTGGTCTTGCCGACGCCACCCTTTTGGTTGGCGATACAAAAAATCTTGGCCATGCGGTGCAGGGGTGGCGCGCGAAGCGCGCTTAATTAGAGACGGCCAGCTTGATGCCGAAGCCGATAAGAAAGGTGCCTGCCGTTTTTTCCAGCACCCGGGTGATGCGGGGGCTGGCGCGCATGCGCTCGGCCAGGCGGTGCGTGAGCAGCACGACGATCAGGCAGTAGATGAAGGTCAACACGGCGATGGTGGCCGCCATGACGGCGAAAGTCAGCAAGCCCTGGTGGCGCGCCGGATCTACGAACAGCGGGAAGAAGGCCATGTAGAACACGATGGCCTTGGGATTGAGCAGCGTGATGATGGCGGCCTGCTTGAAGTAGTGCCGCGACTCCATGCGCAGGACGGGGGCGTCGCCCGGTTTGGCGGTGAACATCTTCAAGCCCATCCACGCCAGGTAGGCGGCGCCCAGCCACTGCATTGCGTGGAAGGCCGCGGGCCAGGACGCCAGCAGCGCGGCCACGCCGGCCACGGCCGCCCACATGAGGACTTGGTCGGCGGCGATCACCCCGGCGGTGGCCTGCAGGCCGGCGCGCACGCCCCCCTTGCCGGTGGAAGTGATGAGGGCCAGGTTGCCCGGCCCGGGGATGGCCAGGAACAGGACAATGGCGGCGACGAAGGCGCCGTAATCAGCGATGCCGAACATGGTGACCAGCCTCAGAGGACAAGCTGGCAAGTGTACGCGGGCGGCCGCTCAGGCGGGCCGCATCCAGACGATGCAGCGCTCGGCATCCAGTCCGGGTACGGCGATTTGTTCCACGTGAAACACCTGCACGTCGGCGCCCAGCGCGGCCATCTCGTACTGTGGATACTTGCCCTTCATGGCCAGCCACGCGCCGTCCGCACGAATGGCCGCGCGGGACCACTGGGTGAAGTCCGCCAGCGAGGCAAAGGCGCGGCAGCTGACTACGTCGTAAGGACCATCCAGCGTCTCTACCCGGGCATGCAGGCCCTGCAGGTTGGGCAGGCGGAGGGTGGCCGCCGCCTGCTGGATGAAGGCAGCCTTCTTGGCCACCGTATCCACACAGTGCACCTGTAGCCGCGGGCAGCAGATGGCAAACACCACGCCGGGCAGGCCGCCGCCGGAACCTACGTCCAGCAACCGCGCACCCGCGCCCTGCCCTGCCAATGAGCCCAAGTGCCGGCGAAGGGGAGCGACGGCCGCCAGACTGTCCAGCAGATGGTGGGTCAGCATCTCCTGCGGGTCGCGCACGGCCGTCAGGTTGTAGACCTTGTTCCACTTCTGCAGCAGCTGCAGGAAGTCCAGCAGCTGCTGGCGCTGCACATCGGAAAGTTCCAGGCCCAGCGCCTGTGCGCCTTCGCGCAGGCCCTTGGCCAAACTCTCCAAACCCGTCAGGCCGCTCATGCCGCGCTCTCCGCCTCGGCAGCAGCAAAACCCTTGAAGCCGCCCTTCTTCAAGTGAACCAGCAGCAGCGAAATGGCCGCCGGCGTGACGCCCGAGATGCGCGATGCCTGGCCCAGCGTCTCCGGCCGATGCTTTTGCAGCTTTTGCCGCACCTCGATGGACAGGGCCGCCACCTGCATGTAGTCCAGCTCCGGGGGCAGGCGCAGCTTTTCGTAATGGGCAGCGCGCTGCACTTCTTCCTTTTGCCGGTCGATGTAGCCCGAATACTTGGCGGCGATCTGCACCTGCTCCACCACACTGTCGGCCAACTCACCCAGTGTTTCACGTGAAACGTTGGCGCTGGCATGCCTGCCGTCGTCCAGCGTCATCAGGCTGGCGTAGTCCACATCCGGGCGGCGCAGCAGGTCGAACAGGTTGTATTCGTGCTCGATGGCCTTGCCCAGCACGCGCAGACTCTCCTCGGCGGGCAGGTTGCGCGGATTGACCCAGGTAGCCTTCAGGCGCTGCGTCTCAGCCGCCACGGCGTCGCGCTTGCGGCTGAACAGCTCCCAGCGAGCGTCATCCACCAGTCCCAGACGGCGGCCGATCTCCGTCAGACGCATGTCGGCGTTGTCCTCGCGCAGCTGCAGACGGAACTCCGCACGGCTGGTGAACATACGGTACGGCTCCGTCACGCCGCGGGTCACCAAGTCATCCACCAGCACGCCCAAATAAGCCTCGTCGCGCGCCGGCAGCCAGGGCGATTCGCCATGGCACTGCAGGGCGGCATTCAGGCCGGCGAACAGGCCCTGGGCGGCGGCCTCTTCATAGCCCGTCGTGCCGTTGATCTGGCCGGCAAAGAACAGGCCCTGGATCTGCCTCGTCTCGAAGCTGCTCTTGAGCGAGCGCGGGTCGAAATAGTCGTACTCGATGGCGTAGCCCGGGCGCAGGATGTGGGCGCTCTCCAGCCCGCGCATGCTGCGCACCAACGCCAGCTGGATATCGAACGGCAGGCTGGTGGAGATGCCGTTGGGGTAGTACTCGTGCGTGGTCAGGCCCTCGGGCTCCAGGAAGATCTGGTGGCTTTCCTTGTCGGCAAAGCGGTTGATCTTGTCCTCCACGCTGGGGCAGTAGCGCGGCCCCACCCCTTCGATCTTGCCGGTGAACATGGGACTGCGGTCAAAGCCCGAGCGGATGATCTCGTGCGTGCGCGCGTTGGTGTGCGTGATCCAGCACGGCACTTGGCGCGGGTGCATGGCGCGCGAGCCCATGAAGCTGAACACCGGCACCTCGCCCTCATTCACGCCGCCTGGCATGCCGTCGCCGGGCTGCTGCTCGCAGGCCGAAAAGTCGATGCTGCGCCCGTCGATGCGCGGCGGCGTGCCGGTCTTCAGCCGGCCCTGGGGCAGGCGCAGCTCCTTGAGCCGGGCCGACAGCGTGACGGCCGGCGGGTCGCCGGCGCGGCCGGCGGCGTAGTTGTCCAGGCCGACATGGATGCGCCCGTCCAGGAAGGTGCCGGCCGTCAGCACCACCGCGCGGGCGCGGAACTTCAACCCGATCTGCGTGACGGCGCCGACCACGCGGTCGCCCTCCACCATCAGGTCGTCCACCGCCTGTTGGAACAAACTCAGGTTGGGCTGGTTCTCCAGCATGCGGCGGATGGCGGCCTTGTACAGCACCCGGTCGGCCTGGGCGCGGGTGGCGCGCACGGCCGGGCCCTTGCTGCTGTTGAGGATACGGAACTGGATGCCCGCCTCGTCGGTCGCCAGCGCCATGGCCCCGCCCAGCGCGTCCACCTCTTTCACCAGGTGGCCCTTGCCGATGCCGCCGATGCTGGGGTTGCAGCTCATCTGTCCCAGCGTCTCGATGTTGTGGGTCAGCAGCACGGTCTGGCAGCCCATGCGCGCGGCGGCGAGGGCGGCCTCGGTGCCGGCGTGGCCGCCGCCGACGACGATGACGTCAAATTCCTGGGGATACAGCATGGGCAGGCAAGAAGGAGCGTAGGAGCCGGCAAATGCCGGGAAAACCCGCGATTTTCCCACCTTTAGAGAAAAACCGTGCACGGTGATGGCTTGGCTGCCGGCCTGTTTCACGTGGAACAACGCACCGCAGGAATCCTGCCCGGTCCCTGTGCTCCAATTCCCACCATGAAACTCCTCGTCTTCGCGGGCAGCACCCGCCAGCAATCCTTCAACCGCCGCTTGGCCGCCGTGGCCGCAGATATCGCGCGCGAACTCGGCGCACAGGCCACGCTGCTGGAGTTGGCCGACTACGACATCCCCATGTACCACGCCGAGCTGGAGGCGCGCGGCACCCCGCCCGACGTGATCCGCCTGAAGGAGGCCATGGACGCGCACCCGGCCTGGATCATCTGCTCGCCCGAATACAACGGCAGCTACACCGGCCTGCTCAAGAACACCATCGACTGGGCCTCCAGCCCCGTCGCCGGGCATCCCGTGTGGGCCGACGGCTCGCGGCCCTTCGGCGGAAAGGTGGTGGGCATGCTCAGCGCATCCAACGGTCTGCTGGGCGGCCTGCGCTCGCAAAGCCACCTGGCGCCGCTGCTCATCAACCTGGGCTGCTGGCTGGCGCCGCGCCACCACGCCCTGGGCCAGGCCGCCAGCGCCTTTGGCGACGACGGCCGTTTGCTGGATGCCGGCCAACAGGCCCGCGTGCAGGCCGTGGTGCAGCAGGTGCTGTGGGCCGCCGAGCGGCTGCAGCAAGCCGACTGAAATCACAGTCAAATCCGCCTCAAACGCTTTCCGCACAAGCGCTGACAGCTATCAATTACATAGTGAGTGAGTCCATAGATTGCCGCCCCGGCTGCGGCGCCTGCTGCATCGCGCCGTCCATCAGCTCGCCCATCCCCGGCATGCCGCGGGGCAAGCCGGCCGGCGTGCGCTGCGTGCAGCTGGACGATCATGATCGCTGCCTTGTGTTCGGCCAGCCCACGCGCCCGGCGGTGTGCGCATCGCTACGGCCTCATCCCGGCCTGTGCCGCGCCAGCCGCGCCGAGGCGCTAGCGCACATCGCCTGGATGGAGCGCGCCACCGCCCCGCAGCAGCAGCGGCCGGGGTCCAAAGACCCTGGCTGACAGACGTCTTGCCGAGCCCCTAGCATGTGCCTTGCGCTTGTCTTCACCACCCAACAACCGCGCAAAGAATGAAGAAAGGACGGTTCCCATGAAGCTGTACTACTCCCCCGGCGCCTGCTCGCTGTCGCCGCACATCGTGCTGCACGAGGCCGGGCTGGCCTACACGCCCGTGCTGGCCAGCACCAAGAGCCACAAGCTGCAGGATGGCACGGACTTCTATTCCATCAACCCGCTGGGCTACGTGCCCATGCTGGAGCTGGACGACGGCACCCGCCTGCGCGAAGGCCCGGCCATCGTGCAATACCTGGCCGACCAGGCACCGCACAAGAACCTGGCGCCCGCCCATGGCACGCTGGCGCGCTACCGCCTGCAGGAGTGGCTGAACTTCATCGGCACCGAAGTGCACAAGGGCTTCACGCCGCTGTTCAAGCCCAACACGCCCGAGGCCTACAAGCCGATCGCCCGCGAGGGCCTGCTGTCCCGCCTCAGCTGGGTGGATGGCGAGCTGGCCGGCAAGGACTACCTGATGGGCGAGCACTTCAGCGTGGCCGACGCCTACCTGTTTGCCGTGACCGGCTGGGCGCCGCACGTCGGGCTGGACATCTCCCACCTCAAGCACATCGCCGCCTGGCGCGAGCGCGTCGCCGCCCGTCCGGCCGTGCAGGCCGCGCTGAAAGCCGAAGGCCTGCTGAAATAAGAACCGCCCCTGTGGCGCCAGGCGCCCTCCCCTTCTTCTTCAGGAAGGGGACGCCGCGCACGGCCGGGCAAAGCCCGTTCCGTGGCGTCTGTCGGCATGGCCTGCTCCGCAGCCTTGTGAGCGGCCAGCATTGCTTCAAAAAAGAATTTTTCTCATGACCACCCTGTTCGACCCCCTGCAAGCCGGCGCGCTGCGTCTGGCCAACCGCATTGCCATGGCCCCGCTGACGCGCAACCGCGCGCCCCAGGCCACGCCCGGCGAGATGAACGTCACCTACTACCGCCAGCGCGCCAGCGCCGGCCTGATCGTCTCCGAGGGCACGGCCATCAGCCACCAGGCCCAGGGCTATGCCGACGTGCCCGGCCTGTATGGCAGCGAGCAGCTGGACGGCTGGAAGCGCGTGACCGACGCAGTGCACGAGGCCGGCGGCACCATCGTCTGCCAGCTGTGGCATGTGGGCCGCGTGTCGCACGACAGCCTGCAGCCGGAAGGCGGCGCGCCCGTGGCGCCCTCCGCCGTCACGGCGCACAGCAAGACCTATCTGATCGACCAGGCCAGCGGCAAGGGCGGCTTTCAGCCCACCTCGGCGCCGCGCGCGCTGCAGGCCGAGGAGCTGCCCGGCATCGTCCACACCTTCGCCGCCGCAGCGCGCAACGCGGTGCAGACGGCGGGCTTTGATGGCGTGGAGATCCACGGCGCCAACGGCTACCTGCTGGACCAGTTCCTGAAGACCGGCGCCAACCAGCGCACGGACGATTACGGCGGCAGCATCGAAAACCGCGCGCGGCTGATGCTGGAAGTGACCCGTGCCGTGGCCGACGCCGTGGGCGCCGACCGCACCGGCCTGCGCCTGTCGCCCGTCACCCCGGCCAACGACATCGTGGACGCCGACCCGCAGCCCCTGTACGAGTACCTGGCGCGCCAGCTGGCGCCGCTGGGCCTGGCCTTCATCCACGTCATCGAGGGCTCCACCGGCGGCCCGCGCGAGGTGGAGGGCCGCCCCTTCGACTACGACGCTTTCAAGGCCGCCTACCGCAGCGCCGGCGGCCAGGGCGCGTGGATCGTCAACAACGGCTACGACGGCGAAATGGCTGCCCAGGCCGTGGCCAGCGGCCGGGCGGACGCCGTGGCCTTCGGCCGCGCCTTCATCTCAAACCCCGACCTGGTGGAGCGCCTGCGCACCGGCGCGCCTTTGAACGAATCGGACCGCGCGACCTTCTACGGCGGCGGCGAGCACGGCTACACCGATTACCCTGCCCTGAACGGCCAGGGCTGAAACAGCAAGGGGCGCCGCGGCGCCCCTTTTTTGTTTTCAAGCCAAATCGGCCTCCAGCGCTCGTCGTACAAGCGCCAGCAGCTACTGAATCAATAGCGCATCAGCCTTGCAGCCGCAGCGCCCCCGGCTGGGCCTGCAGGGCCGGCGAAGGCGCCGGCGCGGCGGTGGCAGCTGCGGCTGCCATGTGCAGGCCGGCGTGCTCGCCCTCGTCGGCCAGGCGGAACTGCTGCACCACCAGCGACAGCCGCGCCGCCTGCTCGCGCAGGGATTCGGCGGCGGCGGCGCTCTCCTCCACCAGCGCGGCGTTTTGCTGCGTCATGCGGTCGATCTCGCCCACGGCGCCGTTGACCTCGCCGATGCCGGCGGACTGCTCGGCGGCGGCGGAGTTGATCTCGCCGATGATGTCCGTCACGCGCTGCACGCTGCCCACGATCTCCTGCATGGCGCGGCCGGCGTCTTCCACCTGGCGCACACCGCCGTCCACGGCGGCCACGCTGGTGCCGATCAGCTGCTTGATCTCGCTGGCCGCGGCGGCGCTGCGCTGGGCCAGGCTGCGCACCTCGCCGGCCACCACGGCAAAGCCCCGGCCCTGCTCGCCGGCGCGCGCGGCTTCCACGGCCGCGTTCAGCGCCAGGATGTTGGTCTGGAAGGCGATGGAGTCGATCAGCCCGATGATGTCGCCGATCTTGCGGCTGGAGCTGGCGATGCCGTGCATGCTGGTCACCGCCTGGGCCACGATGTCGCCGCCGCGCGTGGCGGTGCCCGAGGCCGAGGTGACCAGCTGGTTGGCCACCTGCGAGGACGAGGCCGTCTGCTGCACCGTGGCCGTCAGCTGCGACAGCGAGGCCACCGCCTCCTGGGCGTTGCTGGCCGTCTGCTCGGTGCGGGCGGACAGGTCCTGGTTGCCGGTGGCGATCTGCTGGCTGGCGGTGGCGATGCTGCCGCTGGCGTCGCGCACCTGCGAGACCAGGCCGGACAGGCCCTGCTGCATCTCCACCAGGGTGCGCTGCAGGTCGGCCGCCTCGTCGCGGCCCTGCACCTGCACGTGCTGCGACAGATCGCCCCCGGCGATGGCCTGCGCCATGGAGCGCGCCGCCTCCAGCGGGCGGCAGATGGAGACCATGTTCAGCAGCGTCAGCGGCACGACCACCACCACGGCGACGATCACCGCCAGGATGAACAGCCACTTGGTCTGTTCGGCGATGCGGTTCTGGCCGGCAATGGCCTCCTGCACGTCGATGGCCAGCGCCTTCTCCAGCTGCTGGACCTGGGCGTTGGCGTTGGCGAACTGCTCCACGGCGCGCTCGCTCATGCGATTGGCAATGGTGGCGGTGTCGTAGCCGCCGTCTTCCAGCTGGCGCGCCACGCCCTGAAACAGCTTGCGATAGGCCTGCAGGTATTCACCCGCCTGGGCGGCCTGCGCGCGATCGTCCTCGGACAGCACGCGGGCGAACTCCTGCGTCAGGCGCTCGGCGCCGTCCAGCGCACCCTCCCACTGCGTTTTGGACATGCGCACCTGGTCGGGCTTTTCGTAGTTGATGATCATGTCCTTCTCGTACTGGCGCACCTGGCCCAGGTCGCCGCGCAGCTGGCCCAGCAGCGCCACGGCAGCGTGCGACTGGTCGATGAAGGCCTGGCTTTGCGCGTGAATGCGCAGCATGCCCATCATCCCTGCGCTGCCGAGCAGCGCCAGCAACAGCATCACCACGGCAATGGCGCCGATCATGCGGGTACGGATCGTAAAGGCCCGCATCAGTGCGTAGAAGTTCATGTCCCTGTCTCTCAGGGCGCCCCATACCGCGGGGTGCGGGAAGCAGGACGCCGTTTAACTTGCAACAAAAAGTTGCAGTGTACGGGAACCTACCAAGTGCGCGTGTGCAAATTTCTCAACCACGCCAGCGCTTCAATAGCAAAGCATTGGTCATCACGCTGACCGAACTGAGCGCCATGGCCGCGCCGGCCATCACCGGGCTCAGGTAGCCCAGCGCCGCCAGGGGAATGCCGGCCACGTTGTAGATGAAGGCCCAGAACAGGTTCTGGCGGATCTTGGCCACGGTGCGGTGCGAAATGTCCAGCGCCGCCGCCACCAAGCGGGGCTCGCCACGCATCAGCGTGATGCCGGCGGCGTGCAGGGCCACATCCGTGCCATTGCCCATGGCCAGGCCCACGTCGGCGGCGGCCAGGGCGGGCGCGTCGTTCACGCCGTCGCCCACCATGGCCACCACCGTGCCGCCCTGCTGCAGCTGGCGCACGGCGTCGGCCTTGCCATCTGGCAGCACCTCGGCCATGACTTCACCGGCTTCCGGGTCCAGGCCCAGGCGGCGCGCCATGGCGGTCGCCGCGCCCCGGTTGTCGCCAGAGATCATCACACAGCGCACCCCGCGGGCCTTGAGCTCGGCCAACGCCGCGCGTGCGCCGGGTTTGGGCTCGTCGCCGAAAGCCAGCAGGGCGCGCACGGCCAGGGCGCCGCCTGGCGTGCGCTCGGCCAGAGCGGAGACGGTGGCGCCCCCCTGCTGCAGCGCCTCGGCCGGCGCCTGCAGCGCGCCCAGTCCTGCGCCCAGCTCCTGCATCCAGCGCAGGCTGCCGACCAGCCAGTCACGGCCCTGCACGCGGCCTTCGGTGCCACGGCCGGGCACGGCGCGCACGTCCTGCGGCTCGGGCACGGCCAGGGCGCGTGCGCCTGCTGCCTGTACCACCGCGCGCGCCAACGGGTGCTCGCTGCCGCTTTGCACGCCGGCCACGGCAGCCAGCAGCGCGGCTTCGTCGCCGTCTGGTTCCACGTGAAACGCCGTCAGCACCGGCTGGCCCACGGTCAGCGTGCCGGTCTTGTCAAAGGCCACGGTGGTCACGCGGTGCGCCGTTTCCAGCGCCTCGGCGTCCTTGATCAGCACGCCGTGCTGCGCCGCCACCCCCGTGCCGGCCATGATGGCCGCCGGCGTGGCCAGGCCCAGGGCGCAGGGGCAGGCGATGACCAGCACGGCCACGGCGTGGATCAGGGCGCTTTCCAGCCCCGCCCCGCTCCACAGCCAGCCCGTCAGCGTAGCCAGGGCGATCAGCAGCACCACCGGCACGAACACGGCCGCCACCCGGTCCACCAGGCGCTGGATGGGCGCCTTGGCGGCCTGTGCGTCCTCCACCAGCCGGATGATGCGTGCCAGCACGGTCTCGCTGCCCACGGCCGTCACCTGCATCAGCACGCGGCCCTCGCCGTTGATGGCGCCGCCGGTCAGGCGGTCACCCGGCTCGCGCGCCACGGGCAGGGGTTCGCCGGTCAGCATGGACTCGTCCACCTGCGTCTGGCCCTCCAGCACCGTGCCGTCCAGCGGGATGCGCTCGCCCGGGCGCACCACCAGACGGTCGCCGGCCAGGATCTCGGCGATGGGCACGTCCACCTCGCCGTCCCGGCCCAGCAGGTGCGCCACGTCCGGGCGCAACGCATGCAGCGCGCGGATGGCCGCGGTGGTCTGGCGCTTGGCCCGCGCCTCCAGCCACTTGCCCAGCAGCACCAGGGAGATGACCACGGCCGAGGCCTCGAAGTACAGGTGCGGCGCATGCCCTTCGGGCGCAGTGGCCCACAGCCACAGCGACAGGCCATAGCCGGCACTGGTGCCCAGAGCCACCAGCAGATCCATGTTGCCGGTCAGCGCCCGGGCCGCGTGCCAGCCGGCCTTGTAGAAACGCGCGCCCAGGATGAACTGCACCGGCGTGGCCAGCAGAAACTGCACCCACGCCGGCAGCATCCAGTGCTGCCCGAACAGGTCGCCCACCATGGGCAGCACCAGCGGCGCCGACAGCAGCAGGCCGATGCCCACCGGCATGAAACCGGCCCAGGGCGAATCGGCGCCGGCCGCGGCCTGCTCGGTCTGCGGCGTGCGCGGCTCGTAGCCGGCGTTGCGGATGGCGCGGCGCGCCAGGGCCGGCATGTCGGCGGCCTGGGCGGCGTCGTAGGTCAGGTGCACCGACTCGGTCGCCAGATTCACGGCCGCGTCCTGCACGCCGGGCAGCTTGCGCAGCGCGCGCTCCACGCGGGCCACGCAGCTGGCGCAAGTCATGCCGCCCACGCCGAGGTCCAGCGCGGCGGCGGGGGCGGACATGGCGGCCGAAGAAGTGGAAGGGGAAGTCATGGCGCCACCTTAAACCTTGACAGCATGTCAGAGTCAAGGGCCGCGCGCCCGCTTGACTTTGCCATCGTGTCAAGCTTCATGATGGCCGCCTCGACCCCGCCCTTTGTTCGATTTTTGCGTTTTCAGGAAAGGAAACCGCCATGCAACACCAATTCACCGTCCAGGGCATGACCTGCGGCCACTGCGAGCGCGCCGTGGTGCACGCCGTGCGCGAGGTGGACACCGACGCCCTCGTCAAGGTGGACCTGGCCACGGGCCAGGTCACGGTGGACAGCGACAAGTCGCGCGACGCCATCGCCAACGCCATCCGCGAAGAGGGCTACCAGGTCGCCGCGTGAACGCGCCCCGCGCCGCCCGCTGGCCCGTGCCCATCGGCGTGGCCGCCGAGCGCGCGGGCGTGTCCGCGCGCATGGTGCGCCACTACGAAAGCCTGGGCCTGCTGACGCCCGTGGCGCGCACGGGCAGCGGCTATCGGCAATACGCCGAGGCCGACGTGCACACCCTGCGCTTCATCCGCCGCGCGCGCGACTTAGGGTTCTCGATGGAGGAAATCGCCCAGCTGCTGGGCCTGTGGCAGGACAAGGCGCGCGCCAGCAGCCAGGTCAAGCGCATCGCGCAAAAGCACATCGACAACCTGGCCGAACGCATCGCCGCCATGCAGGCCATGCAGCGCAGCCTGCAGCAGCTGGTGGGTTGCTGCCAGGGCGACGAGCGGCCTGACTGCCCGATCCTGGACGACCTGGCGGCGCATTAGCGCGCCAGGCGCGGCGGCGCCGCTTGCTTCTATTTTCATAGCTTCTTGCGCTTGAAGGATAAGGGTTAGAGGTCGAAAACACCCAAACCTGCGGCCGCGGCTCATCCGCCGCATACTCGCAAGCCGACCGGCGCCATGCGCCCTGCCCTTTCTCAGGAGACCCGCCCATGACCGAGCCCACTACCGCCTACACCCCGCCCGCCGTCTGGCAATGGAACCAGGCCAACGGCGGCCGCTTCGCCAACATCAACCGCCCGGTGGCCGGCCCCACGCATGACAAGGAATTGCCCGTCGGCCGCCACCCGCTGCAGCTGTACTCGCTGGGCACGCCCAACGGGGTCAAGGTCACCGTCATGCTGGAGGAGCTGCTGGCCCTGGGCCACGTGGGCGCCGAATACGACGCCTGGCTGATCCGCATCAACGAGGGCGACCAGTTCGGCAGCGGCTTTGTCTCCGTCAACCCCAACTCCAAGATCCCCGCGCTGCTGGACCGCAGCAACCCAGAGCAACCGGTGCGCGTGTTCGAGTCCGGCGCCATCCTGATGTACCTGGCCGAGAAGTTCGGCGCCCTGCTGCCACCAGAGCCGGCACGCCGCGCCGAGTGCCTGTCCTGGCTGTTCTGGCAGATGGGCAGCGCGCCGTTCCTGGGCGGCGGCTTCGGGCACTTCTATGCCTATGCGCCGTTCAAGATCGAGTACGCCATCGACCGCTACGCCATGGAGGTCAAGCGCCAGATGGACGTGCTGAACCGCCGCCTGGCCGAGCACGAATACCTGGCCGGAGCCGACTACACCGTGGCCGACATCGCCGCCTGGCCGTGGTATGGGCTGCTCGCCAAGGGCCAGCTGTACGAGGCCGGCGAATTCCTGCAGGTGCACGAATACACACACGTGCTGCGCTGGGCCGAGCAGATCGCCCGGCGCCCGGCCGTGCAGCGCGGGCGCAAGGTGAACCGCACCTTCGGCGCACCCGAGAGCCAGCTGCACGAGCGCCACGACGCCAGCGATTTCGACACCCGCACCCAGGACAAGCTGCAGCCCGCCGCCTGAAGGCCGCGCCGCCAGGAATCATCAAGGAGACCCGCCCATGCCCCTCACCCTGTACGACTGCGCCAGCGCGCCCAGCCCGCGCCGCGCGCGCATCTTCCTGGCCGAAAAGGGCGTGGCCCACGACACCGTGCAGGTGGACCTGAAAAACGGCGAGCAGCTGGGCGAGGCCTACCGCCAGATCAACCCGCAGTGCACCGTGCCGGCCCTGCGCACCGAGGACGGCCTGCTGCTGGCCGACAACGCCGCCATTGCCGCGTACCTGGAGGCGCGCTTTCCCGAACCGCCGCTGCTGGGCACCACGCCCGAGGAGAAGGCCGAGATCGCCAGCTGGAACTGGCGCATGGAGTTCGACGGCCTGCTGGCCGTGGCCGAGGCACTGCGCAACGGCTCGCCGGCCATGGCCGGGCGGGCGCTGCCGGGCAGCGTGGCCTACGCGCAGATCCCGCAGCTCGCCGAGCGCGGGCTGGCGCGCACGGCGCAGTTCTTCGACCTGCTGAACGCACGCCTGCAGGGACGCGAGTTCGTCGCCACGGATGCTTTCAGCGTCGCCGACATCACGGCCGTGGTGGCGGTGGACTTCGCCCGCATCGTCAAGTGCAAGCCGCAGGAAGAGCGCCACCCGCACCTGCTGCGCTGGCGCGCGCAGATGGCCGAGCGGGCGTCGATGGCGCTGTAGCGCGGCGCCTCAGCTTTACAAGCCAAAACAGCTCCAGCGCCCGTCCATCAAGCGCTGGCAGCTCTCTTTTTTGCAGTGCTGCGTGTTGTGCGGGGCGCGCGTGCCAGCACCCCGCCCAGCAGCGTCTCTATGCACTGCTGCGCAATCTCCTCGGGCGTGTGCGCGCCCTCGGGCTGGTACCAGCGCCCGATCCAGCTGAGCGCTCCGGCGATGACGAAGGCCGTCATCTTCGGGTCGCAGGGCGCCAGGGAGCCGTCTTCCACCCCCTGCGCCACCAAGCGGCGGAAGGCCAGGTCGATCTCGGATTTCATGCGCCGCAGCTCGCCGCGCGCGGGCTCGGGCACCTCCTCGTCGCCCACGCGGATCAGGCACATGCCGAAGGGCTGCATGACGATGCCGGCATACACCTGCATGCAGGCGCGCAGCTGGTCCACGGCGTTGCCGCCGGCGGCGCGCGAGGCCTCGATGCCCTGCAGCGTCATGCGCAGGCCCTTGTCCACGCAGGCCAGCAGGATCTCGTCCTTGTTCTTCACGTAGTAGTACAGCGTGGGCTTGCTCACGTGCAGCCGCGCGGCGATGTCGTCCAGCGAGGTGGCGTGAAAGCCGCGCTCGTTGAACATCTGCGCGGCGGTGGACAGCACGGCATTGCGCTTGGCCTCGCGCTGGCGCTGGCGCTCGCCGGCGCCCGACCAGGGCGAGGCTGCGGGCGCGGCGGCATCTGCGGCGGCGGCCACATCGGGGCGGGGAGTACGGCGAAGTTGGGTGGCCATGCAGCGGTCGGACGGTTGCGTTACCGGGAAAGTCCGGATGCCTGGGGTGGCGGGGCGCTCCAAGAATCTACTTCAAAGTAACCAGTCTACGTACGAGTAGAAAAAAGCCGGGTTGCGAGAAACCCGTAGAGGAGACCGATGGACACAACGCCTGCGCCCGGCGGCACCGCTCCCAGCGCGCCGCCCCTGCTGCAAGTCGACGGCGTGACGCTGGCCTTTGGCGGCGTGCGCGCGCTCTCCGGCGTGGGCTTTGCCGTGCAGCGCGGCTCCATCACCGCCGTCATCGGGCCCAACGGCGCGGGCAAGACCTCGCTGTTCAACACCATCTCGGGCTTCTATCGCCCCACGGCGGGCAGCATCCGGTTCAAGGGCCAGGACATCACCCGCGTGCCCGCGCCGCAGCGCGCACGCCTGGGCCTGGCGCGCAGCTTCCAGAACATCGCGCTGTTTCGCGGCATGACGGTGCTGGACAACATCAAGCTGGGCCGCCATGCGCATCTGAAAACCAACGTGCTGGACGCGCTGCTGTACGTCGGCCGCGCCCGGCGCGAGGAGGCCGAGCTGCGCCGCGACGTGGAGGAGCGGATCATCGACTTCCTGGAGATCGACCACATCCGCCACGCGCCCGTGGCCGCCCTGTCCTACGGCCTGCAAAAGCGCGTGGAGATGGCCCGGGCCCTGGCCATGCAGCCCGAGATCCTCATGCTGGACGAGCCCGTGGCCGGCATGAACCGCGAGGAAACCGAGGACATGGCCCGCTTCATCCTGGACGTGCGCGCCGAGTGGGGCGTGACGGTGCTGATGGTGGAGCACGACATGGGCATGGTCATGGACCTGTCGGACCATGTGGTGGTGCTGAACTTCGGCCAGGTCATCGCCAAAGGAACGCCGGCGCAGGTGCAGGCCGACCCCGAGGTGGGCCGCGCCTACCTTGGCTCGGGCGACGTGGGCGCGCTGCGCGCCAAGCTGCAGGCCGCCGCCGGCCGCACGCAGGTAGCCGCATGATGGATTGGGCCTACCTGTTCGAGATCAGCCTCACCGGCATCGCCAGCGGCGGGCTGTACGCGCTGGCGGCGCTGGCCTTCGTCATGGTCTACAAGGCCACGCGGGTGGTGAACATCGCCATCGGCGAGATGCTGATGGCCGGCGGCTACCTGTTCTTCACCTTCGCCGCGATGTGGTCCCTGCCGCTGTGGCTGGCCATCCCCGCCGCGGTGCTGGCGTGTGGCCTGCTGGGCGCGGTGATCGAGCGCACCATGATCCGCCCGCTGCTGGGCGAGCCGCCGATTTCCGCCTTCATGGTCACCGTGGGCCTGGGCTCGGTGCTCGTCGGCCTGGTGGAGATGATCTGGAGCGCCGACCAGCGCCGCCTGCCGGACTTCATGCCCACCCAGCCCATCATGATCGGCGACGCCTTCCTGGCGCCCAAGGTCTTCTGGGGCGCCGTCATCGCCGCCGTGTTCATCGCCGCCGTGCTGCTGGTGTTCCGCTTCTGGCGCGGCGGCGTGGCCCTGCGCGCCACGGCCAGCGACCAGGCGGCCGCCTACTCCGTGGGCATCAACGTGCCGCGCGTGTTCTCGCTGTCCTGGGTGGTCTCGGCCATGCTGGCGGCGGTGTCCGGGATCATCGTCGGCTCCATCGGCGGCATTTCATCGAGCATGGGCGTGTTCGGCCTGTCGGTGCTGGTGGTCGTCATCGTCGGCGGGCTGGACAGCGTGCTGGGCGCCCTGGTGGCCGGCCTGGTCATCGGCCTGGTGGAGGCCCTGGCCGGCGCCTACCTGGGCGGTGAATACAAGCTGCTGGCGACCTTCGTGGTGCTGGTGGCCATCCTGATGGCGCGGCCCTACGGCCTGTTCGGCACCCGAGAGATAGAGAGGTTGTAGATGCGCATCGGAACCCTCAAGGAAAGCTACACCGGCGACGCCGCGCTGTTCGACTCGCGCACCCAGCATGCGTGGCTGGCCGTCGCCGCCGCCGCGCTGCTGCTGTTTCCCTTCATGGCCAGCGACTACTGGCTGTACCTGGCCTGCCTGATCGCCATCAACGTGGCCAGCAGCACGGGGCTGAACATCCTCACCGGCTACACCGGCCTGGTCAGTCTGGGCCAGGCGGCCTTCATGGGCCTGGGCGCCTACACGGTGGCCATCCTGCAGGCGCGCTGGGGCACGCCGCTGCTCGTGAACCTGCTGGCCGGGGGGCTGGTGGCCATGGTGGGCGGCATGGTGGTGGGCATTCCCTCGCTGCGCGTCAAGGGCCTGTACCTGGCCATCGTGACCATCGCCGCGTCGTTCATCGCGCATTTTCTGTTCGCCAACTTCCAGCTCACCGGTGGCACGGCCGGGCTGTCCATGCAGCCGGGGCGCTTCTTCGGCATCGATCTGGACACGTCGTTTCGCCTGTACTGGCTGATCGTGCCCGTCACGCTGCTGATGCTGCTGGGCGCGGCCAATTTGTTCCGCACCCGCATCGGCCGGGCCTTCATCGCCATCCGCGACCGCGACATCTCGGCCGAGGTGCTGGGCATACCGCTCCTGCGCTACAAGCTGCTGAGCTTTGGCCTGTCCTCGTTCTACGCCGGCCTGGCGGGCGGGCTGTGGGCGTATTTCTTTCGCGTGGTCACGCCCGAGAGCTTTCCGCTGTCCATGTCGATCTTCTTCCTGGCGGCCATCATCGTCGGCGGCATGGGATCGATTCTGGGCGGCATCCTGGGCGCGGTGTTCATGACGCTGGTGCCCGAGGTGCTCAAGCTCCTGGTCGACCTGCTGCCCGGCGGCGCCGAGCTGGCCGTCTTCCTCTCGCCCGTGCGCCTGGTGGTGTTCGGCGCGCTGATCATCGGTTTTCTGGTCTTCGAGCCGCTGGGGCTCGCAGAAATGTGGCGCCGCGTGCGCCGGTTCTTCCACCTGTGGCCCTTCCGCAATTGATTGACTGACTGACTGACAACGAGGAGACAGACATGGCACAGCAACGCATTTCCCCCCGCCGCCGCCGCATCATGCTGACGGCAGCCGCCGCCGGCGCCGCCGCCCTCACCCAGCCGCTGTCCGTGCTGGCGCAGGGGGCCGAGGACATCGTCATCGGCGGCTCCATCCCCATGACCGGCGTCTTCGCCTTCGCCGGCGTGGGCATCAACGCCGGCATCCAGGATTACGTGAAGATCGTCAACGACGCCGGCGGCATCAAGGGCCGCAAGGTCAAGTACGTGCCCGAGGACACGGGCTACAAGGTCGACGTGTCGGTGGCCGCCTTCAAGAAGATCACCAGCCAGAACAAGGTCAACCTGTACTACGGCGACTCCACGGGCTTCGCCAAGACCATCAACCCCGAGCTGGACCGCAACGGCAACATCCTGATGGCCGGCGCCTCGTTCGCCACCGAGCTGAACGACCCCAAGAAGTACCCGCACCAGTTCCTCGTCGGGCCGGACTACACCGAGATGTTCGGCATCCTGCTCAAGCACATCGCCAAGGAAAAGCCCGGCGCCAAGGTGGCCTTCGTCTATTCCGACTCCGAGTTCGGCCGCGACCCCATCGACTCCAGCGAGGCCCTGGCCAAGAAGCTGGGCCTGACGGTGCCCATCAAGATCATGACCCCCGCCGGCAGCGTGGACGTGTCCACCGAGGTCATCAAGCTGCGCCGCGCCGCGCCGGACTACACCATCTTCCACGGCTACATCCTGGCGCCCATCCCCGAGTTCATCACCCAGGGCAAGCAGCAAGGCATGACCAGCAAGTGGATGGGCACCTTCTGGACCATGGACAGCTCCACCGTCATGAAGATGGGCCCGGACGGCGACGGCTTCATGGGCGTCATGCCCTTTCGCTACTACTACGACACGGAGAAGGCGCCGATGCTGGAGAAGATCCGCGCCATGCGCCCGGAGTACCAGAGCACGGCCTACATCCAGGGCTTCCTGGCCGCCATGCTGTTCCTCGAATCGGCCAAGCGCACGCTGGAGGCGAACAAGCCGCTCACGGGCGACAACCTCAAGGCCGCGCTGAACTCCATCAAGGACTTCGACACCGGCGGGCTGATCGGCGTGCCGATCACCATCAGCGGCAACTCCATTCCCGTGGGCCGCGTGTACCGCGCCGACATGAAGGCGCAAAAGATGGTTGCCGCCTCCGACTGGATAAAACTGTGAATTCGGACAACCCCCTGAGCGGCTGCGCCGCTTCCCCCTTCTCTCACGCTGCGCGTGGGAAGGGAGACGCCGCCCGTGCTGCGGGGCGGCCCTTGCACGGCGGCCCTGGCCTGGGTTGCGCCAGTTTCGCAGGCCGTGGGTAGCACCCAGCGCCATGAATTACTAACATGACCCAGCAAGCCATAGACCTGGTCCTCGAAGTCAACAACATCGAGGTCGTCTACAACAAGGTCGTGCAGGCCCTGCGCGGGCTGTCGCTGGCGGTGCCGCGCGGGCAGATCGTGGCGCTGCTGGGCAGCAACGGGGCGGGCAAGAGCACCACGCTCAAGGCCATCTCCGGCCTGCTGGCGCTGGAGGACGGGCTGCTGGCCTCCGGCCGCATCGCCTTCGACGGCCAGGACACGGCGCGCCTCGCGCCCCAGCAGCTGGTGCGCCGCGGCCTGTCGCACGTGATGGAGGGCCGGCGCGTGTTCGAGGACCTGACGGTGGAGGAAAACCTCGTCGCCTCGACCTACGCCCTCTCCGGCCGCGAAGGCGCCGCGCGACCCGACTTCAACCTGGTGTACGAGTACTTCCCGCGGCTGCACGAGCGCCGCCGGGGTCTGGCCGGCTACCTGTCGGGCGGCGAGCAGCAGATGCTGGCCATCGGCCGCGCCCTCATCGCCCAGCCGGCGCTGATCCTGCTGGACGAGCCCTCGCTGGGCCTCTCCCCGAAGCTCACCGAGGACATCTTCACCATCATCGCCCGCATCAACGCCGAGCGCGGCACCAGCATGCTGCTGGTGGAGCAGAACGCCACCGTGGCCCTGGCCGTGGCGCACAGCGGCTACATCATGGAGAACGGCAAGATCGTCATCGACGGCCCGGCCGAGCGCCTGGCGGCCGACCAGGACGTGCGCGAGTTCTATCTGGGCATGGGCGGGGCCGGCGAGGCCAAGAGCTTCAAGGACATCAAGCACTACAAACGCCGCAAGAGATGGCTGTCATGAAACTCCCCGAACTCACCCTGCCGCAGATGCTGCGCCAGCGCGCGCAGCAGGACGCGGGGCGCGTCGCCATCCGGCAAAAGGACTTCGGCATCTGGAAGCCCTTCACCTGGGCCCAGTACTACCTGCGCGCCAGCCACTTCGGCCAGGGCCTGCTGCAGCTGGGGCTGCCGCCTGGCGGGCATGTGGGCGTGATCGCCGAGAACCGCATCGAATGGGTGGTGGCGCAGATGGGCGCAGGCCTGGTGGGCGGCATCACCGTGGGCGTGTACCCGACCAGCCCCACGGCCGAGGTGGCCTACGTGGTCGGCCACGCCGACATCGAGATCATGGTCTGCGAGGACCAGGAGCAGACCGACAAGGTGCTGGAGGCCCTGCCCCGCCTGCCGCGCCTGAAGAAGATCATCGTCATGGAAACCAAGGGCCTGCGCAGCTTCGCGCCAGAGCAGCGCGCCCTGATCACCGCCTTCGCCGAAGTGGAAAAGCTCGGTGAGAGCGTGCACAGCCAGGCCCGCATCGACGAACTGCTGGCGCGCCAGCGGCTCGACGACATCGGGCTGATGATCTACACCTCCGGCTCCACCGGGGCTCCGAAGGGCGCCATGATCTCCTGGCGCAACATGCGCGGCGTGGTGCCGGGCATCGCCGAGCGGCTGCAGCTGCAGGCCGGCGCCTCGCACCTGTCCTATCTGCCGCTGTGCCACGTGGCCGAGCAGATGCTGACCACCTTCGTGCCCTTGTTCCTGGGCTGCACCGTCAACTTCGGCGAATCCATCCGCACCGTGCAGGAGGACCTGCGCGAGGTGGCGCCCAGCATGTTCCTGGGCGTGCCGCGCATCTGGGAAAAGCTGCACTCGTCCATCACCATCAAGATGCAGGAGACGGGCGCGCTGCGCCGCGGCCTGTACGCGCGCGCCATGGCCGGCTGCGCGCCGCTGGCGGACAAGCCGCGCGCGCAGTGGTCGCTCCTTGAGCGCGCGCGCTACGCCCTGCACTACGCGCTGGTGCTGCGCGCGCTGCAGAACTTCATCGGCCTGCGCAAAGCCCACGTGGCGCTGACCGGCGCCGCGCCCATCGCGCCGGACGTGGTGCGGTTCTTCCGCACCCTGGGCGTGCCGCTGATCGAGGTCTACGGCCTGACCGAATCCACCGGCATGGTCACCGGCCACCGGCTGGACCAGGTGCACATCGGCACCGTCGGCCCCGTCACGCAGGGCGTGCAGTACCGCCTGGGCGAGAACGGCGAATTCCAGATCCGGGGCGAGATGGTCTTCGCCGGCTACTACAAGAACCCCGAGGCCACGGCGCAAAGCATCGTGGACGGCTGGCTGCACACCGGCGACGTGGTGAGCGAGGTGGACGGCCAGATCAAGATCGTGGACCGCCTCAAGGACATCATGATCACCGCCGGCGGCAAGAACCTCACGCCCTCGGAGATCGAGAACACCATGAAGGCCAGCCCCTTCATCAAGGAATGCATCATCGTCGCCGACGGCCGCAAGTTCGTCGGCGCCCTGGTGCAGATCGACATGGAGACCGTGGGCAAGTGGGCCGAGGCACGGCGCATCGCCTTCACGCACTTCCGCTCGCTGGTCGAAACGCCGGAGGTGCGCCAGCTCATCGACGCCGAGATCGCCGCCGGCAACGCCAAGCTGGCCCAGGTGGCGCAGATCCGCAAGTTCCACTTGCTCACCAAAGAGCTGGACCACGACGATGGCGAAGTCACCGCCACCATGAAGGTGCGCCGCGCCAGCATCTACAAGACCTACGCCGGCGAGATCGAGGCGCTGTATTCATAAGAAAATGGCCTCCAGCGCTTGATGCACAAGCGCTGGCAGCTCACTTTTCAATAGCAAACATGACCGATACCGCCCCCCTCATCATCAGCCGCCAGGGCGCCGTAGCCACGCTGCGCTTCAACCGGCCCGCGTCCATGAACGCGCTGGACCTGCCCGCCGCCCTGGCCCTGCGCGACGCCGTGCGCGCCATCGCCCAGGACGGCGACGTGCGCGCCGTGCTGCTGCAGGGCAGCGGCCGCGCCTTCGTCGCCGGCGGCGACCTGGCCGCCCTGCGCGCCGATCCGGTCCAGGCCGCCCAGGACCTGCTCGGCCCGCTGAACGAGACCCTGCTGCTGCTGCAGGCGCTGGACGCGCCCGTCATCGCCCAGGTGCACGGCGCCGCGGCCGGCGCCGGCCTGTCGCTGATGCTGATGTGCGACTTCGTGCTGGCCGCCGAAGGCACCAAGTTCAACCTGGCCTACATCAACCTGGGAACCAGTTGCGACGTCGGCGCCTCGTGGGCGCTGCCGCGCCTGGTCGGCCTGCGCCAGGCGCTGGAGATCGCCCTGCTGGGCGAGACCTTCACCACCGACGACGCGCTGCGCCTGGGCCTGGTCAACCGCGTGCTGCCCGCCACCGAGCTGGACGCCGCCGCGCGCGCCTTCGCCGAGCGCATCGCCAGCGGCCCCACCGTGGCCTATGGCCATATGCGCCGCCTGATGCGCGCCAGCCTGGACCGCGACTTGGCCGCCCAGCTGGCCGCCGAGGCCCAGTCCTTCGACTCCTGCGCCCGCACGGCCGATCTGCGCGAGGGCATCGAGGCCTTCTTCGCCAAGCGGACGCCGCAGTTCAAGGGCGAATGACGACCGTCCGGGTGTGCCGGCCACGCCCGGCAAAGCCGTGAAAAAAGCACAGGGGGCCTCGCGGCCCCCTGTGGCTGTTGGGCGCTTGCGCGCGCTGCGCAATCACGGCTTGTAGAACGCCTCCACGCTGCCCTTGAGCGTGATCAGGAGCGGCTGCCCGCGCCGGTCCAGCGTCTTGCCCGCGGGCACCTTGATCCAGCCCTCGCTCACGCAGTACTCCTGCACGTCGAAGCGCTCCTTGCCGTTGAAGCGGATGCCGATCTCCGCCGGCTGCTGGAACACGGCGGCGGCGTGGTGCGGGCTGCGCGGGTCGATGGCGAGGCGGTCAGGCAGGGGGATCAGGGAGGCGTCGGTCACGGAAGTGTTCTCGGGGCGAGGGGGTTTCGGGGTTAATGCTATTTGATTGATAGCTTCTAGCGCTTGTCCTGCCTGGCTTTGAGCCGTTTTTCATGCTCATTCCACGCGGTGTGGACAACTGTGGGGAGATTTTCCCCGCAACCATGATGTTATCCACACCCCGGCGCCGCCCTGCAGAGTTCTCCCCAAACCGCAGCCGTCCGCCGCCACGCCTGCCCACACCCTTGGCGCCACGCCAAGCTGCTGATGCGCAAGGAAAAAACCGGCTTGCGCACAGCCTGGGCCCGGCTCTACCTACTACCACTATGTTTAAAAACCAGAAAAGGAATAAACGGCAGCGAAGCGTCGCCGGGGCACACACGGAGAATGCACGGCCATGACACTCAAGCAACTGGAGGCCTTTTACTGGGCGGCGACGCTGGGCACCTTCGCCATCGCCGCGGAGCGCCTGCACGTCACCCAGTCCACGCTGTCCAAGCGCATCGCCGAACTGGAGGACAGCCTGGGCAACGCCCTGTTCGACCGCTCCGGCCAACGCGCCCAGCTCACACCGGCCGGCACCGCCCTGCTGCCGCGGGTGCGCGCCATGCTGGACCTGGAGAACGACATCCGCGAGACGCTGGCGCGCGGCGAGGTGATCGAGGGGCGCTGCCACGTCGGCATCAGCGAGCTGTCGGCCACCACCTGGTTCCCGGCCTTCGTGGCCGCCGTGGGGCAGCAATACCCGCTGCTGCAGATCCACCCCCAGGTGGGCTTGACCAAGGAGCTGGAGCGCCTGGTGGAGCGCGGCAAGCTGGACTGCGCCGTGGTCACCGGCAGCTCCGTGTCGGCCGAACTGCACTGCGAGACCATCGCCGAGGTGGACTTTTCCTGGATGGCCTCGCCGGCGCGGCTCAAGCGCGGGACGGTGCTGGACGCCGCGCGCATGGCGCTGCACCCGGTCATCGCCTCCAGCGTGGACTCCGGCCTGGCCGAGCCGCTGCAGGCCTGGGCCACCCACGCCGGCGTTCAGCTGCGCGAGGTGCTGCCCTGCAACAGCCTGACCACCATCCTGGCCATGACGGTGGCGGGCATGGGCATCAGCTTCCTGCCGCGCCACTACGTGCAGCCCCTGGTGCGGCGCAAGATGCTGGTGGAGCTGCGCAGCGACCCGCCCCTGCCCACCATCGCCTACCGCTTCATCCGGCGCCGCGACGACACGCGCCAGCTGGTGGCCCGCATGCGCGCCGCCGTGGTGCAGGAGATCGACTTCGACATGCCCAACCCCCTGTGGTCCGCCGGTTCGGGCTGATCGGACATTCGTTTTAAGAATGTGATCTGTTGAATAAATATCGCTTATTTTCTCAACGGATTCTTCCTATGCTGCGCTCTCCAAGGACAAGAACGTACAGGAGACAGCATGGAAAAGAACTTCTTCGCACGGCTGGCCAAGGGCAGCGGCGCACTGGGGCTGGCGCTGCTGGCGTGGGCGCCGCAGGCGCATGCCGCCTGGCCGTCCGACGCGCCCATCCAGGTGGTGGTGGGCTTTGCGCCCGGCGGCACCACGGACATCATGGCGCGCACCATCGCGCCCTTCATCGCCAAACACCTGGGTGACGGGGCCAACCTGGCCATCATGAACAAGCCCGGTGCGGGCGGCGAGATCTCGGTGGCGCAGGTGATGCGCGCCAAGCCCGACGGCTACACCATCGGCATCGTCAACCTGCCGGGCTATTTCTTTTTGCCCATGCATCGCAAGACCTCCTACACCACCAAGGACCTGACCCTGGTGGCGCGGGTGGTGAGCGACCCCACCGTGGTCGTCACGCGCAAGGACGGCCCCTACACCAGCCTGCAGCAGGTGGTCGGACAGCTGAAGAAGGACCCGCAGTCGGTCTCCGGCGGGCACAACGGCATCGGCACCAACGGCCACATCGCCATGATCAACTTCGACAAGGCGGCGCAGGTCCAGATCAACTCCATCCCTTACAGCGGCAACGCGCAGCAGCGCACGGCGCTGGTGTCCAAGCAGCTGGACCTGGCATTCATGTCCGCCTCCGACATGATGAATCCCGAGGCCGAGCCCGTGCCGCTGCGCATGCTCAGCCAGTTCACGCGCAGCAAGGTCGAGCGCCTGGGCGACGTGCCTTCCTCGTTCGAGCAGGGCTATCCGGTGGAGATGACGGCCGAGCGGGGCTTCGCCGCGCCCAACAACGTGCCCGCGCCCATCCTGGCCCGGCTGCAAAAGGCCATCGAAGCGGCCATCAAGGACCCGGAATACGTGAAGGCTGCGCGCAACGACGCACCCTTCCTGTCCTACCTGGACGGCGCCAGCTGGAGCGCCGCCATCGAGCGCGAGCTGCCCGCCTACGAGGCCATCGCCAAGACGCTGCCCAAAGACTGAAGGGAAAAAGCCGAACCATGAGCGCAGCACTGTCGCATCTGCGGGTTCTCGACATGTCGAGGATCCTCGCCGGGCCCTGGGCCAGCCAGACACTGGCCGACCTGGGAGCGGAGGTCATCAAGATCGAGCGCCCCGCCAAGGGCGACGACACCCGTGCCTGGGGCCCGCCCTTCCTGAAGGACCAGCAGGGCCGCGACACCAGCGAGACCGCCTACTTCCTGTGCGCCAACCGGGGCAAGAAGTCGCTGACGCTGGACATCGCCGCCCCGGCCGGTCAGGACATCATCCGCAGACTGGCCGCGCAGAGCGACGTGCTGATCGAAAACTTTAAGGTCGGCGACCTGGCGCGCTACGGGCTGTCCTACGAGGACCTGAAGCAGGTCAACCCCAACCTGATCTACTGCTCCATCACCGGCTTCGGCCAGAGCGGCCCGTTCAGCGCGCAGGCCGGCTACGACTTCATGATCCAGGGCACGGGAGGCCTCATGAGCCTGACCGGCACACCCGATGGCATGCCGGGCGGCGGCCCGCAGAAGGTGGGCGTGCCCGTCGCCGACCTGATGACCGGCATGTACGCCACCGTGGCCATCCTGGCGGCGCTGACCCGGCGCGACCGCCAGGGCAGCGGCGGCGAGTACATCGACATGGCGCTCTTTGACTGCCAGCTGGCCATGCTGTCCAACCAGGCGCAGAACTACCTGATCTCGGGCAGCGTGCCGCGCCGCTACGGCAACGCCCACCCCAACGTCGTGCCCTACCAGGCCTTTCCCACGCAGGACGGCCACATCATCGTGGCCATCGGCAACGACTTCCAGTTCGGCAAGTTCTGCGAGGCCGCGGGTGAGCCTGCGGTGGCGCAGGACCCGCGCTTTCTCACCAACGCCGACCGGGTGCGCAACCGCCAGGCCATCGTGGCCGAGATGGAGCGCATGGTGCGCCGGCGCACCACGCAGGAGTGGCTGGAGGATCTGGGCCCGCGCGGCGTGCCCTGCGGGCCCATCAACACCGTGCAGCAGAGCTTTGCCCACCCGCAGGCCGTGCACCGCGGCATGCAGGTGGACATCGAGCACCCCGCCAACGCCCACGCCAAGGTGCCGCTGGTGGCCAACCCCATCCGCTTCAGCGAGCATCCCATCGCCTACGACCGCCCGCCGCCGCTGCTGGGCGAGCACACGCGGCAGGTGCTGCACGAGGTGCTGGGCCTGTCCGAGGGCGAGGTCCAGGCTCTCAGCGATGCGGGGGTGCTCTGACATGCTGGCCAACGCCTTCGAACCCTGCGAGCTGCCGCCCCAGGCGGACGCCCTGCGCCAGGAGATCCGGCAATTCCTGCAGGAAGCTCTGAAGGACTACCCGCGTGCCGACCGGGCGCACTCGTGGATGGGCTTCAGCATTGACTTCACCAAGGCGCTGGCCGAGCGGGGCTGGATCGGCATGACCTGGCCCGTGGAGTACGGCGGCGGCGGGCAGTCGGCGCTGTGCCGCTACGTGCTGGCCGAGGAGCTGATGGCCGCCGGCGCCCCCGTGCTGGCCCACTGGACGGCCGACCGCCAGAGCGGCCCACTGATCCTGGCCTACGGCACCGAGGCGCAAAAGCGCCACTTCCTGCCGCCCATCGTGCGCGGCGAGTCGTATTTCTGCATCGGCATGAGCGAGCCCGACTCCGGCTCCGACCTGGCCGCGGCGCGCACCAAGGCAGTGCGCGTCGAGGGCGGCTGGCGCGTCAGCGGCACCAAGCTGTGGACCACCAACGCCCACCGCTGCCACTACATGATCACGCTGGTGCGCACCACGCCTGGCTCGCAGCGCCACGAGGGGCTGACGCAGCTGATCATCCCGCTGCACAGCGAGGGCGTCACGGTGCGTCCCATCCGCGACCTGGCGGGCGAGTCGCACTTCAACGAGGTGGTGTTCGACGAGGTCTTCGTGCCCGATGACCACCTGATCGGCACCGAGGGCCAGGCCTGGCAGCAGGTCATGTCCGAGCTGGCGTTCGAGCGCAGCGGCCCCGAACGCTACCTGAGCACCGTGGCCCTGCTGGCCGAGCTGCTGCGCACGGTGGGCACCCGCCCCTCGGCGGCAGTGCAGGCCGCCATCGGCAACCTGGTGGCCCACATGGTGGTGCTGCGCCAGATGTCGCTGTCGGTGGCCGCGCAGCTGGACGCGCACCGTGACCCGGCCCTGGAGGCCGCCTGCGTCAAGGAGCTGGGCACCACGCTGGAGCAGCGCATGCCCGAGCTGATGCACACCCTGCTGGATGTGCAGCCCAGCCTGCAGGGCGACGGGGACTTTGCCCGCGTGCTGGCCTACACCATGCAGGTGGCACCCTCTTTTTCCCTTCGGGGCGGCACCCGCGAAATCCTGCGGGGCGTGATTGCGCGCGGCCTGGGGCTGCGTTAAAGGCGGCGGCGATGCGAGACCTACTGATCCAAAGCCTGGAGCGCCTGCTGGCCGACCAGTGCACCTCCGAATTCCTGCGCCACTGCGAGGAGCAGCACGGCCCCGAGCTGCCCGACGTCTGGCAGACGCTGGAGGACAGCGGCTTCGCCCTGGCGGCCGTGTCGGAGGCCGGCGGCGGCGCCGGCCTGCCCTGGAGCGACATCTATCCCCTGCTGCAGCTGATGGGCGCCCACGCCCTGCCCCTGCCGCTGGCCGAGAACCTGCTCGCGGCCGCCCTGCTCGACCAGGCCGGCATCGACCTGCCCGAGGGCGCGCTGACCCTGGGCGACGGCGCCTGCGCCGGCCTGCGCCTGGAAGGCGGCCCCGGCACGTGGCGCCTGAGCGGCAGCGTGGCACACGTGCCCTGGGCACGCCAGTGCGCCCACGTCGTCGTCGATGCACTGGACGCCCAGGGCCGGCCCTGGATCGCCCTGGTGGCGCGCGCCAGCGCGCAGCTGCAGCCTGACCTGAACGTGGCGCGCGAGCCGCGCGACCGCCTGCTGCTGGACGGCGCCGTGCCCGTGGCGGCCGCTCCCTGGCCGCAGCCAGAGTTGGCCGCACCCGTGCGCGTGCACGGCGCCATGGCCCGCAGCGCGCAGATGGCCGGGGCCATGGAGCGCATCGTGCAGACCAGCGTGCAGTACGCCGGCGAACGCGTGCAGTTTGGCAAGCCCATCGGCAAGTTCCAGGCCATACAGCAGCAGCTGGCCACGGCCGGCTGCGAGTCCGCCGCGGCGGGCGCCGGCGCGGCCTTCGCCTTCGCCCGCGCCGGCCTGCCGGGCCACCTGCTGGCCGTGGCCGCCGCCAAGCTGCGCGCCAGCGAAGCCGCCGGCCACGTCGCCTCGGTGGGCCACGGCACGCACGGCGCCATCGGCTTCACCTACGAGCACCACCTGCACTTCCTCACGCGGCGCCTGTGGTCCTGGCGCAGCGAATTCGGCAACAGCCAGTGGTGGTCGCTGGCCATCGGCCGCAGCGTGCTGGCCTCGCCCCTGCCCTTCTGGGAGCAGATCACCGACCGGCGGCAGGAGCACCTGCGCATCGACCCATCCCTCAGCCTGGAGCATCCATGAGCGGCTTCCTCTTGAACGAACGCCACGGCCCCGTCGTGGTGCTGACCATGAACCAGCCGGACAAGCGCAACGCGCTGTCCGAAGAGCACGAGATGCTCGAATTCGTCGACATGTGCGACCAGCTGGCGCGCGACACCAGCGTCAAGGCCGTGGTGCTGACGGGCGCCGGCTCGGCCTTTTCCTCGGGCGGCAACATCAAGCACATGCGCGACAAGAAAGGCTTCTCGGCCGGCTCGCCGCTGCAGATCCGCAATGCCTACCGCCAGGGCATACAGCGCATCCCGCTGGCGCTGTACGAGCTGGACATCCCCACCATCGCCGCGGTGAACGGCCCGGCCATCGGCGCCGGCATGGACCTGTCGTGCATGTGCGACATCCGCATCGCCTCCGAGCAGGCCCAGTTCGCCAGCAGCTTCGTCAAGCTGGGCATCGTGCCGGCCGACGGCGGCGCCTGGCTGCTGGCGCGCACGGTGGGCGCACCGCGCGCCATGGAGCTGATGCTGACTGGCGAGACCATCGACGCCCGGCGGGCGCAGGAGATCGGCCTGGTCAACTCGGTGGTGCCCCACGCCCAGCTGATGGAGGCGGCCCTGGCCATGGCCCACAAGATCGCCGCCAACCCCGGGCCCACGCTGCGCCTGAGCAAGAAGCTGCTGCGCGAGAGCCTGCACGCCAGCCTGGCCTCGTCGCTGGAGATGGCCGCCGCCTACCAGGCCCTGGCCCACTACACCCGCGACCACGACGAGGCGGTGCGCGCCTTTCTGGAAAAGCGCGCGCCCCGGTTCACCGGCGAATGAGCCGCCGTCAGCGCAGCAGCGCGTAGCCCACCACGATGGCCGCCACCACGCCCACCGCGTCGGCCAGCAGCGCGCAGGCCAGGGCGTGGCGGGTGTTCTTCACGCCCACGCTGCCGAAGTACACGGCCAGCACGTAGAAGGTGGTCTCGGTCGAGCCCTGAATGATGGCCGCCAGGCGCCCGGCGAACGAATCCACGCCATGCGCCTGCATCACGTCGATCATCAGGCCGCGCGCGCCGGCGCCCGACAGCACCTTCATCACGCCCACCGGCAGGGCCGGCAAAAAGTCCGTATCCAGCCCCAGCGCGGCCACGGCGGCGCCGACCGCTGCCAGCAGCGCGTCCATGCAGCCGGCGGCGCGGAACACGCCGATGGCCGCCAGGATGGCCACCAGGTAGGGAATGATCTGCACGGCCACGCCAAAGCCCTCCTTGGCGCCGTCCACGAAGGCCTCGTAGACGTTCACCCGCCGCCAGGCACCGGCCAGCACGAAGGCCAGCACCACCGCCAGGATGGTGCCCGCGCCCACGGCGGAGGTGATGCGCGCCGCTTGGCTTGCCGGCAGGCGCGCTAGCAGCGCCACCGCCGCCGCCAGCGCCCCGCCCACCCCTGCCAGGGCCAGCAGCGGCTTGGGCCGCAGCAGCGGCAGGCGCTGGCGCACGGCCACGGCCAGCACGCCGGCCAGCAGCGAGATGAAGGTCACGATCAGCGTGGGCAGAAAGATGTCCGCCGCGTTGAAGCCCGCGCCCAGGCCCTGCTGCACGGCCACACTCTGGCGGATGGCGATGACGGACGTGGGAATCAGCGTCAGCCCGGCCGTGTTCATGACCACGAACATGATCTGCGCGTCGCTGGCCGTGCCCTCGCGCTCGCGGTTCAGGCCTTGCAGCTCGCGCATGGCGGCCAGGCCCAGGGGCGTGGCGGCGTTGTCCAGGCCCAGCAGGTTGGCTGAGACGTTCATGGTGATGGCCCCCTGCGCCGGGTGGCCCTGCGGCACGGCCGGGAACAGCCGGGCCAGCAGCGGCGCGGCCAGGCGCGCCAGCAGCTGCACCATGCCGGCGCGTTCGCCCACGCGCATCAGGCCCAGCCACAGGGCCATGATGCCGGCCAGGCCCAGCGAGATCTCGAAGCCCGAGCGCGCGCCGTCGAACAAGGCTTTCAGCAGCGCGCCGAAGATCTCCGGTTCGCCCAGCCAGGCGCGCACCGCGGCCGTGGCGATGGCCGTGGCGAACAGGCCGATCCACACCCAGTTCAGCGCCATCGGTGGACCGCCGCTTCAGTGAGACAGGGTTTTTTAGAACGGGGCGTCGTCGTCGCCGGCCGCAGGGGCCGTCGCGGACACGGGCGCGGGTGCGCTCAGGCCGGTACGGCCCTCGCCGCCCAGCGCCTCCACCAGGTCGGCGATCAGGCGCGACAGCTCGCCGGTGGCGATCGCCACGTCGGCATCGAAGCCGCCGTCGTCCTGCGCCTGACCCTCCAGCACCGTGTCCAGCAGCGCCACCTTTTTGAGCTGCAGGCCCTCGGTCAGCACGAAGCTCACCCGGCCGTCCCAGCTCATGGCCAGCTTGGTGGGCAGCTTGCCGGCCTCGATGTGGGCGCGCACCTCGTCGATATCGAGCGGGTGGCGGGCGTAGCGCACCACCGCCTTGTCCTCGGCGGCGCTCTTGAGCTCGCACTCGCGGTCGATTGAAAAGCCCGCCGGCGGCTCCTGCTCGCGCAGCCAGTGGGCCATGGCGGCCTGCGGGCTGGTCTGGGTGTCCACCAGCGCCAGTGACAGGCCGGGCAGGGCCTCCACCAGCGCCGTGGTGATCTCGTCGGCCCGGCCCTGGCTGCCGGCGTCAATCACCAGGGTGCGCGCCTCGCGGTCGATCCACACCCAGGTCGAGCCCTGCTTGGTGAAGGCCATGGGCAGCAGATCCAGCTTGGCCTCGTCCTTGAGTTCGCGCGACTCCTTCTTGCCGGGCTTGCGGCCGGTCTCGCGCTCGATGCGCTCGGCCTTTTCCTTCACCTTGCGCGCCAGCACGGCGCCGGGCAGCACCTTGGCCTCGCTCTGCCAGCGCAGCACCCACTGGCCGGCCACGCTCTCGGCCAGCGGGCCGTGGGCCTCGCCGCGCGGGGGCACCCAGCCGGCGCTGCGCTCCTGCGTCGCGCCGCATTCCGCGAACGGGGTCTTGGCCAGCGCTTCCTCCACGGCGGTGAGGTCGGGCTGCCAGCCCTGGGCAATGCGGTAGACGATGATGTTCTTGAACACGTTTTCAGCTTTCCTACTATCGAAAAATGAGCTGCTGGCGCCTGTCCCATAACGGCTGGAGGCCGATTTGACCCATAAACGCGCGGCAGCGGGGCCGCAGCCTGGCTGCAACTTTACACAGGCGCAGCATTGCCACACGGGCGCGAAACACCCGCCGCGCACACTGGCCTCCATCGCAGCACTTCGCTGCCATCCTGGAAGGAGAGCCCTCATGACCCGTACCCGCACCACCCTCGCCGCCGCCGCCTGCGCCACCCTGCTGGCCCTGGCCGGCACCCCTGCCATGGCCCAGACCGCGGCCCCCGCCAGCGCCACGGCAGCCGCCACCAGCCAGACGGCCGACGCCGCGCCGCAAGCCCGCCAGCGCCACGCCATGACGCCCGAGCAGCGCCAGCAGGCCCGTGCCCAGCGCGCCGAGGCCTTCAAGCAAAAGCTCGCCCTGACGCCCGCGCAGGAGCCCGCCTGGGCCGCCTTCCAGCAGGCCATGCAGCCCGGGCAGCAGCACGCCCGCCTGGACGGCGGCCAGCGCCAGGACTGGAAGCAGCTGACCACGCCCGAGCGCATCGACCGCATGCGCGCCCTACAGGCGCAGCGCGCGGCCGCGTTCGACCGGCGCGCCGAGGCCGTGAAGACCTTCTACGCCACGCTCAACGCCGAGCAGCAAAAGACCTTCGACGCCGAGGGCAGCCGCATGATGGCGCGCTTCGGCAAGGGCGGCCGCCACGGCATGCACGGCCACAAGGGCATGCACCATGGCGAACACCACGCCCAGCACCGCGGCGACCAGAGCGTGCCGCAGCAGCAGCAGCCTATGCCGCAGTAAACCGTCAGGCAGGGCCGGCCGCAGCTTGCCGGCCACCCCGCGCGGCGCCCGCCTACACGGCTGCACAGGGGAGCAGCCCTACAGTGGTTACATATTTTTATAACCACAAGCGCACGCCATGTTCCTGCCTGCTTTTTCCCTTCAGCGCCGCCCGTTTGCACACCGCACGGGCGGCGTTCTTGCGTTGCTGTTCGTCCTGGCCTCCGCCCAGCCGGCGCTGGCCCAGCAGCCGCCCTCCGGCACACCCGCCGCAGCGGACACGCCCTCGGTCTACGTGCAGGCCGGCCGCGCCCGCGGCGACACCGACGCGCTGACGCTGGGCGTCACCCTGCCCTGGCGCTCCTTTCAGCACGAACTGTGGGGCGGCCAGCTGCGCGGCTACTGGGATATCTATCTGAGCCGCTGGTCCTACGACGCCGCGCCCGGCCGGGGCGGGCACAGCACGCTGCTGGGCATCACGCCCACGCTGCGGCTGACACCCGACCACGGCCGCTCGGCCCTGTTCTGGGAGGCGGGCATCGGCGCCACCTATGCCGACAAGCGCTACGTGACGCCGGACCGCGAGTTCAGCACGCGCTTCAACTTCGCCTCGCACCTGGGCGTGGGCCTGCAGTTCGGCGAGCGGCGCCAGCACGAGCTGGCGCTGCGCGTGCAGCACGTCTCCAACGCCGGCATCAAGAAGCCCAACCCGGGCAACAACTTCGTGCAGCTGCGCTACGCGATGCACTTCTGACCTGCCGCGGCGCCGCCTGTGGACAAGCCTGGGGAGGGCTGTCTGGCAACCCGGCGCTTATCCACAGGCCGGGGCCGGCGCGCCAGGTTGTACCCAATCCGGGTACGCCGCGGAAGCACAGCGGGGCACAGCCTTGGCGCATGCGCAAGTACGCGCCGCCATTGGAGAAAAGCCGCTTTTCCACAACCAGCGCCGGCCTCTACTACTACCACTATGTATTGATAGAACCATTAAGGAATAACAGGCAGGCGTAGCGGGCGACGCCAGCATGCCGGCCCTGACGCTCCTGTTTTTATAGCTTGCAGCGCTTGCTACACAAGGGCTGAAGCCGTTTTTCATTCATATTCAGGCCCAACCCATGACGGTGCAGATTGCCCTGGTGCTGACCATCGCCGCGGTGGCGACCTATCTGTTCATCAGCGAAAAGCTGCGCATGGACATCGTGGCCCTGCTGGTACTGCTGGCCCTGGCGCTGACGGGGCTGGTCACGCCGGGCGAGGCGCTCAGCGGCTTCAGCAACGAGGCCACCATCACCGTGGCGGCCATGTTCATCCTGGCCGCCGGCATCGAGAACACCGGCGCCCTGTCGGCCATCGCCCGGCTGCTGGGCAAAAGCCGCTCGCCCACGGTGTTTCTGCTGGTGCTGTTCGGGCTGCTGGGGCTGATTGCCCCGTTCGTCAGCAACACCGCGGTGGTGGCGGTGTTCATCCCCATCGTCATCAGCGCCAGCATGCACATCGGCATGTCGCCCACCAAGGCGCTGATCCCGCTGTCCTACGTGTCGCAGATGACCGGGGTGTGGACGCTGATCGGCACCTCCACCAACCTGATCGTCAACTCGGTTGCCAAGGACCTGGGGCACCGCGGCTTCACCATGTTCGAGTTCCTGCCGCTGGGCCTGATCTGCTGGCTGGCCGGCTGCCTGTACCTGCTGACGCTGGGCCGCTGGCTGCTGCCCAGCCAGGGCCAGTCGGACCTGCCGGCGGCGCAGGAGTCCGGCCACTACGTGACCGAACTGACGGTGGCCGAAGACTCCGCCTGCCTGGACCAGACGCTGGAGCAGGCCGACATCGGCAGCAAGTACAAGGCCTACGTGCTGCAGCTGTGGCGCGGCAGCGAGCGCATGTGGGCCCCCAAGGCGCAGCAGCTGCAGCAGGGCGACGTGCTGCTGGTGCGCGGCCGCTGGTCGCAGCTGGAAAAGCTCAAGGAGGACCTGGGCCTGCAGTACCACCGCCGGCCCGCGGCGCAGCGCGGCGGCGGCCAGGACAAACCCCAGGATGAGACCGAGCGCGAGAAGGAGCTGATGGTGGAGGTCATGGTCGCCCCCAATTCGCCCCTGCTGGGGCGCAGCATCCAGGCCCTGGACCGGCGCCTGCCGCGGCACCAGGCCATCCTCGGCATACAGCGGCGCGGCCAGATCATCCGCGACCACCTGGACGGCGTGCGCCTGGCGGTGGGCGACATCCTGCTGGTGCTGATGCGCGAGTCCGACGTCGGGCGGTTGCGCAGTACCAACGCCATCATCGTGCTGTCCGAGCGCACCGCGCCTCTGCCGCGGGATTGGCGCGCCACCTTCGCGCTGGCCGTCATGGCGCTGGTGGTGGTCAGTGCCGCGCTGGGCTGGACCAGCATCGCCATCTCCGCCCTGGCCGGCGCCGTGGCGCTGGTGCTCACGCGCTGCGTGGACGTGGACAACCTGTATGACGCCATCGACGGGCGCATCCTGCTGCTCATGGCCTGCCTGCTGCCCCTGGGAACGGCCGTGAGCAGCAGCGGCGCGGCGCAGTTCATCGTCGACAACACCGTCGGCCTGGCCAGCAGCTGGGGCCCGCACGTGGTGCTGGCGGTGCTGTACCTGATGGCGCTGGTGCTGGGCGAGCTGATGAGCAACGCGGCCGCGGCAGTGCTGCTCACGCCGATCGCCATCTCAACCGCGCGGCTGGTGGATGCCGACCCCACGCCCTTCCTGATCGCGGTGACGTTCTCGGCCTCCACGAGCTTTCTAACCCCCGTGGGCTACCAGACCAACACCATGGTCTACAGCGCCGGCGGCTACCGTTTCTCGGACTTCGTCAAGGTGGGCGGGCCGCTGAACCTGATCTTCTGGGTGGCCGGGGTAGTGTTCATCCCGGTCTTCTGGCCGTTCTAGCGGGCAGGCGTGGCCAGGCGGCCCTGTAGCCACTGCTCCAGCTGGTCGGCGGGCAGCGGGCGGCTGAACAGGTAGCCCTGGAACAGCGTGCAGCCCGCGCTGGCCAGCCAGTCGCGCTGCTCCATCGTCTCCACCCCTTCGGCGATGGCCTGCAGGTCGAGGCTGGAGGCCAGGGCGATGATGGTGCGCACGATGGCCGCGTCGCTGGCGTCCTGCAGCAGATCGCGCACGAAGCTCTGGTCGATCTTGAGCTGCGCCAGCGGCATGCGCTTGAGGTAGGCCAGCGACGAGTAGCCGGTGCCGAAGTCGTCCAGCGAAAACCCCACGCCGTGCGCGCGCAACGCCTCCATGGTGGCGATGGTGGCCTGCATGTCCTCCACCAGTAGGCTCTCGGTCAGCTCCAGCTTCAGGCGGTCGGCCGGCGCGCCGGTCTGGGCCAGGGCCTGCACCACCTCCTGCACGAAGCCGGCATCGCGGAACTGCCGCGAACTGACGTTCACCGCCATGGTCAGGTGCTCCCAGCCCGCCCGGTCTTTCCAGTCGGCCAGCTGCGCGCAGGCCGTGTGCAGCACCCAGCGGCCCAGCGGCAGGATCAGGCCCGTCTCCTCGGCCAGCGGGATGAAAGCGGCCGGCGAGACCATGCCGCGCTGGGGGTGAGCCCAGCGCGCCAGCGCCTCCACGCCCAGGATGTGGCCGCAGACGTCCACCACCGGCTGGTACACGAGCAAAAATTCGCCCTGCGCCAGCGCTTCGCGCAGGTCCGCCTCCAGCTGCGCGCGCTCGGCCACCGCCTCCTGCATGGCCGGGTCGAAGAAGCGCAGCGTGTTGCGCCCGGCCGTCTTGGCCTCGTACATGGCCATGTCGGCCTGCTTGAGCAGCTCGCCCACGGTGGTGGCCGGGCCGGGGCCGAACAGGGCGATGCCCACGCTGGGCGTGCTGCGCACCTGGTAGCCCGCCAGGGCGTACGGCGCGCCCAGGGCGGCCAGCACCTTCTCGCCCATCTGCCGCGCGGCCTGGCAGCGCGGCTCGCCCTGGCCGCTGAGCGCCTGCACCAGCACGACGAACTCGTCGCCGCCCAGGCGCGCCACGGTGTCGGTGGGGCGCACGCAGCCGGACAGGCGCTGGGCCACGATCTGCAGCAGCTGGTCGCCCTTGTCGTGGCCCAGGGTGTCGTTCAGGGTCTTGAAGTTGTCCAGGTCGATGAACAGCAGCGCGCCGCCGCTGCCCTGCCGCTGCGCCAGCGCCAGGGCGTCGCCCATGCGCTCGAGCAGCTGCAGCCGGTTGGGCAGGCCGGTGAGCGGATCGAAGAAGGCCAGGCGCTGGATCTCACGCTCGCTGGCCTTGCGCTGGCGGATGTCGGTGTTGATGGCCAGCACCGACTGCGGCCGGCCCTGCTCGTCGCGCACCAGCGTCCAGCGGCCCTCGGCCTCCAGCGCCTGGCCCTGGCGGTCGTAGTGGATCAGCTCGCCGCTCCAGCTGCCCTCGCGCATGAGCACCTCCATGGCGCGCTCGAACTGCGCCTGGTCGCGGTACAGCAAGGTGGTGATGCGCTGGCCCAGCGCCTCCTCGCCGCGCCAGCCGTACATGCGCTCGGCGCCGTGGTTCCAGTAGGTGATGCGGTGCTCCAGGTCGCGCACCAGGATGGCGTCGCCCGCCTTGTCCAGCAGCGAGGCCTGGCGCAGGATGTGGGCGTCGGCTTCCTGGCGCTCCAGCTCGGCCGTGGCGCGGGCGGCGAAGATCTGCAGCATGTGCACCACGAACTGCGCCTGCTCCAGCGCCCGCGTGAAGGCCACGAACAGGATGCCCAGCGCCCGCCCCCGGCTGTCCGTGAGTTGCTGGCCCACGTAGCTGCGCGCATGCGCCAGCGCCAGGATGGGCGCGCGCGGGTACAGCTCGGCGGCGCGGTCGGCCACCACGAACTGGCGGTGCACCAGCAGCTGTTCGCTGGGCGTGCCCTCCAGCAGGTATTCGCCCGGGGGCTGCACCTGGTCCTGGTGCACGTAGGACAGTGTCACGGCCCGCGTCGGCTGGCCCTCGGGCACCGGCACGAAGCGCGCCACGCAGGCGATGCGCGCGCCCAGGGCCTTGGCCATGTTGCCGGCCAGCTGGTCGAAGAACTGCGTGCCCATGCCGGCCGAGACGGCCGAGGCCACCTGCAGCAGCGCCGACTGCAGGCGCTGCTGCTCGGCGCGGGCGCGCAGGCCCTGGATGCCGAAGGCCAGGTCGGCGGCCAGCGCTTCCAGCAGCTGGGTCTCCTCGGTGCCGATGTGCAGCACCTCCGGCGCGTACAGATACAGCAGGCCGAAGGTGTGGTCCTCGCTCTTGAGCGGCAGGCAGACCATGGCGGCAAAGCCCAGGTGCGCCAGCTCGGCCGTGCGCGGGTGGGCCTGGCCGTCGGCGCCCAGATCGCGCACGATCACCGTCTGGCCGCTGCGCACCGCCTTGCCGGCCGGTCCCCGGCCTGCCTCGTGCGTGTGCGACCAGCTCAGGCGCAGCTGCTCCAGGTGCTGCGCGTGCTGCCCGGCGCGCGCCACGATGTCGATGCTGCGGGCGGCGTCGCTGCGCACCATGCCGACCCAGCCCAGGGCGTAGCCGCCCATGTCGACCGCCACGCGGCAGATGGCGTGCAGCAGCTCGTCCTCGGACGTGGCGCGCACCAGCACCTGGCTGCAGGCGCTGCGCATGCGCCGGGCGCGGTTCACGCGGGCCAGCTCGTCCTCCATGCGGCAGCGCTCGGTCACGTCGCTGGCCAGCACCTGCCAGGCGGCGCGGCCGTCGAAAGTGGTCGGGCCCAGCACCACCTCCACGTCGATGGGGGCGCCGCTGCGCCGCTGGTGGCGCCACAACGTGGGCGCGCGCGTGCGCCCGGCGCGGTCCACGGCGTCCGGCACGTCGGCGCGCCGTGCCGGTGGCCACAGCGCCGCCATGTCCATGGCCAGCAGGGACTCCTCGGCGTAGCCGTAGTGGCGCGCCATGGCGTGGTTCACGGCCAGCAGGCGCAGACTGCCCTGCTCGCACACCCACATGGGCTGGGCATGGCCGGAAAACAGTGCCTGGTACTGGTGCTCGGAGGCGCGCAACCGGGCGTCCACCCGGCGCAGCTCGAGCATCGCGGCCAGCGACTCGGCCAGGATGTGCAGGTGCTCCAGCCGGGGTGGCGCGAAGGCCTGTCCGGGCGGCGCCAGCACCTGCAGCAGGCCCACCAGCTGCCCGTTGGCCACCAGCGGCGCGGCCACGAAGGCGCGCCCACCGCTGTCGCCCAGAACGTGCGCAGGCGCATCTAGCAGCCGCTGCCACAGGGGGTGGGTGTCCAGCGCCCGCAGGCTGCCGACGGCGGGCAGCGGGGCGGGTCCGGTGCAGGCAGCCACGCGCAGCTGCCGGCCCTCGCGCAGCTCGATCAGCGCCGCCTGGCCGCCGGCCAGCTGGCAGGCCACGCCCGCGGCGCGGTCCAGGGCCTGCTCCAGCGGCTGCTCCAGCAGGGTGATCTGCTGCTGCACCTGCAGCAGCAGGGCGTGTGCCTGCGCTTCGTCGTGATCGCGGCTCATGGCCCTGCCTCGGCTGCGCCGGCCCGTGCGCGGCGGGCCCGTGCGGTCGCGGGGCAAGGGGCGGGGCGGGACGAGCGGGAAGGCATGGTGGGCAGGTCGTGCGGCGGGGCGCGGCGCGGCAGCGCCGGGGCGTGCCGGGCGGCGGTCATGGTACACCCCGGCGCGGCGGCAGCAGCCCGCGCAGAGATCTGGAAAACACGTATTGGCGCTATCTTTTAAATAGCTGATTGCGCAGTGTTGGCAACATCTTTGGGCGTTTTCGTCACAATTCCTCGGGTGCGGCGCGCGGGCACTCGGCCTGCGCCAGCTGCGCCGTGAGCAGCTGACCCAGCTCGGCCTTGCGCTCGGGCGGCAGGCGCGGCGTGATGGCGCCGAAGCTGATGGCTGCCAGCGTGCCGGCCGAGGGCGCGAAGGTGGCGCCCACGCCCGACACGCCCGTGGTCAGCGTGTCCACGATGTCGGCCCAACCCGCGGCACGCGTGCGCCGCACGGCCTGCAGCAGCCGCTCGCGCGCAAAGCCGGCCTGCGCGTACTCGGCCGCGTGGCGCTCGAACAGGCGCTCGATCTCCGCGTCGGCCAGCGCCGCCATCAGCGCCAGGCCGCCCGCGCCCAGGCCCAGCAGCCGGCGCCCGCCCACGTCGGTGGTGAAGACCTTGACCGGAAAGTGCCCCTCCTCGCGGTGCAGGCACAGGCAGTAGTCGCCCTGGCGGATGACCAGGAACACCGTGTCGCCCGACATGCGCGCCAGCCGCTGCATCAGCGGGCGGCAGGCGTCCACCAGCGGCACGCGCCGCATCGAGGCAAAGCCCAGCTGCATGGCGTCGATGCCCAGGCGGTAGGCCTTGTCCTCGCCGCGCTCGGCGAACTGCTCCTCGGCCAGGCACGACAGCAGCCGGTGCGCGGTGGAGCGCTCCAGGCCGGTGGCGGCCATGACGTCCGTCAGGCGGATGCCGTCCTCTTGGTGCTCGGCCAGCAGGCGCAGCAGCTGCAGGGCGCGGCGCAGGCTCTGGGCTCCGGCGGTGGCGGATGGTTTGTCCATAGTGTGGGAAACATGAATGATCATGTTTGTAATGCAGGAAAACCCAAGTCTAGACTGGCCGTGAACGGAACCCCAAGGAGACACGGTCATGGCTTTCGCCACACTGGAGATAGAAAACCACGGCGCGGTGCGCCGCATCCTGCTGGCCCGCGAGGCGCAGCGCAACGCCCAGAGCCAGCAGATGCTGGACGAACTGATGGCCGCCTTCGACGACGCGCAGCACGACGACGCCGTGCGTGCCGTGGTGCTGGGGGGCAAGGGCGAGCACTTCTCGGCCGGGCACGACCTGAAGCAGGCCCAGGCCGAGCGCGCCAACTTCACGGTGGAGGAGCGCTGGGCCTACGAGGAGCTGCGCTACTACGACTATTCGCTGCGCATCTGGGACTTTCCCAAGCCCACCATCGCCCAGGTGCAGGGCGCCTGCGTGGCCGGCGGCTTCATGATCGCCAACATGTGCGACCTGGTGGTGGCCAGCGAATCGGCGTACTTCTCCGACCCGGTGGGACACACCCTGGGCGCGGCCGCCACCGAGGTGCTGATCCACCCCTGGGTCATGGGTGCACGCAAGGCCAAGGAGATGCTGTTCACGGGCGGGCGCATCGGCGCGCAGGAGGCCCACGCCATCGGCATGGTCAACCGCGTGGTGCCCGATGCCGAGCTGGGCGAGGCTGCGCTGGCGCTGGCCCAGCAGATCGCCCAGGCCCCGGCCTTCGGCCTGCGCCTGATCAAGCGTTCCATCAACCGCGGCCTGGACGCGCAAGGCCTGCGCACGGCGCTGGCCGCGCACTTCGACACGCACCAGTTGTCGCACCTGAGCGAGGGCTTCCTCACCGCCCGCGACCGCGGCCTGGCCAAGGCCATCCAGAAGAACCCCGAGAAGGCCGCCTCCTGATGCTCGCACCCGTCAAGACCACCACCCACCGGCTGGAGCCGCTGCTCAACCCGGCGTCCATCGCCATCGTCGGCGCCAGCAACAACGCCGCGCGCATCGGCGGCATGCCCATCGCGCACCTGACCAAGTTCGGCTACGCCGGGCAGATCTATCCGGTCAACCCCAAGTACGAGGAAGTCTTCGGCCTGCGCTGCTGGCCCGACATCGAGGCCCTGCCGGCCGCACCCGACCTGGTGGTGCTGGCCATCGGCGCGGCCGACGTGCTGCCCATGCTCCGTCGCTGCGCCGCCAAGGGCGTGCGCGCCGTCATCGTCTATGCCGCCGGCTTCGCCGAGGAAGGCGCCAAGGGCGCGGCGCTGCAGGCCGAGCTGGAGACCTATGTGGCCACCACCGGCATGGTCGTGGCCGGCCCCAACGCCATGGGTTTCGCCAACCTCAACACCCAGGCGCACACCAATTTCGCCTCGGTGTTCAACACCGCGCCCATGCAGGCGGGCAAGGGCAGCGTCAGCCTGCTGACGCAAAGCGGCAACGTCTGCGCCGCGGTGTATGCCATCGCGCGCCGCCTGGGGGTGGACTTCAGCCACTTCATCAACACCGGCAACGAGGCCTGCGTGGACTTCGCGCAGTACCTGGAGTACCTGGCGCAGGACGACGCCACCGAAGTCGCCATCGGCTACATCGAAGAGCTGCGCGACGGCGAGCGCTTCATGGCCGCGGCGGCCGAGTTCGCGCGCCAGGACAAGCTGCTCATCCTGTACAAGGCCGGCGAGACCGACAAGGGCTCGGAGGCCGTGCGCTCGCACACCTCGGCCCTGGCCGGCGACCGCGCCATCTACCAGGCGGCCTTCCGCCAGCTGAACGTCATCCAGAGCCACGACTTCGTGCAGATGGCGCAGCTGGCCCACCTGGCCGGCTACCGGCGCCAGAGCGCCGGCAAGCGCGTGGCCATCATCACCATCAGCGGCGCCCTGGGCGCCATCCTGGCCGACAAGTTCATCGGCGCGGGGCTGGAGGTGCCCACGCTGCCGCAGGCGCTGCAGGACACGCTGCGCGCCGGCATCCCGGACTACGGCATGGTCTCCAACCCCGTGGACGTGACCGGCAACGTGGTCAACGACCCCGGCTTCGTGCGCACCGCCATGGAAGCGCTGGCCCAGTCCGACGCCGTGGACAGCGTGGTCATCTATGCCCCCGGCTACATGCTCGACCGCATGGCCGACGACTTGTGCGCCGTGTCGGCCCGCTTCGGCAAGCTGTTCGTGGCCATCGACACCGGCGCCGCCACGACCCGCGAGCAGCTGCGCGCCGGCGGCGTGCCGGTGTTCGAGGACATCGGCGTGGCCGTCTCGGCGCTCTCGCCCTTCCTGCTGTGGCAGGAGCGCCGGCGCGCCAACCGCTGGCTGCAGGTGCGCCAGCAGGCCGCACCGGCCCGCGCCGCGCTGCCGGCTGCGCTGGACGAATACCGCACCAAGCAGTTCCTGGCGCAGCACGGCGTGCCCATGGCGCCCGAGCGCGTGGCCGCTAGCGCCGACGAGGCGGCGGCCGCGGCCGATGCCATCGGCTACCCCGTGGTGCTCAAGGTGCTCTCGCCCGACATCGCCCACAAGACCGAGGCCGGCGGCGTGCGCCTGCGCCTGCAGGACGCCGCCCAGGTGCGCCAGGCCTTCGACGAAATCATCGCCAGCGCCCGCCGCTACGACCCGCAGGCCCGGATCGAGGGCGCCTTGGTCTGCCCGATGGAGTCCGGCGTGGCCGAGCTGATCGTGGGCGCCACGCGCGACCCGGTGTTCGGCATGACGCTGACCGTGGGCCTCGGGGGCGTGCTGACCGAGCTGTACCAGGACGTGAGCCACCGCCTGCTGCCCGTGGACGAGCAAATCGCCCGCGAGATGCTCTCCGAGCTCAAGGCCTTCCCGCTCCTGACCGGCTACCGTGGCCGCCCCGAGGGCGACGTGGACGCGGCCTGCGCCGCCATCGCCGCCTTCTCGCGCGCCGTGCTGGCGCTGCAGGAGCAGGCCGACGAGGTCGAGGTCAACCCGCTGCTGGTGCGCCCGGCCGGCCAGGGCGCCTGCATGCTGGACGCGCTGGTGCTGGCGCAGCCGGCGCAGGACTGACCCGCCGCGCGCCCCTTTCCTTTTTTCTTGTTCGCAACCACCACAACCACTCAGGAGACAACCATGACCTTCAAGAAGATGCTGGCCACCGTGGCCCTCGCCGCTGCCGCCGTGTGCGGCGTGTCCGCCCACGCCCAGGCCTACCCGAGCAAGCCTGTCACCGTCGTCGTGCCGTTCTCGCCCGGCGGCGCCACCGACATCATGGCCCGCACCCTGGCCGAGCGCCTGGGCAAGCGCATGGGCCAGCCGGTGATCGTGGAGAACAAGCCGGGCGCCGGCACCATGATCGCCTCCGAGCACGTGGCCCGGGCCACGCCCGACGGGCACACCGTACTGCTGGCCGCCTCGTCGCTGGGCATCGCGCCGGCCCTGTACAGCAAGGTCAACTACGACCCGGTGAAGGACTTCACGCCGATCTCGCTGGTGGCCTCGGTGGTGCACGTGCTGGAGGTGCACCCCAGCGTGCCGGTGAAGAACGTGGCCGAGCTGGTCGCCTGGCTCAAGGCCAACCCCACCAAGGCCAACTACGGCTCGGTCGGCGCCGGCACCTCCACGCACCTGGAGGCCGAGCTGTTCAACACGGTGGCCGGCGTGAAGATGGAGCACATCCCCTACAAGGGCAGCGCCCCGGCCCTCATGGATCTGGTGAGCGGCAACCTGCAGGTCATGTTCGATGCCTGGGCCTCGTCCGGCCCCTTCGTCAAGGACGGCAAGGTGCGCCTGCTGGCGGTGACCACGGCCCAGCGCTCCAAGCTGCTGCCCGACGTGCCCACCGTGGCCGAGTCCGGCCTGCCCGGCTACGAGGCCATGCCCTGGCTGGGCCTGGTGGCGCCGGCCGGCACGCCCCAGCCGGCCATCGACAAGTTCCACGCCGAGCTGATGGAAGTGCTCAAGGAGCCCGCCGTGCAGGAGAAATTCCGCTCGCTGGGCCTGGACATCATCGGCAACAGCCCCAAGGAGTTCGGCGAGTTCATCAAGAAGGACATGGTCAAGTGGGCCAAGGTCGTGAAGGACTCTGGCGCACGGGCGGACTGACACCCCCCTGAGGCGCTGCGCGCCTTCCCCCCTCTCTCGCAGCGCTGCGCGCTGTGGGAGGGGGGACCACGCCACCGGACCGGCGAAGCCGGATCCGCGGCGTGCGCTGGCCTGGGTTGCGCCAGCTGCATGCGGCACGTCCCGTGCGCATGCCTTCTCACAAGTACAGAAAGAACACGCATGCAAGTGGGCTATTCGGCGGAAGACGAAGCCTTCCGCCTCACGCTGCGCGAGTGGTTCGAGAGCCACTACCCGCGCTTCAAGGCCGGCTGGCCGGGCACGCCCGACCCCAACGAGCTGGGCTGGCGCCGCGCCTGGGAGGACTACGTGTGCCAGGCCGGCTGGTCGGGCCTGGGCTGGCCGGCGCAGTACGGGGGCAAGGCCTGGTCGCTGACGCGCCAGGCCATCTTCCATGAGGAGCAGGCGCGCATCGGCGCGCCGCTGGGCGTGAACATCATCGGCCACGGCATCCTGGGCCCGACGCTGGTGCACTTCGCCAGCGAGGCGCAGAAGGCGCGCTTTCTGCCCGGCATCCTGTCCAACCGCGAAATCTGGTGCCAGGGCTATTCCGAGCCCGGCGCCGGCTCCGACCTGGCGGCGCTGGCCACCCGCGCTGAGCGCCGGGGCGACCACTACGTGCTGAACGGCCACAAGGTCTGGACCTCGTTCGCGCACATCGCCGACTGGTGCTTCGTGCTGGCGCGCACCGACGCCAGCGCCCAGCGGCACAAGGGCATCAGCTTCTTCCTGGTGGACATGAAGAGCCCGGGCGTGCGCGTGGAGCCCATCCGCCAGATCACCGGCGAAGCCGACTTCAACGAAGTCTTCTTCGAGGACGTGCAGGTGCCGCTGGACGCCCTGGTGGGCGAGGAAAACGGCGGCTGGCGCCTGGCCATGGCGGCGGCCAGCTTCGAGCGCGGCACCTACTTCATCCCGCGCCAGGTGCGCTTTGCGCAGGAGGTGCAGGCGCTCAAGGCGCTGGCGGCCGACACGCCGCGCCCTGGCGGCGGCAACGCGCTGCAGGCCGACCCGCATCTGCGCCGCGGCATCGCCCGCCTGGCGGCCGACAGCCACGTGCTCAAACTCAAGGGCCTGCGCGCGCTCACCAATGCCTTGCGCAGCGGCCCGCCGGGGGCCGAGGGCTCGTCCACCAAGCTGCAGTGGAGCGAGTCGCACCAGAAGATGATGAACATCGCCACCGAGCTGCTGGGCGAGCGCGCCCTGGCCGGCCCCGAGCCTGGCGGCTGCGACCTGCGCGCCGCGCTGTGGACGCGCGACTACCTGTGGACCCGCGCCGAGACCATCCTGGCCGGCACCTCGGAGGTGCAGCGCAACATCCTGGCCGAGCAGATGCTGGGCCTTCCCAAGAACTGACGGCAGGCACCGCATGGATTTCGCACTGAACGAAGAGCAGCAGATGCTGCAGGCCTCGGCCCGGCGCTTCTTTGCCGACCGCCACCCGCTGGCGCGGGCGCGCCGCGCCCTGCCCTGGAGCGACCCGCTGCAGCAGCGGCTGTGGGCCGACATGGCCGGCATGGGCTTCATGGCGCTGCTGCTGCCGGAGGACGACGACGGCCTGGGCCTGTCGCTGACCGAGGCCAGCCTGGTGGCCGAGGAAGCCGGCCGCCAGCTGGTCAACCTGCCCTGGGCTGCCAGCGCCGTGCTGCTGGCGCTGTGGCTGAAAGCCGCGCCGCGCCCCGCACCCGCCGTGCTGCAGAGCGCCGTGCAGGCGGCCCTGGCCGGCGAGCGCGCCCTGCACTGCGTGGCCGAGACGGACGCCTGGTGGGACCACGCGGGCCAGTGCAGCGACATCGTGGTGGTGCGTGGCTGGCACGACCCCGCAGCGCCGCTGCAGATCGCGCTGGTGGACGCGTCGGCCTTGCCGTGCGCCGAGGCGCTGGACCCCACGCTGCGCCAGTGCGCCGCGCCGCCGCCGCAGCAGCAGCAGGCGCTGCAGTGGCACACGCTGGAGATCCCGGCCGAGGCGCGGGCGCACGCCCGCCTGGCCCACCGCCTGATGCTGGCGGCCGAGCTGGTGGGCGCCGCGCAGGCGGCGCTGGACCTGTCCGCCGCCTATGCCCGCGAGCGCGTGCAGTTCGGCAAGCCCATCGGCAGCTACCAGGCCATCAAGCACCAGCTGGCCAACGCCTGGATGGGCGTGGACAACGCCCGCCTGGCCGTGCTGTACGCCACGGCGGCGCTGGACGGCAGCCTGCCCGACGCGCGCTTTGCCTGCGCCGTCGCCGAGCTGGAGGCCATCGAGGGCGCGCTCGCGTGCACCCGCACCGCCATCCAGGTGCACGGCGGCATGGGCTTCACCTGGGAGCACGACGCGCACCTGTACCTCAAGCGCGCTCAGCACCTGGCGGCGCGCCTGGGCGGCGCCTCGCGGGCGCTGGATCAGGTGGAAGCGCTGGCCCTGGCCTGATCAGAAAAATACAAGCCAAATCGGACTCCAGCGCTTATCTGATAAGCGCTGACAGCTATCAAAAGTGAAGCGCAAGGAGGCGCTTCAGCGCCCTGCCCGCCGCGCCCGCACGGCGGCGGCCAGCGCCTGCAGCAGCGGCACCGTCTGCGCGAAGCTGATGCAGGCATCCGTCACCGACACGCCGGGCTTCAGGGGCTGGCCGGGCACGATGTCCTGGCGGCCCTCTTCCAGGTGGCTCTCGATCATCACACCGGTGATGCGCGCGTCGCCGCCGGCGATCTGCGCCGCCACGTCGTGGCCCACGTCGATCTGGCGCGCGTGCTGCTTGCTGCTGTTGGCGTGCGACAGGTCGACCATGACCTGCTCGCGCAGGCCACTCTTGGCCAGCAGTTCGCAGGCCGCCTGCACGTGGGCGGCGTCGTAGTTGGGCGCCTTGCCGCCGCGCAGGATGACGTGGCAGTCCTGGTTGCCGCGCGTCTCGAAGATGGCCGCCTGGCCCATTTTGGTCATGCCCATGAAGGCGTGCGGCGCGCGCGCGGCCAGCATGGCGTCGGCGGCCACGCGCACGCCGCCGTCCGTGCCGTTCTTGAAGCCCACCGGGCACGACAGGCCGCTGGCCAGCTGGCGGTGGCTCTGGCTCTCGGTGGTGCGCGCGCCGATAGCGCCCCAGCTCACCAGGTCGCTGATGAACTGCGGGCTGAGCAGGTCCAGGAATTCCGTGCCCACCGGCAGGCCGACTTCCAGCACGTCCAGCAGCAGCGCGCGGGCGCGCTCCAGGCCCTCGTTGATGGCGAAGCTGCCGTCCAGGCGCGGGTCGTTGATGTAGCCCTTCCAGCCCACGGTGGTGCGGGGTTTTTCGAAGTACACCCGCATCACGACCAGCAGATCGCCCGCCAGCGCGTCGGCCTCGGCCTTGAGCCGGCGCGCGTACTGCAGCGCCTCGTCATGGTCGTGGATGGAGCACGGCCCCACGACGACCACCAGCCGGTCGTCCTGCCCCGCCAGCACGCGGGCGATGGCGCCGCGGCTGTCCTCGACCAGCTGCTGCGCCGCGGCCGGCGCGGGCAGCCATTCCTGCAGCAGCGCCGGGGTGATGAGCGGGCGCACTCCTGCAATGCGCAGGTCATCAATGCGCGTGGTGTCACGGGTCGAAAGTGCTTGGGCGCTGCGATGGGAAGGGGGCAAGGGCAAGGGCGTGGTCATAGCCGGCGATTGTCATGCGCGGCCCCGGGCGCTGGCGCGGCAGCGAGAGAGGATCGAATCCGATATTCGGGGAAAACCCTGAGCAGATTCTGCATCCATATCCTGTTTATGCACACTAAACTTCAATTTTGCATACAAAACACAGAACTGCATACGAAATGACATGGAGCTGGTCATGAACCGCCTGTTGAATGTTTACTGCCGAGCCCTCGAAGCCGTGTGCGCGCTATTCATGGCCGCCATGGTGATCCTGGTGTTTGGGAACGTGGTGCTGCGCTACTTCTTCAACACCGGCTGGCTGATCTCCGAGGAGCTGTCGCGCTGGCTGTTTGTCTGGATGGTTTTCATGGGCGCCGTAGTGGTCATGCGTGAGCGCGGCCATATGGGCACCGACATGGTGGTGGTGAGGCTGCCGGCCTGGGCGCAGCGCCTGTGCCTGGTGGTGGCGCAGGTCGTGATGCTCTACATCACCTGGCTCATGGCCACGGGCAGCTGGAGCCAGGTCATGGTGAATTGGGAGACCGAGGCTCCTGTGAGTGGTCTGTCCGTCTCGATCTTTTATTTCGCAGGCGTGCTGTTTGCCGCATCCACGCTGCTCATCCTGCTGCACCAGCTCTGGCTGAACTTGAGCGGCAGGCTGTCGAACGCCGAATTGGTGATGGTGCACGAGTCCGAGGAGACGGCGCACCTGGTGCTGCCTGCCGCTTCGGACAGCACCACGGACGAACGCCGCTAGGCCAACCAGGAGATCCTAATGACGGTGTTCATCTTTGTAGGCGCGCTGCTGGCGGCCATGGCCATCGGCATGCCGATTGCGTATGCGCTGCTTTTTTCGGGTGTGGCTCTCATGCTGCACCTGGATCTGTTCGATGCACAGATCCTGGCCCAGAACGTGATCAATGGCTCGGATAGCTTTCCGCTGCTGGCCGTGCCTTTCTTCATGCTGGCAGGCGAAATCATGAACGTGGGCGGCCTGTCCAAGCGCATCGTCAATCTGGCGATCACCCTGGTAGGGCACCGCCGTGGCGGCCTGGGATTTGTGGCCATCATCGCGGCGTGCCTGATGGCCGCCTTGTCGGGCTCGGCCGTGGCCGATACCGCTGCGCTGTCGGCCTTGCTGCTGCCGATGATGGTCAAGGCCGGGCACGACAAGGCGCGGGCCGGCGGGCTGATCGCCTCGGCCGGCATCATCGCGCCGGTCATCCCGCCGTCCATCGGCCTCGTGGTGTTCGGGGTGGCGGCCAACGTTTCCATCGGCAAGCTGTTCATGGCCGGCATCGTGCCCGGCCTGCTGATGGGAATTTCCATTGCAGTGGCTTGGTGGTTGGTCGCGTCCCGGGAGAACGTCGCCCTGCCTCCCGCATCGACTGCCCGTGAAAAGCTGCATGCCCTCAGGGAATCGGTTTGGGCCCTGGGCCTGCCGGTCATCGTGCTGTTCGGGCTGAGGTTCGGCATCTTCACGCCGACGGAGGCCGCGGTGGTGGCTGCGGTGTACGCGTTGCTGGTCTCCACCGTGGTGTACCGGGAAATCAGCCTGCGCCAGATGTATGCCGTGTTTGTCTCGGCAGCCAAGATCACCTCGGTGATCATGTTCCTGGTGGCCGCATCCATGGTGTCCGCGTGGCTCATCACCGTGGCCGACATCCCGGACCAGGTCATCGAACTGCTCCAGCCCTTCATGGGCAACCCCACCCTGCTGCTGGTCGCCATCATGGTGCTGGTGATGGTCGTGGGCACGGCCATGGACATGATGCCCACCATCCTCATCCTGACCCCCGTGCTGATGCCCGTCGTCAAGGAGGCGGGGATCGATCCGGTGTACTTCGGCGTGTTGTTCATCATGAACAACGCCATCGGCCTGGTCACTCCGCCGGTGGGCTCGGTATTGAACGTGGTGGCGGGCGTGGGAAAGATGCGCCTGGACCAAGTGGCCAAGGGCGTGCTGCCCTTCATGGCCGCTCAGTTCATCGTCATGTTTCTGTTGGTGCTGTTCCCCGCCATCGTGATGGTGCCGCTGAACTTCCTGACCAACTGATCCCTATCCGCGTTTCGCCATGAATACCAAGGTATCCCCCAAATCCACCAGCCTGGATGTCTTCGAGGCCGTGAGCGCCCACCTGAGCGAGCTGCGCGCGGCTATCACCGAGCCCGTGCGTGTGCGCGAGGAGGATCTGGCCAGCCAGCTGGGCGTGAGCCGCACTCCGGTGCGCGAGGCGCTCATCCGGCTTGACAGTACGGGGCTCATCAGCCTGCGCCCAGGACGGGGCGCGCTGCTGCAGCCTGTCAGCGACCGCGACTACCTGGAATGGCTGCAGCTGCGCGAGCAACTGGAGGGTTTCGCCGCACGCGAAGCAGCGCTCAATGCCTCGCAGCGCGACGTCCAGACGCTGCGCGCCCTGTTCGAGCCGTTCCTGGAGCCGGGCGTGGCGGAAGCGAAGGCTGCCGAATACTCGCAGGCCAACGTCGCCTTCCACACGGAAGTCATCCGCCTGGCGCGCAACCACCTGCTGGAGCGCGTATGGGCGTCTTTTGGCCACCGCCAGACCAGCTACCGGCGGCGGACCATCGCCCGCCTGCACCGCAGCGCTGATTCGCTGCGAGAACACCTGCAGATCATCGACGCCATTGAGCGGCGTGACGCCGACCAGGCCGAGGCCCTGGCGCGCGCCCATGTCCACGAGCTGTACGTGGCGGTCGAGCAATCCAGTGCGCCCAGCACGCATTCCTCGGAATTTCCCCACTGATACAAGACCCCATGAAGTTTCTCAATTTCCTCCACGCCGAGCACGGCGCACGCCTGGGAGCGCTGGTAAGCGACGAACATGTACTCGACCTGACTGCAGCCTGGCCCCAGCAGCCGGCGCCTGCCTCGGTCGACGAACTCATCGCGGCAGGTGATGCAGCCTTGGCTGAGGCGAAAAAGCTGTTGGAAGCGGCCAGCGCGGGCATCGGACGCAAGAGCATGGACAACGTGCTGGACTACGCCACGACCGCCCTGCTGCCGCCGGTCGCCTCCACGGGACGCAATATCTTCAACGTTGGCCGCAACTACCGCGACCACATCATCGAAGGCAACCTGGCCAATGGCCGTCCAGCCGACGCCTTTCCAAAGGCCATCGAATTTTTCACCAAGCCTCGCACCGCCCTGTTGGAGCACCGGGGAGGGATCCAGCGCCACGGCAGGCTTTCCGACAGCCTGGACTATGAGGTGGAGCTGGCTATCGTCATCGGCAAGGGGGGGCGCGACATCCCGGCCGAGAGGGCGCATGAGCACGTGTTCGGCTACACCATCGTGAACGATGTGACGGCGCGGGATCTGCAGCGGTTGCACGGCCAGTGGTTCAAGGGCAAGAGCCTGGACAGCAGCTGCCCGATAGGCCCGGTGGTGGTGCATGCCAGCGCCATCGGCAATCCGGATGCCCTGGATCTGGCACTGGAGGTGGACGGCGAGGAGCGCCAGAACGACAACACCAGCTCCATGCTTTTCGATGTGGCCAGCGTCATCGCTCAGCTGTCGGCAGGCATGACCCTGATACCCGGGGACGTCATCGCCACCGGTACCCCCAAGGGCGTGGGTTTCGCTCAGCGTCCGCCGCGCTGCCTGCAGGTTGGCCAGACCGTGCGTGCCCGCATCGAGGGCATCGGCGAGCTGGTCAACGTCGTCGTCGAGTAACGCCGTGGCCCCCGGGCCCGCCCGGTTTCCTGCTTTCCGCTCTTCCTAAGCACAAGGAGTTCCCATGACTTTAATGACCCCCTTCCTGCCCAACGCCGATCAGTACGGGCCACTTGATTCTCGCAACATGGCCGTGGACGACCTGCCGTGGAAGCCGACTCCCACGCCCGGCATCGACATGAAAGTGCTGGTGCAGGACGAGGAAACCGGGCTGCTGACCGCCTTGTTCCGGTGGCAGCCGGGCACGGAGCTCGCGCTGCACGAGCACGTGGAAATCGAGCAGAGCTATGTACTCGAGGGCGAGTTCGAGGACGACGACGGTGTTTACCCGGCAGGCAACTTCGTCTGGCGTCCCAAGGGCCACCGCCACGTCGCGCGCTCACCCAAGGGCGCGCTGGTGCTGTGCTTCTTTCTCAAGCCCAACAAGTTCCTGGGCGGGAAGCTGGACGGCCAGGAGCTGAAGTAACCCCTTCGGCAGACCACATACATCAACGCAAAGGAGACAAACCATCATGACCCCATCCCGCACCCTGCCCCGCATCCGCCATCTGGCCCTCGCACTGGTGGCTGGCACTCTTGCCGTCGGCAGCCTGCAGGCCCAGGCACAGGACATCCGCGAGCGCAAGATCAAGTTCAGCTACGCCGTGGCCAAGGACAACCCGATCGGCCTGGCTGTAGACAAGTACGCCGAGCTCGTCAGCGCCAAGAGCGGCGGCAAGATCAAGGTCACCGGCTATCCGAACGCCACGCTGGGCAATGAGATTCAATCCATGGCCTCCGCCCAGGGCGGCATTCTGGAGATGTCCGTGGTGTCCACCGCCGGCGCCGCCGGCAACGTGAAGGAACTGGCGGTCTTCGATCTGCCGTTCCTGTTCCGCACCGAAAAGGAAGCGGACGCGGTCGTGGATGGCGAAGTGGGCCAGTCGCTGCTGAAGAAGTTCTCGGAAAAGAACCTCATCGGCCTGTGCTACATGGACTACGGCTTCCGCCAGGTGACGAACAGCAAGCACCCCATCCAGCGCCTGGAGGATTTCCGCGACCTGAAGCTGCGTACGCTGCAAAACCGCGTGTACATCGACATCTTCAAGGCGCTGGGCGCCACGCCGCTGCCCCTGCCCTATCCGGAGACCTATACGGCGCTGGAAACGAAGGCCATCGACGGGCAGGAAAGCGCCTATCTGGTGACCAAGTCCAGTTCCTACCAGGACATCCAGACCTACCTGACCGAAACCCGCCACGTCTACCTGCCCGCTGTGGTGCTGGTCAGCAAGAAGTTCTGGGACCGGTTGAGCCCTGCGGAGCACGAGGTGCTGGAGGCGTCGTGCAAGGAGGCCTCGGCCTATCACCGCACCGTCAGCCGCAAGATGGAAGCCGATGTGGTCAAGGAACTGGTCAAGGCCGGCATGAAGTTCAACACGATCGACCCTGCGGAGCACGCCCGCATGGTGCAGGCGACTGCGCCGGTGATTGAGAAGTACAAGCCTGAGCTGGGTGCCGAGCTGGTCAGCAAGACCATGGCCACCATCGAAAAAGTGCGCAAGGCTCAGTGAACGTGGCCAGCGCAACCCTGCAGCAGGGCTTCCAGGGCCTGCGTGTCATGGTGACGGCGGGGGCTTCGGGCATCGGTCTGGCTATTGCCCAGGCCTTTGCCCAGGCGGGTGCACGCGTGCAGGTCAGCGATCTGTCCGCCGAAGCCCTGCAGGCCGCCTTGCCCACGCTGCCCGGCGGTGGCGGCTGGTGCATGGATGCGTCGCAGCCCGGCGATGTGGACGCCTGGTTTGCACACGCCCTTGAAGTGCTGGGCGGACTGGACGTGCTGGTGAACAACGTAGGCATCGCCGGCCCGACGTCGCGCATCGAGGACATCGAGCCGCATGAATGGGACGAGACCCTGGCGGTCAACCTGCGCAGCCAGTACCTGTGTGTGCGCCGCGCCGTGCCGGCGCTGCGCGCCTCGGACTGCGCCACCATCATCAACCTCAGCTCGGTGGCCGGCCGCCTGGGATACCCGCTGCGCACGCCCTATGCGGCGTCCAAATGGGCCGTGATCGGGCTGACCCAAAGCCTGGCCCTGGAGCTGGGCGACGACGACATCACCGTGAACGCCATCCTGCCCGGCATCGTGGACAGCGAGCGTTCGCGCAGCGTGACGGCAGCCAAGGCGCGCGCGCGCCAGATCAGCGAGGCCGAGATGCTCCAGGAAATCCTGGAGAACGTGGCCCTGCACCGCAAGGTGCCGCTGGCCGATGTGGCCGATACCGCCCTGTTCCTCGCCTCCCGCGCGGGACGCAGCTTCACCGGCCAGAGCCTGAACGTCTGCGCCGGCATCCAGTCCCTGCGCTGAAGAAATCCTCTGCATGTCTACACCATCGTATTTCCACAAGACCTTCGGCCTGCACGGCCGCACCGCCTGCGTCACGGGAAGCGCGTCCGGCCTGGGCCTGGCGATCGCCCGGCATCTGGGACTGGCGGGGGCGCGTGTCGTCATCAACGACCTGGACGAGGAGCGCTGTCTTGCGGCCGTCCAGCTGCTGGCGGCCGAGGGCGTCGAGGCGCAGCACGCCGTGTTCAACGTGTCCCAGGCGGAGGGGGTGTCCCAGGCCGTGGACGCACTTGCGGCCCAGGGGTGGGCGCCTGACATCCTGGTCAGCAACGCCGGCAACCAGAACCGCAAGCCGGTGACCGAGATGGCTCTGCCCGAGTGGCAATCGCTCTTCGACGTGCATGTGAATGGGGCCTTCAACTGCGCCCACGCGATGCTGCCGCACATGGCCCGCCAGGGGTTTGGCCGCATCGTGCTGATGTCGTCCGTCGCGGGGCAGGCCTGCATGCCGGGCATTGCGGCCTACGCGTCGGCCAAGGGAGCCATCGCCGCCTTCACCCGTGCCTTGGCCGTGGAATACGGCGCTGCCGGCATCACCAGCAATGCCCTCGCCCCGGGCTTCGTCCGCACCCAGTTCACCCGTGGACTGCAGGAGCGCGAAGGCTTCGATGGCTTCCTGCAAAGCGCGGTGCCCCTGGCCCGCTGGGGCGAGCCGGACGACATTGCTCCTGCCGTGGTGTACCTGGCCTCTCCGGCCGGGGCTTTTGTGAACGGGCATGTGATTGCCATCGACGGCGGCATGCTGGCGCGCATGTGAGCGTGCTTCACCCCCCTCAGTCTGCAAAATTAAAAGGAGGCTACCCCGTGTACATGCACATCGTCATGATGGAGTTCGTCCCAGGCACCGATGCCGCGTTCTTTCAGAAGGTGGAAGACTACGCCGAGCGCATCCGCAAGGAATGCCAGGGCGTCCGGCTGTATCACTTCGGCGCCAATGAAGCTGCCAGATCGCAGGGCTACACGCACGCCGTCGTGTCCGCGTTCGACGATGCGCCCACGCACGACGCCTACCAAGTCAGCAAGGCCCATGTAGAGATGAAGACCTATATGGGCCCCAGCATTCAGCGCCTCGTGGTCTACGACGGGGCTGCCCCGCTGCTATGAAGGTGCGCCGCACTTACGGCCGCCGAAAGCGCGCGTTCTGCTGGGCCCAGTAGCGCGAGTTCAGGGAGTCCAGCCGCACCGTGCCGCCGCTGGAGGGCGCGTGCACGAAGCGGCCCTCGCCCACGTAGATGCCCGCATGCGTGGCCGCGCTACGGCCGAAGACCACCAGGTCGCCGGTGCGCAGGTCGCCCTGGCCGATCTCCGCGCCAAAGCCGCTGAGCTGCGCCACCGTGCGCGGCGGCGCCACGCCGGCGCGGTGGGTGTAGACATAGCCGATCAGGCCGCTGCAGTCGAAGCCGCCCTCGGGCGTGTTGCCGCCGTAGCGGTAGGGCGTGCCGACCAGGCCCAGGGCGTGGATGGCGATGTCGCTGGATTGCTCGGGCGACAGGCGCGAATAGGCGGGCGCGCGCGTGCCGCCGGGCGGGGACGAAGCGCAGCCAGCCAGCACGGCGGCCAGTGCCAGGGCGGCAGCGGAAGCGGGAAAGCGACGGGCCATGCGGCCGAGGATAGCGGCAGTGCACCGCCGGGTGGGCCCAGGGCCGCGCGCACTGCCGCGGCGCCAGGCAAAGTTTGAAGTAAAAAAGCTGCCCACGCCTTGCTGGCAAAGCGCGGAAAGCTCCTCAAACGATAGCAATGGGCAGCGTCAGAATTTGTCCAGCGTGCTGCCGCGCTGCTGCTGGGGCTGGTTGTTGCTGCCCATATCGTTCTGCCGATCGCGGCGCTGAGCCGATTCCTGGGCGTTAGCCTGCGCTGCCTTGTCCATTTCGTCCGGCCGGCCCTTGCCGGTCTGGGGCGAGACGTCCTTGGCGGTTTTCTGGTCTTGCGGGTGCATGGTGGGGCCTCCTGGCGGGGTGGGAAAGAAGACGGTCAGAGGTTGACCTCGCGGTGCTCGCCCAGGGCCTTGGGCCGCTCGCCGGTCATGGCGGCGGTGGCCAGCTTGAACATCTGGGTGAGCTTGCTTTCCTGCACGTCCCAGTACTCGGCGTGCTGGATGTTCACGGCCAGCAGCACCAGGTTCGGGTCGCCCGGGCCGTCGGGGAACCAGGCCTTGGCCATGGGGTTCCACAGCTCCTCCTTGCGCCGCGCGTCCTCGATGAAGGCGGCGGAGCCGGAGATGGAGACGTAGCAGTCTTCCTCCGGGTTGGCGTAGCCCACGTTGACCTGCGAGTCGGCGGACAGGCGCTGGTGCAGCTCGCTGCCGCGCGGAATGAAGAAGTACAGCTGCGCCTGCTCGTCGATGTCCTTGTTCAGCGTGGTCAGCGGGTGGGCGTGCAGCATGCCGTTGTCGCCGCGGTGGGCGAGCATGCCGAAGCGGATGTCCTTGATGCGCTCGAACAGAGCGGTGCGGTCGTTCTGGGGAGAGTCGGTCGTCATGGGCAGGGCTCCTGCGTGAGGGAAAACGGGTGGTGTGTGAACGACCCACTCTAAGAGCCCTGCCCGGGCAGGCAGGTCGGCGCGGCGCCAGGGCGGCTGTGGGGGCCGTCCGACGCGCGCGGGCGCGCCGCTCAGGCGGCGTGGCGCTGCAGCGTGAAGGGCGGCAGGCCCGACAGCAGGCGCTGGCCGTAGCCGGTGCGCACCAGGCGCTTGTCGTAGCAGTAGACGTGCGCGCGGTCGTCTTCGGTGCGGATCGCGCGGCCCACCCACTGCGCCAGGCGGATGGCGGTGGCCGGCACCACCAGCTCGCTGAACGGGTCGCGGCCGGCCGCGCGCAGCCACTCGGCGCGGGCCTCGCCCACCGGGTCGTCGGGCGGGGCGAAGGGCAGCTTGGTGATGAACAGCGACTCGCACAGCCGGCCCGGCAGGTCCAGGCCCTCGCCGAAAGACTGCATGCCGAAGATGATGGACGGCTGGCCGGCGGCCACACGCTCGCGGTGGCGCGCCAGCAGCTCGCGCCGCGGCAGCTGGCCCTGCACCAGGATGCTGGCGCGCAGCACAGTGGGCAGCTCGTCCACGGCGCGGCGCATCTGCTCGCGCGAGGTGAACAGCACCAGCGCGCCGGCCTCCACCAGGGCCAGATCGGCCAGCAGCGCATCCACCATCTCGGCCGTGAAGCTGCTCACGTCGCGCGGCTCGGCGCGGGTCTCGCGCGCCACCAGCGTGCCCTGCAGGGCGTAGTCGAAGGGGCTGGCGACGGCCAGGGTCTGCACCGCCTCGTCGCCGGCCAGTCCCGATTCGCGCAGGAAGAAGTCGAACTGCCCGCAGCTGGTCAACGTGGCCGAGGTCAGCACCGCGCCGCGCACCTGCTGCCACAGGTGCTGGCGCAGCGCGCTGCCCGGCAGCACCGGCGAGGCATGCACGCGCAGCGACAGGTATTCGCCCTGCACCGCCAGCGTGAACCACTTGGCCGCCGGCACGGCTCCTTCAGGCGCGTCCTGCAGCAGCAGCTGGGCGCAGGCGTGCACGCCCTCCAGCCGCGGCGCCAGGGCGCCCACCTGGGCGTACAGCTGCGACAGGCGCCGGGCCTCGTCCGGGCTGTCGCGCATGGCCGTGCGCAGCGCCTTGGCGATGGCCCGCAGCGCGGCCAGAAAGCCTTCGGCGTGGTGCGCGGCCCGGCCGAAGGGCTCGATGAGCGCCTCGGGCAGCGCGCCGCCGGGCACGCGCGCCCGCGTGGGCGGGGCGTTGGCGGCGCTGCCAAAGCGCGGCGCGGCGCGCAGCTCGGGGCCGTACAGGTCCATGGCTAGCCGGGCGGCGTCCTGCAGCGCGGCGCGCAGGCGCGCGGCGTGGTTGGGGATGTCGGCTATTTCTTCCACCTCCACCAGCTGGCCGATGCGCAGCGCGCGGCTGGCCAGCTTGTCGATCCAGGCCAGGTGCGACAGGTCGGCCTCGCAGGCGAACTGCGCCAGCGCCGTGCCCGGCAGGTGGTGGGCCTCGTCCACGATCAAGAGGCAGTTGTCCAGCTCGGGCAGCAGCCGCGCGCCGATGGACGACAGCAGCAGGTCGTGGTTGGCCACGATGACTTGGGCGGCCACCAGGTCCTTGCGCCGCTCGTAGTAGGTGCAGCGCGAAAACAGCGGGCAGTGCTTGCCGGTGCACGAGTGCGCCTCGGCCGCCACGGGCGACCAGGCCTCGGGCTCGGGCTGCGTCTGCAGGGTGTCGCGGTCGCCGTCCCAGGCGCCGCTGCCCAGCGCGTCCGCCATGCTGGCGTAGAACTTCACGCGCGACTGCTCGGCCTGGCGCGCGGCGGGCCGGGGCGCCTCGGTGGGGCCGAACAGGTCTTCGGTGGCCGCCCAGTCCTCGTCCTCGTCCAGGCCGCCGCTGGCCAGGCGCTCCAGCTTGAGCTTGCACACGTAGCGCCCGCGCCCCTTGGCCAGGGCGAAGCGCACCGGCTCGCTCAGGTGCGGCATGAGGGCCGGCAGGTCCTTGTGCACCAGCTGCTCCTGCAGCGCCACGGTGGCCGTGGAGATCAGCACCCGCGTGCCGCGCGACAGCGCCATGGCAATCGCCGGAGCGCTGTAGGCCAGCGACTTGCCCACGCCCGTGCCGGCCTGGATGACGGCGATGGCGCGCGTGGGCTCGGCATCATCGTCCTCGGCCTTGCCCAGCTCGGCGGCGGCGAAGGTCTGCGCCACCTGCTCGGCCATGCGCCGCTGGCCTTCGCGCGCGCGAAAGCCGGCGGTGGACTGCACCACCGCCTCGAAGCTGTGCAAGGCCTCGTCGGCCCACTGCTGCGTGGACATGGAAGGATGGAAAAGACTGGGGGAGGAAGGGGAAGGCACGGCAGGGGCGGCGGCGCCGAAAACAGCTGTGCTTTCGTACAGCCATGGTAGCCCAGCGGGCCTGGGCCTGTCGCCTATGGGGACAACCGGCCCAGGCCTACGCCGGCGGCGCGTGGCCAGCCTAGCATGGCCTGCACCGGCGGCGCCGCGACGGAGCCGCCCTTTCTCTGCACAGAAAAGGTCCGCCATGCCCCTGAAGCCCCCCGTTCCCGAATCGCCCCAGAAGCAGGACCCGCCCGGCAAGCCGGCCGACGTGCGCGGCATCGACCTGACGAACGACGACGGGCCCGGCGCCGAGCCCACCCAGCCGCACCTGCCGCACGAGCGCGACCAGCGTGCGAACATGACCGACGGCAACCCCGACGCCCAGGTGCAGCAGGCCTGGGAAGACGTGGAGCGTGGCCTGCAGGACACGGACCGGGGGCCGCCCTCGGACGACGCCTACCGCAAGCTCAAGAAGGAGTGAGCGCAGAACACTCATATTTCAATAGCTGCTCGCGCTTGACTGGCAAGCGTTAGAGGCACTTTTGGCATAAAAAACGGTGGCGGCCGGTCAGGCGCCATCGCCCTCCTTTTCCTCATCCTCTTCTTCATGCACCCGCAGGTGCCGCACCTGCGCGCCCGTGGCCGCCTGCAGCTGCAGGGCCGCGGCCCGCGCCACGCCGTCGGGCGCGGCGGCGGTCAGCAGCAACAGCTGGGGCCCCTGGCCCGGCCCGTCCGGGCATAGCCAGGCGCGCCGGCGCACCGCCACGCCGGCGCGTGCCAGCAGGCGCACGGCGCCGGCCTCGCACAGCGCGCGGCCGGGCAGCACGCGCAGCAGGTGGCGGCCGCAGGCCTGGTCCAGCGGCACGGGCGCCAGCGCCGCGCCGCCCTCGGCCGGCACGCCGAAGGTCGGCACGGCCTGCGCCGCACCGGCACCGCGCGCCAAGTCCACCAGATCGGCCAGCACGGCGCTGGCCGTGGGCGCGGCGCCCGCCCCGGCGCCGCACAGCAGCAGCGGCCCGGCCGCGTCAGCGTGCACCAGTAGGGCGTTGCCCGCGCCCTCCACCCGCGCCAGCGGGTGCGACAGCGGCAGCAGCGCCGGGTGCACGCGCAGCTCCAACCCCTGGCCGCCCTGCAGGCTGGGCACGCGCCGCGCCAGGGCGAGCAGGCGCACGGCGTAGCCCAGGTGGGCGGCGGCGGCCAGGTCGCCGGGCTGCAGTTGGGCGATGCCCTCGGCATGCACCGCGCCCTCGCGCAGCGGCGCGCCGAAGGCGTTGGCGGCCAGCAGGGCCAGCTTGTGCGCGGCGTCCTGGCCGTTCACGTCCAGCGTGGAGTCGGCCTCGGCGTAGCCCAGCGCCTGGGCCTCGGCCAGGGCGGCGGCGTAGCTGCTGCCGTGGGCGGCCATGCGCGTCAGGATGAAGTTGCTGGTGCCGTTCAGGATGCCCGCCAGCGCGTCGATGCGGTTGGCCGCCAGGGCCTCGCGCAGCGTCTTGAGCACCGGCACGGCGCCGGCTACGGCGGCCTCGTAGGCCAGCACCCGGCCGCTGCGCGCTGCGGCGGCGGCCAGCTGGGCGCCGTGGCGCGCCAGCAGGGCCTTGTTGGCCGTCACCACGTGCTTGCCGTGGGCCAACGCGGCCAGCAGCCAGGGCAGCGGGGCGTCGGCGCCGCCGGCCAGCTCCAGCACCACGTCCACGCCGGGGTCGGCGGCCAGGGCCAGCGGATCGCCCAGCAGCCGCACGCCGGGCACGGCGGCCAGCAGTGGCGCGGCGCGCCCGGGGCTGCGCGTGGCCACGGCGGTGATGGCAATGCCCCGACCGGCCCGCGCGGCCAGCAGGGATTGGTTGCGCGCCAGCAGCTGCCACACGCCGGTGCCCACCGTGCCCACGCCGATCAGGCCCACGCGCAGCGCAGTGGTGGCGGCGCCGCCAATGCGCGGCTGCGCGGCGGGCTGGGGGGCGGGACGGGGTGCGGATGCGTGCGCCGGGAGCAGCGCGGGTTCGGCAAACATGGGGACTCAACTCCTTCCTTGCGGTGCTGCCCGGGCTGCCGGCATGGCCGCCCGGGACGAAAAAAAACCCGGCGGCCGGGGCTGGGTTTTCGTTCGGGAGGGAGAGGAAGGAAAAGACACCAGGTGGCCGCCGCTGCGGCCACCCCACGCGCGTCAGGGGGCCGCGGTGGTCATGGTGGTAATCATTCGTGCCGATGGCTGCGCACACGCGCCGAGGCGCGCCTGGGGCGCTGCAGGGGCGGTGAAAAGCGGGGGGCACGACATGGCTTGCAGTGTAGCGCAGCGGCGCCGGGGCGCGCTGGCGCTATGCAAATAGGAGCTGCTGGCGCTTGCCAGCATTGGGCTGGAAGCCGATTTGGTTTGAAACCACCTCAGTTCTTGAGCGTGGCTTGCAGCGTGATCTCGGGCACCGACGCGAGCGCCTTGGACAGCGGGCAGTTCTTCTTGGCGTCCTCGGCGATCTGCTGGAACTGCTGCTCATCCAGGCCCGGCACGGTGGCTGTGAGCGTCAGGGCGATACGGTCGATCTTGAAGCCCTCGCCCTCCTTGGCCAGGCGCACGCGGGCCGTGGTGTCCACCATGCGGGTGGCAAAGCCCGCCTTGTCGCAGGCAAACGAAAAGGCCATGGTGAAGCAGGCCGCATGCGCCGCGCCCAGGATTTCCTCGGGGTTGGTGCCCTTGCGGTCGTCGCCGAAGCGGCTGGCGAAGCCGTAGGGATACTTTTGCAGCGAGCCGGTCTCGGTGCTGACCTGGCCCTGGCCGGCCTTGCCGGCGCCTTCCCAATGGACGGATGCGGATTTTTCACTCATGTGCGACTCCTTGGCCTGTAGCGGTGTGGCGGCCCGCCGCCGGGGGGCGGGCCAAAGCGCACATCTGAGCACGCACCGCGCATGCACGCTGTCAGCGCGCGCCGTGCGCCGGCTGCGGGCCCTGCCTACAGCGGCGGCGGCTACAGTGCCTGCCATGTCCGAACAACACGAAGCGTCCGCCCCCATCGCCCGCCGCCTGCGCGTCCACGGCAGGGTGCAGGGCGTGTACTTTCGCCAGTCCACCGTGCAGGCGGCCCACGCCCTGGGCGTGGCCGGCTGGGTGCGCAACCGCCACGACGGCACGGTGGAGGCGCTGGCCGTGGGCGCACCCGACGCCGTGCAGGCGCTGATCGACTGGGCGCACCGGGGCCCGGCGGCCTCGCGCGTGGAGCGTGTGCTGGTGTGTGAAGAAGCGCTGCCCGAACCGCTGCCGCAAGCCTTCGCGCAGGAAGCGACGGCTTAGCGCGGCGGCTCTTCCCCCGCGGCGTGCATGGCCTGGGCCAGCGCGCCGTGCCCGCGTTCGCGCAGGGCGGCCACGGCGCCGTCGCGGTCGGGCGCCGTGCGGTTCTGGCTCAGCTTGCGCTTGCCCTCGATGCGGGTGATGGCCAGCTCGATGCCGACGATGGCGCGCAGCATCTCGTTCAGGTAGTCGGCGGGTGCGTCGCCCATCTTCCAGGGCCGGGGTTCGGTGGCCTCGTGCCGGCGCGTCAGGCGGGCCACCACGCCGCGCACGTGGCGCTCGTCGTCATGCACCGTGAGCCGGCCGTGCACGTGCACCGCCTCGTAGTTCCAGGTGGGCACGGCGCGGTGCGTCTCGTGCTTGGAGGGGTACCAGTTGGGCGAGATGTAGCCGTGCTGCCCGCGAAACACCACCAGCGCATCGACCGCGCCGCCGGCCGGCACCTCGCCCCACAGCGCATTGGCGCGCGCCACGTGCGCCACCAGCGTGCCGTGCGGGCCGCGCTCGGCATCCAGCAGGAAGGGCAGATGGTCGGCGTCCAGCCCCTGCGGGCCCTGCCGGCACAGCAGGCCGAGCGGGTACTGGCAAATCAGCTGGTGCAGCGCCTCAGGGCGCTCTTCGGCGAAGTGGGCAGGGGTGTACATGGCGCAAGTGTGCAGCAGGCGGAGCCGTCAGGCGCGGGCGCGCGGCCCATAGGCGCACCAGCCGGGGCGGGGGCTCTTCTTTTGCGGGTGCAGGCGGCAGGTCTCGGGGCGGCGTTCATACACCGTGCAGCGGCGCGTGGTTGCGTCCAGGAACTGGCAGTCCCCGCTGGCGCGCCGCGCCAGGGTGAACAGGCCGTGCTTGGGGCTGTAGTGGTCGATCAGCCGGGCCTTCGTCAACCGGCGGGCGATCAACCGCTCCTCGACATGCTCGGCCTCGAACGCCTCGACCCAGCCCAGGCGCACCAGGTCGGACAGCGCCGCCTCCAGCGGCATGGTGCAGCAGTTGGCATTGCACGATTCGCACAACCCGGCGCGGTAGCGCGTCCAGGTGTCGCAGCGGTTGGTGTCGACGATGGGGATGGGCCGGGAGGACATGAGGGGCGGATTGTGCGCCTGGCCAGGACTGTGCTGCTGGAACGCTTCGGGCTATCCGGATTTGACCCAGGACAAACATGGTCGCGTCAGTGTATTGCCAAATGAAATAGAAAGTAAATTAACAAGGACAGGATTCTCAGAACTTAGAGGAGGCGCATGGCGGCACCTTGGGCGCATTCCGGTGGGCACTTGCTGGCCAGTCACTTGCACGCTGTGGCACGGATGGCGGCGGATTTCGCGTCTGCCTGGCCCGATGGCGCCCCGTCTGCTGCCTGGGTGGAGCTGGCGGGCCGCTGGCACGACCTCGGCAAGTACCGCCCGGGCTTCCAGCGCTACGTGCGCCAGAGCGAGGACGCGCACATCGAGCGCCCCGTAGGTGGACGCGAGAAAACCCACTCCGCCGCTGGTGCCCTGTGGGCCATGCAGCATCTGGGCGAGCGCCATGGCGAAAACGCGCGCCTGGCCGGCCGGGTGCTGGCCTATCTGATCGCCGGCCACCATGCGGGCATGGCCGATTGGGAGGAAGGCCTGAAGCCGCGCCTGGAGGCTGACGCCAGCACCATCGAGCTGCAGGAGGCCCTGGATGCCCAGCCACCCACCGCCGTACTGGACGCCGGCGACTTCGTGCCCACGCTGCGCAACATTCCTGGCGGGCCGGAGGGCTTCGCGCTGTGGCTGCGCATGCTGTTTTCCTGCCTGGTGGACGCCGACTTCCTGGACACCGAGGCGCACTTCGATGCCGCGCGCCCGAGCCGGCGCATCGGCTTTCCCACGCTGGCGCAGCTGCACGCGGCTTTCGACGCGCACATGGCCGCGCGGCCGGTGGCGCCAACGCCTGTTAACACCCTGCGCGCCGACATCCTGCGCCAGTGCCGCGAGAAGGCAGCGCTGGCGCCCGGCTTCTTCTCGCTCACCGTGCCCACCGGCGGCGGCAAGACGCTCTCCAGTCTGGCCTTCGCGCTGGCACACGCGCAGGCACATGGCCACCGGCGCGTCATCTACGCCATCCCCTACACCAGCATCATCGAGCAGACCGCCGAGGTCTTTCGCGGCGTGTTCGCCGCGCTGGGCGACGAGGTGCTGATCGAGCACCACAGCCAGGCCGATGCCGCGCCCGAACAGGAAACCGCGCGCAGCCGCCTGGCGTGCGAGAACTGGGACGCGCCGCTGATCGTCACCACCAATGTGCAGCTGCTGGAGTCTCTTTTCGCCGCGCGCACCTCGCGCTGCCGCAAGCTGCACCGCATCGCCGGCAGCGTCATCGTGCTGGATGAGGCGCAGCAGCTGCCGCCCACTTTCTTGCAGCCCATCCTGGACGTGCTCAACTTGTTGGTGGCCCACTATGGCGTCACGGTGCTGCTGTGCACCGCCACGCAACCGGCGCTGGCCAGCAGCCAGTACTTCGACGCCAACAAGAATCTGCGCGGCCTGCACAACGTGCGCGAGATCATCGACGACCCGGATGCGCTGTATGCCGCGCTGGGCCGGGTGCGGGTGCAGTTGCCCACCGACTGGAGCCCGCCCGCCGACTGGAGCGCCATCGCCGCGCAGCTGGCGCAGGAAGACTGCGTGCTGGCCATCGTGAACACCCGCAAGGCGGCGCGCACGCTGCACGCGCTGCTGCCGCCGGGGACGCTGCACCTGTCGGCGCTGATGTGCGGCGCACACCGCCAGGCCGTGATCGCGCAGATCAAAGCACGCCTGCAGGCACGGCGCGAAGGCCGGGACCGCGCGCCCCTGCGCGTGGTGAGCACGCAGCTGGTCGAGGCCGGCGTGGACATGGACTTTCCTGTGGTCTGGCGCGCACTGGCCGGGCTGGACTCTATTGCCCAGGCCGCTGGGCGCTGCAACCGCGAGGGGCTGCTGCCGGACAAGGGCCGGGTGGTGGTGTTCGTGCCGCCCGAGCCGCCGCCGCCGGGCCACCTGCGCAAGGCCGCGCAGGCCTGCGTCAGCACGCTGCACGAACAGCAAGACGATCCGCTGGCGCGGCCGCTGTTCGAGCGCTACTTCCGATCCTTCTATTACACGCAGGAGCTGGACGCGCGCGGCATCGGGTCCATGCTGAAAGTCGATCCGCGCACGCTCGCCGTGCAGTTCGACAGCGCCGCACGTGCCTTTCGCCTGATCGACGACGAAGACAGCGCCAGCGTGGTGGTGCGCTACGCCGCCGCGCACGATGAGATCGCCCAGTGGCTGGCCACACTGCAGTCCGACGGCCCGCAGCGCTGGCTGATGCGCAAGCTGCAGCGCTACACCGTCACCATCCCGCAGCGCATGGCCGCGCGCCTGCTGCAGCAGGGCAGCCTCACGCTGCCCCTGCCTGGCCTGTATGTGCAGGTGGATGCACAGAACCTGTACGACGACGTGCTGGGCTTGGTGGACGACGAGGCCATCTACAACCCCGGTGGCTTCGTCCCCTGAACGCCCGTACCCATCCCAAGGAGTGCCATGAACCGCTTTTGCCTGGAGGTCTCCGGCCCGCTGGCCTGCTTCACCCGCCCCGAGATGAAGGTCGAGCGCGTGTCGTACGAGGTCATGACGCCCTCTGCGGCGCGCGCCGTGTTCGAGTCCATCCTGTGGAAACCCGAGATCCGCTGGCGTGTACGCTGCATTGAGGTGCTGCGCCCCATCCGCTGGATGAACCTGCGGCGCAACGAGGTCAGCGCTGTCGTGTCCACGCGCAACGTGCAGCAGGCGATGGCGGCGGGCAGCGGCAGCCTGGCGCTGTACGTCGAGGACGAGCGCCAGCAGCGCGCCAGCCTGCTGTTGCGCGATGTCGCCTACCGCATCCATGCCGAGCTGTCTTTGGCGCCGCAGGCGCGCGACCCCCTGGCCAAGTACACCGAGATGTTCGCGCGTCGCGCGCGCAAGGGCCAGTGCGTAAACCAGCCCTACCTGGGCTGCCGCGAGTTCGCCGCGCACTTCCGGCTGGTCGAGCCGCAGGAGGCACATAGCCCGCCGCTGGATGAAACCCGCGCCCTGGGCTGGATGCTGCACGACCTGGATTTCAGCCAGCCGCACGACCCACAGCCGCGTTTCTTCGACGCGCGGCTGGAGGCGGGGCGGATACAGGTGCCTGATTTCTCGGAGACCCGCGCATGATCCTGCACGCCCTCGACGAGTACTACCGTCGCAAGTGCGACGACCCCGACCCGGCGCAGCGCCTGCCGGATTTCGGCTGGGAAACCAAGGAGATTCCTTTCATCCTGGACATCGATGCAGATGGCGCGCTGGTGCAGCTGTGCGACACGCGCGAGCTGCAGGGCAAGAAGAAGGTGGCGCAGGCGTTTCGCGTGCCGATGGCGGTCAAACGGGCCTCTGGCGTCGTCGCCAATCTGCTGTGGGACACGCTGGAATACGTGCTCGGCGTCGATACCAAAGGAAAGCCCGAGCGCGTCGCCGAACAGCACGCGGCTTTTCGCGCACGCATGGCGGCGCTGCCCGCACAGGCCCAAGCCGACGTGGGCCTGCAGGCGGTACTGCGATTCTTGGAGGGCTTCGATCCGGCCGCCCTGCACCACCACCCCGCCTGGGCTGAGATGCTGGAGACCAACCCGCTGCTCAGCCTGCGCCTGCACGGTGACGAAGGGCTGGTCTGCCAGCGCCCAGCGGTGGCGCAGGCGGTGCGGACCATGGCTGCCGCAGAGGACGACGAGGGCGGCGCCAGTGCCATGTGCTTGGTCAGCGGCATGCACGGCCCGGTGCAGCGCCTGCACGCCGCCATCAAGGGCGTCTGGGGCGCGCAGACCTCGGGTGCCAATATCGTCTCGTTCAATGCGCGCGCTTTCGAGTCCTATGGCAAGACCGAGCGCCAGGGCGAGAACGCCCCGGTCGGCCGCGCCGCTGCGTTTGCCTACACCACTGCGCTGAACCACCTGCTGCGCAAAGACTCGCGCCAGCGCATGCAGGTGGGCGATGCCTCGACGGTGTTCTGGACAGAAAAGGCAGCGCCGTTCGAGACCCTGTTCGGCGACGTGTTCCAGGACGACCCGGACCAGGCCGGCGCTGTGCGCGCCCTGCTGGAGGCGCTGCACAGCGGCCGTCTGGCTGGCCCCGAGGGCGACAACCGCTTCCATGTGCTGGGCCTGGCGCCCAACGCCGCGCGCATCAGCGTGCGCTTCTATCACTGCCTGCCGCTGCGCGAGCTGGGCCGGCGCGTTGCACGGCACTTCGAGGATTTGAAGCTGGTGCATGGCCCGAACGAAGCACCCTACCCGTCGCTGTTTCGCCTGCTCACCGCCGTGGCGCTGCAGGGCAAGGCTGACAACGTGCCGCCCAGCTTGGGCGGGGGCATCGTCAATGCGGTGCTGGCCGGCGAGAACGCGCCCTACCCGCGCCTGTGGCTGAACGCTGCCGTGGGCCGCTGCCGCGCCGAGCGCCAGGTGACCTACCTGCGCGCCGCCGCCCTCAAGGCCTGCCTGAACCGCCAGATCCGTTTGCACCCCTCGTCAGAAAAGGAGTTCCTGCCCATGCTCGACCTTGCCAACCCGCACCCGGCCTACCGGCTCGGGCGGCTCTTCGCTGTGCTGGAAAAGGCCCAGGAAGAAGCCAGCCCGGGCCTGAACGCCACCATCCGCGACCGCTACTACGGCGCCGCCTCCAGCACGCCGGTGGCGGTGTTCACCACGCTGCTGCGGCTGAAGAATGCGCACCTGAAAAAGCTCAACCCGGCCCGCGCACAGTGGTTCGAAAAGCTGCTGGGGGAGGTGCTGGCGCCGGTGGCGGAATTTCCCGCGCACCTGGCGTTGCCCGACCAGGGCCGCTTCGCGCTGGGTTACTACCACCAGCGCCAGGACTTCTTCACCAAAAAGCCCGATACCGCTTCGCCCGGTACACCCGATACCCCCAACGTTCCCGAAACCGCCGATACCTCCGAAGGAGCAGCCGCATGAGCCTCACCCAACGCCACGACTTCGTCCTCGTCTTCGACGTGCGGGACGGCAACCCCAACGGCGACCCTGACGCGGGCAACATGCCGCGCCTGGACGCCGAGACCGGCCATGGCCTGGTCACCGATGTGGCCCTCAAGCGCAAGGTGCGCAACTTCGTCGCGCTGGTAAAGGACCAGAGCCAGGACGCGCCCGGGCCTGGCGAAAAGCGCTTCGAGATCTACGTGCGCGAAAAGGCCATCCTGAACCACCAGAACCAACGCGCCTATTCGGCATTAAATCTGGCCCCAGCCCTTGAGGAGCAAGCGCAAGCAGCTATCGAAAGCGAAGCGACCGACGGCAAGAAGAAAAAACCCGCCAAGGAAAAACGCAAGGGCAGCGCCGACGACGTGCAGCAGGCGCGCCAGTGGATGTGCCAGAACTTCTTCGACGTGCGTACCTTCGGCGCCGTCATGTCCATTGGCGTCAACTGCGGTCAGGTGCGCGGCCCGGTGCAGCTGACCTTCGCGCGCTCGGTCGAGCCCATCGTGGCGCTGGAGCATTCCATTACCCGCATAGCCGTGGCCACCGAGGCCGAGGCGGAAAAGCAGCAGGGTGACAACCGCACCATGGGCCGCAAGCACACTGTGCCCTATGGCCTGTATGTGGCGCATGGCTTTGTCTCCTCTTTCCTGGCCAAGCAGACCGGCTTCGGGCAGGACGACCTGGAGTTGCTGTGGCAGGCCCTGGGGCAGATGTTCGAGCACGACCGCTCTGCGGCACGCGGCGAGATGGCCACGCGCGGCCTATACGTCTTCCAGCACGACAGCGAACTGGGCAACGCTCCTGCGCATGCCTTGTTCGAACGCTTGAAAGTGACACCGCGCGAGGCAGGCCGAGTGGCGCGTAGCTTCGACGCCTATGACGTGGTCTTTGACGATCAGGACGTAGCGGTGGGCACGCAGGTGCAGGCCGCGCCGGGCGTCACGCTGCGCCGCATGTACTGATCGAGTTGCTGTGAGGGCACTGCTCACCGACTTCGAAAGCCGCTCCATCCGGCGGCTGTACCGCGACGAGAGCGCAACCTGGTGGTTCTCGGTGACCGACGTCGTGCAGGTCCTCACCTATCCACCAGATGATCTAGCGGCGCGCGAATATTGGAACCAGCTCAAGCGCCGGTTGGTGACCGAGAGCAGCCAATTGGTGTCGGCCAGTCACCGGCTGAAAATACCCGCCGCCGCCGACGAGAAGCAGCGATTTACCGACCACGCCACTGCCGAGACCTTGCTGCGTCTGATGCAAGCGGTGCTGAGCCCCAGAGCCGAGCCCAACAAGCCGTGGCTGGCCAAGGTGGGCCTCCCCAGCTCACAGGCCTGAGCCATGCCAGAGGCCCCAGACCCCATCCCCCTGTCGGCGCTGCAGCACTGGTGCTACTGCCCGCGCCAGTGCGGACTGATTCATCTGGAGCAGGCCTTCGACGACAACGTGCACACGTTGCGCGGGCAGGCTGTACATGCGCGCACCGATCAGCCGGGTGTTGAAACCGCCAGAGGCACGCGCGTGGAGCGCGCCCTGCCGCTGTGGCACGACACGCTGGGGCTGGTGGGCAAGTCCGACGTGGTGGAGTTTCTGCCTGGTGGCGCGCCTTACCCGGTGGAGTACAAGCACGGCAGCCGGCACAAGGCGGCCGACATTGCGGCCTGCGACGACCTGCAGCTGGCGGGCCAGGCTCTGTGCCTGGAGGCCATGACCGGCCTGCCCGTACATGAGGGCGCTCTCTACTACGCCAGCTCCCGCCGCCGCCGGGTCGTGGCCATCGACGAGGGTTTGCGCGCGCAAGTGGCTGAAACGGCGCGGGCTATTCGGCAGATGTTGGCAAGTGGCCGATTGCCAGCCCCTCTGGCCGGGGAGCAGGCGGCGAAGCGCTGCAGGGGCTGCTCGCTCATCGAGCGTTGCCAGCCGCAGGCCACGCATGCGGGCCTGGCGGCAGCTCGCCGCCTCTTGTTCGACCCCGATGCGTAGCGCGGCCATCAGGAAGCACTGCCATGCAACTACTCAACACCTTGTACGTCACGCAACCCGAGGCCTGGCTGAGGCTGGACAACGACACGCTGCGCGTGGAAATCGAGCGTGAAACGCGGCTGCGCGTTCCGTTGCACCACCTGTCTGCGGTCGTGTGCTTCGGACATGCAGGCCTGTCCGCGCCTTTAATGCACCGCCTGGCGGATGACGCCATCGCACTGGTGCTGCTGGACGACAACGGGCGCTTCAAGGCCCGCCTGGAGGGTGCGGTGAGCGGCAACGTGCTGCTGCGGCAGGCGCAGTTTCAGCGCCTGGCAGATGAGGGCTTCACGCTGGACATGGCGCGCGCCTGCGTGGCCGGGAAGATCAAGAACTGCCGCCAGGTGCTGCAGCGCGGAGCACGCGAGGCCAAGTCTGAGCAGGAGGCGGCCTTGCTGACGCGCTTGGCCAACGATCTGGCCGCCAGCTTGCGCGCCCTGCCCGAGGCAGGCAGCCTGGACAGTGTGCGAGGCGTCGAAGGCGAGGCGGCAAGGCAGTATTTCAGCGGTCTGAACTTGCTGGTGCGCCCTGACCAGCGTGCCGTCTTCGCGATGGATGGGCGCACGCGCCGGCCGCCGCGAGACCGCTTCAATGCACTGCTGTCTTTTCTGTATGCCATGTGGATGAACGATTGCCGCAGCGCAATCGAAGCCGCAGGGCTGGACCCACAGGCGGGCTTTCTGCATGCGCTGCGCCCCGGCCGGGCGGCGCTTGCATTGGATTTGATGGAGGAATTTCGTCCCTGGGCCGACCGCTTGGCCCTGACCCTCATCAATCGCGGGCAGTTGTCGGCCGGAGACTTCACGGTGCGGGAAGGGGGCGCTGTATCACTGGAGTCCGATGCACGCAAGGCCGTGGTCATCGCTTTTCAGGAGCGCAAAAAGGATGAGATCAACCATCCCTTGCTGGCGCAGTCGGTGCCCTTGGGCCTCGTGCCGCTGGTTCAGGCGCGGCTGATGGCTCGTGCGGTGCGTGACAGCGCAGCCCCCTATATACCTTTCGTGGCGAAGTAGGAGATCGCCATGCTGGTGCTGGTCTGTTACGACGTCAATACGGAAACCAAAGCGGGCCGGCGGCGCTTGCGCCGCGTAGCCAAGGTGTGTGAAGGCACAGGCCAGCGCGTGCAGAAATCGGTCTTCGAATGCCAGCTTGACGTGGCCCTGTTTGAAGAGCTGGAGCGCCGGCTGCTGGCGGAAATTGATCCTTTGCAGGATTGCCTGCGGCTATACCGGATTCCCGGCACCCGTGGCTTTGAAGTGCTGGAACACGGAGCCTTCAAAGCAACGGATTTCGATAGCCCGCTCGTGCTGTAAGAGAAGGCAATGCGCGGCTTTCGGCGGGAGCGTAGCTTCCCCGCTGCATGCTATGGTGACTGCCGCGAACCCTAAGTGATGCCATTTTTCATGCGAGGTTCGCGCGCTTCGCAAGCCATTGTTTTTCCGGTGTTTTATTTCTTCTCACGCTTATTTTGCTTTCGAACTTCCAGCCATCCGGACGAGGTTCGCGCGGAGCGTGGGAAAAACGCTTTGGGTGCAATGGCTTCCAGGCGAGGCGCTCGCCCGTTAGCAATGACGGGCGTGGATTGAAACTGCGGCTCCCGCTGCGTCGTGCGCGCTGCCCAGCGGCTCGCCCGTTAGCAATGACGGGCGTGGATTGAAACCACTAGTACGGGGAGCGGTGCCGGCACTACTTGTGCTCGCCCGTTAGCAATGACGGGCGTGGATTGAAACTCGACAAGAACGAGCAGGGCGCCGCGCTGTTCTACGCTCGCCCGTTAGCAATGACGGGCGTGGATTGAAACCGCTGCTCACAGACACAGCAGAGCACCACGGGTCGCTCGCCCGTTAGCAATGACGGGCGTGGATTGAAACTTTGCGTAGATCAGCGCCATGGTGGGCTCCTGAAAGCTCGCCCGTTAGCAATGACGGGCGTGGATTGAAACCACGAAACGTGGTATTCGGCGCGCTGCGCGGTGGCTCGCCCGTTAGCAATGACGGGCGTGGATTGAAACTCCTGTCTGAGTTCGCACCAACAGGCGGCGGTTTGCTCGCCCGTTAGCAATGACGGGCGTGGATTGAAACCCGCGTGATGGACCGCTGGCACTATGTCGGCGGCGGCTCGCCCGTTAGCAATGACGGGCGTGGATTGAAACAATAGCCGGTGGGATGGCATCGATCGCTATTGGGCCGCTCGCCCGTTAGCAATGACGGGCGTGGATTGAAACTTGCCCTCGCTGGTGCCGAGGAACTTGGCGATCACGCTCGCCCGTTAGCAATGACGGGCGTGGATTGAAACGTGTCGCCGTCGCGGAGGACGTAGCCCTCGTGGGTGCTCGCCCGTTAGCAATGACGGGCGTGGATTGAAACATGAGCACGGAGGCGTCGGCGATGCGGCGCGCGAGCTCGCCCGTTAGCAATGACGGGCGTGGATTGAAACCTTCGCCAAGTGCTCGATTTCCACGTCCACGGCGGCTCGCCCGTTAGCAATGACGGGCGTGGATTGAAACACGCGCCAGGTGGGCTTGTGGAGCGCCGCCCTAAGCTCGCCCGTTAGCAATGACGGGCGTGGATTGAAACAGCTTCGCCGGCCAGCAGGCCGCCACCGCCGACCGCTCGCCCGTTAGCAATGACGGGCGTGGATTGAAACTCCTGTCTGAGTTCGCACCAACAGGCGGCGGTTTGCTCGCCCGTTAGCAATGACGGGCGTGGATTGAAACCTGCAGCATGGCGGAGAAACCCCCGGAAAAAGAGGCTCGCCCGTTAGCAATGACGGGCGTGGATTGAAACAACCACAACCGAGGAGTAATCCATGAACCGTTTCGCTCGCCCGTTAGCAATGACGGGCGTGGATTGAAACCAGCGAGGCGAGCCACAAGCGCGTGTGCCATCTGGCTCGCCCGTTAGCAATGACGGGCGTGGATTGAAACGTGCAAGCGACGACGCCACGCCCATGGACGAGCTGCGCTCGCCCGTTAGCAATGACGGGCGTGGATTGAAACTCGGCAACGCGGGCCAGGTCTTCCGGCGTCCCGCGCTCGCCCGTTAGCAATGACGGGCGTGGATTGAAACCAGCTGCTGCGCGATCATGCGGCGGGCGTATTCACGCTCGCCCGTTAGCAATGACGGGCGTGGATTGAAACGCTACGGTGGCCGCCTGGGGGCCGGCGGTCACGCAGCTCGCCCGTTAGCAATGACGGGCGTGGATTGAAACCAAGAGGCCATCAACCGAGGCGACAACGTAGCCCAGCTCGCCCGTTAGCAATGACGGGCGTGGATTGAAACAACTTCGTATACATCGTATCTACTACGGCTGTACGGCTCGCCCGTTAGCAATGACGGGCGTGGATTGAAACCGATTCCAGCGCCCCCCTCGTGCGCCATGCTGATGGCTCGCCCGTTAGCAATGACGGGCGTGGATTGAAACCCCAAAGCCTGCGTGGCTTTGGCAAGGGGGAATCGCTCGCCCGTTAGCAATGACGGGCGTGGATTGAAACTCCGTTACGGAAAAGCGCATGTCCACCCTCTGGCCGCTCGCCCGTTAGCAATGACGGGCGTGGATTGAAACAAGCGTGACGGCACAGGCGCAAAGCCGTAACGGAAGCTCGCCCGTTAGCAATGACGGGCGTGGATTGAAACTCGCGCTTGGCAATGCCGCAAATTTTCAGCAACCGCTCGCCCGTTAGCAATGACGGGCGTGGATTGAAACTACCACGGCGAGATCACCGGCTTCGAGGGCTGGGGCTCGCCCGTTAGCAATGACGGGCGTGGATTGAAACTGTTGTGCGCTGCGGGGACGCGTGGATCGTCAACGCTCGCCCGTTAGCAATGACGGGCGTGGATTGAAACGAGTTCCCGGAGACAGCGTAGCCGGGCGGCCCCCCGCTCGCCCGTTAGCAATGACGGGCGTGGATTGAAACACGGCAACCAGGCAGCGTACAGGGCCCAGCTGGTGGCTCGCCCGTTAGCAATGACGGGCGTGGATTGAAACACTGAGGGTCATGGGTTGCGGGCCCCTGCCCTGCGGCTCGCCCGTTAGCAATGACGGGCGTGGATTGAAACCTGCTGGGCACGGGCCTGCTCCTGAGCCGCTTTCGCTCGCCCGTTAGCAATGACGGGCGTGGATTGAAACTTTTGCCAGGCGCCGGTGAACGGCTCGGCAATTCGCTCGCCCGTTAGCAATGACGGGCGTGGATTGAAACACGACACTCTCCGAAGAACGGGGCGGACTTTCGGGCTCGCCCGTTAGCAATGACGGGCGTGGATTGAAACCATCGACAAGGCCGCCGCCGTCTCGGGCTCGCTGGCTCGCCCGTTAGCAATGACGGGCGTGGATTGAAACTCTGCAGCGCATCTTTTTACTAGGTGCTAACCCTAGCTCGCCCGTTAGCAATGACGGGCGTGGATTGAAACCGGCAACTGGCTGACTCTACGGACGAGTTGCGAGCCGCTCGCCCGTTAGCAATGACGGGCGTGGATTGAAACCTTTCAACCGTCAGGATCGCCCCGTGAAGGCGCCGCTCGCCCGTTAGCAATGACGGGCGTGGATTGAAACCCCCGCGGTCAGGGACCGTTCATCCGCCGGGCGCGGGCTCGCCCGTTAGCAATGACGGGCGTGGATTGAAACAAAAAGACGGTCAGTGGAAACAGCGTGTTCTCTCGCTCGCCCGTTAGCAATGACGGGCGTGGATTGAAACACCGCTTTCCCGTCGCCAGCGGGGGCGCCCTGTGGCTCGCCCGTTAGCAATGACGGGCGTGGATTGAAACTGCCGGGCTGGTGAACCAGCAGGCATGGAAGAAGGCTCGCCCGTTAGCAATGACGGGCGTGGATTGAAACGACGTGGTGATCAACGTGACCACCACCCGCGCGCTGCTCGCCCGTTAGCAATGACGGGCGTGGATTGAAACCCGACCGGATCGGCCTTTCTGGCGTTCGTAGCGCGCTCGCCCGTTAGCAATGACGGGCGTGGATTGAAACCGCTCCATCGACAGCACCAATCGGCAGCGCTCTTGCTCGCCCGTTAGCAATGACGGGCGTGGATTGAAACACCAACCTGCATACGTTCGGCATCAAGATCCCTGGCTCGCCCGTTAGCAATGACGGGCGTGGATTGAAACACCCCTTGCGTGTCGCCGATAAGGCACGCGCAGGCTCGCCCGTTAGCAATGACGGGCGTGGATTGAAACACGCCGTCGGCGAGTACCACCATCCCTTCGGCGAGGCTCGCCCGTTAGCAATGACGGGCGTGGATTGAAACTGCAAAGAAAACCCCGATTTACCCATCTGCAAGCGCTCGCCCGTTAGCAATGACGGGCGTGGATTGAAACTCTATGGGTTTCACAGGTCAATTCCCCACGTGGAAGCTCGCCCGTTAGCAATGACGGGCGTGGATTGAAACTTTTGTACGGCGACATGAGCGACCGCATGCACAGCGCTCGCCCGTTAGCAATGACGGGCGTGGATTGAAACAATCCGGCGACATCGTGACCGTCGCCGCCCCCTAGCTCGCCCGTTAGCAATGACGGGCGTGGATTGAAACTACGGCGAGGCCAAGGGGCAACTGGCCCCGCCAGGCTCGCCCGTTAGCAATGACGGGCGTGGATTGAAACCGTTGCTGCGGTTGAATGACTGCTCTCGTGCGATGGCTCGCCCGTTAGCAATGACGGGCCTGGATTGAAACCAACCAGCGTTCAGCGCCATTTGCCGGAAATTTGGCTCGCCCGTTAGCAATGACGGGCGTGGATTGAAACGACGCTAGGCTCATGGAGGCGTGAAAAAGCCCGCTGCTCGCCCGTTAGCAATGACGGGCGTGGATTGAAACTGGACTGGCTCCACACCGTAGAGGGGACGATCACGGCTCGCCCGTTAGCAATGACGGGCGTGGATTGAAACGCGTGCAAGTGACTGGCCAGCAAGTGCCCACCGGGCTCGCCCGTTAGCAATGACGGGCGTGGATTGAAACTCCATGGCCGGCGGCTACGTCGATGACCCGCTGGGCTCGCCCGTTAGCAATGACGGGCGTGGATTGAAACATTGCCCCGCCGGGCAGTGGCCAACCCCCGCCGAAGCTCGCCCGTTAGCAATGACGGGCGTGGATTGAAACACGCTCACGGTGGCCGCGAATACGGCGCTGTCCTGCTCGCCCGTTAGCAATGACGGGCGTGGATTGAAACATGGAGCGCCCGCCATGGACCACCTGCACCTGCACCGCTCGCCCGTTAGCAATGACGGGCGTGGATTGAAACAAGCCGCTGGGCGCCCCCATCACGGCGGTGCAGCGCTCGCCCGTTAGCAATGACGGGCGTGGATTGAAACGACAGCTACGCCGACCATCCGCGCGTCTACGTGCGCCCGCCCGTTAGCAATGACGGGTGTGGATTGAAACAGCTTCGAGACCGCCACGCGCACCGCGCACGTGCTGCTCGCCCGTTAGCAATGACGGGCGTGGATTGAAACCAACAATGCCACTATTGCCTACGCGCCTCCTACCACTCGCCCGCTAGCAATGAAGCCCGTAGCCTGAAACTACTCGACCGCTACACCGTCCCCCAGCCTTCCAATCACTATCATGGCCGGTTCCCCTGCCGCATCCCCCGCCGCCGTGAACCTGCCCCCTCCCGATGCCTCCGAAGACGCCCGTGACGGCGCCTACCTCGCCCACGCTCTGCGCGAGCAGCGCATCAGCATCCGCGGCGCGCGCACGCACAACCTGAAGAACATCGACCTGGACATCCCGCGCAACCAGCTGGTGGTGATCACCGGGCTGTCGGGCTCGGGCAAGTCCAGCCTGGCCTTCGACACGCTGTATGCCGAAGGCCAGCGGCGCTACGTGGAGAGCCTGTCGGCCTATGCGCGGCAGTTCCTGGGGCGGCTGGACAAGCCGGACGTGGACCTGATCGAAGGCCTGTCGCCGGCCATTGCCATTGAGCAAAAGGCCACCAGCCACAACCCGCGCTCCACCGTGGGCACGGTGACCGAGGTGCACGACTACCTGCGCCTGCTGTTCGCCCGCGCCGGCACGCCGCACTGCCCCGAGCACGGCCTGCCACTCACCGCGCAGACCGTCAGCCAGATGGTCGATGCCGTGCTGGCCCTGCCCGAGGACACGCGCCTGATGCTGCTGGCGCCGGTTGCGCGGCAGAAGAAGGGCGAGTTCACCGAGCTGCTGGCGCAGATGCAGGCCATGGGCTACGTGCGCTTTCGCATCGACGGCCAGACCTACGACGCCGAGGGGCTGCCGGCGCTCAAGAAAACCGAGAAGCACGACATCGACGTGGTCATCGACCGCCTGAAGGTGCGCCCGGATGCGCGCCAGCGCCTGGCCGAGAGTATCGAGGCCGTGCTGCGCGTGGGCGGCGCCGAAGGCGCCGGCCGCGTGCTGGCGCTGGAGATGGACAGCGGCCACGAGCACCTGTGGTCCAGCCGCTTCGCCTGCCCGGTGTGCAGCTACGCGCTGGCCGAGCTGGAGCCGCGGCTGTTCTCCTTCAACTCGCCCAGCGGCGCCTGCCCGGCGTGTGACGGCATCGGCCAGCAGGAGGTGTTCGACCCCGCGCGCATCGTGGCCCACCCCGAGCTGAGCCTGGCCGGCGGCGCCGTGCGCGGCTGGGACCGGCGCAATGGCTACTACTTCGCCATGATCGAGAGCCTGGCCGCGCACTACGGCTTCGACGTGGACACGCCGTTCGAGGCGCTGCCCGAGGCCGTGCGCCAGGTCGTGCTGCACGGCTCGGGCAGCGAGGACATCGCGTTTCGCTATGTGCTGGACAGCGGTACGCGCAAGGGCCAGGAGATCGTCAAGAGCCACCCCTTCGAAGGCATCGTGCCCAACATGGAGCGGCGCTGGCGCGACACCGACTCGGCCACGGTGCGCGAGGAGCTGGCCCGCTACCGCCAGTGCCAGCCCTGCCCGGCCTGCCGCGGCGCGCGCCTGCGGCCCGAGGCGCGGCACGTCAAGCTGGGCGAGCCCGAAGGCCAGGGCCTGGCCATCCACGAGGTCAGCGAGATGACGCTGGCCGGCGCCCAGGCCTGGTTTGCGCAGCTGCAACTGTCCGGCGCCAAGGCCGAGATCGCCGCGCGCATCGTGCGCGAGATCGGCGCACGCCTGTCCTTCCTGAACGACGTGGGCCTGTCCTACCTGAGCCTGGCGCGCAGCGCCGACACGCTGTCGGGCGGCGAGGCCCAGCGCATCCGCCTGGCCAGCCAGATCGGCAGCGGCCTCACCGGCGTGATGTACGTGCTGGACGAGCCCAGCATCGGCCTGCACCAGCGCGACAACGACCGGCTGATCGCCACCCTCAAGCACCTGCAGGGCCTGGGCAACAGCGTCATCGTGGTCGAGCACGACGAGGACATGATCCGCGCCGCCGACCACGTGGTGGACATGGGCCCGGGCGCCGGCGTGCACGGCGGGCGCGTCATGGCCCAGGGCACGGCGGCGCATCTGGCGGCCAGCGCCGAGTCACTGACCGGCCAGTACCTGTCGGGCGCGAAAAAGATCGCCGTGCCCGCGCGCCGCACGCCCTGGCTGCCGGTGCTGGCCGAGCAGCAGGACGCCGCGCCGCCCAAGAAAAAATCCGCCTCGCGCTTTCCCGAGACGGCCGCCAGCATGCGCCGCAAGGAGCGCCTGGCCGAGCACCGCGCCACGCAGGGCAGCCTGCAGGCACTGCGCGTGCTGGGCGCGCGCGGCAACAACCTGGCTGACGTGAGCGTGTCCTTCCCCGTGGGCCTGCTGACCTGCGTGACGGGCGTGTCCGGCTCGGGCAAGAGCACGCTGGTCAACGACACGCTGCTCAAGGCCGTGGCGCGCCAGCTGTACCGCGCGCACGACGAGCCGGCCGAGCACGATGCCATCGAGGGCATCGAGTACTTCGACAAGGTCATCAACGTGGACCAGTCGCCCATCGGCCGCACGCCGCGCAGCAACCCGGCCACCTACACGGGGCTGTTCACACCCATCCGCGAGCTGATGGCCGAGACCACCACCGCGCGCGAGCGCGGCTACGGGCCGGGGCGGTTTTCCTTCAACGTGTCGCAGGCGGCCGGCGGCGGGCGCTGCGAAGCCTGCCAGGGCGACGGCGTGGTGAAAGTGGAGATGCACTTTCTGCCCGACGTCTACGTGCCCTGCGACGTGTGCCACGGCCAGCGCTACAACCGCGAGACGCTGCAGGTGCAGTGGAAGGGCAAGAGCATCGCCGAGATCCTGCAGCTGACGGTGGAAGACGCCTGGCTGCTGTTCAAGGACGTGCCAACCATCGCCCGCAAGCTGCAGACGCTGCTGGAGGTCGGCCTGTCGTACATCCGCCTGGGCCAGAGCGCCACCACGCTCTCGGGCGGCGAGGCGCAGCGCGTCAAGCTCGCGCAGGAGCTCTCGCGCCGCGACACCGGCCGCACGCTGTACATCCTGGACGAGCCCACCACCGGGCTGCACTTTGCCGACGTGGACCTGCTGCTGCAGGTGCTAACGCGGCTGCGCGACGCGGGCAACACGCTGGTGGTCATCGAGCACAACCTGGACGTCATCAAGACCGCCGACTGGATCATCGACATGGGCCCCGAGGGCGGCGCCGGCGGCGGGCGCGTGGTGGCCGAGGGCACGCCGGAGGACGTGGCGGCGAACCCCGCCAGCCACACGGGGCAGTACCTGCGCAGGTATTTGGGTTAAAACCGCCTTCAGCGCTGGTGAATCCAGCGCCGGATGCTATCAATTTGGGAGTTTCCGGGGCGGCTGGCCGCCACCCGGTTGGCGCGCGGACGCGTCGCGGTCCCGCCGCACGGCATGCGTCAGCGGGCATATGGCGTTAACCGTGTTCCACGGCGAGCGGAATGTGGACGATGACTTCCAGGCCCCCTTCAGAAGGGCTGGAGAGTGCGACCTTGCCGCCATGCCGTTCAGCCGCGGCACGTGCGATGGTGAGGCCCAGGCCACTGCCACTTTGCGTGGTGGTAGGCAAGCGGTAGAACCTGTCGAACACCCGTTCGTGCAGCGCCTGCGGTATTCCGGGACCAGAGTCGATGACGTGCATTTGCACCTGTGGGCCCGCCCGCGCCAGGCGGACACAGACGGTACTTCCGGTGGGGCTGTACTTGATGGCGTTCTCCACCAGGTTGTCTATCAACGAGGTGAAGGCCTCCTCGCTGCCCCGCACCTGGAATGGCGGCTCACCTTCGCAGAGCAGCTCGAGTTCAATCCGGCGTGTCCGGGCAAAAGCATCCAGTACCGTCAGCCTGTCCTGGGCCAAAGCGTACAGGCATAGGAGAGAGCACATCTCATGCCGGGGTTCGGCCTCGCTGCGCATCAGTTGCAGCAGCTGCGACACCACGCGCGTGGCCCGCTCGTTGCATCGCAGAAGGTTGCCCAGCAGCTCGCGCTCGGCCCCGGCGAAAGCCTGGGTGCTCAGTGCCTCGACGTTGACGCGCAAGGCGGCCAACGGCGTGCGCAGCTCATGGGCGGCATCGGCGACGAGGTTGCGTTCCCGCTGCAGGCTGACGCGCGCTTGCGCCAGCAGTGCATTGACGCTGTCCACCAGAGGGCGGAGTTCACGGTGTGGAGGTGCTGATTGAAGCGCGTCCAGATCTCCCGGCCTGCGCGCCGTGATCTCATCGGCCACTGCCTGCCACGGGCGAAGCGCCACACGCAGGGAGAAGAAAGCCGGCAGTGCCAGAAGGGGCAGGCTGATAGCCAGCGGCATCAAATAGAAACCACGGGAATGAAAGCCCAGGGCTGCCGCAGGTAGCCCTGGCATCACCAGAGTGACCTGGATGTTGCCAGGCAGTGGTGCGACGGTGCGCGCACGCAGGGTTCCCCCACCAGCCTGGAGGTGCCCAATATGGTCGGTCTGCACGGGGCGCAGCCCGGGAAGGAGCGCTGCGCTGTGGTAGATCGACCGCCCCTCCTGCCAGACGAACAGCTGGGGCACGAGGACGCCGTCACCATAGGAAGCGTGCAGCGCCGTGGTGAATGCGTCGAGCGTCTGCTGCCGGCGAACGGGGTCGTCGGCGAGGTTGCTGGCGATGGTGGCGACCACCGTATAGACCGCATCCATGCGCAGCAAATCTTCGTTGTCCTGGGCGTCATGCAGCATCGCGGTCGTGACGAGCCCCCACAGCACCGCCAGGCCGAGCATCTGGGAGAGCAGCAGTCGCCGGATCAGCGATGGCTGGCGCACCAGGCGCAGCCAGTGCGCAAGTTTCTGCCGGATCATGGACGAGCGGACGGCGCGGGCACGGTCTCAATGGCGTAGCCCACCCCCCGGACGGTACGGATGTAGTGGCTGCCGATCTTCTTGCGCAAGTTGGACATGTGCACGTCCAGGCTGTTGCTGCTTTGCAGGCCGCCGGGGAGAACCTGCTCCTCCAGCAGCCTGCGCGACACCACATGGTCGCGGCGCTTGATCAGGAGACTCACCAGGTCGAACTCGCATCGCGAAAGCTCGACCGTCGCTCCGTCGACCTGCACGCGCCTGGCGGCTTCATCCACAGACAGACCGCCGACGACCAGTGCGCTTCCTGCCGTTCGGTAGGTGCGGCGCACGAGGGCCTGCAGCCTGGCCACCAGCTCTGCCAGAGCAAAGGGCTTGACCAAATAATCGTCCGCGCCATTGTCCAGGCCCCTGAGCCGGTCATTCAGGCCATCGCGTGCGCTCAGGATCAGGACGGGAAGCCTGGGCTGCCCTTGGCGCAAGTCGGACAGCAAGGCAAGGCCGTCACCGTCCGGAAGGCCCAGGTCCAAAACCACGACATCGTGCAGTGCATCCTCAAGGCGGGTGCGGGCATCCTGGAGCCGGCGTACCCAGCACACCCTGAATCCCTGGCCGGACAGGGCCAGGCGGATACCGTCACCAAGCTCCAGATCGTCTTCGACGAGCAACAAATTCATGCGGTCAGTCTCCAGTGGTTGGGCCCGTGAGGGGCGGAGTATCGGCGGCAACGGCGCCCCTCCTCTTCATCCAATCTTCATGATGGATTAGGAAATCCGTCAGTTTGGCTCGCCACATTGCAGGGCACCAGCCTGAGCAATCGCAGCGCGCAGCGCTTCGCACGGATGAGGCTGGTCTTGCTGCCTGGTGCGCGACCCGCCATCGGGCGCATCCGGTCCTGATTCCCTTTCTCTTTGGCAGATTGCATATGAAACAACACGTCCTTCTGGCGGCGCTGGCCGCCGGCATGTCCCTGCTTTTGGCTGCGTGCGGTGGCGGCTCGCAGGAGCCCCTGAGCCGTGAGCAGCAGTACGCCGAACGCTGTGCCCTTGCGGATGCGCAGAAGGACGCCCGGCGTTTGCCAGTGCCGACGGGGGAACACTGTCTTGGCAGGGCGCACTACGCGCTGCGCGACATGCAGCGGCTGCAGCCCACCGGCGGCGACGGCCCGCGCCATCGCGAAGTCGGTGTCACCGTCTGGTATCCAGCGACGCAGTGGGTGGGCGGTGCGGCCGCGGAGTATCTGGCGCCTGAAATAGCCCAGATCCTTGCGGCCAACCTGGAAGGGCTGGAGGCGGCCGTGTTTGATGTCCGCACCTACTCCCGCCAGGAGGTCCCCATGGCCAGCGGGCGCCATCCAGTCATGCTGTTCTCGCCAGGGGTCGGCTCCCTGTCCGCCCTGTACACCAGCCTGGCTGAAGACATGGCGAGCCATGGGTATGTGGTGGTCGCGGTGGACCATCCCTATGTCTCGGGCCCGGTGCGCCTGCTGGATGGGTCTCTGGCGGTCAACGACGAAGTGGACCCCGAACTCTTGTTCACTTCCTCGCACGTCGTGGTGGATGACCTGCGCTTCGTCCTGGACTGGCTGGCCGTGCGGAATGCGGACACTGCCCATTTGCTGGGGGGAAAGCTCGACCTTGCGCACGTAGGCGCATATGGGCATTCGTACGGCGGCTCCGCAGCGCTTCAATGGGCGCGCTCAGACGCCCGCGTGCTCGCAGGGGTCAACCTGGACGGTTCGGTGTTCGGAGACTTGTCGGGGAGCTGGGACTTCCCCTTCCTCCTGTTGCAGGCGGAACACCCGCCGAGCGAGGGCCCCGATCCGACCATCGAAGCCGTGTGGAGCGCGCGTGGATCCGCAGCCGAGCGCATGGAGTTGGCGGGCATGGCGCACAACAGCTTCACGGACACCAAGTATTTGTTGAGCCAGCACAAAGGCATGCTGACCCAGGAACTCGCTGCAGCCCTGGATCTTGGCCAAGGCGATGCGGCAGCGGAGCTATCCCGTGTGCGTCAGCTCACGCGGGAATTTCTGGGACGCTATTTGCGCTGAGCGCGCAGCACTCTGAAACCGAGTACCGCACGGTCACACACAGTGCCGCCGGCGTCGTGGAATAAATACGCATCAAAACTGGCTTCGGCGCCCGTCCATCAAGCGCTGCAAGCTATCAAACCAGGAGCAATTCGCGGGCCCGGCGACCAAGCCGGCAGCCACGCCCCGGAACAGTTCGACTGCCACCGGAGGCCTGTGCGGGAAGGTGTGAGCCTGGACCGGGTCCCCGCGCTTATGCCACCCAGCGCCGCCTGCACGGCTGCGCCAGACAGCGCGAAACCAAGCGGGGGTGACTTGGTAGCTCACCCACGGGCCGTGTACGGCAGCTCTGCTGGCGCCGCAGTCCGCTGCCCCGCAGGGCCAGGGGCGGCACACTGGCTGCTCCTCCTTGCCCTTCAACGACCGCGCCACGCCTGGCGCGGGCTGGGGCCGGTGTGTTCCTTGGAGTTGAACAGCTGGGCCGGCAGGGCGTGGCGCGTCCCTCCAGCAGCCGCTCGCGCGGCCCGGCACCGGCCCGTGCCAAGCCCTTGCCTTGCCGCGCCTGCAGGGCCTTGGCTACAGCGGCCGGCGCGTGGCGAAGCGCACCACCGTCACGCCCGCGCGCGCCTGGCGCGTGCTGGGCATGACCAGCACGCAGTCGTCATAAGGCGTAGTCACGGGCGTGCCGTCGTTGTCGCCGATCACGGTGCCGGCGCGCGCGATCACCTCCAGCCCGGTGAAGGGCTGGGTGAAGGCAAAGCGCTCGCTCGTCGCCACCACGCCGCCCGTCACCTGCAGCGCCCACTGGCGCGGCGCGTCGGCGGCTCGCCAGCCGGGCAGGCGCTGCGCCAGCTCCTGCGCATCCACGCAGCCCGACGCCTGCAGAAAGCGCAGGCACTGGTCCTGCGCCACGGCGCGGCTGGCCGGGTCGCCGTGCCAGCCGCATTCGACCAGCAGCGAGCGGCTGTCGCCGGCTTCGTCGTCCGGCAGGCCGAAGCGGCCGTAGTCGCGCAGCCGCGTGCCGTCCTGGTGGCCCGCGTCGATCACGACATGCTCGGGCGCTGCCAGCGCGCGGGCCAGTGCCAGGTTACGCGGCTGCACGCCGGTCAGCAGCAGCGGCGCCGAGGGCTCGTGCATGGAATGCAAGTCCAGCAGCCAGTCGGCCTGCGCCACGAAGGGCTGCAGCGCGGCGGCGCGGCGGCGCTCCAGCGAGTCGCCGGCCTGCATGCGCGCGTCGATCCACTGGCGGTTCAGGTCCTGCTCGGCAAAGCGGGCCGCGTCGGGCTGCGCGATGTCGAACCGGTCGAACGCCGCCAGATTGCAGAACGCCAAGGTCAACGTGCCCTGCTGCGGGCGCACGCCGGCCTGCAGCAGGCCCAAGAGCGCCCAGGCGCCGCACAGCTCGTTGCCGTGGATCAGCGCCGTGATCAGCACGTGGCGCCCGGGCACGCCGGAGTCGAAGCGCCACACGCCCTCGGTGCCGGTGTTGCCCGCGCGCCAGGCGCCCAGGTCGGGCGCGGGCAGGGTCCAGTGCAGGGCGTCAGCGCAGTGGGTAGCGGTCATTCTTCGATCTTTGCGAACTGCACGATGCGGGTGTATTTGGCGATCTCGCCATCCCAGAACTTCTGCACATCCACGCCCGGCGCGGCCACGCCGGAGCCGGCGGCGGCCATCTTCTGGCGGAAGTCGGGCGACTGCAGCGTCTCGGCCAGCGCTTTTTTGAGCTTGGCCACCACCGGCTGCGGCAGCTTGGCCGGGCCCATCAGCGCGAACCAGCTCTCGATGTCCACATTCTTGAACTGCGGCAGCTCGGCCAGCGCGGGAATGTCAGGCGTTGCCTGCGAGCGCTTGGCCGCCGTGGTGCCCAGCGCCACCACCTTGCCCGACTTGATGTGCGGCAGGCCGCTGGAGAGCACGAACACGCCGAACTCCAGGTTGCCGCCCATCAGGTCGCTGGTCAGCGGCGCCACGCCGCGGAAGGGGATGTGCGTCATGAACAGCCCGCCCTGCTCCTTGACCATCTCGCCGGCCAGGTGCAGCGCCGTGCCCACGCCGGAGCTGCCGTAGCTGAACTTGCCGGGGTTCTTCTTCACCAGCTGCGTGAAGTCGCCGGCGTTCTTCACCCCTGCGGCCGTGGAGGCCACCAGCACCAGCGGCTGCGAGCCGATCAGCCCGATGGGTGTGAAGTTCGCCGGCCCGTACTTGACGGTGCGCGGCGTGACCAGCTTGGCGATCGCCAGCTCGTTGCTGGAGCCCACCAGCAGCGTGTAGCCGTCCGGCGCGGCGTTGGCCACCTTCTGCGCGCCGATGGTGCCCCCGGCGCCGCCCACGTTCTCGATGACCACCGGCTGGCCCAGGCGGTTGGACAGCTCGGTGCCGACCAGCCGACCCATCAGGTCGGTGCTGCCGCCGGGCGGGTAGCCGACAACGAGGGTGATGGGCTTGGTGGGGTAGTCCTGCGCGGCGGCGGGCAGGGCGGCCAGCAGGGCGCCGGTGACGGCCAGCAGCGTGGCAACCAGGACGCGGCGGCGCGTGGGCGGGGTGCGGTGATTGAAGGTGGTCATGGCTGTCTCCTCGGCAATGTCGTTGTGGTGAACGGCATTGTGGAAAGCCAGGCGGGGCAGCATGGTGCTGAAACGGCACGGGGGCGTGCTATTCGTGGTAACTGGTGTTTGACGTGCTCCTGTAGTTCAGCAATATGAACCACCGATTTCGGCGTTTTATTCGCTCAGAACCGCTTTTCGGCCCGTGCCATGCGTGCGTCTTCGGGCCATGAGCAGCCCGTCGATGACGCCAGCTGTGTGGCCCCTTCGGCTGGGTCTTGACGCTCGGCCTTGGACCGTACGTGAACGACGCCTGTCTCGATAACCGACGGCGATCAATTCGTTGACCGATGTCTGCTGTCTCCAAAAGCTACTGTTCGCCGAGCCGCGGGGCGCAACGTATTCCAACTACGGTCCGTATACGCCGCGTACTGGGGTTCTAAGTCGTTGAGCTGTTACAACAAACGTAGCAGATTGTGAGATTTGCCGTAAGATTGGTCTTCATCTATTAACGCTTTGCGGTGCATCAATGCGTCTATCGCCTATTTTGGGTGTCGTTCTTGCCGGTACAACCCTTCTGGGCCAAGCAGCACAGTTTCAAGTAGGCTCTGGCTCCCGAGTTGATTTTGGAGATGCCCGGGTAAATTTTGGGTGCACGGACTTCAGCGTTGCTGGTGCAGCTACTGCCAATGCAGCTCAGTTGAGTGGCATTGATAATTTGGCGATCGGGGGTAGCCTGGATGGGGGGGCAGGGCACCTATCTCTGGCCGGCAACTTCACTAGCTCAGGGACGTTTGCCGCAGGAACTTCTACCGTTTCCGTATCCGATGGATGCGCTCGCACGATATCCCAAGTGGGCGGGGGCCTTACGTTTCTCAGATTTAGCGCTAGTACCAGCACGGGGAAAACACTGCAGTTTGTGGGGGGGGGCACCACTACGGTGACTGGACAGCTCACACTACAAGGAGCGTCCGGCAACTTGCTCAAAATCCGAAGCACCACTCCAGGCACGACCTCGTTGCTGTCCGCCACCTCCCTCCAGTCGATCCAGTTCGTTGATGTTGCCGACAATCGAGCAGTCGGCGAAGTCATCGCCTTCGGCATTCCAGAAAACTACCAATCCAAAACCAGTGGAAATGTTTACCGCTGGTTCCAATACAACCAAGCCGGCGGCATTGATCCGACAGCCCTGCCAGGCTGGTCGTCTAGCATGAGAGGCATACCGTCACTGTCGGTGGTGGGAACTGGCGTACTGGTTGCGTTGCTAGCGCTGGTTGGCAGTTTTTATATCCGCCGCCGCGGCGTTCTGAGCGGTAATTAATCAGCATTCCGGGGATTGCACATGTTCCGCTGTTCACAGAGATCGTGCGTTTTAATTGCATTGATCCTTTCTCCAGCTATGGCCGCCTCAAACGTAGCGCCTCGTCTCGTTTCAGATCAGCCTCCCGCCGCACTTATTTCGGTCAAGAGCGCTGCGACAGGTGTAAATGAGCGTTCTGTCCTCGCCTCTGAAGAAAATGCACCAGTGCGTCAAAAAGCAACGATTCCAAGCGAGCCGAGCGTGATCAAAGCTCCCGAAGGCAGCGATCGCCCTCCATTGGCCTCCGATTTTCCAGCGAAGTAAGACGGTTTTTGCGCTGCCACATCGCTCCCATCTTTAAATATTTTGAGAGAAAGACTCCAAATGTCCAAAAAGTACTCGAAGCTGCTTATAACGGCAGTTGCTTTGGCTACGTTTTTTGCGATGTCCTATGCCGCAGATGTTGTAGTTCAACCTTCTGCAGGCAGTGCCCTTGTGGTTACGGATAATGCTGGGGGCTCACCTCGCTTCAGGGTTCAGGAGGATGGAAAAATTTCCATTCCAGGGTGGCAATCTTTGCCACCGCAGTCGGGGCAAATGTGCATCGACTTGACACTCGGTTTTATAGGCCCTTGCTCCTCCACAGTGGGGTTTTCATTGCCTTTTGCTGCTACTGTCGCGAGTAATGGAGCCCTCCTTGATCTCACCCAGGGCGGAGGAGGTAATGTCATAGATGTGACGTTGCCAAACAGCAGTGGCGCTCGCGGTGTTAGCGTGCAGCACAATGGTGTAGGTCCAGGTATTTACGCTAACACAGTGGGCGGAAACTCCATTTGGGGAGTTACTGGAAGCGTGTCTGCCGCCGCAGTCATAGGCGACAGTTCATCAGGCGAAGCGATTGTTGGGCGCCAGAACGGTGCCATCTGCAACAAAAATATCGGCAAATGTCATGGCATCGGCGCTGTGGTTGGGCGCCATGATGGCGAGGGGGGCTATGGCGTTCGCGGCTTCGTGACCAGCCCTAATGGCTCCATTGGTGTACTTGGCCAAGCGGGAATTAGCGGCGGTTCTGGCGTTGCTGGACGCTTTGAAAATGTTAATTCTGCAAGCACCAGAAATGCGCTCCAAGTGGCAACTAATGGGAGCGGCGCGGCAGCCTCTATCACAGGTGGGACAAACACGCAAGATCTTGTGGTTTTGGTTTCTGAATCGACCAACGTCGCAAGGATAGACAAATACGGGAAAGGGTTTTTCAATGGAGGTACTCAAACGGGAGGCGCCGATATTGCGGAAGTCATCGATACAACCGGACGGCTCCCTGAGCCAGGGGATGTGGTTGAAATCGATCCACATCATCCTCTGCGTTACCGCCTGACAAGCGCATCAGAAAGCATTCTGGTCGCCGGAGTAGTAACTACGAAGCCCGGGGTTCTCATGAATGCCGGCGTTGAGGACGCGGCCGGGCGACCAGCTGTCGCTCTCGCAGGTAGAGTTCCAGTCAGGGTCACAACGGAAGGCGGAACAATTCGGGCCGGAGATCTTCTTGTTTCAGCAGACACAATCGGTCACGCGATGAAGGCGCCAGTACAACTTATTCCTGGCACGGTCATTGGCAAGGCTCTCCAAAATTTTTTGGAAAATGAACCGGGCGTTATTGAAATGTTGGTCATGCTTCGGTGAAATCCATGCCGCCCATACTGCTTCCGAGGGACCTTATTTGAAGTTTCTCGCCAAACTATGTCAAGTTGCGAATTTTCGATGGACCATGCGGCAAGTGGCGGTAATTGCAAACAACGATTGACAAGATTCAATCCTAGCGAGATTTATTACCTCATGTCAGTTCTGGCGGAGATACAGCTTGGGAACCGATGCAGGGCGCACGCGTGAAGGACAACTTCGGATCCCCTAAGTAGCCGAGAGAACGCACGACCGCCCACTCTTGGCCTCGGTGGCCCACGTCGCCTTCTAGTCGAGAGCACCAGTTCGGGATCGGAGCCAGCGAACGTTCAAAATGAAATCCCGCGACGACACGTTCGCACGCGTCGGCTGTACAACAGAAACTTGCGACCAAGCCCGCGATAGGGTTGGCCCCTGATGACCTACACGGTGCAGAGACCGTGAGGTCGCTATGCAGTGTTGGCGAGTCGCAATCGCTGCCAAGCCATCCATGGCGCCGATAGGCTGAAGGACTGCAACGGGTCGCAAGCTGCCCTTTCAAAATGTCTATTAGCGAACATGCAGAAATTCACTGAGGTAGGCCTCAAGCCTGTGGGGCTGTAACGAAACCGTAGGTTTAACAAGACGGTCAGCACAAATCCCTTCCGTCCTGCACTATCGCCGCCCATAGCACCTCCGCCAGCGGCCCCAGCCGCCTTTTCGGTCGAAACAGGCGCACATCGAACGCCACATCCAGCGCCGCATCTCCAGCGCGTGCCAGCCGCCCAGCCTGGCAATCCCGCTGCACCAGCGACCACGGCAGCCACGACACCCCCAGCCCGCGCAGCACGTACTCGTGCGTCGCATCCGGCGAATCGCACTCCAGCAGCCGGCGCAGCGGCGGCGCGGCGGGGTGGCGCGTCAGGTGATCTTCCAGCAGCCGGCCGAGGGCCAGCGAGCGCGCGTAGGCGACGTGGGGCACCGGCGGCCCGCCCGCGCGCAGGTCATGCACCGGCGCGCCGCCGGCATCCGCACGGGAGATGGGCACCAGCCGGTCCTGCGCCAGCGTGCGGTGGCTGAACTGGCGCGCGTCCAGCGGTACGGTCAGCGCGGGGTGGTGGTACAGCAGGGCGAAGTCCGCCGCCCCGCCCTGCAAGCTCTGCACCGTCTCGGCCAGCGATCCCGTATGGATGCGCAGCGCCCCCGCCTCGCCCAGCAGCGGCGCCAGGCGCGGCAGCCAGTCGGCCACCAGGGTGCGTGCCAGCGTGCGGCCGGTGGCCAGCGTGACGGTGCGGGCGTGGCGGCCGGCCAGGGCGCGCAGCTCCTGGTGCGATTCGGCCAACTCGCGTGCGGTCTGCTCGGCGGTTTCCAGGAAGGCCTGGCCCGCCGCCGTCAGCCGCAGCGGGGCGCTGCCGGGCTCGATTAGCGGCGTGCCGGCCCAGGCCTCCAGCGCGCGGATGCGCCGGCCGAAGGCCGGGTGGGTCACATGGCGCCGCTCGGCGGCGCGGGTGAAGCTGCGCTCATGCGCCAGGGCGATGAAGTCTTCCAGCCATTTGAGCTGCATGGCTGGGCGTGCTCTGCGGCGGCGTCAGCGGCGCGCGGCGTTCAGCGCGCCCTGCGTGGCCTGGGCGGCGCGGCGGGCGGCGGCGGCGTAGTCGTCGCCGTCCGATGCATAGAGCACGGCGCGCGAGGAGTTGACGATGATGGCGCCGCGCTCGGTCAGCCCCGCGCGCACGGTGGCGGCGGCGTCGCCGCCCTGCGCGCCCACGCCGGGGATCAGCAGGGGCAGCGTGGGCGCCAGCGCGCGCACGCGGGCGATTTCCTCGGGGTAGGTGGCGCCCACCACCAGGCCCAGCTGGCCGTTCTTGTTCCACGGCCCCTGCGCCTGGGCGGCGATGTGCTCGTACAGCAGCGGCTGCCCGGGCACGCTGGCCAGGCGCTGGGCCTGCAGGTCGGCGCCGCCGGGGTTGGAGGTGCGGCACAGCAAAAAGGCGCCCTTGCCGTGGTACTGCAGGTAGGGCTCGATGGAGTCGAAGCCCATGAAGGGCGACAGCGTCACCGCGTCGGCGCCGTAGCGCTCGAAGGCCTCGCGCGCGTACTGCTCGGCGGTGGAGCCGATGTCGCCGCGCTTGGCGTCCAGGATGACGGGCACGTGCGGCGCGTTGCAGCGCATGTGCTGCATCAGCCGCTCCAGCTGGTCCTCGGCGCCGTGCGCGGCGAAATAGGCGATCTGCGGCTTGAAGGCGCAGACCAGGTCGGCCGTGGCGTCGACGATGGCGGCGCAAAAATCGTAGATGCGGTGTGCCTCGCCCCGCAGCGCGCCGGGGAAGCGCTGGGGCTCGGGGTCCAGCCCCACGCACAGCAGGGAGTCGTTGCGCGCGCCGGCATCGCGCAGCATGTCGAGGAAAGTCATGGCCGGGGATTTTAGGTGGCGCCCGCACGCGCGGCCGGGCGCGCCGGCACAATCGCGCGCCATGCCTGTCCTGTCCCGCCGCCAGCTCGTCCTGCTTGTTCTATTGACTCTGGTGTGGGGGCTGAACTGGCCCGTCATGAAGCTGGGCGTGGCCGACGTGCCGCCGCTCACCTTCCGCATGGCCTCGCTGTGGCTGGGCCTGCCGGTGCTGGCGCTGGTGCTGCTGCAGCAGGGGCTGCCCTTCACCATCGCCCGCGTGCACTGGCCGCGCCTGCTGCTGCTGGCCGGCACCAACATGGTGGCCTGGCACGTGCTGATGATCCTGGCCATTCCGCGCCTGTCCAGCGGGCGGGCGGCCATCCTGGGCTACACCATGCCGATCTTCTCGGCCGTCATGGGCAGCCTGTTCTTCGGCGACCGGCTGGCCGGCCGGGCCTGGGGCGGCGTGGCCGCCGCGGCCCTGGGCGTGGTGCTGCTGCTGTGGCACGAGGTGGGCATGCTGGGCGCCAGCGCGATGGGCGTGGGGCTGATGCTGACGTCGGCCGCCTTCTGGGCGCTGGGCACGCAGCTGCTGCGCCGCGTGCACGTGCCGGTGCCGCTGCTCACGCTGTCGTTCTGGATGGTGGCCATCACCTGCGCCGTGCTCACCGTGCTGGCCATCGTGTTCGAGCGCGGTCGCTGGCACGTGCCCGGCCCGGTGGCCGTGGGCTCGCTGCTCTACAACGGCGTGCTGGCGCTGGGCTTTGCGCAGACGGTGTGGTTCTTCCTGGCGCGCACGCTGCCGCCGGTGGCCTCCACGCTCAGCGTGATGCTGATCCCGGTGATCGGCGTGTTCAGCGGCGCCCTGGGGCTGGGCGAGGTGCTGCGCTGGCAGGACTGGGCGGCGGTGGCGCTGATGGCGGTGGCGATCGGCTCGGTGCTGTGGCCGACTCCGGCGAAAAATTAATTAGCCAAATCGGCCTCCAGCGCTTGCAGGGCAAGCGCTGGCAGCTCATTTTTCAATAGCAAAAGAAAAGGCCGCCTGGGCGGCGGCCTTGCGATTGCGTGCGGACTGCGGCGCTCAGCGCGGCAGGGCCAGCAGGCGGTTGACGTCGCGGTCGTTGGGCAGCGCGTAGTCGTGGCCGCGGATGATGCGGCTGTCCTCGGTGCGCACCAGCTTCAGGCTGACGTAGGTGTAGTTGGCGGCGGGCGAGAAGGTGCCCACCAGCACCATGGAGGCGTTGTGAAAGCGTGCGATGTCCTTGATCTCGCGTGACAGCAGCAGCTCGCCGGCGCCTTCCTTGACGAAGACGTCGCCGCGCAGCTTGATCTCCTTGACGTCGAAGCCTGTCATGGCCATGGCGTTGGCGTATTGCTCGGACAGCGTGCGGCCCAGTGGGGCGGACACGCTCAGGTCGTTCACGTTGACCACCGTGGCCACCAGCACCGGGCCGGCGCCGGTGACGCCGGTGTCCAGGCCGACCAGCAGGCTCTTGACCGCGTCGCGGCTGCTTTGCAGCAGCGGGGCGCGCGAGGCGTCCTGGTAGGTGGGCTCGGCGCGCATCTGGGTGGGCTGCTGCTGGGCGCAGCCGGCCAGCACCAGGGCCGACAGGGAGCAAGCAAGGGCGAATGCAGTGCGGCGCTGGATCATTGCGAGACCACCTTCATGTTGACGGCGCGGTAGTGCGAGGGGCGCAGGAACAGCGGCGTGTCCGCGTTCTCCAGGTAGTACACGTCGGTCTTGCGCGACACGTACTGGCCGCCGCGCGAGACGGTGGTGGTGAGGATCATCTCGGTGTTGGTCGGGCCGCCGGAGTTGATGCTGTTGGCGTAGTCGGCGGCGACCGTCAGGCCCAGGGCGGCCAGCAGCTGCGCGTCGATGTGCTGGTGGCGCAGGCCGTAGGCGGCCATCAGGCCGCCGGCGATCATGGTGAACTGGCCGGGGATGAAGTGCGGGCGGTCGCTGTTGTGGCGCACCAGCTGCGCGTGGTAGGTCACGTCCAGCGCGGCGCCGCCCTGGTGGTGCACGGTGGCGCCGCTTTGCACCAGCTCGGTGATCAGGAAGTCGCGGAAGGCCACGTCGAAGGCGCTGGGGTTGGGCGGGGGCAGCACGTGCAGCGGCGTGGCGGCGTCGTAGCCGGCGGCCTGCAGCGTGGCGCGGGTCTGCGCCACCACGTCGCGCGACAGCAGCTCCCAGTGGCCGGCCGAGCGCACCTTGTGCTGGCTGGTCAGTTCGAAGTTCTTGGCCAGCGGAATGGGCGCGCTGCCGCAGCCGGACAGCGCCAGCGTGGCGCCGGCCGCCGCAGCCAGGCCGAGTGCCTTGATCAATGACATGGGTTTCCCTCCGGTTTTCGATGATGGGGCGCGTCACCATTAGTCATGACGCACACGTTTGCGAACGATTCTCTGTGCTGATCAGGTCAAAAACAAGCGCGGAGCGTTGTTTTGGCCCCGCCCGCACGGGGCGGTGTTGTTTTGCCGGCAAGTGCGCCGGCGCCCCGCCGTCAGCCCGCGGCGCGCTTTTGCAGGATCTGGAAGGCCGGCAGCTCCTTGCCCTCCAGCACCTCCAGGAAGGCGCCGCCGCCGGTGGAGATGTAGCCCACGCGGTCCTCGATGCCGAACTTGGCGATCGCCGCCAGCGTGTCGCCGCCGCCGGCGATGCTGAAGGCTGGCGACTCGGCGATGGCCTGGGCGATGGCGCGCGTGCCGCCGGCGAACTGCTCGAACTCGAACACGCCCACCGGCCCGTTCCAGACGATGGTGCCGGCGGCCTTCAGCCGCGCGGCCAGGGCCTGGGCCGTCTCGGGGCCGATGTCCAGGATCAGGTCGTCATCGGCCACGTCGGCGGCCTGCTTCACCGTGGCGGGCGCGTCGGCGGCGAAGGCCTTGGCCACCACCACGTCGGTGGGGATGGGCACGGCCGCGCCGCGCGCGGCCATGGCGTCGATCACGGCGCGCGCCTGGCTCACCAGGTCGGGCTCGGCCAGGCTCTTGCCGATGGGCAGGCCGGCGGCCAGCATGAAGGTGTTGGCGATGCCGCCGCCCACGACCAGGCCGTCCACCTTCTCGGCCAGGCTTTGCAGGATGGTCAGCTTGGTGCTGACCTTGGAGCCGGCGACGATGGCCACCAGCGGGCGCTTCGGGCTGGCCAGCGCCCGCGTCAGGGCGTCGATCTCGGCGGCCAGCAGCGGGCCGGCGCAGGCGACCTGGGCGTATTCGGCGATGCCGTAGGTCGTGCCTTCGGCGCGGTGGGCGGTGCCGAAGGCGTCGTTGACGTAGATGTCGCACAGCTGCGCCATCTTCTGCGCCAGCGCCGGGTCGTTCTTCTTCTCGCCCTTGTTCACGCGGCAGTTCTCCAGCAGCACGACCTGGCCGGGCTGCACGCTCACGCCGTCCACCCAGTCGGCCAGCAGCGGCACCTCGCGGCCCAGCAGCTCGGACAAGCGCCGGGCGACGGGCGCCAGCGAGTCCTCGGGCTTGAATTCGCCCTCGGTCGGGCGGCCCAGGTGGCTCGTGACCATCACCGCCGCGCCCGCGTCCAGCGCCATGCGGATGCAGGGCACGGAGGCGCGGATGCGCGTGTCCTCGGTGATGCGGCCGGCGTCGTCCTGCGGCACGTTCAGGTCGGCGCGGATGAACACGCGCTTGCCCTGGGCCTGGCCCTGGTCGCAAAGGTCGGAGAAACGGAGGATGTGCATGGCTGGCGGCAAGGAAGAGGAAGGGAGGAAAGGAGGAGGAGACAACCTGGCGGGCGATTGTAGGAAACGCCGCCGCCCGCCCCGCCCAGGCTTCGCCGCGTGGCCTACCAGCCCAGGCCGATGTGCAGCGGCAGGTACACCACCATGCCCACCACGATGGTGCCCAGGATGCGGCGCCGCCAGAAGTAGTAGCCGCCGGCGCACAGCGCGGCGGGCAGGCGCGCGTCGGCCAGGGTGTCGATGAGCGAGCCGCCGGACATGAAGATCTCGGGCGCGATCACGCCCGACAGCGCGGCCAGCGGCGCGTACTTCAGGCCGCGGCGCAGCCAGTCGGGCAGGGGCAGCTCGCGCTCGGGGATCATGAAGAAGGCGCGCGTGATCAGCGTGATCACCGCCAGCCCCAGGATGGCCACGATGGGCACCAGCCACGAGCCGTTCATGCCGCGCTGCCTCCGGCCGGCGGGCCGCCGCGCTGCTGAGCCCGGCGCAGGGCGCGCTCGGCCGCCTCGGCGGCCAGGCCCACGGTCACGGCGGCGGCGATCGCCACCAGGATGTTGAGCTTGAGCGGCAGCGCGAAGGTGGCGATGGCCGCCGTGCAGGCCACCAGCGTGGCCAGCCAGCTGGCGCGGTCGCCCAGCATGGACAGCAGGATGCCCAAGAGCGCCAGCACGCCGGCAAAGCCCAGGCCCCAGGACAGCGGAATGCTGTTGGCCAGCACGATGCCGGCAATCGAAGGGATCTGCCAGGCCAGCCAGTTGGCCGTGGCCGCGCCCCAGAAGTAGGGCACCTGCTCGGGCGCCGGCTCGGCCCGCGTGAAGCGCTGCATGAAGCTGACGAAGATCACGTCGCCGCTGAAGTAGGCCAGCCACAGGCGATGGCGCCGCGGCAGGTGGGCGAAGTAGCTGCGCCACATGCTGCTGAAGATGACGAAGCGCAGGTTCACGCAGGCCGCCGTCAGCCACACCACCCACAGCGGCGCGCCGGCCGCCATCAGCGGCAGCACGGCCAGCTGGGCGCTGCCGGCATAGACGACCAGGGACATGAAGATGGCCAGCAGCGGCGGCATGCCGATCTTGACCATGGCCACGCCGGTCACCAGGCCCCAGGCGGCGATCCCTAAGCAGGTGCCCAGCATGTCGCGCGCGCCCAGGCGGGTCCAGGGGTCCCGCAGCCAGCGGCGCAGCGCCTCGCGCTTCATGGCATCACGCCGGCGTGCCCAGCACCATGCCCGGCGCCAGGGTGAAGCCGCGCACGAAGTCGCGCGCCGCCAGGCGCCGGCCGCCGGCGCGCTGCAGCTCGGTCAGCCGCAGTGCCGTGCCGTCGCCGCAGGCCACGCCGACGCCCTGGTCGTTCACATACAAAATCTGCCCCAAAGTCGCACTGGGAAAGCGCGGGCCGCTATCAATTTCGCAGCACCAGACCTTGATGGCCTCGCCCGCCAGCGTGGTGGCGGCGCCGGGGAACGGGTCGAAGGTGCGCACGCGCCGCTCGATGGCGACGGCCGGCTGGCGCCAGTCGATGGCGGCCTCGGTCTTGTCGATCTTGTGGGCATAGGTCACGCCCTCGGCGGGCTGGGCTTCGCTGTGCAGCGGGCCCTGCTGTGCCTGCTGCAGCGCCTGCACGATGAGCTGCCCGCCCAGCGCTGCCAGGCGGTCGTGCAGCGTGGCGGTGGTGTCGTGCGCCGCGATGGGCAGGGCGCTGCGCAGCAGCATGTCGCCGGTGTCCAGGCCGGCGTCCATCTGCATGATGGTCACGCCGGTCTCGGCGTCGCCGGCCTCGATGGCGCGGTGGATGGGCGCGGCGCCGCGCCAGCGCGGCAGCAGGCTGGCATGGATGTTCAAGCAGCCTAGCCGCGGCGCGTCCAATACCCACTGCGGCAGGATCAGCCCGTAGGCGGCCACCACCATGGCATCCGCCCCGGCGTCGGCGATGGCGGCCTGCGCGGCGGCGGCGTCCCCGGGGTACTTGCCGTCCAGGCGCAGGCTGCGGGGCTGCGCCACGGCGATGCCGCGCTCCTGCGCCAGCTGTTTCACGGGCGAGGCCTGCAGCTTCATGCCGCGCCCGGCCGGGCGGTCGGGCTGCGTCAGCACCAGCGGCACGTCAAAGCCGGCGTCCAGCAGCTGCTGCAGCGCCACGCGGGCGAATTCCGGCGTGCCGGCGAAGATCACTTTCATCGAAGAGGGCTCGGGGGAGAGGGTCAATCGGCGCGGCTGTCGGGCTCGCCCAGGCGTTCGTCGGTGAACAGCACCTGGCGCACCACGCCGCCCCGGTCGATGTGCACATGGGCCTGCCGGGGCTCGCCCAGGTCGAGGATGCGGTAGGTCCAGACGTCGCCGTCAAAGCGCGCCACGCGTTCGACCAGCGCCGGCGGGCCGAAGCGCAGGCGCACGTCCTCGCGCGTGTCCTGGCCCAGGCGCAGCGCCTGGAACTGCTCCAGCGTCAGCACCTGCTCCACGCGCACCACGCGCTGCTGCGCGTCCAGGTCCACGTGGTAGACCTGCTGGCCGGCGGGCTGGCGGCTGTACAGCAGGCGCTCGCCGGCGCCCGGCAGTGCTGCGGTCAATGTCGGGGTGCCCAGGTCGGCCAGCACCTGGGCGCGCGGCGTGCCGGGGGCGAGGCGCTCGGGCGCGGCGCAGCCGGCGGCCAGCGCTGCCAGCGCCAGCAGGGCGGGCAGCGCCAGGCGCCTCATGCGTGCGCCGCCTTTTGCTGCTTGAGCAGCTTGGTCTTGATGCGCCCGCGCTTGAGCGGCGACAGGTATTCGACGAACACCTTGCCCATGAGGTGGTCCATCTCGTGCTGCATGCACACGGCCAGCAGGTCCTCGGCCTCGATCACGCGGCTGTTGCCGTCGGCGTCCTGGGCGCGCACGTGCACGGCCAGCGAACGCTCCACGCCGTCGTAGATGCCGGGCACGGACAGGCAGCCTTCCTCGCCCACGCGCGTCTCGGGGCTGGCCCAGACGATCTCGGGGTTGATCAGCACCAGGGGCTGGTTGCGCTCCTCGGACACGTCGATCACCACGATGCGCTCGTGCACGTCCACCTGCGTGGCCGCCAGGCCGATGCCCTTGGCGTCGTACATGGTCTCGAACATGTCGGCCACCAGCGCGCGCACGCGGTCGTCCACCGCGGCGACGGGCTTGGCGACCTTGTGCAGGCGCGGATCGGGGAAACAGAGAATGGGAAGGAGGGCCATGGCAACAGGGGGAAGATGTCGCTATTTTCGCCACTTTCCCGCGGCTTTGCCGGGCGCCGCCGCAATAATCGTTGCCCTATCAAGGCCTTGAGCCCAGAATCGGCCGGGGTTTGCAACGCATCGGCCGAGGCTGTTTTTTTGCGTAGCGTAGAACAATCAATCACTGCACACGGCCGCGAGGGGGAGTCTTTTCAATGCACCACAAGCACAACCATTTGAAGGCGGCGCTCGCCCTGGCGCTGGCCGCTGCGGTCCTGGCACCGGCGGCGCAGGCACAGAACTACCCCATCACCGGCCAGCAGCGCGCCACGGCCCAACAGGTGGCCCAGCGCGGCGTGCCGCTGCACGAGCTGGCGCCCAATGCGCCCGATGAATACGTCGTCAAGCGCGGCGACACGCTGTGGGCCATCTCCGGCATGTACCTGCAGCGCCCGTGGCGCTGGCCCGAGCTGTGGGGCATGAACCTGCAGACCATCGCCAACCCGCACCTGATCTTCCCCGGCCAGACGCTGTACCTGGAGAAGGTGGATGGCTACGCCCGCCTGCGCACCAGCCGCGGCGGCGGCACCGAGACCGTGCGCGTGTCCCCGCGCACCCGCTCCGAGAGCCTGTCCGGCACGGCCCTGCCGACGCTCAAGGCACACCTGATCGAGCCCTTCCTGGCCGAGCCCCTGGTGGTGGACGAGCTGACCCTGTCGCAGGCCCCGCGCATCGTGGCCGGGCGCGACGAGCGCGTCATCCTGTCGGCCGGCGACCGCGCCTACGTGCGCGGCCCGCAGGGCAGCCCGCTGGAGCTGGAGCCCGGCGCGCCGCGCCAGTTCCGCGTGTTCCGCAACGCCGTCCCGCTCAAGGATCCGGTCACGCAGGAGGTGCTGGGCTACGAGGCCCAGTACGTCGGCCAGGCCAGCCTGGTGCGCGGCGAGACGGTGCAGGAGTCGCCCGACGGCAAGGGCGGCGTGGTGGCCGACATCGTGCCCGCCACCGTGGACCTGAGCCGCACCAAGGAAGAAGTGCGCATGGGCGACCGCCTGCTGCCCTCGCCGGCGCGCGGCTTCGCCAACTACGTGCCGCGCGCGCCGCAGTTCGCCGTGGACGCGGCCGTGGTCTCCATCTACGGCGGCACCGCCGTGCGCTACGCCGGCCAGAACAACGTGGTCGCCATCAACCGCGGCAGCAGCGACGGCATGGAGGCCGGCCACGTGCTGCAGGTGCTGACCCAGGGCCGCCGCATGGTCGACAAGACCGATGGCGAGCGCACCCAGGTGCGCCTGCCCAGCGAGGCCAACGGCTTGGCCATGGTGTTTCGCACCTTCGACCGCGTCTCCTACGCCCTGCTGCTGACCGCGCAGCAGCCGGTGCTGGTGGGCGATCGCCTGGTCAACCCCGAATAAGCGCCGCGCGGGCCATGGACCGCGATGAGCTGGCCGCCTGGCTGCGCCTGACGGCCACGCCCGGCGTGGGCGGCACCAGCGTGCGCCGCCTGCTGGCCGCCTTCGGCCTGCCGCAGCAGGTGCTGGCCCGGGGCGAGGCCGCCTGGCGCGAATGCACCGGCCCGGCCGCGGCGCGCGCCCTGGCCGCCGAGCCCGAAGGCCTGGCCGGCCTGGTGCAGCGCACCTGGGGCTGGCTGCAGGCCGATGGGGACGGCAGTGTCCGCGCCATCCTGACCCTGGCCGACGCCCATTACCCGCCCGCCCTGCTGGCCACCGAAGACCCGCCGCCCCTGCTGTACCTGATGGGCGGGGCGCGCTTCGTGCGCGGCGCAGAGCCGTTCGCGCCGGCGCGTAGCCTGGCCGTGGTGGGCAGCCGCAATCCCACGGCCCAGGGGGCCGAGCACGCGCGCCAGTTCGCGCGGGCGCTGCATGGGGCGGGGCTGTGCATCGTCTCCGGCCTGGCGCGGGGAGTGGACGCGGCGGCGCACGAGGGCGCGCTGGCCGATGTGGACGAGGACGCTGCCTGGCCCGCCACCATCGCCGTGGTTGGCACCGGGCTGGACCGGGTCTACCCGGCCGCCCACCGCGCGCTGGCGCACCGCATCGCGCAGCACGGCGTGCTGGTCAGCGAATACCCGCTAGGCACGCCGCCGCTGCCGGCCAATTTTCCCAAGCGCAACCGCATCATCTCGGGCCTGTCGCAGGGCACGCTGGTGGTGGAGGCGGCGCTGGCCTCCGGCTCGCTGATCACGGCCCGGCTGGCCGCCGAGCAGGGGCGCGAGGTGTTCGCCATCCCCGGCTCCATCCATGCGCCGCAGTCGCGCGGCTGCCACGCGCTGATTCGCCAGGGCGCCAAGCTGGTGGAGTCGGCGCAGGACGTGCTGGAGGAGCTGCAGCTGCCGGTCCCGTCGGCGCCGCAAGCGCAGGAGCCGGCCGAGGGCGGCGGTGAAGGCGACGACAACGACGACGAGGTGCTGCAGGCCCTGGGCTACGACCCCCTGGGCCTGGACGCGCTGGTGGCCCGCACCGGCCTGGACGCCGCCACGCTGCAGGCGCGGCTGCTGGAGCTGGAGCTCCAGGGTGATGTGGCACGCCTGCCCGGCGGCCTGTTCCAGCGCCTGGGCCGCGCCTGACGGCGGCGCCCGTTGCTACGCTATTGAGAGCTGCCCACGCTTGACTGGCGGGCGGTGGCGCCGTATTTCATCCTCAATAGCCGTGCTGCTGCCGGAAGGCCCGTGCCTGGCTGAAGTGCCCGCAGCCGATGAAAGGTAGGGGCGGGCGCTCGGCCGACAGGGGCGAGGGGTGGTTGGCCAACAGCACCAGGTGGCCGCGGTCCTGCGGGATGAGCGCCCGCTTGGCCTGGGCGTGGCTGCCCCAGAGCATGAACACCACCGGCCGCTCGCCTTCGGCCACGTGGCGGATGATGGCGTCGGTCAGCACCTCCCAGCTCTTGCCGGCGTGGCTGGCGGCCTGGCCTTCCTCCACGGTCAGGGTGGTGTTGAGCAGCAGCACGCCGTTCTCGGCCCACTTGACCAGGCTGCCACCGGGATTGGGGAAGGCCGGCGGGGGCTGCCCCAAGTCGCGCTGCAGCTCCTTGAAGATGTTGCGCAGCGAGGGCGGGATGCGCACGCCCGGCTGCACCGAGAACGCCAGTCCCTCGGCCTGGCCGCGGCCGTGGTAGGGGTCCTGGCCCAGGATGACCACGCGCACCTGCCCGGGCGCCGTCAGCTCCAGCGCGCGCAGCGGCTGGGGCGGGAAGATGGCAGCGCCGGCCTCCAGCCGCTGGCGCAAAAAGGCCAGCAGTGCCTGGCCGCGCGTGCTGGCGAAGAAGCCGTCGACCAGCGGCTGCCAGCCGGGCGCCACGGGCCAGGCAGCGGGGTCGGCGGCCTGCAGCTGGGTGGGAGGATGGTTGGGCATGAAATCGGCCTCCAGCGCTTTTGCAACAAGCGCAAACAGCTATGGTTGTGATAGCGACACCGTGCCGTCGTCCACGCGGTTGCGCCCGGCGGCCTTGGCACGGTACAGGTGGGCGTCGGCGCGCGCCAGCAGGGCCTCGGGCGTGCCGTCCTCGCCCGGCACCTCGCTGGCCACGCCGGCGCTGACGGTGACCACCCCGGCGACGCTGGAGCCGCCGTGGGTGATGCCCAGTGCCTGCACGGCCTCGCACAGCGCCTGCGCCTTGGCGCGGGCGCCGGCCAGGTCGCACTCGGGCAGCAGGCAGACGAATTCCTCGCCGCCGTAGCGCGCCGCCAGGTCGTGCGAGCGCGCCAGCGCCGCGCGCAGCGCCCCGGCCACGGCGCGCATGCAGGCGTCGCCCGCCTGGTGGCCGTACAGGTCGTTGAACTGCTTGAAGTGGTCGATGTCGACCATGATCAGCGCCAGCGGCTGGCGGCTGCGCCGGCAGCGGCGCCACTCGGCCTGCAGCGTTTGGTCGAAGTGGCGGCGGTTGGCCACGCCGGTCAGGCTGTCCATGTAGGCCAGCTTGTGCAGCAGCTCGCTTTGCGCCTGCTGCTCGGTGCGGTCCATGAAGGTGGCCAGGAAGTGGGCGCCGAAGACCAGGCCGCCGATGGCCATGGTGCGCTGCACGCCGCTGGCGGCGGTGGTGCGGTACTCGTGCACGGGGATGTCGCCGCCGCTGGCGTGCGCCTGCTGCAGCGCCTGGCGCCACTGCTGGCCGATCTGCGCGCGGTACTGCGGGTCGGGGTAGGCGTGCAGCGCCCATTCATGCAGCGTGGGCGCCTGCGCCTCGGTGTAGCCGAAGTATTCGAGGAAGCGCCGGTTGCGAAAGTAGATGCGGCCGTCCTCGTCCACCATGCACAGGCCGATGGGCATCTCGTTCATCAGGTGCTTGAGCAGGCGCTCCGTCTCCTGCAGCTGCAGGGCCTGCTGCTTGGCCTCGGTCACGTCGTGCAGGTAGCCGTGCCAGAGCACGGCGCCGCCGTCCAGCAGCTGCGGCTGGGCCTGGCCGCTGAGCCAGCGCTCGCCGCGCTCCGGCAGCCGCACGCGGTATTCGTCGTGCCAGGGCTGCAGCGTGCGCAGGGCCGCCTCGATGCTGCGGTTCACGCGCAGCAGGTCGTCCGGGTGAATGCGCTGGAACACGGGAGAGGCATCGGCGCGCAGCTCCTCGGGCGAGAAGCCGTAGACGCCCTGCACGCCGGCGCTGGCGTAGGGGAAGCGGCTGCTGCCGTCCGGCTCGACCTGGTACTGGTAGAGCATGCCCGGCACCTGTTCGGCCAGGCGGTCCAGGCGGATGCGGTCCTCGCCGTGCTCGGCCAGGTCGCCGAAGCTGCCCACGAAGTGCAGCGGCCGGCCCTCGGCGTCGCGCTGCAGCACGCGCCCGCGCGCCTGCACCCAGCGGTAGCTGCCGTCCTTGCAGCGTATGCGGTGCGTGGTCTCGTAGAGCGGGGTCTCTCCGCGCAGGTGGCGCGCCAGCAGGGCCAGCACCTGCTCGCGCTCGTCGGGGTGCAGGCGCTGCTGCCAGCCGTGGTCCTGGTCGTCGATCTCCTCGTCGGCATAGCCGAGCATGGCTTTCCAGGAGGGCGAGAAGTGCGTCGGCGAGCCTTCGCCGTGCCACTCCCAGATGCCCAGGCTGGTGGCCTGCAGCGCGGCGCGCCAGCGCGCCTCCAGCTGCTGCTCGCGGTGGGCCAGGGCGCGCTGGTGCTGGCGCAGCTCGCGCTGGCGCCGCTGCAGCAGGTACAGCGCGCCGCAGGCCGCCGCGCCCAGCAGCAGCTGCGCGGCCACGGCCAGCCAGACCTTGGTGCGCCAGGGCGAGAGCACGGCGCTCCATTCGCGCGCGGCGCTGGCCACCAGGGGCTTGTCCATGTGCAGCTCGGGCGGCTGGACGGTGCGCAGCGCCGCCAGGTAGGCCGGGCCGTCATCGCCATCCACCAGCGCGCCGCGCAGCAGGCTCTGGCGCGCGCCGCTGGCCAGGTGGCGCGAGAACAGCGTCTGCGGGTCCGACAGGTCGATCCCCGGCGGCATCGGGTGCTCCGAGGCCATCAGGAAGCGCACGCCGTCGCCGTGCGTCAGGCCGATGCGCATGTCCGGCGCGTAGCGCACCGACTCCAGCAGGGTGAGGAATTGCGCCGGATCCAGCGTGGCCAGCACCACGCCGCCGAAGCCGCCGCCCGGCCCCGGCCGGATGCGCCCGGCCATCAGGTACCAGCCGCCGTCGAGCACCGCGCGAAAGGGCTTGCCCAGCACCAGCGTGTCGGCGCTGGGCGCGGCGCGCGCGGCGCGGTAGTAGTCGCGGTTGGCGGCGTTGTGGCCGATCAGCTCGGCGCGGTTGGAGGCGATGATGGTGCCGTCCGCATCCAGCACGCTGAGCGTGCGCACGCCCTGCAACGCTTCGCTGAAGACGTGCAGCCTGGCATTGATGCGCTGGCGTGCCCGGGCGTCGAAGGGCTGGGCCAGGGGTTCGCCCGCCAGGCGCTCGAGCACCGCGTCGATGGAGGTGATGTGGCGCACCAGGTTGTCATGCACGATGCCCACCTGCTGCGCCAGGTGCTGGCGCTCGCGCGCCAGGGTCTCGTTGCGGTCCAGCAGCAGCAGCGCGGCCAGCAGCGCCCCCAGGGCCAGCCATACCACGGCGAGCCAGCGCCACTGAAGGGCGGGCCGGGTCATGGACTGGCGCAGGGTATGGGGCAAAACGGTCGAGGGCGGGCGGGGGCCGGCAGTGCGGCGCCGCAGGGTCCGCGGCAGTGGCGTTCAGGCCATTGTAGGAAGGCCCTGCCGAGCCGTCAGGCGAACAGCCGCGCCAGGGCCAGACCGGGGTCGCTCTCGCGCATGAAGGCCTCGCCCACCAGGAAGGCGTGCACGCCGGCCTCGCGCAGGCGCTGCACGTCGGCCGGCGTGGCGATGCCCGATTCGGCCACCAGCAGGCGGTCGCCCGGCACTTCGCGGCGCAGCTCCAGGGTGGTCTCCAGCCGCACCTCGAAGGTGCGCAAGTCGCGGTTGTTGATGCCGATGAGCGGGGTCTTCAGTTTGAGCGCACGCTCCAGCTCGGCGCCGTCGTGCACCTCCACCAGCACCGCCATGTCCAGGCTGCGGGCGATGGCCTCCATCTCGGCCATCAGGGCGTCCTCCAGGCAGGCGGCGATCAGCAGCACGCAGTCCGCCCCGACGGCGCGCGACTCGTAGATCTGGTACGGGTCGACCATGAAATCCTTGCGCAGCGCCGGCAGCAGGCAGCTGGCGCGGGCCTGCTTGAGGTGGTCCACCTGGCCCTGGAAGTACTGCCGGTCGGTCAGCACCGACAGGCAGGCGGCGCTGACGCGGCCGTCGCCCTCGGCGTAGCTCTGCGCGATGTCGGCGGGGATGAAGTCCTCGCGGATCACGCCCTTGCTGGGGCTGGCGCGCTTGACCTCGGCGATCACCGCGGCCTGGCCGGCGGCGATCTTTGCGCGTAGGGCGCCTTCGAAGTCGCGCGTGAGCACGCGGCTTTCGGCGTCGCGGCGCATGTCGGCGAAGGGCATGCGCTTTTTCGCAGCGGCCACTTCCTCGCGCTTGGTGGCGCAGATTTTTTGCAGGATGTCGGACATGGCGGCTTCCTTGTCAGTCGTTCTTGTCGGGTTCGTCGGGGGGCGGCGCGCGCAGCACGCGGCGGATGACCTGGTGCATCACCACAGCCACCACGATGGTGAGCAGCGACACGCCCAGCACGATCCACGTGCCGCTGTCGCGCCAGATGGGGGCTTCCAGCAGGCTCATGGCCCGGGCCCTCAGGCGGCGGCCGGCTGGGGCAGGGCCTGGGTGTAGGCCACCAGCTCGCGCAGCTTGGCCAGGGCGGCGCCGCTGTCCACGGCGGCCTGGGCGCGGGCCAGGCCTTCGGCGATGCCGGGCACCACGCCCGCGGCGTAGAGCGCGGCGCCGGCGTTCAGGCAGACGATGTCGCGCGCCGGTCCTTCAGCGCCTTCCAGCACCTGCAGCAGCAGCTGGCGCGACTCCTCAGGGTTGTCCACGCGCAGGGCACGCGTGCCGGCCATGCGCAGGCCGAAGTCCTCGGGGTGGATCTCGTACTCGCGCACCACGCCGTCCTTCAGCTCGCCCACCAGGGTGCCGGCGCCCAGGCTGATCTCGTCCAGCCCGTCGCGGCCGTAGACCACCAGGGCGTGCTCGGCGCCCAGGCGCTGCAGCGCCCGCACCTGGATGCCGACCAGGTCTTCGTGGAACACGCCCATCAGGATGTTGGGCGCCCCGGCCGGGTTGGTGAGCGGGCCCAGGATGTTGAAGAGGGTGCGCACGCCCAGCTCCTTGCGCACCGGGGCCACGTTCTTCATCGCCGGGTGGTGGTTGGGCGCGAACATGAAGCCGATGCCCACATCACGGATGCTGGCGGCCACCTGCTCGGGGGCCAGCATGATGTTCACGCCCAGCGCCTCCATGGCATCGGCGCTGCCCGACTTGGAGGACACGCTGCGCCCGCCGTGCTTGCTGACGCGCGCGCCCGCGGCGGCAATGACGAAGGTGGCGCAGGTGGAGATGTTGAAGGTGCCGGCGCCGTCGCCGCCGGTGCCCACGATGTCCACCAGGTGCGTGACATCCTGCACGTGGACCTTGCGCGCGAACTCGCGCATGACCTGGGCGGCGGCGGTGATCTCGCCGATGGTTTCCTTCTTCACGCGCAGGCCTGTGAGGATGGCCGCGGCCATCACGGGCGACAGCTCGCCGCCCATGATCATGCGCATCAGGTGCAGCATCTCGTCGTGGAAGATTTCGCGGTGCTCGATGGTGCGCTGCAGGGCTTCCTGCGGGGTGATGGGGGACATGCGGAATGCTCCTTGTTTGATAGCTGCTGGCGCTTTTGGTTCGCGGGTTTCATGTGCTTTTCATGCTGAAGCCCGCATGAATCAAGCGGCAGCAGCTATGGTTTTTTGCTCCAGGAAGTTCTTCAGCATGGCGTGGCCGTGCTCGGTCAGGATGCTCTCGGGGTGGAATTGCACGCCCTCGATGGCCAGCTCCTTGTGGCGTACGCCCATGATCTCGCCGTCCTCCGTCCAGGCCGTCACCTCCAGCACCTCGGGGCAGCTGGCGCGCTCGATCGCCAGCGAGTGGTAGCGGTTCACCGTGAACTGCCGAGGCAGCCCGGCGAACACGCCCTGCTGCGTGGTGGTGATGGTGCTGGTCTTGCCGTGCATCAGCTCCTGGGCCCGCACGACGGTGCCGCCGAAGGCCGCGCCGATCGCCTGGTGGCCCAGGCACACGCCCAGGATGGGCAGGCGCCCGGCGAAGTGGCGGATGGCCGGCACCGAGATGCCGGCCTCGGCCGGCGAGCACGGCCCGGGCGAGATGACCAGGCGATCAGGCGCCTGGGCCTCGATGCCGGCCAGGTCGATCTCGTCGTTGCGAAACACCTGCACCTGGGCGCCCAGCTCGGCGAAGTACTGCACGATGTTCCAGGTGAAGCTGTCGTAGTTGTCGACCATCAGCAAGCGGGTCATGGCGCGGTCTCCTCGTGCGATTGCTCGTGCAGCTGCTGCGGCTTGCGGCCCTCGGCGGCCAGGCGGGCGAACTCGCGGTGCTCGTAGGCGATGAACGCCTCCATCATGGAGCGGTAGATGGCCTCGATCACCTCGGGCTCGCCGCCCTCCGTGCGGGCGCGCTCGCGCACGCGGCGCACGATCTGCTCGATGCGGCCTTCGTCGCGCACCTGGGTGGCGCGCGCCTTCAGCGTGGCGGCCTGCGTCATGTAGCCGCCGCGCTCCACCAGCAGCGGCACCAGGATGTCGTCCAGCGCGTCGATGCGCGCGCGCACCTCGGCCATGCTGGCGCAGGTTTGGGTCTTGTCGATTGCGCGGGTCGTCATCATTCCAGTCCTTCTTCCACCAGCTCCGCCGCGCGCAGGAGCGCCCGCGCCTTGTGCTCGGTTTCCTTCCACTCCAGTTCGGGGACGGAATCGGCCACCACGCCGGCCGCGGCCTGCACGTACAAGGTGCCGTCCTTGACGATGGCCGTGCGGATGGCAATCGCCACATCCATGTCGCCGGCAAAGCTCAAGTAACCGCAGGCGCCGCCATAGATGCCGCGCTTGACGGGCTCCAGCTGGTCGATCAGCTCCATGGCGTGTACCTTGGGCGCGCCCGTCAGCGTGCCGGCGGGAAAGGTGGCGCGCAGCACGTCCATGCTGCTCATGCCATCCTTGAGGAGGCCTTCCACGTTGCTCACGATGTGCATCACGTGGCTGTAGCGCTCCACGGCGAAGGCTTCGGTCACCTTTACCGTGCCGGTCTTGGCGATGCGGCCGATGTCGTTGCGCGCCAGGTCGATCAGCATCACGTGCTCGGCGCGCTCCTTCGGGTCGGCCACCAATTCCTGCTCGATGGCCTTGTCGGCCTGCGGGCTGGCGCCGCGCGCGCGCGTGCCGGCCAGCGGACGGATGGTGACCTTCTGCCCGTCCTCGGTCGCCTCCTGGCGCACCAGGATTTCGGGGCTGGCGCCCACCACCTGGAAGTCGCCGAAGTGGTAGTAGTACATATAGGGCGAGGGGTTGAGCGAGCGCAGCGCGCGGTACAGCGACAGCGGGCTCTCGGTGTAGCGCTTGTGCATGCGCTGGCCCACCTGCACCTGCATGAAGTCGCCGGCGGCGATCAGCTCCTTGGCACGCAGCACGGCCGCCAGGTAGTCCTCCTTGGCGAAGCTTCGCTGCACCGGGTGCGATTCGCCGGGCCGCACCACGGGCGCGCTGACCGAGTACTTGAGCTGGTCCTTCAGCTCGCGCAGGCGCTTCTTGCCCTTCGCGTAGGCCTCGGCCTCGCCCGGGTTGGCGTAGACGATGAGGTACAGCTTGCCCGACAGGTTGTCGATGACGGCCAGCTCCTCGCACTGCAGCAGCAGGATGTCCGGGCAGCCCAGGGTGTCGGGCGGGCAGCCGTCCTCGAGCTTCTTCTCGATGTAGCGCACCGCGTCATAGCCGAAGTAGCCGGCCAGGCCGCCGCAAAAGCGCGGCAGTCCCGGGCGCAGCGCCACCTTGAAGCGCTTTTGGTACTCGCCGATGAAGTCCAGCGGGTTGCCGGCGTGCGTCTCGGTGACCTGGCCGTCGGTCACGACCTCGGTCCTGGCGGCGGCGCCGAAGCCGCTGGCGCGCAAGAGCGTGCGTGCCGGCAGGCCGATGAAGCTGTAGCGCCCGAAGCGCTCGCCGCCGACCACCGATTCGAGCAGGAAGCTGTTGCTGCCGTCGCCCTTGGCGTGGGCGAGCTTGAGGTACAGCGACAGCGGGGTTTCCAGGTCCGCGAACGCCTCGGCGATCAGCGGGATGCGGTTGTAGCCCTGATGGGCCAGGCTTTTGAATTCCAGTTCAGTGATCACAGGAATGGTTCCCAGCGGGTGCGGCGCGCGCCATGCGGTGCATGGCAAGGGCGGGGAATGCGGAGCGCCGCGGATTCATTCGGTCTGGCAGCCGGTCTGCCGGCGAAGGGCAGTGGTGCCTCGGGCGCACGCTGGGACGCGCCCAGGTGCATGGCTCACAGGTTCATGAATGCAGGCTTGCGCCAGGGCCAGGCTCCCCGGTCGCTGCGACCCGCAATGAACGTGCGATGAATGAACATGGCGGCAAAGTGTAGCAAAGCGGTCCATGGGGGATGGCCCGAGCCGTGTGATCCGGGCGAAAACCCTATTGTCTCGGAGGAGACTGGCTGAAACAATTAGTAATTAGAACGGTCGTTCTTTTTTGGGAGTTGTTCATGCGCACCTTGACCCGACGTCGCGCCCTTGCCGGGGGCGCGCTGGCCTTTTCCCTCCTGGCAGCCGCTCCGCTGCAGGCCGCTCAGCCGGTGGTGGTGGGCGACGTCACCTTCCCGCCCACGGTGCGGGTGCAGGATCGCACGTTGACGCTCAACGGCGCCGGCCTGCGCTACAAGACCGTGTTCAAGGTCTATGCCGCCGGCCTGTACCTGGAGAAGAAGGCCGCCACGCCCGCCGAGGTGCAGGCGCAAAAGGGCCCCAAGCATCTGACGGTGACCATGCTGCGCGACATCGACTCCTCCGAGCTGGGCAAGCTGTTCGCCCGCGGCATGGAGGACAACATGGACCGCACCGCCTTCTCCAAGCTGGTGCCCGGCGTGCTGCGCATGAGCCAGATCTTCTCCGAGCACAAGATGCTCAAGGCCGGTGACACCTTCGCCGTGGACTGGCTGCCGGGCACCGGCACCGTGGTCATCGTCAAGGGCCAGCCCCAGGGCGAGCCGTTCAAGGAGCCTGAGTTCTTCGACGCCCTGCTGGGCATCTGGCTGGGCAACCAGCCGGCGGACTGGAAGCTCAAGGACGCGCTGCTGGGCAAGGGCTGACGCGGCAACGGCGCTGCCCGCATGGTGACGCCCACTGGCAGGGGCGGTAAAGTCGCCGGCACCTGAACAGCGATGGAGGAGACGGCATGTTTTTGTCCAACATCAAGGTAGGTGCCCGCCTGGGCCTGGCCTTCGGTCTGGTGTTGCTGGTGACGCTGCTCGTGGGTGGCATTGGCGTGTGGCGTCTGCAAGGCCTGTCGGCCGTGACCGAGCAGCTGACCAACACCGACAACACGCGCCTGCGCATGACCAGCCTGTGGCGCGGCACCATTGAGCAGAACTGGCTGCGCACCCGCGCCGCCCTGGGGGCCGCCGACAACCAGGACGTGGATACCTGGCAGGCGGAGATCGCCAAGACCTCCGAGACCACGGAGTCGGCGCGCAAGACCGTCAACGAGTTGTTGCGTGGCGACGAGGGCCGGCGCATGTTGGCCGAGGTGGATGCGGCCCGTGCCGCCTACCGCGGCCCGCGCGAGGAGCTGCTGCAGCGCAAGAAGCGCGGCGAGGACGTGACCGCCGAGCTGGACAGCAAGCTCGCTCCCCTGGCCGACGCGTATATCAAGACCATCGACAACTTCGAGCAGCGCCAGCGCATGCTGTTCGAGCAAACACGCGTCCAGGCCGGCAAGACGGCGGCGCAAAGCCGCATCATCCTGATCGCCGGTACGGCACTTGCGCTGCTGATCGGCATCGCCGCGGCGGTCCTGCTCACACGCTCCATCACCCAGCCGCTGGCGCTGGCCGTGCGTCGCGCCGACCAGATGGCCCAGGGCGACCTGACCCAGACCATCGAGGTGCAGGGCCGCGACGAGGCGGCGCAGCTGCTGGCCGCCCTGCAGGGCATGCAGGCCAGCCTGGCGCGCGTGGTGGGCGGGGTGCGCAGCAACGCCGAGGGCGTAGCCACGGCCAGCGCCGAGATCGCCCAGGGCAACCAGGATCTGTCCGCGCGCACGGAAAGCCAGGCCAGTGCGCTGCAGCAGACGGCAGCGTCGATGGAAGAGCTGGGCGCCACCGTGCGCCAGAACGCCGACAACGCGCGCCAGGCCAACCAGCTGGCCGTGAACGCCAGCACCGTCGCCACCCAGGGCGGCGAGGTGGTCGGCCAGGTGGTGGACACCATGCGCGGCATCAATGAATCGAGCCGCAAGATCGCCGACATCATCCAGGTCATCGACGGCATTGCCTTTCAGACCAACATCCTGGCGCTGAACGCGGCGGTGGAGGCGGCCCGCGCCGGCGAGCAGGGCCGGGGCTTCGCCGTGGTGGCCGGCGAGGTGCGCAGCCTGGCGCAGCGCAGCGCAGAAGCTGCGCGCGAGATCAAGCAGCTCATCACCGACAGCGTGGACCGGGTGGAACAGGGCACGCAGCTGGTGGACCGCGCCGGCAGCACCATGACGGAGATAGTCGCCTCCATCCGCCGGGTGAACGACATCGTGGGCGAGATCAGCGCCGCCAGCCGCGAGCAAAGCGCCGGCGTGTCGCAGGTGGGCGAGGCCATCATGCAGATGGACCAGGCCACGCAGCAGAACGCCGCGCTGGTGGAGCAAAGCGCCGCGGCCGCCGGCAGCCTGAAGACGCAGGCGGGCCAGCTGGTGCAGGCCGTGGCGGTGTTCCGCATTCCCGGCGCCATCGCCGCCGAGCCGGCCGCGCCCCTGCCCCGCGCGACCGCCGCGCCGCGCCCTGCCGTGGCCGCGCGCCCGCCGGCCGCGGCGGTGCGCAAGAAGCCGGCGCCCAAGGCGGCGGCTCTGGCCGCTCCTCCCGTTCCCCCAGCGGCGCCGCGGGTCGCGGGCGGCGACGAGGATTGGGAGAGCTTCTGAGCCTCAGGCCGCGGGCGCCAGCTCGCTCAGCGCGTCCACATAGCCGTCGGCATCCACCTCGCGCACCGGCCGGCCGTGGTTGTAGCCATAGCTGACCAGCACCACCGGGCAGCCGGCCGCGCGCGCGGCCTGGGCGTCGTTGCTGGAGTCGCCCACCATCAGCGTGCGCGCCGGCGCGCTGCCCAGGGCCTCGCAGGCCCTGATCAGCGGCAGCGGGTCAGGCTTCTTGCGCTCGAAGGCGTCGCCCCCGAAGACCTGGTCGAAGTAGCCGGCCAGGCCCTTGGCGCGCAGCAGCGGCCGGGCGAAGGCCGTGGGCTTGTTGGTCAGGCAGGCCAGGCGCAGGCCGGCCGCGCGCAGGGCCGCCAAGCCCTCGATCGCGCCGGGATAGACGCGCGCGTACTGCCCGTTGATGGCCAGGTAGTGGTGCTGGTAGCGCTCCCAGGCGTGCGGGTAGAGTGCTTCAATATCGATAGCTGCTGGCGCTTGTCCAGCAAGGCCTAGAACGTGATTGAGCACTGAACGCAGCAGGTGCTCCGAGCCCTTGCCCACCATGCGCTCTATGGCCTGCGGATCAATGGCGGGCAGGCCCAGGTCGGCCAGCATGCGGCCCAGCGCCTCGGCGAAGTCGCCCAGGGTGTCCACCAGCGTGCCGTCCAGGTCCACCAGGGCGGCGTCCATGCCGGCCAGCAGGGCGGTGGGTGGTGTGCTTGTCATGGTCTGCATGGAAAGTTTCCTTTTCTTGTCTGTGGGGCAGGGGCTGCGTGGTGGGCGGTGTCCGACAGGCCGCGGCGCCGGGTGCGGACAGCGCCGGCGCCTGCCCGGCGCTTACGCTTGGGCGCCGCCCGTAGCGGCCGCCCGCGGGCCACGGTGCCTGCCGTGGCGGCCGTTCCATCCCTTTGTCGTTGATTCACTCCCAGGAGGAAGCACCATGGCCCTGTCCCGTCTCACCACTGTCGCCTGTTCTGCCGCGCTGCTCATGTTTGGCGCCGCTGCCCAGGCCGCCGGCAACACCGGCGAGGTGCGCAGCAACTTCCAGCAGGAGCGCGCCAGCTGCGCCCATGTGCCGGAGGCCAGCCGCGCGCCCTGCCTGCGCGAGGCCGGCGCCGCTGCCCAGGCGGCCCGCAACGGCCAGCTGACCAGCCCTGGCGACAGCACCTACCAGCAAAACGCCATGGCCCGCTGCGAGGTGTTCAAGACGCAGCAAGACAAGGCCGACTGCCAGGCGCGCATGCGCAACAGCGCGGCATCCGGCTCCGTCGAGGGCGGCGGCGTGCTGCGCGAGGCCACCACCCTGGTACCCGCCAGCCGCTGAGGCAATCAGGCCAGTTCGGCGCGCATGGCCTCGATGACGGCCTGGTAGTCGGGCTGGCCGAAGATGGCGCTGCCAGCCACGAAGGTATCGGCCCCGGCATCGGCCACGCGGCGGATGTTGGCGGCCTTGATGCCGCCATCCACCTCCAGGCGGATGTCCTTGCCGCTGGCTTCGATGCGCCGGCGTGCTTCCTCGGTCTTGCGCAGCGTGCTGTCGATGAAGCTCTGCCCGCCGAAGCCGGGGTTGACGCTCATCAGCAAAATCAGGTCGATGTCCTCGATCACCCAGTCCAGCACGTCCAGCGGCATGGCCGGGTTGAACGTCAGCCCGGCCTTGCAGCCGTGCGCGCGGATGTTCTGGATGCTGCGGTGCACGTGCGCCGACGCGTCGGGGTGGAAGCTGATGTAGTCGGCGCCCGCCTTGGCGAAGGCGCTGGCCAGTTCGTCCACCGGCTGCACCATCAGGTGCACGTCGATGGGCACGGCCACCCCGTCCGGCGTCACGGCGTGCGGCTTCAGGGCCTGGCAGACCATGGGGCCGAAGGTCAGGTTGGGCACGTAATGGTTGTCCATCACGTCGAAGTGGATCCAGTCGGCCCCGGCGGCGATCACGCCACGTACCTCCTCGCCCAGGCGGGCGAAGTCGGCCGAGAGGATGGAGGGGGCAATGCGGTAGGTGCGGCTCATGCCCGAAATTGTCGCAGCATGGCCGTGGCGCCTTCTGGGCGTGGGGCAATGGCCCCCGTTGCCTGCCGTTACCATCGCGCGATGTCCACCTACCAGTTCAAGGCCGAGGTGCAGCCCGAGTACCTGCCCGGGCAGTCGGCGCCCGAGCGCGGCGTCTACAGCTTCGCCTACACCATCACCGTGACCAACACGGGCAGTGTCGCCGCGCAGCTGATCGCGCGGCACTGGGTCATCACCGACGCCGGGGGCCACGTGGAGGAGGTTAAGGGCCTGGGAGTGGTCGGCCAGCAGCCGCTGCTGCGCCCGGGCGAATCCTTCCGCTACACCAGCGGCTGCCGCCTGCGCACGGCCAGCGGCACCATGCACGGCAGCTACCTCGTGGTGGCCGAGGACGGCGAGCGTTTCGAGTGCGCCGTGCCGCTGTTCGTGCTGGAGGCCCTGGCCCAGGGCGGCGCCGGTAGCGGCGACATTCCACCCCAGGGCCGGGTGCTGCATTGAGGCAGGCTGCGCCCACGCTGGCCGAACTGCTGGCGGCGCTGGACGCCCGCGCCGGCGTGGCCCAGCGCCATCTGCAGCTGATCGCCCTGCTGGACTGGATCCGCGGCGACGCCAAGTCCGTGCCGGCGGCCACCGGCCGCCTGGCGCTGCTGGTGGAGGCGGCCGAGCGCTCGCCCGAGGTGGCCGCCCGCCTGTCGGCCTGGTGGAGCGCCCTGGTGCAGGCGCTGGACATCACCACGCTGCTGGCCGACTTCGGTTTTGCCCAGCGCACCTCCATGGGCAGCGAGCTGATGGAGCGCCTGCGCTACAAGCTGCTGCCCGCCAGCCCCGACACGCTGGACGCCTCCGAGCTGTTCATGCTCGCCCTGCCCGGCGAGTTCGACGCGCGCTGGCTGGCGGCCATCGACGATGACCTGCTGGCGCGCCTGCGCGCCGTGATCGCCCCCGACAGCATGGACGGCAGCGGCGCCAACGCCTGGCAGCTGGCGCTGCTGGATGCCATGACCTACTGCGCCGGCCAGATCCTGTCCACCGGCTTCGCGCCCGAGCTGCGCCTGCGCATGACCGAGGAAACGCGCGAGGCCCAGCCCTTTCATGCCCTGATCCGCGACGTGGAGAGCCTGCGCGTGGAGGTGCTGCACCCGCTGCGCACCCCCGAGCGCCGCGACGCGGCCGTGCAGCGCCTGCGCGAACGGCTGGATGCCTGCCGCGCCGCCGCTTCGTCCGTCTACGCGCACTTCGAGGACAACGGCATCTCGGTGGGCCTGGTGTTTCGCCTGCGCCAGCTGCGCGAGCGCATCCTGCGCGTGCGCGACCTGCTGGAGTGCCTGCTCACGCCGCGCCCCGCGGCCTCGGCCGTACGGTTGCTGGCGCGGCTGGTGACCGTCGGGCGCGAGCGGCGCAGCGTGCGCGCGCTGCTGGCCTCCAGCTCCTCGCTGCTGGCGGCCAAGGTGGCCGAGCGCAGCGCCGAGACGGGCGAGCACTACATCACCCGCACCGCCGGCGAATACCTGGCCATGGTGCGCAAGGCGGCCGGCGGCGGCGCCGTCATGGCCTTCACCACCCTCATCAAGCTGGGCCTGTACGCGCTGGCGCTGCCGGTGTTCTGGGGCGGCTTCCTGGCCGGCATCAATTACGCGGCCAGCTTCGTGCTGATCCAGCTGCTGCACTTCACGGTGGCCACCAAGCAGCCGGCCATGACGGCGCCGGCCATGGCCGCCAAGCTCAACGACCTGGATGATGATGCCAGCGTTGAAGAGTTCGTGGACAAGGTCACGCACCTGGTGCGCTCGCAGGTGGCGGCCGTGCTGGGCAACGTGCTGTTGGTCTTTCCCGTGGCGCTGGCACTGGCGCTGGGCATCGGCTGGCTCAAGGACGAACCGGCGCTGGACGAGACCCATGCCCGGCAGGTGCTGGAGTCGCTGCACCTGCTGGGCCCGTCGCTGCTGTTCGCCGCCTTCACCGGCGTGCTGCTGTTCGCCTCCAGCATCTTCGCCGGCTGGGTGGAGAACTGGTTCGTGCTGCGCCGGCTGGACTCGGCCATCCAGTTCAACCCGCGCATCACCCGCACGCTGGGCCAGGCGCGCGCCGTGCGCTGGGCGCACTATTTGCGCGAAAACATCTCCGGCTTCGCGGCCAACGTGTCGCTGGGCTTCATGCTGGGCCTGACGCCCGCGTTCGCCGGTTTCTTCGGCCTGGGCCTGGAGGTGCGCCACGTCACGCTGTCGGCCGGCCAAGCCGGCGCGGCCGCCGCGTCGCTGGGCTGGCAGGCGGTGCACGAGCCGCTGTTCTGGTGGGCCGTGGCCATGATTCCTTTCAACGGTGCGCTGAACGTGCTGGTGAGCTTTTACCTGGCGTTCCGCGTGGCGCTGCGTGCCCACAACGTCAGCGGTGTGGACCGCTCGCGCATCTACCGCGCGCTGCGCTCGCGCCTGGTACGGGCGCCGCTCAGTTTCTTTCTGCCCTCGCGCAGCGCCGTCTGATAAGGTGCCCTGCACGCCGTCCTACACGGCAGTGGCGGGGCGCGCAGATACATTCGGTAAGCAAAAGCACCCTTTGGCCCGGCGTTCAGCAGCGCGGGCAGAGGGTGCTGCGCGTGCGGCCTTCTCTCTTGCCGTGCCCATGGGCGGGCGCGGACCGAACCAACGAATGACACATGAATGAACTGATGAGCTTCTGGGCCCAGTGGCTGCGCCCCTCGGCCGGCCTGCCGACGGTGCAGTGGTCGCTGCTGCTGGCAGCCGCCGCCGTCACGGGCTACCTGGTGCAGCGCTATAGCGGCCTGCCCAAGGTAGTGGGTTACACCCTGGTGGGCACCGTGGCCGGCTTGGCTGGTTTTTCCGGCCTGGTCTGGCCGCTGCAGGGCATCGGCCTGTTCCTGGTGGAGCTGGCTGTGGCCGTGGTGCTGTTCGAGGCGGGCGGACGCATTCCGCTGCGCTGGTTCCGCCACAACCCCATGGTGCTGGTGCAAAGCATCGCCGAATCGGCCCTCACCTACGCTGCCGTGTACTGGGTGCTGCTGTGGATGTCGGTACCTGAGCGCGCCGCCGGGCCGCTGGCGCTGGTGGCCATCGCCGCATCGCCCACGGTGCTCACGCGCGTGGTGGCCGACACCCGCGCCGCCGGCCCGGTGACCGATCGGGCCATCGTGCTGGCCACGCTGTCCTCGCTGTACGCCCTGGTGCTTGGCAGCGCCCAGGCCGAGCTGCTGCCCCGCCCGGCCACCGACTGGCAGGGCGCCATCTATCCGGTGCTGGTGGTGCTGGGCGTGTCCATCGTCATGGGGGCGCTGCTGTCACTTCTAGTGCGCCTGGCGCTGCGGGTGATGAGCCCGGGCAGCGAGAACACCTCCATCCTGCTGCTGGCCCTGATCGCCGCGGCCGCGGCCATTGCCGCCCACATGGGCGGCTCGGCGCCGCTGGCGGCCCTCTTGGGCGGCATGTTGCTCAAGCAGCTGCACCCGCGCCCCTGGGCCTGGCCGCGCCAGATGGGCACGGCCGCGTCGCTCTTGACCATGCTGATGTTCGTGCTGGTCTCCACCGTGGCCGCACAGGCCGGCTGGAGCGTGCAGGTGGCCGGCATGGTGCTGGCGCTGATCGCCGTGCGTCTGCTGGCCAAGGCCGTGGGCGTCGGCGTGGGCAACGTGGGCAGTGGCGCCAGCTGGCGCCAGGCGCTGTGGGTGAGCTGCGCGATGACGCCCATGTCGGCCATTGCGCTGCTGGTGGCCTCGCAGTTCGCGCAGGCCTCGGCCGCCACCGGCGAGCTGATCGCCGGCATCGCCCTGCCCGCCATTTTGCTGATGGAGGTATTGGGCGCCGTGATCGCCACGCTGGCCATCTACCGCGCCGGCGAGACCTCCAAGCCCTGGCTGGCCGCCAGCGCCAGCCGCAAGCTGCCGACCACCGAAAAGGACGCCTCGTGAGCCTGGAAGCCTTCCACCATTCCGAACCGCTGACCCTGGGCGTGGAGCTGGAGCTGCAGCTCGTCAACACCCACGACTACGACCTGGCGCCCTACGCCGACGACATGCTGCGCCTGATGGCCAGGACCCCGCTGCCCGGCAGCGTGGTGCCGGAGATGACCAGCAGCATGATCGAGGTCTCCACCGGCATCTGTCACAGCAGCAGCGAGGTGCTGGGGCAGCTCTCGCAGATCCGCGACGCGCTGGTGAAGAGCGCCGACAAGCTCAACATCGCCGTGGTCGGCGGCGGCACGCACCCCTTCCAGCAGTGGCATGAGCGGCGCATCTACGACAAGCCGCGCTTTCAGGAGCTGTCGCAGCTGTACGGCTACCTGTCCAAGCAGTTCACCATCTTCGGCCAGCACGTGCACGTGGGCTGCCCGAGCGCCGACGAGGCCCTGGTCATGCTGCACCGCATGAGCCGCTACATCCCGCACTTCATCGCGCTGTCGGCCTCCAGCCCCTACGTGCAGGGGCAGGACACGGCGTTCGACTCGGCGCGGCTGAACTCGGTGTTCGCCTTCCCGCTGTCGGGCCGCGCGCCCTGCGTGCTGACCTGGAGCGAGTTCGAGCAGTACTTCGACAAGATGACGCGCACCGGCGTGGTCAAGAGCATGAAGGACTTCTACTGGGACATCCGCCCCAAGCCCGAGTTCGGCACCATCGAGATCCGCGTCTTCGACACGCCGCTGACCATCGAGCGTGCCGCCGCGCTGGCCGGCTTCGTGCAGTCGCTGGCCGCATGGTTCCTGGCCGAGCAGCCCTTCACCCCGGCCGAGGACGACTACCTCGTCTACACCTACAACCGCTTCCAGGCCTGCCGCTTCGGCATGGACGCGGTCTACGTGGACCCGGCCACGGGCGGGCACATGCCGCTGCGCGAGCACATCGTGCAGACCATCGACCACATCGCGCGCCACGCCGGCAGCCACGGCGCCTCCGGCGCGCTGCACATGCTGCGCGGCGAGGCCGCGGCCGGGCAGAACGACGCGCGCTGGCTGCGCGGGCGCATGCAGGACGAGCAGCTGCTGGCAGAGGTCATCCGCCAGGCGGCACAAAGGTTCAGGGGGACTCCCCCCTGAGTCGCCTTCGGCGCCTTCCCCCCTCTTTGTCCTCTGCGCGCGGGAGGAGGACGCCGCTGGTGGACCGGCAAAGCCGGATCCACGGTGGCTGCTGGGATGGCGGGCGCCAGTGCACGGGCCTCTGCCCCGGACGCACAATCGCTTCCCATGGGTGAATTCGATCTGATCGCGCGCTACTTCACGCGGCCCGGGCCGCAGGGGCGCGGCGTGGCGCTGGGTGTGGGCGACGACTGCGCGCTGCTGCAGCCGGCGCCAGGCATGCAGCTGGCCGTCTCCAGCGACATGCTGGTGGAAGGGCGGCACTTCTTTCCCGACGTCTACCCGCCGCACCTGGGCCACAAGGCGCTGGCCGTCAACCTGTCCGACCTGGCCGCCTGCGGCGCGCGGCCGCTGGCCTTCACCCTGGCGCTGTCCCTGCCGCGCGTGGACGAGTCCTGGCTGCAGGGATTTGCCGAAGGCCTGTTCGCGCTGGCCGACGCGCACGGCTGCGCCCTGGTGGGCGGCGATACCACACAGGGGCCGCTGAACCTCTGCATCACCATCTTCGGCGAGGTGCCCGCCGGCCAGGCCCTGCTGCGCAGCGGCGCGCGGGCCGGGGACGACATCTGGGTCAGCGGCACGCCGGGCGAGGCGCGCCTGGCGCTGGATGCGCTGCGCGGTCAGCTGCAGGCCAGCCCCGAGGTGCTGACCGCCCTGCGCCAGCGCCTGGAGCGCCCCATGCCGCGCGTGCCGCTGGGCCGGCAGCTGGCGGGCCTGGCCAGCAGCGCCATCGACGTCAGCGACGGGCTGCTGGGCGACCTGTCCCACATCCTGTCCGCCTCGCGCGTTGGCGCCACCATCGAGGTCGATGAAGCTATCAATTTACTAGCTGCCAGCGCTTGCCTGACGGGCGCTGGACGCTGTTTTGACCATAACCTGCTGATGCGCTGCGCCCTGGCCGGCGGCGACGACTACGAGCTGGCCTTCACCGCCCCGCCCGACCAGCGCCCGGCCGTGCTGGAAGCAGGCCGGCGCAGTGACACGCAGGTCACGCGCATCGGCCGCATCGAGGCTGCGCCCGGCCTGCGCCTGGTGGACGGCGCGGGCCGGCCGGTGCAGGGGCGCTTTCCCTCGTTCGACCATTTCGCCGCCTAGCGGGCGGCGCCCTGGGCACCCGCCGGAAAATCATCGCCATGACGACCTTCTTGCCGTCCCGCCGCCTTCGCGGCCTCTTCGCCTTGCTGGGCGCCCTGGGCGCCGGCGCCGCCCTGGCGCAGGATGCGCCGCCCGCCGCCTCGCGCATCACCGCCGTCACCCTCTACCCCGGCAGCGCCACCGTCGAGCGCACCGCGCGCGTGGCCGCCGGCAGCCGCAGTGCCGTGTTCGACTGCCTGCCCCAGGGCCTGGACGCGCGCAGCGTGCAGGTGCATTCCGCCAGCGGCGCCGTGCGTGTGGGCGACATCGCCGTGCAGGTGCGCGAGCGCGCCCTGGCCGGCGCCTGCGTCACGCCGCAGGACGAGCGCCTGCGCGCCCTGGAGCAGCGCCTGGCCGAGGCCCGCGCCGAAACCGGCGCGCTGGAGCTGGCGCACAGCTACCTGAAGAGCATCGCCGGCAGCGCCCCCGGCACCCAGCCGGCCAGCGGCCCGGGCACGCCCGGCGCCGGCCAGATCGGCGCCACCACCGAGGCGCTGCGACGCTCGGGCCACGACACCCTGGTGCGGCTGCACCAGGCGCGCACCCGCCAGGAGGCACTGGAGCAGCAACTCAAGGCCCTGGCCGCCGAGCGCTCCGCCTCCGCCCAGGCCCGCGTGGCCAGCGTCACCGTGGCCCTGGCGGCCGGGCAGGGCACCGATCTGCGCCTGACCTACCAGGTGCGCGGCCCCAGCTGGTCGCCCAGCTACCGCGCCACGCTGGACACGGCGGCCGCCACCCCCGCCGTGCGGCTGGAGCGCCTGGCCCTGGTCGCCCAGGACACGGGCGAGGACTGGACGGACGTGGCCCTCACTCTGTCCACCGGCCAGCCGCTGCGCAGTGCCGGCGCCCCGGTGCCCCGCCCCTGGACGGTGGACGTGCGCCCGCCCGAGCCACCGCGCCCGCCGGCGGCGCCGGCGCCGGCCATGGCGGCCCGGGCCGGTGCGCCCCAGGCCGAATCCGCCGCCGTGGCCGCAGAGCCCCAGGCGCCGGACTTCACGGTAGCCGTGGCCGAGGGCGCCTACGCCACCGAATTCGCCGTGCCCCAGCGCGTCAGCGTACCCTCGGGCGGGCCGAAGGTGGCGCTGGCGCTGCAGGTGCAGCAGCTGGACGCCAGCCTCGTCACCCGCACCACGCCGGCGCTGGACGCGGCCGCCTACCTGGTGGCGCAGCTGCCGGCGCTGCCCGGCGTCTGGCCCACGGGGCCGGTGGCGCTGTACCGCGACGCGGCCTACGTCGGCCAGGGCACGCTGGACGCCAGCCGCTCCGAGCTGGAGCTGGCCTTCGGCCGCGACGAGCGCGTGGCCGTCACGGCGGAGCCCGAGCGCCGCGCCAGCGCCGCTGCCGGCCTGACCGGCGCGCGCACCGAGCGCACCACCGAGCGCGCCTACGTCGTCACCAACCGCCACGCGCGCCCCGTGCAGCTGCAGGTGCTGGACGCGGCCCCCGTGTCGCTGGACGCGCAGGTCCAGGTCGAATCCCGCTACGAGCCCGCTCCCACCGAAACCGCCTGGCGCGCCCAACCCGGTACCGTCGCCTGGAGCCAGCCGCTGGCCGCCGGTGCCAGCGCCCGCTTCGCCGCGCGCCACACGCTGCGCTACGACAAGGAGCTGCGCCTGCGCGAGCAGCGCTGAAGGGGCGCTGCCGCCGCCCGGCCGGCCCGCGGGATACTCCGGTGCCGCGCGCCGCTCCCTTCCTGAAAAAACACCGCATGCCCAGCCCCCGCCCGCCCCGCCGCTTCCTGTTCAGCCACCCGGCCCACTTCATCGCCTTAGGGGGCGGCAGCGGGCTGTCGCCCGTGGCGCCCGGCACCGTGGGCACGCTCTGGGGCTGGCTGGCCTTTCTGGTGCTGCAGCTGTGGCTGGCACCCGCCGCGCTGGGCTGGGTGGTGGCCGCCGCGCTGCCCCTGGGCTGGTGGGCCTGCACCGTGGCCGCGCGCCACATGGGCGTCGCGGATCCGGGCTCCATCGTTTGGGACGAGATCGCCGCCATCTGGCTCATTCTGTGGCTGGCCATGCCCATGGGCTTTTGGGGCCAGCTCGCCGCCTTTGCGCTGTTTCGCTACTTCGACGCCGCCAAGCCCGGCCCCGTGGCCTGGGCCGACCGGCTGTTCAAGGGCTTTGGCTGGAAGGGCGGGTTGGGCATCATGCTGGACGATCTGGTGGCCGCCTTCTGCACGCTGCTGGTCATCGCACTGTGGCGGCACTTCACAGGATAATGCCCATGTCACTATCAAAAAATGAGCTGCCAGCGCTTGATGGGAGAGGGCTGGTGGCCGATTTGTCCTATATTTCCACCACGCTGCTGGCGCGCGGCTGGATGCTGGCCACGGCCGAGAGCTGCACCGGCGGCCTGATCGCCGCCGCCTGCACCGACCTGGCCGGCTCCAGCCAGTGGTTCGAGCGCGGCTTCGTCAGCTACTCCAACGAGGCCAAGGCCGAGCTGCTGGGCGTGCCCGCGTCGCTCATCGAACAGCACGGCGCCGTCAGCGAACCCGTGGCCCGTGCCATGGCCGAAGGGGCGCTGGCGCATTCGCGCGCCCATGCCAGCGTGGCCGTCACCGGCATCGCCGGCCCCACGGGCGGCAGCGCCGACAAGCCGGTGGGCACGGTGTGGTTCGGCTGGTGCGTGGCCGGTCGCACCCACAGCGAGCGGCAGCGCTTTGCCGGCGACCGCGCCGCCGTACGCGCGGCGACGCTGGCGCATGCGCTGGGGCGGCTGGGGCAGCTGCTGCGCCAGGCCGGCTGAAAGCGCTTTTTTCAGCGCCTCACGCGCCGCAGCACTTCTTGAACTTCTTGCCGCTGCCGCACGGGCAGGGGTCGTTGCGCCCCGGCTGGGCGCCGTGGACGATGGTTTCCACGCGCGGGCCCAGGCTGTGCCAGATGCGGTACAGGTCGTAGATGGCCCAGATGGCTTCGCCGAAGACCTCCAGCCGCTCCTGGCTGGTGCTGGGCGGGCCGTTCTCGTCGTACATGCACAGCACGGGCTCGCCCTTGTCGTCCTCGGCCAGGGCCTCGACGGCCTCCAGCGAGTCGGCGATCCAGCCGGCCGTTTCCTTGTCGCGCGGAGGCTCCCAGTCGTGCGACCAGGTCTCCACGGCGAACAGAAAGCCCGCCGCCCAGATCTGGCCGAAGGCCGGCACCTCCTCGTCCTGCATCTCGGCGCGGTCGGCTTCGGGCAGGCTGGCGATCGCACCGCGCATGTCGATGACTTCGGGCTGGAAGGCCTCGTCGGCGTCCAGCGACTCGGGCTCCTCGGCCAGTTGGGCGCGCACCTGGGCCTCGCGCTGCTCCCACAGCTGCAGGAAGCGCTGCTGCTGCTCCAGATCCTTGAAGGGCGGCAGCAGGGGCAGCGGCTCGTGTGGCGGCAGATCCTGGTCGGTGTCGGACAGCACCAGCGGCAGCCACTCGTGCACCGGCACCGGGCGGCGGGTGCAGACCAGCGCCGTCAGCACGCCGTCGCAGAACTCCCAGTGGGGCGCGAGCTCGTCGCGCGTGCGCATGTCGTCCAGCAGGGCGTCGAGCTCGTCCAGTTCGTCGGGGCCCAGAGGGGAGGCGGGAGAGGGGGCGGCGGATTCGGTCATGGCGCGGGGCGCGCGGGGCGCATCGGGAAAAGGGGTCGGAGCAGTGTAGCGGCTGGCCCATACTCGGGGCGATGCCCCGCACCCCCAGCGCTACCGACTTCGCCGACGACCCCGCCGCCTTTCTGGCGCGCCAGCTGCCGCTGCAGCAGGCCGCCATCGCCCGCTATGCGCTGGGCGGGCGGCAGGTATGGCTCAAGCGCGCCGGGTCGCCCCACGGGATGGCGCGCTACCGCCTGCTGGGCGCCGCGGCGCGGCTGCTGCGCCTGGAGGTGCTGACCCCCGTGCCCCACCGCGGCGGGCGCGAGGCGATCGCCACCGAGGTGCGCCGCCTGGGCCAGCTGGGCGCCGCCGGGGTGCGCGTGCCGCAGGTGCTGGCGGCGGCGCCGGACGGCTTTCTGATGGCCGACCTGGGCGCGCCCGGGGCTGACACGCGCTCGCTCGCCTGGGAGCTGGACGCCGCGCTGCCCGCCGGTCGCGAGGCCGTGCTGGAGCGCTGGACGGACGGGCTGGACACGCTGGTCGACGTGCACGCGCGCGGCCAGTGCCTGAGCCAGGCCTTCGCCCGCAACCTGGTGCGCTGCCCGGACGGGCGCATCGCCTGCATCGACTTCGAGGACGACCCGGCCGCCGCCCTGCCGCTGGACGTGTGCCAGCTGCGCGACATGCTGTGCTATGCCCACTCCACGGCGCTGCACCTGGTGCAGGCCGGGTGTCTGGAGGAAGGGCGCGACGCCTGGCGCCAGCGACTGGCGCAGCCGCAGTACGGCCCGGCCCTGCAGGCGCTGCTGCGCCGCACCGCGGCGCGCCTGGCCTGGCTGCGCCACCTGCCGCAGGGCCGCCGCCTGGGCCGCGACGGCCAGCGCCTGCGGGCGGCCTGGCAGCTGTTGTCGCAGCTATGAAAAAAAGAGCTGCCAGCGCTTGTCTGGCGGGTGTCTGAGGCGGTTTTCGCTTAAAAGAACCGCCGGGGTGGCGGGTCAGTCCTCGCTGGCCCACTCCACCTGCGCGCCCAGGCTGCGCAGGTTCTCCACGAAGTGCGGGTGGGCGCGGCGGATCGGCAGGGCGTTGCGGATCTCCGAGCGCCCGGGGATGCTGGCCGCCACCATGAACAGGGCGATGGCCACGCGGATGATGTAGGGGCTCTCGACCACCGCCGGCGTCAGCTCGCCGCCGCCGAAGGTGACGATGCGGTGCGGGTCCGACGAGAACACGTGGCCGCCGAACTTGGACAGCTCGCCCGTCCAGCCCAGGGCGCCGTCATAGACCTTGTTCCAGAACATGGCGTTGCCCTGCGCGCGCACACCCAGGGCGATGAAGATGGGCAGCAGGTCGACGGGGAAGTAGGGCCACGGGGCGGCCTCCACCTTGGTCAGCACGTTGGCGGTGAACGGCGTCTGCACCGCCAGCGGGCCGTCCACGCGGGCGCAGGACCAGCCGTTGTCGTGCTCCACGCGCACGCCGAACTTGGCGAAGGTGCGGTCGATCAGCGGGAAGTTCTCCGGGGCGCTGTTCTTCACGCGCACGTCGCCGCCGGTGATGGCGCCCAGCGCCAGGAAGGTGGTGATCTCGTGGAAGTCCTCGTCGAAGCGGAACTCGCCCCCGCCCAGCTCGCCGCCGCCGTGCACCGTCAGGCGCGAGGTGCCCACGCCCTCGATCTTCACGCCCAGCATCTGCATGAAGCGGCAGAACTCCTGCACGTGCGGCTCGGAGGCGGCGTTGGTCAGCGTGGAGGTGCCCGGCGCGCTGGCCGCGCACAGCACGAAGTTCTCGGTGGTGGTGACGGAGGCGTAGTCCAGCCAGTGCTGCACGGGCGTCAGGGGGCCGGCGCGGCGCACCAGCAGCGAGCCCTCGGTGCGCTCGACCTCGGCGCCGAAGTGGCGCAGCACCTCCACGTGCGGGTCGATCTCGCGCACGCCCAGGGTGCAGCCCTTGACGTTGTCCTCCAGCCGCGCCACGGCAAAACGCGCCAAGAGCGGCGGAACCAGCATGATGGACGAGCGCATCTCCTCGGGCAGGCGGTGGCGGGCGGCGTCGAACGCCGTGTGCTCGTGGTGCAGGGTCAGCACGCCGCCCTCGTGGTCCATGTGCACCTGGCTGCCCAGGGTGCGGAAGATGTCCACGATCTTGCGCACGTCGGTGATGTCGGGCACGCCGATCAGGCGCAGCGGCGCGCGCGTCAGCAGCGTGGCGCACAGCACGGGCAGCACCGCGTTCTTGTTGGCCGAGGGCGTGATGCGCCCGCGAAGCGGCGTGCCGCCGTGCACGATGAGGTTGGACATGAGAAGCAGGGAGGGGGAAAACCGGAAGGACAGACAGGAGAGCGCGCGCGGGGAAAACGCAGCCCGGCACTGTAGCGCCAACCGCGCGGCCGCCCGTCACAATGGGTTTTTCCGCCATCCGCACATTGCGCAGCAGAGCTAGAGGAGACGATCCGCCATGAAAAAGATGACCGCCGCCGTGGTGCAGACCGCGCCCGTCCTGTTCGACACGTCTGCCACCCTGGCCCATGCAGAGGCGCGCATGGCCGAGGCCGCCGCGCAGGGCGCGCAGCTGGTGGTTTTTCCCGAGGCCTTCGTCGGCGGCTACCCCAAGGGGGCGGACTTCCACATCTTCGTGGGGGCGCGTACGCCCGAGGGGCGGCGCGAGTTCCAGAAATACCACGAGGCCGCCGTGGAGCTCCAGGGCTCCGAGATCGCCCAGCTGGCCAAGGCCGCCGCGCGCCACAAGCTGTACGTGTGCATGGGCATCATCGAGCGCGACGGCGGCACGCTGTACTGCACCGCCGTCTACCTGGGGCCCCAGGGTACGCTGCTGGGCCACCACCGCAAGCTCATGCCCACGGCACTGGAGCGCATCCTATGGGGCTACGGCGACGGCTCCACGCTGCAGGCGGTGGACACGCCCTGGGGCAAGCTGGGCGCCGTGATCTGCTGGGAGAACTACATGCCCGCCATGCGCATGGCCATGTACCAGCAGCGCGTGGCGCTGTACTGCGCGCCCACGGCCGACGACCGCCCCACCTGGGTGTCCAGCATGCAGCACGTGGCCATGGAGGGGCGCTGCTTCGTGCTGTCGGCCTGCCAGCACCTGCGCCGCAGCCAGCTGCCCATGGACGCGCTGCACAGCCGCCTGCCCGAGGACGAGGACACGGTGCTGATGCGCGGGGGCAGCTGCATCGTCAGCCCGCTGGGCAAGGTGCTGGCCGCGCCGGTGTACGACCAGGACGCGCTGCTCACCGCCGAGCTGGACCTGTCGGACATCCCCCAGGGCCAGTTCGACTTCGACCCCGTGGGCCACTACGCCCGGCCGGACGTGTTTCAGCTGGCCGTCAACACCGCGCCGCAGCGCGCCGTGCACGCGGCCCAGGGCGCCAGCACCGTGTTCGCCCCGCCGCCGCAGGACTGAGCTGGCGCAGTTTTATGCAAAAACCATAGCTACCAGCGCTTGACTGGCAAGGGTTTCTGGCTGTTTTATCTAAATTTTCCGGAATCAACCCACCGCCAGCACCGGGGCCGATGTCAGCGCGCTGGCCACCTGCGCGCCGTGCTGTGCCAGCAGGCGCCGGCGCAGCGCCAGCACCGCCTTGTCCTTGGACAGCAGCACGGCGGCGTGCGCGGCGGCCAGGTCGATGAACTTCTGGTCGTCCGCGTCCTTGCACACGCAGGCCGCGCGCGGGGCCACGGCCTGCTGCTCGGCCTGGGCGTCGAAGGCGGCCAGCACCTGGGCCGGCTGCAGGCCGCAGTGCGCCACCCGGGCGGCCAGGTGGGGGTAGGCCAGCACGTGCTCCAGTTCGTCGCGCATGGGGGCAGTGGCGATCCAGTGCAGCCGCCCGTCCTGCAGCGCCTGGCGCAGCGGCGCCACGCGGGCGTCGGCGAAGACCAGCAGGTCCAGCGCCACGTTGGTGTCCACCACCACGGCCCGCGCCGGCGCGCCGGCGGGCGGCAGCGGCCACTCAAACGCCATCGCCGTCCCGCGTGATGGACGGCTGCGCCGGGGCGCGGGCGCTGCCGGCCACCAGATCGAAGCGGAACAGCCGGCACTCGATGGGCCCGTTCCACAGCGGCACGCGGCGCGACTCCTTCAGGCGCATCTTGCCGGGCAGCTTCAGGTCGGGCGTGAGCATCCAGGCCTGCCAGCCGGGGTAGTGGCGCTTCCAGTGCGTGGCCAGCTGGGCGAAGAAGTCGCCGCCGTCCTCCACCTGCGCACTCTCGCGGCCGCCCATGGCCCCGGTCATGCGGGTGCGGGCGCGCTCCTCGGCATTGCGTCCGGCGCTGCCGGCGGCGGCGATGCGCTCGCCGTACGGGGGGTTGAGCAGCATCACGCCCGGCTGGTCCGTGGGCGGCATGCGCTGCAGCGCGTCGCCGCCGCGCAGCTGCACGGCACGGGCCACGCCGGCGCGCTCGGCGTTGCGCTGGGCGAAGTCCACCATGCGGTGCGAGATGTCACTGCCGAAAATGGGCGTAACGCTTGCCACGACTGCGCTGGCAGCTTCTTCTCTGATAGCAGACCAGACATGGGCCTGGAAGGGCAGGAGCTTTTCGAAGGCAAAACGCCGGCGGCTGCCCGGTGCGATGCGGCAGGCGATCTGCGCCGCCTCGATGGCCACCGTGCCGCTGCCGCAGCAGGGGTCGTACAGCGGCAGCGGCTCGCCGCCGTGCGGGTCCCAGCCAGTGGCGGCGATCATGGCGGCGGCCAGGGTTTCCTTGAGCGGCGCGTCGCCCTTGTCCTCGCGCCAGCCGCGTTTGAACAGGGGTTCGCCGCTGGTGTCGATGTAGACCGTGGCGCGGTCGCTGGTCAGGTGCAGGTGGATGCGCACGTCGGGCCACTGCGTCTGCACGTCCGGGCGCACGCCGGCCTTGGCGCGAAAGCGGTCGACCACGGCGTCCTTCACGCGCAGGGCGGCAAAGTTCAGGCTCTTCAGGGGGCTGTGCTGGGCCGTCACCTCGACCTTGAAGCTCTGGCGCGGGGTGAACCAGATCTCCCAGGCGACGCCCTCGGCCAGGGCGTAGATGTCGTCCTCGCTGCGATAGGGCCGCTCGGCCAGCTGCACCAGCACGCGCTGGGCCAGGCGGCTGTGCAGGTTGAGCTCCAGCGCCTGGCGCCAGGACGCGCGCGCCAGCACCCCGCCGCGGCCGGTGAGCAGGTCATGGCCGGCCAGGCCGGTGAGGGCGTGCACCTCGTCGGCAAGAAAGCCCTCGACGCCGGCGGCGCAGGGCAGAAAGAGTTGCAGGGAATTCATAAGGCAGGCCAAGGATACGCGCTCCAGCCTGCTTGTGCCGCTATCAAGAAAGTGAGCTGTCAGCGCAGGCCCCGCCTGCGCTGACAGCCGTTTGGCCCAGATCAGCGGCCGCGGCGGCGCCAGCCCAGCAGCCCCAGAGCGGCAGCCAGCAGCGCGAGCGCGAAGGGCGACAGCGTCGGGATGGCAGCCACGCTGCCCGGTCCCGGTGATGGCGCGGCCAGCACGGCCAGCCCGCCGGGGTCGGTGATGGTGCCGTCGGCCTGCCCATCGGCGTCACCCTGCCCGCCATCGGTGAGGGTGATCTCGATGGTGTCGGGGCTCATCTGCACCATGGGGATGCGGTGCCAGCCCAGCGTGCCCATGGTGTCGTACTTCCAGTACTCGGCCCCTGCGGGCACCGGTGCGGGGTACCGGATGCGCAGGGTCACGGTGCCGTGCGGACCCACGTTCTCGAGCACGAAGCCCACCAAGCCAAAGGGGAAGCTGCGACCCGCCAGGGGCGGCGCGCCTGCGCCGGCTTCGTTGTTGAAGACCGCGTGCGAGAAATAGGCGTTCGCGGGAGGGCTCTGCACCGTGGCGGTGACGGTGCCCTGGCCGCGGGGCGAAGGACCGCTGATGACCAGCGGACCGCCGCCTCCGCCCACCGTGCCCACGGGCGCGGCAGTGTTGCGCAGCGCGAAGCTGGCCGTGATCCCGGCGTGGCTGGCGGTGACGGCGTAGCTGCCCACCGTGCCGTTGCCCGTCACGGTGATGGCGGCCTCGCCGCTGGCATCCGTCAACACCAACGACGACGACAGCGTGCCCGAGGCGCCTGACGACGGCGCCGCAAAGCTGACGGCCGCACCCGCCAGAGGGGCGCCGTGCGTGTCCAGCACGCGCACGCGCAGCGGCTGCGCGAAGGCCATGCCTACCGGCGCGGACTGGGGTGTGCCGCCGGCGGCGGCCAGGGTCCCCGCCACGAGCGGCGCGGGGGTGTTGGTCAGCAGGAAGCTGGTGGTGTGCGCGCCTGCCGTGGCCGTCACGGTGTAGCTGCCCGGGGTGCCATTGGCGGCCGCGGAGACGAGGGCCTGGCCATTGGCATCGGTCACCACCGTGCTGCTGCTCAGCAGGGCCGATGCGCCGGACGCTGGCACGGTGAAGGACACGGTCTGCCCCGCCAGCGGCGCGCCTCCCGGGCCACGCAGCCGCACCGCGAGCGGCCAGCCGAAGGCTGTGCCCGCCATGGCGCCCTGGGGCGTGCCGTCGGTGGCGACCAGACCCGGCGCGCAGGTCTGCCTGTCTGCCACCACCTGGGGGAAAGGTGTGTTGACGATGCCAGTGAAGACGATGTCGTCCACTTCCCAGCCTTCCGTCGACACTGCAGGGTCCGTCTGCATCACCCACGCCAGGCGCACGGTCTGGCCGGCGTAGGCGGTGCCAAGGTCGACTATGGCGGTAGTCGGCGCAGGCCAGCCTGGGCTCTGGCCTACGTAGGCGCCTTGGCCCTCGGCCGGGTTGCCGCTGCCCCCGTTGATGGTGCCGTTGTAGCCTGCTGCCGCGCTGTTCACGCTGGTCCAGGTGGCTCCGCCGTTGGTCGAGATCATCAGCTGCCCGCCGTCCCAGTTCGTGCCGTCCGACTGCTCAAAGCGGTAGCGGTGCTTGAAAGTCACGATGAAGTGGCCCGTGGCGGCCACCTGTAGCGCAGGCGTGCGCATCCAGTGCGAGCCGGTAACTTCCGGCGGCGTCCCGGCGTACCGGTGGTCCATCGGCGCGTAACTCCGCACCACCCAGGCGGCGCCATGGCCCGCTTCGCTGCTGCCGAACTCCATCACGCCGGGCAGTGCCTCGGCATCGTCCGAAACCAGCCGCGCCGGCAGCACGTCGCGGTGCAGCGGCAGATCCAGCGTCTGCTGCGCCAGGAAGCCCGCAGGCTGCCCCGGCTGGGCTTGCAGCGTGCCGGTGATACGCGTGCCTCCAGGAGCCGTCATACCGATGAGTTGCACACGCGCGGTGACGGTGACAGTCGCACCTGCCGCAATCTCCGGCACGGGTACCACGGCGCCATCCGGGAACGAGATGCCCGCCACATCGGACGACAGTTCCAGCTGCGCGCTGTCCGTGCGTTCGAAACCCTGGTTGCGCACCGTGAAGGAGAGCACGCCAGTCTCGCCGCTGTCGAGCACGTCATCGGCATCGCAGGGCTGGGCCTGCGGCGCGGTCATCGACAACTGCGCGCCCTCCAGCACCAGCGCCGCGCCGGTGGAGTAGCTCTCGACCACGCCCGCATTGGTCTCGGAGTAGCGGTCGGGCACCAGCGCGAAGGCGCCCGCACCGCGCCGGGCGAATGCGGCTCCGAAGCGCGCATGGTCAGCCGGCTCTTTGGCGCCTGCGACGGCGGCCAGCAGTGCGTCGCGCGCCTCGGTCAGCGTGGGGTTGACGGGGGTGAGCTTGTAGGCCGTCACCAGGTACCGCTTCATGCGGTCCTGCGCTTCCTGGAAAGGGTATGCCCGCAGCAGGCTGACGTAGCACTCCCACAGCATGCTGGCCCAGACTTCGCCCATGTTGTGCACCTGGGCATTGAGCCCGCCCGCGTCGGGGTTGCGCGGCGCGCTGTTGGGCAATGGCTCTGTATCGACGATGTGGCGCAGACTGAGCGGGTTCTTGGCCAGGTTCACCGAATACGGATAGCGGCGCATGCCGTAATAGGCCACGTCGCGGTCATCCGGGTCGGCAAAGGTGGACAGCGAGTGCACCGCCATGGCATAGGTGCCTGCCCAGTTGCTGTTGCTGGGAACGTTGATGTCCTGCGGTGCCACCATCAGCAGCAGCGCGTGGAAGTCACCCCAGCCTTCGCCCAGGCCTCGGGCATGGTTGGTGGTCAGGCCGCTGGCGTCGCCGATCAGGCGGTTGCTGATGAAGTGGCCCCATTCGTGGGCAATGACGCTGTTGTCCAGCGCGCTGCTGCGCTCGCTGCCACTGCCCTGCATGCGCAGCGTGACGCCACCGGCAGCGAGCGCGGCGCGGTCAGCCTGCGCCACCTGAATGGCCGGGATGGTGACCGAGTCGCCGGCGGTGCCAGCACCCATCGTGGACGGTGCGGCCGGCGTGTTGTTGACCACGACCACGCCCAGCGCGCCCGCATTCTGCGCGTTCCGCGCCTTGACGGAAAATTCGCAGCTGCCGCGGTCCACCAGGGCGATCTTGCCCGACACGCTGCCCGCCATGGCCGCGCAGCCGTCGCTGGGCGCAGCCACCACCACCTCGGCCGTGAGGTCGAAGGCCAGCGGGCCGAACGCCGCACCTGCCGGCCTGACCGAGAACGTCACCCCACCCGCGCTGACCTGCACGCCGCTGCGGTTGACGAAGCGGTACATCTGCATGCGGGGCGGCGCGCCGTCCGCCGGGGTGGACATGTTGGCGTTGTTGATGCCGCTGTAGTCCAGCGCTTCGGCGCGCAGGGCGTCGCCGGCCAGCCCCGCTCCTGTGTAGTTGACGGCCTGGGCATTGCCGGCGGCTTCGTCGAAGCCGGCGTCGTAGAACCAGTCGTGCAGCCAGTTGGTGGTGTAGAACAGGTTGACCACCGAGGCGTTGATCTGGCTGTGAGAGGCCAGCGGCGACAGACCAGGGGCGTATGGGTAGTCGAAGACTCCCGGAGCCGTCACGCTGGCGATGGTGTCGCCCACATTGGGGCCATCCGGCGCCGCCAAGTCGGCATAGGCATGCACGTTGTTGCCGTGGGTCTGTGCGGCGCCATCGGGCAGCCAGGGGTCTTCCCGCGAGAACGGGGCGTTTGGCAGCGTCACCAGCTTGGCCGTCTGTGGCGGGGCCGCATAGCCAGAGGGTGTGCCGGTGGGATGGGGCGCGCCATGGCGGCCCTGCGCGCCGGGCCAGGGTGTGTAGGGAGGCGCTGTGTCGGCGGGCACGCGGTAGCTGAAGTCGGCATGCGCCGTCTGGTTGTGGCGCAGCAGCAGGCGGCCATCGGCGTTGGCCACCACGTAGGCATAAGCGTGTTCCTGCCCGTCCTGGCGCACGCGCACCTCGACGTAAGTGGCGGCCACCAGGCCCTCGGGCAGGCGGAACCACACCGGCTTGGTGCGTGCGGATGCGAGCGTGGCCCCGTCCTCTCCTTCCACACCCGCGGGAAGGCTCCACCACTGGTAGGCGCCCTTGGCGTCGGTGGGCTGAAGCTGCTGCCCCACCTCTGGCGGAAAACCGTAATCCTGCAAGGCCCGGGTCAAGGCCCCGGAGGCTTCCAGCGAGCGGACCGGAATGGCTTTGTGAAGACTGGGCGCCAGCGCGGTGCTGCCCAGGTAGCCGCCGATGGCCGTGGCCCGCGCCTGCGCGTCCAGCAGCACCGTGGCCTGCTCGCGGAAGATTTCGATGCCATCACGCTGGCCGGTCAGGCGCACCAGGTGCTCGCCGCCGGGCAGGCTCTGCACGTGGTGCACCACGGCGGCATCGGCCTCCTGCGTGGTGATGCCGTACAGGCTGGCCAGCGCCTTGAGCTCGTCCCGTGCGACGCCAGCGGGGTCCACGTTCGCGGCGCGGGACTTGGCCAATGCGGGCCGCAGCTGCACAAAAGTGGGCAAGCCCAGCCGCTCCTCGCGCGACAGGCTCCACACCTGGGCGGGCATGGCCTGCGCGGCCTTGCGCTGCACGGCGGGGGGCGACTCGCCCAGTGCGTCGATGGGCGCCAGCTCGCGTGCGTGGGCGATCGGAAGTGTCAGGGCGCCGGCGCACAGCAGGGCGACGGCCCAGTGGCCTCGGATGGGTGGGTGCATGGGTTGGTTACTATGGTTTGTGTAGCTGCCAACGCATGCCAGGAAAGGGCTAGAGCCCAAAAACCACTAAAACCAAGCCCACGCGGCCGGACTATCTTAACGGAATGTGACTTTTCGCAACATTCCTTCAATTAGGTAATTTGCGGCCCGGCCGCCTACGCCTTCAGGGTGCCGGCGCGCTGCGCTGCTGCAGCAGCAGGCGGATGGATTCCGGTATGGGCGCCGGCCTGCGCGCGGCGCGGTCAATGAAGACGATACCAATCTTGCCCCGGGCAATCTCGCGACCCTGGGTGGTTTCGGTCATTCGGAACACCAGGTCGAAGCCATAGCGGTTGAAGTCCTGCGGCACCATCTCCACGCGCAGCGTCTCGCCGTGGAAGGCCTCGGACTTGTACTGCGCCACGATGTCGCCGACCACGGTGGACAGGCCGGCCACGTCGGCCTCCGGGTAGCCCAGCGACTGGAAGAAGCGCACGCGCGCCTCCGACACCAGGCTGAGCAGCTGGGCGTTGTCCAGGTGCCCGCCCTGATTGACGTGGCTGATGTAGACCTGCAGCTCGGTGGCGAAGCCGAAGTGCGCGGGAAGCTCGAAGACGATGCGGGCCATGGGGAGGTGGTTGCTAGAGTGCCTTGCGCAGGTTGGTGGGGGCGATCTTCATCGCCTCGCGGTACTTGGCCACGGTGCGGCGTGCGCATTCGATGCCCTGCTCCTTGAGCATCTCGGCGATCTTGCTGTCCGACAGGGGCTTGGCCGGGTTCTCGGCGGCGATGAACTGCTTGATCAGCGCCCGCACGGCGGTGCTGGAGGCGTTGCCGCCGGTCTCCGTGCCCAGGCCGGAACCGAAGAAGTACTTCAGCTCGTAGGTGCCCTGGGGCGTGGCCATGTACTTGGCGGTGGTCACGCGCGAAATGGTGGATTCGTGCAGGCCCAGCTCTTCGGCGATGTCGCGCAGCACCAGCGGGCGCATGGCCAGCTCGCCGTGCACGAAGAAGCTCTTTTGCCGCTGCACGATGGCCTCGGACACGCGCAGGATGGTGTCGAAGCGCTGCTGCACGTTCTTGATGAACCAGCGCGCCTCCTGCAGCCGCGCCTGCAGCTGCGGGTGGCCCTGGCTGCCGCGGTGGGCGCGCAGCGCGCCGGCGTATTGCTCGTGCACCTGCAGGCGCGGCATGACCGCCGGGTTGAGCTGCACGCTAAAGCGCTGCTGCGTGCCGCTGCCGATGCGCCGCACGATCACGTCGGGCACCATGGCGAACTGCTGCACGTCGGCAAAGCGCCGGCCCGGGCGCGGCTCCAGCCGGCCGATGAGGGCGATGGCGGCGCGCGTCAGCGCCTCGCTGGCGCCACAGGCCTGCGACAGGCGGCGCACGTCGCGCCGGGCCAGCCAGTCCAGCGGCTGTCGGCAAATGGCCAGCGCAGCCTGCACGGTGGGTGCATCGGCCGGGCCGGCCTGCTGCAGCTGGGCCTGCAGCTGCAGCGTCAGGCATTCGGCCAGGTCGCGCGCGCCCACGCCGGTGGGCTCCAGGCTTTGCAGCAGGCCCAGGGCCAGAGTCAGCTGGTGCAGCAGCTCCTCGTACCGTTCGTGCTCCCAGTGCTCGCCCAGCAGGCTGTCGGCCAGGGCGGGCAGGGGTTCTTCCAGGTAGCCGTCGTCGTTCAGCGAGCCGATGAGCAGCGCCAGCGCCGCCGCTTCCTCCGGCGACAGGCGCAGCAGCAGCGCCTGGCGGCTCAGGTGCTCGACCAGGGTCTCGTGGCTGCGCGCCAGGTCGATGGCGTCGCCCTCGGTGTCGCTGCCGCTGCTGCCGGCGCGTGCGGGGCTGTCGCCGCTGCTGCCCCAGTCGCTGTCGGGGCCGTTGGCTTCGCCCTCCCAGTCCAGGCGCTCTGGAGCGTCGGGCAGGCCGGCGGGCTCGGGGGCGTCCAGGCCGGGGTCGGCGGCGCCTTCCGGCGCTTCGGCATCATGTTGGCCTGTAGTGCGCGCCAGTTCTGCGCTGGCAGCTACTGAATCGATAGTGTCCGGCGCGCCATCCTCGGCCTCTTCCAGGAAGGGGTTGTCGGCCAGCATCTGGCCCACCTCCTGGGCCAGCTCCAGAGTGGACAGCTGCAGCAGGCGGATGGATTGCTGCAGCTGCGGGGTGAGCGCCAGCTGCTGCGAGACGCGCAGGGCCAGCGTGGGGCGGTTCATCGGGCGGCGCCGCCGTGCGCCGCCGCCGTCATGGGCGGCGCCGGCATCGGCGGTGCGCGGCGGCAGGCCATGGCAGCTTGCGCCCTCACATGCGGAAGTGCTCGCCCAGGTACACCCGGCGCACTTCGGCGTTGTCCACGATCTCGGAGGGCGTGCCCTGGGCCAGCACGCTGCCATCGCTGATGATGAAGGCGTGGTCGCAGATGCCCAGCGTCTCGCGCACGTTGTGATCGGTGATGAGCACTCCGATGCCGCGCGCCTTCAGAAAACCGATGATGCGCTGGATCTCGATCACGGCGATGGGGTCGATGCCGGCGAACGGCTCGTCCAGCAGGATGAAGCGCGGCTGCGTGGCCAGGGCCCGGGCGATCTCCACGCGCCGGCGCTCGCCGCCGGACAGCGCCAGCGCTGGCGACTCGCGCAGATGCTCCACGCGCAGCTCCTGCAGCAGGCCCGTCAGGCGCTGCTCGATCTCGGCGCGCGGCAGCGCGCGGCCGTCCTCGCCGCGCTGCAGCTCCAGCACGGCGCGCACGTTGTCCTGCACGCTGAGCTTGCGGAAGATGGATGCCTCCTGCGGCAGGTAGGACAGACCCAGCCGCGAGCGGCGGTGAATGGGCATGCTGGTCACGTCGTGCTCGTCGATGCCGATGGCGCCGCCGTCGCAACGCACCAGGCCCACGATCATGTAGAACGAAGTGGTCTTGCCCGCGCCGTTGGGCCCAAGCAGGCCCACGACCTCGCCCTTTTGCACCGACAGCGACACGTCCTTGACGACCTGGCGCCCGCCGTAGGACTTTTGCAGGTGGCGCGCCTGCAGCCGGCTGGGGGCGGTCTCGGCCGGCGCGGCGCCCGTCGTGCCTGGCGCCATCACTGCTTGCCGCCGCCCAGCTCGCTGCTGGGGCGCAGTGCCGGGGCGGGAGCGGGGGCCGGCGTGGCGGCGGAGGGTGCCGTCTCGCGCGGCGCGATCACGGCGCGCACGCGGCCGCCGGCGCTGGTGTTCGCCGTGGGGGCGCCGCCCTCGACGGTGAACACGTCCGTGACGTTGCTGTAGACGATGCGTGCGCCGGTCAGCTCATCGCTGAGCGTGGCGCCCCGGTAGCGGCGCAGCTCGCCGCGGCGGATGAGACGCACCACGTCGGCGCGGCCGTCGTACTCGATGCGCTCGGCCTCGCCCTCGACGAACTCGTCGGGGGCGCCGGGCGCGGTATCGCGCTTTTGCCGGAAGAAAGCGCGCTTGCCAGCCTCGGCGGTGACGATGCCGCTTTGGTAGCCGTCCGGGTCCTGGTGCACCTCCAGGCGTGCGCCGCGCAGCACGATGGAGCCCTTGGTCATGACGACGTGGCCGGTGAACACCGTGGTCTGCTGCAGCTCGTCATGGCGCAGCGCATCGGCCTCGATGTTCATGGGCTTGTTGCGGTCGGCCTTTTCCGCCCGCGCGGCCGGCGCCAGCGCCAGCGCGGCGCACAGGGATAGGGAGAGCAGTCGATGGTTCATGGGGGGCACGAATCTTGCGTTCATTGTAGCCACCGTGATTTGCCTGGGCGGCCAAGAAAAAAGGCGCGCCCGTGGCGCGCCTTCGATGGCCGGGGGAAGCGGCCGGCGGATCAGCTCTTGGGCGCCTGGGCGGCCAAGTGCTCCACCACGCGCAGCACGCTTTCCATGTTGCCGGCCATGGTGCCGTCGGTGTAGTAGCGGCCGGCCACGCCCATGGAGGGCACGCCCTCCACTTGGTAGTCGTTTTGCAGCTGCGTGGCCTTGCGCACCTGGTTGGACACGGTGAAGGAGTTGTACACCTCCTTGAATTTGGCCACGTCCACGCCCTGCTTGCCGATCCAGTCGAAGATCAGCTCGTCCTTGTTCAGCGGCAGCTTTTCCACGTGCACGGCCCGGAAAACCTTGGCGTGCAGCTCGGGCAGCTTGCCCATGCCTTCCAGGGTGTAGTAGAGCTTTTGCTGCGGCGCGAAGCTGGCGTTGAAAGCGACGGGAATGCGACGGATGACCAGGTTCTTGGGCGCGGCCTTGGCCCATGCGTCGAACGTCGGCTCGAAGGCGTTGCAGTGCGAGCAGCTGTACCAGAAGAACTCGATCACCTCGACCTTGCCGGCGCCCGGGTCGCTGGGCACGGGCTTGGACAGGCGCACGTAATCCTTGCCCTCCTTGAACTGGCGCGGCGCCTGCGCCAGGGCGGGCGTGGCCAGTGGCAGGCCCAGCGCAGAGATGGCGAGCACCGAGGCGGTGGACAGGGAAAACTCACGACGGTTCATAAGACGGTTGACTCCGTTGGCTGCTTCAATGGGTGGAATGGACTGTGCCAGGCCCGCAAAGGTTCCGCAGGCGGGACTCCGGCGGGCGCGGCAGGCCTTAGAACGTGTTCACGATTTCCGCGCGAGTGTGCGGTCGCGACCTCGGGCGCCCTGCGTCGTTGCAAAGCCTCGCGATAGCGCGCGCTATCGCTGCGGTCTGCGCCTCGCAGTGCATCCCGATTCGCATCCCGCACCCCTCCGCGCAGAGATCGTGAACACATTCTTAGCGCTGCACGCGCACCAGCGCGGATTCGACGCCCGCGCCGTCGAGCTTTTGCTTCAGCGACTCGGCATCGTCGCGCTTGCTGAACGGGCCCACCCGTACGCGGAACACGGTGCGGCCGTTTTGTTCGCGCTCACTCACGCGGGCCTCCCAGCCCAGCATGGCGAGCTTGGCTCGCTGGGCGTCGGCGTCCTGCTGGGTGCGGAAGGCCCCGGCCTGCACGAAGTAGTCGAAGGGGTCGGCACCGGCGGCTGCGGCCGGCTTGGGCTCGGGGGCGCCGGCGCGCGCGCGCGCCAGGTCGCCCAGCGGGTCACCCGATGCGCCGGCCTGGGCGCGGCTGGCGGCCGGGAGCGGCGCGGAGGCGGCATTGGCCGCCGGCGTCCCGCCGACCACGGCGGGTGCCACGATGGTGGAGCCCGGGGCGCTGTCGGGCGCAGGTGTGGGGGGCTGCTGCGGGCGCGCCGGGTTCTTGCCGTACAGCGGGGCGTTGGGGTCCCAGTTCTTGTTGCGCTGGGCCTCGTCCTGGTCGGAGGCGCGCGGGCTGGCCTTGGTCAGGAAGGGCACGGGCACCTTGGTCACGTAGACGGCCACGGCCAGCGCCGCGCCCAGGCCCACGATCACCCCGAGGATGAAGCCCACGATGGTGCCGCCGCGTTGCTGTTTTTTCATATCAGTGGTCACTTACATTCTGGCTGGCGCAGACACACCCAGCACCGCCAGGCCATTGTGCAGCACCTGGGCGGTGGCCGCGACCAGGGCCAGGCGGGCCAGCTTGACGGCCTCGTCATCGACCAGGATGCGCTCGGCGTCGTAGTAGCTGTGGTAGCTGGCGGCCAGCTCGCGCAGGTAGAAGGTCACGTCGTGCGGCGCGTTGCTGGCCGCGGCGGCGGTGAGCATCTCGGGGTAGCGCGACAGCAGCAGCATCAGCGCCTGGGCTTGCGGGCCCTGCAGGGGGGACAGGTCCACGTCCCGCAGCTGGCCCACGTCGTAGTCCTCGCGCCAGCCGCGCAGCACCGAGCTGATGCGCGCATGGGCGTACTGCACGTAGTACACCGGGTTGTCGTTGTTCTGCGCCACGGCCAGGTCCACGTCGAAGGTGTACTCGGTGTCGGGCTTGCGCGACAGCAGGAAGAAGCGCACCGCGTCGCGGCTGGTCCATTCGATCAGGTCGCGCAGCGTGACGTAGCTGCCGGCGCGCTTGCTGATCTTCACCTCCTCGCCGCCCTTGACCACGCGCACCATGGTGTGCAGCACGTAGTCCGGGTAGCCCTGGGGGATACCCACGCCCACCGCCTGCAGGCCGGCGCGAACGCGGGCGATGGTGCCGTGGTGGTCCGTGCCCTGGATGTTCACGGCGCGCGTGTAGCCGCGCTGGAATTTCTGGATGTGGTAGGCGACGTCGGGCAGGAAGTAGGTGTAGGTGCCATCGGACTTGCGCATCACCCGGTCCTTGTCGTCGCCGAAGTCCGTGGTGCGCAGCCACAGCGCGCCGTCCTGCTCATAGGTGTGGCCGCTGGCGACCAGGCGGCGCACGGTGTCCTCCACGTAGCCGCGCTCGTAGAGGCTGGACTCCAGGTAGTACTCGTCGAACTTCAGGTTGAAGGCCTGCAGGTCCTTGTCCTGCTCGGCGCGCAGATAGGCCACGGCGAACTGGCGGATGCCCTCGTAATCCTGCGCGTCGCCGCTGGCAGTGAACGCGCGGTCGTCGGCGTGCACCGTGGCGCCGGCCAGGTAGGCGTCTGCGATGTCCTGGATGTAGTCGCCGTTGTATGCCGCCTCGGGCCAGCCGGCGTCGCCCGGCTTCAGCCCTTGAGCGCGCAGCTGCGTGCTCTTGGTGAGCGTGTCGATCTGCACGCCCGCGTCGTTGTAATAGAACTCGCGGTGCACCTGCCAGCCCTGGGTGGCGTACAGGTGGCTGATGGCGTCGCCGATCGCCGCCTGGCGGCCGTGGCCCACGTGCAGCGGGCCGGTGGGGTTGGCGGAGACGAACTCGACGATCACCTTCTCGCTGCGCGCCGGCTGCCAGCCGTAGCGCTCGCCCTGCTCGAGCACCTCGCGCACCACCTGCTGCTTGGCTTCGGGCTTCAGGCGGATGTTCAGAAAGCCGGGGCCGGCGATCTCGATGGCATCCGTCCAGCGCGCGAAGGCGGGCGTGGCGGCCAGCGCGTCCTTGAGCTGCTCGCCCAGCTGGCGCGGGTTGGCCTTGAGGGGCTTGGCCAGCTGCATGGCCGCGGTGCAGGCGAAGTCGCCATGGGCCGCGACCTTGGGGTTTTCAAAGGCAGCGCGCGCGCCCGCGCCGGGCTGCAGCCGCTCCAGCTCGCCGGCCAGCGCCGTGAGCAATTCCTGTTTGACACTCAGCATGATGGGGCGGGATTTTACGGGGAGCCCCCGGTGCCGCCGGGGCTATGCTGCCTGGCCGCGGCGCGCCGCCGCGGTCGACTGATCCCAACCTTCGCTGGAGCCCATTCCATCATGCTGAAGAACCTGCTTACCTGCCTGGCCCTTGCCGGCCTCGCCCTGCCCGCGTTGGCAGCCCCTGCCGCGGCCGACGCCGCAAGCGCCCCTGCCGCCAAGAAGGCCCCCACCGCCCAGCAGGCGAAGATGACGGCCTGCAACGCCGACGCCAAGGCCAAGGACCTGAAGGGCGACGAGCGCAAGGCCTTCATGAAGACTTGCCTGAGCGCCAACAAGCAGGAAAAGCAGCAGGACAAGATGACCAGCTGCAACGCCGAAGCCAAGACGAAGGATTTGAAGGGCGACGAGCGCAAGGCCTTCATGAAGGAGTGCCTGTCGAACAAGCCCGCCTGAGGGCGGTCTTCGGCACCACCCACCAGAAGCCCCGCGTCGCGGGGTTTTTCTTTTTGATGGGTGCGCTCAGCGCGTGCCCACACCGCGCGCCAGGAAGACGGCCAGCAGCGGGATCACCGCCACCAGGTGCGCCTCGATCATGACGATGCGGCGCGTGGCGCGCACCTGCTCGGGCGTGGGCAGGCTGCCATCAGCCCGCAGCGCGCGGCGCCAGGCCAGAAAGCGCAGGGTCGGCACGAGGGACATCGCGCCGATCACCACGAACAGCGTGACCTTGGCGTGCAGCAGCGGCTGCGACCAGTACCAACCCGCGCCCTTGATGCCCCACCAGGTGCGCGCCAGGCCCGAGGCCAGCACGCACAGCGCGGAGATGCCGTACAGCAGGTCCACCCGCGCCAGGCGCTCCACCACCTTGGCGTTCATCCATTCGCTGCGGCACAGCGCGGTCTCGCTGGCCAGGAAGGTCGCCATCATCAGGATGGACAGGATGTGGGCATAGGCCAGCAGGGCTTCGGTGGTCATGGCAGGTGCTCGGGGCGAGTGGAGGAAGGAGAAGGGCTCACGGCGCCGGGCCGCGCGCCCAGAAGTCGCTCTGGGCGTAATGTTGCCTCAGGTAGTCGATCCACAGGCGCACGCGCAGCGGCAGGTGCTTGCGTTGCGGAAAGACCATGTAGATGCCGTTGGGCGGCGCGGCGAAGTCTTCCAGCACGGCGCACAGGCGCCCGGCGGCGATCTCCGACTCCACCTCCCAGGTGCTGCGCCAGGCGATGCCCCAGCCGCCCAGGCACCAGTCGTGCAGCACCTGCCCGTCCGAGCAGTCCAGCGGACCGCCCGGCTTGAAGTGCACCACCTCGTCGCCGCCCCCGTCGCCCCGCGGCACGCCCGCGCCCGCAAGGGCGCCTTCCCGTTCTTGCCCGCTGGCGGTTCGCGGAACGCGAAACGCCCAGCCACGCGTTTGCGAGGCGTCGCTGGACAGCGTCAGGCAGTCGTGCTGGGCCAGTTCACCCGGATGCTGCGGCGTGCCGCGACGGCGCAGGTATTCGGGCGTGGCCACGCACAGGCGCCGGTTGTCGGCCATGCGCACGCTGACCAGCGACGAGTCCGGCAGGTCGCCCACGCGCACGGCGCAGTCATAGCCCTCGCCGGCCAGGTCCACCACGCGGTCGGACAGGTTCAGCGAGATGGTCACGTCCGGGTGCAGGTCGCGAAACAGCGGCACCAGCGGCGCCACGTGCCGGCGCCCGAAGCCGGCGGGCGCGGTGATGCGCAGGTGGCCCGTGGCCTTGAGGCCGCCGGCCGAGACGCTGGCCTCGGCATTGGCCACGTCGGCCAGCAGGCGCTGGCAGTCCTCAAGAAAGGCGCTGCCCTCGTGCGTGAGGGTGATGCGCCGCGTGGTGCGCATCAGCAGCTTGACGCCCAAGTGCTCCTCCAACGCGTCCAGGCGCCGGCCCATGATGGCCGGGGCCACGCCCTCGGCACGTGCCGCCGCCGTCAGGCTGCCGCGCGTGGCCACGGAGACGAAGGACTCGAAGGCTTTGAGTTTGTCCATGGTGTGGCGGCAGTGGGCGAAAGAGAAGGGCGGAGGTTTATGTATGAAAACAGGCTCTAGCGCACGTGGAATAAGCGCGGATAGCTATATTTTTTGAATTCTCTGCCCGTCCGCAGGCGGCTGCGGCCAGGCTGTGTTCACAGTGTGGTTGATTTTTGCAAAAAAGTCATTAGTTAAGAGATATTGCGCTTCTTTATGGATAGAAATATTTCCAATAGAGTGTGCAACAAGGCTTTTTTTGCGGGCAGGGCTTGCCTTTTGCAGGCCCTGCCCTTCTCATCGTCCAACTGTTTTGCAAGGGGGTTGATCCACATGACCGCACGTACCCAAGTCCACGGCCTGCAGGTAGCAGGTGAACTGCACGACTTCATCAACCAGGAGGTCCTGCCGGGCACCGGCGTGTCGCCCGAGGCCTTCTGGAAGGGCTTCGACGCCATCGTGGCCGACCTGGCGCCCAAGAACGCTGCCCTGCTCGCCGAGCGCGACCGCCTGCAAAAAGAGCTGGACACCTGGCACAAGGCCAACCCCGGCCCCATCAAGGACATGGCCGCCTACCGCCAGTTCCTGACGCAGATCGGCTATCTGGTCGAGGCCCCGAAGGACGCGCAGGCCACCACCACGAACGTGGACGCCGAGCTGGCGCAACAGGCCGGCCCGCAGCTGGTGGTGCCCATCCTGAACGCCCGCTACGCCCTGAATGCCGCCAACGCGCGCTGGGGTTCGCTGTACGACGCGCTGTACGGCACCGACGTGATCGACGAGGCCGATGGCGCCGAGAAGGGCCGCGGCTACAACCCCCAGCGCGGCGAGAAGGTGATTGCCTTTGCCCGCAACTTCCTGGACCAGGCCGCGCCGCTGGCGCAGGGTTCGCACAAGGATGCGGCCGGCTACCGTATAGAGGGCGGCCGGCTGGTGGTCAGCCTGAAGGACGGCGCCACTACCGGCCTGAAGGACGCGGCGCAGTTCGTCGGCTACCAGGGCGAGGCGGGCGACCCGAAGTCCGTGCTGCTGGTCAACAATGGCCTGCACATCGACATCCGCATCGATCGCGCCACGCCCATTGGCAAGGGCGACGCGGCCGGCGTGTCCGACGTGGTGGTGGAGGCCGCGCTGTCCACCATCCTCGACCTGGAGGACTCGGTGGCCGCCGTGGACGCGGAGGACAAGACCCTGGGCTACCGCAACTGGCTGGGCATCCTGAAGGGTACGCTGACCGAGACGTTCCAGAAGGACGGCAAGGCCCTGACGCGCGGCCTGAACCCGGACCGCGAGTACACCGGTGCCGACGGCCAGCCGGTCAAGCTGCATGGCCGCTCGCTCATGTTCCTGCGCAACGTCGGCCACCTGATGACCAACCCGGCCATCCTCTGGGGCGCCGAGGGCAAGGAAATCCCCGAGGGCATCCTGGACGCCATGGTCACCACGGCGATCGCCATCCACGACCTGAAGGGCCACGGCGCGAACGGCCTGCGCAACTCGCGCACCGGCAGCGTCTACATCGTCAAGCCCAAGATGCACGGCCCGGCCGAGGCGGCCTTCGCCAACGAGCTGTTCGGCCGCGTGGAGCAGGTGCTGGGCCTGCCCGAGAACACCGTCAAGCTGGGCATCATGGACGAGGAGCGCCGCACCTCGGTCAACCTGAAGGCCTGTATCGCCGCCGCACCGGCGCGCGTGGCCTTCATCAACACCGGTTTCCTGGACCGCACCGGCGACGAGATGCACACCGCCATGCAGGCCGGCCCGATGATCCGCAAGGGCGACATGAAGACCAGCGCCTGGATCCAGGCCTACGAGCGCAACAACGTGCTGGTGGGCCTGTCCATGGGCCTGTCCGGCCGTGCGCAGATCGGCAAGGGCATGTGGGCCGCGCCCGACCTCATGAAGGCCATGCTGGAGCAAAAAATCGGCCACCCCAAGGCCGGCGCCAACACCGCCTGGGTGCCCAACCCTACGGGCGCCACGCTGCACGCGCTGCACTACCACCAGGTCAACGTGAAGGACGTGCAGGCCGAACTGCTGAAGGTGGACGCCGAGGCCGAACGCGACAACCTGCTGACCGGCCTGCTCACGGTGCCCGTCAGCGCCAACCCGAACTGGTCCGACGAGGAAAAGCAGCAGGAGCTGGACAACAACATCCAGGGCATCCTGGGCTACGTGGTGCGCTGGATCGACCAGGGCGTGGGCTGCTCCAAGGTGCCCGACATCAACGACATCGGCTTGATGGAAGACCGCGCCACGCTGCGCATCTCCAGCCAGCACGTGGCCAACTGGCTGCTGCACGGCGTGGTGACCGAGGCCCAGGTGCGCGCCACGTTCGAGCGCATGGCCGCCAAGGTGGACGCGCAGAACGCCGGCGACCCGCTGTACCAGAAGATGGCCGGCCGCTTTGCCGTCTCCGCCGCCTACCAGGCCGCCTGCGATCTGGTCTTCAAGGGCGTGGAGCAGCCCAGCGGCTACACCGAGCCGCTGCTGCACGCCTGGCGCCTGAAGGTGAAGGCCGGCACGGCGCAGCGCTGATGCGCTATTGAAAAAGTAGCTGGCGGCGCTTGTCGGACGGGCGCTGCAACCACTTTTCTTCTACAACGGCACCTGCGGGTGCCGTTGTCTTTGGCGCCCTACACTTGTGGCCATGCCTGCCATCGACACCACGCTCTGCCCGCTGTGCGGCCAGGCCAATGCCTGCGCCATGGCCGCCGGCCTGCCCGCGGCAGACTGCTGGTGCATGGCTGCCCCCGTCTCGCGCGCGGCGCTGGCCCGGGTGCCCGAGCCGCAGCGCGGCAAGCGCTGCATCTGCCCGCACTGTGCACGCGAAGTGCCGGCCGCGGCCGCCGATAAGATTCCGCCTTCGTCACCACCCTTTTGAGGAGCCCACCCCATGCCCACCTACCACATCGAAATGATGGAAGGCCGCACCGTCGAGCAAAAGCGCAAGCTGGCCGAGGAGATCACCCGCGTCTCCGTCGAGGTGCTGGGCGGCTCGCCCGAGTCGGTGGACATCTTGATCACCGACGTCAAGCGTGAAAACTGGGCCACGGGCGGCAAGCTCTGGCTGGACCGTCAATAAGCAGCCTTTAGAGCAACGCCCCATGTGCCAGCTCCTGGGCATGAACGCCAACACGCCCACGGACGTGACGTTCAGCTTCACCGGCTTCGCCCAGCGCGCCGGGCGCACGGCCGACCATACAGATGGCTGGGGCATCGCCTTCTTCGAGGGCCAGGGTGTGCGCCATTTCGTGGACCACGCCCGGGCGCTAGATTCGCCCGTGGCCGAGCTGATCCGCCGCTATCCCATCAAGAGCTGCAACGTCATCTCCCACATCCGCAAGGCGACGCAAGGCGCCGTGCAGCTGGCCAACTGCCACCCCTTCGTGCGCGAGCTGTGGGGCCATTACTGGGTGTTCGCGCACAACGGCGATCTGAAGGACTTCCGCCCGCGGCTGCACGGGCACTTCCACCCGGTGGGCACCACCGACAGCGAGCACGCCTTCTGCTGGCTGATGCAGGAGCTGTCCAAGTCGCACGCCGGCATGCCGCCGGTGCAAGAGCTGACGCTGACCCTGCAGGAACTGGCCGCGCACATCGCGCCGCACGGCACCTTCAACTTCCTGCTGTCCAACGGCCAGGCGCTGTGGGCGCACGCCAGCACCCATCTGCATTACATCGAGCGCCACCACCCCTTCGCCGTGGCCCGGCTGGCCGACGAGGATCTGCAGGTGGATTTCGAGCCGCTGACCACGCCCAGCGACCGCGTGGCCGTCATCGCCACCGCGCCGCTGACCAACAACGAGCAGTGGACCGCCTTCGCACCGGGCGAACTGGGCGTGTTCGTGCAGGGCCAGCGGCTGCGCGCCGGCTGACCGCTGCGGCCCTCGGCTTGCTGGCGCCTTACTTCTTCGGCGTGCCGTCCTTGTTGTAGCGCGGCGCGTCGTGCGTGGCGTTCTTCTGGTCCTTGCCGTTCATGCTCTGGTCCAGCTGCTCGGCCAGCGTCAGGTGCTCACGCAGCGTGGGCAGGGTCTTGTCGGCGAAGGCCTTCACATCCGCGTCATGCCCCTTGCTGGCGGCCTTCTCGAACAGCTTGATGGTGTCGCGGTGGGCCTTGGGGCCCAGGCTATCGATGTAGCTCTTGTCGAACTTGGCGCCCTCGTGCGTGGAGAGCAGCTTGAGCTTGCCCTTTTGCACCATCGACGGGCCGTCGGGCAGCTTGTGGTTCTTGGCCGAAGCCAGGGCCTGCAGCTGCTGCGCGGCGGCCGTGTGGTCATCGATCATGCGCTGGGCAAAGCTCTTGACGGCGTCGCTCTGGCCCTTTTGCAGCGCCAGCTTGGCGGCCTCGACTTCGTAGTGGCCGGCGTGGGCCGCGTCATCCATGAAGGACGCATCGGCGTGCGCCGGCTTGGACGCGCTGGCCGCCGGGGCGGCCGGTGCCGCGCCTGTGGCGCCAGAGGGTGCGGGCGCGGTGCGGTTGGTGGCCGGCGTGCCGCCGCTCTGGCTGCCGCTGCTGCCGGTGGCCGGCGGCGTGTTGGGCGAGGTGACGGCCGAGGTGGGCGGCGCCACATCGGGCGGCGAGCCCTGGGCCCAGACGGCCCCGCTCAGGGCCAGACCGGCGGCGGCCAGCGTGGCCGCGGTGCGCTGAAGACGGAAAAAAGCCATGGTGCGGTCCTCCAATGTTCTGTGAAACAACGACCCTCCATGCTCGCAGGACCTATGCGCCTGGCTGTAGGCGCGCCGCGCGTCGCCACTTTGATACCGCTGTCACATCCGGTGGCCGTCCCGGCCGTGTCTCATCTGTCGCCCTCCGCCGACGCGGAGCACGCCTGCGCCCGGTACATACTTTGCCGGGCCCGAGGGGCCCGTCCACAACGAACAACCACCTACACGCCCGCTGCACCATGAAACGACTCATCGCCACCCTTGCCGCCGCTGCTGCCCTCACGGGCTGCGGCTACAACGACTTCCAGCGCCTGGACGAGCAGACCAAGTCCGCTTGGAGCGAGGTGCTCAACCAGTACCAGCGCCGCGCCGACCTGGTGCCCAACATCGTCGCCACCGTCAAGGGCGAGGCGCAGTTCGAGCAGGACACGCTCACCCGCGTGATCGAGGCGCGCGCCAAGGCCACCTCCATCCAGGTCACGCCCGAGACGCTGAACAACCCCGAGGCGTTCAACAAATTCCAGCAGGCGCAGGGCGAGCTGTCCGGCGCCCTGAGCCGCCTGATGGTGGTGGCCGAGCGCTACCCGCAGCTGCAGGCCAACCAGGGCTTTCGCGACCTGCGCGTGACGCTGGAGGGCACGGAAAACCGCATCACCGTGGCGCGCAACCGCTACATCGAGACGGTGCAGCAGTACAACGTGCTGGCGCGCAGCTTCCCCACCAACCTGACGGCCAAGGTCTTCAGCTACGAACCCAAGCCCAACTTCACGGTGCAGAACGAGGCGCAGATCAGCACGCCGCCGCAGGTCGACTTCTCGCGGCCCGCGCCCGCATCCAAGCCCTGAAAATACAAGCAAAATATGCCTCTAGCCCTTGTCCTGCAAGCGCTGGCAGCTCTCGTTTTGATAGTTGCCGGGCTGGGCGGCGCGCAGGCCCAGCAGGCGCCGCGTGCCGTGCCGGCGCTGTCCTCGCGCGTGATCGACGAGACCGCCACCCTGGGCGAGGGCCAGCGCACCAGCCTGCAGGCCCAGCTGGCCGAGATCGAACGCACGCACGGCTCCCAGGTGGTGGTGCTGATGGTGCCCAGCACCGCGCCGGAGGACATCGCTGCGTTTGCCCACCGCGTGGCCGACAATTGGAAGATCGGCCGCAAGGACGTGGGCGACGGCGTGCTGATCGTGGTCGCCAAGGACGACCGGCGCATGCGCATCGAGGTGGCGCGGGCGCTGGAGGGCGCCATCCCCGACATCGCCGCCGCGCGCATCATCGACGGCGCCATGGCCCCGCGCTTTCGCGAGGGCGACTATGCCGGCGGCCTGCAGGCGGCGGTGCAGCAGATCGGCGCGCGCATTGCCGGCGAGGCACTGCCGCTGCCCGATGCCGGCGAGCAGCGGCGCGCCGCGGGCGGCGCAGGCGCGCACGACCTGGCCATCTTTTTGTTCTTCGCCGTGATGGTGGCCGGGCCGGTGCTGCGCGCCCTGGCCGGCCCGCGCCTGGGCGGCCTGGTCATGGGCGCCGGGGCCGGGGCGCTGGCCTTCTGGTTCACGACCAGCGTGCTGCTGGCGCTGGGCGCCGGCGTGGCGGCGCTGCTGTACGTGGCGCTGTTTGCCGGCCGCGGCGTGCCCATCATCTGGAATGGCGGCGGTGGCGGCGGCCGGGGCGGTTTTGGTGGTGGTGGCTTCGGCGGGGGCGGCGGCTTTGGCGGCGGGGGCGGTTTCAGCTCGGGGGGCGGCGGCAGCTTCGGCGGCGGCGGCGCCTCGGGTGGCTGGTAAAGGGGCGGCGATGACAGACAACAGCAACACACCACCCGCGCCACCGGGCCTGTGGCGGCGGCTGGCCCGCCTGCTGCGCCACCGCTGGGCCGACGGCGGCCTGCAGCGCGCCCTGCCGGCCGACATGCTGGAACGCCTGGGCGCGCGCGTGGCCGCCAGCGAGCGGCGCCACACGGGGCAGGTCCGCATCTGCATCGAGGGCGGCCTGCCGCTGTCCTACCTGTGGCGCGCGGCCAGCGTGCGCGAGCGCGCCGTGACCCAGTTCGGCAAGCTGCGCGTGTGGGACACCGAGCACAACAACGGCGTGCTGATCTACCTGCTGCTGGCCGAGCGCGCCATCGAAATCGTGGCCGACCGCGCCCTGGCGCGGGCCGTGCCGCGCGAGGCCTGGCGCGCCATGGCCGAGCACATGGCCGAGGCCTTCCGCGCCGGCCGCTACGAGGACGGGCTGACGCAGGCCCTCGCCGAAGTGTCCGCCCTGCTGGTGGAGCACTTTCCTGCGTCCGCGGATGGCGGCGCCCCGGGCAACGAGCTGCCGGATACGCCCGTGCTGGCACGCGGCTGGCAGCGCTGAAGGCCGCAGCGCCACAGCCGGCGCCTCAGGTGTAGGCCGGCAGCTTCCACACCTTGTCTCCGCCTACGGCATAGAGCTGGCGCGACACGCCGCCGCCCAGCGTGTGCGCGCCCGTGAAATCGCCGAAGGCGGGCAGCAGCACCAGGCCCGGGTCGTGGCAGAAGGCGGGCAGGCGCAGCGCGTCGCGCCCGCGCCCCTGCAGCAGCACGGCCGGGTGCACGTGCCCGGCCAGCACCGTGTGGCCGGCCAGCTGCTGCGGATGGTGGCAGCAGGCCAGCGCGATGCCGGGGTAGGGCACATGGGGCTCGTCGACCACCGCGATGCGCAGGTGCGGCGGCGGCTCGCCGGCGTGCCGGTCGTGGTTGCCGCGCACCAGCGTCATGCCCACGGCGGCATGGTGGCCGCGCCACTGGGCCAGCTGCGCCAGCAGCGCTGGCGTCTGCGCCTCGGCGGCGTGCAGAAAGTCGCCCAGCACGATCAGCCGCTCGGCGCCCAGGCCCGTGAGCAGCGCCGACAGCCGCGCCAGGTTGGCCGCCGTGGTGCCTGCCGGCACCGGCAGGCCGCGCGCGCGGAAGGTGGCCGCCTTGCCCAGGTGCACGTCGGCCACGAACAGCGTGCGCGCCAGCGGCCACCACAGGGCGTGCTCGGGCAGCGGCACGAGGTCTGCGCCGGGGGCAGCCCGGATGTAGAGGCGGGGGTCTTGCACGAAAGAGGGTTCTTCTGCCGGTATTGCTATGGCGTTGATAGCTGTCCGCGCTTGACTGGCAAGCGCTGGAGGGCGATTTGATTGACTTTTTCGGGCGCGGGGAGGCATGGAAACAGGCGCTGCCAACAGCTGCAGATGATGGCGGGCGCCGCTGTTTCCAGAGCGGGCGGGGGCAGCATTCGGCGTGTTTTTCGGGTCAACGCGTTCAAAGCCTTGGCAGGGGCCGCGAGGGGCGCCGGCGGCGCGGGGTGCGCGCGGGCCGGGCGGTGTCGGACTCGCCCGCCGCGGACAGGCTGAAGTCCAGCGCGGCGGCGATCGAGGGCGCGGCCCCGGCCTCGTCAGCCGGCGCAGCGGTGGCAGGGGCTGCGCGCCGGGAGCGGCGCTGGGGCGGGTCGGGCGGCACCACGTCCTGCACGCGCACCGGCGGCGCCGGGCCGCGCGTGTCGGCGGCGGCCTCCAGGTCGCCCAGCATGCGGGCGATGCGGTCGGCCAGGGCCTCGTTGCTGAGCTTTTCGCGAAAGCGTTCGACCATCAGCGGAAAGGCCAGCGGCCCGGGCCGCGCCAGGGCGCAGACGGTGAGCCGCTGCGCCTGCATGCGGCGCAGGGCGGCCAGCAGCTCGGCCACGTCCAGCTCCTGGCTCAGCACCTCGTCACTGGCCTGGCGCAGCAGCAGGTTGCCGCTGTCGTACTTGCGAAAGACCTCGAAGAACAGCTGCGCCGAGGCCTGCAGCTGGCGCGCGCTGCGCTGCTCGCCCGGGTGGCTCTGGAAGATCAGCCCGGCCACGCGGGCGATCTCGCGAAAGCGCCGGCGTGCCATCTCGGTGGCGTTCAGACTGGCCAGCACCTCGTGCAGCAGGGCGCGCCGCGCCGGGTCGGCAGTGCCCTCCTCCGGCGCGTTCTGCGCGTTGGCGGTGTTGCGCACGGCGATCTCGCCCGCGTCCTGCGGTGGCGCGGCAGCCGCTTCGGCGGCCGGGTCGGGTTCGGCGCGCAGCAGGTCGGGCAGCAGCGCCGCCCAGTCGCGCGGCGTGGCGCTGAGCAGCTCCAGGCCGTAGTCGTTCACGGCGATGGAGAACGTGCCCGCCTCGTGCTGCGCCGCGCGCCAGGCCAGCAGGCTGGCCAGGCCCATGTGCGCGTGCCGGCCGGCGAAGGGGTACAAAAACAGGTGCCAGCCCTCGCGCGTGCGCAGCGTCTCGGCCAGCAGCGTGGCGGGCGTGGGCAGCTGCGACCAGCGCTGCTGCAGCTGCAGCAGGCCGCGCACGGCGCGCAGCTCGGGACTGGTGTAGCGGCCATCGGCGGCCTGCGCCAGCTGCTGCACCACGAAGTCCGCCAGCACGGTGGACAGCGGCATGCGCGAGCCGGCCCAGCGCGGCACGGTGGCGCGCGTGCGCGGCGCGCGGCGCACGTAGGCCGTCATCTGCTCGATGCGCACCAGCTCCAGCACCTGGCCGGCGAAGACGAAGCAGTCGCCCGGCGACAGGCGCGACAAGAAACTTTCCTCCATCGAGCCCAGCCGCGCGCCGTGCAGGATTTGCACGGACATGCTGGCGTCGCTGACGATGGTGCCGATGTTGGCGCGGTGGCGCCGCGCCAGGCGCGCCTCGGGCACGCGCCAGATGCCGTCGTCGTCCGGCACCACGCGGCGGTAGTCGGGGTAGGCGGCCAGCGCCCGCCCGCCGCCGCTGGCGAAGGCCAGGCACCAGTCCCACACCGCGCGCGGCAGCTGGCGGTAGGCCCAGGTGCGGCGCACCTCGGCGTACAGCGCCTCGGGCGTGAAGCCGCCGCCCAGGGCCACGGTGACCAGGTGCTGCACCAGCACGTCCACGGGCTGCACGGGCGAGGAGCGCGACTCCACCTGGGCCGCGCGCACGGCGGCGCGGGCGGCGGCGGCTTCGACGATCTCCAGGCTGTGCGTGGGCACCAGCGTGATGCGCGAGGGCCGCCCGGGCGAATGGCCCGAGCGCCCGGCGCGCTGCAGCAGGCGCGCCACGCCCTTGGCCGAGCCGATCTGCAGCACGCGCTCCACGGGCGCGAAGTCCACCCCCAGGTCCAGGCTGGAGGTGGCGACCACGGCGCGCAGGCTGCCGTTCTTGAGGCCCGCCTCGACCCACTCGCGCACGGCGCGGTCCAGCGAGCCGTGGTGGATGGCGATCTGTCCGGCCCAGTCGGGCCGCGCGTCCAGCAGCGCCTGGTACCACTGCTCGGCCTGCGAGCGCACGTTGACGAAGACCAGCGTGGTGCTGCTGGCCGCCAGTTCCGCCACCACGGCCGGCAGCATGCGCAGGCCCAGGTGGCCGGCCCAGGAAAAGCGCTCGGGCGCCTCCGGCAGCAGTGTGTCCACCACCAGCGTCTTGTCCACCCGGCCCTGCACCAGGACGCCGCCCTGCGCGAGGGCCAGCGGCGCGAGCAGCGTGTCCATGGCCTCGGGCAGGTTGCCCAGCGTGGCGGACATGCCCCAGGCCATCAGCGATGGATTCCACGTTGCCAGCCGCGCCAGTGCCAGCTGCAATTGCACGCCGCGCTTGGTGCCCAGCAGCTCGTGCCATTCGTCGGCCACCACCAGGCGCACGCGCGACAGCTGCTCGTGCGCGTCGGCACGCGCCAGCAGCAGCGACAGGCTCTCGGGCGTGGTCACCAGCACCGTGGGCAGGCGGCGTGCCTGGGCGCTGCGCTCCCCGCTGGCGGTGTCGCCGGTGCGGGCGGCCAGCGTCCAGCGCGCCAGCGGCGGGTGCTCGCGCGCCAGCTCGCCCAGCGGCTCGGCCAGGGCCTTCAGCGTGTCGGCGGCCAGGGCCCGCATGGGGGTGATCCACAGCACGGTCAGCGGCTCGGCGGCGGGTTGTTTTGCTTCTTTTTCAATAGCTGCTGGCGCTTGACTGGCGGGCGCTGCGGGCCTTTTTGGCTTGTATTGAGCGGCCAGCGCCCGGAGCGCACCCAGCCAGACGGCATAGGTCTTGCCGGCGCCCGTGGTGGCGTGCAGCAGGCCCGAGCGGCCGTCCGCCATGGCGCGCCACACCTGGCGCTGGAAGGCGAAGGGCCGCCAGCCGTGCGCGGCGAACCAGCCGGCCACGTCCGGGCGCGAGGCCTGGGGGCGGCGGGCTTCAGGCACGGGAGCCTCCCGCTGCCGCTGCCGCTGGCGGGAGAGGAGCCAGGACGCCGGCGCTGCGCGCGGTCATGGCGCTTCCTGGGGCAGCAGTGCCGCCAGCGTCTGCAGCGTGTCGGCCTCTTCGACCGGCTTGTCCTGGCGCCAGCGCAGCATGCGCGGAAAGCGCACGGCGATGCCGCTCTTGTGCCGGCCGCTGCGGGCAATGCCCTCGAAGCCCAGCTCGAACACCAGCACCGGCCGCACGCTGCGCACCGGGCCGAAGCTCTCCACCGTGTTCCTGCGGATCAGCGCGTCCACCTGGGCGATCTCGGCGTCCGTCAGGCCGGAGTAGGCCTTGGCGAAGGGCACCAGGGCGCGGCCTTCCTCGCCCTCGGGGCGGTCCCAGACGGCGAAGGTGTAGTCGGTGTAGAGGCTGGCGCGCCGGCCGTGGCCGCGCTGGGCGTAGATCAGCACGGCGTCCACGCTCAAGGGGTCGATCTTCCACTTCCACCACACGCCCACGTCCTTGGTACGGCCCACGCCGTAGTGCGCGTGGCGGCCCTTGAGCATCATGCCCTCCACCCCCAGGGCGCGGGCCTGCTCGCGCCGCTCGGCCAGGTCCTGCCAGCCGGCGCCCTGCAGCAGCGGGCTGGCCAGCAGGGCGGGGTGGGCCGCAGCGTCCACCAGCGCCTGCAGCCGAGCGCGGCGCTCGTGCTGGGGCAGGGCGCGCAGGTCCTGGCCGGCCTCTTCCAGCAGGTCGTAGGCGATCAGCACCACGGGCAGCTCGCGCAGCAGTTTGGCGCCCAGGGTGCGGCGGCCGATGCGCTTTTGCAGCTCGGCAAACGGGCGTACCCGGCCAGCGCCGGGGATGGCGCCGCCGTGGCTGTCGCTGCCCTGCGCCGTCTGCGGGTGCTGCCAGGCGACGATCTCGCCGTCGATCACCGTGCCGTCGGGCAAGGCGTCGCCCAGCTGCTGCAGCTCGGGGAAGCGCTCACTCACCAGCTCCTCGCCGCGCGACCACAGCCAGGTGGCGCCGGCGCGGCGCACCAGCTGGGCGCGGATGCCGTCCCACTTCCACTCCACCAGCCAGTCATCCGGGCTGCCCAGCACCTCGTGCATCTGCGCCGGCGGCAGCTGCAGCGGGTGCGCCAGGAAGAAGGGGTAGGGGTGGCCGCTGGCCTCCTGCAGCGCGGCGCTGCTCGGCTGCCCGGCCTCGTCGTCCGGCCGCACCAAGCGCTGGTAGTCCTGCGCCGCGGGCCGGGCGCCGATGTGGGTGTAGCCCATCAGCCGCTGGGCGATGCGCTTGGCGTCCACGCCGCTGACGGCGGCCAGCGCCTGCGTGATCTGCAGCTTGGACACGCCCACGCGGAAGGCGCCGGTGATGAGCTTGAAGTACACCAGCCGCTCCTCGGGCGCCAGCAGCGCCCACTGGGCGCGCAGGCGCTGCGCCGCCTCGTGCGGCGGCAGACCGCGCAGGGGCAGCAGCTGCGTGTCCATCCACTCGGCCAGCGTCAGCGCGTGGGCCTGGGTGGGGGCGGGCAGCAGCAGGGCGATGGTCTCGGCCAGGTCGCCCACGGCCTGGTGGCATTCGTCGAACAGCCACTCGGGCAGACCGGCGGCCTCGCGCGCCAGCTCGCGCAGCAGGCGCACGGGCACCAGCTGGCGCGGCTTGCCGCCGGCCAGGAAGTACACGGCCCAGGCGGCGTCCGGCGGCGGCGCGCTTTGCAGGTACTCGCGCAGCGCGGCCTGCTTGGCCAGCGTCGAGGTGCTGGCGTCGAGCTGCTGGTACAGGGCGGCGAAGCGCTTCATGGCGTCTCCGGGGCCGCATCTGCGGCGGCGGGCGCTGGGCCGGGCGCCTCGTCATCGTCGTCGTGGCCGTACTCGGTCTGGAAGGCCTGGGCGTCCAGACCGCGCTCCTCGCGCAGCCAGCGCACCAGCGTGGCCACGCTGCCGTGGGTGACGAAGACGCGGTCGGCGCCGGTGCCGGCGATGGCCTGCTGCAGCCCGGGCCAGTCGGCGTGGTCGGACATGACGAAGCCCCGGTCCACCCCGCGGCGCCGGCGCGCGCCGCGCAGCTGCATCCAGCCGCTGGCAAAGGCGTCGGAGGGGCGGGGGAAGCGGCGCATCCATGCCGTGCCCTGGGCCGAGGGCGGCGCCAGCACCAGCGCGCCGCGCAGCAGCTGCGCGTCCACGCCGGGGTCGGTCACGCGCAGGGTGGGTGCGAGGGACACGCCGGCCGCACGGTATACGGCGTTGAGCGGCTCCACCGCGCCGTGCACGATGATGGGGCCGATGCTGGCGTCCACCCCGTGCAGGATGCGCTGGGCCTTGCCGAAGGCATAGCACAGCAGCACCGAGGGCCGGCCCTGCGCGGCGTTGGCGCGCCACCAGGCGTTGATGTCGGCCAGCAGCTGGGCCTGCGCCGGCCAGCGGTAGATGGGCAGGCCGAAGGTGGATTCGGTGATGAAGGTGTCGCAGCGCACCGGCTCGAAGGGCGCGCAGGTGCCGTCCGGTTCGGTCTTGTAGTCGCCCGAGGCCACCCAGACCCGCCCGCCATGCTCGATGCGCACCTGGGCCGAGCCCAGCACGTGCCCGGCCGGGTGCAGCGACAGGCGCACGCCGCGGTGCTCGATGGCCTGGCCGTAAGCCAGCGTCTGCAGGGCGATGTCGGCGCCCAGACGTACGCGCAGGGCCCCGGCGCTGTCGGTGTGGGCCAGGTAGTGGCCGTGGCCGATGCGCGCGTGGTCGGAATGGGCGTGGGTGATGATGGCGCGTTCCACCGGCCGCCAGGGGTCGATGAAGAAGTCGCCCGGCGGGCAGTACAGGCCCTCAGGCCGGGCAACGATGAGATCGGAAGAGGCGGCCATGGCCGGGCCCATGCTAGACCGGGGCCCGTGCCACGCCGGGCCGGCGAGGGCGCGTCGGGCTGTCGGTTTTCAGCCTACGCGGTGGGGTGCCGCCTGCCGCGCGGGCATGAAAAAACCGCCCGAAGGCGGTTGTTTTCTTGGTGCGGGCGCCTGGGCGCTGTTCAGCGCCCTGGCTGAAAGCGGGCTCAGCGCTTCTCGCGGAACTTGCGCAGTGCGGCCAGCTGGGCGGCCATGATGGCCAGCTCGGATTGGGCGCGGGCCAGGTCCAGCTCGCTCTTGGCGTTCTGCAGGGCGTGCTCGGCGGCGCGCTTGGCTTCCTCGGCCTTCTGGTCGTCCAGGTCCTTGCCGCGGATGGCGGTGTCGGACAGCACCGTGACGCAGTCGGGCTGCACTTCCAGGATGCCGCCGGCCACGAAGACGAACTCTTCGTTGCCGTCCGGCAGCTCGATGCGCACCGAGCCCGGCTTGATGCGGGTGATCAGCGGCGTGTGGCGCGGATAGATGCCGAGCTCGCCCGCCTCGCCCGGCAGGGCGACGAAGCGCGCCTCGCCGGAGAAGATGGACTCCTCGGCACTGACCACGTCAACGTGGATGGTGTTCATCTTGGCTTATCCTCAAAAAGGGTTGAAAGCTGGGCGGAGAAAACGGGCGCCGGGCGGGGAGGCCGTCCGGCGCGGCTTTCATCAGGACGCCAGCTTCTTGGCCTTCTCGAAGGCTTCGTCGATGGTGCCGACCATGTAGAAGGCCTGCTCGGGCAGGTGGTCGCACTCGCCAGCCACGATCATCTTGAAGCCGCGAATGGTCTCGGCCAGGGTGACGTACTTGCCGGGCGAGCCGGTGAACACCTCGGCCACGTGGAAGGGCTGCGACAGGAAACGCTGGATCTTGCGGGCGCGGGCCACGGTCAGCTTGTCCTCGGGGGCCAGCTCGTCCATGCCCAGGATGGCGATGATGTCGCGCAGTTCCTTGTAGCGCTGCAGCGTGCCCTGCACGTCACGGGCCACCTTGTAGTGCTCCTCGCCCACGACCTGCGGGTCGAGCTGGCGGCTGGTGGAGTCCAGCGGGTCCACGGCGGGGTAGATGCCCAGGGCGGCGATGTCACGCGACAGCACCACGGTGGAGTCCAAGTGGGCGAAGGTCGTGGCGGGCGAGGGGTCGGTCAAGTCGTCGGCAGGCACGTACACGGCCTGGATCGAGGTGATCGAGCCGACCTTGGTCGACGTGATGCGCTCCTGCAGGCGGCCCATTTCCTCGGCCAGCGTCGGCTGGTAGCCCACGGCGGAGGGCATGCGGCCCAGCAGCGCGGACACTTCGGTACCGGCCAGGGTGTAGCGGTAGATGTTGTCCACGAAGAACAGCACGTCGCGGCCTTCGTCGCGGAACGACTCGGCAATCGTCAGGCCCGTCAGGGCCACGCGCAGACGGTTGCCCGGGGGCTCGTTCATCTGGCCGTAAACCATGGACACCTTGGACTCGCCCAGGTTCTCCAGGTTCACGACGCCGGAGTCGGCCATCTCGTGATAGAAGTCGTTGCCCTCACGGGTACGCTCACCCACACCGGCGAACACGGACAGACCGCTGTGCGCCTTGGCGATGTTGTTGATGAGCTCCATCATGTTCACGGTCTTGCCCACGCCGGCGCCGCCGAACAGACCCACCTTGCCGCCCTTGGCGAACGGGCAGACCAGGTCGATCACCTTGATGCCGGTTTCCAGCAGCTCCTGCGAGGGAGACAGCTCGTCGTAGGCGGGAGCCTTGCGGTGGATGGAGGCCGTGAGGGCCTGGTCCACGGGGCCGCGCTCGTCGATGGGGTTGCCCAGCACGTCCATGATGCGGCCCAGCGTCGCCTTGCCCACGGGCACGGTGATGGGGTTGCCGGTGTTGGTCACCATGATGCCGCGCTTGAGGCCGTCGGACGACCCCAGGGCGATGGTACGCACCACGCCATCACCCAGCTGCTGCTGCACTTCCAGCGTCAGGGCCGAGCCTTCCAGCTTGAGGGCGTCGTACACCTTGGGCATCTGGTCGCGGGGGAACTCCACGTCCACCACGGCGCCGATACATTGAACAATCTTGCCCTGGGCGCCTGCAGCGCTCATCTGGGTGTTCTCTTGAGCCATTTTTTGCTCCAAAAATTGTGTGAAACCGGAATCAGACGGCCGCCGCACCGGCGACGATCTCGGAGAGTTCCTTCGTGATCGCTGCCTGGCGAGTCTTGTTGTAGACCAGCTTGAGTTCGTTGATCACGTTGCCGGCGTTGTCGGTGGCAGCCTTCATGGCCACCATGCGCGCGGACTGCTCGCTGGCCATGTTCTCGGCAACGGCCTGGTAGATCAGCGACTCGACGTAACGCACCAGCAACTCGTCGATCACGCTCTGGGCATCAGGCTCGTAGATGTAATCCCAGCTCGCCTGGTGGTTGCCCTTGCCGGCCTGGATGTCCTCGGAGGACAGCGGCAGCAGCCGCTCGACCACCGATTCCTGCTTCATCGTGTTGATGAACTTGGTATAGGACAGGTACACCGCGTTGATCTTGCCCTCGGCATAGGCGTCCAGCAGCACCTTGACCGGCCCGATGAGCTTGTCCAGGTGCGGCGTGTCGCCCAGGCCCGTGGCGTGTGCCACGACCTGTGCGCCGATGCGGTTGAGAAAGCCCAAGCCCTTGTTGCCGATGGCCACCGCCTGCGTCTGCACGCCGGCGGCCTGCAGTTCGCGCAGGCGGGTGGTCACGGCACGCAGCACGTTGGTGTTCATGCCGCCGCACAGGCCCTTGTCGGTCGTCACCACGATGACGCCGGCCACCTTGGCGTCGTTCACCCGCATGAACGGGTGCACGTACTCCGGGTTGGCCTGGCCGAGGTGGGCGGCAATCTGACGCACCTTCTCGGCATAGGGTCGGGCGGCGCGCATGCGGTCCTGCGCCTTGCGCATCTTGGACGCGGCCACCATTTCCATGGCCTTGGTGATCTTCTTGGTGTTCTCCACCGATTTGATCTTGCCGCGTATTTCCTTGCCTGCTGCCATTGGAACTCCTCGTCCGGGTTAGACGAACGACTTCTTGAAGGCCGTGATGGCTTGCGTCAGTTCGGCCTCATCCTTGCCTTCCTTGTCGAAGGCGCGGTTTTGTTCCAGGCGCTCCAGCAGAGCGGCATGGCTGGTCTTGAGGAACTGGTGCAGGCCGGATTCGAAGGCCAGCACACGCTTCACGTCGATGTCGTCCAGGAAGCCCTTGTTCACTGCGAACAGCGTCGCACCCATCAGGCTGATGGGCAGGGGGCTGTATTGGGGCTGCTTGAGCAGCTCGGTCACGCGGGCGCCGCGGTCCAGCTGCTTGCGGGTGGCTTCGTCCAGGTCGGAGGCGAACTGCGCGAAGGCGGCCAGCTCACGGTACTGCGCCAAGTCGGTACGGATACCGCCGGACAGGCCCTTGATCAGCTTGGTCTGGGCGGCACCACCCACGCGCGACACCGAGATACCGGCGTTGATGGCGGGGCGGATGCCGGCGTTGAACAGCGCGGTTTCCAGGAAGATCTGGCCGTCGGTGATCGAGATCACGTTGGTCGGAACGAAGGCGGACACGTCGCCGGCCTGGGTTTCGATCACGGGCAAGGCCGTCAGCGAACCCGTCTTGCCCTTGACCTCACCCTTGGTGAAGGCTTCGACGTAGTCGGCGTTCACGCGGGCGGCGCGCTCCAGCAGGCGGCTGTGGAGATAGAACACGTCGCCGGGGAAGGCTTCGCGGCCCGGCGGGCGACGCAGCAGCAGCGACACCTGGCGGTAGGCCACGGCCTGCTTGGACAGATCGTCATAGACGATCAGCGCGTCCTGGCCGCGGTCACGGAAGTACTCGCCCATGGTGCAGCCGGAGTAGGCCGACACGTATTGCATGGCTGCGGACTCGGAAGCCGAGGCAGCCACGACGATGGTGTACTCCATGGCGCCGGCAGCTTCGAGGGCGCGCACCACGTTCTTGATCGACGACGCCTTCTGGCCGATGGCGACGTAGATGCAGGTCACGCCCTGGCCCTTCTGGGCGATGATGGTGTCGACGGCCACGGCGGACTTGCCGGTCTGGCGGTCGCCGATGATCAGCTCGCGCTGGCCACGGCCGATCGGCACCATCGAGTCGATGGACTTGATGCCGGTCTGCAGCGGCTGGTCCACGGACTGGCGCGCGATCACGCCGGGGGCGACCTTCTCGATCACGTCCGTCATCTTGGCGTTGACCGGGCCCTTGCCGTCGATGGGCTGGCCCAGGGCGTTGACCACGCGGCCGATCAGCTCGGGGCCGACGGGCACTTCCAGAATGCGGCCCGTGCACTTGACGGTGTCGCCCTCGGAGATGTGCTCGTACTCGCCCAGAATCACGGCGCCGACGGAGTCGCGCTCCAGGTTCAGCGCCAGGCCGAACGAGGGCTGGCCGTCGCTGCCGGCGGGGAACTCGAGCATTTCGCCCTGCATCACGTCCGACAGGCCATGCACGCGCACGATACCGTCCGTCACCGACACCACGGTGCCCTGGTTGCGGATGTCGCTGCTGGCTGCCAGCCCTTCGATGCGGCTCTTGATCAGTTCAGAAATTTCTGCGGGATTGAGTTGCATGACTCTTTCCTTCTCTTTCTTAAATAGCCGAAACCTCCGGCCGTTCAGGCCGTGAGGGCCGCTTTCATTTGTTCCAGGCGCGCACGCACGGAGGTGTCCAGCACCTCGTCGCCCACCACCACTCGCACGCCGCCGATCAGCGATTCGTCCTGCTGCACCGACAGGTTGAGCTTGCGGCCGAAGCGCTGCTCCAGCGTCGTGCCCAGCTGCGCCAGGGCAGCGGAGTCGAGCGGGAAAGCGCTGTGGACCACGGCATCCGAGGAGCCGTTTTGCTGGTTGACCAAGGCGCGAAACTGCGTTGCGATCTCGGGCAGCGCCTGCACGCGGCCGTTGTCGATGACGGTATGCAGGAAGTTCTTCGCCTGCTCGGACAGAGGCGAACGCGCCACGCCGGCAATGACATCGAAGACCTGCGCAGCCGTCACCTTGGGGTTGTCGGCCAGCTGGCGCAGGTCGGGGTTGGCGGCAATCGCCGCCAGCTCGTCCACCCATGCGGCAGCGCCGTGCAGATCCGCACCGCTCTGGGCGGTGCAGGCCTGGTACAGCGCCTCGGCGTAAGGGCGGGCAATGGTGGCGAGTTCAGCCATTGATTTGCTCCTACCTTACAGCTCGGTCTTGAGGCGGTTCAAGAGATCGGCATGCACGCTGGCGTTGACTTCCTTGCGCAGGATCTGCTCGGCACCCTTGACGGCCAGGGCCGCCACCTGCTCGCGCAGGGCCTCGCGGGCCTGAATGGCCTGCTGCTCGGCCTCGGCGCGGGCGGCGGCGACAATCTTGTTGCCTTCGTCGGTGGCGCGCGCCTTGGCCTCTTCGATGATGGCCTGGGCGCGCCGCTCGGCGTCGGCCAGGCGGGTCGCGGTTTCGTTGCTGGCGGCGGCCAATTCCTGCTTGACGCGCTGGTCGGCGGCGGCAAGCTCGGTCTTGGCACGGTCGGCAGCAGCGAGACCATCGGCGATTTTCATGGCTCGGTCATCCAGCGCCTTGGCGATCGGGGGCCACACGAACTTCATCGTGAACCACACCAGGATCAAAAAGACGATGGCCTGAACGAACAGGGTCGCGTTGATACTCACGGCAACACCTTTCTATTCTTCGGCGTTGATTGGAGTGATCAGGCCAGGACGAAGGGGTTGGCGAAGGCGAACAGCAGGGCGATGGCCACGCCGATCAGGAAGGCCGCGTCGATCAGACCGGCCAGAATGAACATCTTGGTTTGCAGCTCGTTGATCAGCTCGGGCTGACGGGCAGACGATTCCAGGAACTTGCCACCCATCAGGGCGATACCGATCGAAGCGCCGATAGCGCCCAGACCAACGATCAGACCGCAAGCCAGAGCGACGAGGCCGAGAATGTTTTCCATGATGACTCCTAGGATGAAAAGAAAGAAAGGTTGAAGGGAGAAGGGAAACGAAAAAGCTCAGTGAGCGTCATGCGCCTGGCCGAGGTAGATCAGCGCCAGCATCATGAAAATGAAGGCCTGCAGGGTGATGATCAGAATGTGAAAGATCGCCCAGATAGAGCCCGCGATGATGTGCCCCACGGGGAGCAACACACCAGAGAGCGACATGGCCGCCGCACCGCCCATCAGGGCGATCAGGCAGAACACCAACTCACCAGCGTACATGTTGCCGAACAGTCGCATGCCATGCGACACCGTCTTGGCAACGTATTCAATGATCTGCATGGCGAAGTTCACCACGCCCAGGATGGCGGCGAACAGCGGATTCTTGCTGGTGCCGAAGGGGGCCGTGAACAGCTCATGGATCCAGCCGCCCAGGCCCTTGACCTTGATGCTGTAGTAGAAGCACAGCAGCAGCACGGCGGACGACAGGCCCAGCGTGGTGGACAGGTCGGCCGTGGGCACGACGCGCAGGTAGGCGTGGGGGTCGTTGGTGGCGCCCTGCCACAGCACGGGCAGCAGGTCCACGGGCAGCAGGTCCATGGCGTTCATCAGGAAGATCCAGACGAACACGGTGAGCGCCAGCGGAGCGATGAACTTGCGGCTTTCGGCGTTGTGGATGTTGGCCTTGGCCTGGTTGTCCACCATCTCCACCATGATCTCCACGGCGGCCTGGAAGCGTCCGGGCACGCCCGAGGTCGCCTTGCGCGCGGCCGACCAGAAGACCAGCAGCATCAGCGCACCCAGCAGGATGCCGACCACGATGGAGTCGATGTTGATCACCGAAAAATCGACGATGAAACCCTGCTTGACGTTTTGCAGGTGCTGCAGGTGGTGAACGATGTATTCACTTGCAGTAGGGGCGTGCGCGTCTGCGGCCATCGGGCAACTCTTCTCTCAAAGTCAATCGGTTCGTCGGACACCGGAGCGCGCTAGCAGCGCGATCCAGTACGCTTTCATCGTCATCACCATGCCGGCCAGCAGGGCCAGCCAACTCAGGCCCGGCACCAGCCGGGGCGCCGCCGCCAGCATGGCGACGGTCAAAGCAATCTTTACCAGCTCCCACCCCATGAGCGCTGCCATCGCAGCACCCGCCGATGAACGCCGCCGCTGCATGCCTCGAGCAAACAGCGCGGCGGGCAGCACCACAGCCAGCCCGCCGTAGCCGGCGGACCAGCCTGCAGCGCTGCCGGCCCACCAGCGGGCCGCCAGGGCCACCAGCGCCGCCACCAGCACCTGCACCGCGACGATGCGCCAAGGCGAAAGGGTCGGGTGGCGCTGGCGCCATTCCGCGGCCTGCTGCGCGCTCAAAGGCTTGAAGTCGGAATCTTCGTCCTCAGTTTCGGCCTGAGAGGCTGCTGTCTTCATCATGGGCCTACCTGCAAGCCGACACAAAACTTTCGCAAAGCCTCCCATTATAAGTACAAACCCCCTGCGGTCCACAATGACCGCTCAGGGCATCGGCACGCGCCCGTGGCACGGGTGGCAAGCCCTGCAGTTTTCCTTCCTTTCCTCAGGCACGCTTCCAATGAACAACTCCACTCCCGCCTCCGGTGGCGCAACAACCCCCGACCCGCGCAAGGACTCTCTCATCGAGTACCCCTCGCGCTTTCCCATCAAGGTCATGGGCGCCAAGGAGCCAGGATTCGTGGAGGCCGTCATTGCCCTGGCGTACCGCCATGACCCGCAGTTCGACGAGGCAACGGTGGAGCTGCGCGACAGCCGCGCCGGCAACTACCAGGGCGTAACCATCACCATCACGGCCACCAGCCGCGAGCAGCTCGACGATCTGTACCGCGCGCTCACCGGCCACCCCATGGTCAAGGTCGTGCTGTAGGCCGGTCGCCATGCAGCTGCGCCACCTGGGCCAGGTGCCCTACGCGCCCACGTACGAGGCCATGCAGCGCTTCACGGCCGAGCGCTCGGGCGATACGCCCGACGAGCTGTGGATCTGCGAGCACCCGGCGGTGTTCACCCAGGGCCTGGCGGGCCGCAGCGACCACCTGCTGGCGCCGGGCGACATCCCCGTCGTCGCCACCAACCGGGGCGGGCAGGTCACGCACCACGGGCCGGGGCAGGTGGTGGCCTATCCGCTCATCGATCTGCAGCGTACGGGCTACTACGTCAAGGAATACGTCTTTCGCATCGAGGAGGCGGTGATCCGCACGCTGGCCCATTTCGGCGTGACGGGGCACCGCGTGGCCGGCGCGCCGGGCATCTACGTGCGGCTGGACGACCCTTTCAGCCACGCCATGCTGGCGCAGCGCCCACAGCGGCGCGGACCGGGCGATGGCCCGCCGCAGCCCGATTTCGCCGGCCTGGGCAAGATCGCAGCCTTGGGCATCAAGGTCTCGCGCCACTGCACCTACCACGGCGTGGCGCTGAACGTGGATATGGACCTGGAGCCCTTTGCACGCATCAACCCTTGTGGTTATGCAGGGCTGCGCACCATCGACCTTTCTACAATCGGCATCCACGCCCCCTGGGACGAGGCCGCCGCGGTGCTGGGACAGCAGCTGGCGATGCGACTGACGCCCTGACCCTTCTTCCTGCGTCCCCGCCAGATCGCCATGAGCACCACCAGCACCTTGAGCATCACCCGCACCGCCAGCACCTCCGAGGTCGTGCGCGAAGCGCAACCCCACGATGCCTACAACCCTTCGGCCAAGCAAAAGGCCGGCGCCAAGCTGGCGCGCATTCCCGTCAAGGTCGAGCCCGGCGAGGTGCTGAAAAAACCTGAATGGATCCGCGTCCGGGCCGGCAGCCCGACCACGCGCTTCTACGAGATCAAGAGCATCCTGCGCGAGCACAAGCTGCACACCGTCTGCGAAGAAGCCTCCTGCCCCAACATCGGCGAATGCTTCGGCCGCGGCACGGCCACCTTCATGATCATGGGCGACAAGTGCACGCGCCGTTGCCCGTTCTGCGACGTGGGCCACGGCCGCCCGGACCCGCTGGACCAGGACGAGCCGCTGAACCTGGCGCGCACCATCGCCGCGCTCAAGCTCAACTACGTGGTCATCACCAGCGTGGACCGCGACGACCTGCGCGACGGCGGCGCCGGCCACTTCGTGGAATGCATCCGCCAGGTGCGCGCGCTCTCGCCGGCCACCCGCATCGAGATCCTGACGCCGGACTTCCGCGGCCGCGACGACCGCGCGCTGGAGATCCTCAAGGCCGCGCCGCCGGACGTGATGAACCACAACCTGGAGACCGCGCCGCGCCTGTACAAGCAGGCCCGCCCCGGCTCGGACTACCAGTTCAGCCTGAACCTGCTGAAAAAATTCAAGGAGCTGCACCCCGGCGTGCCGACCAAGAGCGGCCTGATGGTCGGCCTGGGCGAGACGGACGAGGAGATCCTGGAAGTGATGCGCGATATGCGCGCGCACGGCATCGACATGCTGACCATCGGCCAGTACCTGGCGCCCAGCAACAGCCACCTGCCGGTGCGCCGCTACGTGCACCCGGACACCTTCAAGATGTTCGAGCGCGAGGCCTACGCCATGGGCTTCTCGCACGCCGCCGTGGGGGCCATGGTGCGCTCCAGCTACCACGCCGACCAGCAGGCCCACGCGGCCGGGCTGTAAGGCACCGGCGGCGCTTTTACTCCCAGCCGCCGGCTTCCATCCCCTCGTCATCCTCTCCGGCGCCGCGCACCACGCGGCGCACCACGTCGGCGGCGAAGCCGCGCGCGGCCAGAAAGCGCATCTGCCGCGCCCGCTCGGCCGGCGTTTCGGCCGCGGCGCCGAACCGCTGGCGCCACACGGCGCTCGCGCGTTCCAGCTCGCTGCCGGCCAGCTGCCGGCCGGCGGCGCGTACCAGTTCCTCGTCCAGCCCCTTGCGGCGCAGTTCCTGCAGCACGCGCTGCGTGCCCAGGCGGGCAGCGCGGCGGTTCATCACCGACTCGGCCACACGGCCCTCGTTGATGAAGTCCTTGGCCTGGAGCTCGTCCAGGATGGCGGCCAGATCCTCGCCCTCCTGCACGTAGCGCGCCAGCTTGGCCTGCAGTTCGCTGCGCGAGTGCTCGCGCTGGGCCAGCAGGCGCAGCGCCCGGCCCTTGAGCGACGGCTTCTGAAATCCCATGGAACTATCAAAAAAAGAGCTGCCAGCACTTGACTGGCAAGGGCTGACAGCAGTTTTGGCTATGAATGCCGATTACAGCGGAAGCTCTTCGGTCTTGTCGGCCTTGTCGATCTTCCGGCCGCGCGGCGCGGGCTTGTCCTCTTCGACGCCGGGCACCGGCTCGTCCGCGACCGGGTCCTGGCCGGCCACTGCCGCCGGCAGCAGGGCGATGCCCAGGCTGTCGCGCACCTTGTTCTCGATCTCGCGCGCCAGCTCGGGGTTCTCGCGCAGGAACTCGCGGGCGTTGTCGCGGCCCTGGCCGATCTTCTCGCCGTTGTAGGCATACCAGGCGCCGCTCTTGTCCAGGATGCGCGCGTTCACGCCCATGTCGATGATCTCGCCCTCGCGCGAGATGCCCTCGCCGAACAGGATGTCGAACTCGGCCGTCTTGAAGGGCGGGCTGACCTTGTTCTTCACCACCTTGACGCGGGTTTCATTGCCGATCGGCGTGTCGCCCTTCTTGATGGTGCCGATGCGGCGGATGTCCAGGCGTACCGAGGCGTAGAACTTCAGCGCGTTGCCGCCGGTGGTGGTCTCCGGGCTGCCGAACATCACGCCGATCTTCATGCGGATCTGGTTGATGAAGATGACGGTGCAGTTGGTCTTCTTGATGGTGGCCGTCAGCTTGCGCAGGGCCTGGCTCATCAGGCGCGCCTGCAGGCCGGGCAGCTGGTCGCCCATGTCGCCCTCGATTTCGGCCTTCGGCGTCAGCGCCGCCACCGAGTCAACGACGATCAGGTCCACCGCGCCCGAGCGCACCAGGCTGTCCACGATCTCCAGCGCCTGCTCCCCGGTGTCAGGCTGGCTGATGAGCAGGTCCTGCAGGTTCACGCCGAGCTTTTGCGCGTACTGCACGTCCAGCGCGTGCTCGGCGTCAACGAAGGCGCACTGGCCGGCCAGCTTTTGCATCTGGGCAATGACTTGCAGGGTCAGCGTGGTCTTGCCCGAGGACTCGGGGCCGTAGATCTCGATCACCCGGCCGCGCGGCAGGCCGCCCACGCCCAGGGCGATGTCCAGGCCCAGAGAGCCGGTGGAGACGACCTGGATGTCCTCGATGGCCTCGCCTTCGCCCAGGCGCATGATGGTGCCCTTGCCGAACTGCTTTTCGATCTGCGCGAGCGCGGCCTGCAGGGCCTTGGCCTTTTCGCTGGCGGCGGCGGTGTTGACGGTTGCGTTCATGGAAACGGCTCCTTGAGAGAAAAGGGGGCGATGGATGCCAGTCACTGGTTGGAATGCCAAGCTGGATACTTGAACAGTAGTGTAGGGAGCGACTGCGGTCGTTTCAATGTTTTTATGGTCAGTTTGCCTGACAATGTGCGCATGTCCGAAAGCGCCCTTGATCCAGCCGGCGACGACTGGCGCCAGACCCACCTGGGCCGCCTGCTGGGCCACGCCCTGCGACGCTTTGATGCACGCGTGCTGCAGCTGATGGCGCGCAGCGTGGAAGCACCTCTGGCCCTGTCCAACTTGGCGGCGCGCGAGCAGGTCAGTGCCGCCCACGTGCACCTGACGCGCCATCTGTCGCCCGCGGGCGACCGCATCACCGACCTGGCGGCGCGCGCCGGCATGGCCAAGCAGTCCATGGCGGCGCTGATCGACCAGTGCGAGGCCTGGGGCCTGGTCACCCGCGAGGCGGACCCGCACGACGCGCGCGCGCGCCGCGTGTGCTACACGCCGCTGGGCCTGGCCTGGCGCGAGGCCTTCCGCCAGGCCGTGGCGCAGGCGCAGGCGGAGTTTCGCGCCGAGGTGGGCGAGGAGGTGGCCACCGTCGTTGCCCTGGGCCTGGAGGCCTATGCCGGCGGTGACGGGGCCCCGGCCTAGAATTTGTCCGCGCGGCGCGCGCCGCCCACGCAGCAACAGCACCAGGAGACTCCACCCATGCGCATCCTCATTGCCGAAGACGACCAGGTGCTGGCCGATGGCCTGCTGCGCAGCCTGCGCGGCTCGGGCGCGGTGGTGGACCACGTGGCCAGCGGCACCGAGGTCGATGCCGCCTTGATGACCAACAACGAGTTCGACCTGCTGATCCTGGACTTAGGGTTGCCCAAGATGCACGGGCTGGAGGTATTGAAGCGCCTGCGCGGGCGCGGCTCGGCGCTGCCGGTGCTGATCCTCACGGCCGCCGACGGCATCGACGAGCGCGTCAAGGGCCTGGACCTGGGCGCCGACGACTACATGGCCAAGCCCTTCTCGCTGCAGGAGCTGGAGGCGCGCGTGCGTGCCCTCACGCGCCGCGGCATGGGCGCCACCAGCAGCGCCATCCGCCACGGCCCGCTGGTGTACGACCAGGCCGGGCGCGTGGCCACCATCGATGGCAAGCTGGTGGAGCTGTCGGCGCGCGAACTCGGCCTGCTGGAGGTGCTGCTGCAGCGCGCCGGCCGGCTGGTGTCCAAGGAGCAGCTGGTCGAGCGCCTGTGCGAGTGGGGCGAGGAGGTGAGCAACAACGCCATCGAGGTCTACATCCACCGCCTGCGCAAGAAGATCGAGCGCGGCCCGATCCGCATCGCCACGGTGCGCGGGCTGGGCTACTGCCTGGAAAAGATCGCCGGCTGATGCTCACGCTTTGATAGCTGCTGGCGCTTGATGGACGGGCGCTGGAGGCGGAAAAGACCTAAAACCCGCAGGGCCTGCCTTGAACATCTTCCAACGCGAGCAGCGCTCCCTGTTCGGCGAGATCCTGGACTGGATGCTCACGCCGCTGCTGCTGCTGTGGCCCGTCAGCCTGGCGTTGACCTGGCTGGTGGCCCAGGGCCTGGCCAACAAGCCGTTCGACCGCGCGCTGGAATACAACGCCCACGCCCTGGCCCAGTTCGTCACCACGCACCAGGGCAAGGTGCTGTTCAGCCTGCCCCAGCCGGCCAGCGAGCTGCTGCGCGCCGACGAGTCCGACGCCGTGTACTACCAGGTGCTGTCGCCCACGGGCGAATACCTGGCCGGCGAGCGCGACCTGCCCGCGCCGCCGCACGACGAGCGCCCCTCGTCCGCCGAGGTGCGCCTGCGGGACGCCGAGCTGCGCGGCGTGGACATCCGCGTGGCCTACATCTGGGTGCGCGTGCCGCTGCCGGACGCGCCTGCCGCGCTGGTGCAGGTGGCCGAGACGCGCTCCAAGCGCAGCGTGCTGGCCACCGAGATCATCAAGGGCGTGATGCTGCCGCAGTTCGTCATCCTGCCGCTGGCCGTGCTGCTGGTGTGGCTGGCCCTGGCCCGGGGCATCAAGCCGCTGCACCAGCTCGAAGAACGCATCCGCGCGCGCAAACCCGACGACCTGTCGCCGCTGAATGACAAGTCCGTGCCCATGGAAGTGGCGCCGCTGGTGGACTCGGTCAACGACCTGCTGCGCCGGCTGCACGAATCTATGGCCACGCAAAAACGCTTCCTGGCCGACGCCGCGCACCAGCTCAAGACGCCCCTGGCCGGCCTGCGCATGCAGGCCGACCTGGCCCAGCGCGAGGGCACCAGCACCGAGGAGCTGAAGCAGTCGCTCAAGCAGATCGGCCGCTCGTCCATCCGCGCCACGCACACCGTCAACCAGCTGCTGGCGCTGGCGCGCGCCGAGGGCAGCGCGGCCGCGCTACAGCACCAGCCGGTGGACATGGCGCAGCTCATCATCGAAGTGGTGCAGGACGCCGTGCCGCGCGCTCTGGCACGGCGTATCGACTTAGGGTACGACGGCCCCGAGCCCGGCAGCCCCGGCGTGTGGGCCGACGGCAATCCGCTGCTGCTCAAGGAGCTGGCGCGCAACCTGCTGGACAACGCCATCAACTACACGCCCTCCAGCGCCAGCCAGGCCGGCGTGGTCACGGCGCGCGTGCTGCCCGACACCTTCGGCCGCGTGGTGCTGGTGCAGATCGAAGACAGCGGCCCGGGCGTGCCCGAGAGCGAGCGCGAACTGGTCTTCCAGCCCTTCTACCGCGCCCTGGGCACGGACGCCGACGGCTCCGGCCTGGGCCTGCCCATCGTGCGCGAGATCGCGCGCCAGCACGGCGTGGAGGTGGTGCTGGAAGACGTGCGCCCCGGCGCGGTCATGCCCGGGGCGCGATTCACGCTGCGCTTTGCCGCCAGCCGCGCCGGCCCCAATCGGCCGGCGCCGGCCGGTCAGTAAGCCTGGCGCTGGCTGCCGTAGGCGGCCACGTCGCTGGCGTCGCCGCCCAGGCGCTGCACTTCGGCCAGGTAGGCCGGCCCGCTGCGCAGGCGCTGGTACTCGGCCATGCGCTGCTGCTCCTGCGGGTTGCCCAAGGGCCCAGCCTCGCCGGTACTCAGCGCTTCCAGACCGGCGCGGCGCCACAGCGACAGGTCGGCCAGCACCTCGGCGCGCGAGACGGCCGAGCCGGACTGCATCTGCATCTGCACGGCCTCGTTGCCCCAGGCCTCCTGCGACTCTGTGGCCATGGCCGGCAGGGCCAGTGCGGTGCCTGCGAGGGCGATGGCGCAAAGGGTGTTGCGAACAGTGATCTTCATGGCTGTGATTCCTTGTATTTGGGTGGGTGGGAGAAAAACGGCAGGCCCATCTGAACCCCGGGGGGCGGGGCCGCCTGTCGGAAAACCGCGCACGCCCATGCCCACTGGCGGGCTACGGGCGGCCGGCCGCTACTGCACGCGCTGGGTGCCGGCCTCGCCGGCCACGGTGCTGGCCGCCCCGCCGAAGCGGCGCACCTCGGCCAGGTACTCGGGGCCGCTGCGCAGGCGCTGGTACTCGGCCAGGCGGCGTTCATGGTCGGCGTTGCCCACGGGCAGGATCTCGCTGGAGCCCTGGGCGTCCAGGCCGGCGCGGCGGTGCAGGGCCAGGTCGGCCAGCACCTCGGCGCGCGACAGGCCCGGGGCCTGCTGTGCGGCCTCCTGGGCGAAGGCAGGGGCCGACAGGGCGGCGGCGGACACGGCGGCGACGGCCAGGGCGCTGCGCAGGGCGATGTTCTTCATGGTGTGCGTTTCTTCAGGGGTGACGGTTGAAGAGAAAGAGAGACGGCGCCCTGCGCGGCGGCGGAGGCCTTTGCGCTGGGCATGGGATGCAGTTTCTTTTCCGCCGGCGCTTTTGTCGGTGCGTTTACGCACACGTTTGGCCATGTCGCGGTGGCCGGGGGCGTTCCTGGCGCACACTGCGGCGTCCGCCATTTCCTCCGTTCCCCGCCATGCCCGACACCTCCCCGCCCCAGCGCTCCAGCCTGGCGCTGCGCCGCGTGCGCCTGCTGCAGGGGCTGGACCCGGACTGCCTGGCGGAGCTGGCCCAGCAGTGCCGCTGGCACCGCCTGGAGGCGCGCCAGACCCTGGTCACCGAAGCGGCGCGCGCCAACGACGTGTTCTTCGTCCTCAGCGGGCGCGTGCGCATCGCCAGCTACGACGCCGTGCGCGGGCGCGAGGTGACGCTGCAGGACTGCGGCATGGGAGCGCACTTCGGCACCCTGGCGGCGCTGGACGGCGCGCCGCGCGCGGCCGACGTGGTGGCGCTGGAGCCCACGCTGCTGGCCAGCCTGGAGGCGGCGCAGTTCGTGGCGCTGCTGCACCGGGAGCCGTTGGTGGCGCAGCGCATCGTGCGTTTTCTGACCGCCGCCGTGCGCCAGCTGGCCGGCCGCGTGGTGGAGCTGAGCACGCTGGCCGTGCAGTCGCGCCTGCACAGCGAACTGCTGCGCCTGGCGCAGGAGGCGGGCGTGCGGGACAACGCGGCGCACATCGCCCCCGCGCCGCTGCACGCCGAGCTGGCCAGCCGCATCGGCACCAGCCGCGAGCAGGTTACGCGCGAGCTGTCGGCCCTGGTCCGGCGCGGCCTGCTGCGCCGCGAGGGCCGGCGCGCGCTGGTGGTGGCCGACGTGGCGGGACTGCAGGCGCTGCTGCTGTAGCTGTGCTCACATAGTGATAGCTGCCGGCGCTTGACTGGCAAGCGCTGGAGGCCGATTTGGCTTGCAATGTGGGCGCGCCGGTACGGAAACCTGCGCGGGGCCGTCGGTGCGCCTCGGGTATCTTCGCCGCTCAACCTACAACACAACAAGGAGTCAACCCATGCTGCGGCGCAACCTGCTGGCGACCTTCGCCATCACCTGTGCAATCTCTGGAACGGGCTGGGCCCAGGACAACACCAAGCCCCTGCGCATCGTCGTGCCCTTCCCGCCGGGCGGCGCCACCGACATCGCCGGGCGCTCGCTGCAGGAACCCCTGCAGCGCCTGCTGGGCCAGCCGGTGGTCATCGAGAACAAGGCCGGCGCGGGCGGCTCCATTGGCATGGCCGACGTGGCGCGCGCCAGCGACGGGCTGACCTTCGGCGTGGCCACGCTGTCCACCCACGGCGTGAACCCGGCGGTGCTGACGCGCCTGCCCTACGACCCGATCAAGGACTTCTCGGGCGTGACCGAGATCGTCAAGGCCCCGGGCATCATCGTCGTCAACCCCAAGGTGCTGCCCGTCAAGGACTTCGCCGACCTGGTGCGCTACCTGAAGATGAACCCGGGCAAGGTGGAATACGCCACGCCCGGCACCGGCACCATCGGCCACATGTGGGGCGAGCTGTTCAAGACGTCCACGGGCACCAGCATGGTGCACATCCCCTACCGCGGCGCGGGCCCGGCCATCAACGACGTGCTGGGCGGGCAGGTGGCGGTGTACTTCGACCAGGTGGCCTCGTCGCTGCCGCACGTGAAGGCCGGCAAGCTCAAGGCGCTGGCCGTGTCCTGGCCGCAGCGCCTGGACGTGCTGCCCGACGTGCCCACCTACGCCGAGCTGGGCTACGCGCAGGCCAACGACGCTTCCTGGTTCGGCCTGGTGGCGCCCAAGTCCACCCCGGCCGCGCAGGTGCAGCGCGTGCAGCAGGCCGTGGCCCAGGCGGTGCAGGAGCCGGCCGTGCGCGAACGCCTGGCGGGCCAGGGGCTGTATGCCTCGGGCACCACGCCGGCCGAGTTCTCGGCGCAGATCGAGCGCGAGATCGCCAAGATGAAGGACGTGGCGGCCCATGCCAAGATCAAGCTGGACTGACCCGCAGGGAGTGCCGTGCCCATGCCTGCCGCACCGAGACTGAACCCGCGCCGGTACCTGCATCCCGAACCTGGCGCGGCCGGTGCGGCGCAGCCCGCGCCGTCCATGGTCTCCAGCGTCCCGGGGCGCACGCCGCTGGTGCTGGATTCGCCGCACAGCGGCACCGTCTACCCCGAGGACTTCCGCGCCGCGCTGCCGCTGCCCGAGCTGCGCCGCGCCGAGGACACCCACGTGGAAAAGCTCTACGCCTTCGCCCCGGCGCTGGGCGTGGGCTGGGTGGAGGCGCACTTCCCGCGCATCTACCTGGACGCTAACCGCGACGTGACCGAGCTGGACGCCTCGCTGCTGGACGGCCCCTGGCCCGACGCCCTGGCCACCGACCCGGCGGTGCTGCAGAAGGTGCGGCTGGGCAAGGGCCTGGTCTGGAAGCTGACGGACGACGGCCGGCCCATCTACGACCGGCCGCTGAGCGTGGCCGAGGTGCGCGCGCGCATCGAGCGCTGCTGGCGCCCCTACCACGCGGCGGTGGCCGCCGAGATCGACGCCGCGCACGCGCGCCACGGCTACAGCCTGCACCTGAACTGCCACTCCATGCCCGCCGTGTCCGCCAGCCACGCCACGCTGCACCCGGGCCTGGTGCACGCCGACTTCGTGGTGGGCGACCGCGACGGCAGCACCGCCAGCCCGGCGCTGTCGCAGCGCATCGTGGCGTTTTTGCGTGAGCGCGGCTACACCGTGGACTACAACCACCCGTACAAGGGGGTGGAGCTGGTGCGCCGTTACGGCCGCCCGGCCGAGCAGCGCCACAGCATCCAGCTGGAGATCAACCGCCGGCTTTACATGGACGAGCAGACCCTGGCCATCGAGCCGGCCGGCTTCGAGCGGCTGCAGGGCGATCTGCGCGCACTGGTGCAGCTGCTGCTGGTCACCGACCCGCGCGGCGCCTGAGGGGGGCGGGCGCGGCCCGCGCAGCCCCGGGCGTGGATCAGCAGCGGGTCAGGCGCAGGGCCGCAGCGCCTTGCCCGACAGCGCCGGCTGCAGCGCCTCCAGGCGCGGGCGCAGCGCGTCGTCCACCGCCGGCAGGCGCAGGGTGTAGGCGGTCGCGTCGGGCCGTTCCTGCACCACGCGGGCGGTGCGCACGCCCTGGCTGGCCAGCTGCGCCAGGCCGCGCTGGGCCGCCTCCTCACTGGAAAAGCGCCCCAGCGACAGGCCGGGCTCCAGCGCCGGACCGGGCCGGTCGTAGTCGATCTTCAGCGCGCGCAGCTCGGCGCGCTTGCGCGCGACGATCTCCTCGTCCGGGAAGCGCCCCATGTAGACCATCCAGCGGCCGGCGATGGCCGTCTCCTCCAGTTGCCAGCTGCCCGGGGCCCAGGCGGCCAGCGAGGCGCGCAGCGCATCGGCTTGGCGCGCGTCGAACGTGCCCGCCTGCAGGCAGACGGCGGGCTGGGGCGCGGCGGCAGCGGTGCTGGCGCCGATGGCAGGCGTGCCATGTGCCGGCGCCGCGGAAGCCGTGGAGGCCGGACGCGCAGGGGCGGATGCAGGGGCGGCAACGGGCGCGCTGGACGCACCGGTCTGGGGTGCCAGCAGGCGCAGCTTCTGCGGCTCGACCTGCTGCTGCAGGCGCTGCGGCTCGGCGTCGCTCACCGGGCCCAGGCCCCAGCCCTGCAGCAGGCCGGCGGACCAGGCGTAGTAGCCGGCATTGGCCAGCAGCAAGAGGATGACGGCAAGGCGCAGCATGGGTGCTGGTGTCGTTCAGGCGCCCGCGGCGGGGCGCACGCTGATCTCGGCGCTGGTGATGGCCTGCATGCCGGCGGCGGTGTGCACCAGCAGCGCGCCCTCGTCGCTGACGCCGTGGGCCGTGCCCTGCTGGCCGTTGGACAGGGTCACGCCGCGCCCGGCCAGCACGTCGCGTCGGGCAAAGCGCGGCTGAAAAGGGGCGAAGCCGTGCTCGGCAAAGCCCAGCAGCGCCTGCACTAGCGGCAGGGCCAGGCGCTTTAGCGCGCGCGCGGCGGTCAGGTTGCCGTCCACCTCGCGCAGGCAGCCGGGCGGCGTGGCCAGGCCGTCGGCCAGCACCGGCAGCACGTTCAGGCCGATGCCCACGACCACGTAGCGGCCCTGCTGCGCATCGGCAGCGGCCGGGCCGCCGGCGTAGGTGGCGGTCTCCACCAGGATGCCGCCGAGCTTGCGATCGCCGGCCAGCCACAGGTCGTTGGGCCACTTCAGGCGGATGCGCGGTTCGGCGCTGGCACCGTCCAGGCATTCGGCCACCGTCACGCCCACGGCCAGCGACAGGCCGGACCAGTCCTGCGGCGCCAGCATCAGCCCGAGCGAGAAGGTCAGCGCCGGCACCACGCCCGTGCCCTCATAGGCGCCGGCGCTCCGCCACTGGCGGCCCAGACGGCCGCGGCCGGCGGTCTGCGTCTCGGCCACGAGTAGCGTGGGTTCGGTGCGGCCGGCGCGGGCGCGGCGCATCAGTTCGCTGCTGGTCGAGTCGACGCTGGCCAGCACCTCCACGGAAAAGCCGGGCAGCAGCGGCTCGACCTGCTGCCAGATGTCCTCCGCCGGCCAGGACGGGATGAGGGCGGCGGCGCTCACGCTCGTGGCCCCGGCGGCGACCAGCCGCGCTTGGGGGCCAGCAGCGTGCCGCGGCAGTGGGCGGCGCCGCACCAGCAGGGGTACTCGGCCTTGAGCTTTTTCGTGTAGCGTTCTTCGATGATCAGGCCGTAGTCGTAGTTCAGCTCCTCGCCGGCGGCGATGTTGCGCAGCGCGGTGATGAAGATGCGGCCGTCCCGCTCGTCGGCCCAGCAGTTGGGGTCGCAGCTGTGGTTGATCCAGCGCGAGGAGTTGCCGCCGAACTTTGCGTCGATCACGCGGTCTTCATCGACGTGGAAGTAAAACGTGTGGTTGGGCTGCTTCGGGTCATGCGGATGGCGCGCCTGCGCCTCGTCCCAGCTGATCACCTCGCCCGTGTACTCGATGATGACCTCGCCCTCGGCAATGGGCTGCACGGCGAACACGCCCTTGCCGTGCACGCCCGAGCGCCGCGTCTGGATGCGCCGCCCTGCGGCAGGCTTGGGAGTGGCATGGGGCTTGGCGGGCATGGGGCGAAAAAAACTCTGTTAGCGTGGATATGCACACAGGTGTGCGCGTGCGTGCGCACGCGAAGGCGGCCATTGTAGGCATGGGCCGTGGTGCATTCGGTCGTTGGAAAAAGATATGAGCAAGACTCTGGTAATCGCAGAAAAGCCCTCGGTGGCACAAGACATCGTGCGGGCCCTCACGCCCGTGGCGGGCAAGTTCGACAAGCACGAAGACCATTTCGAGAACGAGCGCTACGTGGTCACGAGCGCCGTGGGCCACCTGGTGGAAATCCAGGCGCCCGAACAGTTCGACGTGAAGCGCGGCAAGTGGAGCTTTGCCCACCTGCCCGTCATCCCCCCGTACTTCGACCTGAAGCCGGTGGACAAGACCAAGAGCCGCCTGAACGCGGTGGTCAAGCAGGCCAAGCGCAAGGACGTGACCGAGTTGGTGAACGCCTGCGACGCGGGGCGCGAAGGCGAGCTGATCTTCCGCCTGATCGAGCAGTACGCCGGCGGCGCCAAGGGCGGTCTGGGCAAACCCGTGCGCCGCTTGTGGCTGCAGAGCATGACGCCGCAGGCCATCCGCGACGGCTTCGCCAACCTGCGCAGCGACGCGCAGATGCGCGGCCTAGCCGACGCCGCGCGCAGCCGCAGCGAGGCCGACTGGCTGGTGGGCATCAACGGCACGCGCGCCATGACGGCGTTCAACTCGCAGGGCGGCGGTTTCTTCCTGACCACCGTCGGCCGGGTGCAGACGCCCACGCTGTCGCTGGTGGTGGAGCGCGAGGAAAAGATCCGCAAGTTCGTCGTGCGCGACTACTGGGAGGTGCATGCCGGCTTTGCCGCCGAGGCCGGCCTGTACCTGGGCAAGTGGTTCGACCCGCAGTGGAGGAAGAGCGAAGACCCCGAGGCCCGCGCCGACCGCCTCTGGTCGCACGCCGACGCGCTGGCGATCGCGGACGCCGTGCGCGGCAAGCCCGCCACCGTCACCGAGGAAGCCAAGCCCACCACGCAAGCCTCGCCCCTGCTGTTCGACCTGACCAGCCTGCAGCGCGAGGCCAACGGGCGCTTCGGCTTCTCGGCCAAGACCACGCTGGCGCTGGCGCAAAGCCTGTACGAACGGCACAAGGCGCTGACCTACCCACGTACCGACTCGCGCGCCCTGCCCGAGGACTACCTGCCGGTGGCCAAAAACACGTTCGGCATGCTGGCGACCAGCGGCATGCGCCACTTGGCGCCCTTCGCCCAGCAGGCGCTGGACGAGGGCTATGTGCGGCCGTCCAAGCGCATCTTCGACAACAGCAAGGTCAGCGACCACTTCGCCATCATCCCCACCACGCAGGCGCCCAGCGGCCTGTCCGAGGCCGAGCAAAAGCTCTACGACCTGGTGGTGCGGCGCTTCCTGGCGGTGTTCTTCCCCAGCGCCGAATACCTGGTCACGACGCGCATCAGCCGCGTGGCCGAGCACGCCTTCCGCACCGACGGCAAGGTGCTGGTCCGCCCCGGCTGGCTGGCCATCTACGGCAAGGAGGCTGCCAGCGAAACCGAGGGCGGCAAGGACGGCGAGAAGGGCCAGCCCCTGGTGGCTGTGCGCCCGGGCGAGCGCCCACTGACCGAATCCGCCGAGGCCAAGGGCCTGAAGACCAAGCCGCCCGCACGCTACAGCGAAGCCACGCTGCTGGGCGCCATGGAGAGCGCCGGCAAGCAGGTCGAGGACGAGGAGCTGCGCAGCGCCATGCAGGAAAAGGGCCTGGGCACGCCCGCCACGCGCGCCGCCATCATCGAAGGCCTCTTGAGCGAGAAGTACATGCTGCGCGAGGGCCGCGAGCTGATCCCCACGGCCAAGGCCTTCCAGCTGATGACGCTGCTGCGCGGCCTGGGCGTGCATGAGCTGTCGCGCGCCGAGCTGACGGGCGAGTGGGAATACAAGCTGGCGCAGATGGAGCGCGGCGAGCTGCCCCGCGACACCTTCATGCAGCAGATCCAGGCCATGACGGAGAAGATCGTCCGCAAGGCCAAGGAGTACGACCGCGACAGCATCCCCGGCGACTACGCCACGCTCGCCTCGCCCTGCCCGAACTGCGGCGGCGTGGTCAAGGAAAACTACCGCCGCTATGCCTGCACGGGCCCGGGCGGCAACGGCGAGGGCTGCGGCTTCTCGTTCACCAAGTCGCCCGCCGGCCGCACCTTCGAGACGGCCGAGGCCGAAGAGCTGCTGCGCGAGCGCCGCATCGGCCCGCTGGAGGGCTTCCGCTCCAAGGCCGGCTGGCCCTTCACGGCCGAAGTCGCCATCGTGCGCGACGAGGAGGCAGGCAACTACAAGCTGGAGTTCGACTTCGGTGACGACGCGGCCGCCGGCGAGGGCGGCGGCGAGGCGGTGGACTTCTCCGGCCAGGAGAGCCTGGGCAACTGCCCCGTCTGCGGCGCCCCGGTGTACGAGCACGGCAGCAACTACGTCTGCAGCCGCGCCGTGCCCACGGCCCAGCAGCCCACGCCCAGCTGCACCTTCAAGAGCGGCAAGATCATCCTGCAGCAGCCTGTGGAGCGCGCGCAGATGCACAAGCTGCTGGCCACCGGCAAGACCGACCTGCTGGACAAGTTCGTCAGTCTGCGCACGCGCCGCCCGTTCAAGGCCTTCCTGGCCTGGGACGCCGCCGCCGGCAAGGTCAACTTCGAATTCGAGCAGCGCGACAGCAAGTACCCGCCGCGCAAGACAGCCGGCGGGGCTGCGGCTGCTAGCAAAACAGGAGCTGCCAGCGCAGCGAAGACGGGCGCTGCAGCCAAAAAGGCCGCAAAACCCGCCGCCAAGAAAACCGCCGCCGCCAAGGCCCCGCGCAAGCCCAGCACCGCCGCCGGCAAGACCCCCAGCGCCGCGCTGGCCGCCGTGATCGGCGCGGAGCCGATCGCCCGCACCGAGGCCATGAAGAAGACCTGGGACTACATCAAGGCCCACAACCTGCAGGACCCGCAGGACAAGCGCAGCATCAATGCCGACGACAAGCTGCGCGCCGTCTTCGGCAAGGACCGCGTGGGCATGTTCGAGCTGGCTGGCATCCTGGGCAAGCACCTAGGGGGCGAGGCATGAAGCCGGCGCTGGCGCGGCCCACCACCGCCGTGCTGGCCGCCCTGGCCATCGCCGCCGCCCTGGCCGGCTGTACGGCCACGGGCAGCGGCGCGCGCCAGTCCGGCGCGCCGGACAGCCAGCAGGGCGACGGCAGCGGCGTCACCGTGTTCGGCACGGTGGACGTGAACGTCAGCACGCAGCGCTCGCGCTGAACGCCCGCCGCCCGCCTCCATCCGCCCCATGCGCAGCCCCCGCGAACGCGCCGCCTGGTCCGCCCTGGCCGTGCTGGCCCTGGCCGGTGCCACGGCGGCCTGGCGGACGTCCGAACAGTGGCTGCCCCACGCCGGCCCCTGGGCCGAGCAGGCCTGGCGCCGCGTGACGCGGCCCGGCACCGAGACCCTGCCCGCGCACAAGCGGGGCGCGGGAGCTCCTGCCAGCGCCGCCTCGGCCCCGCAGCCGCGCAAGTGCGTGCAGGCGGATGGCCGCGTCGTCTATACCGACCAAGCCTGCCCGGCGGGCAGCCGGGAGATGGTGGTGGAAGGGGCGGTGACCTCGCTGCCCGGGCGCTGACTGCGCGTTACTCCCAGCGCTTGTGGGGAAAGCGCCAGCAGCTATGCAATGGATGGTTGCAGGCCGCGCGGGGATTCATGCCAGCTCCCATTCCGGGTGTTCCGTCCGCAGCCAGCGCAGCGTGTGCCCCAGCAGTTTTTCCGCCGCCTGCAGGCAGGCGTGCAGGGTGGCGTCGGCGATGGGATCGCCTTCGTAGTCGTTCACGTTGCGCTGGCGGCGCAGGGCGTCCAGCACGATCAGGTCTTGTTTGGACACGCCCAGGGTCTGGTCCAGCGTCTGGATGGCCGTCTGGTGGTGGCCGGGCTGGCTGGTGGAGGTGCGCCAGCCGTGGGCCCACAGGCCCAGCATGGCGCACTGCATGATGCATTTGTAGGCCGCGTCGAAGCGGTTGCCGCTGCTGACCTGCGCCAGCCGCGCATCGGCCAGGTTCTGCCGCGCCGCCTGCAGCAGCCTGGCCATTGCCGCCGGGTCAGGCGGCTGCGCCTGCAGTCGGCCGATGGCCTGCAAGTTGCTCAAGCTCATCGTCGCCTCCCTTGATCCACAGTTTGGGTTTGCGCAGCACGTCGCGCACGAAGGCGTCGCCCGCCCGCGCCTTGTCGGCCAGTTCCTGCGGCGCCCAGAGCACCGGGTTCACCTCGCGCCCCAGGGCCTCGTGCAGCGGGTACATCGCCTGCACCACGGCCACGAAGTCGGCGCTGCCCACCAGCAGCACGTCCACGTCGCTGTGCTGCGTGGCGGTGCCGCTGGCCAGGGAGCCGTAGACGAACGCCAGCGCGATCTGCCCCGCCAGCGGCTCCAGCGCCGTGCGCAGCGCGGGCACCACGCCGTGGGTCTTGCGGAACATGGCCGACAGCTCAGGAAACAGCGGATGCTGCACGTTGGCGCTGTAACGTGCCTGGTTGCCCTGATCGCTGCGCAGCAGCAGCCCGGCCTGCGCCAGCTTGCCCAGCTCGCGTCCCAGCGTGCCGGCATGGCTGCCGGTCAGCCGCGCCAGCTCGCGCAGGTGCAGGCTGTGGCCCGGCTGTAGCACAAGCGCCGCCAGCACCTGCTGGCGCTGGGCCGGGAACAGCAGGTTCATTGCATCCTGGGTGTTGCTCATAAGGCGACGATTGTTGCCTTTAAGGCTTCAGGCGGCAAGGGTGCGCAGTAGGTTTGAAATGAAATCGGCCTCAAACGCTTGTTGGACAAGCGCTGGCAGCTATCGAATAAATAGCTACGCGCTGCCCGCTCGCGCCTCAACATCGCTCACCCGCGCCGCCTCTTCAAACCGGTCCACCCGCAGCAGCGGCCCGAACACCTTCATCCAAACGCCCACCACCCCCAGCGTGCACACCCCTCCCAGCACCGCCGCCGGCACCGTGCCCAGCCAGGCCGCGCTGGTGCCGGCGCGGAACTCGCCCAGTTCGTTGGACGAGCCGATGAACAGCATGTTCACCGCGTTCACCCGACCGCGCATGGCGTCCGGCGTGGAGAACTGCACCAGCGTGCCGCGGATGTTCACGCTCACCATGTCGGCCGCGCCGGCCAGGGCCAGCATCAGGCACGACAGCCAGAACCAGTGCGACAGCGCGAACACCAGGTTGGCCGCGCCGAACACCGCCACCGCCGCGAACATGGTGCGCCCCACGTGGCGCTGGATGGGCCGCACGCTTAAAAGCAGCCCCATGCCCACCTCGCCCACGGCCATGGCGCTGCGCAGCGCGCCCAGGCCGGCGGGGCCCACGTGCAGCACCTCCTGCGCGTAGATGGGCAAGAGGGCCACCACGCCGCCCAGCAGCACGGCGAACAGGTCCAGCGAGATGGTGCCCAGGATGATGGGCCGGGTGCGGATGAAGGTGATGCCGGCGCCGAAGCGCTGCACCATGCTGCCCTGGAGTGGCCCGCGCGGCGCGGCGTGGGCCACCGTCACGCGGCGCAGCAGCAGCGCGCCCAGCACGAAGCAGCCGCAGCACACCGCATAGGTCAGCCGCCCGCCGCCCAGCGCGTACAGCAGGCCGCCCAGCAGCGGCCCGCCCACGGCCGCGCCGCGCATCAGCATGCTGTTGGCCGCCATGGCCTGCGCCAGCTGGCCGCGCGGCACGATCTGCGGCAGCAGGCTTTGCATGGTGGGCGCGGAAAACGCGCGCGAGCAGCCGTACAGCACCAGCACCGCATAGATGCCCGCCACGCCGCTGGCACCGTGGCTGGACAGCCACCACAGCAGGGCGCTGCACAGCGCACCCACCGACCAGCTCAGCGCCAGCACGCGGCGGCGGTCGAAGCGGTCGATCACGTCGCCGGCCGGCAGCAGCAGGCACAGCATGGGCAGAAACTGCGCCAGCCCTACATAGGCCAGCGCCAGCGGCTCGCGCGTCAGGTCATAGACCTGCCAGGCCACCACCACCGCCTGCACCTGGGTGGCGACCACGGCCACCACGCGGGCGGCCAGGAAGGCGGCGAAGCCGGTGTTGCGAAAGACGCTGTCGGAGGGCGGGGACGAGGGGGCAGGAGAGTGCGAAGGGGCGCGAGCGCCGGTGTCGCTGGGACGGGCCATGGACGGGGAAGAGGCTGGGCAAGCCGGAAGCGGGGCAGCCAGAAATTATCGCCAGCCCGGCATTCAGTTGCCTGCGCGACTGCCATTGCCCCCCGGGCGCACTACGATCCGCCACGGCCGGCCCGCCACGCGGGCCGATCGCACACCCGGCTTACCCATTCATTCATTCCACAGGAGAGACAACCCGCCATGTTCAGCCACGTCATGCTCGGTGCCAGCAACCTCGACAAGTCCAAGCAGTTCTACGACGCGCTGCTGGGCGCCCTGGGCGCCAAGCCCGGCTTCACCGACCCGAAGAACCGCACCTTCTGGCGCCACGCGGGCAACACCTTCGGCATCACCGCGCCCATCAACGGCGAGCCGGCCTGTTTTGCCAACGGCGGCACCATTGGCTTTGCCGCCGTCTCGCCCGAGCAGGCCGACGCCGCGCACGCCGCCGGTGTTGCCGCGGGCGGCACCACCTGCGAAGACCCCCCGGGCTGGCGCGGCGACCAAGCCGCCGGCGGCATGTACCTGGCCTACCTGCGCGACCCGGACGGCAACAAGCTGTGCCTGCTGCACCGCCCGCCCAAGGCCGCCTGACCTCGGAGCGTTCACGCATGCAACTGTCCGAACAATGGGTGCTGGTCACCGGCGGCGCCCGGGGCCTGGGCCAAGCCATCGTGCGCGCCCTGGCGCGCGAGGGCGCTGGGGTGGTCATCAACTACCACCGCAGCGAAGCAGCCGCGCAGGCGCTGGCCGAAGAACTCGGCCCACGCGCCATCGCCCTGCAGGCCAACGTAACCGACGCCGCCGCCGTGCAGCGCCTTTTCGCCACCGCGCGCGAGCGCACCGGCGCCCCCATCAGCGCCGTGGTCAACAACGCCCTGGCCCAGTTCTCCTTCGACGGCGACGCGCGCCCCAAGCTGGGCGACATCGCCTGGGAGCGCTTCAGCCAGCAGATCGACGGCGCCGTGAAGGGCGCGCTGAACACCATGCAGGCCGCGCTGCCCGGCATGCGCGCGCAGGGCTTCGGGCGCGTCGTGAACGTGGGCACCAACCTGTTCCAGAACCCGGTGGTGCCGTACCACGACTACACGGCGGCCAAGGCGGCGCTGCTGTCGCTGACCCGCACGGCCGCGCATGACCTGGGGCCCGACGGCATCACGGTGAACATGGTCTCGGGCGGGCTCTTGCGCACCACCGACGCCAGCAGCGCCACGCCCGAGGCGGTGTTCGACCTGATCGCCAGCATGACGCCGCTGCGCCGCGTGACCACGCCGGCCGAGTTTGCCGACGCGGTGCTGTTCTTCCTCTCGCCCTGGGCGCGGGCGGTGACGGGGCAGAACCTGGTGGTGGACAGCGGGCTGGTGAAGGACTGACCGCCCGGGCGGGGTGCAGCGTCAGCGCGCCTGCGCCCCCTTCGCGTGGCCGTGCGCATGCCCGTCGTGGCCGTGCGCGTGGTCGTGGCCGGCGGCGCCCTGGCCCTCGCCGCCAAAGCTGTGCCCCTCGCCCGCCAGCTCGCAGGCCTGCGCCTCCACCTGCAGCGTGGTGTGGTGCAGGCCAAAGCGCTGCGCCAGCAGGGCGCGCAGCTCCAGCAGCAATACCTGCGGGTGCGCCTGCGGCTCGTTCACGATGTGCACCGTCAGGCTGACCTGCCCGCTGGACAGGCTCCACACGTGCAGCTCGTGCACGCCGGCCACGCCCGGGTGCGTGGCCAGGGCCGCGCGCACCTTGGGCAGCGACACGCCGCGCGGCACGCCCTCCAGCAGCACGTGCACGCTCTCGCCCAGCAGCACCCAGGTGCGCGGCAGCACCCACAGGCCGATGGCCACGGCCACCAGCGTGTCCACCCACACCCAGCCTGTCAGCCAGATGACCAGGGCGCCGGCGATCACGCCGACCGAGCCCAGCAGGTCGGCCCACACCTCCAGGTAGGCGCCCTTGAGGTTCAGACTCTCGTCCTTGCCGCCCGCCAGCAGGCGCATGCTGATCAGGTTGGTCACCAGCCCGGCCGCGGCCACCGCCAGCATGGCCACGGACTGCACCTCGGGCGGCTCGGCCAGGCGCCGCCAGGCCTCGTACAGCACGTAGCCGGCCACGCCGAACAGCAGCAGCGCGTTGAAGGCGGCGGCCAGGATCTCGAGGCGCGCATAGCCGAAGGTGCGCCGGTCGTCGGCCGGCCGTCGACCTATGCGCACGGCCAGCAGGGCGATGACCAACGCCACCACGTCGGTCAGCATGTGCGCCGCGTCAGACAGCAGCGCCAGGCTGCCGCTCCACAGGCCGCCCGCCACCTCCACCACCAGGAAGGTGGCCGTCAGCGCCAACGCCTTCCTCAGTTGCGATTCGCTGGCGCCTGCGCCGTGGTTGTGGGTGTCGGACATGGGTTTTTCTGGTCGTTGCCGAGGGGGATGGGGCCGGTTCGCGCCGCTATTGCAGTGCTTGCGCACGCCAACGCTGCATGTTGCCCGCCGACTGCGCCCCTGCTTGTCGGACGCTGCCGGCGCGCCGTGCCGCCCGGCGCCGCGAAAGGGCGGCCGGCGCGTGCAGGCCGGGCCTGGCGTGTCTACAGTGAAGGGCTGGCCTTGCGGCCTTTTCGCCCCAACCCGTCTGGCAATGCACAAGGAGCCACGCCATGCCCCTGGATCACCCCATCACCGCCAAGTGGCCCGCCCGCCACCCCGACCGCCTGCAGCTGTACTCGCTCAACACGCCCAACGGCGTGAAGGTGTCGATCATGCTGGAGGAGACCGGGCTGCCCTACGAGGCTCACCTGGTGGACTTCGGCAAGGACGACCAGCATTCGCCGGCCTTCCTGTCGCTCAACCCGAACAACAAGATCCCCGCCATCATCGATCCCAATGGCCCGGGCGGGCGGCAGATCGCGCTGTTCGAGTCCGGCGCCATCCTGGTCTATCTTGCGGCCAAGACGGGCGAACTGCTGCCAAAGGACGACATCGAGCGCTACGAAACGCTGCAATGGCTGTTCTGGCAGGTCGGCGGCGTAGGGCCAATGTTTGGCCAGGTCGGCTTCTTCCACAAGTTCGCCGGCAAGGACTGGGAGGACAAGCGCCCGCGCGACCGCTATGTGCAAGAAACCCGCCGCCTGCTGGGCGTGCTGGACCAGCGCCTGCAGGACCGGACCTGGATCATGGGCGAGGACTACACCGTGGCCGACATCGCCGTGCTGCCCATGGTGCGCAACCTGATCGAGTTCTATGGCGCGGGCGAGCTGGTGGGCATCGACGACTTCGTGCAGGTGCGCCGCGTGCTGGCCAACTTCCTGGACCGGCCGGCGGTGCAGCGCGGGCTGAAAATCCCCTCGCGCGACGAATGACGAATGAAGTGAGCGAAAGCCAGGGCACGGGTCATTCGGCGCTACCTAAACAATAGCTGCCAGCGCTTGCTGCATAAGGCCTAGAGGCCAAAATGACCCTTATTTCTCCCGCCGCCCCGCACGCCGTCGCCGCCCTGCGCGACACGCGGCTGGCGCGCTCGGCCAAGCCGTTTCTCGCCCGCGGCGGCTCGCGCCGCGTGCACTGCGCCGGCTGCCGCCTGGTGATCAGCCACTGCACCTGCGCCCTGCGCCGGCGCCAAGCCACCCACGCCGGCGTGTGCCTGCTGATGCATGACATCGAGCCGCTCAAGCCCAGCAACACCGGCTGGCTGGTGGCCGACGTGGTGGCCGATACCTGGGCCTTCGGCTGGGCCCGCACCGAGGCCGACCCGGCCCTCATCGCCCTGCTGCAGGACCCGCGCTGGCAGCCCTGCGTGGTCTTCCCCGCCCAGGGGCTGGCGCCCGGCCGCCCGGTGCTGGATGGCGACGCGCCGTTCGACGCGGCGGGCGCCATGCCGCCGGGGCGCCGCCCGCTCTTCGTGCTGCTGGACGCCACCTGGGCCGAGGCGGCCAAGATGTTCCGCAAGAGCCCGTACCTCGACCGTTTCCCCGTGCTCAGCCTGCAGAGCGACGAGCCCTCGCGCTACGGCCTGCGCCATGCCGCCCAGGACGGCCACTGGTGCACCAGCGAGGTCGCCGCCCGCTGCCTGCAGCTGGCCGGCGACACGCACGCCGCCGCCGTGCTGCAGGCCTGGCTGGACGTGTTCAGCGAGCGCTACCAGCTGGCCCGCCAGCAGCGCCCCGCCCAGCCCGACAGCCCCGCGCACCAGCGGCTGGCCGCCCTGGCCCATGCGGCCCCTGCCTCCCATCTGCCTTCCACGCCATGACCACACCCATCCATTCCACGCGCCGCGCTGCCCTGGCCTGGGCCGGCAGCACCGCCGCCGCCCTGGCCGCCCTGTGCGTGCTGCCCGGCTGCGCCAGCGCCGCCACGCCGCGCTACACCATCAGCGCGCGCGAGCTGCAGCAGGCGCTGGCCACGCGCTTTCCGCGCCGCTACCCGCTGGGTGGCGTGTTCGAGGTCGAGCTGCAGGCCCCCGCCCTCAAGCTGCTGCCCGAGCGCAACCTGCTGAACGCCGTGATAGACCTGCAGGCCGTGGGCCTGCTGCTGCAGGGGAAAGCGCCCAGCGGCGTGCTGGACGTGGACTTCGGCCTGCGCTACGAGGCATCGGACCGCACCATCCGTGCCGACCGGCTGCAGATCAACGCCCTGCGTCTGCAGGGCCTGCCGCCGGCGCTGGGGCAGAACCTGACGCGCTACGGCGTGCCCCTGGCCGAGCAGGCGCTGCAGGACGTGGTGCTGCACCAGCTGCGCCCCAAGGACCTGGCCCTGGCCGACACCCTGGGCGTGCAGCCGGGCGCCATCCGCGTCACGCCCGCGGGCCTGGTGGTGGACCTGGCCAACCGCCCCAGCGGGCGCTGACGGTTTTGCTGCGCTTTTCATAGCTGCTTGCGCAGCAGGGACGGGCGTTACAGGCATTTTTGCTTGTAACTTGTGCGCGCTTGGCAGCCGTCCTACGTCAGGACAAAGCCGCTGCTGTTACAAATCCGGCATTCCCCTGTTCCGCTGCGCCGCGCAGCGCTGCACCATGAATCCCATGCCGACACCGGACACGCAACGCTCCCCCGCCTTCCCCGCCATGCTGCCGCCCGACGCCGTGGTCGTCGTCACCGGCGCCTCCAGCGGCATCGGCCACGCCACGGCCCTGGCCTTTGCCAAGCGCGGCGCGCGGCTGGTGCTGGCCTCGCGCAACCCGGACACCCTGGCCCCCGTGGCCCTGGCCTGCTGCAGCGTCGGCGGGCAGGCCATCGGCATCCCCACGGACGTGACCAACCCCGCCGCCGTGCAGGCGCTGGCGGACAAGGCCGTGCGCCACTTCGGTCGCATCGACGTGTGGGTGAACGCCGTCGGCGTGGGGGCCATCGGCCGCTTCGATGACGTACCGCTTGCGGCCCACCGCCGCGTGATCGAGGCCAACCTGCTGGGCCACCTGCACGGCGCGCACGCCGCGCTGGCGCGCTTTCGCCAGCAGCGCCACGGGCGGCTGATCAACATGGTGTCGGTCGGCGGCTGGCTGCCCACGCCGTATGCCGCGGCCTATGCGGCCAGCAAGTCCGGCGTGCGCGCGCTGTCCGAATCGCTGCGCGCCGAGGTGGCCGACCTGCCGCTGGTGCATGTGTGCGACGTGGCGCCCACCTTCGTCGACTCGCCCGGCCTGTCGCACGGCGCCAACTACACCGGCCGGCGCATCGACCCGCCCCTGCCCATGGTCGATCCGCACGCCGTGGCCCAGGCCATCGTGCAGCTGGCCGATGCCCCGCGCCCGCGCGCCGTCACCTTCATGGGCACCGGCACCCTGGCCGGGCGCATGGCGCACGCCGTGGCACCCGGCGCCGTGGGGCGGCTGATGCGCTGGGCCAGCGACTTCGGGCTGCGCCGCGCCCGGCCGGCGCCGCTGTCCGAGGGCAACCTGTTCCGCCCCTCGCTGCAGACCTCGGTGGAGGGCGGGCGCCGCCACCGCCATGCCGATGCCCTGGGCACGGCCGCCACCGTCACCGCGCTGGGCGCTCTGGGCCTGGCCGCGGGCTGGTGGCTGGGCCGGCGCCGGCGCTGATCCGGCGCTGTTCCGGCGGCCGGAGCGGGTGCTGCACTGCAGGGGCGGAGGACTTTCTCCTACAGGGCGGGGCGGGGCGGTTTCCTAGCATGGGGTGATTCCGCCCCGTGTTTTTCCTCCCCCTCTGCCTGAACGCCATGCTCACTGCACAACCTTCTGCCGCCCGCGCCGCCCGCATGCCCGAGGGCACAGACGCCGCCATTCCCACCCCCGCGAACGCCCCCAGCGCACATGCCACCCGCACGTTCACGCTGTATGCCTACCGCGGCCGGCTGTGCGCCAGCAACGTGCGCGGCAAGCTCATCGACCTGGGTTCGCTGGCCGAGCGCAGCGGCAGCGGCTGGGCCTTCGAGCTGGACGGCGAGGGCAGCCTGGGCGCCTGCGGCTACGCCAGCGCCGAGCAGGCCCTGACCGCCGCGGCCGAGAGCATGACCTTTCTGTTCCTGGACGGGCAGTTCACCGCCCAGCGCGATTTGTCGGACGTGCCCCGGCCCGATCTGCCGCACGCGCCCCAGGTGGTGGTGGCGCTGGACCCGCGCGGCATCGCCAGCCCGGTGCTGGCCCCGGCCGCCTGATGCGCCGGGGGCGCTGGGCCACAATGCCGCCTTTGCCGCCCACCCACGCATACCCGCCATGAACATCGACAAAGACACCGCCGTCACCCTGAACTACACGCTGACCGACGCCGCCACCGGCAAGACGCTGGACAGCGGCCACGTCGCCTATCTGCACGGCGGCTACGACAACATCTTCGCCAAGGTGGAGGCGGCCCTGCAGGGCCAGGCCGTGGGCCACGCGGCCACGGTCGACCTGGCCGTGGAGGACGCCTTCGGCACGCGCGACGAGTCGCTGGTGCGCACCATCCCCAAGAGCGAATTTCCGCCCGGCGTGAAGGTCGGCGGCCAGCTGCAGGGCCCCGGCCCGGACGGCCAGCCCATGGTTTTTCACGTCGCCAAGATCAAGGGCCCCGAAGTGCACCTGGACGGCAACCATCCCCTGGCCGGCAAGGCCCTGCGCTTTGCCTGCAAGGTGACCGAGGTGCGCGCCTCCACTCCCGAGGAAATCGCCCACCGCCACGTGCACGGCGGCCACGGCCACCACCACTGAGCCGCGCCGCGCGGCTCGCAGGACGAAAACGCAATGCGCACGCTACTAAAAAAGTAGCTGCTGGCGCTTGCTGGGTAAGCGTTTAAGCCATATTCGGCTCTAAGTCCTCGGCCGGGCGCGGCACGCCGCATGCCGCCCGGCTAGGGCGCGAACTGCTCCGCCAGGAAGTCCACCACCGCCCGCACGCGCGGCGCCAGCGAGCGCCCGCGCGGGTAGAGCAGATAAAAGCGGTCGTCCTCGGTGCGCTCCTGGTACTGGGTGAGCAGCGGCACCAGCGTCCCCGCTTCCAGGTCCCCCGCGATGTGAAAGCGCGCCAACCGCACCACGCCCAGGCCCTGCAGCGCGAAGCTGCGCAGCAGCTCGCCCTGGTCCGCACCGATGTAGTTGGGGATGTCGATGGTCTTGAGCCCGCCGTCCTCGTGGAAGGTCCAGCGGTTCCACTGCGTGCGGATGGTGAAGTTCAGGCAGCGGTGGCGCAGCAGATCCTCGGGCTGCTGCGGCGTGCCGGCGCGCTGCAGGTAAGCGGGCGCGGCGGCGATGACCCAGGGCCGCAGCATCAGCGGGCGGCCGATCAGCGTCTGCTCCGTGGGCCGGCCGCTATGGATGGCCACGTCCAGCCCCTGGCGGATGAAGTCGCCGCGCTGGGTGCCCAGCACGAAGTCCAGGTGCAGGCGCGGGTGCTTGTCCAGCAGCAGCGGCAGGCGCGGCGCCACCAGGTACTTGGCCGTGGTCAGCGCGGTGTGGATGCGCACCGTGCCGGAGATCTCGGCATCGGCCACGCGCACGCCGGCCTCGGCCTCCTCCATGGCCTGCACCACCTGCTCGCCCGCCGCGCGAAAGCGCTCGCCCTCCTGCGTCAGGCGGATGGCCCCGGCCACGCGCTCGAACAGCCGCACGCCCAGGCGCGCCTCCATGCGGGCGATGAGCTTGCTGACCGTGGAGGGCGACAGGTGCAGCCTGCGGCCCGCGCCGGAAAAGCTGCCTTCCTCCACCACGCGCAGGAACACCTGCAGCTCGCCAAACTTGTCCATGGCACCCCTGTGAATCTGTTTCACATGCGCTTTGCCGGCACATGCGTTGTCTGCCCGAGCGCCACTCTACAGAATGCCCCGCAGCACTATGAATGGAGACAACGCCAATGGCTGACAACAAGCTGCTGCGCATCGGCTCGGGCGCCGCCTGGTGGGGCGACCGCGTGGAGCCGGCGCAGCTCAACGCCGAGCGCGGCGACCTGGACTACCTGTGCTTCGAGACCATGGCCGAGGCCACCGTGTCGGCGGCGCAGGTGCGGGCGCGGCGCGACCCGTCTTTCCCCGGCTACGACACCTACCTGGACGACCGCATGCGCGCCGTGCTGCCCGCCTGCATGCGCCGGGGCACGCGCATCGTCTCCAACCAGGGCTGGATCAACCCGCAGGGCGCCGCCCGGCGCATCGTGGAGTTGCTGCGCGAGCTGGGCATCACCGGCGTGAAGGTGGCGGCCGTGGGCGGCAGCCTGATCACCGACCGCGTGCTGCAGCTGGCCCCCACCATCCTGGAGACCGGCGCTCCCACCGCCACCCTGCAGGACACGCTGATCTCCGCCGAGGCCTACCTGGGCGCCGAGCCCATCGTGCAAGCGCTGCGCGAGGGCGCGCAGATCGTGGTGACGGGCCGCGTGGCCGACCCGTCGCTGTTCCTCGCGCCCATGATGTACGAGTTCGGCTGGGACGCGCTGGACCACGAGAAGATCGGCGCCGGCAGCGGCATCGGCCACCTGATGGAGTGCGGTGCGCAGGTCACGGGCGGCTATTTTTCCGACCCCGGCCTGAAGGACGTGCCCGAGCCGTGGAACTTCGCCTTCCCCATCGCCGAGGTGGACGCGCAGGGCACTGTGACGCTGTCCAAGGTGGCGGGCACGGGCGGCGCCATCACCGCGCAGACCGTCAAGGAGCAGATGCTCTACGAGGTGCACGACCCGGCCAACTACCTTACGCCCGACGTGGTGGTGGACTTCACCCGCGCGCGCATCGAGCTGCTGGGCCCCGACCGCGTGCGCGTCACCGGCCTCACCGGCAAGCCGCGCACGCCGACGCTGAAGGTATCCATGGGCTGCACCGAGGGCTTCATCGGCGAGGACATGTTCTTCTACGCCGGCCCCGGGGCGCTGCGCCGCGCGCAGCTGGCCAAAAAGATACTGGAAGAGCGCTTCAAGATCGTGAAGCTCGACGCCGAGGAGGTGCGCATCGACTTCTTGGGTCTCAACGCCATCCACGGCGCGGCCACGCCGCCCGACGCACCCGAGCCCTACGAGGTGGCCGTGCGTGTGGCTGCCCGCACCCGCACCCGCGAGGAGGCCGCCAAGGTCGGCCGCGAGGTGGACGGCATGGCCGTCTCCGGCATCGGCCACACCGGCAAGCGCGTGCCGCACCAGGAGCGCACGCGCGAGGTCATCGGCGTGTGGTCCTCGCTGGTACCGCGCGAGCACGTCGCGCCGCACATCGACTACTTCACCAGCTGACCCAGGAGCAACCCATGAAGGCACGACTGGAACAGGTGGCCCACACGCGCTCGGGCGACAAGGGCAACACCTCCAACATCGCCGTGTTCGCCTACGAACCGGCGCTGTACCCGCTGCTCAGGGAGCAGCTCACCGCCGAGCGCTTCAAGGCCTTCCACCGCGAGGCCATCACCGGCGAGGTGCTGCGCTACGAGGCCGAGAACCTGCACGCGCTGAACTTCGTCGCCCACGGCGCCCTGGGCGGCGGCGTCTCGCGCAGCCTGTCGCTGGACAACTACGGCAAGGCGCTGTCGGCGGCCATCCTCGGCTTCGAGCTGGACGTGCCGCCAGAGCTGGCGCCGCTGCTGCGCGAGCGCACCCCGGCCTGACACCCATTACGACAACTAAAGGAGACAAACCCCATGACGCGACGCACCACCCTGCGCACCCTGGCCGCCCTGGCCCTGGCGGCCTGCGCCCCGCTGGCCCAGGCCCAGAACTACCCCACCAAACCGGTACGCATCGTCGTGCCCTACCCGGCGGGCGGCACCACGGACATCATCGCGCGCATCGCCGCGGCGCAGCTGGCCGACCGGCTCAAGCAGCCCTTCGTGGTGGAAAACCGCGCCGGCGCCAGCGGCGCCATCGGTTCGGTGGCGGTGTCGCAGGCCGCGCCCGACGGCTACACGCTGGTCATGGGCACGGCCAGCTCGCACGGCATCAACTCGGCGCTGCAAAAGAATCTGCCCTACGATGCGGTGAAGGACTTCGCCCCCGTCACCGTGGTCGCCAGCACGCCCAACATCGTCGTGGTGCACCCCAGCGTGCCCGCCAAGACGCTAGGCGAGCTGCTGGCGCTGGCCAAGGCCAAGCCGGGGACGATCAACTTCGGCTCCACCAGCCCAGGCGGCTCGCCGCACATGAGTGCCGAGCTGCTCAAGATGATGGCCGGCGTGGACATGACGCACGTGCCCTACAAGGGCGCCGCGCCCATGCTCACGGACCTGATCGGCGGGCAGATCCAGGTCGGCTTCGACAACCTGCCGTCGACCATCGGCTTCGTGCGCAGTGGCAAGGTGCGGGCGCTGGCCGTGACCACGCCGCAGCGCTGGCCGGGTGCGAGCGACATTCCCACGGTGGCCGAAAGCGGTGTGCCCGGCTACGAGGTCTCCGGCTGGTTCGGCCTGCTGGCACCCGCCGGCACACCCAAGGCGGTGCTGGACACGCTGCAGTCCGCCGTGGCGCAGGCCGTGCAGCAGCCCGAGGTGGCCAAGCAGCTGCGCGACCTGGGCGCCGAGCCGGTGGCCAACAAGCCCGAGGCCTTCGCCCGCGACATCGCGGCCGACGTGGACAAGTGGCGCAAGGTGGTCCAGGCCACCGGCGTGAAGCTGGAGTGAGACCGCGGGGCCCGGCGCTGGCCGGGCCCAGGGCGTGGCGCTGTGCAAACGCCCGCCCGCTGGTGCGGCCGCCGCCTGCCGCCGCCATGCATGCAGGCAGTTCACTGCAAAAAAAGTGAGCTGCTGGCGCTTGCTGGACAAGCGTTTGAGCCTGATTTGATGCATAAACGATGCCGGGCCCGCAAAGACGTGATAATTGCGAATCTTTCTCAATCGTCTTTGCATCATGAGATTCCGCACCTCTTGCCCCCCGCTGCAGCCCCTCGCGGCCGCCATGGGCCTGGCCCTTGCTGCCGCCGGCGCCCAGGCCCAGGCCCCGGAGGGCGCGCCCGCCTTGGCCGCCGTGACCGTGGAGGCCAGCGCCGACGCCTCGGCCCAGGGCCTGTCCAAGCCCTACGCCGGCGGGCAGGTGGCGCGCGGCGCGCGCGTGGGCGTACTGGGCACGCAGGACATGATGGACACGCCGTTCTCCGCCACCAGCTACACCAGCGGGCTGATCCAGGACCAGCAGGCCAGGAGCGTGGGCGACGTGCTGCTCAACGACGCCGGCGTGCGCCAGGCGCGGGGTTTTGGCAACTTCCAGCAGACGTATTTCGTGCGCGGCTTCACGCTGTATTCGGACGACGTGGCCTACAACGGCCTGTACGGCCTGGTGCCGCGCCAGTACATGGCCACCGAGTTCGTCGAGCGCGTGGAGGTGTTTCGCGGCGCGAATGCGTTCCTGAGCGGCTCGGGTGCGGGCAGCGTCAGCGGCGGCGGCCTGGGCGGCCTTATCAACGTGGTGCCCAAGCGCGCCAGCAACGAGCCGCTCAGCCGCGTGGCCGTGGGCGCGGCCAGCGGCGGTCAGCTGTATGCGGCCACCGACCTGTCGCGCCGCTTCGGGCCGGACAACGCCACGGGCGTGCGCCTGAACCTGGCGCGGCGCAGCGGCGACACGGGCGTGGACGGCGAAGACACGCGCACCACCGTGGGCGCGCTGGGCCTGGACTGGCGCAGCAGCCGCACGCGCCTGTCGGCGGATCTGGGCTGGCAGGAGCATCGGCTGAGCGCGCCCCGGCCCGCCGTCACGCCCACGGCCGGGCTGCCGATGCCGGCCGCGCCCGATGCCCGGGCCAACTACGCCCAGCCCTGGACGCACTCCGACAGCCGCGACCTGTTCGGCACCGTGCGCGGCGAGTTCGATTTCAATGACCAGTGGACGGGCTGGGCGGCCCTGGGCATGCGCCGCGGCAAGGAAGACAACGTCCTGTCGGGCCTGACGATCGCCAGCGGCACGGGCGACGCCACACTCAACCGCTTTGACAACACGCGCGAGAACCACATCAAGACCGGCGAGCTGGGCGTGCGTGGCACGTTCCAGACCGGCGCCATCCAGCACACGGCCGTGGCCTCGCTCACGGCTTTTGACTCCAGCGAGCGCAATGCCTGGGGCTACAACTACGCCACCGGCCAGACCAACAACCTCTACCACCCCGTGGCGCTGACCCCGCCGCCGCTGACCGGCTTTGGCGGTACGCTGGGCAGCCCGCGCGAGACCGAGCGCATCCAGACCCGCAGCCTGGCCCTGGCCGACACCATGGCCTTCCTGGACGAGCGCCTGCTGCTCACGCTCGGCCTGCGCCACCAGACCATCCAGGTGGACGGCTTCGATGCCACCAGCGGCGCCAGTTCCGGCAGCTACGACAAGAGCCGCGTGACGCCGGTGGCGGGCGTGGTGTTCAAGCTGCGTCCCGAGGTGTCGGTGTACGCCAACTACATCGAGGGGCTGTCCAAGGGCGGTTCCGCCCCGGCGGCCAGCGGCGGGCAGCCCGTCGCCAACGCCGGCGAGGTGTTCGCGCCCTACGTCACGCGCCAGAAGGAGGTGGGCCTGAAGTACGACGGCAGCAGCATCGGCGCCAGCGCCGCCTTCTTCACCACCGACATGCCCAGCGCCTATGTGGTGAACAACGTCTACGGCGTGTTCGGCAAGCAGCGCAACCGCGGGCTGGAGTTCAACGTCTTCGGCGAGCCCGCCAGGGGCCTGCGCGTGCTCGGCGGTCTGACGCTGCTGGACGCTGAATACCTGACCTCGGCGGGCGGCGCCTTCGACGGCCATCGCGTGGTGGGTGTGCCGCGCAGCCAGGCCAACCTGGGCGCCGAATGGGATGTGCCGGGCGTGAGCGGCCTGGCGCTGAACGCCCGCGTGCTCTACACCGGGGCCCAGTACGCCAACGCGGCCAACACCCTGCGCGCGCCCAGCTGGACGCGGCTGGACCTGGGCGCGCGCTATCTGCTGGACGTGGGCGGAAAACTGGTCACGCTGAACGCGCGCGTGGACAACGTGGCCAACCGCGGCTACTGGGCCTCGGTGGGCGGCTACAGCACCTATGGCTACCTGGTGCAGGGCGGCCCGCGCACGTTCTCGCTCACGGCCAGCGTCGACTTCTGATGCGTGCCTTCTGGACGGTCGTGCACCGCTGGGCAGGGCTCACCGTGGCCCTGTTCCTCATCGTCGCCGGGCTCACCGGCGCGGTGATCTCGTGGGACCACGAGATCGACGAGTGGCTGAACGCGGACATCATGCACACCCCGGGCCGCGGCCCGCTGCAGGACCCGCTCGTGCTCGCCGCCGCCGTGGAGGCGGACGACCCGCGCGCCGAGGTGAGCTACATGACACTGGGGCTGGAGGAGGGCCACGCCGCCTCCTTCCTGGTGCGCCCGCGCACCGACCCGGCCACCGGCGCCAAGTTCGCGCTGGGCTACAACACCGTCTACGTCGATCCCGTCACGGCCCGCATCACCGGCCACCGCGACTCGCGCAGCATCGCGCTCAGCAAGCGCAACCTCATGCCCTGGCTGCGCCACCTGCACGAAAGCCTGCACATGCCGGCCTTCTGGGGAAGCGACCGCTGGGGCTTCCGGCTCATGGGCGTCGTGGCATTGGTGTGGCTGCTGGACAGTTTCGTGGCGCTGTACCTCACCTTTCCGCCGCGCCAGGCCGTGCGTTCGGTCCGCACCTGGGCCAGCCGCTGGCGCCCGTCGTGGCTGCTGCGCTGGCGCGCGGGCGGCTACAAGCTCAATTTCGACCTGCACCGCGCGGGCGGGCTGTGGGTCTGGGGCGTGATCATCGTGGTGTCGTTCACCTCGTTCTCGCTCAACCTCTACCGCGAGGTGTTCTACCCGGTGATGAGCACGATCTCGACGACCACGCCCGGCCCCTACGAAACCCTCAAGCCGGCGCCGCTGGGCACCTTCATCCAGCCGCGCATCGGCTTTGCCGACGCCATCGCCATCGCCCGGCACGAGGGCGAGCGCCTGGGCTTCGCGCACCCGCCCGGCGGCATCTGGTACGGCGGCGACTTCCCGTTCTACAACGTCTCGTTCTTCGACCCCGGCAACGAGATGGGCGCCCTGGGCATGGGCCTGTCCAACATCTACGTCAGCTCCGACACGGGCGAGGTGCTGGGCACGCACCGGCCCTGGCACGGCACCGCCGCCGACGTGTTCGTACAGCTGCAGCTGCCGCTGCACTCCGGCCGCATACTGGGCCTGCCGGGTCGCATCCTCATGTCGCTCATGGGCCTGGCGGTGGTCATGCTCACCATCACCGGCATCGTGATCTGGGAGCGCAAGCGCCGGGCGCGCCGGCTGGAGCGGCCCGCCGCCCGCGGCCTGGCGCGCCTGCAGGCGCGGCGCTAGTGCCGGCGCAGCAGCGCCTGGCGCAGCAGGCGCGAGGCGCGGTCGCGGATGTGCAGCGGGCTGTGCCCCGGGTGGCGCGGGCGTGAGCGGTACTGCTCGCAGGCGGCCAGGAAGTCCTGCAGGATGGGCGTGTCGTCCATCACGGCACCGCTCTTGGCGCGGAATTCCGGGTGCCACTGGGTGGCAGCGATGTAGCCGCGCCCCTGGTGCGGGCTGCGCCGGATGGCCTCGGGCACGCAGTCGGGCCAGCTCCAGGCCTCGATCTCGAAACCCGGGGCCAGCTGCTTGATGCCCTGGTGGTGGATGCTGTTGACGCGCACCCGCTCCTGGCCCGGGTACAAGCGGGCCAGGCGGCTGCCGGGGACCAGGTCCACGTCGTGGAAGTGCTGGTCGTAGGTGCCGGGGTCGCGGTGGCGCATGGCGCCGGGGTGCTGGGTCTCGATGTCCTGGTACAGCGTGCCGCCGAAGGCCACGTTGATCAGCTGCAGGCCGCGGCAGACGCCGAAGATGGGCTTGCCCTGCTGCTCGAAGGCCTCGACCACGGCCAGGTCGTACAGGTCGCGGATGCGGTCGCCGGTCCAGGCCTCGCGCAGCGGCACCTCGCCGTAGCTGCCCGGCCAGACGTCGGCGCCGCCGTGCATAACCATGCCGTCCAGCCACTCGGCGTAGTGCTTGAGGGTGACGTCGCCGCGTGCCGTCTCGCCGGTGGGGCAGGGCACCATGACCACCAGCGCGCCGGCTGACATGAGCCAATGGGCGATGGACTGCTCGACGTACTGCAGCGTCTTGTTGGTAAACAGCGTCCGCTTGGGGTCCGCGTGCGAAAAGCAGGCCGAAAGGCCGATCTTCAGGCGCTGCTGAGGCGGGTTCATCATCGGAAAAAATCGTTCCTTCACCACGACGCATTGTGTCCGTTGGGGTGGGCAGGGGCTGTAGGAGCCCGCCAGCAGCCCTTGGGAGGCTTGAGCGCAATCAAGCCCGAGCGCCGCGCGGCTGGGGCATGATGGTTGCAAGCCCGGCGCCAGGAGCGCCGACATCCTCACACCCTGTTTACGAGCAAAGGAGAAACACCATGCAGGTGCAGGTTCGCACGGACGACAACATTCAGGGCGGCGAGTCGCTGATCGATTGGGCGCAGCAGGAAGCCCTGTCCAAGCTGGCCCGTTTTCGGGAATACCTCACGCGGGTCGAGGTCTACTTGTCCGACACCAATGCCGGCAAGGGCGGCAGCGCCGACAAGCGCTGCATCATCGAAGCGCGCCCGGCCAACCACCAGCCGCTGAGTGCGCAGGCCGATGCCGCCACGGTGAGCGAAGCCTTCCACGCCGCGATGGACAAGCTCGTCCGCGTGGTGGGCGACGATCAGGACCGCCACCGCGCCAAGCAGGGCCACGAGACCATCCGCACGCCGGACGGTCGACCCGCAGGCACCTGAGCCACGGCGGCGCCCGCGCCTATCCAAAAGGCCGCCCATGCTGGCGGCCTTTTTCATGGCGGGGTGGGTGCTAGAAGCTGCTGCCCGGCTGCTGCAAAAAGGCCAGCTCCTCGGCCGTGCTGTCGCGGCCCAGGGTGGCGTTGCGGTGCGGGTAGCGGCCGAAGCGCTCGATGATCTCGGCGTGCCGCCGGGCGAAGTCCAGATTCTCCGCCCGCCCCAGGGCGCCGAACAGGCGCAGCGACTCGCGCTGCACGGCCCGCGACTCGCTGTGCATGTAGGGCATGTACAGAAACGAGCGCTGCTCCGGCGTCAGCGGCCGGTCCAGCCCGGCGGCCACGGCCTCCTGCGCCAGGACCAGCGCCATGCCGTCGTGCGCGAAGGCGTTGGGGCTGCCCCGCCACAGGTTGCGCGAGAACTGGTCCAGCACGATGACCTCGGCCAGCCGGCCCTCGGGCGTGGCGCGCCACGCCCACAGCTCGCCCTGCGCGGCGCTGGCCTGCAGGGCGCCGAAGCGCTCGCGGATCTCGGCGTCGAAGGCGTCGTCGCGGGCGAAGCGGCGCGTGGGCGGGGTCTCGTCGAACCAGAAATGCAGCACGTTCTCAGGGGACATGGCGGTGGCGCGCCGGTGCGGCGCGTGAAAGAAAGAAGGTGGACAAGAAAAGGCCGGCCGCACAGGGCGGCCGGCCGTGGGGCAGGTCGGGCCGTTAGCGCCCGCGCAGCCGGCCCTGCTCGTCGGCGATCACGATCTCCACGCGGCGGTTCATGGCCCGGCCCTCGGCCGAGCCATTGTCGGCCACCGGGTAGGACTTGCCGTAGCCGCGCGCCGTGATGCGGCTGGGCTCCACGCCGCGCTGCACCAGGGCGGCCTGCACCGACTGGGCGCGGCGCTGCGACAGCTCCATGTTGTAGGCGTCGCCGCCCACGCTGTCGGTATAGCCCTCGATCAGCAGCCGCCGGTCGGGGAACTGGCGCAGAAAGCCTGCCAGCTTGTCCAGGCGCGGCCCGGCCTGGGGCGTCAGCTCGGCCTTGTTGAAGGCGAACAGCACGTCGCCCAGCGTGACCAGCAGGCCGCGCTCGGTCTGCTGACCCTCGATGTCGCGCAGCTGCGCTTCCAGCTGCTGCACGCGCTCCTGGGCACTGCGGGCGGCGGCCTGCTGCTGGGCGGCGCGCTGCTCGGCGCTCATGGCCTGCTGCTGGGCGACCTGGGCGTTGCGCGCCTGGGCGGCGGCCTGCTGGCGCGCGGCCTCGGCCTCGCGGGTGCGGGCCTGCAGGCGCAGGCGGTCGGCCTCGCTGCCCACGTCCTTGATGTTGGCTTCGGCCTTGCGGGCGCGTGCCGTGTTCACAGCCGTATCGGCCTGCTGCGTGGCCAGGTAGGCCAGGTGGTTGGCCTCGGCAGCGTCGTGGTCGTCGCGCCAGACCTTGTCGGCGCGTGCCAGCGTGTCGGCTGCGGTGCGGGCCTCCAGCTGGGCGTACTGGCCCACATCAGGGTCGGCGACGGTGCGGTTGACGGTGGTGCGGGCCTGCTCGACCGATTCGAGCGGCGCGCGCGAGGCGCAGGCGGCCAGGGTGCCGGCGGCGATCAGGGCAGCGGCCAGGCTGCCGAGGCGATGGAGCGTAGAGGGCATGGGGGCGTTCCTTCAACAAACAGGACGGTAAGACGGATCGGGGCGAGCGCTTTGCCGGTGCGGCTTAGCGTGCGGGCGCGGGCGTCGTCGTGATGGTGGTGGTCGTCGTGGTGCCAGCCGGGGCGGGCGTCGGTACAGGAACCGGCACCGGCACGGCCACCGGCGTGGCCGAGGTGCGCGCGCGGTAGTCGATCTCGCGCTGCAGCGAGCGGATGCTGCCCTGCACCTCCTGCAGCGTGCGGGCGTTGTCCACCGCCTCGGCCTTGGACTCGGCCAGGCGCGCCTCGGCCTCGGCCTCGGTGGCCAGGCGGCGGGCTTCCTTGTAGTCCTTGTTGGACATGGCGCGCTCGGCCTGCAGCCACTTGTCACGGGCGCGCTGCATCTCCACGGGGGCGTTGGCCGCCACCTCGGGCATGGCCGTCACGCGCTCGACGGCGGCGCGGCCGACGGCCATCTCCTCGGTGGGCTTGGGGGTGGACGAGCACGCGGCCAAGGCACCCAGTGCCAGTGCGGCCGAAGCCGTTCGCAAAAGGGAGGAAGTAGTGGGCATGGGGAAGACTCCAACGGGGTTGAATCACAAGCCGCACGCCACGGGGGCGGGGCACGGATGTGCCGGTGGGCGCAGAGCGTGGATGCTGCCGCGCCATGGCACCGTTGAAGAAAATTATGGAAACCCGCCCGCCGGATGCCCCGTAGGCACAGCGCAGCAGCGGGCGTGGGCCAAGTCCGACTGGGAATGCAGGCCAAAACAGCCTCCAGCGCTTTCTGGACAAGCGCCAGCAGCTATTGATTGAATAGCGAAAAGTGAAGGGGAATGCAGCCGGCAGAGGCCCGGGCCTAGGGGCCGCGCAGCACCGGGTGCGGGTTGATCGCGTCGCCCTTCCACCACGCCTTGTCAGCCGGCAGGCGGGCGATGGCGAAGTGCAGGTGCGGCGCCTGCGCGCTGGCGTTGCCGCTGCTGCCCACATAGCCGATAACCTGGCCGCGGCGCACCTGCTGGCCCTCGCGCAGGCCGTCGGCGTAGCGCTCCAGGTGCGCGTAGTAGTAGCTGTATTGCTCGCAGGGGTCGAACTGGTAGATGGTGATGCCGCCGGGCTTGCTCAGGAACAGCTTGGCGATGCGCCCGTCCTCCACGGCCAGCACCGGCGTGCCGGCGGGCGCCAGGATGTCGATGGCGTCGTGCCGACGGCCCTGGCTGCGCGCCTGGCTGAAGGTGTCGGCCAGGTCCTGGGGCTGCACGCCCTGCACCGGCAGCGTGAGCCGGCGCAGCGCCAGGGCGGCGGTGTCTTGCGGCAGGGGATGGTCTGCCGGCGTGGCCAGGGCCGGCGCCGCCGGGGCGCTGCCGGCCGGCGCGCACTGGCCCGCATGGGCGGGCAGCAGCGGCGCGGCGGCTGCCAGCAGGGTGAGGGCGAGGGCGGTGCGCCGACGGTCCCGCACCACGGTTTTCAGGCCTTCACCTCGACCTGGGCGCCCACCTTGATGACCCGGGCCAGGCGCTCGGCGTCCCAGTTGGTCAGGTGGATGCAGCCGTTGCTCTCCGAATGCCCGACCTTGGCCGGGTCCGGCGTGCCGTGGATGCCCCAGTGCGGCTTGGTCAGGCCCAGCCAGATGGTGCCCACGGGGTTGTTGGGCCCGGGCGGCAGCTCGGCCTTTTGCGCATCCTTGGGGGCCGTCTTGAGCAGTTGGGGGTCGAAGGTGAAGCTGGGGTTCTCGGCCGCGTTCTTGATGGCCATGCGGCCCAGCGGCAGCGGGTCGTTGGCCTCGTTGCCGATGCTGATGGGAAAGCCGGCCGCGGGCTGGCCGTCCTGGTCCAGCACGAACAGCACGCGCTCGCCCTTGTCGATCTCGATGCGCTGCGCCAGGCGCGTGGGCGCCTTGGCTTCGCGCACATTGGGCACCACGATCTCGCTGCCGGCGGCGATCTTCGCGTCCGGGTTCAGGCGCTTCAGGTACTGCGGGCTGACGTGGAAGCGCTCGCCCAGCATCTCCTCAACCGACTCGTAGGGCAGGGCCTTGAGCCGGGCACGCTCGGCCACGTCGGCGGGCGTGGCCTCGAAGGGGCCGGCGGCGTCCTGCTCGGTGACGGTGTAGCGCGTGAGCAGCGGCGCGTCGCTGGCCTGGCGCAGGGCCTGCCAGGTGGCCTCGTCGATGCGGCCGCTGCTCTTCAGGCCGTGGGCGCGCTGGAAGGCGGCCACCATGCGCTGCATGTTCTTGCCAAACTGGCCGTCGATCTCGCCGGGCGAGAACCACGCGCGGTCCAGCAGGATCTGCGCGCGTGCCACGGCGGCCGAGCGCGCGCCCTGCGCCAGCGCCGGCGTGTCGCTGGCGGCATTGAAGGTGTCGAAGTCCAGTGCGGCGGCGCCGTCGCGCGCCGCACGGGCCCAGGCCGGGGGCGCCACCCCGATGGCGATGGCGGAGGCAAGCAGGAAGCGGCGGGAAAGCGTCATGGCGGGGCAGGGATGGAAGGCAAAAAAGATGCCCCGCAGTGTCGCCACTCGGCCGCGCCCGGGCTGTAGGAAACGCCTGCGCCGCGCCGTCCGCTGCGGCGCCAACGAAAACGCGCCCCGAAGGGCGCGTTGCGGGCAGCGGGCTGCCGGGGTGCCGGTGGGCGCGGCTTACTTGGAAGCCATCACGCGCACCATCTCCAGGCACTTGTTGGAGTAGCCCCACTCGTTGTCGTACCAGGACACGATCTTCACGAAGGTCTTGTCCAGGGCGATGCCGGCGTCGGCGTCGAACACCGAGGTGCAGGTCTCGCCACGGAAGTCGGTGGCCACCACCTTGTCCTCGGTGTAGCCCAGGATGCCCTTCAGGGCGCCCTGCGACTGGGCCTTCATCTCGGCCTTGATCTCGTCGTACGACGCGTCCTTTTCCAGCTCCACCGTCAGGTCGACCACCGACACGTCGGAGGTCGGCACGCGGAAGGACATGCCCGTGAGCTTGCCCTTGAGCGCGGGCAGCACCACGCCCACGGCCTTGGCCGCGCCGGTGCTGCTGGGGATGATGTTCTCCAGGATGCCGCGGCCGCCGCGCCAGTCCTTGTTGCTCGGGCCGTCCACGGTCTTTTGCGTGGCGGTAGCGGCATGCACGGTGGTCATCAGGCCGCGCTTGATGCCCCACTTGTCATGCAGCACCTTGGCCACGGGGGCCAGGCAGTTGGTGGTGCAGGAGGCGTTGGAGATGACGGTCTGGCCGGCGTATTCCTTGTCGTTCACGCCGAAGACGAACATCGGCGTGTCGTCCTTGGAGGGGGCCGACAGCAGCACCTTCTTGGCGCCGGCGGCCAGGTGCTTGTCGGCGCTGGCCTTGTCCAGGAACAGGCCGGTGGACTCGATGACGATGTCGGCGCCGACCTCGTTCCACTTCAGGTTGGCCGGGTCGCGCTCCTGCGTCAGGCGGATCTTCTTGCCGTTGACGACGAGCGTGTTGCCCTCGACCGAGACCTCGCCCTTGAAGCGGCCGTGCACGCTGTCGTACTGGAGCATGTAGGCCAGGTAGTCCGGCTCCAGCAGATCGTTGATGGCAACGACCTCGATGTCGGAGAAGTTCTGCACGGCAGAGCGCAGCACGTTGCGCCCGATGCGGCCGAAGCCGTTGATACCGATCTTGATCGTCATGGCAATGAAGCTCCTGGAGTTGCGAAATGCGAAAAGTGAAAGGACTTACTTGCGGCGGCGCAGCGCGGCTTGCACCGTGTCGGCCACGTTCTCGGGCGTGAAGCCGAAGTGCTTGAACAGCACCGGCGCCGGGGCCGATTCGCCGAAGGTGTCGATGCCCACGACGGCGGCGCAGCCGTACTTCCACCAGAAGTCGGTCACGCCCATCTCCACGGCGACGCGCGGCAGGCCCTCGGGCAGCACCAGGCGCTTGTAGCGCACGTCTTCGCGGTCGAAGGTGGTGGTGCTGGGCATGGAGACCACGCGCACGGCGATCTTGCGCTCGGCCAGCAGCTTCTGCGCGGCCAGGGCCAGCTGCACCTCGGAGCCGGTGGCGATGATCACGGCCTGGGCCTTCTTGCGCAGGCCCGCGTCCTGCGGTTCGGCAAGGATGTAGGCGCCGCGCGAGATGTCGCCCAGGTCGCGCTTGGGCGCGTAGGCCAGGTTCTGGCGCGACAGGGCCAGCACGGTGGGCTTGTCGCGGTTGGACAGGGCCACGCTCCAGGCCACGGCGGTCTCGGCCGTGTCCGCTGGGCGCCAGACGTCCAGGTTCGGAATCAGGCGCAGGCTGGCGACGTGCTCGATCGACTGGTGCGTGGGGCCGTCCTCGCCCAGGCCGATGGAGTCGTGCGTGAACACGTGCACCACGCGCAGCTTCATCAGCGCGGCCATGCGGATGGCGTTGCGGCTGTAGTCGCTGAAGGTGAGGAAGGTGCCGCCGTAAGGGATGAAGCCGCCATGCAGGGCGATGCCGTTCATGATGGCGGCCATGCCGAACTCGCGCACGCCGTAGTTGATGTGGCGCCCGCCGACGTGCACGGTCTGCTCGCCCACGGCCACTTCCACCTGCATCACCTCGCCGGCATCGTCGAAGCGCAGCGCCGGCGTGCTCTTGGTGTTGGTCAGGTTGGAGCCGGTGAGGTCGGCGCTGCCGCCCAGCAGTTCGGGCAGGCTGGCGGTGAAGGCCTCCAGCGCCAGCTGGCTGGCCTTGCGGCTGGCGACGGTCTGCGCGGCGGTGTGCGCACCCACCACCAGGTCCACGGCGGCCTGGGCGAAGTGCTTGGGCAGGTCGCCGGCCATGCGGCGCGTGAACTCGGCGGCCAGCTCGGGGTGCGCGGCGGCGTAGGCGTCAAAGCGCTGCTGCCAGTCGGCCTGCGCCTGCGCGCCCGCGTCCCGGGCGCTCCAGTCGGCGTACACCTCGGCGGGGATGTCAAAGGGCTGGTGGCTCCAGCCGATGGCGTTGCGCGTGAGAGTGATCTCGTCGGCGCCCAGCGGCTCGCCGTGCGCCTTGGCGGTGTTCGCGCGGTTGGGCGAGCCGCGGCCGATGGCCGTCTTGCAGACGATGAAGCTGGGCTTGTCGGTGCTGTTCTTGGCCAGGGCGATGGCCTCCTGCACGGCCTCGGCGTCGTGCCCGTCCACCGGGCCGATCACGTTCCAGCCGCAGGCGCGCAGCCGCGCGGGCGTGTCGTCCACGAACCAGGGCGCCACCTGGCCGTCGATGCTGATGCCGTTGTCGTCGTACAGGGCGATCAGCTTGTTCAGCTTCCACGCGCCGGCCAGCGACAGCGCCTCCTGGCTGATGCCCTCCATCAGGCAGCCGTCGCCCAGGAAGACGTAGGTGTGGTGGTCCACCACCGTGTGGCCGTCGCGGTTGAATTCCTTGGCCAGCAGCTTTTCGGCCAGGGCAAAGCCCACGGCGTTGGTGATGCCCTGGCCCAGCGGGCCGGTGGTGGTCTCCACGCCGGGGGTGATGCCGTGCTCGGGGTGGCCGGCGGTCCGGCTGTGCAGCTGGCGGAAGTTCTTCAGCTCTTCGATGGGCAGGTCGTAGCCCGTCAGGTGCAGCACCGCGTACAGCAGCATCGAGGCATGGCCATTGGACAGCACGAAGCGGTCGCGGTCGGCCCACAGCGGGTTGGCCGGGTTGTGCTTGAGGTGCCGGCCCCACAGCGCGACGGCCATGTCGGCCATGCCCATGGGGGCGCCGGGGTGGCCGGAGTTGGCCTGTTGAACGGCATCCATTGCGAGTGCGCGGATCGCATTCGCCATCTGTTGAGAGTTGGCCATGTCGGCGGGCCCCTGGCGGGCGCTTGAGTTGGTGCAAACCCGTGATTTTACGGGGCAGGTGCGCACAGGCCGCTGCTGAGGTTTAGCGCGCTTGGCTCACGACGCGGACCGCCGGCACAAGATCGGCTGCGGTGCGGTCCCTTTCGCCACCGACAGCAGCGCTACCCGCGCAGCGAGCAGGAGCCTGAGCCGGGCCAGCTCTCGGACTATGTTCCCGGCGGCGCCGGGAAGACCACCACCGGGCCCTGTGGCGCCTGGCCCGGCGGCAGATAGGGCGGCGCGGCGTCCCCCTGCGGGCCCAGCCAGCGGATGAGCTGGTAGACAGCCCGCAGGTCTTGCGCGCTCATCGCCCGCAGCGCCGGCCAGGGCATGGGCGGACGCATGGGCTGGTGCTGCGCCATGGCCAGCCATTGCGGCTCGTTCATGCCCGCCACCAGCCGGCGCAGGTTGGTGGCGTAGGTCGTGCCCCAGGGGCCGCGGTAGCCGAGCGTGTCGCCGGTGAGCCATTCCTTCTCGGGCACCTTGCCGCCGGAGGCGCCGTAGCCCGGCGTATGGCAGTCGTTGCAGCCGCCGATGGTGACGAGGTAGCGGCCGCGCTCGATCTGCGCAGTTGTCGACGGTGGCGCGCACAGGCCGGCCAGCGGCGCGGCCAGGGCGCAGGCGCCCAGCAGGGTGTGCAGGAAAGAGGTGGATGGTTTCATGGTGTTTTCGGCCTCCGGTGCTTGCCAGTCAAGCGCCGGCAGCTCTCATTTCGATAGTTCAAGCGAAGCGGCGCGCGCGCAGTCCTGCCAGCAGCATCAAAGCGGCGAGCGCCAGCACGCCCCAATCCGACAGCGTGGGAATGCCCTGTACACCGCCGGGCCCGCCCCCGCCGCCGGGCGCAGGCGCGGGCGTCACGCCGCCCGTGGGCGGTGCCGAGGCGCTGCCGCCAGCGTTGTTGGCGGTGACGGTGAATGTGTAGGCGGTGCCATTGGTCAGCCCCGTCACGGTGCAACTGGTGGCCGGCGCCTGCACGGTGCAGCTGGCACCGCCGGGCTGGGCCGTGACGGTGTAGCTGGTGGGCGGCGTGCCGCCGGCAGGCGCCTGCCACGACACGGTGATCTGCGCGTTGCCGGGCGTGGCCGTCACGCCCGTGGGGGCGTTCGGTGCGCCCGCCGCCAGCACGCGGACCGGCACCGCGTCGGACGCCATGCCGCTCACGTACACCGTGGCGCGGTACGGGCCGGGGGCCGTGCCCGGCGGCAGCGGGTGGGTGGTCACCAGGGTTTGCCCGCCGCTTGGCACGGCGCGGGCGATCGGCAGCCACACCACGGCGCCATCGCCCTCGCCTTGCAGGCGCACCAGCGGCAGGCGCGTGGCCGACTGCTGGGTGGCGCCGCCGCTGGCTTCGCTGGCGCCGACGAGGCGCAGGCCCGACAGCTCCAGTGCCTCTGAGGGAGCCACCGGGGTGGACGACGACGTGATGCGGGGGCCGTGGGCATTGCCTGCGGCGCTCGCTCGGCCATACAGCAGCGCGGGGGCTGAGTGGCTGTTCAGCCCGCCCGCCACCAGCACGCGCCCGTTGGCCAGCAGCGTGGCGGTGTGGTTGCCGCGCCCTTGCGGCATGGTGCCTGCCGGCTGCCAGGTACCTGACTCGGGGTCGTACACCTCGGCGCTGCTCAGGTTGGCGCCGTTGTAGCCGCCCCCGGTGACCAGCACCCGCCCGTCAGGCAGCAAGGTGGCGGTGTGCAAGTTGCGCGCCTGTTGCAGGCTGGCGGCGCTGTGCCAGGCGTTCGTGGCCGGGTCGTAGATCTCGGCGCTGGCGAGGTAGCCCGCGCCACCGGCATGCCCGCCGGCGACCAGCACGCGCCCGTCGGCCAGCAGCGTGGCGCTGTGCTGGTTGCGCGCCTCTTGCATGGCGGGGCCGGCTGTCCAGGTGGCGGTGGCGGGGTTGTAGAACTCCACCGAGGCGGTGCCCTGGCTGGTCAGGGCGTTGCCCCCGGCCACCATCACCCGCCCGTCGGCCAGCAGCGTGGCCGTATGGCCGTAGCGCGGCATGAGCAGGGCGCCGGCCGCGCGCCAGGCGTTCGCGGCGGGGTCGTAGAGTTCGGCTTGCGCCACGTTGCCGCTGTTGGTGCCACCGGCCACGAGCACGCTGCCGCTGGGCAGCAAGGTCGCAGTGTGCGCCCAGCGCCCGTGCGCCAGGTCGGGCGCGGCGCTCCACTGCAGGGTGGCGCTGTCGTACAGCTCGGCACTGGCAGGCACCGAGGAGCCTCCGGCGACCAGCACGCGGCCATCGGCCAGCAGGGTCTGGCTGTGATAACTGCGCGCCCGCGCCATCGGCGCCGCGCCTTGCCACTGGCCCGTCCCGGCGTCGTAGCGCAGGGTGGAATTTCCAGGCGCGGCAGAGCCGCCGCTGGCGACCAGGCCGCCGGTCACGAGCACCGAGCCGTCGCGCAACAGCGTGGCGCGGTGGTCCTGGCGCAGCGCGGGCAGCGCGCCCGTGACCTCGGGCACTAGCGCATCGGCCGAGAACCGCTCGGCGCTGGCCAGTGGCCCGGGGGTGCCGTCGCCGCCCGCCACCAGCACCTCGCCCGTGTGCAGCAGCAGCGCGCCGGAGCGGGTGCGCGCCTGCGCCATGGGCGGCAGGCTGCTGGCGTTGCAGGTGCCAGGGTCGACGACTTCGCTGGCGGCCAGCGGCGTATTGCCCGCTTCGCCGCCCATGAGCAGCACTCGGCCGCCCGGCAGCAGCGCCGCCGCGTGCCGCTCGCGGGCGGCTTGCAGCACGGCGCAGGCGCTCCAGGTGTTGCTGGCGGGGTCGTACAACTGCGTCGTGCCCACCGCGACGTTGCCGCTGCCCCGGCCGCCTGCGACCAGCACGCGGCCGTCGGGCAGCAGCGTGGCGGTGTGGTCCAGGCGCGGGCCGTCGGGCAGCGGAGCGGCGACGGTCCAGGTGGCGTCTGTGGGGTTCCAGACCAGGACGGCAGCGTCGGCGCTGATGCCGTTGTCCAGCCCTCCCACGAGCAGGACGCGGCCTGTGGCCAGCAGCGTGGCGGTGTGCTGGCGCTTGCCCATGCCGGGCATGGAGCCGGCGCTTGCCCAGGTGCGCGTGGCGGGGTCGTAGATTTCCGCGGACCGCAGCGCTTCCTGTCCGGCAGTGCCCTGCCCGCCTGCCACCAGCACGCGCCCGTCGTGCAGCAGCGTGGCGGTGTGCCGGCTGCGGCGCAGGTTCATCGCTTCGGCGGGGGTGACGGTGCCGGTGCGCGGGTCGAACGTGGCGGCGGCGCTGGTCGATGCGCTGCCGGTATGGCCGCCCGCGAGCAGCACGGTGCCGTTGGCCAGCGGCGTGGCGGTGTGGTCGGCGCGCGGGCCGGGCAGGGCCGGCCCGCCGCTCCAGCGGCCCGTGGCCGGGTCGTAGAGCTGCGTGGTGGCCAGCGGGGTGCCCCCGCTTCGCCCGCCTGCGACGAGCACGCGGCCGTCGCCCAGTTGCGTGGTGGTATGGCTGGCGCGTTCGCCGCCAAAACTGCCAGCGGCGCGCCAGCCGTCAGCCTGCGCGGTGGTGGCCACGCCCAGACACAGCACGGCGGCGTGCAGTGCGTGCCGGGCCATGGCATTCCAGAGGGAGGAGGACATGAAGGATTTCCGTTTGCTATATTTTTGATAGCTGCGGGCGCTTTGCTTGAAAGCGCCGCAGCCCTTTTTCACCAAACTTTCGTCCGTGCGTCAGGGCCGGCGCAGGTGGCGTGCCGCCATCAGCCCGGTGAGCGCGGCCAGCAGGGCCAGGCTCCACTCGGCCAGCGTGGGCACCGGCTGCACGCCGCCGGCCGCGGCGGCGACACTCAGCGTGTGCGTGGCGCTGGAGGGCAGGTAACGCCGCGCCACGTCGCCGGCGTAGAGGGCGGTGAGCGTGTGCTGGCCGGCGGCGGGAAAGCGCAGGGTGCACTGGCCCGTGCCGGCGGCGTCGAGCTGCGCCGTGCACGAGGCGCCGCCGCCGCTGATGGCCACGCTGGCGCTGGCCAGCGGCGTGTCGCCGACTTCCACGGCCACGCGCGCGACCACGTCTTCGCCCACCCGCGGCGCAGCCGGCAGCACGCTCAGAAAGCGCGTGGCGGTGTCCTCGGCCAGGGCGAAGCTCAGCTCCACGGTGCAGGCAGCGGTGACGGCCGCCGTGGTCACGGCGTTGCCCGAGAACGTGGCGCCGCAGCCATTGGCGTCAATCAGCATGTAGCTGCGCTGCGGCGCGGCGGTGATGCTGGCGCGCGCGCCAGTGGCGACGGTCTGCGTGGCCGGCGCGGCGGTGCCGCCCGTGCCGTTGACCACGGCCGTCACCAGCCAGCCCTGGCCGCCCGCCTTTTGCGCCGAGCACTGCGCCGTGGCGCCCCCGCCGGTGCCGGCGCACGACCAGCTCCACGGCCCCGAGCCCGACAGCACGCCGGGCGTGCCGGCGCGGCACAGGTTGCTGGGCGGCGTGCTCAGGACCTGTCCGTCGTCGCTGCCGCACAGGCCGTCCTGCGGCCCCGCAGCGTCCTTGACGAACACGGGGTCGATCGCGCAGTTGGCCGTCAACGGGCCGGCGGTGAAGACGTTGCCGCTGAGCGTGCCCGGGCAGGTGCGGCTGAAGGTGGTGAACAGGTGGTAGCCGGGCGCGGGCGTCAGCGTGAACTGCACCGTGGCCCCGGCGGGCAGGATCTGCACGGTGCCGGGCGAAACGGTGCCGGTGCTGCCGTCGGTGATGGGGTCGCCCGTGCGCGCATCGCGCACCGTGGGCGTCACGTCCCAGCTGCCGGTGCAGCCATCGGCCCAGGGGCCGTTGCCGGTGACGGCGTTGTCCCAGGCCTGGTTGATGGCGGGGTCGGGGCTGTTGCGCAGGGGGTTCTTGCACATCACCGCCGACAGGGTGCTGTTCGGCGGCATGGGCGGCGAGCCGACCAGCTGGTTGTTCTGGATGTGCAAAAAGCGCAGCTTGGCCAGGCCGTCCAGCGACGGGATCTGTCCGGTCAGCTGGTTGTCGTGCACATAGAAATTCTCGAGATTGGCCAGGCCGGTCAGCGCCGGAAGGGGCCCCCTCAACTGGTTGTATTCGACGTGAAAGCTGCGCAGCCGGGCCAGGCCGGTGAGCGGCGGGATCGCGCCGCCCAGCTGGTTGCTGGAGACGATGAAGCTGTCCAGATTCGCCAGGCCGGCGAGTGCCGTGATCGAGGTGAGCCGGTTGTTGGTGGCGGTGAAGAGCCTGAGTGCGGCCAGAGCGCTCAGGTCGGGAATGGCGCCAGTCAGCTGGTTGGTGTTGGCATTGAACTCCTCCAGCGCCGCAGCGCCCGCCATGGGGCCGATCTGCCCGTCGAGCCGGTTGCCGCTGACGTTGAACACGCGCAGCTTGGCCAAGCCGGTCAGCGCGGGCGTTCCGCCCGTCAGCTCCCCGCCCTGGACCTCGAAGGTCTCGAGCTTGCCCAAGCCCGCCAGCGAAGGAATGGGGCCGCTGAACGTGTTGCTGCCCAGGTCGAGGCTCACGAGTTCCGTCATCGCGGCCAGCGGGGGAATGGGGCCGCTCAGCTCGTTTTGCCGCAGGTTGAGCGCCGTGAGCGCGGTCAGGTTGCCCAGCGAGGCCGGCACGCTGCCCTTGAGGCTGTTGAAGTTCAGCTTCAGCGCGGTCACGTGCGATTGCGCCGCGTCGCAGGTCACGCCCGCCCAGGTGCACTCGGTGCCGACAGCGCCCATCCAGTTGGCGTTGTTGCGCCAGTGGGCGCCGTCGGCGCTGCTGTAGAGGTCTGTCAGCGCGGCCCTCTCGGTGGGGGGAATAGCGGCCCACGCGGCGCTGCTGCCCAGCGCGGCGGCAAGCGCCAGGGCCAGCGCGCCGGCGTGCCAGCGCCGCGGGTGGGGCACCGGCGCGGCGGTTGCGGGAAAGGTCATGGATGTGTCCTCGTGGCTCTCGGTTTGCGGGTTACGGGTGCGCGCGGTGCGGCCCTGTGCTGCCTGCCAGTTGCAGGTAGGCGGCGGACGTCTCCAGGACGCGCCGGGCCGCTTCGGCCCATGCGATCGGGTTCATGCGAGCGTTTCCTTCAGCGAAAAAAACGGCCCTTGCTGGGCCTGGGCCGATTCTTGAAAAGGGCGCCGTGCCTGCCTATCGGCCACCTGACCGATGGCCGCGCGTTTTGCCGCGCGCTGCGCCCTGGTGGTATCCCGAAGGGGAATGGCAGCCGGGCGCCGCACCACCAAGAATTCGCGCCTCGCAACAGGAGGACAGGCTTGCACCAGGCATTGACGGATTTGTTGGGCGCGGTCGCCGACGAGGCGCGCTGGGCCGGGGCGCTGCACCGCTACGCCACCAGCCTGGGGGCCGACCAGGTGGGCTGGTTCGTGCTGGCCAGCGGCCCGCAGCAACTCGCGCAGCAGGGCGTGGAATTCGCCGCGCACCCGGACCCCGGCTACTGGCTGCACCTGCCGTCCGCTGCCGGCACCCCAGCGCTGGTGGGCCGCGGCGTGACGGCCGAGGCCACGCTGAGCTACGCCGCCCACTACCGCGAGCAGGACCCCCTGTGGGACGCTGCCATGGAGCGCTACGCGCAGGCGCAGCACGGCGGCGTGTGGACTGTCACGGACGGCGCCATCGCACCTGCGCGGCGGCAGCGCCACGCGGCCTTCTACAGCGACTTCCTGCGCCCGCACGGCATCGGCGCGCGCATGTTCGGCGGCAGCCGCGGCGCCGCACGCCACCCCGTGGGCAACCTGTTCGCTTCCGTGTACCGCCTGCGCGGAGGCGAAGACTTTTCAGCCGGGCAGGTGCAGCGCTTCCAGGCCGAATTCGGCGCGCTGCAGCACGCCGCCTTCCTGCACCGCGAGGCGCTGGCACTGCGCACGCGCACGCAGGGGCTGGAGGCGCTGATGGAGCGCCTGTCCATGGGCATGCTGTTCTTCGATACCGCCGGGCGGCTGCTGCACGCCAACGCACGCGCGCGGACACTGGCCGCGCAACGCGAGCACGCCGGCCTGCGCAAGCTGCTGGCGGGCCCGCGCCAGGCCGATGCGCCCCTGCGCGCGCTGTTCACGCAGTCGCTGCGCGGCAGCAGCGGCTGCGCCGAACTGCCCGGTGGCCTGGTGCTGGTCAGCCTGGCAGCGGGCGACATGGCCTCGCTGGGCCTGCACCACGGCGCACCGGGCGTCGCCTGGATGCTGCTGGAGCGCTCGCTCGATGCGGCGGCCGCCGTCGCGCTGGCGCGCCAGGCCTACCACCTGAGCCCGGCCGAGGCGGCGCTGCTCTTGGCGCTGCTGCGCGGCCAGACGCCGCAGGACTTCGCGGACGCGCGCGGCGTGCGCATCCGCACCGTGCGCACGCAGATGAGCACGCTGCTGCTCAAGACGCGCACGCAGCGCCAGCAGGAGCTGGTGGCGCTCGTGGCGCGGCTGATGCTGCTGGCGCCCGGCGAGGCGCATGAGCGCGTGGCCTGATCGTGCTCAGCGGCGCAGCCGCTGCGCCAGGTCTTCCCAGTCAGCCGCACCGGTGGCTGCGAAGACGACGCGCAGGTGCTTTTTCAGCGCCGCCTCGCTCACGCCGGCCAGCCGGTGGCAGTCGGCGCGCGCATGGCCCAGGCCGGCCAGCACGGCAATGTCGCCCTGCAGCGGTGACAGCGGCAGCGCCAGCACCCGGCGTACGACCTCCACGCCCAGCGGGCGCTGCAATTGCAGCGTGAGCAAATGCTGCGCCGGCCCGCCGGCCAGGGCGTGCAGCGCCAGCCGGCTGACCGCCAGCCAGCCGCCCGGCACCGCGCTGCGCGCCGCATCGCCGGCATGGGCCACGCCCAGGCGCTGCGGCAGGTCGGGCGGCAGCGCCAGCGCGGCTGCGGCACGCAGGCCCAGGCCCGCCAGGTTGGACTGGCGCAGCAGCTGCGTGGCCGTCTCGTCGGCGTAGAGGGGGCGCTGGCCCGCGGCGTCCAGCACCACGTGGCCCAGCGGGCCGCCGTGCCCGCCGGCCTGGCTGCAGTCGTGTCCGATGGGTTGCGCAAACGCGCGCGCCAGCCAGCCGGCCGCGCGCTCGAGCAGCGCCGCGTCGTCCGCCGTGAAGCCCGCGCCCGAGGCGCGAAACAGCATCGCGATGGCACGCGCGCGCCCGCCCGCCTCCACGCGCAGGTCCAGCGTGTGCTGGTGGCCGCTGGCGCGCACCAGCAGGTTGTAGGAGTTGGAGCGGAAGTACTGCGCGCCCGGCGCCATCAGCCGGCCGATGCGCGGGCCGTCGATGCGTGCCAGGGTGTGTACGTTGATCTCGTCCGGGCCGGCGAACAGGCGCTCGAATTCGTTCAGGAACAGGTCCTGCACCTCGGCCGGCGAATCCTCGTGGAAGAAGCCCTCGGGTCGGCCCTGCGCATCGAGCCAGAACAGCGCCGCCGCGTCGGCGCCCACCAGAGCGCGCAGGGCGGCGCAGACCTCGGGTGCGATGGGCGCCAGGCCCAGCCCCAGGCCGCACAGCAGCCCCAGGGCGCGCCACTGCCGCTGGTGCGCGGCGGCGGCGATGGAGGCGGCGGACGTGGGCATGGGCGGCGCGGCAAATGCGCGGCCATTATGAAACCGCCGCCCTACACTGCGCGCCCATGACGACGATGCCCCCGATCCCCGCCATGCTGCTGGCCGCCGGCCGCGGCGAGCGCATGCGCCCGCTGACCGACACCACGCCCAAGCCGCTGCTGGCCGTGCGCGGCCGGCCGCTGCTGGAGTGGCACCTGCGCGCCCTGGCCGCGGCCGGCGTGCGGCACGCGGCCATCAACACGGCCTGGCTGGGCGAGCAGGTCAGCCAGCGGTTCTCAAGCGTTTTCGGCCTCCAGGCCGCACCGGACAAGCGCGGGCAGCTATCCATTTCATACTCGCACGAGGGCCGCGACTTCGGCCACGCGCTGGAGACGGCCGGCGGCATCGCCCGCGCGCTGCCGCTGCTGGGCGCGCCGGTGTTCTGGCTGGCCGCGGGCGACGTGTATGCGCCGGACTTCGCCTTCGACGCCGCCAGTGCCCGGCGCTTTGCCGCCAGCGGCGCGCTGGCCCACCTGTGGCTGGTGCCCAACCCGGCGCACCACCCGCGCGGCGATTTCGGCCTGTCGCCCGAGGGCCTGGCTTTGAGCCTGCCCGAGGCCAGCGCCGCGCCGCGCCACACCTACAGCACCCTGGCCCTGCTGCGCGCCGAGCTGTTCGCGCCGCCGTGGTGCGACATCCCGCCCGGCAACCCGCAGGGCGTGGCCGCACCGCTGGCGCCGCTGCTGCGCCGCGCCATGGACGCCGGCCGCGTGACGGCCGAGCTGTACCAGGGGTTGTGGGTGGACGTCGGCACCCCCGAGCGGCTGGCGCAGCTCAACACCTGAGAGGCCGACTGCCAGCGCCGGTGGCCGAAAGCGGGCAGACTGCTGCCCTTTTTTGGCACCAGCGGCGCGGGCCGGGGCCTTCGGGGAGTGCGATCAATTGGGAGCGGTGGACTACGCGCAGATGGCGCTGCTGGCGGCGGTGGCGTCGTTCTGCCAGAACCTGACGGGCTTTGCCTTTGCCCTGATCTTCGTGGGCGCGGCCGGCGCGCTGTCGCTGATGCCCATCGCGGACGCGGCCAACATCGCCAGCATCCTGTCGGCCGTCAACGGCCTGGCCTACCTGCGTAGCCATCGCCTGGCGCCGCGCTGGGACCTGCTCAAGCCCACGCTGATCAGCGGCGTGGCGGGCGTGGGCATCGGCCTGGCGTTGCTGGCCTGGCTGAGCGGCAACACGCTGCACGGCCTGCGCGTGGTGCTGGGCGTGTCCATCATCGCCTGCGCGGTGCTGCTGCTGGCGCGCTCGCAGCCGCGCCGGACGCCGTCGGGCACGGGCGTGCTGTGGGGCGTGGGGCTGGTCTCGGGCGTGCTGGGCGGGCTGTTCTCCACCGCCGGCCCGCCCATCGTCTACCACCTGTACCGCCAGCCGCTGCCGCCCATGGTGGTGCGCCAGTGCCTGGTGATTTTGTTCACGGTGCTGGCGCTGGTACGGCTGGCCTCCGTGGGCTTGGCGGGCGCGCTGCAGTGGAGCGTCGTGGGCGCCAGCGCGCTGGCGCTGCCGGTGGTCGTCGGCGTGACCTGGCTGCAGGCGCGCCACCCGCCGCGCCTGCCGGTACCGCTGGTGCGCTGGATCGTCTGCACGCTGCTGCTGATGGCCGGCGCCAGCCTGCTGGCCGCGGCCCTTTGAGCGGCCCGCCAGGCGCTACGATGGCTGCCATGACCACCATCTACGCAAAGCGGCGTGCGCGCCTGGCGGCCCAACTGGGCGCGGGCGGCATCGCCATCGTGCCCACGGCACCCGAACGGCAGCGCAACCGGGACAGCGACTATCTGTACCGGCACGACAGCTACTTCTACTACCTCACCGGCTTCACCGAGCCCGGCGCCTGCCTGGTGCTGACGGCCGAGGGGCACAGCACGCTCTTTTGCCAGCCCAAGGACCTGGAGCGCGAGATCTGGGACGGCTACCGCCTGGGGCCCGAGGCGGCCGTCGCCACGCTGGGCGTGCAGGCGGCGCTGCCGGCCGGCCAGCTGGCCACCGAGCTGCCGCGACTGCTGGAAAACCGCCAGCGCGTGTGGTACCCCTTTGCCACGCACGAGGGCCTGGCCGCGCGCGTCGATGGCTGGCTGAGCGCGGTGCGCGCCCGCGTGCGCTACGGCGTGCTGTGCCCGGCCGAGCAGGCCGACGTGTGCCTGCTGCTGGACGAGATGCGCCTGATCAAGGACGCGCACGAGCAGGACGTGATGCGCCGCGCCGCCGCCATCAGCGCCCGCGCCCACGTGCGCGCCATGCAGCGCAGCAGCCGCATGCTGCGCGCCGGCCAGGACGTGCGCGAATACCACCTGGACGCCGAGCTGCTGGCCGCCTTCCGCGAGGAGGGTTCGCAGTACCCGGCCTACGGCTCCATCGTCGCCGCCGGGCCCAACGCCTGCGTGCTGCACTACCGCGCCGACGCCGCGCCCGTGCGGGACGGCGAGCTGGTGCTGATCGACGCCGGCTGCGAACTCGATGGCTACGCCAGCGACATCACCCGCACCTTTCCGGCCAATGGCACGTTCACTGGGCCGCAGCGCGCGCTGTACGACCTGGTGCTGGCCAGCCAGGACGCCGCCGTGGCGGCCACCCGGGCCGGCGCCCGCTTCACCGATCCGCACGACGCCACCGTGGCCGTGCTGGCGCAGGGCATGCTGGACTTGGGCCTGCTGGACAAGAACCAGGTCGGCAGCGCACAGGACGCGATCGACAGCCGCGCCTACTTCCAGTTCTACATGCACCGCACCGGCCACTGGCTGGGCATGGATGTGCACGACTGCGGCAGCTACGTGGAGCCGGGCGAGGTGGGCCAGGCCAGCCAGCGGCGAGACCCGCTGTCGGGCGAGCTGATCACCGACCGCCCCAGCCGCATCCTGCGCCCGGGCATGGTGCTGACCATCGAACCGGGCATCTACGTGCGCCCGGCGCCCGGCGTGCCCGAGCAGTTCCACCACATCGGCATCCGCATCGAGGACGACGCCATCGTCACCGAGGGCGGCTGCGAGCTGATCACGCGCGGTGTGCCGGTGCAGGCGGATGAGATCGAGGCGCTGATGCGCGCGTGAGGCGCGAATGCGCGGCGTACCCGCCATGTAACCGGGTCTGTGCAAGAATCGAAACTCGATTACATCGTCAGGAGTTCCATTCCATGCGAGTGCGCCGCGCCACCAAGATCGTCGCCACCCTCGGGCCCGCGTCCAGCGACCCGCAACTGCTCGAACGCATGATCGCCGAGGGCGTGAACGTGGTGCGCCTGAATTTCAGCCACGGCAAGGCGCAGGACCACGTGGAGCGCGCCGCCATGGTGCGCGAGGCGGCGCAGCGCGCCGGGCGCGAGGTGGCCATCATGGCCGACCTGCAGGGGCCGAAGATCCGCGTGGGCAAGTTCGCCGAGGGCCGGGTCATGCTGGAGCCGGACCAGCCCTTCGTGCTGGATGCTTCGCGCACCGAGCCCGGGGACGCCGCCGGCGTGGGCCTGGACTACAAGGAGCTGCCGCGCGACGTGCGCGCCGGCGACGTGCTGCTGCTCAACGACGGCCTGATCGTGCTCACGGTGAACGCCGTGCGCGGCGAGGCGGTGCACACCACGGTGACGGTGGGCGGCGAGCTGTCCAGCAACAAGGGCATCAACAAGCAGGGCGGGGGCCTGACGGCGCCGGCGCTGACGGCCAAGGACATGGAGGACATCAAGACCGCCATGAGCTTCCAGGCCGATTACGTGGCCGTGAGCTTCCCCAAGAACGCCACCGACATGGAGATGGCGCGCCAGCTGTGCAACGTGGCGGCCGCCGAGTACCGCCACAGGCCGGGCCTGATCGCCAAGATGGAGCGCGCCGAGGCTGTCCCGCTGCTCGAAGAAATCCTGCGCGTGTCCGACGGCATCATGGTGGCGCGCGGCGACCTGGCCGTGGAGGTGGGCAACGCTGCCGTGCCGGCGCTGCAAAAGAAGATGATCCGCATGGCGCGCGACATGGACAAGATCGTCATCACCGCCACGCAGATGATGGAGAGCATGATCACCAACCCCGTGCCCACCCGCGCGGAGGTCAGCGACGTGGCCAACGCCGTGCTGGACGGCACGGACGCGGTGATGCTCAGCGCCGAGACGGCGGCCGGCCGCTATCCGCTGGAGACGGTGCAGGAGATGGCCAAGATCTGCGCCGCCGCCGAGGCCGCTGAGGACCCGGAGCGCGACGCGGACTTCACCGGCCAGACGCTGGGTCGCATCGACCAGTCCATCGCCATGGGCGCGCTGTTCACGGCCCACCACCTGGGCGCCAAGGCCATCGTGGCCATGACCGAGAGCGGCTCCACGGCACTGTGGATGAGCCGCCACCGCATCCACATTCCCATCTACGCGCTGACGCCCAAGGTGGCTACGCAGCGCAAGATGGCGCTGTACCGCAACGTGCGCCCGCTGCTGATGGACACCAGCGCCGACCGCGACACGGCCCTGGAGCAGGCCGAGGGCCACCTGAAGACGCGCGGCATCGTGCAGCAGGGCGACCTGTACGCCATCACCTGCGGCGAGCCCATGGGTGCGCCGGGTGGCACCAACATGCTCAAGATCTGCCGGGCGCAGTGAGCGCCGCGGCCGCCGGCCAGGGGCTGCCGCGCCGGCACGGGGCAATACCAGCAGGGAGCGCCGGCACAAGGGGGCTTGGGTAGAATTCCGGGGTTACGAAGCGGTTACAACCGCGTCTCATCCATAACCTTCGAACGGATCCGACCCATGCCTCTCGTCTCGATGCGCGAACTGCTCGACCATGCCGCCGACAACGGCTACGGCATCCCCGCCTTCAACGTCAACAACCTGGAGCAGGTGCAGGCCGTGATGGCTGCCGCCGACGAGGTGGGGGCGCCCGTGATCCTGCAGGCCAGCGCCGGTGCGCGCAAGTACGCGGGCGAGAGCTTCATCAAGCACCTGATCCAGGCAGCCGTTGAGGCCTATCCGCACATTCCGCTGGTCATGCACCAGGACCACGGCACCTCGCCCGCCGTCTGCCAGGGCGCCATCGCGCTGGGCTTCGGCTCGGTGATGATGGACGGCTCCCTGCTGGAGGACGGCAAGACCCCCTCGTCCTTCGACTACAACGTCGAGGTCACGCGCAAGGTGGTGGAGATGGCGCACAAGGTGGGCGTCACGGTCGAGGGCGAGCTGGGCTGCCTGGGCAGCCTGGAGACCGGCGAGGCCGGCGAGGAAGACGGCATCGGCGCCGTGGGCAAGCTCAGCCACGACCAGCTGCTGACCGACCCCGAGGAAGCCGCGCAGTTCGTCAAGGCCACCCAGCTGGACGCCCTGGCGATCGCCATCGGCACCAGCCACGGCGCCTACAAGTTCTCGCGCCCGCCCACGGGCGACGTGCTGTCCATCCAGCGTGTCAAGGAGATCCACGCTCGCATCCCCAACACGCACCTGGTCATGCACGGCTCGTCCAGCGTGCCGCAGGAGCTGCTGGCGCTGATCAACCAGTACGGCGGCAAGATGAAGGAAACCTACGGCGTGCCCGTCAAGGAAATCCAGGAAGCCATCAAGCACGGCGTGCGCAAGATCAACATCGACACCGACATCCGCCTGGCCATGACCGGCGCGGTGCGCAAGTTCCAGGCCGAGAACCCGGACAAGTTCGACATGCGCGAGTGGATGAAGCCCGCCCGCGAGGCCGCCAAGGCAGTGTGCAAGGCGCGCTACCTGGAGTTTGGCTGCGAAGGTCAGGGCGGCAAGATCAAGGGCCACACGCTGGCGCAGATGGCCACGCGCTATGCGGGTGGCGAGCTCAAGCAGGTCGTCAACTGACGCCGGCCGTCCTGTACGGAACGATGCAACCTGCTGCCCTCGGGGAGCAGGTTTTTTTTCGCCCTCCATCTCTGCCCTGGCGCAAGTCGGGGCTGCCCGCGGCTGCTGTTTTTTGGCACGACCGTGCTAAAACCGCCAATTTCTTCATGTAAGCTTGCGGTAAGTAGAAATACGCAACAGGACGTTTCCTGTGCACTAAAGGAAGACAACCATGCTGATTGGCGTGCCTGCGGAGACTCTTACTGGCGAAACGCGCGTGGCCGCGACGCCGGAGACCGTCAAGAAACTCAAGGCCCAGGGGCACACCATCCGCGTCCAGGCCGGCGCGGGCACCGCCGCCAGCATCACCGACGAAGGCTTTGCCGCGGCGGGCGCCGAGATCGTCGACACCGCCGCGGCCTGGGGCTGCGACCTGCTGCTGAAGGTGCGTGCGCCCTCGGAGGCAGAAAGCCCGCTGCTGCGTCCCGGCAGCACCGTGGTGGGCATGCTCAACCCCTTCGATGCCGAGGGCCTGCAGCGCCTGGCGGCGGCCGGCGTCACGGCCTATGCGCTGGAGGCTGCGCCGCGCACCACCCGGGCGCAGAGCATGGACGTGCTGTCGTCCCAGGCCAACGTGGCCGGCTACAAGGCGGTGATGATTGCCGCCGACCGCTACCAGCGCTTTTTCCCCATGCTGATGACGGCCGCTGGCACGGTGAAGGCGGCGCGGGTGGTCATCCTGGGCGTGGGCGTGGCCGGTCTGCAGGCGATCGCCACGGCCAAGCGCCTGGGTGCGGTGATCGAAGCATCTGACGTGCGCCCCAGCGTCAAGGAACAGGTGGAGTCGCTGGGCGCCAAGTTCATCGACGTGCCCTACGAGACGGCCGAGGAAAAAGAGGCCGCCGAGGGCGTGGGCGGCTACGCCCGGCCCATGCCGCAAAGCTGGCTGGACCGGCAAAAGCTCGAGGTGGCCAAGCGCGTGGCGCAGGCGGACGTGGTCATCACCACGGCGCTGATCCCCGGCCGCGCCGCGCCGGTGCTGGTCACGCCCGAGATGGTCGAGGCCATGAAGCCCGGCTCGGTCATCGTCGACCTGGCCGCCGCCCAGGGCGGCAACTGCCCGCTGACCCAGGCCGGGCGCACCGTGGTGCACCACGGCGTGACGCTGGTGGGCGAGACCAACCTGCCGGCGCTGGTGGCGGCCGACGCCTCGGCCCTGTACGCACGCAACGTGCTGGACTTCCTGAAACTGGTCATCGACAAGGACGGCGCACTGCACATCGACCGCGAGGACGACATCGTCGTTGCCTGCCTGGTCGCGCATGAAGGCAAGATCGCGCGTACCTGAACATTTCACGGGAATGCCGTCTTGAACTTCTTGCCTTTCTTCTCCCGCCGCTTCTGTCGCCCCGCCCTGGCGGCGGCCGCCCTGTCGGCGCTGCTGGCCGGCTGCGCCCCGATGCAGCCCGACCTGGTGCGCGTCGGCCGCGCCCAGCTGGAGCTGCCGCCCGGTCAGTGGACGGCGCTGGCCGGCGACAGCACGGTCTTCGACGTGCTGCCCGACGACGTCTCGCACGACCTGCCCATGGATTCGCGCCTGCTGGTCCTGCGCAGCAGCAGCGGCGAGCTGCTCGCCAGCGTGCTGGTGCAGACCAACGCCACCAACCACCCGCGCGACACCACGCTGTGGACCTGGAGCTGCCCTGCGCAAAAGGGTGTGCAGGTGGAAGACGCCACCCAAGGCAGCAGCGTGCGCATCGACTGCCTGCGCTACCGTCGCCGCGCCGACCTGGACGGCTACCTGGAGGCCAGCCGCCCGCAGCTGGCCCGCACCCTGGCGGCGCATCAGGCACTGCCGGCGCAGCCGCATTCGCACATCGCCTACCGCTATTCCACGCCCGAGGGCGGCTTCATCGCGGTGGACGTGCTGGCCGACCAGCGCCTGCTGCGTCCGCCCACGCACAACAACATGGAGTTTTTGCGCGCCGGACGGCCGGTGCAGGAATGGATGCAGCAACTGCGCGAGGCCGCGCGCGTGAGCCCGGCCATGATGGACGGACGCTTCGTGCTGCCGCCCTTCCCGCAGCCGCTGCCGCAGTAGATGCAGGCGCAGGGCGTGGCCCGGCCAACCGAGTTTTTCTTTCCCAGGAGCCTCCCATGGAGTCGGTCTCGCCCACCCTGATCAACCTGATCATCTTCGTGCTCGCCATCTACGTGGGCTACCACGTGGTCTGGAACGTCACGCCCGCGCTGCACACACCGCTGATGGCCGTGACCAACGCCATCTCGGCCATCGTCATCGTCGGCGCCATGCTGGCCGCCGCGCTGACCGAGGGCGGCTTGGCCAAGACCATGGGCGTGCTGGCCGTGGCGCTGGCCGCGGTGAACGTCTTCGGCGGCTTCCTGGTGACGCGCCGCATGCTCGAGATGTTCAAGAAAAAAGAGCGTAAAACGCCCGCCAGTACTGCGCAGGCAGCTAGCAAATAAGGAGCAGACGGCATGAGCATGAACCTCGTCACGCTGCTGTACCTGGTGGCCAGCGTCTGCTTCATCCAGGCGCTCAAGGGACTGTCGCATCCCACCACGTCGATCCGCGGCAACGTCTTCGGCATGGCCGGCATGGCCATCGCCGTGCTGACCACGGCGGCGCTGGTCGTGGGCCTGGCCGGCTCGGCCCTGGGCCTGTCCTGGGTGCTGCTGGGCCTGGTGGTAGGCGGCGGCGCCGGCGCCGTCATGGCCCAGCGGGTGGAGATGACGAAGATGCCCGAGCTGGTGGCCTTCATGCACAGCATGATCGGCCTGGCCGCCGTCTTCATCGCCGTGGCAGCCGTGGCCGAGCCCTGGGCCTTCGGCATCACCGCCGCGCCGGTGGCGGCCGCTGCCGCCGTGCCCACGCCCGCGGGCACGCTGCTGGTGGGCGGCGCGCTGCGCGCGCCCATCCCTTACGGCAACCGGCTGGAGCTGTTCCTGGGTGCGGCCATCGGCGCCATCACCTTCAGCGGCTCGGTGATCGCCTTCGGCAAACTCTCGGGCAAGTACAAGTTCCGCCTGTTCCAGGGCGCGCCGGTGGTCTTCCGTGGCCAGCACCTGCTGAACCTGGTGCTGGGCCTGGCCACCGTAGGCCTGGGGCTGGCCTTCATGGCCACCGAGCGCTGGGACGCCTTCTTCGCCATGCTGGTGCTGTCCTTCGTGCTGGGTGTGCTGATCATCATCCCCATCGGTGGGGCCGACATGCCGGTGGTGGTGTCCATGCTCAACAGCTATTCGGGCTGGGCGGCGGCGGGCATCGGCTTCAGCCTGAACAACAGCATGCTGATCATCGCCGGCTCGCTGGTGGGCAGCTCGGGCGCCATCCTGTCCTACATCATGTGCAAGGCCATGAACCGCTCGTTCTTCAACGTGATTCTGGGCGGCTTTGGCGGCGACGCGGCCGCAGCCACGGCCGGCGGCGGCGTGCAGCGCACGGCCAAGAGCGGCAGCGCCGACGACGCCGCCTTCCTGCTCAGCCAGGCCGAGACCGTGATCATCGTGCCCGGCTACGGCCTGGCCGTGGCGCGCGCTCAGCACGCCGTGAAGGAGCTGGCGCAAAAACTCACCGAGCACGGCGTCACCGTCAAGTACGCCATCCACCCCGTGGCCGGACGCATGCCGGGCCACATGAACGTGCTGCTGGCCGAGGCCGAGGTGCCGTATGACCAGGTCTTCGAGATGGAAGACATCAACGGCGAGTTCGGGCAGGCCGACGTTGCCATCGTCCTGGGCGCCAACGACGTGGTGAACCCGGCGGCGCTGCAAAAGGGCTCGCCCATCTATGGCATGCCGATTCTGGAGGCCTACAAGGCCAAGACCGTGATCGTCAACAAGCGCTCCATGGCGGCCGGCTATGCCGGGCTGGACAACGAGCTGTTCTACATGGACAAGACCATGATGGTCTTCGGCGACGCGAAGAAGGTGGTCGAGGACATCGGCAAGGCCATCGAGTAGTTTCGGCAGGTACCGCCCGCTGTTTTTTTACGTATAACCCGTTTCATTTGAAAACAGAAGATTCCAGGAGAGACACATGACAGACCGCCCATGGCTGGCTGCCTATCCCGAGGGGGTGCCCGCAGACATCGACCCGACCCAGTACAAGTCGCTGGTGCAATTGATGGAGCAGGCCTTCAAGGACTATGCCGACCGCACCGCCTACAGCTTCATGGGCAAGGACACCACCTATGCCGAAACGGACCAGCTGAGCCGCCAGTTCGCCGCCTACCTGCAGAGCCTGGGGCTGGCGCGCGGCGACCGCGTGGCGCTGATGATGCCCAACGTGCCGCAGTACCCCATCGCCGTGGCGGCGGTGCTGCGCGCCGGCTTTGTGGTGGTGAACGTCAATCCGCTGTACACGCCGCGCGAGCTGGAGCACCAGCTCAAGGACTCAGGCGCGCGGGCCATCGTCATCATCGAGAATTTCGCCGCAACGCTGCAGGCCTGCATCGCCCAGACGCAGGTCAAGCACGTAGTGCTGTGCGCCATGGGTGACCGCCTGGGCCTGCTCAAGGGCGCGCTGGTCAACTACGTGGTGCGCAACGTCAAGAAGCTGGTGCCTCCGTACGAGCTGCCCGGCGCCATGCGCTTCAACGACGCGCTGGCCAAGGGCAGCGGCGCCGCCTTCAACAAGCCCGACCTGACGCCCGACGACATCGCGCTGCTGCAGTACACGGGCGGCACCACCGGCGTGTCCAAGGGCGCCGTGCTGCTGCACCGCAATGTGATCGCCAACGTGCTGCAGTCCGAAGCCTGGAACTCCCCCGCCATGGGCCGCGTGCCCGCCGGCGAGCAGCCTACGGCGGTATGCGCGCTGCCGCTGTACCACATCTTCGCCTTCACGGTGAACATGATGCTGTCCATGCGCACAGGCGGCAAAACCATCCTCATCCCCAACCCGCGCGACCTGGCCGGCACGCTCAAGGAGCTGTCCAAGCACACCTTCCATAGCTTCCCGGCGGTGAACACGCTGTTCAACGGCCTGGCCAACCACCCCGACTTCAACACCGTCAACTGGAAGAACCTGAAGGTGTCGGTGGGCGGGGGCATGGCCGTGCAGGCCGCCGTGGCAAAGCTGTGGCTGGAGAAAACCGGCTGCCCCATCTGCGAGGGCTACGGCCTGTCCGAGACCAGCCCCTCGGCCAGCTGCAACCCGGTCACGGCGCGCGAGTTCTCCGGCACCATCGGCGTGCCCATTCCCAGCACCTACATGCGCATCCTGGACGACGCGGGCCGCGACATCTCCGCCAGCGGCCAGGCCGGCGAGATCGCCATCAAGGGCCCGCAGGTCATGGCCGGCTACTGGCAGCGTCCGGACGAGACGGCCAAGGTCATGACCGAGGACGGCTACTTCCGCACCGGCGACATCGGCACCATGGACGAGCGCGGCTTCTTCAAGGTGGTCGACCGCAAGAAGGACATGGTTCTGGTCAGCGGCTTCAACGTCTATCCCAACGAGGTGGAAGACGTGGTGGCCATGATGCCCGGCGTGCTGGAGTGCGCCGTGGTCGGCGTGCCCGATGAGAAGACCGGCGAGGCCGTGAAGCTGGTCATCGTCAAGAAGAACCCGCAGCTGACCGTGGAGCAGGTCAAGGAGTTCTGCCGCGCCAACCTGACGGGCTACAAGCAGCCGCGCGTGATCGAGTTCCGCGACGAGCTGCCCAAGACGCCCGTGGGCAAGATCCTGCGGCGCGAGCTGCGCGACGCGAAGAAGGCCTGAGCCGTCGCCTGACGCATCGGGGCCGGGAGCAAACACTCCCGGCTTTTTTTCGGCTGGCTCGCCCGGCCTGCGGCCCATCGGTTTGCTGGCAGCATCGGGGGTTCGGCTTTTCACTTCCCCACGCCATGACCATCGCCATCCTGAGCGCCCTGCCCGAAGAGCAGGGCGACCTTGTCCAGGCCCTCGAGGCCCCCGAGCGCGTCGAGCACGCCAGCCGCACCTTCTGGCGTGGGCGCCTGTCCGGCCACGATGTGGTGCTGGCCCTGTGCGGCATCGGCAAGGTGGCGGCCGCCACCACGGCGACCAGTCTGGCCGAGCGCTTCGGCGCGCGGCGCATGGTCTTTACCGGCGTGGCCGGCGGCGTAGGCGAGGGCGTTCAGGTGGGCGACGTGGTGGTCGCTGCGGAGTATGTGCAGCACGACATGGACGCCTCCCCCATCTTCCCGCGCTGGGAGGTGCCGGGCTACGGCGGCCCGCGCATGGACTGCGATGCGCACCTGACTGCTATTCTTATGAGAGCTGCCAGCGCTTACCTGGAGAGGGTTGGGGGCCAATTTGACCAATATCTTCCTGCGCCCCATGCGCCACGCCTGCACCAGGGCCTGATCGCCAGCGGCGACCAGTTTGTCAGCACCGCCGGCGCCTCGCAGCGCCTGCGCGGCGACCTGCTGGCCGCCGGCCACAACGTTCTGGCCGTGGAGATGGAGGGCGCCGCCGTGCTGCAGGTCTGCCGTGACTATGGCCTGCCGTTTGCCGCCGTGCGCACCATCTCCGACCGCGCGGACGACAGCGCCCACGTGGATTTCCCGCGCTTCGTCGAGCAGGTGGCGCGGCGCTATGCGGACGGGGTGGTGCGGGAGCTGCTGGCGCTGCTGTGACAGGCCGGCTGCCGGGCCGCACCCGGCGGGCCGAAAGAAGCTTTTCTCCATCGGCCGGCCGGACGAAATAGGGATAATCTGCCGACGCCGCAATGCAAGCCCCGGCCCTGCCGCGCTTATCCCTCCTGACGCAAATTTCTCCGCCATGTCCCTGATCCGCCTGTCCCGCTCCCTGTCCTTTCTGGCCCTGACCTGCGCGGCGCTGCTGTCGGCCTGCGGCGGGGGAGGCGGAGGCGGGGACGACGAGGGCGCCCCGGTCGGCACCCAGCAATACCCGGCCGGCATCTGGGAGGGCACGGTCGGCACGGGCACGGCGCAGCGCACCATGGTGGGCTTCATCGATGGCGGCGCCGACGGCAAGGGCGGTGAGTTCTACCTGGCGCGCGGCGCGGCCGGCGCGGCCGGCTACGACGGCCTGTACGGCTTGCTGCGCGCCAACCTGACGGCCGTGCAGGCCACGGGGGTCACCTATTTCTCGGTGCAGGACGGCAAGTTCGCCAGCGGCCTCACGCTGCGCGGCACGGCCAGCGCCGACCCGGCCACGGGCAAGACCGTGGCCATCAGCGGCAACTATTCCAGCCCCGCCAACACGGCGGCGGCCACGGGCACGCCGACCCCGTTCAAGCTGAGCTACAGCAAGCTCAACAACTACCCCGCGCGCCCCGGCCTGCTCGCCGGCACGTACCGCGGCTCCGGTGTGTTCGGCGGCCAGTGGGTGCTGACGGTGACCGAGCGCGGCACGCTGTCGGGCCGGGTGGGCGGCTGCAACGTGCAGGGCACGGCCGCGCCGCGCTCGCAGGACTCGGCGGCGTACTCGGTGACCATGAATCTGAGCGGCGACGAGACCTCGTGCGGCTACCGCAGCTCGCAGCAGACCGGTGTAGCGGTGCTGCGCTTCGACGCCAACGACGTGCCCAACGGCATCTGGGTCTTCACGCGCAACTCCATCGGCTCGGACAACACCTTCGTGCTCAACGGCTTGAAGGACCCGGACCAGGGGCCGAAGCTGCCGTTCGGCGGGGCGGTCGTCGGCAACTGGGCCGGCACCCTGACGCTGCCGGCCGGTGTCACGGGCGACCGGTCGGTCTGGGGCGCGGTGCTGCCCGACGGCGGGCTGTTCCTGTACACCAACAGCAGCTTCAACCACAACGCGCTCTACGGCCAGCTGATCGCCTATGACAGCAGCCCGCAGCCCAGCCGTTTCGTCTCGGACCGCGACAGCGTCACCTTCTTCGACCGGCAGCTCAACGGCAGCGGCAGCTATGTCGGCGGGGTGCAGGTCGAGCTGGTGGCCGAGGGCGTGGCCGGCCCCGGCGGCGGGGCCAGCCGGCTCACCGGCAGCTACAGCTACCCCACGCAGCCGGGCGGCTATCCCACGCAGCTTGTCCTGGAGCCGGACGCGCTCTACACGCTGCCCGCCGGCAGCACGGCGAGCATCGGCACGATCGTGGGCAGCTACCGCATGCCCGGCGTGGGCTTTGGCGGCCACACCGTGGACATGGAGGTCGCCGCCGATGGCTCCATCACCGGGGAAACCAGCAACGGCTGCCTGATCGTGGGCAAGCTGGTGGACCTGGGGGACCGGAGCAGGAACCTGTACCGGGTGGAGGCGTTCGGCTACCTGGATGGGCCCATGGTGCCTTCCAACTCCATCGATTGCGAACTGTCGACCGGTCCCTCGCAGTCGGGCGCCGCCTCGGCCCTGTTCAGCGCCAATGGCGCCGTGGCCGGCCTGCGCATCCTCGCGGCGGGCGAAAGCAGCTCGGGCCAGCGGGCCCACACGGTGTTCGTGGGCAACAAGCGCTGAGAAGGCCCGGCGGCGTGCGCGACGCCGCGCACCACCGTTGGGCATGAAAACTGCCTTTGGCGCTTGCTGGGCAAGCGCTGGCAGCTCACTTTTTAGTAGTGCTTACAGGCCTGGCTGACCACAAAAATCCCCCGCATGCGGGGGATTTTTTGCTGGGCGGGCCTGCCGTCAGAACGCGTACGGCGACTTCAGCGGGCTCACCGGCAATGCCTGGCGCCCGGTGTAGGGCTGCAGCGCATAGCGCAGGTACAGCCCGCCCGTGAACTGGCGGTAGTTGCGCGCGTTGTCCAGCGACAGGTGGCTGCCGATGAACAGCTGCGGGTGCAGCTGGTACTCCAGGGCCAGCCCCAGGTTGTAGCCCAGGCCGGTCTTGCTCTGGCCGGGGTAGATGGCGGTGGTGTTGGCGCCGACCTCGCCGAAGGCCTCGGCGTCGCTGGCGGCCTGGGCGGCGGCGCTCTGGCGCGAGCGGCTGGTGGGAAAGTACGGCGCCGCGTCTTCCTTGAAGTACTGCACGCCCAGCGCCCCCTTGATCTGGTAGCTCAGGCGCCCACTGCGCTGCGCCCAGTCAAAGGGCACGCTCATGGCCAGGAACTGCTGCGGGCTGAAGTAGCCGCCATGGCCATAGGTGAAGTAGCGCAGGTTCTTGTCGTAGCTCAGGCCCGTGAAGTTCAGCCCGGCGGTGAACGCCGCGTCGCTGGAGCGGTGCACGCGCCAGTACATGCCACCGCCCAGCTCGGCGCGGTAGTTGGACTGCACGTTGTGGCCCTGCAGGCTGTGCAGCGCGCCGACGGCATAGGCGCCGAAGCTGCCGTCGTCCCAGGTTAGGTCCAGCCGGCCGCCGTTGGCCGACACCGTGCCCCAGCGCTCGCCCGTGCGCGCGTCGCGCGCGCCGGCAAAGGACAGGGCGCTGTCGGTCACCGGGCGGCGCGAGAGCTCGCCCGTCAGGCTGGCTTGCTCGCCCAGCCCCATGCGGTAGCGCACGCCGCCCATGATGTCGTTCTGGCCAAAGCCCAGCGGCAGCGTGCCGACGTCCACCGCAAGGTTGGCCGTTTCGTAGCCGATGCCCAGGCCCAGGCCGTTGCCGTTTTGCGAGCCCGGCGAGCGCAGCGGCATGTCCAGTGCCGTGGCCGGGCCGGCGCCGAAGCGGCTCAGCGTGCCGTAGCTGGTGTCGGGGGTGCCGGAGCTCACGCCCGTGGGCGTGGCGCGCAGGGTCATCGTGCCGTCGCCGGCGCCGAATTTCAGCTCCACCGGCGCCTGCAGATCGGTCAGGCGGCTCATGCCGGCCTCGCCCTGGCGCGCGCGGCCCACCACGCCGACCGACAGCATGGGCGTACGACCTTCCTGCAGCTCGGACAGCTCGTCGAGCGCGGTGCGTGGGCGGGCAGCCTGGGGCACCGTGCCCGGCGCCTGGGGCGCGGCGGCCCACAGCGAGGGCGCGGGCGCCGCTGGCGCGGAGGCGGCATAGGCAGCCTGGGGCGTCACATAGCCGGTAGCGGGCTGGGGCACATACAGGGCACCCGGCGCGGCCGACGGGGCCACGTAGCCGGCGGGCGCGGCAGGCATCTGCACAGCGCTGGCAGGGGCGGCCGGCAATGCGGTGTGTGTCTGCGATGAGGCCGACTTGGCCGCCGTGCGGCCGCCGCTGGGCCGGGGCGGCGTGGCGGCCGCCGGTGCTGCAGGGGCCGCCGCAGCGGCGTAATAGCTGGTAGGCGTAGCCAGAGGCACGGCGGCGGGCGCGGCCATGGGGAAGCGCGCCGCCCCGGCGGGCTGGGGAATATAGGGCTGCGGCCCGGCGGCCAGGGGCTGCGCCGCGGCGTAGCTCAGGGGCGCGCCGGCAGGGGGCACGGCAGTGGGGAAGGGCGTGCGTGCGCCCCAGTTGGCCAGCCCAGCTGTGCGGCGGAAGGGGTTGCCGCCCGGCGCTGCCGCGTTCCAGCCCGAAGTGCCTTGCTGACCCGCGGCCCCCAGCAGCACCGCACGCTGGCGGTTCTCGGCCTCGACGGCGGCCGCGAAGTACTGGCCGGCCTTGGTGGCCTGGCCCCTGGCGCGGTACAGGCGCCCGGCAGCAGTCAGCACTTCGGGGTCCTGCGGGGCCAGTTGCAGCGCGACCTGGATGGCTGATTCCGCATAGGCGTAATCCTTGGTGGCCGTCGCCGCGGCGGCCACCGGCAGCAGCAGCTGGAGGTTGCGCGGGTCCTTTTCCAGCAGGCGGTGGTAGAGCTGCATGGCCTGCGCATGGTCGCCGTGGTCACCGTACATGCGGGCCAGCGCCCCGACCACCTCGGGGTCGTTCGGGCGCTCGGCCAGCAGCGGCGCCAGAGTGTCATAGGCGCTGGCCAGGTCGCCGCTGGCGCGCAGCGCATCGGCCTGGCGCAGGATGTAGCCCACGCGGATGTCCTCGTAGCCGCGCCGCTCCTGCGCGGACATGGGCGTGTCCTGCAGCTGGCGCAAGATGCCGGCCAGCTCCACGTCCTGGTGCGTCTTGAGCAGCGCCGCGGCGTACTGCAGGCGCAGCCCGGTGTCGGGGCGCGGCGTGCGCGCCAGCATCTCGCGCACCATGGCCAGCGCGCGGTTGGGGTCGCCCGCATCGGCATAGGCCAGGGCCACGGTGCCCAGCAGCTCCGGGTCCTGCCCCACGAAGGGCTCGGCCTGGGTCAGCACGGACTGGGCCTGCTGCACGCGGCCCTCGCGGCCCAGCGCGGCGGCGGCATCGGCCTGCACGTGCACCCAGACCCGCTTTTGCAGCGCCGCAATGTCGCGCGTGCGGTTCTTCTCGGGGATGCGCTCCAGCGTGGCCAGCGCACCCTTCCAGTCACGCGCTTCGGATGCGAGTAGCGCGCTGGCGTACAGCGCTTCGGGCATGTGCGGGTTGGACACCAGCAGCCCGTCCATCACGCCGCGCGCCTCGCTGGTGGCGCCCATCTTCAGGTACAGACGCGCCAGGTCCAGCCGCACCCAGGGGTTGCCGGGGTCGTTGAGCAACGCGTCTTCCAGTGCGGTGCGCGCGGCATGGTCGTCGCCGCGTTCGGCGGCGGCTCGGGCCAGGCCCAGGGCCTGCGTAGCGCGCAGGCGGCCCAGGGCGCCCACCTTTTCCTGCTGGCTGGGCGTGAGCTGCTCGACCAGTTTCAGTGCCTCGGCCGCCTTGCCGGTCTGCGACAGCACGCCCACCAGGCCACGGATCGCGTCCGGGTTGTCGGCCTGGCGCGCCAGCACGCGGCGGTAGGCGGCCTCGGCGGCTTCGAGCTGGCCCAGCTCGGCCAGCACGTCGGCCAGGTCGTTCTCGGCGGTGACTTCGCGGGCGTCCAGGCGCACGGCTTGGTCCAGCAGCTGGCGCGCGTTGCCCAAGTCACCGGCGTCGCGCGCGGCGCGGGCCTGCTCGATCAGCGTCCAGTAGGTGGCGCTGTCCAGCGCCTGCTTCCAGCGCGCGGGTGAGCCCTGGCGCGTGGCGCGCTCCAGATAGCTGCGCGCCTGGGCGAACTCTTCCTGGCGCAGGCGCAGTACTCCCATGCCGCCGAGCGCGTCGCCGTCGTTGGGCCGGGTTTCGAGCACGCTGCGAAATTCGGCCTCGGCGGCTTCCAGGTCACCGTCTTCCAGCGCCTTGAAGCCGTCGGTGCTGCGCTGGCGCAGCGGGTCGCGTGCGGCGGCGGCACCGGCACGGGCGGTGCGCTGGCGCGCCTCAATCTCGCGCAACCGGGCCTGCATGGCTTCGTCGCCCGGATACGCGCGCAGGAAGGCCTGGTAGAGCGGAATGTCGGCCGCGCGGCTGCCCGTCCAGGCCAGGGCCTTGCGCCAGCTGTCGGTGGCGGCCTTGCCAACTTCCGGGTGGCCCGCCAGGCGGGCGAGCTGGGAGATGCCCTCGCGCCGCGTGGCTTCGCGGTAGGTGAGGTGCTGGGCCAGGGCCAGGGAGATCTTGGCATCGTCGGGCGATTGGCGTGCCAGCCGCTCCAGGCCGCGGCGGGCCTCATCCCAGCCGCCAGAGGTGCCGCCCAGCGTTTGGTAGTACTCCAGCGCCAGCGGGCCGGTGGGCGCCTGGTTGCCCAGGGCCGCCTGGTAGCTGCCTATCGCTTGCTCGGCCTGGCCGGCGCGGGCCAGGTCGCGCGCCTGCTGCACCTGGGCGCTGTTGCGCTGCACGCCGATATCCTGCTGCAGCCTTTCCACCAGGCGGTGGCCGGGGTGGGCGCGGCGCAGCTGATCCAGCGAGCGCTGGGCCTCGTCCAGGCGCTGCTCCTGCAGCTGTGCGCGGCCCATGCCGTAGAGGGCGTCAGGCTGATTGGGGTCCACGCGCAGGAGTTTTTGCCAGCTGTCGACGGCGCGCTGGGTGTCGCCGCGCGACTGCCAGTACTGGCCCTGCTCGATGAGGGTCTTGGTGGCGGCGTCTTGGGCGTAGGCCGGTGTGGCCAGGCTGCCGAGCGAGGCGATTAGCCCCAGGATCAGGGTGTGGTGGTGGGGGCGCTTTGGTGCGGACATGCCTTTTCCCAGCGTAATTGCAGCCTGCCCGAGGGCAGGAATTGGTAGCGTTGTTCCATCCAGCCCGTGCCGAAGAGGCCGAGGACTTGGTCGTAATACGGTGGCTGCCCGCCGGGCGGCGCCTCCAGCAGCAGCGTGCGCACACGCTCCTGCTGGGCCTTGAGCGCGGCCCCGGCGTCCAGCGTGCGCAGGTAGGGCAGCAGCGCGGCGGAAAAGCCCACGGGCCCCTGGCCCTCGGCTTGGCCGGTGGCGGTCTGCACCTTCTCGGGGGGCACGGCGGCGCTGCGCAGCGCACCGGCCATGCCGTCCAGGCGACGGCGCAGCAGGGGCGCGAGCGGGTCCGAGCGCGGCGTCATGCCGGCCCAGAGGTAGGTGCGGATGGCGTCGTAGCTGCCTACATCGCCCTTCTCGGCGTCGCGCACAAAGGCGCCGCGGGCCGCGCCCTCGGGCACCTCGTAGGCCACCCAGTCGGCGGCGAAGCCCTTGGGTGTGGTGCCCTCCAGGACGCGCTGGAAGCTGGCCCCGACGGCCTTCCAGGGGCCCGGGGTGTCCAGCCGCTCGAAAGCACGCAGCAGAGGTACGGGCAGGTAGCTGGGGTTGAGCCGCCAGGTGCGGCTGCCCGAGCCGCTCAGCGCAAAGCCCTTGGAGGCCGGCAGCAACGTAGGGCCCAGACCGGGCACGTCGGCCACTTCCAGGGCGGCGACCTGCGCCAGCAGCGTGCGCGCCTGGGCGGTGTAGCGCGGCTCGCGCCACACGCGGCCGGCCTCGGCCAGCGCGTAGGTAAACCAGAGGTTGGCGTCGGAGGCGGGGTTGGGGTCCAGCACGCCCCAGCTGCCGTCCGGCTGGCGACCCCATTGCCAGGCGGGCAGGCGCGCGCCGATGTCGCCGCCGGCCAGATTGGCGACGCTCCAGGCCCAGAGCTTGTCGAAGCGCGCACGGTCGCGCGCCACGAGGGCGAAAAACATGGCGTAGGACTGGCCCTCGGACGTGGAGTGCTGCTGGGCCGTGGCGTAGTCGATGACCCGCCCGTCGGCCTGCACGAAGCGCTGCACGAACTGGTCCCACAGCGGCCAGGCGGCGGCGGGGCAGGCGCTCTGCGCCAGCGCGGGCGGTAGCAGCGCGCCCCACAGACACAGCGCGAACAGCACTGCACGCGGGCTGCGGGGGCGGTCAATGGGGCGAAGGGCGGTTGGCATGCGTATTTGCTTCCAAAATAGGAGCTTTCAGCGCTTGCTGCACAAGGGTTTCAGTGGAAAAACTATCTGAAAACCTTTAACAGCAAGCGCAAGCTGCTACTTTTTTTGCATGTCCTCAGCTCTTTTGCAGGCGGGCGCGCGCGCGGGCGCGCAGCATGATGTAGAGCATGAAGGCGATGAGGGCTGCCGCCGCCACGCCTAGCACGACCAGGGCCAGCGGGTGGCGCGAGAGCCACCACTGTACGCGGGTGACGGGGTTCAGCTGGCCGACGTAGTAGGTCTGCTCGGCCACCAGGCTGTCCACCTGCTCGCCGTGCACCACCGCCGCGCTGCCCTGGATGTGCTTGAGCAGGTCGGGTGTGAGCAGCGCCGTGATGGCTTGCTGCAGGCCCTGCGCCTGGTTGCTGGCCAGCATGACCACGCTGCGCCCGCTGCGCAGGGGGGATTCGAAGCCCGCGATGACCGCGTCGGTGCTGGCGCTGGTGAAGGTGATGGCGTTGCGTCCGGGCCGGGCGCGGTCGCGCTGGTCCGGGTCCCACCAGGTGAGCAGGCGCGAGGCGTAGTCAGACAGGCGAAAGCCCTTGGCATCGGCCGTCAGGCTGAACGGCAGGTGCTCGGCCCACTGCTGCAGCAGGGGCGAATTGGCGCCGCTGGCGATGACCAGCAGGTCCTTGTCCGCCAGCGCGTCCAGCGGGCCGCTGCCCAGTGCCACGGTGACCGCGTGCGCGGGGTAGCCGGTGACGTTGCCCAGCAGGCCCATCAGCGACAGATAGGCGCTCAGGTCGCCCGGCTCGGGCTTGGGCGGCAGCACCACGGCCGATTCCGACAGATCCGCCAGGCGGCTGAACGGAAAGCCGCTGTTGCCGAAGGCCGCCAGGTCGGGCATGGCCAGGAAGTGCGAGAAGCCCGTGATGTCGATGGTGGAGTCGGGCTCCACGGTGCCGCGCACGTTGTCCAGCAGCACGTCCTTGCAGGCGCCTTCCTTCTTGATCTCGTGGTAGTAGTGGAACTGCAGCTGGCTGCGCGCGGGCAGCTTGAACAGCGGCACGCGGAAGAAGTCCTGCGCCGGCAGCAGGTCGCCCGAGGCGAGCTGGGCTGCGGGCAGCATTCGTTCGAGCCAGCTCTGCGTCCGGCTCGGCGGGGTGTAATCGGCCGCGCGCAGCGGCAGCGCGCGCAGGAACTGCTCGTTGACGTTGATGTTCAGCGTGGACTTCTCGGCCCCGTTTTGCGGCGTGTAGCGGTACTTCAGGTGCACCGGGATGTCTTGCTTGCGCCAGGCAAACAGGTCGGGCGGCACCTGGAAGTTCACGCGGATGAGGTCGGGCGAATAGCCCGACACGCCGAGCATGTCGGCCTGCGCCAGCTCGCCGAACTTGACCGGACGGTCCTTGGACAGCCAGTTCGGCGCGTCGTAGGGCTTGCGCTCCGCGATCTGCTTGAACTCGGCAATCGTGGCCGTGGGGCCCGAGAGCGCCGGCGCGCCGACGGACAGTGCCGTGGCGGCGCGCTTGAGCTCGGCCGCGTCGCGGCCGCTGATGATGAGCAGCTTGGCGGCCGGATCGCTTGGGTGGCTGGCCATGGTGACGGAGGGGCCGCTCGTGCGCGGCAGGCTCACGCCCGGCACGGCCTCGTCACCCAGCGCCAGCACCACGGCATGGCCCTTGGGCGGCAGCTGCCCTACAGACGCGGGAAAGGTCGCGCCGCGAAAGCCCGCCAGCGCACCGAACCACGAAGAGAGGGTGCCCGCGGCCTCCAGCTGCGCGGCATCGGGCGCGCGCGTGAACACGATGGGCAGGTGCAGCGGGCGCGAGTCGCGGCGGTCGAAGAAGGGCTCGGGCAGGAAGGCGAGATCGTTGGACAGCGCCAGCGGCTCCACCGACAGCTCCAGCCGGCTGTCGTTGCCCACGTTGGCCCACAGGCTGGTGTGCGCCGGGTCTTCGCAGTCCATGGTGTAGTGGCCGATCAGCTCGACGTTCAGGCGATTGAACTCGCCGATCAGCCGCGTCGGGATGTCGATCACCTTCTGCAGCGCCTGTCCGCCCTGCTCGTTGGGCACGGGCAGGGTGGCGACGACCTGCTCGTTGACCAGCACGCGCAGGTGCGAGATGTCGGGCAGCAGCGCGGGCGAATAGGCGTAATTGAGGTACAGGCGCGCACGGGTGACCACTTCGTCGCCGCGCACGCCGAATTGCACCCCGCCCGTTCCCTGCACCCCGCGCAGCTGCAGCGGAAACAGCGCGCCCAGCTGGCGGAACGTCACCTGGTAGCTGCGCCCTGCGGCGGCCGGTGCCTCGGCCGGGGCTATGGCCGCGGACGGCTGAGCCATGGCGCCGCCAGCGCCGCCCAGCGGCGCCGACAGCAGCGCCATGGCGGCAAGGACAGGCGCCATGCGCCCGGGGTTGCGGATTGTCTCGGTCATGCTGGTCTTCGATTGCGTTACTTGGACACCACTTCGCGCCGTCCGCGCAGGATGTTCAGCGTATTGGCGGCCACCTGGCCCAGGCCGCGCAGGCCGATCACCATGACGCTCTTGAGCGAGGTTAGGGGTTTGTCGTGCTGGCGGTTGCCCCAGAAGTCGATCCAGGCGTCGGCGCGCGCGAAGGTCAGGCGCGCCAGGTCGGCCTGCTGGTGCAGGGTCAAGTCTTCGAACTGCAGGCCCACGCGGCCGTCGCCGCTGAAGGTGACCTGCGCGGGGAAGGTGCCTTCCTCGTCGGAGCGGAATAGCGAAACCTCCACGCTGCTGCCCGGCTCCAGCCGCAGGCCCGGCGGCACGCGCAGGCCCACGCCGCTCTGGGAAAAGTCATCGGTCTCGCACACCAGGGTCTTGCCGTCGGCAAAGCGCAGCGCCGCCGGCAGCGCCGCGGTCACGCGCGGGGTGCTGCGCACCTGGCGGGTCTCGCTGGCCACGGCCAGACTGGCACTGGTCAGGATGATGTTGTAAGCGGTCCAGACCATGTTGATGACCAGCGTGGTGAACACCTCGGACGAGGGGCCCACCGCCACCAGGCGCCAGAGGCCCACGGCAAAGCCCAGCAGGTTGAGGATCAGCAGGATGAGGTAGGGCCGCGCGATGGACCAGTCGAAGTAGGACTGCTCGATCACCCCGCCCTTGGCCGTCACGTTGAACTTGCCCAGCTTGGGATTGACGAAGGCCACGAGCACGGGACGCATGATGTACCAGGCCAGCACCGACTCGTAGACCTCGTTCCAAAACGAGTAGCGAAAGCGCCCCTGAATACGCGAGTTGGTGATGCTGGCGTGCATCAGATGGGGCAGGGCGTAGGCCGTGATCAGGGCCGCCGTGGCCTGGAACACGTGGGCACTGAAGAACAGGTAGGCCAGCGGCGCCGTGAGGAACACCAGCCGCGGCAGTCCGTAGAAGAAGTGCAGCATGGCGTTGAAGTAGCACAGGCGCTGGCCCAGCTTGAGGCCGGGCCCGAACAGCGGGTTGTCCACGCGGCAGATCTGCGCCATGCCGCGCGCCCAGCGGATGCGCTGGCCCACGTGGGCGGAGAGGCTCTCCGTGGCCAGGCCGGCGGCCTGGGGCAACTCCAGATAGGCCGTGTTGTAGCCGCGCCGGCTCAGCTTCAACGCGGTGTGTGCGTCCTCGGTCACGGTCTCCACGGCCACGCCGCCGATCTCCAGCAGCGGCGCGCGCTTGATCACGGCGCACGAGCCGCAGAAAAAGGCGGCGTTCCACAGGTCGTTGCCGTCCTGCACGATGCCGTAGAACAGCTCGCCCTCGTTGGGCATGGCGTGGAAGGTGTCCAGGTTCTTCTCGAACGGGTCGGGTGAGAAGAAGTGGTGCGGCGTCTGCAGCATCGCCAGCTTGCTGTCGCGTACGAACCAGCCCATGCAGATCTGCAGGAAGGAGCGCGTGGGTATGTGGTCGCAGTCGAAGATGGCGACGTATTCCGAATCCGTCACGCCCAGCGCGGCGTTGATGTTGCCGGCCTTGGCGTGGGCGTTGTCGCTACGCGTGAGGTAACCCACGCCAAGCTCCTGGCAGAAGTCGCGGAATTCATCGCGGCGGCCGTCGTCGAGCACGTACACGTGCAGCCGGTCGGCGGGCCAGTCCATCTGCATGGCCGAGAACACGGTCTGCTTGACCACCTCCAGCGGCTCGTTGTAGGTGGGGATGAACACGTCCACGCTGGGCCAGGAGTCCACCTCCGGCGGCATGGGCACCGGGCGGCGTTGCAGCGGCCAGGCGGTCTGGAAGTAGCCGATCAGCAGCACCAGGAAGGCATAGAGCTCGGCCAGCAGCAGGCCAAAGCCGAAGCAGGCGTCGAGCCAGTGGGTGAAGCCCACTGTGTCGGTCACGCGCCAGTACATGTAGCGCGTGGACGCCGTGATCGACAGCACGATCATGGCCAGCGTGCTCAGGCGCCCCGGCGTGCGCGACAGCAGCAGCGCCGCGGCGAAGCTGCCGGCGGAGAAGACCAGCTGCCCCGTGAGGTCCAGCGGCACGCTCACCACAATGGCGAACAGCAGCGCCGAGCTCAGCACCACGGCCAGCCGCACCAGGCGGTGGTGCCACAGGGGCTGGTCGGCGATGCGCCGCACGCGCATGCGCCAGCGCGCCTGGAAGCTGTGCGGATTGCGGTCCGCAATGACGTCGGCAACGGTCTTGTGGTCGGTCGCCATGTCTATGCCTCCAGGCCGAGCGGCAGGGCGCCCATGCGCGCGGCCAGCGCGGCAGCGCATGCCAGGATGTCGTGGCTGGCCTGGCTGTGCGGCGCGTGGTCGAGCACGCTCAGGCCCATCGCCAGCGCTTCGGGCACGCCCTCGTCGGCATGGATGGCGCCTGCAAAGCGGGGGGCCACGGCGTCGCGCAGAACGCGCAGGATGTCCTGCGAGAGCTGGCGCGCGGAATTCACCTGGTTGAGCAGATAAAGCGTGTCCGCGAAGTCGGCGCGCGGCGCGCAGTGCGTCTGCACCAGCCGTTGCATGAGCGGCAGGGTGGCGTAGGAGGCCGCGTCCGCGAGCATCACCACCAGCACCCAGTGGGCGATGCTCAATGCCTGGCGGCCATACATCGACGGCCCAGGGGGGGTGTCCAGAAGCACCAGGGCGTTGTCCGGCAGCTGTAGCGCCTGCAGGTGCTCGATGAGCCAGCGCGGGCGGGCTGCGATCTGCGCCTCGAGCGCCGCCAGGTCGTGCTCGGTGAGGGCGCCGAAGGGCAGCACGTACACGCCTGGCTCGCGCTCAAAGCAGGCGCCGCGCCAGTCCTGGCCTGCAAGGCTTGCGCGTGACAGCCCGCGCAGCTCCTGCGGGCCCAGGCCCAGGTGCAGGGCCAGGGCGTTCTGCGGGTCCAGGTCCACGGCGAGCACGGTGCGGCCGGTCTTGCGCGCCAGGGCCACCGCCAGGTTCTCGGTCACGGTGGTCTTGCCGACGCCGCCCTTGGCCGATGCGATGGTCAAAATCTTCATGGACGGTTTCTCATGCGCAGCAGTCGGGCGAAGGTTTGCTGCAGGCCTACCGGCTCGGGCTCGGGCTCGGGCTCGGCGGGCGGGCGCGCGAGGCGCGACAGCGGCGAGGGGCTATGGAGGGTGCCGCTGGCCGGGGAGGGCGCGGCGACGGCGGCAGGCTGTGCAGGTGCCGATGAAAGCACCGGCGCCAGGGCTGCGGGCGCGGCGGACGGCATGGGAGCGGCCACAGGCACCGCGGGTGCCGCACCCCAGGCCGCTGCCGGCATGGATACAGGGCTGGCCGCGACAGGCGGCGTCGCAGGCACCACACCAGGCAAGGGGTCGGTAGGCTCCACGGGCCCGCCTTGCGGCGGGACCACGGGCTCCGGCGCTGGCATCAGGCCGGCGCGCCAAGCATGGCCCGGCTGGGTGGCGGACTCCTGCGGGTGCACCGGAGGCACGCCGGCCGACAGATCGCCCAGGGCCGCGATCAAAGGCCAGCGCTCGCGTGCCTGGTGGGCATCGCGCGCACGGGTGATTTCGCGGTAGGTCTCCGGCTGGCCGCCAAACTCCTGATATAGGTGCGCAATGTCGTCGGGCTGCTGCATGCGATGTTCTTTCCTTGCGGTCACGCAGCGGCAGCCAGGTGCAGGCGAGCCGATCCCAGCGCATCCGCCGCTGTGGTGACTTCCACCCGCAGACCGGATCCGCCCGCTGCATCGAACCATTGCTGGTACACCCCTTTCAGGAACCCCGTGGCCCAGGCCGCATGCGTGTCGCCAAACGCGGCCACCAGCGGGGAAAAATGGTGGACCACTTCCATGCCCGCGGGGTTCTGTCCCAGTTCGGCTCTGCCCCAGTCGAGCGGATCCCAGATGCCGTTCATTGCGTCCTGAAGTCCCCGCACGGTGTCGCTGTTGGGCAGCGGGTGCGCCACGGCGAAACGGGTGCCGATGCGTGCCATGAGGGTGGCCAATTCCTCGGGGGGCAGGGCCGAGACAAACTCTTGCGCCAGCGCTGCGAGGAAGCCACGCCACTGGCGGGAGCATTGAAGGCGGTGGATATGGGCAGGTTCCATGAGGCTGGCCTGCTCACCCGCGAAGGGAGACGGAGGATTCATGACGGGCGCGTGCGGCTAAAGAGATGCGTCCTATGGATGGAGCACCTGTGTTTCTAATTACTTTAAGTTAAACAACTAAGTAACAAAATAGTTTTTTTCTATTCAGACCCAAACTGTCTTGGTTTTTTGCCGCACAGACCCAAAAACACAACAGGCGCCCGAAGGCGCCTGTTGTCTGCTCAGCTTGTGGTGAAAGCCGCGTTCAGTGGACCACCATCAGCGAGAACGGCCAGACATACGCCTGCAGCGTGACGTACAGACCCACCAGGCAGGCCAGTGCGATGGAGTGGAAGAACACGTAGCGCAGGATGTCGCCCTCGTGGTTGAACCAACGCGTGGCGGTGGAGGCCACCACGATGGACTGCGCATCGATCATCTTGCCCATCACGCCGCCCGAGCTGTTGGCCGCGCCCATCAGGTTGGGCGACAGATGCAGTTGCTCGGCCGCCACCTTCTGCATGCCACCGAACAGCACGTTCGAAGCCGTGTCCGAGCCCGTCAGTGCCACGCCCAGCCAGCCCATCAGGGTACCGAAAAATGGGTAGAGCACGCCGGTATTGGCGAAGGCCAGGCCCAGTGTGGTGTCGGTGCCGGAATAGCGCGTCAGCGTGCCCAGTGCCAGCATCAGCACGATGGTCAGCAGCGAATACTTCACCAGCCACACCGTGCGGAAGAAGGTGCGCACGATGGCAACGGGGTTGTACTTCATGACCAGCGCGCTGACGATGGCCGACAGCAGGATGCCCGTGCCGGTGGCCGACAGCAGGTTCAGCGTGTAGACCGCGCCTTCCTTGGTGGGCTGGGTGACCACGGGCGGCACCTTCTCGATCATGTTGTGCAGGCCTTCCATGGGGAAGGCGGGTGCGAAGATGCCGTTCAGCCAGGCCTTGACCGAGGGCAGGCCCCAGATGAAGACGAACACCGACAGGATGACCCAGGGCGTCCAGGCGGCCACCAGGGCCTGCGTGCTGTGGTGCGTGACGGGCTTGGCCGGCTTGGCCTCGGCGGCGCTCACGTCGTGGCCGCGCAGCGAGGCCGAGGTCCAGACGGTCTTGGGCTTCCAGACGCGCAGGAAGGCCACCAGGCAGGCCATGGAGATGATGGCGGCGATGATGTCCACCAGCTCCGGGCCGATGAAGTTGGACACCAAGTACTGCGGGATGGCGAACGACACGCCCGTCACCAGGATGGCGGGCCAGATTTCCATCATGCCCTTGCGGCCGGCGAAGGCCCAGATCAGCCAGAAGGGCACCAGCAGCGAGAAAAACGGCAGCTGGCGGCCGATCATGGCCGTCACTTCCATCAGGTCGTAGCCGTGCACCTTGGCCAGCGTGATCACCGGGGTGCCCAGGGCGCCGAAGGCCACGGGCGCCGTGTTGGCGATCAGCGACAGGCCCGAGGCGGCCAGCGGCGAAAAGCCCAGGCCGATCAGGATGGCGGCCGTCACGGCTACCGGCGTGCCAAAGCCGGCCGCGCCTTCAAAGAACGCGCCGAAGCAAAACGCGATCAAGAGCAGCTGGATGCGCCGGTCCTCGGTGATGCCCGACAGCGAATCCTGCAGCACGGCGAAGCTGCCGTTTTGCTCGGTGAGCTGGTGCAAAAAGATGATGTTCAGCACGATCCAGCCGATGGGCAGCAGGCCGGTGAAGCCGCCGAACAACGCCGCTCGGCCGGCCATGTCGGCCGGCATGCCGTAGGCAAAGATGGCCACCAGGAGGGCTGCGATGAGGCCCATGCCGGCGGCGATGTGCGCCTTGATGTGGAAGAAGCCCAGCGCTGCGAGCATGACCACCACTGGCACGGCAGCCAGAGCGGTGGAGATGACCATATTGCCGAACGGGTCGTAGATTTGCTGCCAGGCCATAGACCTTGTCCCCTGTCGTTGTGCGGATGAAGCGGAACCAAAAAAAGCGCGCAACGCACCGCCGGCATGGCCGGCCGCCCGTCTGCGCGCGGGTTGAGACTCTAGGGAGCTGGCGGTGGCGCAGCGTGAAAATTGCTGCGTCCACCGCTGAAGCATTTTCATGCCCGCCGGGGCGCAGCGCACGTTGCGGTTTTTACTACCCCAGGCGCCTCTGGCCCGAGGGTGGCGGGGTTCAGCCCGGCGGATCGGTCGCGGCGATCACGCCGCCGCCCAGGCACACCGGGCCGTCATACAGCACGGCCGACTGGCCCGGCGTGACGGCCCACTGCGCCTGCGCAAAGTGCAGCGCAAAGCCCTGCGCGTCCGCCTGCTGCACGCTGCAGGCGGCGTCGGCCTGGCGGTAGCGCGTCTTGGCCGCGCAGGCGCCGGCCGGGGGCGGGTGGCCGGCAATCCAGCTGGCGTCCTGGGCCAGCAGGCGGTGCGACAGCAGCCACGGGTGGTCGTGGCCCTGCACCACGCGCAGAGTGTTGGTGTCCAGCTCCTTGCGGGCGACGAACCAGGGTGCGTGCTCGCCGCCGCCGCGCTGCGCGCCTTTTTCCTTCACCCCGCCGATCCCCAGGCCCTGGCGCTGGCCCAGGGTGTAGAAGGACAGGCCCACGTGGCGGCCCAGCTTGCGGCCCCGGTCGTCCAGGATGGGACCGGGCGCATGGCTGATGTAGCGGTTCAGGAATTCGCGGAACGGCCGCTCGCCGATGAAGCAGATGCCGGTGGAGTCCTTCTTTTTCGCGTTGGGCAGGCCGATTTCCTCGGCGATGCGGCGCACCTCGCTCTTGTGCAGCTCGCCCACGGGGAACAGCGTGCGTGCCAGCTGGGCCTGGTTCAGCCGGTGCAAAAAATAGCTCTGGTCTTTGGACGGGTCCAGCCCCTTGAGCAGCTCGTGCAGGCCGGTGGAGGGATTCAGGCGCACGCGGGCGTAGTGGCCGGTGGCGATCTTCTCGGCCCCTAGACGCATTGCGTGGTCCAGGAAGGCCTTGAACTTGATCTCGGCGTTGCACAGCACGTCCGGGTTGGGCGTGCGCCCGGCCTGGTATTCGCGCAGGAACTCCGCAAACACCCGGTCCTTGTACTCGGCGGCGAAGTTCACGTGCTCGATCTCGATGCCCAGCACGTCGGCCACGCTGGCGGCGTCCAGGAAGTCCTGACGCGACGAGCAGTATTCGCTGTCGTCGTCATCCTCCCAGTTCTTCATGAAGATGGCGACCACCTCGTGGCCCTGGGCTTTCAGCAGATGGGCCGTGACGGCCGAATCCACCCCGCCCGACAGGCCCACCACCACACGCTGCTTGCTGCTCGACATAGGGGCGGGATTATCCCGCCGCCCCTAAACCCGCGTGCGCGCCCGGTCAGGAGGCGTGCGCGGCCACGTCGCCCACCTGCAGCACGGAGGGGTCGGTGTGCACCAGCGACAGCGGGTGGCGCTGGCCGTCCAGGTAGTCCTGCAGCGTGCGCAGCACCAGCGGGCTCCTGTGGCGCTCGGGGCAGGCGCGGATCTCGTCGGCCGTCATCCACACCGTGCGCACGATGCCCTCGTCCAGCGCGCGCCAGGCATGGTGTGCACCCAGGCGGCCGGCGAAGGCGAAGCGCATGTAGGTCAGGTCGTCGCCGGTGCGCGTCTTGACGAAGCGGTTGAGGTACACGCCGATCAGCGCCTCGGGCACGAAGTCGTGCGCCGTCTCCTCCAGCACCTCGCGCGCGCAGGCCTCCTGGGGCGACTCGCCCGGGTCCAGGTGGCCGGCCGGGTTGTTCAGCTTCAGTCCGTCGGTCGTGTTCTCCTCGACCAGCAGGAAGCGGCCGCCCTGCTCGATGACGGCGGCCACGGTGACGTTGGGTTTCCAGCGGTGGGGCATGATGGGCCGATTATCGCCAGCCGGTGTGCTGCCTGCGCTGCGTCAAGCCCGGACGGGGGGACCTCTGGATAATGTCGCTCCCATGCTGGAGCGCATCCGCCACCACCGACGCCTGGGCACCGTGGTGCTCATGCTGGTGGCGCTCGCCTGGCTGGTGGCGCTGCTGGCCGGCGCGCAGGTGCGTCAGGCGCTTTCTGCGTCGCACATCGACCCCCTGCACGAGGTGTGCTCGGCCGCGCCGCAGCACGGCGGCCTGGCGGGCGCACCGCAGCCCGCCCCCGGCGCACACGACAACCACCACGCCGATCCGCAATGCCTGCTGTGCCTGGCCCTGGGCACGCCGCCGGCCCTGGTGCTGGCGGCCTTGCGCCCGCCGGCGCCGCAGACCCTCCGGGTGCCCACCGGCCGCATGGCGAAGACGCCGGCCTGGCGCGCCCAGGCGCCCCTGCCCGCGCGCGGGCCCCCGCCTGCCTTCCACGCCTGACCGACGCGGCCGCGCCGGGCCTGCCCCGGCCGCGCCGCCTGCCTTCTTTTGTGCCCGTGTCCCGCCAGCCCGCGCTTTTGGCCTGGCGGCGCGGGCGTGGTTGCCGCATCCCTTTTCCTGCCATGACTGCACACCTTATCCCCGCGCCTGCTCTGCACGGCGCTGTCCTGCCGACCCGCCCGGTCAGCGCCCCTCTTCTTTACGCCCCCACCGCCTGCGCTCTGGCCTGCGCGCTGCTGGCGGCCGGCCCCGCGCGGGCGGACGATGTCGACCCGGCCGACGCCGCGGGTGCGCTGCGCCCCGTGGTCGTTACCGCCGTGCACGAGCATTCGCCCGCGCAGATCGTGGCCGACCCCAAGCAGCCGCGCCAACCCATGCCGGCCAGCGACGCGGCCGACTACCTCAAGACCATCCCGGGCTTCAGCGCCATCCGCAGCGGCGGCTCCAACAGCGACCCGGTGCTGCGCGGCCAGTTCGGCTCGCGCCTGCCGCTGCTGACCGACGGCGCGCAGCTGTTGGGCGCGTGCCCGGCGCGCATGGACTCGCCCAGCTCCTACATCTCGCCGGAAACCTTCGATGCGCTGATCGTGACCAAGGGCCCGCAGACCGTGCTGTGGGGCCCGGGCGCGTCGGCCGGCGTAGTGCGCTTCGAGCGCGAGCGCCCCGACTTCACCGAGCCGGGCGTGCGCTTTGCCGCCAGCGCCCTGGCCGCCAGCGCCGGGCGCAACGACCAGACGGCCGACTTCACCGCCGGCAACGCCCAGGTCTACGTGCGCGCGACGGCCAACCGCTCGCACGGGCACGACTACCGGGACGGCGATGGCCGGCAGGTGCCCTCGGCCTGGGACAAGTGGAACACCGACGTGGCCCTGGGCTGGACGCCCGGTGCCGATACGCTGCTGGAGCTGAGCGCCGGCGCCGGCGACGGCGAGGCGCGCTACGGCGGGCGCGGCATGGACGGCACCCAGTTCCGCCGCGACACCTGGGGCCTGCGCCTGGAGCAGCGCAACCTGGCGCCCTGGCTGTCCAAGCTGGAGGCGCAGGTGCAGCGCAACCGGGCCGACCACGTCATGGACAACTTCACGCTGCGCCGCTTTAGCCCCGGCGGCGGCATGTACATGCCCATGGCCAGCAACGTGCTGCGCGAGACCACCAGCGCCCGCGTGGCCGCCACGCTGCAGTGGCAGCCCGACTGGCAGGTCGTCCTCGGCCTGGATGCGTTGCACAGCCCGCACGCCCAGCGCAGCGGCACGCCCACCCGGCCTTACCGCGACCAGCCTTGGCGGCGCGACGCGCGCTTCGAGAACCTGGGCGTGTTCGCCGAAGGCACCTGGCAGGCGCGCCCGGACACGCGCTGGGTCGGCGGCCTGCGCCTGGACCGCGCCCAGGCCTGGCGCTATCCCGCCCCGGAAGGCGGCATGGGCGGTGGAATGGGTGGCATGGGCGGCATGGGCAGCGCCGCCATGTCCGCGCCCGCCGATGACCACCGCCTGCACCGCGCCCTGCCCAGCGGTTTCGTGCGCTGGGAGCGCACGCTGGACGCGGGCGCCTCGGTGCACGCTGGCCTGGGCCACGTGCAGCGCTTTCCCGACTACTGGGAGCTCATTTCCCCGGGCAACAGCGCCGCCGGTAGCGGCAACGCCTTTGCCACGCTGCGCCCGGAAAAGACCACGCAGCTGGACGTGGGCGCGCGCTGGCAGGACGCGCAGTGGCAGCTCTGGAGCTCGGCCTACGCCGGCGTGGTGCGCGACTACATCCTGTTCGACTACGACGCCATGCGCTCGGCGGTGCGCAACGTCCGCGCACGCGTGGCCGGCGTGGAGCTGGGCGCCAGCCGCCGCCTGGGGCCCCAGTGGACGGCGCAGGGCACGCTGGCCTACGCCTGGGGCCGCAACGCCAGCGACGGCCGCCCGCTGCCGCAGATGCCGCCGCTGGAGGCGCGCCTGGGCCTGGAGTGGGCGCAGGGCGCCTGGAGCGCCGGCGGCCTGTGGCGCCTGGTGGCCGCGCAGCGGCGCATCGCGCCGGGCCAGGGCAACGTGGTCGGCCGCGACCTGGGCGCCAGCGGCGGCTTTGGCGTGCTGTCGCTGCACGCCGGCTGGCGGGCCAACGGCCAGCTGCAGCTGGCGGCCGGCGTGGACAACCTGCTGGACAAGACCTATGCCGAGCACCTGAACCTGGCGGGCAACGCCGGCTTCGGCTACCCCGGCGGCACGCGCCTGAACGAGCCCGGCCGCACCCTGTGGCTGCGGGCGGACGTGCGGTTCTGACACCGCCAGTGCGCCAGCGCTATCACAATGATAGCTGCTGGCGCATGTCACGCCTGGGTTGCAGGCAAAAAATAACCTGAAATCGGCTGCTGATCAGCGCTGCCAGCTATGAAATGCAGAGCGTTCGGGCCAGGTAGGACGCTCCGGCGCCATAGCTGGCCAGGTGCGCGCGCTGGGCCGCGGCGGGCACGGGGTGGGCGGCATAGCCGTGGCGCGCCCAGTAGCCCTGCGAGCCCTGCACCGACACCAGCGCCGTGTGCCGCAGCCCTTCGGCGCGCGCTTGTGCCAGCGCCTGCGCCAGCAGCCCGCCCGACAGCCCCTGCCCGGCGCACTGGGGCAGCACGGCCATGTCGTGCAGGTACAGCGTGTCCGGCGCGGCGTGCGGCTGGAAGTCGCCGTGCAGCGGCGTGACGTGCCCCAGTCGCGAGGCATAGGCCACCAGATAGGCGGCCACGCGGCCGCCGCGCTCCAGCACCAGCGAGCGGTGGGCCGGGCTGGCCAGTCGGCGCGCAAACACCTCGGCACCCTCGACGAAGGCAGCGCCGTAGCAGGCCTGCTGCACCGCCAGCAGCCCGGGCAGGTCGCGCGCCTGCAGTGGGCGCGGGGCGCCGGCCGTCACCGCGGCAGTCCGGGCCGCGGCAGGTAATCGTCCAGCGACTGGCCGCGCTCGGCCAGCAGCGCCTGCAGCACCGGCGCCAGCTGGCCGAGGCTCTCGTGCACGGCCTCGCGCACGGTGTCCACGACCACCTGGGTGCTGCGCTCGATCTCGATGTTCAGGCTGTCGCCCGCGCGCTTGCCCTCGAACACCGTGGCGCGGCGCGTCTCGGGGATCAGCCAGACCTCGAACCAGCCGGCGGCGCGGTCCACCTCGGCCACCGTCAGGCTGGCGCCGTGGATGGCGATGTAGCCCTTGGCGAAGATGTAGCGGCGGTGCGACTCGGGCACGGCCACGCGCCAGACCAGGTTGTTGTCGAACTCGCGCACGCTGTCCAGCCGCGCGGTGAAGTCGATGTGGCCCGACAGCGGATGCCCGCCGATCTCCGCGCCCTCCTTGGCCGCGCGCTCGACGTTCACCCGGTCGCCCTGAGCGTACTGGCCCAGCGTGGTGATGTTCAGGCTTTGCTGCATTACGTCGAAGCGCGCCTGCGTGGGCGAGACCAGCTCGGTCACCGTCAGGCACACGCCATCGACCGACACGCTGGCGCCTATGGCCAAATCCTGGCAGAAGCCTTCGGGGAATTCGAGGGTGAAGGTGCGCAGGCCGGCGCGGTCGTGGATGGCGGCGATGCCCGCCGTGGCCTGGACGATGCCTGTGAACATGCTGGATGCAGGGCCGTGGATGCAGGGCCGGCGATTGTGCCACCCGGGTGCCGGCGCAGGGGCCACGGGGGACAATGCCGCGCTCCGCCTGCCCCGCGCCCGCTCCGATGACCGCCCCCGATCCGTCCGAACCCTCTGCCGCCGGCGCCCTGGCGCGCCTGCAGGCCGCCCACCCCGACGCGCAGCGTTTGAACGCCGCGCAGCAAAAGTTCAACCGCCTGCTGGAGCGGGTGAACGGCCTGGAGCGTCTGTTGGAAGGCCTGCAGCAGCAGGCCGACCAGCTGCGCGCCCCGCACCTGCAGCGCATGGACGCGCTGCAGCGGCGCGTGGCACAGGCGCAGCAGGCGATGGCGTTCCTCCTGCACGAGCGCCTGCAGCAGGACCAGGACGGCCTAGCGCCGGCCCTGCAGCGCACGGCGCGCGAGTGCCTGCGCGGCCTGCTGCGCGCGGCCCCGGCGCCGGCGGACCCGGCCCGGGCCGCGCATTGGCAGCAGCTGCAGCGCCAGCACCTGCCGCCGCAGCCCGAGCCGGGGCTGGAGCGTGGCGAGATCGAGGCACTGCTGCAGCACGTCGAAGAGCTGACCGGCCAGCGGCCCGAGCTGCCCGACCTGGCCGGCATCCGCACGGCCGAGCAGCTGCTGGCCGCCCTGTTGCGCCAGGACCAGCAGCGGCGCCAGGCCGCCGCCGAGCGCCGGGCCGAGCGCCGCGCGCGGCGCAAGCTCACGCCGCGCCAGGCGCAGGAGCAGGCCCAGGCGCAGGACGCGCGCGCCGCGCAGCGCACCATCTACCGGCAGCTTGCCAGCGCCCTGCACCCCGACCGCGAGGGCGACCCGGCCCAGCGCGAGCGCAAGCAGGCGCTGATGAGCCAGGCCAACACTGCCCACGAGCGCGGCGACCTGCTGGCCCTGCTGCGCCTGCAGCTGGCCGCCGAGCAGGTGGATGGCGCCGCCATCGCCCGCCTGGGCGACGAGCGCCTGGCCTCCTTGTCGCTGCTGCTGCAGCGCCAGGTGGGCATGCTGGACAAGGCGCTGGCCCAGGCCGAGGCGCGCCTGGCGCACGAGCTGGGCGTGCAAGTGTCCGCGCGCCAGGCGCCCGAGGTGTTGGCCGCGCAGCTGCAGACGCGCCAGCAGCAGCTGCAGGATGCGGCCGAGACGCTGGAGCGCGACCTGCAGCGCGTGCAGGACGAGGCCGGGCTCAGGCGTTGGCTGCGCGGGCAGGCGCAGGCGCACAAGGGGCCGCCGGGCGTCGTGGGAAGGCCCGCCGGGCTGTTCGAATGATTGTGGGTCAAACCGGGCGTCGGACCTTGCTGGACAAGCGCGGACCGCTATCAAATTAGATGAATCGGGTGGCTTGCTGCGCGGCTCAGGCTGACGGCAGGCACAGCCGCAGCCGCGCCCCGCCCAGCGGCGAGGCCTGCGCCTGCACGCTGCCGCCATAGGTCTGCGCCAGCGCGCGCACGATGTCCAGCCCCAGGCCCGAGCCGGGGCGCTGCTCGTCCAGCTGCACGCCGCGCTCGAACATGCGGTCGCGCAGCGCTTCGGGAATACCGGGGCCGTCGTCGTCCACGGTGAAGCACAGCAGATCGCCCTCGCGCCGCACATCCACCACCACGCGCGTGCGCGCCCACTTGCCGGCGTTGTCGATCAGGTTGCCCAGCAGTTCGTACAGATCCTGCTCCTCGCCGCGAAAGGCGCCGTCCTGCGCCTGCGGTGCCAGCTCGAAGGCGAGCTGCCGGTCGGCATGCAGGCGCTGCATGGTGCGCAGCAGGGCCTGCAGCGGCGCCAGCACCGGCGTGCGCAGCCCGGTGGCGCGCACGGCGGCGGCGGCACGGGCGCGGGCGAGGTGGTAGTCCACCTGGCGGCGCGCGCTGGCCACCTGCTCGGTCACCAGCTGCGCCAGCGGCGTGCTCTCTTGTGCCGCGGCATTCGCCAGGATGGACAGCGGCGTGTGCACCGCATGCGCCAGGTTGCCCGCCTGGGTGCGCGCGCGCTGCACCATGTCGGCGTTCTCGGCCAGCACATGGTTGAACTCATTGACCAGCGGCTGCAGCTCCTGCGGGAAGCACCCCTCCAGCCGCGCGGCGCGCCCGCCGCGCACGGTGGCCAGCTGCTCGCGCAGCAGTTGCAGCGGGCGCAGTGCCAGCTGCAACTGCACCGCCACGGCGATGGCCAGGCCCAGCGCCAGCAGGCCCAGTGCGATCAGCAGCAGGTGGGTGAAACGCTGCAGCGGCTCGGCCAGCAGGGCCGTGTCGCCCGCCACGACCAGGCGCAGCGGCGGGGCGTCGTCCTCGGGCAGTTGCAGAGTGCGCGCCACGGACAGCAGCGCATGGCCCTGCGCATCGTGCAGCTGCAGCACGCGGTAGCCGCGCGCGGGGTAGTCGCCCGGCACGGGCGGCAGCGCCAGCACCTGGTCCCACAGCGAGCGCGAGCGCGCCACCGCGGCCTGCGGCGCCGCGCCCACCTGGTCCACCTGCCAATACAGGCCCGACAGCGGCTGCGCCAGGCGTGGGTCGGTGGCCATGGGCGCCACGCTGGCGCCGCCCTGGGGCGACCAGTCCACGGCGGCGCTGAGCTGGTCCAGCTGCACCACCAGCTGCGCCTGCAGCTGCTGGGTGATGTGGTCCTGGAACAGCGCCCGCAGCGCCCAGCCGGCCAGCGCGATGCTGAGCAGCATCCAGGCCAGCGTGCCGGCCAGCAGGCGCAGGCGCAGCGAGGGCGCGCGCGCCGCGCTCATGGGGCGGCCTCCGTGCTGCGCACTGCGGCGCGAGCTGGCTGGAGGCGGCCCGGCGCGGCGCTCATGCCGGTGGGGTGCCGGGCTCGGCCAGCCGGTAGCCCAGGCCGCGCACGGTTTCGATGCAGCCGCCCGGCAGCTTCTTGCGCAGGCGGCCCACGAAGACCTCGATGGTGTTGGAGTCGCGCTCGCTGTCGTGCGGGTACAGACGCTCGGCCAGCTCGGTGCGCGACAGCACTTCGCCCTTGCGCTGCATCAGCAGCGACAGCAGCTTGAACTCGTGGCTGGTCAGCGCCAGCGCCTGGCCGTCGACCAGCACCCGCGCCTGGCGCGAGTCCAGCCAGATCGGGCCGCACTGCCACTGCGCGCTGGCGTGCCCGCCCACGCGGCGCAGCAGGGCGCGCAGGCGCGCCAGCAGTTCCTCCATGTGAAACGGCTTGGCCAGGTAGTCGTCGGCGCCCGCATCCATGCCGGCCACCTTGTCCTGCCAACCGCCGCGCGCCGTGAGGATGAGCACCGGCATGTCGCGTCCAGCGGCGCGCCAGCGGCGTAGCACCGACAGGCCGTCCAGCTGGGGCAGGCCCAGGTCCAGCACCACGGCGTCGAAGCTCTCCACGTCGCCCAGATAGTGGCCCTGCACTCCGTCGCCGGCGGATTCCACCGTATGGCCGGCGCCGGCGATGGCCTGCACCAGCTGGGCGCACAGGGTGGGCTCGTCCTCCACGACCAGGATGCGCATCAATGCTCTCCCTTGCGCTTGATCTTGAGCACGCGGCCGTCGACCGCGTCCACCTTCAGCTTGGCCATGCGTCCGTCGTTCTGCAGCAGGCGGATTTCGTAGAGGTAGCGGCCGTCCTCGCGCTCGAACTCGATCTTGAGCACCTGGCCCTGGTATTCGCGCTCCACCTTGTCCAGCACCTGGCGCAGCGGCAGCACCTGGCCCTGCTGCAGGGCCTGGCGGGCCAGCTCGTGGTCGCTCTCGCTGGCCGGCGCAGGGCCCGTGCCCAGCACGCCCAGGGCCAGGGCGAGTGGAGCGAGAAGAAGGCGGCGGACGGTCATAGGTCGGGTTTTATACGCGCTGCCCTATGAACCGGCGATGAACGCCGCCTTCAGCAAGGGTTCACGGCGGGTTTTTGAGAATTTCCCGCAGGCAGGGCGCCGTGCCAGGCCATTCAACCAGGAGTCACCACCATGCAATCCACCCTTCACCGCTTTCTCGTCGCCACTGTCGCCAGCACCGTCCTGGCTGGGGGCGCCGTCCAGGCCCAGGTCCCCGCCACCGCTCCCGCCGCGGTGCAGGCGCCGGCCGCCGCTCCCCTGACCGTGCGCGACATCTACGACCGCATGGAGGCCGCCGGCTACCGCGACATCCGCGAGATCGAGTGGGACCACGGCCGCTACGAGGTCAAGGCCGGCAACGCCCAGGGCGAGCGCGTGAAGCTGTACGTGAACGCCACCACCGGCGCCGTGGAAAGCAGCCGCGTGCGCGGCCGCCGCAACTGACCGCCTGATCACCCACAAAAAAGAAGGAGGACACCATGCGCATCAAGGCCGTTCTCGGCATCTGGCTGCTGGCCATCACCCTGGCCTGGCTGGCCGTGGCAGCGGTCGGTCCAGGCCTGCAGCCGCTGGTCGACGCCGAGGGTGCAGCCCCGGGCTGGTGGCAGCTGCGCCGCCACGCCCTGTACCTCAGCGGGCTGTGGAGCATCGGCCTGATGTCGCTGGCCCTGCTGCTGGCGCTGCGCCTGCCCTGGCTGGAACGCCCGCTGGGCGGCATGGACCAGGTCTACCGTCTGCACAAGTGGGCGGGCGTGGGCGCCGCCCTCACGGCCGTGGCGCACTGGGGCGCCAAGGAGTCCAGCGGCTGGATCAGCGCCCTGTGGGGCCGCGCCGGCCGCCCGGCGCGCGACGCCGTACTGCCCTGGTTCGCCGAGCTGCGCGGTCCTGCCAAGGACGTGGGCGAATGGGCGTTCTACCTGCTGCTGGCCCTGGTGGCCCTCACGCTGCTGACCCGGCTGCTGGCCTACCAGCCCTGGCGCCTGCTGCACCGGGTCATGCCGCTGCTGTTCCTGGCGCTGGCGCTGCACACGGTGGCGCTGATGCCGCTGGCGTTCTGGGCGCTGCCGCTGGGCCTTCTCACGGGCGCGCTGTTGGCGTTGGGCAGCCTGGCGGCGCTGTGGTCGCTGGCGGGCCGGGTCGGCCGGGCGCGCAGCCACGCGGGGCGCATCCATGCGGTGCGCGTGCTGGGCGACGGTGGCCCGCTGGCCCCCGTCGAGGTGGTTTGTGCGCTACCGGCCAGCTGGCCCGGACACCGCGCGGGGCAGTTCGCCTTCGTGCGCTTTGACCGCGCCGAGGGGCAACACCCCTTCACCATCGCCAGCGCCCCCGGCAGCCTGGGCATGAGCGATGCCGGCGAGCCGCTGCTGCGCCTGATCATCAAACCGCTGGGCGACTACACCCGCACCCTGGGCCGTCGGCTGCGCCCAGGCCAGCCCGTGGACATCGAAGGCCCCTACGGCCGCTTCGATGGCCGTGGCCGCCAGCGGCGCCAGCAGGTGTGGGTGGCCGGCGGCGTGGGCATCACGCCCTTCCTGGCGCTGCTGGAGGCGCGCCAGGGCGGCTCCGCGCCCACCCGGGCTGCTTTGCAGCCGGTGCACATGCACTACTGCACCCGCGACGCGGCGGCCGACCCGCTGCTGCCGCGCCTGCGCGAGCTGTGCGCCGAGGCCCGGCCGACTGTCACCCTCACAGTGCACGGCGAGGCCCAGGGCCAGCGCCTGCGACCGCAGGACCTGGAGGCCATCCCCGGCCCGCTGGACATCTGGTTCTGCGGCCCCCAAGGCCTGGGCGACGCGCTGCGCGCCCATGCCGACGGCCCACACCCCTGGCGCCTGCACCGCGAGTCCTTCGCCATGCGCTGACGCCAGGCCCGCCCCCGGCCCGGCTCACGGCGCCGGGGCCACCAGTCAATCCGCGAGTTCCATAGCATGGCCGCGCCTCAACCGTGGTCGATCCAAAGTAATGTCGGCGCCATCTGAGTCTTCGAGCGCAGAAAGGAAAATTCCTGAGCAACCCATAGCTGTGTAGGGCGTAAGACTGATGTAATATTTTGTTTCTAAATTGATATTTTTGAAAATTAAGGAAACAAAATGCGCTTGGTCATCGGCTTGATTGCTTCCGCCGCCCTGCTTGCTGCTTGCGGAGGCGGCAGCGGTTCTGACAACAATACCGATGGGAACGGCTCCGGCCCCGGTACGGGCACGGAACAAACCCCGAATCCGAATCCGAATCCGAATCCGAACCCGGGCCAGGGTACACAGGCCAGCTTGACCCAGGCCAACTATGTGGCGGTCGCGCAGGAAGCCTTGAGCGCCAATGCGTATCTGCTGAACTCGGTCGATTTCGTTATGGGTGCCCAGGTCAGCGACTCCCAGGCGTTGCTGCGCGTGGGCGAAGACCAACTGGCCAAAGCGCGCGGCTGGTTTGCCAGGGCGCCTGTGGCGACTGCAGCCGTGCATACCGAGTCCGAGCGTTGCGAGAATGGCGGCACGCTCACCCTGTCCATCAACGATCGCAACAATAATCTGGAACTCGACGGCGGTGATTCGGTGTCGATCATGGCCAACAACTGCCGTGAAGGCGGCGATCTGCTCAACGGCAGGCTCAGCATCACCTTCCATCAAGTCACGGGCGATCCTGACGGTTTCCCGTTCACGTTGTCGGCCACGCTCGAGTACGGCAACCTGTCGGTGCAGTCCGCAGCGTCGCAGATCACCGGCAATGGCTCCGTCAGCCTGACATATGACGCGAAGTCGCGCAGCCAGCAGGCGCGTTCGCTGACTACGCCGCAGTTCTCTGCTTCCGCGACCCACGGTGGGCAGTCGACCTCGCAGACGTTGAAAAACTACGAAGCTGCCCTGAAGGTTACCCCCAATGGCACGCTGAGTGACTGGGCTTCGTCCGCCAACGGCGTACTGTTCAGCTCCTCGCTGCAGTCGAAATCGATTGCCATCGAGACGCGCCAGCCATTCGTCACCCTCAGCTCGCAGCGCTACCCAGGCAAGGGCGAGGCCACCATAACCGGTGCGGCTGGCGCCAAGGTGCGCGTCACGGCAGTGGATGCGGCCTCTGTGCGCATTGAACTGGATGCCGACGGTAATGGCATCTATGAGACGAGCGTTACCAAGCCCTGGGGCGAGCTGCTTTGATAGCCGGGCGGCTATGCCTTGCCGCACTTGCGGCAATGGCCTGTGCCGCCGCGTTTGCCACCCCCTGTGACACGCCGACGCTCGGTGCTGTCGCAGGTGTGCAGCGCAGCCACTGGCAGGAGTTCGCCGATGGCCGCTCGCTGCTGCGTGAGCGCGGCACGTTGCGCACGGTCGGGCTGACCCTCACCGCGCGCTGTGCGGGCATTGACTGGCGGGCCGAGTGGAGTGCAGGCCAGGGCAGTCGGGCCTACGACGGCATCACTAACACCCAGGCGCCTCTGCAGACCACCAGCCACCTGCACACGCAGCAAGCTACCTTGCAAGGGTGGCTACCGGTGCACGAGGGCTGGGCGCTGGGGGCGCAGTTGGCGCATCGCACCATTGCCCGAGACATTGACAGTGTCGGCGTGGTGCGCGGCTACTCTGAACGTTACCGTTACGCGCAAATGGCGGCAGGGGTGCGCTACAGCGTCGCACTGGCCGCGCGTTGGCAACTATCGGCCACGGCCTGGCTGGGAGGCGGCCCGCAGGGCCGGGTGCGGGTGCAACTGCCGGGGTTCGACACGGCCCGGCTGCCGCTCGGCAATCACCGCATGGCGGCGTTGTCACTGGAACTGGTCGGCGGGGCAGCGCCCGACGAGCGCGGCTGGTCTGCGAAGGCTGCGTTGTCGGTGCAGCACGAGCGCACCGCAGCAGGATCGGTTCGAACGCTCACACGCAGCGGTGTGCCTGCCGGCGCCGCGATGCAGCCGCGTTTTGAACAGAATCACTGGGGCGCTCAGCTGCAGGCTGTCAAGCGGTTTTAGAAGAATAAGGAGCGGCCCCCATGCCGACGTGTCGGGGCTGCGGCGGCGCGGCGCGCTCCGTCAGGCCACCTTTGAGCCGCCCAACGCCGGCGAAGGCGCTATAAAACGCCGTGACACTGTGCAGCCGGACCGGTTGGTATGGACGAACAACAGGCGCCGCAGGCCCCTGGGCGGAGCAGCGCTATTAAGCGCTGCACCAAGTGCGCGGTCGCGGTCCCCCGGCCCGGCTCACGGCGCCGGGGGCCGCTGGCGGGCCGACGCGTGAGCCACCAGGCAGTCCACGAAGTCCATCAGCGTGGCCGAGGCGTGTTCGCGTTTCCATACCACCGTGATCGGCCCGAAGCGGATGCCGGCGTCGATGCTGATCTTTTGCAGCAGGCCCAGCGATGCCATGTAGTCGGCCATGGACTCGGAGCACACGCCCACGTAGTCGCCCTTGTGCAGCAGCGCCTGCATCATGGCCAGCGACGCCGTCTCGGCCTTCGGCACCAGCCACGACGCCTCCTGCGCGATCAGGAAGGCGTCCATCTGGATGCGCGTGAGCGTGCCGCCGGGCGGCATGACCCAGTTCTCGTGCAGCAGGTCGGCAAAGCCCAAGCCGGCGCTGCGGCCCCAGTGGCGGCTGCCCTGGCCGATGACGATGGCCACGCGGTCCTCGAACAGCACGCGGTGCTCCAGCCCGGGGCGGTGGGCGCGTGCGTCCAGTACGCCGATGACGGCGTCCAGCGCGCGTGTCTCCAGGCCGCCCAGCAGGTTGTCGAAGGGCCCGTCGTGGATGGACACGAGCACATCCGCGTGGTCCTGCTGGAAGGCGCTCACCGCCTCGGGCAGGCCGCCGGCGATGCCGGCCCAGACGCTGCCCACGTTCAGCCGCGGCACGCGGCCCTCGGCCACGGCGTGCATCTCGCGGCCGGTGCGGGCGATGTCGCCCAGCACGCCGACGGCCAGGCGCTTGAGCAGGTGCCCGGCCGGCGTCAGCTGCACCCGGCGCCCGCGCACCACCAGCGGCGTGCCCACCACGGCCTCCATCTCGGCCAGCCAGTGCGACATGGCCGACTGCGTCATGTGCAGCCGCGCCGCGGCCTCCGTCAGCGTGCCGGCTTCCTCCAGCACCAGGAAGGATTCCAGGTGCCGCACCTTCAAGCGGCGCGCCCAGGAGGTGGCCTGCGAGCGGTCGATCATGAGTAAACCTTCATGCATCCATTGTGCCTTTTCACTAGGCGGACGGCGCGGGTCGTCATGACAATGTGCTCATCCTTTAATTTCCACCATCCGTAGAGGGAACGCCCGTGACCCAAGCCCCGAACCTCGTCTCCAAGCTCCTGCTGGGCGCCGCCGCCGCGGCCACCCTGGCGAGCGCCGCGCACGCGCAGGGCGCCTACCCCAGCCGGCCCGTCAAGCTCGTCGTCTCGCAGGCGCCGGGCGGCAGCTCCGACACCATCGCCCGCCTGTGGGCCGAGCATGCCGGCAAGGCCATCGGCGGCACCATCGTGGTGGAAAACAAGCCCGGCGGCGGCGGCATCATCGCCGCGCAGAACGCGCTGAACCAGCCGGCCGACGGCTACACCCTGCTGTACGGCAGCGTGTCGTTGATGGTGCTCAACCAGTTCACCTACAAGCCCCTGCCCTACAACCCGGAGAAGGACTTCACCGGCGTGGCCATGCTGACCACCGTGCCCTTCGTGCTGACGGCCAACCCGGCCACGGGCATCACGTCGCTCAAAGAGCTGATGGCCAAGGCCAAGGCCGAACCGGGCAAGCTGAACTTCGCCTCCGCCGGCCTGGGCAACTCCACCCACCTGGCGGTGGAGCTGGTGTCCGAGGCCCTGGGCGTCCGCATGACGCACATCCCCTACAAGGGCGAGGCCGACGGCATCCTGGCCACCATCGGCGGGCAGACCGAGGTCATGGCCCCGGTGTACGGCACGGCCCTGCCGCACATCAAGAACGGCAAGCTCAACCCGCTGGCCGTGCTCTCGCCCCAGCGCGTGCCCGAGCTGCCCGAGGTGCCCACCGCCAGCGAGCTGGGCGTGAAAGACTTCGACAACATGGGCTGGAGCGGCATCGTGGCGCGCGCCGGCACGCCCGCCGACATCATCGAAAAGCTCAACAAGGCCACAGAGGCCTTCCACAGCAGCCCCGACGTGCAGGCCAAGCTCAAGACCATGGGCGTGATGCCCGTCTCCGGCCCGGCCTCGCTGGTCATGGAGACCGCCGCGCGCGACACCAAGGCCTGGGGCCCGGCGCTGCAAAAGCTGGACCTGAGCAGCAAGTAAGGACCCGCCCATGACGCAACAAGCCATGGTGGTCTGCCCGCAGCCGGAAGCGGCCGAGTCGGGCATCGACATCCTGCGCGCGGGCGGCAACGCGGTGGACGCCGCCGTGGCCACGGCGCTGGCCCAGACGGTGGTCGATCCGCTGATGTGCGGGATCGCCGGCTTCGGCACGGCCGCGGTGTACAAGCCGGGCGAGCGGGTGCACGAGTACTTCGACTTCCACTCGCCCGCGCCGCTGGCCGCGCGCGAGGACATGTGGCAGGACCTGCTGGAGGGCGAGACCCCCGACGGCTTCGGCTTCATCCTCAAGGGCCGGGTCAACGACATCGGCCCGCAGTCCATCGGCACGCCCGCCACGCTCAAGGGCCTGGAGGCCCTGCACCGCGCGCACGGCCGCCTGCCGTGGAAGCAGGTGGTCGAGCCCGCCATCCGCTGGGCCGAGGACGGCTTCTTCGTGCGCCCCGGCATGCACGCCTTCTGGATCGACGAGCCCACCATGGGCCGCGTGGGCAACCTGGAGCGCCTGCAGTACTGCGAGGACAGCCGCCAGCTGTACTGCCGCCCCGACGGTCGGCCCAAGCCCATCGGCGCGCCGCTGCGCAACGACGGCATGGCCCGCGTGCTGCGCCAGATCGCCGAGGAAGGCTCCGAGCCCTTCTACCGGGGCGACCTGGCACGGCAAATGGTGGCGCACCTGCAGTCGCTGGGCGCCCTGATCACGCTGGAGGACCTGGCGCAGTACGAAGTCACGCGCAACGCGCCGCTGGTGGGCAGCTACCGGGGCCGCACCGTGGCCACCAACCAGCCCCCCGGCGGTGGCGCCATGCTGCTGCAGATGCTGAACATCCTGGAGCCGTTCGACCTGGGTGCCCTGGAGCACAACGGCCCCGAGTACATCCGCCTGGTCTGCGAGGCCATGAAGAAGGCCACCGCGGACAAGGACCGCTTCATTGGCGACCCCAAGTTCTTCGACGTGCCGCTGCAGCAGCTGCTGAGCAAGGACCTGGCGCGCGAGGCGGCGGCGCAGATCCGCGCCGGCCAGCGTTTCAGCGTGGAGCGGGTGAACCCGGGCGCCCCCGTGCCGCGCGACACCACCCACCTGAGCGTGGTGGATGGCGACGGCAACGCCGTCTCCATGACCCACTCGCTGGCCATGCCGTCGGGCATCGTCACGCCGGGCATGGGCTTCTTCTACAACGGCTGCATGGGCGTGTTCGACCCGCGTCCGGGCCGCGCCGGCAGCATCCGGCCGGGCAAGAGCCGCTTCACCTCGTCCTGCCCGACCATGACGTTCACACAAGACGGCCAGCTGGACGTGGTGCTGGGCGCGCCCGGCGGCACGCAGATCGCCATGGGCGTGCTACAGGTGCTGCTGAACGTGATCGACCACGGCATGGAGATGCAGGCCGCCGTCAGCGCGCCGCGCTTTTCCTCCACCAGCAACGCCATCGACGTGTGCAATCGCATCCCGCGCCACACCACGCGGCAGCTGGAGGCGGATGGCTATACGGTGCGCCGCAACCCCTACAACTACACCATCGGCTGGGTGCACGCCGTGCAGGTGTGCGCGGACGGGCTGCACGGCGGCGCCGACCCGGGGCGCGACGGCGTGGCCTACCAGTTGCGCCTGCCGTAACAGGGAAGGGGGCGGTGCGCCGCGTCAGGCCGCCGCCGCCAGGCCTGCGTGGTGCCCGCGCGTGAAGGCCTCCTCGAACACCGAGTAGCCCGACCAGTCGGCATGGGCGAACAGCAGGCGCTGCGTGCCGGGCGTGGGCAGCACGCCGATGCGCTCTCCATTTGATAGCTGCCGGCGCTTGGTGGACGGGCGCTGCAGGCCGATTTGGCTTAAAAACGCCTGCGTGCCCGGCAGGGGGACAGCCATGGCATGGCCGTAGCGCGTCAGCTCCATGCGCGTGGCGCGCTCGGCCAGGTCGGGGTGGGCCGCGCCCAGCGACGCGGCGATGGCGCCGGCCCAGTGCGTCCAGGGCGCGCTCTCCAACTGCCGGCGCGCATCCGGCACGTCGCCCAGGGCCTGGTAGTAGGTCAGCACCGTGGGGCGGGCCAGCAGCGCGGCGCCGGCCAGGCGCTGGTGGCCGGCGTCCACGTAGCCCAGGCCGCCGGGCACGGGGTCGGCGTACAGCACGTTGTCCCAGGCCGGGGCGGCGCCGGGCGCGTCGGCCAGGGGACGGTCCAGGTGCACGTTGGCCACCAGCCAGGGCGCCCAGCGCAGGCGCCGCGCGGCCTCGGGCAGGAAGGCGGGCGCGCCCTCGGCCACCACGCGCGCGGCCATGAAGGCGGGCAGGGCGACGATGCAGCGCCCGGCCTGCCAGCGCTCGACGCGGCCGCTGGCGTGGTCCAGCGCGTCCACCTCCACGCCGTGGCGGCGCTCGGCAATGCGCAGCACGCCCCGGCCGGTGAAGAGCTGGCCGCCTTCGATCAGCGGCGCGGCCAGGCGGGCGGTGAGCCAGCCGTTGCCCTCGGGCCAGGTCAGCACGCCGGCGTCGTCTTCGCTGTGCGCGGCCTCTCCCGGCGCGGCAAAGCCGTGCCGGCTGGCGAAATAGTGGATGCCGGCCCAGGCCGACACGCGGGCCGTGCCGGCGCCGTAGTCGTCGCGGCAGCAGTAGTCCAGGTACCAGCGCAGGTAGGCGTCATGGAGGCCCTCGCGCGCCAGCCATTCATCAAAAACCATAGCGTCCAGCGCTTGGTGGACGGGCGCTAGGGGCTGATTTGGCTTCCAGTTTTTCAGCGCCGGCATGGCGAAGGGCGCGGTGCGCGACAGCTCGGCCACGCGCTGGCCGAAGCGCCGGTACTGCGCCAGCGTGGCGCCCCCCACGCCCTGCACGGGCAGCAGCCCTTCCTGCCAGTGGCCGTGCAGGTACAGCCGTTCCTGCGGGCTGTGCACCAGGTGGCGGCCCTGCTCGCCGCCGTAGTGCCAGCGCCCGGCGATGCGCTGGCGCAGGCCCAGCTCCTGCAGCAGGTCCTGCACCTCGGCGGCCGCGTCGCCGGGCACGGGCAGGTAGTGCGCGCCCAGGGGGCAGGGCAGGCCCTGCAGGCTGCCGGCGCGGCTGTTGCCGCCGGGCGTGTCCTGCAGCTCCAGCACTGCCACGTCGTGCCTGCCGGCCAGCCGCAGGGCGCGCGCCGCCGCCAGCCCGGCCACGCCGGCACCGGCAATCAGCACACCGGTGCGCCGCTGCACATCGGGTGTCAGGGCCAGGCCCTGGGCCAGGCGCTCGCGCAGCGCGTGGCCGCGCGCCAGGTCCGCGCCCTGCCAGCCGCCGGCCAAGGACGGGCGCGCGTCCTGGCAGCCGGCCAGGGCCAGCAGCGGGGCGGCGGCCAGGAGGTCGCGCCGGCGCATGCCGATGGCTTTTTCAGTCGGCCCAGCGCTGGCGGATCTCCAGCAGCTGGGGCAGCAGGGCCTGGAAGCGCTCGGCCAGCGCCGGGTCGAAGTGCCGGCCGGCCTGCTCCTGGATGTGGGCCATGGCGGCCTCGGGCGTCCAGGCGCGCTTGTAGGGCCGCTCGGAGGTCAGCGCGTCGAACACGTCGGCCAGGGCGACGATGCGTGCCTCCAGCGCGATGGCCTCGCCGGCCAGCCCCTGCGGGTAGCCGCTGCCGTCCCACTTCTCGTGGTGCTGCAAGGCGATGGTGCGGGCCATGGCCAGCAGGCCGCCCGGGTGCTCGCCGATGATCTGCGCACCGATTTCGGGATGGGTGCGCATCACGTCCCACTCCTGCGCGTCCAGCGGCCCGGGCTTGCGCAGCACGGCGTCGGGGATGCCGATCTTGCCCACGTCGTGCATGGGCGCGGCGTTCAGCAGGTCCTCCGCCCAGGCCGCGCTGCAGCCCAGCGCCAGCGCCAGCAGGCGGGCAAAGTGGCTCATGCGGATGACGTGCATGCCGGTCTCGTTGTCCTTGTACTCGGCGGCGCGGCCCAGCCGCTGCACCAGCTGCAGGCGCGTGTCGCGCAGCTCCTGCAGGCGCACGAGAGACAGGTGGTTGCGCACCCGCGCGCGTACCGTGGCGGCGCTGATGGGCTTGGTGATGTAGTCCACGCCGCCGGTGTCAAAGCCCCGCGCCTCGTCCTGCGGGTCGGCCAGTGCGGTCACGAAGATGACGGGGATGGCGGCGGTGGCCGGGTCGGCCTTGAGCGCGGCGCACACGGCGTAGCCATCCATGCCCGGCATCATCACGTCCAGCACGACGAGCTGGGGCTGCTGGCTGCGTGCGATCTCCAGGGCGCGGGCGCCGTCGGTGGCGAACAGCAGGCGGTAGTCGGCCTCCAGTACATGGCGCAGCACGTGCAGGTTGGTGGGCTCGTCGTCGACGAGCAGCAGCCGCGGGCGGAGGTCTTCGGCGGGCGTCATGGGCTTTCTGGGGCAGTCCGGTACGGTTCAGGAGCATTGCGGCCAGATGTGGCCGCGCAGGGTGTCCAGGTGCTGGCGCGCCTGGTCGAAGTCGAAGCGCTCCAGCGCATCGCGCAGCGCCCCCATTTGTGTGGCGCTCAGGTGCTGCTCCAGCAGGGCCACGGGGCCGGCGGGCAGTTCCCCCATGGCCAGGGCGGGGGCCAGGGCGTCGATGGCGGCGCGCACCTCGGCGCAGGCCTGGGCGCCGAGCCGGCCCGCCGGCGCGGGTGTGGGCGCGGGTGCTGCGTCGGGCGCGGCCACGCTGGCCAGGGCCGCGCGCACACCGCCCAGGGCGCCCTCCAGCGCGTCCAGCAGGGCGGGCCAGGCGGTGTGCCCGCCGTCTGCGGCGGTCGCGGCAGCCTCCAGCTGCTCGGCGCTGCGGTGCACGGCGGCCAGGGCCAGGTTGGCCGCGGCGCCGCGCAGGCGGTGCGCGCCGGCGGCCAGGGCCGGCGCGTCGCCCGCACCGGCGGCGGCGCGCAGCGCGGCCAGCTGCGCCGGACCGTCCTCCAGGAAGCGCTCGATGGCGGTGCGCAGAAAGCCCGCCTGCGTCCACAGGCGCACCCCGCGGTCCCAGTCGATGGCGGGCAGGGCGTGCTCGTCAGCCGCATCCGCATCCGGCGTGTGCGCCGGCTCGGCCGTGCCAGGCAGCGGCGCCACGCCCAGCACGCGCACGATCTCGGCCATCAGCTGCTGGGGCTGCAGCGGCTTGCCGGCGAAGCCGTCCATGCCGGCGGCACGGGCGTTGCGCCGGTCCTGCTCCAGCACGCTGGCCGACAGGGCGACGATGGGCGTGGGCCGCTGGCCCTGGGCGCGCTCGTGCTCGCGCATCAGGCGCGTGGCCTGCAGGCCGTCCATGTCGGGCATCTGCAGATCCATCAGCACCAGGTCGAAGCGCTCCTGCGCGAAGCGCTGCACGGCCTGGGCGCCGCTGTCCGCCTGCGCCACGTGGTGGCCGCCGCGCGACAGCAGAAGCTCCAGCAGCTCCAGGTTGGCCGGAACGTCGTCCACCGCCAGCACGCGCAGCGGGGTCAGCGCCGGGGCGGGCGCAGCGGCGTCGGCCGGGTGCGCGGCGGCGGCAGGCGGCGGCGCCTCGGGCAGCGGCAGGTGCACGCTGAAGGTGCTGCCCTGGCCGGGGCTGCTCTGCACTTCGATGCGCCCGTGCATCAGCTCGGCCAGCTGGCGCGCGATGGTGGTGCCCAGGCCGGTGCCGCCGTAGCGGCGCGTGGTGGAGGCGTCGGCCTGCGAGAAGGGCTCGAAGATGCGCTTGAGGCCCTGCTCGTCCATGCCGATGCCCGTGTCCTGCACGGCCAGCGCCAGCGCGCCGCCCGTGCCGCGCACGCGCAGCGTCACACCACCCTGGTGGGTGAACTTGAGCGCGTTGCCCATCAGGTTGAGCATGATCTGCTGCAGCCGGAAGGCGTCGCCCAGCCAGAATTCGGGTACTTGTGCTGGGTAGTCCAGCTCCAGCGCCAGGCCCTTTCTGGCCGCGGTGATGCGCAGCGAGGCCAGCATCTGCTCGCACAGCTCGCGCAGGCTGAAGGGGGCGGTCTCCAGCTCCACGGCGCCCTTTTCCAGCTTGGCCGTGTCCAGGATGTCGTTGAGCAGGCGCAGCATGGAGCGCGCCGAGTGCTGCACTATCCCCAGGTGGCGGCGCTGGCCGGCTTCCAGGGGCGAGTCCAGCAGCGCCTCGGTAAAGCCGATGATGGCGTTCATGGGCGTGCGGATCTCGTGGCTCATGTTGGCCAGGAAGGTGCTGCGCGCGGCGGCGGCCGCCTCGGCGCGCTCCTTGGCGGCGCGCAGGTCCTGCACCATGGCGCGGCGCTGCGACAGGTCGGTGGCGAACTTGATGACCTTGGCGACCTTGCCCTCGGCGTCGAAGACCGGGTTGTAGTTGGCGTGCAGCCAGACCTCGCGCCCGCCCTTGGCGAAGCGCTGGAACTCCCCGCTCCTGAACTCGCCGCGCGCCAGGGCCTGCCAGAACGCCTGGTAGTCTGGGCTGTGGCCGTACTGCGGCGCGCAGAACAGGGCGTGCGGCTGGCCCCGCACTTCGTCCAGCGTGTAGCCCATCAGGGCCAGGTAGTGGGTGTTGGCGCCGGTCAGGCGGCCTTCCAGGTCGAACTCCGCCGCCGCCTGCGAGCGGCCGATGGCCGCCACGATGCCGGCGAACTCGGCGTTGCGCGCCTTGTTCTCGGTGATGTCCAGGATCACGCCGTCCAGCAGGCGCGCGGTGCCGTCCTCGTCCGGCACGCCGCGCCCGTGCTCGGCCACCCAGCGCGTTTGCCCGTCGCGCGTGGTGATGCGGTATTCCAGCCGGTAGGGCCGGCCGGCCTGCAGCGCCTGCTGCAGCGGCCCGGCGGTGGCCTGCGCATCGGCCGGGTGGATGAGCTGGCCGAAATGCACGCGCCCGTCCAGGAAGTCCTGGGCGCTCCAGCCCGTCAGCGCCTGCACGGCCTCGCTGATCACCAGCATGGGCCACTGGCCTTCGATGCGGCAGCGAAAGGCCACGCCCGGCAGGTTGGCCATGAGTGAGCGCAGCTGCTCCTGGCCGTGCTCGCGCTCGCGCTGCAGCGCCTTGTACGCGCTCAGGTCGGTCAGGAAGCCGACGAACAGCGGCTCGCCGCCGTGCTCCACCCGCCCCACGGCCAGGCGCATGGGCATGCGCGTGCCGTTCTTGCGCAGCGCCTCGACCTCGCGGCCGGAGCCGATGATGCGCCGCACCCCGGTGCTCAGGTGGGCATGCAGGTAGCCGTCGTGCGCCGAGCGGTAGGGCTCGGGCATGAGCATGTTGACGTTGCGCCCCACCACCTCGTCGGCGCGCCAGCCGAACAGCCGCTCGGCCGCCGGGTTGAACGACTGCACGATGCCGTGGCCGTCGATCATGACGATGCCGTCCACGGCGGTTTCCAGCACGGCGCGCTGGCGTGATTCGCTGGCCTGCGTCTGGCGCAGCATCTGGCGGTAGCGCAGGTTCACGTTGATGGCTAGCGCCAGCAGGAACAGCGCCAGCGTGACCACCACGATGGCCACCGGCAGCCCGAACTGCACGGCCGCGGCGTCATCGGGCGGGCGCAGGCTGTCCACCGGCTGCACGAAGCGGATCGCGGCCATGCCGGTGTAATGCATGCCGCTGATGGCCACGCCCATCACCGTCCCGGCCAGCACGGTGGCCAGCGCGCGGTGTTTCAGCCAGCGGCCGCGCAGGCCGAAGCGCACCCACAGCGCCACCACCGCCAGCAGCACTGCCACGCCGATGGACATGGCAAACCCCAGCGGGTCGTAGCGCAGGATGGGCGCGATGTCGGAGGCCTGCATGCCGATGTAGTGCATGGCTCCGATGCCTGCGCCCACCAGCACCCCGCTGCCGATGAGTACCCGCAGACGGATGCGCGGCTGTGCCAGCATGCGCAGCGCCACCCAGGACGCGCCCAGGCTGGGCAGGATGGACCAGGCGGTGGTCCAGCGGTCAAAGCGCCCTTGGGCGCACACCTGAAAGGCCAGCATGGCCACGAAGTGCATGGCCCAAATGCCCGCGCCCAGCGCCAGCGTGCCCGAGGCCAGCGCCGTGTGCCGCGTGCCGGCGCCGGCCGCGCGCCGTGCCAGCGCTGCCATGTGCAGCGCCACCACGGACGCCGAGATGGACAGCAGCACCGACAGCAGCACCAGCAGCGGGCTGTGCTGGCGCCACAGCAGCGGATAAGGCTCCAGGCCGCTGGCGAAAAAGGAGTCAAGCATGAAAAGTTACCAAGGCAGCCCGGTATATCGGTTGCATTGTGAAGGGCCTGAAACGAAATTACATATTCGTGCTCAATGCCCCAGCACGCGGCCCCACTCCTGCTCGTAGGTGTGCACCAGCACCTGGTTGGACAGGCGGTTGACCTCGGCGGGCACGCGCGCCATGTCGCGCGGAAAATCGAGCAGCGGCGCCAGCGACGGCAGGTCCAGAAAGCGCAGCCCCGCGGGCAGCGCCGGCGGCTGGCGCCAGGGCCGGTGGCCGGCGATGACGAAGCCCCATTCGCCGAAGCTGGGCACGTGCGCGTGGTAGGGCGTTGCGCCCAGGCCCACCGACTCGATGGTGGCCACCACCGTCCAGAAGCTCTTGCGCGCGATCAGCGGCGAAGTGGTCTGCACCACGGCATAGCCGCTGGCGGCCAGGCGCTGGTCCAGCAGGGCATAGAAGCTGTTGGTGTAGAGCTTGCCGATGGCGAAGTTGGTCGGGTCGGGAAAGTCCACCACGATCACGTCGAACGGCTCCAGCCCCGGCTGCTGCAGCCACTGGAAGGCGTCCTGGTTGACCACCCGCACGCGCGCGTCGTGCAGCGCGTCGCCGTTCAGGCGGCGCAGCAGCGGATGCTCGGCGAACAGCCGCGTCATGGCCGGGTCCAGCTCGACCAGCGTGACCGACTCGACGCCGGGGTACTTGAGGATCTCGCGCACCGCCATGCCGTCGCCCCCGCCCAGTACCGCCACGCGCCGGGGTGCGCCGTGCGCGGCCATGGCCGGGTGCACCAGCGCCTCGTGGTAGCGATACTCGTCGCTCTCGGCGAACTGCAGGTTGCCGTTCAGGTACAGGCGCAGGCCCTGGCGCCCCTGCGTCAGCACGATGCGCTGGTAGGGCGAGCTGTGGCTGGCCACGATGTGGTCCTGGTAGAAGCGGTCTTCGGCGAAGCGCGTGATGTGCTCGGCGCCCGCGAGGCCCGCCCCCAGCGCGGCCAGCACTGCCGCGCAGGCCAGCGCGTGCGCGCGCAGGCGCCGCAGCTCATGGCGGAACAGCCACAGCGCCCACACCGCCACCGCCGCGTTCATGAAGCCGAACAGCAGCCCTGTGCGCACCAGCCCCAGTTGCGGCACCAAGAGCAGCGGAAACGCCAGCGACACCGCCAGCGCGCCGAGGTAGTCGAAGGTCAGCACCTGGCTGACCAGGTCTTTCAGCTGCACGTTGCGCTTCAGGATGCGCATGACCAGCGGGATCTCCAGGCCGACGAGCGTGCCCACCAGCAGCACCATGCCGTACAGCAGCACCCGAAAGGCCCCGGGCACGTAGGCGTGCGCGATGAAAAGCGTCGCAGGCAGCGCCCCGCCCACCAACGCCACGAGCAATTCGATGCGCAGGAAGTGCGCCGGCAGCTGCCGCTCGAAATAGCGCGACAGCCACGAGCCCACACCCATGGCGAACAGATAGGTGCCGATGATGGTGGAGAACTGCAGCACCGAGTCGCCCAGCAGGTACGACGCCAGGGCGCCGGCCGCCAGCTCGTACAGCAGCCCGCAGGCGGCGATGACGAAGACGCTGGCGAGCAGGGCGACGTCCAGCGGCCGGGGGGTGGCAGGCAGGGCCGGAACGTTCATGCCAGGGCAGCATCCAGTTGCTGCGCCAGGCCGTCCCTCGTCAGCCAGCCGAACACCGCGCGGCCACCGCTGGCGCGCGCCCACAGTTCACCAACCTGGCGCTTTTCCAGCTCGTAGGGCTCATGCTGCAGCAGGCCCTTGTACTCCAGCAGTGCCACGCGGCCATCCTGCAATTCAGCGACGAAATCGGCGAAAAAGCGTCCACGCGAGGTCGGCAGCGCAAAGCCGCACGGAGCAGTGTCCAGGTTGCGTACCCAGTGGCGCACGCGCGGGTGCCGGTCGATGAGCTGGGCGCAAGCAAACTCCTCGCCGCTTGCCTTGAGGTCGGCGAGCACCGGAAAGTAATGCCTGGCGAAACGGTAGCGCCCCGCATAGCGCGTGGCCGCGGGCGCCGGATAGCGGCCGGGCTTGAACACGTGCGGCTGCGTCCAGTCGGTCTCCACCAGCCACGCTCCGTTCGCATCGCCCTCGCCCAGCACCTTCTGCCGGAACGCACGCTGCGCCGCGTTCTGGCGCAGCTCGGCGGCGTGCTGCTCGATGGCCCGCGCCAGGCGGAAGCGCCCCTGCGCCAGCGCCACCAGCGGTACGTTGCAGGCGTGTAGCTGGTGGTGGACCACAGCCGTGAGATAGGCCCGCCGCTGGACCTGCGTCAGGTCGGCAAGGGGTTTGAACAGCGACTGGTCCAGCCAGCCGACCAGGGTCTGGGCATCGATACTGCTGCCGTGCCAATCCATGGGCATCTGCGTGCCATCGGCCAGGCGCAGGGTCACGCGCTGGCGCTCCAGGCCGATCTCGAACAGGTCGGGCTCCTGTACCTCCTGAAACCCGCTCAGCTGCACGGCGTGGGGTGAGAGCCAATCGACCTCGACCGCCTCCAGCACCGCTTCGCGCTCCAGCGGCCACAGCGGGGCCTGCGCATCGGCCCGATAGGCCAGGCGCGGCAGGGGCGCGAAAGCCGCGCCGCGCGTGGCGGGCGCGGCCTGCGCGGCTGCCAGGGCGTTGTGCTGCGCCACCTGCTGGCGCAGCTGTTCCTGCTTCTTCGCGCCGCGCACCTGGGCCAGCAGCAGGGTTTCGGTGTCCTGGCCGATATGCGCCAGCACACGCAAGCCCGTGCCTTGCGGCAACGCCTGTACGCCGGGCTGAGCCAGCAGCTCCGGCGTCGGTGTGATCGTTTCAAAAATGGTACCTATCGGCGCTTGCTGTACGGGCACTGCAGGGTAATTTGGCTCCAGTCCCTCCCACAGCGGCAGGCTGGCGGGCGCGGCCAGCATGCTGGCCACATCCAGCGCCTCGAAGCCCATGTGCCCGATGAGCCGGTCCGCCAGCGCGTGCGCCGCCTGCGAGAACGAGGCCGCGCAGACATGGGCGTAGGCGCGGTTGAGCGCCTCGCGGCCGCGCCGCTGCGCATACGGCATGCGCAGCACGCGCCCCAGAAGCTGCTCGACCGCCGTAGCGCTGCTGAGCTTTTGCAGGCTGCACAGCACATAGGCGAAGGGGCAGTCCCAGCCCTCGCGCAGGGCCTGCACGGTGATCACGTAGCGCACCGGGCAGTCGCGCGCGGCCAGGCGGATGTCGTCCAGGCCGCGCTCCTTGCCCGTCGCCACTACGATGTGCTGCGCGGGCAGGTTCAATTCCTGCACTAGGTAGTCGCGCAGCTTGTCGGGCGGCATCTCCTCGCCTGCATTGTGCGCCTGGAACAGCACGATGGGACGCACATAGCCCGCGCCGGCAGCTTCGTCCTTCAGCGCCTCGGCCTCCAGCTGGCGCTGTGTCTGCACGGCGGCGAATACAGCGGCGGGCCAGCCCTCGGCATGCTCGGCCAGCACGATGGGCAGCTTGATCATGTCCTCGGCCGCGAGTTCTTGTGCGCTGACGTGGTAGAGCACATTGGTCTGCGCGGGCAGGGGCGTGGCCGTCAGCTCCAGGATGAAGCTCGGGTTCAGGCGCTGCAGGGCGGTGAAGCTCTTGTCGGTTTTGGCGTTGTGCGCCTCGTCCACGATCACCAGCGGCTGCTGCAACGCCAGCCAGTTCGCCAGGCTCCAGCGCGGCTGGTCGACAAAGCCTGCCAGCACGCCGGTCGCGTCGCGCGCCGCGTCCTCAGGCGTGACCAAGGCGTCGGGCAGGGCGCGCAGCGGCGCCAGCGCGCGCTCCGGCACGCCCTTGAAGTGGCGCTCGAAGCTTTCGGAGAAGCTGTAGACATTGCGCTGCCCCGCGTCCTCGACGCGAAAACTCTGGATGGTGGCCACTACGACCACGGCGGTGTGCCCCCAGTCCGGCGGGGCGATGTGCGCCACATCCTCCAGCGCACACACCCGCAGCCCCTCGCCATAGGCCGCCACCAGCGCCGCCCGATACGGATGGCCGGGCGTCTGCAGGCTATGCATCGTCTGCGTGCGGATCGCGTCGCTGGGTACCAGCCACAGTGCCACGGGAGCGTCCTGCCCTATCCAGTCGCGCGCCAGCAGCGGCACGGCGTGCGCCGCCAGCACCGTCTTGCCGCCGCCGGTGGGGATGCGCAGGCACACGCAGGGCACCGGGCCGAAGGCGCCGGCCTGGTAGGTACGCCCGGCCTGAGCGGCAAACGCCTGCGCCGCGCCCTGCACCCGGGCGGCCAGGGCGTAGTCGGACAGCGCCTTGAGCGCTTGCTCCTGGTAGGACTTGAGTGTGAGAAGGGTCATGACGGGTTGTCCTGACTGCTGCGGTACGCCTGCTGCGGCGAGCTGGGCGTGTCCGGCAAGGTCATGGCGATGCGTCGTTGCGCCAACAGCGGGCGCAAATAGTCTTGCCGGATAGTTTCAGGCTTACGGCTGAGCAACAAAGCCAGTTCTTCGGCCCGCCAATCCCGCACGCTACAAAGTGCCACTACCAGTTCGCGCACCAGCTCCGGAGGATGGCGGCGGCCAATTGCCCCAATGCGAGCCGCCAATGGACCTGGAATGTCATCCAGCAATGCATTGCGCTCCTCTTCAAACTTGCTGGATAAGCACTCAGGCTTACTGGATAAGCCGTCCGGCATACTGGATAAGCACCCCGGCTTACTGGATAGTGCGTCCAACTTGTCAATCGAAGCACCTGGCGCACTGCCTAACAGCTTCTCCGTGGGCTGGTACCAGGTCGCCGAGCCCCGGCCCTGCTGGCTGAGCAGGCCGGCATCGCGCAACCGGCCCAACGCGCTGCTGGCAGTCAGGGTGTCCACCTTGTTCAGGGCGCGGTAGGTGGCGTTGTCGATGGCCCCTGCCTCGCGGGCCACGACCAGGGCACGGGCTTCTTCGTCGCTCAGCTGCAGCTCCTTGAACTGCGCCAGCCAGCGAATGTCGCCCTCACCCAGAAAGTGGTGAAAGAAAAACAGCGTGCTGAACTGGTCCTGCCCCCTATCGGACTCGAACAGGGGCGGCACCAGCCCGGCCTTTTCCATGGCCTCGCGCATGGCCCGAATGCCGCTGCCCTTGGTTTCGGCAAAGCGGGTTTCGTGCAATACGGCGGCGATGTGGGGATTGCGCGGCATGGAGCCAGGCTCGCCCAGATGGTCGGGCGACTTCAGCGAGAAGCCCGGGTTGCGGATTTCCAGCCGGTTGGCGTAGCGAATCACCTGCACCGGCGCCTGCGCGCGGTAGCTGCGGTGTATCAGGGCGTTGACCAACGCTTCGCGCAGCGCGCGCAACGGAATCACGGGCGTGTCGCTGCGTTGCAGTTGGCCTTCCGCCAGACCGAAGCCCTTGGGCAGATCATCCAGCACGGCCGCCTGGGTGCGGCGCAGCAGCGTGAACAGCGGCGCGCGCAGCTCCACCGTGTCAAATCGGCGGTCAGGGTGCGGCACCCATTCACGCCCCGGCACGCGGATGTAGTCCACCCGCGTCATGGGAAAGCAGCGACGCAGGGCAGCCGCCTTGCCAAACAGCAGCAACCCGGCCACCGTGGGCTGCCATGCGCCGGTCGCGTCGCGCCGCACCGCATGCAAGGCCTGCAACAGCTCCGTATCGCTCCAGCGCAGCTCCTCGGCATCGGGGTTGGCCTCAGCCCGCGCCTGGCGGTAGTCGGCCATGGCGCTTTCGTCAAAATCCTCCAGTGCGGCGCCGGGCACCAGCCCCGCGTCGAAGCTCTCGCGCTGGCGCGACTGGTACAGCAGTTCCAGGTCGTCCTCGGTGCAGCGCTGATCGGTGCTGCCAATGCGCCGATACGCCCCCTTGGGCAGCCCGGTGGCCTTGAAATAGAGGGGCTTGTCCTGCGGCGCGGCCTCGGGCACGAAGACCACCACGACAGGCTCGCCCGCCAGCACCTCGGTGCGAATCTCCACGCGCAGCGGCAGGTTGAACACCGTGGCGCACTGGCTGGCCAGGTCGGCACTCAGCTTGTCGGGGTGTGGCGCACCTTCCACCGCATAGCCGGGAAACAGCGCCTGCTCGTCGGGCGCCACTCCCAGCAGCAGCCAGCCACCGCCCAAATGGGGTTCATTGGCAAAGGCGCAAACGGTCTCCAGCAGCGAACGCCCAGCCTCCTGCGCGCGCTTGGCCTCGATGCGCTCGTTTTCATCGAGCAGATTCAGGCTCTCCAGCAGCTCCTGTGCGGTCATCGCCTCACCTCGCCTTCACGTCATACGGAATGTGCTTGAACGTGACCCGTGCGCGCGCCAGCGTCTCGGGGCCCAGGCGGTTGGCCTCGCCATAGACCACCAGCGGAGCGTCGGGGTGCGACGTGCCGGCGTGCAGCGCCAGCAATGCTTCGAGCACGGCGCGGGTCAGCACGTTGCCGCCGGCGGGGCGCTTGTCGCCCAGGATGCCGTTGAACAGCAGGTAGTACGCGGTGCGGCTGCGCAAGACGGGCTCCGACATCGGCTCGGACGCGGTTTCAAGCGAAATCGGCCCCTCGCCCTCAGCGGTCAAGCGTGAGCAGCTATCAAAAACAGAGTGTGTGCCCAGCCAGGGCGTGCCGGCGCGACCCTGGGCGGGGTCGAAGGCGGTGCCCGTCTCCTGCTGCCAGACGAAGGCCGCCAGCGTGGCGAAGCGCACGTCCGGGTGGATGCAGCCGTCGGCGTCGAAGATGGGCGCACCCAGCCGCGCGAAGCGAAAGCCCCCGCCGCCCTGCCAGCCCATCGCCTGGCTGATGCCGCCCTGCTCGCCGGCGATCACTTTCTCCAGGCGCGGCAGGCAGTGCGTGGCGGCGTGCTCGCCCATCTCGATGCCGATCCAGCGCCGGCCCATCTTGTGCGCGACGGCGGCCGTGGTGCCGGAGCCGAGGAAGCTGTCGAGGACGAGGTCGCCGGGATTGGTAGCGATGTGGAGGATGTTCTGTAAAAGCTTTTCTGGCTTGGGGGTTCCGAAAGGCGTTTCGCCAGGGAAAAGCGCCATCACTTCACGCTTTGCGTCCTGCGTGTGCCCTGCTTCCGAGTGCGGCCAAATACTGCGAGGAACAACGCCAGCCTGAACCTCGTTAAGGAAAAGTTTCACGGCAGGATTGTTGGTGCCGTTTGCACCAAAACTGATGCGCCCTTCTTCAACCATCCGCCAAAAATCAGATTCAACCATTCGCCAGTGGCTACCCTTTGGTGGCGACACCTGTCGTCCAGAAGGCGTCGTAATGGTGTACATCAATCCTTCGTGGCGTTCTTCCGGGGCAAAAATCGGCCCGAGACGCCAAGGCCCGCGCGGATCGTTGTCAGGGTTCTTGTATTTGCCAGCGCTTTCTTCTGATCGAGGCAACAGCCCTCGTATGTGCTTCCAGGCGTCCCCTGACGGCGAGTAGCAATGGATGTAGTTGTGGGCAGGAGAAATAGCAGCCGTTCCGCTGCGGCCATAGAAGTTCTCCCAAATCACAGTGGAAATGAAATTTCCCCGCCCAAACACCTCATCCATCAGCACCTTGAGGTAATGCCCCTCGTGGTCGTCGATGGTCACCCAGATCGATCCGTCCTCACTCAGCAACTCGCGCAGCAATTGCAGGCGCGGCAGCATCATCGACAGCCACTGGCTGTGCTCCAGATGGTCGTCGTAATGCTCGAAGGCGCTTTTCGTGTTGTAGGGCGGGTCGATGAAAATGCACTTCACTTGGCCGCGGTAGAAGGGCAGCAGGGCTTTCAGGGCTTCGAGGTTGTCGCCCTGGATCAGCAGGTTGTCCGGCGCGGTGGCTGCGTCGCCGTGGGTGGAGACGGTGTCCAGCAGGCGGTAGGGCACCTGGGCGACAGTGGTGAAGGCGGTGGCGCGGTTGAGCCAGTCGAGCGTGGGCATGAAGCGGGAGAAAGATAGTCGGAACAGTCGGGTGCGGCCAAGGGGCGGCACAGGCGCCGTAGTCAGTCAGGGGATTGTTCCCGTATTCGCATGCGCCTTCTGCCATCCGGCCCCTGGGGCCTAGGCATCAGGCCGCGCCCGGCTGCGCCGCAGGTCCCGCTGCATGAACAGGTACAGCCCCTCCACCTTCTCGCGCGCCCAGGGCGTCTTGCGCAGGAACTTCAGGCTGGACGACACGCTGGGCTCGCTGGTGAAGCAGCGCAGCGGAATGCGCTGGCCCAGCTCCTGCCAGCCGTAGTGCGCCACCAGTGCGGTGATGATGGCCTCCAAGGTCAGGCCATGCAGGGGGTTGCGCGGCTGGGCGGGCGGGGCGGGTGGGGTGGTAGGAGTCATGGCAACGGAAAGACAGGCGGGCCGCACGGTGCAACCGGGCAGCCCGTTGCGGGTTGGATCAAAAGCCCGGCCTAGTGGATCGCCGCCGCCACGATGATGCTGATCCCCAGGCACATCGCCGCCACGACCAGCGCCAGGGCGCGGTTTTGCTTCTCGACGATCTCGGCCCACAGGTCGGTGGGGGTGATCTTGTCGATCAGCCAGAAGCACAGCCAGAAGATGAGCACGCCGATCAGCGCGTACAGGATGGACCCGAGGAAGGCCGCGGGCCGGAGCCATTCGATTCCCATCATGGCGATTTCTCCTTGAAAAATTGCGTGTGCGTCATTTGTGCCCGCCGCCCGAGGTATAGCCGCCCCACGAGCCGCCAGAGCTGCGGTAGCCGGTGCCGGACGAGCCCGAGCAGTTGCTCATCAGCACCAGCAGGACGACCAGCACGATGAGGATCAGCACCACGGTGCCGCAGCCGATGCCGGCGCCAGCGCCCACGGGGCCGGCATCCTGGCGGCGGAACAGCCCGGCCTTCTCGCCCAGCTGGAAGGCCCGGGCCACCACGGCGCTGTCCATGCGCTGGCCATGCGACCAGGTGACTTCGCCCGGCGCCTGTTCGCGCGACAGGATGCCCTTGCCGTCCACGGCTGCGAAGTCGCTGTTGCTGGTTTGTTGTCCGCGCTGCACGGGCCAGTAGAACTCGCCGGCGACGTAGTGGGTCTCGGCGCGGTAGGTGGAGGTCAGGCGGTACTGGCGGCCCAGGTAGCTCGCGCTGTGTGCGCCGGGCTTGTAGGCGGGGGCACCGGTGGTCGGGCGCACCAGGCTCCAGCCGTCGCTAGCGTCCACCAGGAAGATGAAGCCGCGCTGGCGGTTGTAGAGCAGGTATTCCTCCCAGCCGAAGGATTCCTCGTCGTCGTCCCCCGCCTCCACGCCGGTGCGGTGCTGAAAGCCTACGACCTGCCAGGCCGCGCCCTCGAACTGCCCGGTGCTGCCCAGCGGGATCAGCGGCTCGACGGGCTCGTACTGCGCGGCGTGGCGCAGCTCGCCGCCGATGCCGGCGCTCAGGTCGATCAGGCTGTGGCAGGACGGGCAGGTGCAGCTCTTGCTGGCGGACAGCTGCACGCGCACCGGCGCGCCGCAGCTGGGGCAGGCGAACTGGCGCGCTGCCTCCTCGCGCACCGATGCGTCATCGCGCAGCCCCTGCAGCTGCAAATCCTCCAGCCGCACGGCGCGGCCGCGCTGCACCTGGGGCGGCTGGGTGCCGTAGTCGATGGACAGCACCTCGCCGCCGCTGCTGCGCAGCTCCACCACCTGGAAGGGCGTGCCCAGCGGCGGCAGGGTGGGCAGCTCGCCCTCGGCCGCGACCAACTGCGCCTGCAGGTTGGCGGCCACGCTGAAGGGCTCGCCGTCCACCGCGGTGGTCATGCCCACGCGCAGGTGGGCAGCGTCCGGCAGGGCGCGGCCCGGCGCCGCCGGGCGGGTGAAGACGTAGGCGCCGTTGTCCTCGCCCAGCGTGGCGCTGCTGCCGTCCTGCAGCAGGGCGATCCACTCCGCCCAGCGGCCCTGCGGGCCCTGGTACTGCAGCCGGCCGATGAGGGTGAAGGCCTGGCCCTGGAAGCGGCCGCTGGCCATCAGCTGCAGCGGGCTGTGGTCGTCGAAGACCTCGGCCATGGTGCCCAGGCGCTGCAGCACGTCGCCGCTGCGCACCACCGTGCTCTGGCAGTAGGGGCAGACGGCGTGGGTGGACTGGGCGCTCTTGAATTCCACCGGCGCCCCGCAGCCGGGGCAGGGCGCGCGGTAGTGGCGCTGGGGGGCGCTGCTCGCCATGGGCAGGAAAGTTGTGGGTGCTTTTGGCCTCCAGCGCTTATGGGTCAAGCGCTGGTAGCTCTTGTTTTTATAGCGTCAGACGAGCTTTTTCAGCAGCTCGGCCTTCTTCGCGTCGAACTCGTCCTGCGTCAGGATGCCCTTGGCCTTGAGCTCGCCCAGCTTCTCCAGCGTGGCCATGACCTCCTCGGGCCGCACGCCCACGGGCGCGGGCTGCGGTGCTGCCGGTGCGCCGCCCTGGGGCTGCGGCTGCTGCAGGCCCTGCTGCAGGTTCTGCGCCAGCACCTGCCCCAAGGCCACGCCGGCGCCCAGGCCCATGGCGTCGCCCGCCACGCCGCCGCCCTGGCCGCCGCCTTCGGCGAACTTCGGGATGGCCTGGGCCGTCTGGTACTGCATGAAGCGGCCCATGTCGTTGCCGACCATGCCCATGCCGATCTTCTGGTCCATGACCTTTTGCAGCTCCTCGGGCAGGGACAGGCTTTGCACCGTCATGCCCTCGAGCTTCAGGCCGATGCGCTCGAACGCCGGCTGCAGGGTCTGCGCCAGGGCGTCGGCAAACATCACCTGGTTGGCCGCCAGGTCCAGGAAGGGCACGCCGCTGGCGGCGATGGCGCTGCTGATGTTCTGCAGCACCAGGCCGCGCAGCTGGCCGTCCAGGTCGGCCACGGTGTATTCGCCGCGCGTGCCCGAGATCTCGGTGTGGAACAGCTTCGGGTCGGCCACGCGGTAGGCGTAGTTGCCGAAGGCCCGCAGCCGCACGGCGCCGAAGTCCTTGTCGCGGATGGTGATGGGTTGGGGCGTACCCCACTTCTGGTCCACCTGCTGGCGCGTGCTGAAAAAATACACGTCGCTCTTGAAGGGCGACTGGAACAGCTTGTCCCAGTTGCGCAGGTAGGTCAGCACCGGCAGCGTCTGCGTGGTCAGCTTGTAGGTGCCGGGGCCGAAGACGTCGGCCACCTGGCCCTCGTTGACGAAGACGGCCATCTGCGACGCGCGCACCACCAGCGTGGCGCCGTTCTGGATCTCCATGCCCTCCATGGGGAAGCGCCAGGCCAGCGTGCCGTCACTGTCCTCGGTCCATTGCAGGATGTCGATGAACTGCTTCTTGATGAAGTCCATGAGGGCCATGTGCGCTCCCGAGCGGGTGGAGGAAGAGGAAAAAAGGCAGTCAAAACGAGCCGGCCATGATAGCCACGGCGCGCACTGCCCAGGCTGGGGCTATGCCCGGAGTAGGCAAAACTGATTGGCGCACACAAATGAGAATAAATATCATTTGACCAATCGTTTCCAGGAGCCCGCCATGAGCCGCATTCGCACCACCTTGCACCACAACCGCCTGACCCTGATGAAGACGGCCAGCTATTACGTGATCCACATCTGTGTGGCGGCCGGCGTGGCCTACCTGGTCACCGGCAACGTGATCGCCTCGCTGACCCTGAGCCTGCTGGAGCCCACGGTGCAGGCTTTTGCCTTCTTCTTCCACGAAAAGACCTGGGAGCGGGCCCTGCGCCGGCGGCGGGCGCAGCCGCAGCCTTTCATGGAGGCCGCCCATGCGCACGCCGCCTGACACCCGCCCCGCTGCGTTCACCGAATGGCTGGCGCGGAACCTGGCCTGCCTGGCCCGCACGTGGTGATTGGATGCGCTCCTGTTTAAATAGCTATCCGCGCTTGCTGGGTAAGCGCTAAAGCCCTATTTCAATGAAAAAGCCGCAGGCTGTGCGAGCCTGCGGCTTTTGTTGCGCGGGTGCATCGAGAACCGCGCGGTGCGCATGAAGCAGTGGGTTTGAACCGGCCCGGAGGGCCGATTCAGCCGCCATTGCTCAGAAGGGCAGCCGCACAGAGCTATCGGCAGCTGAAGCTGTCCGCATCGTCAGTGCTGCCCGTGCCCGAATACACGGCTTGCTTCGGATACGGGCACAGAGGCCGCGTGCGTACGGCTCGACCGGATTCCATGCGCGTCGCAACGAGACGGTCAGGAGCCGTGCCTTCTTCCACCCAGCGATCCAGGGCAGTCAGGAGGTCGCGCTCGGCATTCACGACAGGCGAGGGGCCTCCTTGGTTGCCGAAATTCGCCGTGCCGGTGCCGCCCGAGCAGTGGCCCATGCCAGGCACCAGGAAAAGACGGAAAAACGCATCCGTGGCGGCTTGCGACCCTTGGTGGCTGCGCACCTGCTCGTAATAGGCGATGGTGTCTACGGCATTGACCACGGGATCGGCCCAGCCCTGATAAACGATGGCCTTGCCGCCGCGCGCCTTGAAGGCGGCAATGTCCGGGTTGACCTGATCGACGAGCGGACTGATGACGGTATCTGCGAATTGGACATCCCGGTCGTAGTCGAAGGTCCACCAATCCCACTGCGGATCATTAAATGTCCACAGACGCCAGTAGTCGGCGCGCACCGGCTCCGTGCTGCCCCAGTAGGCGGACCAGCCTGACTCGGTACCCACCGGAAGGCCGGGATAGAGCTGAGCTTGGGTGCGTGGATTGCGCGGACCGGCATAGATTTTCTGGGCCACGGCAATTTCGGCGGGGGTCAGGCAGTCCGCCGCGTCGCCGCCCTGGCATTGCAGGGACTGGACATTGAAGACGTCCGCCGTACAGGCGCGCGGGTCTTCCATGACGCCATCGGTCACGCCGTCCAGCGCATCGCAAGCCTTCACGGCGGCGGTGGTGATCAGACCCGCCTTGGCCGCGGAAAGAATCACCGGCGAGTTCGTGCCAGGGGCTCTGTTGGACAGGAAGCGATGGAGGAATTCAACGTTCAGCCGGGTCCGGTTGTTGCCCGGCGCCCCGGCGATGACGCCGTCGAAATCCTCCGGATAGCGCTGGATTTCGGCGTAGCCCTGGTGTCCGCCCGTGGAGCAGCCGTAGTAGTAGGCGCGCTTGGCCTCGCTGCCCTGCAATTGGGCGATCAGCTGCTTGGATGGCTGGGTGATGGCATGGATAGAGCGCGTACCCCAATCCTTGATTTTTTCGGGATGGCCAACGCCCCAGAGCATGTCTTCGGTGGTATGCCCGGAATCTCCGCCAATCGCTGCATAGCCTTGGCGCATGGCGTAGGCCATGTCGCCATAGTTCAGCCGTGGGCTGTAGCCGCCATTGCCGGTGGCGACCAGCTTGCCGTTCCATGCGGCCGCCTGCGGCACCCAGACTTCGAAGTGGATGGAGGAGTCGCTGGTCGGCGTGGCATGGGCTTCGATGCGGCAAAACGCCGGCAAATCCGTCAAGGCCGAGGCGCTGCCGTTGGGTTGGTAGCTGCCGGCAGGGACAGCCTCTACCAGCTTGATGGAGGCGCCGCGCAGATCCAGACTGCCAAAGCTGGCGATGTCGCACGCTTTTGGCAACGCGGCCTCAGGAGCGTTCGTGCTACCGGTGCCGCCGCCACAGGCAGCAAGAACGGCTGCGGCGACTATCGAGACCGCAGGAAGGGTTTTCTTGAGCATGGCTTTGTCTCCTATTGACTCGTTGGTTTGTTCAACCAGGTAAGGCTCCCCCCCAGCCACGCTTGCCCATGAGCGGCAGGCCGGGGGAAGAAAAGAAGCGATGGGGCGGCCCGGCGCGCCGGGGCCGCGGCTTGTTCGGCCCCGATGCCCGGTCTTGCCCCCGTTGGCCCTGGTCGCTCAATCAGGGCAGCACGGCCGTGGCCTTGGCCCGCGCGATCTGCAGCTCTGCGTCACGCGGCAGCAGGAAGCGCTGTTGCACCAGCGCATTGGCCGCTTGCGTCACCGCTGCCACGTAGCCCGCCTGGTCACCGTACAGCTCTTCCAGCGAAGGTCGCGTGTCACCGGCCGCCAGCCGTGCGTTGCGCGTCTTGTGGAACGGGATGTAGCTGCCCGCGAGGTTGGCCAGGTCGGTGATGCCGGGCGTCGCAACGTAGTTGAACTCGATGCTGGTACCCAGCGGCGCACGGGCCTCCACGCTGCGGATGCCGGCGCGGGTCAGGCCGGTGGAGCCATCCACTTGCGGCACCATGATGGCGTAGTCACGCCCCAGGTCGCGCGGAGGCAGGATGGTGGCGATACCCGATTCGTCCTGCGGGATGTACTGCGGCCCGAAATCGAAGAGCGGGAAGTTGTTGTACAGGCCCCGGTAATTGAATTCGGGAATGGGGGTCTGCACACCGTTGACTGCCCAGGTCAGGCCCTTCATGGCAGGGAACGTCAGCGCTTCGGGGCGCACCAGCGTGCCATCGTCAATCCTGGGGACCTGGCTGGCAGGAGGGAGCGTGCCGCGCACCACCCAGTCCTCCAGATTCAGAAACAGCGCCCGGAAGGTGTCGTTGAAGTGCACCACCGTGCCCGACGGGTAGGTGGCTCGCGCGGGTGCATAGCTGATGCTGGCCGTGCCGCCGGCGCCGCCGTGCTGGGTGCTGGCGTAGTAGTAGATGCGGGAGTTTTCCGGCTGCTCCAGATCCTTCGTGCCATGCGCATCGGTGAGCACAGGGGAGCCCTGCAGCTGCCAGAACTCCGTGCCCGACAGGCCCAGGAAGAACTTGGGGCAGGTGTCGGTGGCGGCGCAGCGCTTCATCACGCCCCCTTGCCGGCCGCTGACGTCGTCCCTGTAGTCCTTGTCCAGTCCGCGCGGCGCGGTCTGGCCGAAGGCAGTGTGGTCGGTGCGCAGGCCGCCGCCCCCGCCGGGCACGGCAAAGCGCGTATTGATGTGCGTCTGGCGCGCGGCCACGTGGGCAAAGAGGCCATCGAACACCTTGCCGCCATCGAGCGCCTGGTTGAAGCCCAGGTGCAGGAAGGTCTTCATCGCATTACCCGACTGCGATGTGCCCTGCCCCAGCGTGTGCGTGATGTGGCCCGCCAGCGGGTTGGGCGTGCCGCCGGAATCCGCCGCCTTGCTGCGAAAGAAGCTCACCGTGTCGCGCAGTGCCGCCAAGCCCACGCCCATGACCTTCGGGTCCTTGGCCATATAGACCAGCTCATACAGATAGGCCGGATCGAAGCCGCCCTTCAGGCACACGCTGGTGGGGCTGGGCTTGCCGGGAAAGGAGTTGTCGCCGGTGTCGCAGGTGGCGAACTTCCAGTCCGAGGCAGGCACGGGAATGCGCGCATCGGTTTCGTTGGCCCGACGGGTGAGCGAGTAGCCGGGCTGCGTGTTGTCCAGGCTGGCGGGCTCGTAGGGAATCATGGATCCGTTGAACACCCCGCCGGGCAGCGCCATCGAGGGGCTCGCAACGGTCGGCACCAGCTCCGCGCGGTAAGGGCCGGTGATGCTGCTGCCGTCCGGATTGCGCGCCACGGGCACTGTCACCGTGAGGCGCGCAGGGTTGCTCTTGGGCACGTCGCCCTGCCAGGCAGAGTACAGCATCACGTAGCCGCGCTCCAGGTACACCGCATCGCTGGGTGTGGCCGTGGGGTTGAGCATGGTCAGAATATTGCCGCGGTTGGGCGCGTCATAGCGCAGCACACCGCTGGCCTTGGCCATGTTGCGTGGCTTCAACATGACGAACTCGGCTTTGTAGTCGACCATGCCATTGGCATTGGTGGGCGCCAACGCCAAGTCCTGGATAGTGGCGTTGCGGGGATCCTTGGGATCCACCTCTCCGCTGAGCGTGCCGGTCAGCCGCTCGTATTCGCCCACCTCCCCATAGCTGCCGGGAAACGCCTCGGTGGAGGTGATTTCCAGCTTGAAAGTGGGGCCTTGCGGGGCGTCATCGTTGCTGCTGCCTCCACAGGCGGCGAGGGCTGCCGCGGCCGTGGCAGCCAGCGCGAGCTTTCCGAGTTGCATGTCGTCTCCTTGGATGGAAGAGGGTGGCCGCTGACTGCGGCTCTGAGAAAGGCGCGGCGCCAGCTCTTCGCCGCGCCGGCAAGGCTCCGCCCACGCCTGCCCATGAGTGGCAGGCCGGGGGAAGAAAAGAAGCGATGGAGGCGGCCCGGCGCGCCGGGACCGCGGCTTACTCGGGCTCGATGCCCGCAGCCTTGATCACCTGGCCCCACTTCTGGGTCTCGGCGGTCTGGAACTGGGCCAGCTCGGCGGGCGTGCTGGTCCAGGCCTCCGAGCCCGCGTTGTCGAAGAAGCTCTTGGCGGCGGCGCTCTTGGTGGCGGCGCCCAGCAGCTCATTGAGGCGGGCCACCACCGGCGCCGGCGTGCCGGCGGGCACGTAGGCGGCGAACCAGTAGCCCATGTCGTAGCCCTTCACGCCGGCCTCGTCCAGCGTGGGCACGTCGGGCAGCTGGGCGCTGCGCTTTTGCGTGGAGTAACCCAGGGCGCGCAGCTTGCCCGCCTTGACCTGGGGCACGCCGGTGGAGGTGTCGGTGATCATCAGGTCGATCTGCCCGCCCAGCAGGTCGGTGATGGCCTGCGGGTTGCTCTTGTAGGGCACGTGCAGGATGTCCACGTCCGCCAGCTGCTTGAGCATCTCGCCGGCCATGCGGCTGGACGAGCTGCCGCTGCCGAAGCTGAGCTTGCCGGGGTTCTTCTTGGCGAAGGCCAGCAGCTCGCCCACGCTCTTGTACGGCGCGCCGGCGTTCACCACCAGCACCTGCCCGCCCTTGCCCAGGCCGGTGACGGGGGCGAAGTCCTTCACCGGGTCGTAGGACAGTTTCTTGTACAGGTGCTCGTTGGCCGCGTGCGTGGTGTTGGTGGTGATGAGCACGGTGTAGCCGTCGGCCGGCGCCTTGGCCACCGCGGCGGCGGCCAGCATGCCGCTGGCGCCGGCCTTGTTGTCGATGACCACGGGCCGCTGCGTGTCGGTGGTGACGGACTGGCCCAGGGCGCGCGCCAGCTGGTCGGTGGCGCTGCCCGCGGCGAACGGCACGACGAAGGTGATGGGCTTGGCGGGATAGGTCTGTGCCAGCGCGGCCGGGGCGTGCAGGGCGCCCAGGGCCAGCACGGCGCAGGCGGCGGCCAGCGCCTGGCGGCGCTTGGAGGAAGGGGAATGGGTCATGTCGTCTCCTGGTGTAGGTATGGATGGGGTGAGGAAAGCCGGAGCGGTCACTCCGCGGGCCCGCCGGAGTGCGGCGCGAGGTACGGAGCGAAGTGGGCGGGAACGGTGATGGGCAGGTCCAGCAGCAGGTAGCTGAGCGCCTTGCCATGGCTGTCGAGGTTGAGGGCGTCGTTCACGCCGCCGTCCAGCACGTCGTCCAGCACGAGGTTCATGGCGTGCAGCTGCGGCAGCAGGTAGCGCGTGACCTGGCGCGGGTGGCGCTGCGCGAAGTGGCGTGCGACGGCGGCCTCGGTGACCTGCTCGACCAGCACCGGCCACAGCGCGGGGTGCCAGGCGATGACGCTGATGTTGGAGCGGTTGCCCTTGTCGCCCGTGCGGCTGTGGGCCAGGCGGTACAGCGAGACAGTGAGCCCCCCCCTGAGGCGCTGCGCGCCTTCCCCCCTGGGGGGGACGCCGCCGGTGCTGCGGGGCGGCCCTTGCACGGCGGCCGCTGGCGCCGGTTGCGCCATGTTTTGGAGTTGCTGGCTGGGCGAAGCGTTGGGGGTGCTGGTCATTGCGGTGCCTCGCAGGGTTGCGTGCCGGGCTCGACCATCTCGTAGCGCACGGGCACGGCCTCGCGCGGCACCAGGCAGGAGACGGTGCCCAGGCGTGGGCGCAGCGCGGTGCGCACGCCGCCGCCGCCGGCCGGGCCGCAGGTGTAGAGCGCGGTCACCTCGCGCAGCAGGCGCTGGGCGCTGGCCTGGTCGCGGTGCTGCAGGGCCACGCGCAGGCGCACGTCGCGGGCGTCGCCGGCGGGTTGTTCGTCCAGCCAGCGGCTGGCGTCGTCGCCCAGGATGCTGGTCACGCCGATCAGGTCGATGCGCAGCGGGCCCAGGCCCTGCAGGCGCTCGCGCAGCACCTCGCCGGCCAGGCGGGCGCGGGCTTCGGCCCTGGCGCCGGCGTAGGAGATCTCGCCCTCGGCCAGCCAGCCCGACTCGAAGCACACGTTGACCTTGAGCGTGGCCGGCCGCGCATGGCCGCGCACGCCCTCCAGCCGCACGGCGTCGGCGCCCACGGCGGTCACTTGAGCCTGGGTGATGTCGGCCACCACGTCGGGCGTGAGGTAGGCGGCGGGGTCGTGCAGCTCGTACAGCAGCTGCTCCTTGACGGTGCGCTCGTCGATGCGCCCGCCCGTGGCCGGCGGCTTGGTGATCGTGCAGTGGCCGTCGGCGTCGATCTCGGCGATGGGGTAGCCCAGGCGGGCCATGCCGGGCACGTCCTTGTAGCCCGGGTCGGCAAAGTAGCCGCCCGTGACCTGGGCGCCGCATTCCAGCAGGTGCCCGGCCATGGTGGCGCGCGCCAGCCGGTCCCAATCATGAAGCGCCCAGCCGTAGTGCGCCAGTGCCGGGCCCAGGGCCAGGGAAGGGTCGGCCACGCGGCCGCAGACCACGATGTCGGCGCCGGCGCGCAGCGCCTCGGCAATGGCCTGCGCGCCGATGTAGGCGTTGGCGCTGACGAGGGGCTCGGTGGGCATGGCCTCGCCCAGCGCCTCCTGCAGCAGCGCCCGGTGCGCGGGCCCGCTCAGGTCGTCGCCTTGCAGCACGGCGATGCGCGGCGGGCGCATGCCCAGTTCGGCCGCCAGGGCCTGGATGCGGCGCGCCGCGCCCGGCGGGTTGGCCGCGCCGAAGTTGCTGACGATGCGCACCCCGTGCGCCAGGCACAGCGCCAGCACGGGGCGCAGCAGGTCGGCCAGCAGCGGCTCGTAGCCGGCGTCAGGGTCGGTGCGACGGGCCAGCTGGGCCAGGGCCAGGGTGCGCTCGGCCAGCGTCTCGAAGATGAGCACCGACGGCTGGCCGCTGGCGATGAGCGCCTGCACCACCGGCAGCGCGGCATCGGTGCGGTCGCCCGAGAAGCCGGCGGCGCAGCCAACCAGCAGGTTTGTGTTGTCGTTCGCCATGGCGTTCGCTGTCTCCTGGGCCCACTGTAGGAAGGCTGCGGTATTCTGTGAAATCGATTGTTCCGATCAATCCTTCCAAATAACAGATCAATCGGCCCGCAGCTGGCGGGCATATCGCACGACCCATGAACGCCGCCCACCTCTCCAGCCGCCAGCTCGACGCCTTCATCGCCCTGGCCGAGCAGCGCAGCTTCACGCGCGCGGCGGCGCTGAGCCACCTGTCGCAGCCGGCCTTCAGCGCGCTGATCCGCGCGCTGGAGGACGACCTGGGCCTGCGCCTGTTCGACCGCAGCACGCGCCACGTGCACCTCACGCCCGAGGGGCAGAACTTCCTGGAGTCCGCCCGGCGCATCCGCGCGGAGATCTCGGGCGCGCTGGCGGCCCTGCGTGACGCCGCCACGCTGCAGCGCGGGCGCGTGGCGCTGGCGCTGCTGCCGTCGCTGGCCGCCGGGTGGCTGCCGGGCGTGCTGGCGCAGTACCGGGCGGCGCACCCGGGCATCGAGATCGACATCGCCGACGTGCTGTCCGAGCCCTGCATCGACCGCGTGGCCAGCAGCCACGCCGACTTCGCCCTGGCCGCCATCCGCGCCGACACCCCGTCCCTGCAGGCCGAGCCGTTTTGCAGCGACGACTTCTACCTGGTCTGCCCGCAGGGCCACCCGCTGGCGCGCCGCCGCAAGCCCATCACGGCGCAGGACCTGGCGGCCTGGCCCTTCATCCACCTGGCCCGCACCAGCAGCGTGCGGCAGTACCTGGAGGTCGCCCTGCATCCGCAGGCCATGCACACGCTGATGGAGGTGGAGCAGCTGGCCACCGTGATGGGCATGGTGCGTGCGGGGCTGGGCATCAGCGTGGTGCCGGCACTGTCGCTGTTCCACTTCGAGCAGCCGGGGCTGGTGACGCGCCGGCTGCAGCTGCCCGGGTTGACGCGGCAGATCTACCTGGTGCGCCGGCGCGACGAGAGCCTGTCGGTGGCGGCGCAGGCGCTGTATGCGCTGGTGCTGGCGCAGCGCCCGCAGTGACGGGCGCAGAGTGGGTGCAGCTCAGGCGCGCTCGTCCAGCAGCGCGCCGGCCATCTCATCGGCGGTGCGCAGCACCAGCGCACTGGCCTTGAAGGCATAGGTGGCGGCGATCTGTTCCACGGCCTCGGCCTCCAGCGCCACGCCGGGCTGCTCGGCCTGGGCCAGCTGGGTGCGCACGCCGCCCGGGCGGGGCTCGGCCTGCTGCTGCACCTCCTGGCGGTGAAAGCCGGGCGTGTTCAGGTTGGCCACGTTGTGGGCGCTGCTGGCCAGCCGCAGCTGGGCCGCCTGCAGGCCGCTGGCGGCGGCGGGGAGGATGGAGGGCATGGTCCCCTTGTTATCGGCCGCTGGCGGGGCAACTGAAACGCTCTTGTTTCAATAGCTGCCATCGCTTGCTGGGAAAGGGCTGGAGGCATATTTCATGCAGATCCTGCCGGCGGGGCATGGGCTTGCAGCAGGCAGTCCTGGAACAGCTGCGCCGCGCGCGGCGCCTGGGGCGGGCGCCGCATCACGCTGACGAACTGGCACTGGTAGCGAAAGCGCTGGGGCTGCACCGCCTGCAGCCGGCCGCACCGCTCGAAGCCTTCGGCGTAGTGGTCCGGCAGAAAGCCCAGGAAGCGCCCGGACAGCACCAGCGTGGCGATGGCCTCCTGGTCGAAGCCGGTGGCGCTGCGCTGCAGGCGCGCCTGGTGGCTCAGCTCCATGTTGGGCGAGTGGTAGCCCAGGCCGGCGAAGGGATAGGCGCGCAGCGCGTCCCAGTCCAGCGCATCGTGCGCCGCGCCGAACAGCGGGTGGCCGGCGCCGCAGTACAGCAGCATGGTCTCGCCGAACAGGTCGGCGTAGGCCAGGCTCTGCGAGCTGCGGTGCGCGGGAATGATGCCCACCTGGTAGCTGCCGTCGATCACGCCGCGCTCGATGGCGTTGATGGAGCCCACGTGCAGCTGCAGCTGCACGTGCGGCGCCTGCGTGCAAAAGGCCGCGATGGCCGCGTCGATGCGCGCGGCCGGGTTGCTGGCCGTCTTGTCGAACACGGCCACCGCCAGCTGCCCGCCCATGCGCGCGTGGATGTCGTCCACGCCGGCCAGAAAGCCGCGCACCGAGGCCAGCAGGCGCAGCGTTTCCTCGTACACGCGCTGGCCCTCGGGCGTCAGGGCGAAGCCGGCGCGCCCGCGCCGGCACAGGGTCAGGCCCAGGCGCGTTTCCAGGTCCTTCACGTGACGGCTGACGGTGCTGGTGCCGATGTTCAGCTCCAGCTCGGCCGCGGCCATGCCGCCGCACTCGACCACGGCCTTGAAGACCTGCAGCAGGCGCAGGTCCATGTCGGAGAGCTGTCCCAGCACGGCGCGTGGGCGAGGGGTGGTCTTTACTTGCATGAACGAGCAAGTGAATGTGGATATTTGTTGCTTCAACGGATTATGGCGCCGGCCAACAATGCGGCCACCCGCCTTGCCTGTTCCCCTTTTTTTCTTCCTTTCTGGAGAGCGCCATGTCCTTTGCCGTGATCGACGAAACCACCAACGCCCCGCGCATGGACGCCGCCTGGCTCGACGCGCACTGGATGCCCTTCACCGGCAACCGCAACTTCAAGGCCAAGCCGCGCATGGTGGTCAGCGGCCAGGGCGCCTACTACACCGATGCGGAAGGCCGCAAGATCTTCGACGGCCTGTCGGGCCTGTGGTGCTCGGGCCTGGGCCATGGCCGCACCGAGGTGGCCCAGGCCATCGGCCGCGCCGCCGCCACGCTGGACTATGCGCCGGCGTTTCAGTTCGGCCACCCGGCTTCCTTCGAGCTGGCCAACCGCATCAAGGAGCTGACGCCCGCCGGGCTGGACTACGTGTTCTTCACGGGTTCTGGCTCGGAGGCGGCCGACACCTCGCTGAAGATGGCGCGCGCCTACTGGCGCGCCAAGGGCCAGGCCGGCAAGACGCGCCTGATCGGCCGCGAGAAGGGCTACCACGGCGTGAACTTCGGCGGCATCTCGGTGGGCGGCATGGTGGGCAACCGCAAGACTTTCGGCCAGGGCGTGGAGGCCGACCACATCCCCCACACGCAGCCGCCCGTGGGCTCGTTCCACAAGGGCATGCCGGACACCGACGGCCGCCAACTCGCCGACAAGCTGCTGGACGTGATCGCGCTGCATGACGCCAGCAACATCGCCGCCGTGATCGTCGAGCCGTTCTCGGGCTCGGCCGGCGTGGTCATCCCGCCCCAGGGTTATCTGCAGCGCCTGCGCGAGATCTGCACGCAGAACAACATCCTCTTGATCTTTGACGAGGTCATCACGGGTTTTGGCCGCTGCGGCGGCTGGACGGGCGCCGAGGTGTTCGGCGTGACGCCCGACATCATGAACTTCGCCAAGCAGGTGACCAACGGCGCCCAGCCGCTGGGCGGCTGCGTGGCCAGCAAGGAGATCTACGACACCTTCATGGCCGCTGGCGGGCCGGAGTACATGCTGGAGTTTCCCCACGGCTACACCTACTCGGCCCACCCGGTGGCCTGCGCGGCGGGCAACGCGGTGCTGGACATCCTGCACAAGGAAGACATGCCGGCCCGCGTGAAGGCGCTGTCACCCTTCTTCGAGAAGGCCGTGCACAGCCTCAAGGGCGCCAAGCACGTGGCCGACATCCGCAACTACGGCCTGGCCGCGGGCTTCACCATCGCCGCGCTGCCGGGCGAGCCCGCCCGCCGGCCGTATGAAGTCGCCATGAAGTGCTGGGACAAGGGCTTTTACGTGCGCTACGGCGGCGACACCATCCAGCTGGCGCCGCCCTTCATCAGCACCGAGACCGAGCTGGAGCGGCTGGTCAACGCCCTGGGCGACGCGCTGGCCGAAACGGCCTGAGAGTGCTTCGCTTTTGATAGCTTCCAGCGCTTGCTGCACAAGCGCTGGAAGCCTTCTTCATTGATGGGCATTGCAGGCTGGCCGAGGGGATTGGGCGTCTGGGCGGCAAAGGTGTTTCACCCCGGCACGGTCGGGGCGGCGTAGAGGCGCGGCACGGCCCGCTCCTACAATGCTTTCCCCTGTACCGCTCGCCACGCAGGGCCCCGGTGGCCCGGGCCTGGCGGCCGTGCAGCGCATCCCTTTTCCCGACGCTGGAGACGCCCGCATGCCCGACACCACGGCACCCTCATCCCCTTCTGCCACCGACAAGCGCGCCCTGCTGCGCCGCGCGGCCCTCGAGTACCACGAGTTTCCCCAGCCCGGCAAGATCACCATTGCTGCTACCAAGCAGATGATCAACCAGCACGACCTGGCGCTGGCCTATTCGCCCGGCGTGGCCGCGCCCTGCGAGGAGATCGTCAAGGACCCGGCGGCCGCCTTCCGCTACACCGCCCGCGGCAACCTGGTGGGCGTGGTGACCAACGGCACGGCCGTGCTGGGCCTGGGCGACATCGGCCCGCTGGCCGGCAAGCCGGTCATGGAGGGCAAGGGCGTCCTGTTCAAGAAGTTCTCGGGCATCGACGTGTTCGACATCGAGATCGACGAGAAGGACCCGGAGAAGCTGGTCGAGATCATCGCCAGCCTGGAGCCGACGTTTGGCGGCATCAACCTGGAAGACATCAAGGCGCCGGACTGCTTCTACGTCGAGCGCAAGCTGCGCGAGCGCATGAAGATCCCGGTCTTCCACGACGACCAGCACGGCACGGCCATCGTGGTGGGTGCGGCCGTGCTCAACGGCCTGAAGGTGGCAGGCAAGGACATCGCCCAGGTCAAGCTGGTGGCCTCCGGCGCGGGTGCCGCGGCGCTGGCCTGCCTGGGGCTGCTGGTCAAGCTGGGCCTGCCGCGCGAGAACATCTGGGTGACCGACATCGCCGGCGTGGTCTACCAGGGCCGGCCCGAGCTGATGGACGAGGACAAGGAACAGTTCGCCCAGGCCACCGACCTGCGCACCTTGAGCCAGGTGATCGAGGGCGCGGACGTGTTCCTGGGCCTGTCCGCCGGCGGCGTGCTCAAGAAGGACATGGTGGCCAAGATGGCCGCCAGCCCGCTGATCTTCGCCCTGGCCAACCCCAATCCCGAGATCGCCCCCGAGGACGTGAAGGAGGTGCGCGGCGACGCCATCATCGCCACCGGCCGCACCGACTACCCGAACCAGGTCAACAACGTCCTGTGCTTCCCCTACATCTTCCGTGGCGCCCTGGACTGCGGCGCGACCACCATCACCACCGAGATGGAGATCGCCGCGGTGCATGCCATCGCCGAGCTGGCCCAGGCCGAGCAGAGCGAGGTGGTGGCCGCGGCCTATGCCGGAGAGCCCCTGGCCTTCGGCCCTGACTACCTCATCCCCAAGCCGTTCGATCCGCGGCTGATGATGAAGATCGCCCCGGCCGTGGCCCAGGCGGCAGCTGACTCCGGCGTGGCCCAGCGCCCCGTGGCCGACATGGACGCCTACCGCGACCAGCTGCAGACCTTCGTGTACGCCTCCGGCACCATCATGAAGCCCATCTTCATGGTGGCCAAGAACGCTCCGGCCAAACGCGTGGCGTTCTCCGAGGGCGAGGAGGAGCGCGTGCTGCGCGCCGCGCAGATCGTGGTGGACGAGCGCATCGCCCGCCCCACGCTGATCGGCCGGCCAGCCATCATCGCCCAGCGCGTCGAAAAGTTCGGCCTGCGCCTGAAGCAGGGCGTGGACTACGACGTGGTGAACGTTGAGGACGATCACCGCTACCGCGACTTCTGGCAGACCTACCACCGCATGACCGAGCGGCGCGGCGTGACGGTGCCGATCGCAAAAATCGAGATGCGCCGGCGCCTGACGCTCATCGGCTCCATGCTGCTGCACAAGGGCGAGGTGGACGGCCTGATCTGCGGCACCTGGGGCCACACGGTGCACCACCTGAACTACATCGACCAGGTCATCGGCAAGCGCGCGGGCGCCCACACCTACGCCTGCATGAACGCGCTGCTGCTGCCAGACCGCCAGGTCTTCGTGGTGGATACGCACGTCAACTACGACCCCACGGCCGAGCAGCTGGCCGAGATCACCGTCATGGCGGCCGAGGAGATCATGCGCTTCGGCATCCGCCCCAAGGCGGCGCTGCTGAGCCATTCCAACTTCGGCTCCAGCAACCATGAAAGCGCCGTGAAGATGCGCCGCACCCTGGAGCTGCTGCGCGAGCAGGCGCCCTGGCTGGAGGTGGACGGCGAGATGCACGGCGATGTGGCGCTGGACGAGAAGGAGCGCACCGCCCTGATGCCGCACGGCACCCTGTCGGGCAGCGCCAACCTGCTGGTCATGCCCAACATCGACGCGGCCAACATCTCCTACAACTTGCTCAAGACCGCGGCCGGCGGCGGCATCGCCATCGGCCCCATGCTGCTGGGCGCCGGCGCCCCGGTGCAGGTGCTGACCCCCAGCGCCACGGTGCGACGCATCGTCAACATGACGGCGCTGACGGTGGCCGACGCCAACACCAGCCGCTAGAAAAGCACAAAAGGCACGCGCGCTGCCCGTTTTTTGGGCAGGCGCTTGCCTTTGTCCGCCCTTTTTGTCACACTACCGGGTCGAAATTTCGGGTTAACCCGAAGTTTTTGAAAGGTATCGTGGATGTTCAAGGCGGGTGCCCTTGCGGCGTGCAAGGCGTTTATGGCGTGCGCTGTGGGTGCTGCGGTCGTGCTGGCGCCGGTTGTTTCGTCGGCGCGCTCCTTTGCCGCAGCCAGCGTATCCATCGCCCTGTCCGACCTGCCCGCCCAGGGGCGCGCCACCTATGCGCTGATCCATGCGGGCGGTCCTTTTCCCTACGACAAGGACGGCACGGTCTTCGGCAACCGCGAACGGCTGCTGCCGATCAAGAAGCGCGGCTACTGGCGGGAGTACACGGTACGCACGCCCGGCGTGCGTCACCGAGGCGCCCGGCGCATCGTGTGCGGCGGCGCGCCGCGCACACCCGATACCTGCTACTACAGCGGCGACCATTACGCGAGCTTCCGGGAAATCACGCCGTGACCGCGCAGCCTCTGCCTGCTGCGGCCACGTGCGGCGCCCTGTGGGGCAGCCGCACTGAAATCACCCATCCGCCGGCGCATGCGTACAGCGTGCGCCGGCGCATGCCTGTTTTTGTGGACCTCTGAGAGAAAGAGCAACGGAGATGCAAACGCCACTTCGTAGTAAGGACCAGGAAGCCCTGTTACGCGCAGTGCGCCCCAACATCGTGCAGTCCATCCGCGCCTTCCGGGTGCACGACCTGCAGGAGACTGCGCGCACCCTGGGCCACCATTTCCTGTACGCCAACCTGGCGCACGCGCAGACCAAGCAGGACGTGCTGGAGCTGATCGCCTCGCAGTTCACCTTCCCGGCGCACTTCGGCAAGAACTTCGACGCGCTGTACGACTGCCTGACCGATCCGCTGCACAAGTGCGGCCCGCAGCCCGGCTTCGTGCTGGTGCTGGACCAGATCCCGGTCACGCCGAAGTTCGACAAGGAAGTGCGCGAGCAGCTGCTGGACGTGTTCCGCGAGGCGGCCGACTACTGGGCGGACCGCAAGATCGCCTTCCGCTGCTTCTATTCTTTTCTGTAGCCCGTTCCGCATCCGCCGGCCAGGCGGAACGGGCCAGCGAGACGCCCAGCAGCGTCACGCAACAGGCCATGAGCATCGAGATCCCCCTGGAAGGCGGCGACATGCCGCTGGACGTCACGCCGCTGGCGCTGCGCATGAGCAGCCCCTTCAACGCCAGCTACTGGCTGGCTGCAGCGTAGATCGGAACATCCCCCTGAGGGGCTTCGCCGCTTCCCCCTTCTCTCGAATGGCTGCGCCATTCGGGAAGGGGGACGACGCTGGTGGACCGGCGGAGCCGGATCCACGGCGTCTGCTGGTTTGGCGAGGTCGGGTGGTGAATGTCGATTCAAAATCGACTCTAGCGCTTATGGGGTAAGCGCTGGTAGCTCTTATTTTGGGAGCAAAGCTTGCGCCAGTGCCACGTATTCGTGGACGGGCACTTCCTCGGCGCGGCGCTGCATGTCGAAGCTGCCGGTGTAGCCGCGGGCCTGCAGCCAGGGAGCGAGGGCGTGGCGCAGCAGTTTGCGGCGCTGGCTGAAGGCGACCTGCACCAGCTCGGACAGCAGGGTCACGTCCACCGCCGGGGGCTGGGCCAGGGGCTCCATGCGCACCACGGCGCTGTCCACCCGCGGGGGCGGATCGAAGGCCTCGGGCGGCACGAACAGCACGTCCTCCATGGCATAGCGCCACTGCAGCATGACCGACAGGCGGCCATAGGCGGCCGTGGCGGGCGCGGCCACCATGCGGTCGATGACCTCCTTTTGCAGCATGAAGTGCTGGTCCTCGATGGCCTCCACGTGCCCCAGCAGGTGGAACAGGATGGGCGTGGAGATGTTGTAGGGCAGGTTGCCCACCACTCTCAATTTCGGAGCGCCCAGCGCTTGCGCCACTTGGGCAAAGTCCACTTTCAGCACATCGGATTCGATGACCTGCAGCTGGGGGTGCTGGCGCAAGCGCGCCGCCAGGTCGCGATCCAGCTCGATCACCGTGAGCCGGCCCAGGCGCTCCACCAGCGGCTGCGTCAGCGCCGCCAGGCCGGGGCCGATCTCCACCATCGGCTGCCCCGGGCGCGGGCCGATGGCGCGCACGATGGCGTCGATGATCCCGGCGTCGGACAGGAAGTGCTGGCCGAAGCGCTTGCGCGCGACGTGGGGGCGGCTGGCGGCGGACACGGGCTTGCTGTTGCTGGGGCTGCTACTGCGGGCCATCAAAGCGTGGGTGGCTCGCGGTATTCCACGTAGGCACGGGCGCGCGCCTCCTGCAGCCAGTTGGCAAAGGCCTCGTCGAGCTTTTTCTCGCGCACTGCGTCGCGCACCATGTCGCGCTGCTCGCGCTGGGTCAGCTTGGCCTCGCGCCGCTCCAGCAGCTGGATCAGGTGCACGCCGAAGCGCGAGACCACCGGCTGGCTGATCTCGCCGGGCGACAGGCTGTTCAGCACTTCCTCGAACTCGGGCACATAGCGTCCGGGCGAGGCCCAGCCCAGGTCGCCGCCATTCTTGGCGCTGCCGTCCTGCGAATACTCGCGCGCCAGCTCGGCGAAGTCGGCGCGGCCGCTGGCCACGCGGTCGCGCAGCTCCTCCAGCCGCTCGGCCGCCTGGCGCTCGGTCAGGCCCGGCTGCAGCCGCAGCAGGATGTGGCGCGCGTGGTTCTGCACCACCATGGCCGGCACGGCGCCGGCGCGGCTGCGCTCCAGCACCTTCAGGATGTGGAAACCCGCGGCCGAGCGCACCGGCCCCGCCGTGCCGCCCACGGCCGTGCCCTGGGTGGCGCTCACGAACAGCTCGGGGTAGCGGTCGGCCGGGCGCAGGCCCAGCGCGCCGCCCTGGCTGCCCTCGGGGGCATCGGAATACTGGCGCGCCAGCGCGGCGAAGTCGCCGCCGGCCTGTAGCTGCTCGGCGACCTGGCGGGCGCGCTTTTCGCGCTCCGCGGCCTGGACGGGGGAGGCGTCCTCGGGCACCCGGATCAGGATGTGTCCCAGGTTCAGCGCGGTCGCGGCCGGGCCGGCGGCCTGCTGCTGCTGCTCGCGCAGGTACTGGTCCACGTCCAGCTCGCTCACGCGCACGCGCGACTCCACGTCGCGCTCGCGCACACGCAGGGCCAGCAGCTGGCTGCGCAGCTCTTCGCGAAAGCGCTCGCGGCTGATGCCGTCGGCGGCCAGGCGGCGGTACATCTCGTCGGTGCTGACACTGTTTTGCCGCGCCACGTTCTCGGCCGCCTGGTCGACGGCCCAGTCGTCCACCTTGATGCCGCTGTCGCGGGCCAGCTGCACCTGTACCTTCTCCATGATCAGACGCTCCAGCACCTCCTTGGCCATGGCGCCCGGCGGCGGCAGGGCCTGGCCGGCCATCTGCTGGGCCACGCGCTCGGCGCGCTGGCGCACCTCGTTGTTGGTGATGGGTTCGGAGTTGACGACGGCCACGATGTAGTCGGCGGCGCGTACGCCGCCGGCAGGCGCACTGCCCACCGGCAGGGTGCCCGTGCCGGAGGGCAGGCGCAGGCCCTGCGCCTGTGCGGGCACGCTGGCCAGCGTTGCTGCGAGGGCCGACAGGCAGGCCAGGCCCAGGGACAAAGCGCGGTGTTTCATGGCGGAGTCAGGGTGCGTTCTGGAAAGGGGCGCCGGCTGAAAGGAAAAAGGGGCGCCGGCAGGCAGCCGTCAATCGTACTGGGTGAAGCGGCTGGGCTGGGTGACGTTTTCGCGCAGGTACTGGTAGCGCGGCACGTGCTGGCGCAGGGAGGCCAGCGGGTTGGCGCCCAGCGACAGGCGCGACAGGCCGATGAACTCCAGCTGGAACATGATGCGCGTGCTGGAGGAGGTGACGCTGCGCTGCAGCCGCTCCAGCACCACGCGGCCGATCCAGCAGCAGCTTTCGTATTCGAGGCCGACCACGGTGTCCACCAGCTTGCGGTCCTGCAGGCTGTAGTTGAGCCGGCCCACGCTGTACCAGCGCCCGGCGTCCTGGCTGGGCGCGCTGCGGCGGTCGCCCCACAGGTCGTTCAGCGGCCACTGCCAGCCCACGTCCAGCTGCTTGCTGGGCTCGGTGATCAGGTCGGTCACCTTCTGCGCGCGGTAGGCGGCGCTCACGGTGCGGTAGGCGCCGGGCGAGTAGCGCGCGCCCACGGTGGTGCGCATGGAGCGCCCGTCCTTGGGGTTGTACTGCACGGTGCTGTCCAGGCTCCACTGCGGCGTCCAGTTGATGCCTGCGCCCAGCAGCACGTCCGACAGCCGATCGGTGGCGGGCGTGCCGCCGGGCATGGTCACCCGCTGGTCGGAAAAGCGCAGGCGCTGGGCCAGCCCGAAGCGCGCCGCTTCGGCGCCGCTGTCCGGGTCCAGCAGCCGGGTGGTCACGCCCAGCGTCAGCAGGTTGTTGTCGGCCAGGCGGTCGTTGCCGCCGAAGGCGTTCTCCGTGTAGATGGAGGCGAAGTTGAAGTCCGTGGCCGCCGTGTCGTACACCGGCAGCAGGCTCTGGTCGCGGTAGGGTGTGTAGGTGTAGAAGGCGCGCGGCTCCAGCGTCTGCAGAAAGCCGCGGCCGAAGAAACTGGCGTCGCGTTCGAACACCAGGCCGCTGTCCAGGCTGAACGTGGGCAGGGTGCGCGTGGCCGAGCGCTGGCCGTTGGCCAGGGGCGCGTCGAACTCGTAGCTGGTGGCGTGCAACTGCAGCTTCGGGGTGATGAAGCCGGCCGGCGCCAGGAAGGGGCGGCTGACCTGCGCCAGCGCGTAGCTGCGGCGCGCGTTGGGTTGGGCGTAGAAGCGCCGGTCGGCCGAGAAGTGCGTGTAGTCGGCCTCCACGCTGGCGTCCAAGCCGGCGGGCAACTGGTTGGGGGCGTAGCGCCAGTGCAGCTGGGGCAGGCGGTCGTACGGTGGGGCGATGGGCGCGAACGGGTCCTGCAGGGTCTGCCACTTCAGGGTGCGCAGCGTCACGCTGTGGTCGCCCCGGCCCCAGTTCAGGCTGGCGTCGCCGGGCAGCAGGCGCTCTGCCAGCTGCGTCTGCGTGCCGCCGAAGCCGCTGCCGCGCTGGGTGAAGTCGCGCCAGTAGTCGTCGTCGCTCACGCGGCGGATGTTCAGCGACAGGCCCACGCCGCCCACGGGGGTATCGAACACGCCGTTGTGCTGGCTGCGCCAGGCCCAGCGGTCGCGGTCGCGCAGGCGGTCGCCGGGCATGTACTGCGCGCCCAGCTCGCCGCTGTAGGTGGGTTCCAGGTAGCGGAACTCGCCGGCCAGCGACACGCCGCGGCGCGTCATCAGCATCGGGGTGATGGTGGCGTCGCGGTTGGGCGCGATGTTCCAGTAGTAGGGCTGGGCGTATTCCACACCGCTCACGGTGTCCAGGCCTACGGTGGGCGGCAGCAGGCCGGACTTGCGCTTGTCCGACAGCGGGAAGGTGATGGAGGGCACGGGCAGGATGGGCACGCCCTTGAACTCCAGCACGCCGCCCTCGGCGCGGCCCACTTCCTCGGCCTGGTCCAGCTCGATGCGGCGCGCGCGCAGCACCCAGTCGGGCTGCCAGCTGGCCTCGTCGGTGCGCTCGCAGGTGGTGTAGGTGGCCTCGTGCACCACGGAGTGGTCGCGGTCGATGAAGTCCACGCGCGAGGCCTCGCCGTGCGCGCCGTTGGCCAGGAAGCGGTAGCTGGCCTCGTTGAAGAAGCCGTGGAAGGCGTCCACCTCCATGTCCAGCAGCGAGCCTGCATAGCGGTTGCCGGCGCGGTTGATGCGCACGTTGCCGCTGGCGCGGGCCCGGTCGGCTGGCACGTCGTAGTGCATGCGGTCGGCATGGATGATGGTGTCGCCGCGGCGCAGCTCGGCGTTGCCCTCGATGGTGGCCTCGATGTCGGGCTGGCCCGACAGCTGGTCGCCGCGCACGAAGACCGGCTGCTGCGCGCGCACGAGGGGCGGCAGCTCCTCCTGCAGTGCGGGGCTGGACTGCAGCGGCGGGGCTGGCTCCTGCTGGGCCAGGGCGCCCAGCGGCGCGCCGCACAGCACCAGCGCCGCCAGCCGCGCAAGCGCGTGGCGCGCCGGCAGGCAGGGTGGAGACGAGGGCGGGGAAGGACGCGGGCGGTGGAGCAGCACAGGCAGCAGCGGCGAAGCGGGCGGAGGCGGGTTCTAAAATTCGATTATCCATGAGCGACTTGCCCGACTCCTCCACCGCCCCGGCCGCAGCGCCGCCGCCCGCCCGTGCCGGCGTGACCTGGGACGACCCTGCGCGCCAGCAGGCCTTCACCGTCTGGCTGGGCGCCATGGCCGCGGCCTACCAGCTGCAGCCGGACAGCCTGCGCCCGGCCTCCAGCGACGCGAGCTTTCGCCGCTACCTGCGCGTGGACGGCCCGGGCGGCGCCACCTTCATCGTCATGGACGCCCCGCCGCAGCGCGAGGACTGCCGCCCCTTCGTGCACGTGCAGGCGCTGATGCAGCAGGCCGGCCTGGCCGTGCCGCGCATCCTGGCGTGGGACGAGGCGCAGGGCTTCATGCTGCTGACCGACGTGGGCCGCCAGACGGTGATCGAGCTGTTGCGCGAGGACGACCTCCAGGCCGCCCACGCCTGGTACCTGCAGGCCGTGGACGTGCTGCTGGACTGGCAGCGCGCCACGCAGGCTGGCGTGCTGCCTCCTTATGACGAGGCATTGCTGCACCGCGAGTTGCAGCTGTTTCCGGATTGGTACATCGCGCGCCACCGCGGCGTGGCCCTGAGCGACGCCCAGCAGGCCGTGCTCGCGCGCACCTTCAACGCCATCGTGGCGCACAACCTGGCCGCGCCGCGGGTCTTCGTGCACCGCGACTTCATGATGCGCAACCTGATGGCCGGCCCGGACGGCCGCCTGGCGGTGCTGGACTTCCAGGACGCGGTGCTGGGCCCCGTCACCTACGACATTGCCAGCCTGCTGCGCGACGCCTTCATCAGCTGGGACGAAGAGTTCGTCATCGACATCACCGTGCGCTACTGGGAAAAGGCGCGCCGCGCCGGCATCCTGGGCGCGGCCAGCAGCAGCGGCTTCGGCCAGGATTTCGGCGAGTTCTACCGCGCCGTGGACTGGATGGCGCTGCAGCGCCACCTGAAGGTGGCCGGCATCTTCGCGCGCCTGACGCTGCGCGACGGCAAGCCGCGCTACCTGGCGGATGCGCCGCGCTTCATCCGCTACATCCGCCAGACCGCCGGGCGCTACCGCGAGCTGTCGCCGCTCTTGCGCCTGGTCGACGAGATCGAGGGCACGCAGGCCGCCACGGGCTACGCCTTCGGGCGCGTCTGAGTCTGACTATCTAAGCCAAATCGGCCTCCAGCGCTTGCCAGTCAAGCGCTGGTAGCTATTGTTTCAAGAGCAAATGCCACGTTTTCACTGCCCCCTGCCCCTGGCCGCCGGCGCGCGGATCGCGCTGCCGCCCACGGCCGCGCGCCATGTGCAGGTGCTGCGCCTGCAGCCGGGCGACGCGCTCACGCTGTTCAACGGCGAGGGCGGCGAATGGAGTGCCACGGTGGCGCGCATGGGCCGCTCCGACGTCGAGGTGACCGTGGGAGCGCACGCGGCCGTTGAGCGCGAGGCCGCGCGCGCCGTGCACCTGGCCGTGGGCATGCCGGCCAACGAGCGTATGGACTGGCTGGTGGAAAAGGCCACCGAGCTGGGCGCCGCCAGCATCCAGCCCATCGCCGCGGCGCGCAGCGTGCTCAAGCTCTCCGGCGAGCGTGCCGCCAAGCGCCAGCAGCACTGGCAGGCGATCGCCGTGGCTGCCTGCGAGCAGTGCGGGCGTAACCGCGTGCCGCCCGTGGCCGCGCCCCTGGCCCTGGCCGACTGGCTGCGCCGGGGCGGCGCCGAGGGCACGCGCCTGCTGCTGTCGCTGCGCGATGGCAGCCGCCCGCTGCGACAGGCTGCCGGCGACGCCGGCCCCGTGTGGGTGCTGCACGGCCCCGAGGGCGGCCTGACGGAGCAGGAAGAAGAGGCCGCCCTGGCCCGCGGTTTCGCCCCCGCCAGCCTGGGTGCGCGCGTGCTGCGGGCCGAGACCGCTTCGGTCGCCGCGCTGGCCGTGCTGGGGCTGGCCTGATGCCCCTGGACGTTGAGCTGGACGAGGGCGCGGACCTGGGGGCCGGCCTGGGCGCCGTGGCCGATTTCTTCCGTGACGGCTACCTCTTCGGTGACGCCGCCGCCGACGCACCGCTGCTCGGGCGCATCACACGCCAGCAGGCGCTGACCCAGGCATTGAGCGGCCTGTTCCACGGCCCGGCGGCGCTGGTGCAGCTGCGCGTGTGGGTGTTCCTGCAGCTGGCCTCGCAGGGCGACGCGCAGTGGCCGCGCGAGCGCGTCGACGAGCTGTTCGCCGCCCTGCGCCCCGAAGCGCTGGACACCGTGCTCAAGCGCCTGCGCGACGTGGCCCTGCTGGCCTGGGACGAGACCCAGCGCACCTACGCCCTGCCGCCCCTGGCCCAGCGCGTGGCGGGCCTGCTGGCGCCCCTGGCCGCCGAGACGGCCGAGGAGGGTGACGCCGATGGCGGCGAGCTGGCCGCGCTGCTGGGCCAGGTGGTCGGCGCCAACCAGCTGGGCAGCGTGGACGCCGCCCAGGTGCAGCTGCTGCACGCCCAGCTAGCGCGGATGCACGGCGAGTTCGCCGATGCCATCGCCAGCGGCTCCGAGTTCCGCCTGCGCGAGGCGCGCAAGCGCTACGACCGCGCCGCCGTGCTCATCGACCGCGCGTCGGACGCCATCAGCGCCCTCATCGGCAACGCCCAGGGCCACCTGCTGCTGGAGCGCGCCGCGCGCGGCCTGGGCCAGGCCCAGTCGCGCCTGCTGGCCATGGCCAGCCAGTTCAACCGCGCGCTGCAGCAGGTGGACCGCCAGCGCGTCACCCTGGGCACCACCGGCCTGACCAGCACCGACGTCAGGCGCTGGCTGCAGGCCGCGCCCCAGCTGCCGCGCCTGCTGGACGGCGCCCTGGCCCAGCCCACGCAGCTGGCGACCCTGGCGCCGCACGAACTGCTGGACGTGGTCGAGGCCGAGTTCGAGCGCGACCGGCCCCAGGCCAACCAGGCCGAGGCGCTGCCCAGCGCCCAGGCCGCGCCCGCCGGCCAGCTCAGCGCCGTGGCCCTGCCGCGCGAGCTGGGCGACCTGAATGCACTGCTGGCCGCATGGGCCGGCGATCTTGCCAACAACGACGCTGGCGCCGACGCCCGCAGCGCCGCCGACGCCCTGCTGGGCCCGCGCCCGGCCGCCACGCGCTACGCCCAGCTGGCCTACAAGGCCCAGCTGCTGCCCCTGCTGGGCGACCCGCAGGCCGCCGTGCTGCCGGGGCTGACCGGCGAACTGGCGCGCCAGCCGTGGCGCATCGAATGGCAGGCCGAGGCCCAGGCGCTGGGGCACGACCAGGTCGAGCTGCTCAGCCGCGGCCGGCTGGTGCCGGCGACCAACGACAGCCCCCCGCGCGCAGAGGAATTGAACAATGGATGACGCCGCCCTCCTGACCGCCGAACTGCTCACGCGCCGCTGGCTGCCGCGCAGCCACCCGCGCGTCAAGCGCGCCCTGGTCGACGCCGAGCTGTTCGCCCAGGTCGAGCAGCGCCTGGGTCAGTGCGGCCTGCGCTGGATGGACAGCATCTACGCCGACCACGTCAGCGTCGCCCTGCTGCCGGCCGCGCAGAACACCGTCATGGGCGAGGCCGGCCTGAACGGCAACAACAACCTGGACCTGCCGCGCGACGCCCAGGCCCTGCTCATCGTGCTGTGGGCGCTGATCGTGCTACCCAAGCGCGAGCGCCAGACCAGCCGCGTGGAAGAGGCCGACGCCGGGCAGAACGACTTCTTCCCCGGCGCCAAGCCCCTGCCGCAGGCCGCCAGCGTCAGCCCGCTGGTGTCCTACAAGGCGCTGCTGGAGGACTACGGCGCGCAGCTGGGCAAGAAGCTGCGCCTGGACACCAACCTGAAGCTGCTGGAGCGCCACGGCTTCATCGTGCGCCGCCAAGACGAGATCGCCGAGGGGCCGCTGCTGGATGTGCTGCTGGACTACGACGTACTGGCCCCGCGCATCCTGGACGGGGCGCTGGCGGACGTGCTGGCGCGGGAGCGGGCGGCAGAAGAGTCTGAATCAAATCGCCCTCCAGCGCTTGCCAGTCAAGCGCAGGCAGCTATCAATACAGAAGCAAATGCGGCGCAGGAGGACTGACTCGCATGTTCCACCTGCAAACCCTTGAACTCGTCCACTGGGACTACTGCCAGCGCATCTGCCTGCCGCTGGACGGCTCCATCATCACCATCGCCGGGCCCAACGGCTCGGGCAAGACCACGCTGCTGGACGCCATGCGCACGCTGCTGGGCCTGCGCTGCTCCGCCCCGCGCGACTACCGCACCTATGCCCGCCACGCCGGCGCGCAGACCGCCTGGCTGCGCGCCGTGGTGGACAACCGGCCGCAGGGGCGGCAAAGCTCCAGCCGCCCGTTCGCGCGGCGCTTGCTCTACAGCGACCAGGTCACGCTGGCCTGCCGCATCGACCGCAATGGCGGCGACTGGCAGCGCCGCTACTGCCTGCTGGAGGGCGACGTCTCCGTCGAGCAGATGCTGGACATGCCCGAAAAAGACCTGGGCTTCATGGGCGTGGAGGCCTGGGGCCGCGTGCTGTCGGCCGCTGGGCTGTCGCCGGCGATTGCGCGCGTGCTGTCGCTGGAGCAGGGCCAGACTGACCGCCTGTGCGAATTCAGCCCGCGCGAGCTGCTGCGCCTGGTGTTCGACGTGTTCGGCGACCAGCAGGTGCTGGACGCCTACGACCAGGCGCGCGAGCACCAGCAGCAGCTGGCGCGCGAGATGGCCCAGGCCGAGCGCGAGATGGACCACAGCCGCGCCCAGCTGGCCGAGCTGCACAACCGCGTTGCCAGCTACCAGGCCTGGCAGCTCAAGCTGGCCGAGCGCGAGCGCCTGGCCACCGAGGTGCTGCCCGTGCTGGCCTGGCATGGCGAGCGCGAGGCGCTGACCCGCCACTCGCGTGAGCTGCGCCGCCACAAGGCGCAGCACCGCGCCGCCCTGGCCGAGCAGGCGGTGCAGAACAAGCGGCTCTTGCACCTGCTCGATGAGAGCGGCAAAGCCCAGCAGCAGGCCGCCCAGCTGCGCGTGGAGCGCGACCAGGCGCGCCAGCAACTGGACGAGGCCACGCGCCACGAGGCGCCGCTGGAGCAGCTGGCCAAACGCGAGCAGGAGCTGCTGGCCCTGGTGGACAAGGGCAGCAACGCCGACGAGCTGCAGACCCACCTGGCCCGGTTGCAGGAGCAGGAATCCGCCCTGCAGGACGAGCGCAGCCAGCTCGCCCAGCAGCGCAAGGTGGCGGCCGCCGCCCTGGCGGCGCTGGAAGGGCAGCACCTGCCGCCGCTGCCGCCCGAGGTGGCGCGCTTTCGCAAGGCGCTCACGTCCCGCGGCATCGGCCACCGCTTCGTGGCCGAGGTGGTGGAGGTGCAGGACGAGCGCTGGCGCGCCGCCATCGAGGGCGTGCTGCGCGGCCACCGCTGGGTGGCGCTGCTGGACAAGGCGAGCGACTTGGCCGACGCCTGGGAGCTGGGCGAGCGCGAGCGCTACCGCCACTACATCGTCGAGCCGGGCGCCGTGGCGCTCAAGGGCGAGAGCGGCACGCTGCTTGCGCACGTGAAGTTCACCGCCCCCGTGCCGCGCTGGCTGGTGCAGCAGCTGCAGAACCTGCGCTGCGTGGCCGACCCGCGCGAGGGCAAGAAGCTGGGCGGCGCCTGGGTCACGCCCCAGGCCTACATGCACGACGGGCGCGGCGCGCGCTCCATGTGGGTGGACGCGCACGAGCACCAGTTCGGCGCCAGCGCCGTACAGGCCCGCCGCGCCGCCGCCGAGCGCGAGCTGGCCCGCATCGACGCCCAGCTGGCGCCGGTGCTGGACGCCCTCATGGCCGCCCGGCGCCAGATCGGCGACACCAAGAACGCCCTGGCGGGCCACAGCGCCGCCGAGGAGCTGGCGCGCCGCAGCGACGAATTCGCCCAGGCGCGCGAGCAGCTGCCGGCTGCCAGGCAGGCCCGCGTCGCCACCGCCCAGCTGTGGCAGCGGCTGGAGCAGGAGACCACGCGCGCCCACGACCGGCACCGCGCCTTCAACGACGAGCACAAGCGCCTGGAGGCCCAGCTGCAGCGCGCCCGCGGCGACAGCGAGCGCGCCGCACAGGAATGGAGCGCGCGCCGCCGCCAGCAGCAGGGCGCTGTGGCGCGCAGCCAGCAGCAGCGCGCGCAGTTCCCCGCACGCTGGATCGCGCCGCCGGCCATCGCCGCGCTGGTGGATGAATACCTGAACGACACCCAGGCCCGGCTGCGCCTGCATGCGCTGGAGCAGGAGCTGCAGCAGGGCAGCTGGGAGCAGGACGCCACCGTGCAGGAGCGCCACCGCCGCATGGACGCCACCGTGCGCGAGCAGGCGCTGAGCCTTTCGGACCACCAGGCCAAGAACGCCCAGGCCGCCACGGCGGTGATGAACGCGCGCGAGAGCTACATCGAGGTGCTGCGCAGCACCGTGCGCCGCTACCGCAAGAACATCCAGGAGCTGGGCCAGCTGGCCGGCGTGGAGGTGGCGGCCGAGCTGCCGCTGCTGGAGAACGACGACACCGTGCTGGCCCAGGCCGGGCTGAAGGTGCACTTCGCCTTCGATGGCAAGGGCAGCATCGGCCTGAACGACGGCGAGGCCTCGGGAGGGCAGCAGGTCATCAAGTCGCTGATCCTGCTGGTGGGCTTGCTCAAGGACGAGGAAAGCGGCTCGGGTGGCTTCGTCTTCATCGACGAGCCCTTCGCCCACCTGGACGTGCGCAACATCCAGCTGGTCGGCCACTTCCTGCGCAGCACGCGCGCGCAGTACGTGCTGACCACGCCCATCACGCACAACCTGGAGGTCTTCGAGCCCGCCGAGATCACCCTGGTGACCAGCAAGAAGCCGGCGGGGGCCCGCTGGGCGCCGCCGATCGCCGTGGCCAAGCGCCGCGGCGTGCCGGAGCGGCGGCCGCTGCCGGCCTGACCGGCTGGCGGCAGCAGTTGGCCTTATCTTGCACGCCCGGGGGCGAGGTTGCCTAAGATCGGGCAGCAGGAAAAAACAGGAGCCTATGTGACACCCCAGGAGCAGCAGCCAGGCGGCGCCGCCGCTCGGCTGCTGGACGCGCTGCTCACGCGCGATCCCTACCAGCGCATCCGCCTGGCCATGACGGGGCTGGCGGCGCTGCTCATGCTGTGCTGCATCGGCGCCATGTACCTGGCGGTGGCGGCGGGCCTGGTGCCGGCCCTCCAGGTGCACGCGTGGGCGCTGGTGTGCTCCTCGGGGCTGGTCGTGGTCTACGCGCTGATCCGCAGCGGCTACAGCCGCCGCTGGCGCGACCCGGCGCTGACGCTGGCGCAGAACGTCACCTCCATGGCCTGCGTGGCGGCGGCCTACGTGATCGCCGGGCAGGCGCGCGGCATCGTGCTGCCGGTGCTGGCGGTGATCCTGATGTTCGGCGTGTTCGGCCTCACGCCGCGGCAGATGGTGTGGGTGCTGGTCTACGGCCTGGTGCTGTTCGGCCTGGCCATCGCCTGGGTGCAGTGGCGCGAGCCGCAGAACCAGCCGCTGGCGCTGACGGCGGCCTACCTGCTGATGATCGTGGTGGTGCTGCTGGCCGGCACCTTCCTGAACATGCGCGCGCACGCCGTGCGCGAGAAGCTGCGCCGGCAAAAGGCCGAGCTGGCCCGCGCCGTGGAGCAGGTGCGCGAGCTGGCCACGCGCGACGAGCTGACGGGCCTGCCCAACCGCCGCTTCATGATGGAGGTGCTGCAGCTGGAGATTCGGCGCTCGCAGCGCAGCCAGCACAGCCTGCTGGTGGCGCAGCTGGACCTGGACCACTTCAAGGCCGTCAACGACACGCACGGGCACGCCGCCGGCGACGAGGCGCTGCAGGCCTTCGCACGCACGGTGACGCGCTGCGTGCGCAGCTCGGACGTGCTGGCGCGCTGGGGCGGCGAGGAGTTCGTGCTGCTCATGTGCAACACCCCGGTGGCCGAGGGTACCCGGCTGCTGGAGCGCGTGCGCCGGGCCGTGGCCGCCAGCCCGGTGGCCCTGCACGGGCCGGCCACGGTCGGCCTGACGGTGTCCATCGGCGCGGCGCGGCTGCAGCCCGGCGAGGGCATGAACGCCGTGCTGCAGCGCGCCGACAAGGCCTTGTACACGGCCAAGCGCCAGGGGCGCGACCGGGTGGTCTGGGCGCCCGGGGATGCTCCTGAATAAGGAGCTGCCAGCGCTTTACCAGTAAGCGCTGGAGGCACTTTTGGCTATATTTTTACCAGGCCCTGGCCGGCCAGCCAGTCCTGCAGCAGCGCATACACCGGCGCGGCCAGCGCCGGGGTCTCGTTGAAGATCTCGTGGTACAGCCCGGGAAAGCCCCGGGCCGTGAGCACCTGCGAAGGCGCGGCGGCGGCAAACGCCCGGCAGCCGGTGGGGTCGACGATGCGGTCGCCTTCGCCCCACATCAGCAGCGTGGGCAGGCGCCACCGGGCGGCACCGGCCACCACCGGCGCGCCGGCGCCGCCGATGAAGCCTGCCAGCCGGGCGCTGATGCGGTCGTGGCACAGCGGGTCGGCCTGGTAGGCGGCGACCACCGCCGCGTCGTGCGACAGCTGGCGCGCATCCAGCCCGTTGCCCACGCGCAGGTCGGGCAGCAGCCTGGGCAGCGTGGCCAGCAGCAGGCGCTGCACCGGGTTCAGAAAGGCCGCCAGCGCGGGCGAGGACAGCACCAGCGCGTCCACCGCTGGCCCCTGCCCGCGCGCCACGAAGGCGGCGGCAACCAGGCCGCCCATGCTGTGGCCCAGCAGCACCAGCGGCTGGCCGGCGGGCATCTGCCGGCGCGTGTCCTGCAGCACCAGGGCCAGGTCGTCCAGCAGACGCTCGTCGTGCGGCAGGGCGCCGCGGTTGCCGCCGGACTGGCCGTGGCCGCGCTGGTCGTAGCCGCGCACGGCCAAGCCGCGCTCGGCCAGCCAGTGCGCCAGCGCGCCATAGCGGCCGGCGTGCTCGCCCAGGCCGTGCACCAGCACCACGGTGGCGGCGGGCGCGCCGGCGGGCGCGGGCCAATCGTGCAGCGCCAGCGCGGTGCCGTCGCGGGCCGGGAGCAGGGAGCGGATCGAAGCGGTCATGGCGCGAAGGCGGCGGGGCCGGGGGAGGGCGGAAGACGCATCATAGGGACGGCTGCGCGCCGCTGGCGCGCGCCAGGCGCCGCGTCAGCGCCGGCCCCACGGCCAGCACGACCAGGAAGCGCGCCAGCTGCATGGCCATGACGAAGCCTGCGTCCACCGCGCTGGTGGCGGCGATGACGGCCATGGAATCGGCCCCGCCCGGGCCGGTGGCCAGGAAGGCGCTCAGCGGGTCCACCCCGGCGGCCAGCACCAGCGTCGCCCCGGTGGCCGCGCCCACCAGCATCAGCGCCAGCGTGGACAGCACCACCTGCGGCAGCGCGCGCAGCGCGTGCAGCAAGATGGCGCGCGTGAAGCGCAGCCCCACGCTCCAGCCGATGGCGGCGTAGGCCGCCAGCATCAGCGCCGGCGGCAGCGCCGGCTGCACGTGCCACACGGCCTGCGCCAGCGCAGCGCCCGCCAGCGGCAGCACCATGGCGCCGCCGGCGATGGACCAGCGCCGCGCCAGCGCGCTGCCGCCCAGCACCAGCGCCGCGGTCAGCGCCAGGCTGCCCCAGGCGGGCGCGCCCCACCACGGCGCGTCGCCCGCGGCCAGCGGGTGCGCGCCGCCGGCCAGGCGCGCCACGGTGGCGGCGGCCAGCGTGACCAGCAGCACGCGGGTGTACTGCATGAAGGCCACCAGGCGCGCGTCGGCGCCGTACTGCTCGGCCAGCACCACCATGGCGGCGGCGGCGCCGGGCGACATGCCCCACAGCGCCGTGGTGCCGGGCATGACCTGCCGGCGCATCAGCCACCAGCCCAGCGCTGTGCTGGCGCCGATCAGCACCAGCGTGGCGGCCAGCAGCAGCGGCCAGCGCGGCAGCAGCAGCTCCAGGTGGCGCGGCTGTAGGCTCTGCGCCATCAGGCAGCCCAGCAGCCCCTGGCCCCAGCCGAAGACGCGCCGCGGCACCGCCAGCTGCGTGCCGCGCACCGCCAGCGCCATGGCGCTGACCATGCAGGCCAGCAGCACGGCCGCCGGCACGTGCAGCGCCAGCAAGGCGGCGGCCAGCGGCGCGCTGCACAGGGCCAGCGCGCCCCAGCCGCGCAGCTGCCGCCCGCTGCCCGACACCGCGCTGTCCTGCTCAGGCCGCGGGGGCAGCGCCCGCGCGGCGGCGCGCCAGGCGCCGGTACAGCGGCGGCACCAGCAGCATGGTGGCCACGCCGATCCACAGGCCGATGGAGATCGGGCTTTCCCACAGGATGCCCAGCTCGCCATTGGTGATGGACAGCGCCCGGCGCAGGTTCTGCTCCATCATGTCGCCCAGCACGAAGCCCAGGATCAAGGGCGCCATGGGCACGCCGGCCTTGCGCAGCAGGTAGCCCACGATGCCCAGCACCACCATCAGCACCAGGTCGAACGTGGTGGCGTGGATGGCGTACACCCCCACCGCGCTGATGGCCAGGATGCCGGGCACCAGGATCCAGTTGGGCAGCGCCAGCATGCGCGTGAACAGGCCGATCATGGGGATGTTCATGACCAGCAGCAGCACGTTGCACACGGCCATGGAGGCGATCAGGCCCCACACCAGCGTGGGCTGCTGGGTGAACAGGGCCGGGCCCGGCGTGATGTTGTACAGCGACAGCGCGCCCACCATCACCGCGGTGGTGCCCGAGCCGGGCACGCCCAGGGTCAGCATGGGCACGAAGGAGCCGTTGGCCGAGGCGTTGTTGGCCGCCTCCGGCGCGGCCACGCCGCGGATGTCGCCCTTGCCGAAGGTGCCCTGGGTGTCGCACAGGCGTTTTTCCAGCGTGTAGGCCATGGCGCTGGCGATGGTCGCGCCCGCGCCGGGCAGCACGCCCACCACGAAGCCCAGCACCGACGAGCGCACCGTGCCCCACCAGGTCAGCGCCATTTCGGCGCGGTTGAACAGGTTGCGGCCGATGGCGCGGATGGCCGGGGCCTGCACCAAGTGCTGCTCCAGCATCAGCAGGATCTCGCTGACCGAGAACAGGCCGATGACGACCACCACGAACTGGATGCCGTCGGACAGGTGCACGCTGCCGGCGGTGAAGCGGTACACGCCCGAGTTGCTGTCCAGCCCCACGGTGGACAGCGACAGGCCCAGCACCGCCGCCAGCACCGCCTTCATGGGCGCGTCGCCCATCAGCCCGGTGATGCAGGCGAAGGCGAAGCACATCAGCGCGAAGTACTCCGCCGGCCCGAAGGCCAGCGCCCAGCGGGCCAGCAGCGGCGCGGCCAGCACGATGCCGACGAAGGCGACGAACGAGCCGATGAACGAGGACCAGGCCGAGATCGACAGCGCCACGCCCGCCTGGCCCTTCACGGCCATGGGGTAGCCGTCCACGGCCGTCATGATGGCGCCGGCGTCGCCCGGCACGTTGATCAGGATGGAGGAGATGCGCCCGCCGAACTCGCAGCCGATGTACACCGCCGTGAGCAGGATCAGCGCCGACTCCGGCGGCAGCTTGAGCGCGAACGCCAGCGGCATCAGGATGGCCACACCGTTGATCGGCCCCAGGCCGGGCAGCATGCCCACCACGGTGCCGATGAACGAGCCGATCAGGCCCAGCAGCAGGTTGATGGGCGCCAGGGCGACGCCAAAGCCCTCGCCCAGGTGGTGCAGGGTGTCTCCCATGTCAGCAGCTCCTTGGATACATAGGGGCGCACGCGCTGCCTTGCGCGCGGCCTGCGCCAGCGGCCGCCGTGCAGGGGCCGCCGCGCCGCACGGGCGGCGTCCCGCCTGCACGCGAGGCGCCAGGGAAGGGGGAAGCGGTGCAACCGCTCAGGGGGGTGTGTTGCATTTCATCGCCCCCCGAGGACGAACGCGAGCACGCCGGTGGGCAGGATCACGTCGAACAGCTTGTCGAACAGGAAGTACAGGCCCAGGCCCAGGCCGGCGCCGGCGGCCAGGGCAGGCAGCATGCGCCCGCCGAAGCTGCGCCCCACGGGCAGCGCCATCAGCGTGGTGGCCAGCACGAAGCCCAGCGTCTGGAACAGCAGCGCATACGCCACCATGGCGGCCACCACCAGCAGCAGCGCCGGCGCCGGGCGCCAGGCGGCGGGCTGCGCCGCGCGGCCCGGGCGCACGGCCAGCCACATGCCGGCCAGCGCCAGCAGCGCCGCCAGCAGCAGCGGGAAGGCGCGCGGGCCCACCGGCTCGTAGGAGAACTCGGCCTGGTAGGCCTGCGCCATCCAGGCCATGGTGAGGGCCAGCGCCAGGGCCAGCACGCCCAGGATGCGATCCGCCATGAGATACCTCTGCTATTGTTTTGCTAGCTGCAGGCGCTCGTCCAGCAAGCGCCCGCGGCCAAAAACGTCTGGATTGCCTGGCGCGGTCACTGCGCCACGCGCAGGCCGAAGTCGGCGGCCAGCTTGCGGTACACGGCCATGCGCTCCTTGATGAACGCGTCCAGCTCGGGCCCGGTGAGGGCGAACTTGAACAGGCCGCGCTCGGCGCGCAGCTTGTCGTACTGGGGCGTGGCCATCATCTTGGCGAAGGTGTCGCTCCAGACACGGAAGTCGGCGTCGCTGACCTTCGGCCCCATGTAGAAGCCGCGGATGATGGGCCACTGCACGTCGTAGCCCAGCTCCTTCATGGTCGGCACCTGGGCCATGCTGCCTTCCAGACGCTTGTCGGCCATGACCGCCAGCACGCGGATCTTGGCGCCGGCCTTGATCTGCTCCTCGGCCTCCGAGGCGTCGCCCGAGTAGACCTGCACGTGGCCGCCCTGCAGCGCGGTGAGCGCCTCGCCGCCGCCCTCGAAGGCCACGAAGCGCATGGCCTTGGGGTCCAGGCCGCTGGCGCGCGCGGTAAGCGCGGCCTTCATCCAGTCCTGGCTGCCCACGCTGCCGCCGGCGCCGAACACCACCTTGCCCGGGTTGGCCTTGATGGCCGCCACCAGGTCGGCGATGGACTTGATGGGCGAGTTCTCGGCCACGATCACCGCGCCGTAGTCGGTGCCGATGGCCGCCAGCCAGCGCACGTCGGCCTCGCTGTAGCGGCCGAACTTGCCCTGCGCCAGGTTCAGCAGCGACCCCCCCGAGTACGCGACGATGGTGTTGGACTCGCCCGGGCGCTGGGCCACGATGGCGTTGTAGGCCACGGCGCCGATGCCGCCGGGCATGTAGCTCACGCGCATCGGGTCGCTGATGTACTTGCCCTCCATCAGCGCCGCCTGGGCCAGCTTGCACGTCAGGTCGAAGCCGCCGCCGGGCTTGGCCGGGGCGATGCATTCGGTCTTGTCCAGCGGGCCGGCCGCGGCCAGGGTGCCGGTGAGCGCCAGCGCGGCGCTGGCCAGGGCAAAACGCAGGGTCTTCTTCATGGGATGTCTCCTCGGGAGCGGACGGGAAGGAATTCACCAGCGTGCGGCACCGCCAGCGGCGCGAACGTGGGCGAGCTGGCACTGTAGGAAACGCCGGCTTTCGCGCGGCTTTCAGCGCGGGGGGCAAAAAAACAGGGTTATCCCTGATCGGCCGGCAGCCCGGGCGCGGCCTGGGCCGCCGGCGCCAGCGGCCAGTGCAGCGTGGCCCGCAGGCCCGGGCGCGGCTGGCCGGGGCGCGCCTCGTGCAGCTCGAGCGCGCCGCCGTGGCGCTGGGCGATGGCCTGGGCGATGGCCAGGCCCAGGCCGCTGCCGCGCGGCGCGCCCGGCCGGGCGGGCGCGCCCGGCACGTGCAGGAAGCGCTCGCCCAGGCGCGCGCGCGCCTGCGGCGGCATGCCCGGGCCGTCGTCGCACACGACCAGCAGCGCCTGCCCGCCCCGCACGCCGGCCTGCACCGTCACGTGCCCGCCGCGCGGCGCGTGCAAGAGGGCGTTGTGCAGCAAGTTGGCCAGCGCCTCGTGCAGCAGCGCCGCGTGCCCGCGGGCCTGGGCGGGCGCGGCATCGGGGCCGGCGTCGGCGTTGGGGCCGGCGTCGGCGCCTTGCAGCGGCTCCAGCCCCAGGTCGATGCCGTGCTGGCGCGCCAGCGGCCACAGCTGGCGCGCCACGCCCTCGGCCAGCGCCAGCAGGTCCACCGGCGCGCCCGGGCCGTCCAGCGGCGCGGCGTCGGCGCGCGCCAGCGCCAGCATCTGGTTGGCCTGGCGGATGGCGCCGTCCACCTGCTCCTTGAGCGCCAGCAGCGCCGCGTCGCGCCGCGCGGCGTCGCGCTCGCGCAGCGCGAACGCCACCTGCGTGGCCAGCGTGGTCAGCGGCGTGCGCAGCTGGTGCGAGGCGTCGTCGATGAAGCGCCGCTGCTGGCCCAGCACCTGCTGGTAGCGCTGCATGTGCAGGTTGATGGCCTGCACCAGCGGCTGCACGTCCTTGGGCACGCGCTGCGGGTCGATGGGCGCCAGGTCGGCGCTGCCGCGCGCGGCCACCTCCGCGCGCAGGCGCGACAGCGGCCGCAGCGCGCCGTGCACCGCCAGCGCCACCAGCGCCAGGGCCGCCAGCAGCAGCAGCACGTCGCGCGCCACGCTCTCCAGCAGCAGCCGGCGCGTGAAGTCCTGGCGGCTTTGCAGCGTCTCGGCCACCTGGATCAGCACGCGGTCGGAGTGCGAGCCCTGCGACAGCGGCCGCGGCAGCTGCCGCGCGTACGAGCCCACGCGCACCGGCACGCCGAGAAACTGCGCGTCGTGGAACTGCGGCCGCCCGTCCACCAGCGGCAGGGGCGGCGCGGGCAGGCCGGCATCGCCGATCTCCACCAGCCCGTCGCCGCTGGCCACGCGGTAGAACACCTGGCCGCTGGCGGTGAGCTCGAAGAATTCGAGCATGCGGTAGGGCAGCTCCACCGACAGGCCGCCGTCGTCGGTGGAGATGTTGGCGTCCATGGCCTTGATGGCGCCCAGCAGCGAGCGGTCGAACGCCGCGTTGGCGGCGGCCAGGTCGTTGCGCCAGCTCACCATGAGCTCCAGCCCCATGACCAGCACCAGCCCGGGCAGCAGCACCGCCAGCAGCGTGCGCCGCAGGCTCCAGCGCGCCCAGCGGCGCTCACGGGGCGGGGGCATCAGCCTGGGGCTGGGCGCCCGGCTCCAGCACGTAGCCCAGCCCCCGCAGCGTGGTGATGCGCACGCCGCTGCCCTCCAGGCGCTTTCTCAGGCGGTGCACCAGCACCTCCACCGCCTCCGGCTGCACGTCCGCCTCGTCGGCGAACAGGCGCTCGAGCAGGTCGCGCTTGGACATGGGCTCGCCGCTGTGCTGCACCAGCGCGCGCAAGAGCGCGTGCTCGCGCGCGCTGAGCTTGAGCGGCTGGTGGCGCAGCAAGAGCTGCTGCGCCAGCGGGTCCCACACCAGCGGGCCGCAGGCAAAGCGCGGGTGCTCGGCCCCGCGCGCACGGCGCACCAGGGCCAGCAGGCGCGCCTCCAGCTCGGCCATCTCGAAGGGCTTGGCCAGGAAGTCGTCGGCGCCGGCGCGCAGCAGGTGCACGCGCCCCATGAGCGAGTCGCGCGCGGTGAGGATCAGCACCGGCAGCTGCTCGCCGGCGTCGCGCAGGTCCTCCAGCACGTCGGTGCCCTCGCGCCCGGGCAGGCCCAGGTCGAGCACCAGCGCGTCGTAGCGCGTGCCGCGCAGCGCCGGCAGCACCAGCCGCCCGTCGTTGACCCAGTCCACCTGCAGCGCGGACTGGGCCAGCGCCTGCACCAGCCAGCGCGCCAGCTCGGGCTCGTCCTCGGCCAGCAGGATGCGCATGAGTTGCTAGTTATTTGATAGCTGCCCGCGCTTGCGCATCAAGCTGGAGGCCAAAAACACCATCAACTCCATCACGGCATGGCCGCGACGACCTGCGCCACCGCCGCCGTCAGCCGCTTGGCGTAGGGCACGTGCAGGAATTCGTTGGGCCCGTGGGCGTTGCTCTTCGGGCCCAGCACGCCGCAGACCATCATCTGCGCCTTGGGGAAGCCCTCGCTGAGCATGTTCATGAGCGGGATGGTGCCGCCCTGGCCGATGAAGCCGCAGGGCGCGCCGAAGTGCGCCTGGCTGGCCGCGTCCAGCGCGCTGCCGAACCAGGGGGCGATGTCGGGGGCGTTCCAGCCGCTGGCGGCGCCGGCGCTCTCGAAGGTCACCTTGGCCTGGTAGGGGGCGTTGTCTTCCAGCAGCGTCTTCATCTGTTGCACGCAGCTGGCGGCGTCCACCAGCGGCGGCAGGCGCAGGCTGAGCTTGAAGGCGGTATAGGGCCGCAGCACGTTGCCTGCGTCCTTCAGCTGCGGAAAGCCCTCGGCGCCGGTCACCGACAGCGTGGGCTCCCAGGTGCGCTTGAGCAGGGCCTGCACCGGGTCCTGGGTGGTGGGCAGGGCGAACAGCGTCGAGCCGCCGCAGTCCGCGTGCGCCCAGGGAAAGCGCCGCCAGACCTCGTCGCCCAGGATGGCGGCGGTGGCGCGCGCCTGGGCCAGGCGCTCTTGCGGCACCTCGCAGTGGAAGCTGGCGGGCAGCAGGCGCCCGGTGGCCGAGTCCTCCAGCCGGTCGAGCACCTGGCGCATGATGCGAAACGACGAGGGCACCAGGCCCGAGGCATCGCCCGAGTGCACGCCCTCGGTCAGGATCTCCACCTTGAGCGTGCCGCTGGCCATGCCGCGCAGGCTGGTGGTGAGCCACAGCTGGTCGTAGTTGCCGGCGCCCGAGTCCAGGCAGATGACCAGCTGCACGTCGCCCAGGCGGCCCTTGAGCGCGTCGATGTAGGCCGGCAGGTCGGCCGAGCCGCTTTCCTCGCAGGTCTCGATCAGGCCGACGATGCGCGGGTGCTCCACGCCCTGGCGCTTGAGTTCCTGCACCGCGGCGATGCTGGCATACGCCGCGTAGCCGTCGTCGGCGCCGCCGCGGCCGTAGAGCTTGCCGTCCTCGTATTTCGGGCTCCACGGCCCCAGGTCGGCGCGCCAGCCGTCGAACTCGGGCTGCTTGTCCAGGTGGCCGTACATCAGCACCGTCTGGCTGCTGGCCGCGCGCGTGGCGGCGACCTCGAAGAACAGTACTGGCGTGCGCCCGGGCAGGCGCACGATCTCCAGCTGCAGGCCGGCGACTTTTTGCGCCTCGATCCAGCTCGCGGTGTTGCGCAGCACCGTCTCCAGGTGGCCCTGCTCCTGCCAGTCGGGGGCGAAGCCGGGCGACTTGGCAGGGATGCGGATGTAGTCGGTCAGCTCGCGCACGATGCTCTCGTCCCAGGTGCGCGAGACGCGCTCCAGGGCCAGGACGGGGTCGAGTGCGGCGGTGGGCAGGGGGGCGTTCATGGCAGTCGTCTCCAGCGGCGTCGAAGCGAAAGGGGGAAAGGGGTCAGGATACGTCAGCGCCGGCGCCGCAGTCCGGCGCGGGGCCATGGCGCACGCAGTTGCGCCCGGCGGCCTTGGCGGCGTACAGGGCCTGGTCGGCGGACTCGATCGGCGCCTCGCCGCAGTCCGGCCCGTGCGGCCGCGCGGCGCACACGCCCAGGCTGACTGTGACGCCGATGAGCCCGCTCGCGTGCGGGCAGGGCGTAGCCTGCACGGCATGGCGCAGCGCCTCGGCCAGCTGCAGCGCACCGGCCAGGTCGGTATCGGGCAGCAGCACCAGGAATTCCTCGCCGCCGTAGCGGCTCAGCAGGTCCTGCCGGCGCAGCCGCGTGCCCAGCACCTGGGCGACGTGGCGCAGCACCTGGTCGCCCGCCAAATGGCCGTGGTTGTCGTTGACGGCCTTGAAGTGGTCGATGTCCAGCAGCACCAGCGCATAGGCCGTGCGGGCACGCGCGGCCTGGGCCACGTCGCGCGCCAGCACCTGCAGCAGGGCGCGGCGGTTCACCACGCCGGTCAGGGGGTCGTGGGTGGCCAGGCGCAGGTTGGCAGCGTCGGCCCGGTCCTTGGTCATCAGGATGAAGCCCAGCGAGGACAGGATGACGGTGACGAAGGCCATCACGAACACCACGGACTGGCTGGGGCTGATCTGCAGCAGGCCGGTGTTGTCCATGCGCCCGGTCAGGGCCAGCCAGCCGCGCCCGGCCAGCAGCAGCACCTCGATCAGTACGCACACGCTGAGCAGCAGCGCGCCGCGCCGCTGTTCGGGCGAGTGCGGCCGCCACAGGGCCCACAGCACCAGCAGCAGCTGCGCCGGCAGCACGGTGCCGGAGACCATCTGCCGGGCGGCGTAGCTGTCGATGAACCAGGCAAACAGCGCCGCTACCACCACCAGCGGCACGGCCATGCGCCACCAGGGCTGCGGCCGGCCCTGGAACTGTTCCACCGCTGCCAGGGTGAGCGCGAAGGAGCCGGAGAGCAGCGTGTTGGCCAGCACCACGCTGGCCCAGTCGGGCGCCACGCCGCGCAGCGCGTACAGCACGTAGCAGCTGGCGTGCAGCAGCAGCGCCAGCGCCCACAGGCCCACGCCCTCGCGCTTGTGCGGCCGCACCGCCCCCATGGCGCCGGCCATGGCGAAGGACGCCGCGGCCGTCATGACCAGCATGGTGAATACGTCGAGAGGCGGCACGGCGAGGAGATGAGCGGGTCGAGGCCGCGAGAATACCCTGCCCGTGCGGCCCGCCGCGGGCGCTCAGCCGCCCTGCAGTGCCAGGGGAGCGGCGCCGGGCGCCCCGAGCTGGGCGGCGGAGTCCAGCTTGAAGACCTGCACGGCAGCGGCCAGGCGCGCGGCCTGCTCGCGCAGGCTGAGCGCGGCGGCGGCGGATTCCTCGACCAGGGCGGCGTTTTGCTGCGTCATCTGGTCCAGCTGGCCCACGGCCTGATTGACCTGGCCGATGCCGCCGGCCTGCTCGGCCGCGGCGGCGGTGATCTCGCTGACGATGTCGCCCACGCGCTGCACGCTGCCCACGATCTCGTCCATGGTGCTGCCGGCGTGCTGCACCAGCCGCGCGCCGGACTCGGCCTTGCCCACCGAAGCCTGGATGAGCTGGCGGATCTCGCGCGCCGCCTCGGCCGAGCGGCCGGCCAGTGCCCGCACCTCGCCGGCCACGACGGCGAAGCCCCGGCCCTGTTCGCCGGCGCGGGCCGCCTCGACGGCGGCGTTCAGCGCCAGGATGTTGGTCTGAAAGGCAATGCCGTCGATGACCTGGATGATGTCGGCGATCTTGCGGCTGGCGTCGTTGATCTCGCCCATGGTGCTGACCACCTCGCTGACGGCCTGGCCACCGCGCGCAGCCACCTCGGCGGCCGAGGCGGCGAGCTGGTTGGCCTGGCGCGCGGCGTCCGCTGTCTGCTGCACGGTGGCGGTGAGCTGCTCCATGCTTTGTGCCGTCTCGGCCAGGCTGCTCGCCGTGGCTTCGGTGCGCTCGGACAGGTTCTGGTTGCCGCTGGCGATCTCGGCGCTGGCGGTGTCGATGCTGCCGGCGGCTGTGCGCACCTGCTGCAGCATCTGCACGTAACGCTGGCGCATGCCCTCCACTTCCTGCACCAGGGCGCCGATCTCGTCGCGGCGGGTGGTGGTAAAGCTCTGCGTCAGGTCGCCGTGCGCCACCAGGGTGACGGCGCGGGTCAGGCTGCCCAGGGGCTGACTGACGCCGCGGCGCAGCATGATCAGCAGCCCCGCGCCCAGCAGCGCCAGCGCCAGCGCCATCAGCAGCCACAGGGCGGTGTTGATGCGGTGCTGGCCGGCCATGGCTTCGGAGTCCGGCACCTCGGCCACCACCCACCAGCCGCCCTGGGTCTTGCGCATCAGGGCCCAGGCGTCTTCGGTGGCCGGCTGCAGCAGGGCCTGGGCCTCGCGCACATAGCCATCGGGCGCATCGGCCAGGGCCTGCAGGAAGGGCCGCGCCTGCGGGAAGGCCTCCAGCACCGTGCGCCCGCGCGCGCTGGGGTGGTAGATGAAGCGCGCCTGTTCCAGCGTGGCGCCGGGGGCGATCACGTACACGCCGCCGTGCTCGAAGAAGTGCGTCTGCTCCACCTGCTTTTGCAGCATGGACTGGAACAGGCTCACGTCGTTGCCGATGAACAGCAGGGCCACGGGCTTGCCTGCGCCGTCCTTGATCGGCTGGTAGTGGCCCATGTAGGCCTTGCCCTGGAGGGTGACCAGGCCGGTGTAGGGCTCGCCCTTGAGGGCGGCGGCCAGGGCCGGGTCAGTGCGCGCCAGCGGTACGTCCAGCGCGCGCTGGCCCTCGGCGTTCTTGACCGAGGTGGTAATGGTGACGAAGTCGTCGCCTTTCCTGCCGTACACGGCGGCCACGCCGCCGGTCTCGTTGGCGAACTTGTCCACCGAGCTGTAGTCGCCGTTGACCAGGCCGCCGTAGCTGCGCAGCTCACCCGTGCCCTCGTCCAGCTGCATGGTGGCCTCGAAATAGCGCTGGAAGCCCCGCATGGCGCCGCGCACCATCTCGCGGTTGGTGTTGTCGGCCGCGTCCAGCGACTGGGCCACGGCCTGGGCGGTGGTACCCACGCTCAGCACCAGCTGCTCGCGCGTGCTGCGCTCGGTGAGCACGGTCAGGGCCACGCCCAGCAGCACCAGCACGCCCGCCACCAGGGCCAGGGCCAGGAGGGTGACGCGCCGGGCGACGGATCGGTTGCGTGGAGCGGGATGGGGGGCGGCAGCCATGGGGCAAACTCCTGCGGCAGAAAAAGGTGACGCGCCAGGCAAAAAAGCGGCGGGCACTCAATCTACGGCAGGATGGGAGTTACATTTATTCACGACTTCCCGTACGCAAAGATGCGTAGGCGGGCCGTCCGCCCGATGCCCCGATTTCCGGATTTCAGGGTGTTTTTGGCCTCAAATGCCCGCCAAGCAAGCGCTGGCAGCTATGATTTTTGAGACGCCTGCTCAGGCGTGTTCGAAGTGGAATACCGCCGTGCCCGCGCGTGCATTGGGCAGCCAGCGCACCACGCGTCCGTCCTGCAGGCCGAAGGCATCGCGCACGCGCAGTCGGTTCTTGTGCGCCAGCACCTCGAAGTCCTTGTACGTTCCCACGCGGATGTTGGGCGTGTCGTACCACTGGTAGGGCAGGCGCCGCGTCACGGGCATGCGCCCGCGCAGCACCGACAGCCGGTTGGGCCAGTGCGCGAAGTTGGGGAAGGCGACGATGCCGCTCTTGCCCACCCGGGCGGTCTCGCGCAGCATGACCTCGGCGTTGCGCAGGTGCTGCAGCGTGTCGATCTGCAGCACCACGTCGAAGCTGTTGTCCTCGAACAGGGCCAGCCCTTCGTCCAGGTTGAGCTGGATCACGTCCACCCCACGGCGCACGCAGGCCAGCACGTTGTCGTCGGCGATCTCGATGCCATAGCCGGTGCAGCCGCGGGTGCGCTGCAGCAGGTCCAGCAGCGCGCCGTCGCCGCACCCGAGGTCGAGCACGCGGCTGCCCTCGGGCACCAGGCGGGCGATGGCATCCATGGTGGCGTGGTCGCTCATGCCATCTCCTTTGCGATGTTGTCGAAATAGGCGCGCACCACAGCCATGTAGCGCGCATCGTCCAGCAGGAAGGCGTCGTGTCCGTGGGGCGCGTCGATTTCGGCGTAGGCCACGCTGCGGCGGTTTTCCAGCAGCGCGTGGACGATCTCGCGGCTGCGCGAGGGCGAAAAGCGCCAGTCGGTGGAAAAGCTCACCAGCAAGAAGCGCGCACGCGCCGCTGCCAGTGCCTGCGCCAGACTGCCGCCGTGGGAGCGCGCCGGGTCGAAATAGTCCAGCGCGCGGGTGATCAAGAGATAGGTGTTGGCGTCGAAGTAGTCGCTGAACTTGTCGCCCTGGTAGCGCAGGTAGCTCTCGATCTGGAACTCCACGTCCTGCGTGCTGTACTGGTAGCCGCCATTGACCGCGTTCCTCAGCTCACGGCCGAACTTCTCGTTCATCACGTCGTCGGACAGGTAAGTGATGTGGCCGATCATGCGGGCGATGCGCAGGCCGCGCTTTGGAATCACGCCGTGGCGGTAGAAATGCCCGCCGTGGAAGTCCGGATCGGTCACGATGGCGCGGCGCGCCACCTCGTTGAAGGCGATGTTCTCCGCCGTCAGGTTGGGTGCGCTGGCCACCACCACTGCATGGCGCATGCGTTCGGGGTATTGCAGCGTCCAGCTCAATGCCTGCATGCCGCCCAGGCTGCCGCCCATGACAGCGGCCAGCTGCTGGATGCCCAGCGCGTCCAGCAGCCGCGCCTGGGCGTTGACCCAGTCCTCCACCGTGACCACGGGAAAGTCCGCGCCATAGATCTCGCCCGTGTCCGGGTGGGTGTGCATGGGCCCGGTTGAGCCGAAGCACGAACCCAGATTGTTGATGCCGATGACGAAGAAGCGGTTGGTATCCACGCTCTTGCCCGGGCCGATCATGTTGTCCCACCAGCCCTCGCTTTTGGGCTGGCCCTCGTAGCTGCCGGCCACGTGGTGCGAGGCATTGAGCGCGTGGCACACCAGCACGGCGTTGCTCTTATCCGCGTTCAGCTGCCCGTAGGTTTCGTAGGCCAGCGTGTAATCGCGGATCGAGGCGCCGCAGGCCAGCGGCAGCGCCTGGGCAAAGTGCATGGTTTGCGGGGTGGCGATGAACGACGGCATGAACAAAAAAGCCCGGCTCTCGCTAAAAACGGGCCGGGCCGGATTGCATGCGCGCGATGGCCACGTCTTTAGCAGGATTTGTAAAGCGCCCGCAAGCGGTGCAAATCGGCGCGTTTTGAGAGGATGATTATGCCAAAGCGGGCGCCAGCAGGGTCATGACACCCAGCACCAGGAAGATGACGGCCGACACCGCGTGCACCGTGCGTATCGGCACGCGCCGGGTGATGCGCTCGCCCAGCCAGACCACTGGCGCATTGGCCAGCATCATGCCCAGCGTGGTGCCGGCCACCACCGCCGCGTAGCTGCTGTACTGCGCGGCCAGCATCACGGTGGCCACCTGGGTCTTGTCACCCATCTCGGCCAGGAAGAAGGCCACCGCGGTGGCGCCGAACACCCCCAGGCGTGGCGCGGCGCCGCCGGCTTCGTCCTCGTCCAGCTTGTCCGGGATCAGCATCCACACCGCCATGGCGATGAACGACACGCCCAGGCCCCAGCGCAGCGCCTGCGGGCCCAGCACCGTGGTCACCCAGGCGCCCACGGCGCCGGCCAGCGCGTGGTTGAGCAGCGTGGCCACGAAGATGCCGGCCACGATCGGCCAGGGCTTGCGAAAGCGCGCGGCCAGCACCAGCGACAGCAGCTGCGTCTTGTCGCCCATCTCGGCCAGGGCGACGACAGCGGAGGAAATGAAGAAGGCTTCCATGGATAGATGCGGGAAAGGCGCGGCCGGAATGACGCGGACAGCATTGGCCACGCCCGACCTCCGGCCACGTTCGGATCGGCGCGCAGCCAATGGTCTCGCCCCGCCCGCAGCATTGCGCCGCGGGCCGCATGCACCATGGCGCGCAAGGCGCCAAGTCTGTTGATGCATGCCTCCTGTCACTGCAGGCAGGCTACTCCCCATGGACCGGGGCGAATTGTAGCGGCGCCGCCACGCTCAGGGGCGCGCTGTGTCGCTGAAGCAGCTTGGCAACAATTCAGGCGAAAAACGGTTGTAAGTGCGGCAGTTTTGTGCTCCATAATGTTCGAGCAGGCGTTTTTTCAGCCTGCCGAGGTTGCGGTGATCCGTCAGTTTTCGCGCATAGGGCGTCTTTGTGATTCACTGGCTGCGGGTTCGGGACTCCGTCGCTAAATCCATTTGTTTTTGAGGAGTCCCGTGATGGGCAACAAACTGTACGTAGGCAATCTGCCCTATTCCGTGCGCGATCAGGACCTGGAGCAGGCCTTCGGCCAGTTCGGCGCGGTCACCAGCGCCAAGGTCATGATGGAGCGCGATACCGGCCGCTCCAAGGGTTTCGGTTTCGTCGAGATGGCGAGCGACGCGGAAGCGCAGCAAGCCATCAACGGCATGAACGGCCAGTCTCTGGGCGGCCGCAGCATCGTCGTCAATGAAGCACGTCCGATGGAGCCCCGTCCCCCGCGCAGCGGTGGCGGCTTCGGCGGTGGTGGTGGCGGCTTCGGTGGTGGCGGCGGCTACGGCGGCGGCGGTGGCCGCAGCGGTGGTGGCGGCGGCTACGGCGGCGGTGGCCGCAGCGAAGGCGGCTTCCGCAGCCCCTACGGCGCCGGTCCCCGTGGCGGCAGCGGCGGTGGCCGTGGCGGCTACGGCGGTGGCAACAACAACGGCGGCGGTTACTAATCAGCACGTCGGCAGCCGCACGGCCCTGCAAAGGGCGCGCGGCTTGAAGCAAAAAGGCTCCTCCCGGAGCCTTTTTCTTTTTGTGCCTCCCGCTGATGGCGCCTAGTCCGTCCTGCCTCCCTGCGCCTGGCGGTGCTTGCGCGGCCGTCCGGCCAGGAGGCGGTCCAGCAGCGCATCGGGCAGGGCTCGCAGCAGCTTGGCCACCACGCCCATCTGCCAGGGAATGACGCGGTAACTGGTGCCTGCCGCGATGGCGCGCGCAGCCTGTGCGGCAAAGGCCTCGGGGCGCATCAGGAAAGGCATGGCATAGCGGTTCTCTCGCGTGAGCGGCGTGTCCACGTAGCCAGGGCTCAGGGTAACCACGCGCACGCCCGTGCCGCGCAATTCGCCGCGCAGGCTTTCGCAGTAGCTGATGACCGCCGCCTTGCTGGCGCAATAGGCGCCATGCCCCGGCAACCCGCGAATGCCCGCCACGCTGGCAATGCCGACCAGCCGGCCGCTGCCGCGTGCGCGCATGGGCGCGACGAAGGGATGGAAGGTGGCGGCCATGCCCAGGTTGTTGGTGGCCAGCACGCGGGCCATGACGTCGATGTCCGCGCGCTCGGCCGTGTCCATGCCGATGCTGATACCGGCGTTGGCGATCACCACGTCAGGCAGGCCCTGGCGCGCGATGCAGGCCTGGGCGGCGGCGATGACGCTGTCCGGCCGGCTCACGTCACAACTATAGATTTCATAGCTGCTCGCGCTTGCTGTATGCGCCTTGAGCCACGATTTCATCCTATCTTCACGGCGTGCGGCCAGCGCCACGCGCCAGCCGGCTTGCAGGTAGTGCAGGGCCAGCGCCTGGCCAATGCCGCTGGAGGCGCCGGTGATGAAGGCCAGCGGCTGCGCCATGGCCGTTCAGCGGCGCGCCGGCGCCGGCTGCAGCGTGCCGTGCACGCGGCCCTGCAGCTGCAGCACCTGCGACAGGTGGTCGTACTCCAGGCTGTCGGCGGTGAAGACGTCATTGCCGCGCTTGAGCGTGACCGGCTGGTTGGAGCGCACCCGCTCCTCGCGCGTCCAGGCGTGCAGGAATTCGCCAGCGAACTCCAGCCGCGGCGTGGGCGCGGCACCGGCGCGCGCCATGGGTTCGCGCACCACCACGGCCTGGCCGAACAGCTGGACCTCGGAGCCGTCGGCGTTGGACACGGCGCGATTGGCGCTGGCGGTGCTGACCTGTCCGTTCTCGCTCACAGAGCGCATGCGGGCCTGGTCGATCTCCAGGGTGTCAGTGTCGGGGTAGTGCTGGGCCAACGTGCCGCGCACCTCGCTGGCCAGGCGCCCTGTGGCGTCGAAGGTTTTGACAGAGAAGTCGCGCATGTAGTAGTCGGGCTCGTGCGCCAACGGCCGCTCGGCTGCAGGCTGCACGGGGGTGGGCGCGTTGCGCACCAGCCACCAGGTACTCAAAGCCAGCAGGCCCATGAGCAGCACGGGCAGGTACAGCGACAGGCGCTCCCAGGCGTGGCGCAGGCGCATGGGCGGCACCGTCACCCGGCGTAGGCGGCCAGCAGGCCGGAGTAGCGGCCGCTGGCCACCAGCAGCAGGTCGCACAGCTCGCGCGCGGCTCCGGCGCCGGGCAGCGCAGTGGTGACGTGGTGGGCCACGGCCCGCACCTCGGCATGGGCGCCCTGCGGCGCGCAGGCCAGGGCGGCGCGGCGCATCACGGGCAGGTCGGGCCAGTCGTCGCCCATGGCGGCGGCCTGGTGCCAGTCCAAGCCCAGCTCGGCCAGGATGGCCTCGGCAGCGGGGCGCTTGTCTTCGGTGCCGAAGCGCGCGTGCGCCACGCCCAGGGCCGACAGGCGCAGGCGCAGCGCGGGCGAGTCGCGCCCGGTGACCACGGCCGGCGTGATGCCGCCCTGTTGCAGCAGCTTCAGGCCGTGGCCGTCCAGGGTGTGGAAGCGCTTGAGCGTTTCACCTTCGGCGGAAAAGTACAGGCTGCCGTCGGTCAGCACGCCGTCGACGTCAAAGAAAGCCACGCGCACGTCCTGCGCGCGCAGCAGCAGCTCAGGCGGAAATTGCAGCACGGGGGCCAGGGGTGGGGGCGTGCCGGCCATCAGATCACCTTGGCGCGCATCAGGTCGCCGATGTGCACCATGCCCACCAGCGTGCCGTCGCCCTCGGTCACCAGCACGCTGGTGATGGCGTGTCGTTCCATGGTCTGGGCGGCGTCGGCGGCCAGGGCATCGGCGGCGATGGTGCGCGGGCGCGAGTGCATCACGTCGCGCGCCAGCACGCCGCGCAGCTCGGCGCCGGCCTCGATGCGCCGGCGCAGGTCACCGTCCGTGAAGATGCCCAGCGGGCGGCCGTCCTCGTCCACGACGGCGGCGGCGCCCAGGCCTTTGGCGCTCATCTCGCGCATCAGCTCGCTGAAAGAAGCCTGCGGCGGCACACGCGGCACGTCGGCGCCGGCGCGCATGACGTCCCGCACGTGGGTCAGCAGGCGCCGGCCCAGCGCCCCGCCGGGGTGCGAACGGGCGAAGTCCTCGGGCCGAAAACCCCGCGCATCCAGCAGCGCCACGGCCAGGGCGTCGCCCATGGCCAGCTGGGCGGTGGTGCTGGCAGTGGGGGCCAGGTTGAGCGGGCAGGCCTCGCGTGCGACGCTGCAGTCCAGCACCACGTCGGCATGGCGCGCCAGCGTGGACTGCAGCCCGCCGGTCAGCGCCACCAGCGGCACGCCCTGGCGGCGCAGCACGGGCAGCAGCACGGTCAGCTCGCTGCTCTCGCCGCTGTTGGACAGGGCCAGCACCAGGTCGCCGGTGGTCACCATGCCCAGGTCGCCGTGACTGGCCTCGGCCGGGTGCACGAAGAAGGCGGGGGTGCCGGTGGAAGCAAGAGTCGCGGCGATCTTGCGGCCCACGTGCCCGCTCTTGCCCATGCCCATGACGACCACGCGCCCGGTGATGTCCAGCATGCGCTGCACGGCCAGCACGAAGGGCTGGCCCAGCCGGGCGCTCATGTCCTGCAGCGCCTGGGCCTCGGCGGCCAGGGTCTCGCGCGCCTGGCGCAGGACCTGCTCGGCGGCAGGCAGGAGAGGGCGGTCGTCGGCATCGTGGGGCATGGTGAAATTCTATCGGCGGGCCATGGGCGCCCGCACTACGATCGCACATGTCCTCTCTCGCGCTGACCCTGCTCTACCTGCTCGCCGCCGTGCTGGGCGTGGTGGCCTGCCGCAGCCTGCGCCTGCCGCCCATGATGGGCTACCTGGCCGCCGGCATCCTGATCGGCCCGCACGCGCTGGCGCTGACCAGCAATTCTGAAGGTGTGCGCCACCTGGGCGAATTCGGCGTCGTGTTCCTGATGTTCACCATCGGTTTGGAGTTCAATCTGCCCAAGCTGCGCGCCATGCGCCGGCACGTGTTCGGGCTGGGACTGCTGCAGGTGGTGGTGTCCGCGGCGGTGTTCACGGCCGCCTTGCTGGCGCTGTCGCGGCTGGCCGGCGGGGTCTGGCAGATGGGCTGGCAGTCGGCGCTGGCGCTGGGCGGCACCCTGGCCATGAGCAGCACGGCCATCGTGGTCAAGCTGCTGTCCGAGCGCGGCGAGCTGGAGAGCGAGCATGGCAGGCGTGTGCTGGGCATCCTGCTGTTCCAGGACCTGGCAGTGGTGCCGCTGCTGGTACTGATCCCGGCACTGGGCTCCTCGCCCGACCAGCTGCTGCTGGCTCTGGGCCTGGCCTTGCTGAAGGCGGTGCTGCTGGTCGGCGTGCTGCTGGTGGGCGGGCAGCGCGTCATGCGCTGGTGGCTGACCCTGGTGGCGCGACGCAAAAGCGACGAGCTGTTCATGCTCAACCTGCTGCTGGTCACGCTGGGGCTGGCTTGGCTGACCGAGCTGGCCGGGCTGTCGTTGGCGCTGGGCGCCTTCATTGCCGGCGTGCTGGTGTCCGAAACCGAGTACCGCCACCAGGTGGGCACGGACATCCGCCCCTTCCACGACGTGCTGCTGGGGCTGTTCTTCATCACCGTGGGGATGATGCTGGATTGGCACATCCTGATCGAGCGCTGGGCCCTGGTGCTGGCCCTGCTGCTGGTGCCGCTGCTGGCCAAGACGGCCATCATCGTGGCGCTGGCGCGGGTGCAGGGCGCCACCGCTGGCGTGTCGCTGCGCACCGCCCTGTTCGTGGGGCAGGCGGGCGAGTTCGGTTTCGTGCTGCTGAGCCTGATGCAGACCCACGCACTGGTCGAGCCGGCCCTCATGAACCCGGTGCTGGCCGCCATGGTGCTGTCCATGCTGGCCACCCCCTTCCTGGTGCTGCACAGCAACCGCATCGTCATGAAGCTGGCGGCCAGCGACTGGATGCACCAGTCGCTGCAGGTCACCACCATCGCCCGCCAGGCCATCAATACCAGCGGCCACGTGCTGATTTGCGGCTATGGCCGCTGCGGGCAGAACCTGGCGCGCATGCTGGAGGGCGAGGGCATCGCCTACATGGCGCTGGATCTGGACCCCGACCGCGTGCGCCAGGCCGCCGCGGCCGGCAATTCGGTGGTTTATGGAGACGCGACGCGGCTGCAGGCGTTGATGGCCGCCGGCCTGGCGCGCGCCGCCGCCGTGGTGGTGACCTACCTGGACACGCCGGCGGCGTTGAAGGTGCTGGCCAGCGCCCGCACCCACGCCCCGCACGTTCCGGTGGTGGTGCGCACCCAGGACGACACCCACCTGGACCAGCTGCAGGCCGCTGGCGCCACCGAGGTCGTGCCCGAGGCCATCGAGGGCTCGCTGATGTTGGCCAGCCACGCTCTGGCCCTGCTGGGCGTGCCCATGCGCCGCGTGCTGCGCGTGGTGCGCGACCAGCGCGATGCGCGCTATGGCCTGCTGCGCGGCTACTTTCATGGCGCGGACGACGACACCGTGGCCGAGCGCGACCAGGAGCGCCTGGCCACCGTTACCCTGCCTGCCGGTGCCGCCGCGCTGGGCCAGGCGCCGCAGGAGCTGCCCCTGCACGCCATCGGCGTGCGGCTGGTGAGCGTGCGCAGCGCCAGCGGGCACACGTCGGCCCAGGGCGGCAGGCCGCTGGCCGCGGGGGACACGCTGGTGCTGTCGGGCCACCCTACGGCGCTGGCGCTGGCCGAGCAGCGCCTGCTGCGGGGCTGATGCGGCCAGGCCCTACACTTGCCGGCTGTTTTTTGCACTGCCCGCCTTGCCATGCACGACCTGAGCGTCAACGACTATCTGCGCCAGCACATCCGCACCGTCCCCGATTGGCCGGCGCCGGGCGTGCAGTTCCGCGACATCACCCCGCTGCTGCAGGATCCCCAAGTCTTTCGCGTGCTGATCGACGCTTTCGTGCACCGCTACATGGACCGCGCCCTGCGCCCGGACGTGGTGGCGGGGCTGGATGCGCGCGGCTTCATCCTGGGCGCCGTGGTGGCCTATGAGCTGAACGTGGGCTTCGTGCCCATCCGCAAGAAGGGCAAGCTGCCTTTCACCACGGTGGAGGAAACCTACGAGCTGGAGTACGGCAGTGCCACAGTCGAGCTGCACGCCGATGCCGTGCGCCCGGGCGACCGCGTGCTGCTGGTGGACGATCTGATCGCCACCGGCGGCACCATGATGGCTGGCAAGAAACTGCTGGAAAAGCTGGGCGCCCAGGTCATGGAGGGCGCTGCCATCGTCGATCTGCCCGAGCTGGGCGGCTCGCAACGGCTGAGAGCCGCCGGCCTGCCGCTGTACACGCTGGTGGACTTCGGCGGGCACTGAGGCTCGGCGCGCCCTTGCTTTTTTCTTCTTTCAGTCCAGGTCGCCGTACTGGGTGGTGCTCAGATCGCCGCTGCGGCTTTCCTGGCCGGGCAGCAAGGTGTCCTCGAAGCCAGAGGCGGGCGGCAGCAGCGGGCCGCTGCGCGTGGTGACGCCGGGCTCGGGCCGCGCCACGGGTGTGGGGCGTGCCGCGGCGGCGCTGGCCAGGGCCTGCTTGAAGGCGGCCACCTCGTCGGGCTCGATGGGATCGAACTGTTGCGCGGCCGGACGCTGTCCCGGCTGGGGCGGCACCAGCGGCGCCGGTCGCGAAGCCGCGCCGGCCCACGGTGGGCGCACGGGCGCGGGGCGTGCCGGCATCTGGGCCTGGGCTCCGATGACCGGGGAGGAAACCTGCGGCGCCGGCACCGCCGCCAGGCCCGGGGTGGGCCGCGGCACCGCGCCGGGGCGGGCGCCCAGCTGCTGGTTGAGGCGCCAGTAGACCGAGGTTATCAGGATGTCGCAGCGCGCCCTGGCGGTCTGCACGATGAGCGCCTCGATCTCGTTGCTGCGCAGCGGCTCCAGGCTGTATTCGGGCGCCAGGTCGATCATGACCAGGAACTGCGCGCCGCGCTGGTCCAGCGACAGCACTTTGAACTTGTAGCCGGCCGAGAGCACGCCGGCGCGCACCATCACGTCGCGCACCACGGCGTACAGCTGCTCGCGCCGCTCCATGCGCTCATTTCTGCGGGCGCCCCCTGCCTCGGGCGTGCCAGCCTGTGGGGCGGGCGGCACCGGCCGGCCCTCGGCGCGGGCGCCGGCCAGCGGGGCGTGGGCGGAGGAGGGCGGCGCGACGCGCGCTGCCGGGCGCTTGGGCTTGGGAAACAGCCAGCTGAACAACGACATGCCTTGCCTTGAAACGGGGCGGGTGGGGTGTTTCGAGTGTAGCCTCCGCCAGCCGCATTGCGCGGAGTGGCCGAGCGTTTCAGGTGGCGGCGATGCGCCGGCGCCGGTTGCCCAGACGCTTGGCCAGCACCGCGCCCGCGGCCATGGCCAGTTGCAGGGCCACGGCGGGCTGGCGGTTGCCCAGTTCGGCATGGCGCAGGGCCGGCAGACTCCACAGCTTGGAAGGCGCGCCGGCCTGCACGGTGGCGCTGCGCGGGCGGTGCGAGAAGAACGAACCCTCACCCACCAGGGAGCCGGGCGCCACGATGGCCAGGCGCAGGCGCTGCTTGTCGTCCTCGAAATGCACGCTGAGCGAGCCGCTTTCCACCAGGTACAGGGTGCGATCGTTGGTGCCCTGGGAAAACAGCACCTGCCCGGCAGTCAGGTGCACCGGCAGCAGGTAGGCGGCCAGCATGTCCCACTGCTCGCTGGTCAGCAGGTTGTTCATGCTGTCCTCGGCGGTGGCGTGGGTGATGGCGTCGATCAGGCCGCGCAGATCGGCCTTGGACGTGGTGGTAGCGGTGGGCAGGGCATTCATCGCGCGCGAACGGTAGCGCGGCGGGCCGCGGCACACAAGTTGGAGTTACACATATTTACGGCCAGGCGGAACTGGGTTATTTGCCGATGCAAAAGCGCGAAAAGATCACGCCCAGCAGGTCGTCGGAGCCGAACTCGCCGGTGATGGCATTCAGCGCGTTCTGCGCCAGGCGCAGCTCCTCGGCCAGCAGGTCCAGCGCGGGCTGCTGGCTGCCGTGCAGCTGGGCTGCGGCCTCCATCAGGTGCGCGTCGACGGCGTGCAGGGCCTGCAGGTGGCGGGCGCGGGCCAGGTACACACCCTCGGGTGCGGCCTGCCAGCCTGCGACCTCCAGCAGCTTGCGGCGCAGCCCGTCCAGGCCGTCGCCGGTGCGGGCGGACAGGCGCACGCTGGCATGGCCGGGCGCGGCGGCGGGCGGGGGTTCGGGCGCGGCGTCGCTCTTGTTCCACACGTCGATGACGGGCACGCCCGCGGGCAGGGTTGCCTGCAGGGTGGCGGCGATGGCCTGGTCGGCGCTGGCGTAGCCGCTCTCGTGCTGGCGCGTGAGGTCGTGCAGGAACAGCACGGCGTCGGCGCCGGCGATCTCGTCCCAGGCGCGCTCGATGCCGATGCGCTCGACCTCGTCGCCGGCCTCGCGCAGGCCGGCGGTGTCGATGACGTGCAGCGGCACGCCCTCGATCTGTATGGTCTGCTGCACCTTGTCGCGCGTGGTGCCGGCGATCGGCGTGACGATGGCAAGCTCTGCGCCGGCCAGGGCGTTGAGCAGCGAGCTTTTGCCGGCGTTGGGCTGGCCGGCAATCACCACCTTGATGCCCTCGCGCAGCAGCGCGCCCTGGGTGGCGCGCTGCAGCACGCCGGCCAGCAGCTGCTGCAGCCGGGCCAGCTGGCCGGCGGCGTCGGCCTTGCGCAGGAAGTCGATCTCTTCCTCGGGGAAGTCCAGCGTGGCCTCCACCAGCATGCGCAGGTGCACTAGGGCGTCCAGCAGCGCGTGAATCTCGGCGGAGAAGGCGCCGGCCAGCGAGCGGCTGGCGCCGCGGGCGGCGGCCTCGGTGCTGGCGTCGATCAGGTCGGCCACGGCCTCGGCCTGGGCCAGATCCAGCTTGTCGTTGAGGAAGGCGCGCTGGGTGAATTCGCCCGGCTCGGCCAGTCGCAGGCCGGCCAGCGTGCCGGCGGCCGCCACCTGCAGGCAGCGCGAGAGCAGCAGCTGCAGCACCACCGGGCCGCCGTGGGCCTGCAGCTCCAGCACGTCCTCGCCGGTGTAGCTGTGCGGGGCCGGGAAGTACAGCGCCAGCCCGTGGTCGATGGGCTGGCCGCCCTCGTCGGCGAACGGCAGGTAGTGCGCGTGGCGCGGCTTCAGGGAGCGGCCCAGCAGCGCCTGCGCGAACGGCGCGAGACCGCGCCCCGAGACGCGCACGATGCCCACCGCCCCGCGTCCGGGGGCGGTGGCGATGGCGGCGATGGGGTCGTGGCGGCGGGCGAGCATGGACGGGGGCACAAGGCGTGAAGCGGGCGAACCCACCATTATTAATGGCCCGCGCCGCCCGGCCCCGCACGCGCTCACATGGCGGGCTTGTCGCTCAAGGCGGTGAGGTTGTCGCGCAGTTCCTTGCTCATGGGCAGGCCGATGACCTGGTTCTTGGGCGGGATGGGCGACATGAACCACTTGTCGTAGAGCTTCTCGAACGCGCCCGACTTCATCATCCCGCCGATCACGCCATTGACCAGAGCCTGGAACTGCGGGTCGTCCTTGCGCACCATGCAGGCATAGGGCTCGACCTGCAGCGAATCGCCCACCACTTCCCACTCGGCCGGGTTTCGGGCGTTGTTCTTCAGGCCGAACAGCAGGATGTCGTCCATGGCGAAGGCCTCGGCCCGGCCGGTGTCGACCAGCAGCATGGCGTCGTCGTGGTCCTTGCCCAGGACGATGTCGAAGTCCAGGTTGTTGTCCTTGCTGTACTTGCGGATGACTTGGGCGTTGGTGGTGCCGGTGGTGCTGGCCACCTTCTTCTTGGCGAGGTCGCCGTAGTTCTTGATGCCCGAGGACTTCTTCACCAGCAGCCGGGTGCCGGTGTAAAAGTAGTTGATAGCGAACTGCACGTCCTTGCCGCGCGTGGCGTTGTTTGTGGTGGAGCCGCACTCGATGTCGACAGTGCCGTTTTGCAGCAGCGGGATGCGGTTCTGCGATGTCACGGCCTGCATCTCCACCTTCAGCCCGGGGTTGTTCACCTGCTTCTTCACGGCGTCCACGATGGCGTTGGTGACCTCCACCGAAAAGCCCACCGGCCCGCCAGAGCCGGCCAGATAGCTGAACGGCACCGAGGACTCGCGGTAGGCCACGGTGATCTTGCCCGAGTCGGCGACCTTCTTGAGGGTGTCCGCGTGGGCGGTGGCCAGAGTGCAGGCGGCGATGGCGGCGGCCAGCGCCAAAGAGGTGGTGGGTTGCATGCTGCCGTCTCCTTCTTTCATGGTTGTGGTGCGGTGCAGCGGCACTGTAGAGAGGCTGCAGCCCGCTTGAACAATGCCATTCACGGCGGATGGCATTACCAAAAATTATGTGGCCTGCAGCAGGGCGCTGCCATGCAGACAAACACCCACAAGCCATAACCTGCCGGCATGCTCACGCGCGCGCTTGGCAATGTTCAGGCACCAGTGCGCGGGCCTACAGTGCCGCCTTCGCCAACCGGCTTCAACCGTTCCAACAACCATGCATGCGTGTGTCATGGGCGCAGGCATCGTGGGCCTGGCCACCGCCTACGAGCTCCAGGGCCAGGGCCTGCGCGTCACCGTGGTCGACCAGGCGCAGCCTGCAGCGGCGCCAGCAGCGGCAACGGCGCGCAGCAGGGGTGCGCCACGCCGGTGAAGACGAAACCCAGGTCCGCCTCCTGGCGCACCAGCGCGGCGACGATCTGCGGCGAGTGCAGCGCATCGATGGTCACCGCCACGCCCGGGTACTGGATGCGGAACGCCCGCAGCGCGCGCGGCAGCACCTCGAAACTCAAGGCGAACACCGTCAGGATGCGCAGCTCGTCCTTGCGCTCCTCCTGGCGCAGGCGGGCCGCCAGGCGCTGCACGTCGCCCAGCTGGGCAAACAGCTGCTCGAAGTGGGGATGGAGGATCTGCGCCTCGCGCGTGGGCACCAGGCGCCCGCGCGTGCGCTGAAACAGCGCGAAACCCAGCTGCAGCTCGGCATGGGCCAGGATGCGGCTGACGGCCTGCTGGGTGACGTTGATCAGCCGCGCCGCGGCGCTGACGCTGCCGGTGAGCATGACGGCGTTGAAGACTTCGATGTGGCGCAATCGCATGCGCTCACCATGCCTGCAGCGCCGGCCGCGCGCCAGGGGCTCAGGATCGCATCAGGAGTCTGCGTAGGCGCGGCGCGCCAGGCTGGCGGCCAGGATCGCCGTGGGGTCGACCAGCGTCCAGCCCTGCGCCTCGGGTGCCTGGGGCAGCGCCAGCGGGATCTCGGTGCAGGCCATGGCCAGCGCGATGTCGCCGTGCTGGGCGCGCAGCTGCGCTCCGGCCTGCACGAAGCGCTGCTGCGCAAGCACCAAGTCGCCGGCCTTCACGCCGCCGTAGATGCCCTCCATCAGCCACTGCCGCGCCGCCTCGCCGGGCAGCACGCAGGCGATGCCCTGGGCGGCGAAGGCCTGCTCGTACAGGCCGATGCGGTAGCTGCCCTCGGTGGCCAGCAGGGCCACGCGGTCCAGGCCGCGGCGGCGCAGCTCGGCCGCGGTCTCTTGCGGCATGTGCAGCAGCTCGACCTGCGGCACCTGCCGCTGCAGCGCCGCGTGCCAGGCGTGCGCGGTGTTGCAGGGCATGGCCACGGCGCGCGCGCCCAGGCCGGCGAGCTGCGCCAGCCCCTGCGCCAGGGCCGCCAGCGGCTGCGGCGCCTGTGGGTCGGCCAGCGCGCGCGTGCGGTCGGCAATGGGCAGCTGCGCCATCCAGTGCGCGGGATAGGCCTGGTCGACCACGGCATGGCCGTGCGCGCGCAGCCAGTCCTCGCAGGCGAGGACGAACAGCCGGGCGAAGTCCGCCCCGGCAGCCGGCCCCATGCCGGCCAGGATGCCGACCGTGCGGCTTGCAACGTGTGTCATCTCAGCTCTCCACCGCGCGGCACCACCGCGGCATATGCAAGTGGCGCACCCAGGCCAGCAGACGCCGTGGATCTGGCTTCGCCAGTCCACCAGCGTCGTCCCCCTTCCGGCACTGCGCAGCAGGGCGAGAGAAGAGGGAAGCGGCGCAGCCGCTCAGGGGGATGTCCTTCATTTCAGCATCATGGACATCGCCGACAGGCAGTTGAGCATGCGCACCGCCGCTTCCACGTCGGGCGCGGTGAAGCGCAGCGCGTCGCCGTCGGTGCGTTCCAGCGTCGGCCACTGGCAGAACAGCTCGGCCAGCGCCGGGCTCTGCGCCAGCAGGTCGACGGTAACGGGGCCCTCGATGCGCAGCGGCGCCACGCCCCGGGCCTGCGGCACGGCCTGGGCCACGCCCTCGCGGATGGCGGCGCAGGCCTGCTGGGGCGACAGGCTGATGCCGCTGGAAAAGCCCGTGGCGCGCTTGACCTGCACGAAGCGGGTCTGTGGGAACAGCGCCCGGTGCTCGTCGATGAACACGTCGTCGCCCGAGGCCGCGACCACCGGCGCGCCGTAGCTCCCGGCGAGCAGCCCGTACAGGCCCATCTCGCCCAGCTCCTGGCCGTTCAGGCGGATGCGCGCGAACGCGAAGCTGTTGATGGTGTGCGCGAGGATGCCGCGCCCCTGGGCGCGCGAGTGGTAGCCGATCATGCACACGCCCTGCACGCCCAGCTCCACGCCGGCCACCATGCCCAGGTAGCGCGGCTTGCCCTGGATGACCTGGGCGCGCTCGTCGAGCAGGTCCGGCGGCATGTTGCGAAAGCCCCCGTGCGAGTCGTTCACGTAGACCGCGCTGGCGCCGCCATCGAAGGCGCCGGCGATGGCGGCGTTGGCTTCCAAAGCCATCAGGCGGCGGGCGCGCTCGTATTCGGGGTTGCCCGCTCGCACCTGCTCGGCGTGGTAGACGCCGGCCACGCCCTCGATGTCGACGGAGATGAGAATTTTCATGGACAGATCCGGGGTCTTTTATGGGTCAAATCGGCCTCCAGCGCTTCCCTGGTTTGCGCTTACAGCTATCAATTCAGGAGTTCGCGCAGCGCCTGCCGGTGGTGGCCGGCGCGGCCCGTGACCGGGTCGGCATGCCACAGCGCGTGCACGATGGCCTGCTCCACGCTGTCGGCGGCGGCATGGAACAACGCGTCCAGCCGGACCTCGTGGACCATGGCCACGGCAGGCATGGGCGCGTCGGCCAGGTCCGGCAGGTGGGGCAGTGTGTAGGCGGTGGAGAACGCCACGGCAATGTCGCCGCTGCCGTGCCCGTAGACCGAGCCGGTGCGCGCCAGCCCTGCCGCCGCGCGCAGCGCCAGCCGACCGAGCTGGCGCGCGTCCAGCGGCGCGTCGGTGGCCAGCAGCATGATGATCGAGCCCTTTTCCGTGGTCTCGGCCGGGGCGCCCTGGCGCGCGGCCAGCCGCCGGCCCAGGGGCTCGCCGCCCCAGACCAGGTGGGACTGCACGCCGTAGTTGGCCAGCACCAGCGCACCGACGGTGTAGCCCCCGTCCGCACGGCGCGACGCGGTGCCGATGCCGCCTTTGAGCTGGAAGCTGGACATGCCGCGCCCCGCGCCCACCGCGCCCTGGGCCACGTTCGGGCCCGCGCCGGCGCAGGCCGCCTCGTAATGCGCGGCCGTGACGGCCATGCGCTGGATGTCGTTCAGGTAGCCGTCGTTGCACTCCAGCACCAGCGGGTTCACCGTGGGCAGCGCGCGGCCGGTCTCGGGGTTGGCGCGCACGCACTGCGCGATCTGCGCCTGCGCCACGGCCGGCACCGAGAAGGTGTTGGTCAGCGCAATCGGCGTCTCCAGCTGGCCCAGCTCGGCCAGCTGCGTCAGGCCCACGCTCTTGCCGAAGCCGTTGATGACGGCGGCCGCCGCGGGCACCTTGTGGCGGAACGGGTCCTGCGCGTGCGGGTGGATGACCGTGACGCCGGTCTGCACATCGCCCTCGGCCAGCGTCACGTGGCCGACGGTGACGCCGGCCACATCGGTGATGGCGTCGCGCGGCCCGGCCGGCAGGCCGCCGATGCAGGGGGGTTGCATGCTCATGTCTGCCGGTCGATCTTCGGATCGAGCGCGTCGCGCAGGCCGTCGCCCAGCAAGTTGAAGGCCAGCACCGTGAGGAAGATGGCCAGGCTCGGGAACAGCGCCACGTGCGGCGCATTCACCATGTCGGCGCGCGCCTCGTTGAGCATGGCGCCCCACTCGGGCGTCGGCGGCTGCGCGCCCATGCCCAGGAACGACAGGCTGGCCGCGGTGATGATCGACGTGCCCACGCGCATGGTGAAGTACACGACGATGGACGAGATGGTGCCCGGCAGGATGTGACGCGTGATGATGGTCCAGTCGCTGGCGCCGATGCTCTGCGCCGACTCGATGTAGGTCTGGTGCTTGAGCACCAGCGTGTTGCCGCGCACCAGCCGCGCGAACGCCGGCACGCTGAACACGGCCACGGCGACCACCACGTTGGTCATGCTGGAGCCCAGGATCGCCACCACGCCCAGCGCCAGCAGGATGCCGGGAAAGGCGAACAGCACGTCGGAGATGCGCATCACGATGCGGTCCCACCAGCCCTCGTAGTAGCCGGCCAGCAGCCCGAGCGCGGTGCCGATCAGGCAGCCGATGGCGACCGAGAAGAAACCCGCCGCCAGCGAGATGCGGGCGCCCATCAGGATGCGGCTGAAGATGTCGCGCCCGAGCGGGTCGACGCCGAACCAGTGCACGGCCGAGGGGCCTTCGTTCAGCCGTTCGTAGTCGAAGTAGTTCTCGGCGTCGAACGGCGCCAGGTACGGCGCCAGCACGGCCACCAGTACCAGCAGCAGCACGAACACCAGCGCGGCCACGGCCACGTGCTGGCGCTTGAACTTGCGCCAGAACTCGCGCCAGGGGGTGCGGACCGCCTCGGCGGCCGGGGCCGCAGCGGCCGGGGAGGAAACGGAGGGAGCGCTCATCGCCGGTCCTCTTCTTTCACTTGTAGCGGATGGTGGGGTTGATGAAGCCGTAGGCCATGTCCACCACCAGGTTGATGAGGATGAATTCCAGCGAGAACAGCAGCACCAGCGTCTGGATGACGGGGTAGTCGCGCATGGTCACCGCGTCCACCAGGAGGCGGCCCAGGCCCGGCCAGTTGAACACCGCCTCGACCACGATGGAGCCGCCCAGCAGGAAGCCGAACTGCAGGCCCATCATGGTGACCACCGGGATCAGCGCGTTGCGCAGGCAGTGCTTGAGGATCACCACGCGCTCGTTCAGGCCCTTGGCGCGAGCGGTGCGCACGAAGTCCTCCTGCACCACCTCGACGAACGAGGCGCGGGTGAAGCGCGCCATCACCGCGGCCACGGCCGCGCCCAGCGTGATGGACGGCAGGATGTAGTGGCGCCACGAGTCGGCGCCCACGGTGGGCAGCCAGCCCAGCTGCACCGAGAACACCTGCATCAGCATCATGCCCAGCGCAAACGCCGGGAACGAGATGCCCGACACCGCCAGCGTCATGCCCAGCCGGTCGGGCCAGCGGTTGCGGTACACGGCCGAGACGATGCCGATGGCCATGCCGAAGACGACCGACCAGGCCATGCTGCTCAGGGTGAGCAGCAGCGTGGGCATGAAGCGCTCGCCGATCTCGGCCGCCACCGGGCGGCGCGTGCGCATCGACAGGCCGAAGTCGCCCTGCACCATGCGCGAGAAGAAGTGCACGAACTGCTCGGGCAGCGGCTTGTCCAGGCCCAGCTCCTGGCGCACCAGCTGCACCGTGGCCTCGTCGGCATCCTGGCCCGCGGCCAGGCGCGCCGGGTCACCGGGCAGCAGGTGCACGAACAGGAACACCAGCACCGCCACGATCAGCAGCGTGGGCAGCAGCCCCAGCAGGCGTTTGAAGAAGTAATTCAGCATGGCAGTGCGGGACACCAGTCCCGCTTTGGGGTCAAGGCAAGAAACCGGCGCGCCCCAGGCCAGGGCCGCCGTGCAAGGGCCGCCCCGCAGCACCGGCGGCGTCCCCCTGCCCACCCTGCGCAGCAGGGCGAGAGCGGGGGGAAGGCGCGCATCGCCGCAGGGAGGTGCCTCACTTGATCGCGATCTCGTCGCTGTTGATGTTGCCGTCGGGCATTACGTACACGCCCGACAGGCGCTTGGAGTGGGCATACAGCACATCCTCCGTCACCAGCGGGATGCGCGGCAGGTCCTTGGCGAGCTGCTCCTGCACGGTCTTGTACAGGCCGGCGCGTTCGCCGCTGTCGGTGGTGACCAGGGCCTTGGCGATGGCATCATCGACCACGGGGTTACTGTAGAAGGCGTAGTTCGCCAGCTTGGGCGACCAGGACTCGGTGGCGAACAGCGGGCGCAGTGCCCAGTCGGCCTCGCCTGTGGAGGACGACCAGCCGATGTAGTACAGGCGCGCCTTGGCGGTCTTCGGGTCGGGCCAGGAATCGACCAGCTCCACACGCTTGCCGGGCTCCAGCGCCTCCACCGACACCTTGATGCCGACCTGCTGCAGCTGCTGCTGGATGAACTGGATCACCTTCTGGCTGGTGGTGTTGTTGTAGCCGCTCCACAGCGTGGTCTCGAAGCCGTTAGGGAAGCCCGCTTCCTTGAGCAGCTCCTTGGCCTTGGCCACGTTGTAGGGAACGGGCGGCATCTTCAGCGCGTACTCCACGCCCTGCGGCACGAAGCCCTGGGCGGGGAAGGCGTGGCCGCTGAAGGCCACCTTGGACAGCGCCTCCTTGTTGATGGCGTAGCCGATAGCCTCGCGCACCTTCACGTTGTCGAAAGGCTTTTGCAGCAGGTTGAACGTCAGGAAGCGCTGGATGATGGACGGCCGGGACACCACCTCCACCTTGTCGCTCTTCTTGAGCGTGGCAATCTGCTCATAGGGCAGCGTGAAGGCGAAGTCGGCCTCGCCCGTCTGCAGCATGGCGGCGCGGGTGTTGTTCTCGGTCACGGGCTTCCAGGTCACCTGGTCCACCTTCGGATAGCCCTGCTTCCAGTAGCCAGCGAACTTCTTGCCGACGATGGCCTCGGTCTGCTTCCACTCGACGAACTCGAACGGGCCGGTGCCCACGGGGTGGAAGGCGATGTCCTTGCTGCCCCACTTTTGCAGCGCGGCGGGCGAGATGATGGCGGCCGAGGCGTGGGCCAGCGCGTTGATGAAGGGGCCGAAGGGCTCCTTGAGCGTGATGCGCAGGGTCTGCGGGTTCACGGCCTCGACCTTGGCGACGCGGTTGAACTGGTTGGCACGCAGCAGGCGGTTGGCGGGGTCCATCACGCGGTCGAAGTTGGCCTTGGCCGCGGCGGCGTTGAAGTCGGTGCCGTCGTGGAACTTCACGCCCTGGCGCAGCTTGAAGGTGTAGACCAGGCCGTCCTTGGACACGTCGTAGCTCTCGGCCAGCACGTTCTGGATCTTCAGGTCCTTGTCGAACGCGAACAGCCCTTCGTAGAACGTCTTGGTGACGGCCGTGGTGATGGTGGTGTTGGTGTTGTACGGGTCCAGCGTCTCGGGCTGCTGGTAGATGGCCAGCACGGCGTTGCCGGCCGCCAGCGCGCTGCCGCTGAGGGCAAAGGCGGCTAGGGCCAGCAGGGCCTGGGCCGTGCGGCGGGTGTTCGCGGTCTTCTTCATGGGTGAACTCCGGTGGGTGGTGGATGGGCGGTGGAAAGGATTTGCTTCAAAAAAGAGAGCTGCCCGCGCTTGACTGGCGGGCGCTGGAGGCCTTTTTCTCTTGAATTTCAGGCTGCGGTGGGCGCCACGAAGTGGCCGGGCCCGACCTGCACCATGGGCGGCACCACGGGCTCGTCGCCCACGGCCCGGATGGGGCTGGGGATCTCGCCCTCCAGCAGCGCGCGCTTCAAGTGCCGGCGCGCCGGGTCGGCGATGGGCACGGCGGCCATCAGCTTGCGGGTGTAGGCGTGCTGCGGGTTCTCGAAGATCGCGCGGCGCGGGCCGATCTCCACGATGCGGCCCAGGTACATCACCGCCACCCGGTGGCTGATGCGCTCGACCACCGCCATGTCGTGCGAGATGAACAAGAAGGCCACGCCCAGCTCGCGCTGCAGGTCGAGCATGAGGTTGACGATCTGCGCCTGGATAGACACGTCCAGCGCCGAGACCGATTCGTCGGCCACCACCACCTTGGGGTTGAGCGCCAGGGCGCGGGCGATGGCGATGCGCTGGCGCTGGCCGCCCGAGAACTCGTGCGGGTAGCGCTGCGCGTGCTCGCGCGGCAGGCCCACCTTTTCCAGCAGCCAGTCCACACGGGCCTGGGCCTCGGCGGGCGTGCCGATCTTGTGCACCAGCAGCGGCTCCATGATCGAGAAGCCCACGGTCAGGCGCGGGTCGAGCGAGGCGAACGGGTCCTGGAAGATGAACTGGATGTTGCGGCGCAGCGCCTGCACCTCGCTCTTGGGCAGGTCGAGGATGTTGCGGCCGCCGAACTCGATGGCGCCGCTCTGGCTCTCCACCAGGCGCAGGAGCGAGCGGCCGGTGGTGGACTTGCCGCAGCCCGACTCGCCCACCAGCGCCAGGGTCTCGCCGGGGTACAGGTCGAAGCTCACCTGCTCGACCGCGTGCACGCGGCGCGTGACCCGGTTGAGCAGGCCCGAGCGCAGGTCGAAGCGGGTGACGAGATCTTTCACCCGCAGGATGGGCTGCCCCCCGGCGGGCCGGGTGTCCACGGGCGTGGACTCCACCGGCGCCTGGCTGCCGTCGACACGCAGCAGCTCGAACGGGCGCGGCAGCTCGGTGCCCTGCATGGCGCCCAGCTTCGGCACCGCCGACAGCAGCGCGCGCGTGTAGTCGTGCCGCGGCGCGGCGAAGACCTGGTCCGACGCGCCCTCCTCCACCTTGTCGCCGCGGTACATGACGAGCACGCGGTCGGCCACCTCGGCCACCACGCCCATGTCGTGGGTGATGAAGACCACGCCCATGTGCATCTCGTCCTGCAGCTGGCGGATGAGCTGCAGGATCTGCGCCTGGATGGTCACGTCCAGCGCCGTGGTGGGCTCGTCGGCGATCAAGAGCTGCGGCTTGCACGACAGCGCCATGGCGATCATCACGCGCTGGCGCATGCCGCCCGAGAGCTGGTGCGGGAAGCGGTCGAGCACGTTCCTCGCCTCGGGGATGCGCACTAGCTCCAGCATGCGCAGGGCCTCGGCGCGCGCCGCCGCGCGGTCCATGCCCTGATGCACGCGGATCGACTCGGCGATCTGGTCGCCGGCGGTGAACACCGGGTTCAGCGACGTCATCGGCTCCTGGAAGATCATGGCCACGTCGGCGCCGCGCACGGCGCGCATCTGCGCTTGGCTCGCCTGGGCCACGTCCAACACCTGGCCACCCTGACCCCGGTCGCGCCGGCGCAAGAGCGCCGAGCCGCGCACGATGCGCCCGCCACCGTGCTCGACCAGGCGCATCAGCGCCAGCGAGGTCACGGACTTGCCCGAGCCGGACTCTCCCACGATGGCCAGCGTCTCGCCGCGGTCGACGTGGAACGACAGGTCGCGCACGGCTTCCACGGTGCGCTCGGAGTTGGTGAAGCGGATGGTCAGGTCACGCACGGCCAGCACGCGCTGCTCGGGCAAGGCCAGGGAAGAGGTAGTGGAGGAAGAAATGGTGTTCATGGCGGATCGGCCGGGCGCGGGCGCGGTGCGTCAGCGGTAGATGAAGGTCTCGGGGAGCTGCCCGGCGCGCGCCAAGCCCCGGTACATGCCCTCGGTGTTGAAGGGCAGGCAGACATTGCCCCGGCGGTCGACGGCGATCAGCCCGCCCGTGCCGCCCAGGGCCGGCAGCGCCCCGTGCACCACGGCGTCGCAGGCCTGCTGCAGCGCCTGGCCGCCGTAGGCCATGCGCGCGCAGACGTCGTATGCGGCGGCCACGCGGATGAAGCTCTCGCCGTGGCCGGTGCAGGAGACGGCGGCGGTGCGGTCGTCGGCGTAGGTGCCGGCGCCGATCAGCGGGCTGTCGCCCACGCGCCCGGGGCGCTTGTTGGTCATGCCGCCGGTGGAGGTGGCGGCCGCCAGGTGACCGTGCGCGTCCAGCGCCACGGCGCCCACCGTGCCCATCTTGCTGCCCTCGTGCAGCGGCCCGCCCTGCTGGCGACCGGCCAGGGCCGCCGCGCCGTCGTGGTCGAGCACCGCACCGGCGGCGCGGGCCTGCGCGTCGCGCAGCTGCGCGCGCCGCGCCTCGGTGGAGAAATAGCTGGGCGCCACTTGTGCGAGGCCCGCGGCCAACGCCAGCTGCTCCGCGCCCTCGCCCGCCATCAGCACGTGCTGGCCGTGCTGCAGCACGGCGCGCGCGGCCAGCACCGGGTTGCGGATGCGGGTGACGCCCGCCACGGCGCCGGCGGCCAGGCGCGCGCCGTCCATCACGGCGGCGTCCAGCTCGTGCGTGCCGTCGGCGGTGAAGACCGCGCCGTGGCCGGCGTTGAACAGCGGGCAGTCCTCCAGCGCCTGCACGGCCACGCACACGGCCTCCAGCGCCGCGCCGCCGCGCGCGAGCACCTCCTGGCCGGCGCGCAGCACGGACTGCAGCGCCGCGTGGTAGGCCTGCTCCTGCTCGGGGCTGATGTGGCTGCGCAGCAGCGTGCCGGCGCCGCCGTGGATGGCGATCACGGGCGTTGCGCCGACGGAGGGGAAATGCATGGTGTTCATTCGGAAGGAGAAGGGGTCTGGCCACGCGTGCGCAGGCTGGCCCGGCCGCTGCCGTGCAGCCAGGGCAGGACGGCCTCGGTGATGCGCGCGGCGCCTTGGACCGAGCCGTGCGCGCGCAGCGCCACGGCGCCGACCAGCGCCTCGATCAGCGCCAGCACCGTCGATTCGGAGTTGGCAGCGTGGTAGCTCTCGGTGTGGGCGTACAGGCAGTGGTGCGCCGCCGGCACCAGAGGCGAGTGCGGCCCGTCTGTCAATGCCAGCACGCACACGCCGCGTTCATACGCGGCCTGCGCCAGCACCACGGTATCGGACAGATAACGCGGGAAGGCGATGGCGATGCACAGGTCGCCGGCGCCCATGCGCGGCAGCTGGCGTGCTCCCTGGGAGGCGCCGCCCACCCCCCCCATCAGGTGCACGTTGTCGCAGTACGCCTCCAGGCTGCGCTGGAGCAGTCCGGCCAGCCAGCCCGACGCGCCGAAGCCGAGCACGTAGATCCGCCGGGCTTGCACGATTGCCTGGACCGCGGCCTCGCAGGCCTCGCCCTCCAGCGCCCTCTGCGTGGCCGCGATGTTGCGCTGGCTTTCTTCCAGCGCGGCAACGAAGGCGTCGTGCACCGAGCCGGGCTGCTCCAGGCGCACACGCATCTTCTCCACCGGTGCCAGCATGGCCTCGAAGCCCTTGACCAGTTCGGCGCGCAGCACCGGGTAGCCCGCCAGACCGATGGCACGTGCGAAGCGGTTGGCCGTCGCCACGGACACCCCGACCGCCGCTGCGAGCTCGTCGATCGGCATGGTTGCCGCCTGCAGCGGGTGCTTGAGCACGTAGTTGGCGACCTGCTGGTGCGCGCGTGTCAACGAGGCCTTGGACCGGCTGATGCGCGTGGCGATCGTGAGCGGCTCCTGCGAAGGGACTGAGGACATGTGGGACGGCGGCCGTAATGATCAAATATTTTCAGAATTGCATATTAGTAATAATTTTTTCATCAACCAAGCCCTGTGAGAACTTTTTCGTCAGGGTAAACGCTTAGAAAGGCTCCAGACGCACAAAAGCCCGCGCCGGTGAGGCAGCGGGCTTGGGGTACGATCGCGGGTGGCTGGCCGCTTACTTGATGGTGGTCCAGTTGGGCATCGGCCGGTCGTCGGCGCGGTGCACCGTGTCCATGCCCTTGCGCATGGCCCAGGGGCGGATCTGGTGGTGCAGGGGGATGTAGTAGTACTCGTCCTTGACCAGCTTGAGCGCATCGCCCAGCAGCGCATCGCGCTTGGGGATGTCCATCTCGGTCTTGATCTGCTGGATCATGCCGTCCAGCTTGGCGTCGGAAAAGCGCCCGCCGTTGTAGACGCCGGCGGCGGTCTTGTTCTCCTTGGTGGACATGAGCGAGTCCAGCGAGTACAGCGCGTCGAACGTGGCCACGCCCCAGCCGAACAGGTAGGCGTTCACGTCGTTGTTCATCACGCGGGTGACGAACTGCGCCATGGGCGCGGCCGCCAGCGTGGTCTTGATGCCGATGCGCGTCCACATGGCCGTGACGGCCTGGCAGATGGCCTCGTCGTTCACGTAGCGGTCGTTGGGGCACTCCAGCTTGATGGAAAAGCCTTGGGGATAGCCGGCGTCGGCCAGCAGCTTCTTGGCGGCTTCCACGTCGTACTTGGCAGCGCGCTCATCGAGCTGCTTGCTCCAGCCGTGCACCATGGGCGCGACCATGGCGCCAGCGGTGACCGACAGCCCGCGCATGGTGTTCCTGTGCAGGCCGGCGGAGTCGATGGCCTGGTACATGGCCTGGCGCACGCGCTTGTCCTTGAGCGGGTTCTTGCCCGGCGTGCCGGCGCCCGGCAGCTCGTCGCGGAACTGGTCTAGGCCGATGTAGATGGTGCGGTTCTCGGCGCCTTCGATCAGCTTGAGGTTGCTGTCGCCCTTCATGCGGGCCAGGTCCTGTGGCGGTGGGTCGACCACGAAGTCGACCTGGCCGGAGATCAGCGCCGCGGTGCGCGTGGCAGCCGACTTGATGGGCGTGAACACCACCTCGTCGATGTTGCCGCGGGGCTTGTCCCACCAGTCGGCGTTCTTCTTCAGCGTGACCTTCACGTCCGGCTGCCAGCTCACCAGCTGGAAGGGGCCGGTGCCGTTGGCGTTGCGCGAGGCGTAGTTCTCTTCCTTGGCGCTGTAGTCCTGCGACTTGGTGGAGTTGTGCTTTTCCGCCCAGGCCTTGTTCAGGATGCGGGCCTCGGTCAGCTCGCGCAGCAAGATGGGGTTGGGGCCCTTGAGCATCACGTCCACGGTGTGGTCGTCGACCTTCTTGACCTCCTTGATGCTTTGCACGGCGCTCATCATGTTGGACGGCGGCGTCATGGCACGGGTCAGCGAGAACACCACGTCGTCGGCCGTGAAGGGCGAGCCGTCGTGGAATTTCACGCCCTGGCGCAGGGTGAAGCGCACCTGCGTGGGGCTGACCTGCTCCCACTTGGTGGCCAGCGCCGGCTCCACCTGGAATTTCTCGTCGTAGCGCACCAGGCTTTCGTAGACCTGCTGCAGGAAGGCGTGCGTGGTCTGGTGGTTCTGGGCGTGGGGGTCGGCGGTCAGGATGTCATTGGCGCCGGCCCAGCGCAGCGTGGCGGCGTTGGCGCTGCCCAGGGCCAGTGCGGCCGCGGCGGCCAGCAGGCCCAGGCGGAAAGTGGTGCGATACGTCATCGGTGTTGTCTCCTTGATGGGGATAGGTGACGCATCGTAACCAAAACGACCACGGCCGCGCAGGGCGGCCGTGGTCGACAGGGGCTTTGCGGCGGCGGCGTTGGCCGCCGTGCCAGAGCATCAGCGGAACTTGGGCAGGTTGAACTGCGGCGGCACGCCCATGCGGGTGTTGATGATCCATTGCTGGGCGATGGACAACAGGTTGTTCGTCAGCCAGTACAGCACCAGGCCGGCCGGGAAGAAGAAGAACATCACACTGAAGACCAGCGGCATGATCCACATCATCTTGGCTTGCATCGGGTCCGGCGGCGCGGGGTTCAGCGCCGTCTGCAGCAGCGAGCTGGCGGTCATCAGGAGCGGCAGGATGAAGAACGGGTCGGGCGAGGACAGGTCCCTGATCCAGCCGATCCACGGCGCGTTGCGCATCTCCACGCTGGACAGCAGCACCCAGTACAGCGCGATGAAAACGGGGATCTGGATCACGATGGGCAGGCAGCCGCCCATGGGGTTGACCTTCTCCTCGCGGTAGATGCGCATCATCTCCTGCTGCATCTGCTGCGGTTTGTCCTTCAGGCGCTCACGCATCTCCTGGATGCGCGGGTTGATGGCCTTCATCTTGGCCATGCTGGCGTAGGCCTTGGCGTTGAGCCAGTAAAAGGCGATCTTCAGCAGCACCACCAGCGCCACGATGGACCAGCCCCAGTTGCCCAGCACCTTGTGCAACTGGTCCAGCAACCAGTACAGCGGCTTGGCCAGAATGGTCAGCCAGCCGTAGTCCTTGACCAGCTCCAGGCCGGGGGCCAGGGTCTCCAGCTGCTTTTCGATCTGCGGGCCGGCGTACAGCTGCGCGTCCAGGCTCTTGGCCTGGCCGGGGGCGATCTCGCCCAGCGGGGCGATCATGCCGACCGAGTACAGGTTGGTGTCCACCTTGCGCACGAACAGCTCGCGCTGCAGGCCGCCTTCCAGCAGCCAGGCGGTGGCGAAGTAGTGCTGCACCATGGCGACGTAGCCGTTGGTGGAGGTCTTGTCGATCTCGGCCTTGCCGTTCTCGATGTCCTTGAAGTCCACCTTGTGGTACTTCTTGGCCTCCGTGTAGACGGCCGGTCCGGTGAAGGTGGAATAGAACGAAGACTCGCCGCCCGGCTTGTTGCCGTCGCGCACCAGCTGCAGGTACAGCTGCGGCGACACGGGCGCGGTGCCGGTGTTCACGGCCTCGTGGCGCACGGCGATGTCGTAGGAGCCGCGCTTGACGGTCCAGGTCTTGACCAGCTTCACTCCGCCCAAGTCAGGCGACTCGAAGCGCACCTGCAGCGTGTCCTGGCCCTCCTGCAGCGTGCGCGGGCCGGGTGCCACGGTCATGGGCGTCTTGTGCGTGGGGTAGGCGCCGCCGATCAGGCCGGTCTGCGCCACGTAGACGCGGCTGGCGCTCTCGTCCAGCAGCACGAAAGGCTGGGCCTTGTCCTGCATGTCGGGGTACTGCAGCAGCTCGCCATGCACCAGCGAGCCGCCCTCGCTGTCGAACGACAGGCGCAGCACGTCGGTAGTGATGGTCACGCGCTCGCGCGGCGCGGGGGCGGCCGGCGCGGTGCCCGCGCCCACCGGCGGCTGGGCCGTGGCACCGCTGATGCTGGCACTGGCCACCGGCACGTCGGCCGGCTGCGAGGCAGGGCTGGCGCTGGACGGCGCCGCGCTGGTCTGCGCCGGCGGCGTGGGGAAGAAGGTGGCCTTGTTGCCGTTGTGGATCTGCCACTTGTCCCACAGCAACACCATGGAAAAGCCAAAGATCACCCACAGGATGGTGCGGCGGATGTCGTTCATGAAGTCTTGTTGGACGATGAGGAAGAAGGGGCCGGCGGGGGCAGCAGGCGCGAAAACAGCCGCAGGCTGCGCGGCAGCTCCTGCGGCACGGGATCATGGCCGCCCGCGCACCAGGGGTGGCAGCGGGCCAGGCGGCGCAGCGTGAGCCAGCTGCCGGTCGCCGCGCCGTGGCGCTCCAGCGCCCCCAGGGCGTAGACCGAGCAGGTGGGCTCAAAGCGGCAGGCCGAGCCCAGCCAGGGGCTGAGCAGCAGTCGGTAGCCGCGCACCAGGGCCATGAGCAGGCGGCGCATCACGACGCGCCCCTGGCCGCCCGGGCAAACAGCTGCTGCAACTCGGCGCGCACGGCGGCCTTGAGCGCGTCGGAGGAGGCGCTCACGAACTGCTTGCGGTCGAAGGCGGCGCGCAGCCGCACCACGTGGGCGGCATGCGGCAGGCGAGCCTCGTGCTCGCCGGCCACGGCGTAGATCTGGCGCTTGATGGCGTTGCGCGTGACCGCGCGGCGCGCCCAGCGCTTGGGTGCCATGGCGCCCAGCCAGGGTCCGGCAGGCATGCCCGCCGGCAACGCGAACAGGGCCTGCGGCTGCTGCGCGGTGTGCGAGCAGTCGGGCCCTGTCGATGCTGCCGGTGTGTGCAGCGCCAGCCGGTGCAGCGCGAAGTGCGCCGTGCGGGACACGGTGCCTCCCGCCATCGTTGCCTGGAACTGGGGGCGGGTCTTCAGCCGGTGCATGGCGTGGGCGCCACGCCGCGCGGGCCCGCGAGGCACGCGCGCCGCGGCAGCCGGCGCAAAGGGATGAAGCGCCGGCCTCAGACGGCCAGGCGCTTGCGGCCCTTGGCGCGGCGAGCGTTGATGACGGCGCGGCCGCCGCGCGTCTTCATGCGCACGAGGAAGCCGTGGGTACGGGCGCGGCGCGTCTTGGAGGGCTGGTAAGTACGTTTCATGTTCTCGGTTCCTTGAGGGATTCAGTGACGGGTGGCGCCGCTGCCCGCTAGGAGCTGAGGCTGCGCCGGACCGGGCCCGGTCTGCCGCTGTCCCAGCAAAAGGAAAGCGAAAAACCGGCCGCCCAGGTGTAAGGCTACCCTGAACGCATTTCAGGGAAACCCGCGATTATTGCAGGCGCGCGCCGGCCTGACAATGCCCGGCGGCGGCGCGGTGCCTTTCCGGGCGGCCTCCGAGATTGTGGATAACTTATTGACAAGGTAGAATTTGAGGCTTTCGACGTTCCTCCTATCCACAACTACAAACACTTTCGATGACCGAGGAACTCCAGCCTTCCGACCACGATTTCGACGGCACCAGCGCCGGTCAGGGCCTGTGGCAGGCCTGCGCCGAACTGCTCGGCCAGGAACTGCCCGAGCAGCAGTTCAACACCTGGATCAAGCCCCTCGTCGCCCAGGTCGCCCCCGACTTCTCCAAGGTCACGCTGCTGGTGGCCAACCGCTTCAAGCTGGACTGGATCCGGGCGCAATACGCCGGTCGCATCGCCGCGTTGCTGCAGGACCTGTATGGTCAGCCGGTGGCGATTGAGTTAGCGCTCGCTCAGCGAGAAAGCGTGGTGCGTACTTATGTTCGTCCACAAGTGGCGTCCGCGCCTGCACCCTCTGATGTGCCCCAGGCCGCTGCCGCCGGGGACGATGGTGCGGGCGGCGTCTTCCGCACCCGGCTGAACCCGGCCCTGACCTTCGAGACCTTGGTGGAGGGCACGGCGAACCGCATGGCGCGCTCGGCGGCCATGCACGTGGCGGGCTCGCCTGGCCACCTGTACAACCCGCTGTTCATCTACGGCGGCGTGGGCCTGGGCAAGACCCACCTGGTGCATGCCGTGGGCAACCGCCTGTTGCAGGATCGCGAGGGCGCCAAAGTTCTCTACATCCACGCCGAGCAGTTCGTCTCGGATGTGGTCAAGTCGTACCAGCGGCGCACCTTCGACGATTTCAAGGCGCGCTACCACTCGCTGGACCTGCTGCTCATCGATGACGTGCAGTTCTTCGCCAACAAGGACCGCACGCAGGAGGAATTTTTCAACGCCTTCGAGGCGCTGCTGGCCAAGAAGAGCCACATCGTGATGACGTCGGACACCTATCCCAAGGGCTTGGCCAACATCCACGAGCGGCTGGTCTCGCGCTTCGACTCCGGCCTGACGGTGGCCATCGAGCCGCCCGAGCTCGAGATGCGCGTGGCCATCCTGATCAACAAGGCGCGCAGCGAGGGCTCGGAGATGCCCGAGGAAGTGGCTTTCTTCGTCGCCAAGAACGTGCGCTCCAACGTGCGCGAGCTCGAAGGCGCGCTGCGCAAGATCCTGGCGTACTCGCGCTTCAACCAAAAGGAAGTGTCGATCCAGCTTGCCCGAGAAGCCCTGCGCGACCTGTTGTCCATTCAGAACCGGCAGATCAGCGTGGAGAACATCCAGAAGACGGTGGCCGACTACTACAAGATCAAGGTCGCCGACATGTACAGCAAGAAGCGCCCGGCCAGCATTGCCCGCCCGCGCCAGATCGCCATGTACCTGGCCAAGGAGCTGACGCAAAAGAGCCTGCCCGAGATCGGCGAGCTCTTCGGCGGGCGCGACCACACGACGGTGCTGCACGCGGTGCGCAAGATTGGCGCCGAGCGCCAGCAGCTGACCGAACTCAACCAGCAGCTGCACGTTCTGGAGCAGACGCTCAAGGGCTGAGAACCGCCACCGTTCAAGGGCAAAATGCCGTGTTGCCCGGCGCCCGACCCAGCCGGCTTCGCGCACCACTCCACACCATTCCAAGGTTGAATGACATGAATGTCCTGAAGGCTCCCCAAAACGAGGTCCTGACCGTTTTGCAAGCGGTGTCCGGCATCGTCGAGCGCCGCCACACGCTGCCCATCCTGGCCAACGTGCTGATCCGCAAGACCGGCAACGCGCTGCAGCTCACCACCAGCGACCTGGAGATCCAGATCCGCACCACGGCCGAGCTGGGCGGCGACGCCGGGGACTTCACCACCACCGTGGGCGCCCGCAAGCTCATCGACATCCTGAAGACCATGCCCTCGGACCAGACCGTGAGTCTGGAGACCAGCCAGAACAAGCTGATCCTCAAGGGCGGCAAGAGCCGCTTCACGCTGCAGACCCTGCCGGCCGAGGACTTCCCGCTGGTGCAGGAGGCCGCGGCCTTCGGGCCGGCCTTCAGCGTGCCGCAGAAGGTGCTCAAGGGCCTGATGCAACAGGTCTCGTTCGCCATGGCGGTGCAGGACATTCGCTACTACCTGAACGGCATCCTCTTCGTGGCCGAGGGCAACACGCTTTCGCTGGTGGCCACCGACGGCCACCGCCTGGCTTTTGCCAGCAGCCAGCTGGAGGTCGAGGTGCCCAAGCAGGAGGTCATCCTGCCGCGCAAGACGGTGCTGGAGCTGCAGCGCCTGCTGTCGGACGCCGACGGCGCCATCGAGATGCAGTTCGCCAACAACCAGGCCAAGTTCAGCTTCGGCGGCATGGAGTTCGTCACCAAGCTGGTCGAGGGCAAGTTCCCCGACTACAACCGCGTCATCCCGCGCAACCACCCGCACAACATCACCCTGGGCCGCGCGCCGCTGCTGGCCAGCCTGCAGCGCACGGCCATCATGACCAGCGACAAGTTCAAGGGCGTGCGCCTGAACTTCGAGCCGGGCTCGCTGCGCGTGACCAGCAGCAACGCCGAGCAGGAAGAAGCCGTGGACGAGCTGGACATCGACTACGGCGCCGACCCGATCGAGATCGGCTTCAACGTCACCTACCTGATCGACGCCCTGGCCAACATGGGCCAGGACATGGTGGGCCTGCAGCTGGCCGACGGCAACAGCTCGGTGCTGATGAGCATTCCCGGCAACGACAGCTTCAAGTACGTCGTCATGCCGATGCGCATTTGACACAACCCCCTATGTCGCTGCGCTCCTTCCCCCTTCTCTCGCAAAGCTGCGCTTTGCGGGAAGGGGGACGCCGCCAGCGCTGCGGGGCGGCCCTTGCGCGGCGGCTGCTGGCGTGGCGTGCGCCCGTGGCTGGCGCGATGGGTAAGGCGGGACATCGTTGTTCTTCGCTACTTTTTTGATAGCTGCTGGCGCTTGCTGGGCAAGCGCTGGCGGCCTTTTTGGCTAGATATTCATGACCGCAGAGCAAACGCACCAGGCCCCTGACGAGCCCATCGTGGGCAGCGACGAGACGCTGCCGGCCGCCGTTGCCGCCCCCGCCGGCGAGGGCTATGGCGAAGGCGCCATCCAGATCCTGGAGGGCCTGGAGGCCGTGCGCAAGCGCCCCGGCATGTACATCGGCGACACCAGCGACGGCACCGGCCTGCACCACCTGGTCTTCGAGGTGGTGGACAACTCCATCGACGAGGCGCTGGCCGGCTACTGCGACGACATCCTGGTCACCATCCACTCGGACAACTCGATCAGCGTGGTGGACAACGGCCGCGGCATTCCCACTGGCGTGAAGATGGACGACAAGCACGAGCCCAAGCGCTCGGCCGCCGAGATCGCCCTGACCGAGCTGCACGCCGGCGGCAAGTTCAACCAAAACAGCTACAAGGTATCGGGCGGCCTGCACGGCGTGGGTGTGTCCTGCGTGAACGCCTTGAGCAAGACGCTGCGCCTGACGGTGCGCCGCGAGGGCGTCACGCACCAGCTCGACTTCTCGCGCGGGGTGGTGCAAAACCGCATCATCGAGATCGTCGACGGCGCGGAAGTCTCGCCCATGAAGATTGCCGGCCCGACGGAAAAGCGCGGCACCGAGGTGCGCTTTCTGCCCGACACGGACATCTTCAAGGAAAACAGCGATTTCCACTACGAGATTCTGGCCAAGCGCCTGCGCGAGCTGTCCTTTCTGAACAACGGCGTGCGCATCCGCCTGGTGGACGAGCGCACCGGCAAGGAAGACGATTTCTCCGGCGCCGGCGGCGTCAAGGGCTTCGTGGAGTTCATCAACGGCACCAAGAAGGTGCTGCACCCCACGCCCTTCCACGCCACGGGCAGCCGCCCGGCCGAGAGCTACGGCGGCATCCCCGGCACCGAGATCGGCGTCGAGGTCGCCATGCAGTGGAACGACGGCTACAACGAGCAGGTGCTGTGCTTCACCAACAACATCCCGCAGCGTGACGGCGGCACCCACCTGACTGGGCTGCGCGCGGCCATGACGCGGGTGATCGGCAAGTACATCGAGCAAAACGAACTGGCCAAGAAGGCCAAGGTCGAGGTGACCGGCGACGACATGCGCGAAGGCCTGTGCGCCGTGCTGAGCGTGAAGGTGCCCGAGCCCAAGTTCAGCAGCCAGACCAAGGACAAGCTGGTGTCCAGCGAAGTGCGCGCGCCGGTGGAGGACATCGTCGCCCGCACCCTGAGCGAATACCTGGAGGAAAAGCCCCAGGACGCAAAAATCCTGTGCGGCAAGATCGTCGAGGCCGCGCGCGCCCGCGAGGCCGCGCGCAAGGCGCGCGAGATGACGCGCAGGAAGGGGGTGCTGGACGGCATGGGCCTGCCCGGCAAGCTGGCCGACTGCCAGGAGAAAGACCCGGCGCTGTGCGAGATCTACATCGTCGAGGGCGACTCCGCCGGCGGCTCTGCCAAGCAGGGGCGCGACCGCAAGTTCCAGGCCATCCTGCCGCTGCGCGGCAAGATTCTGAACGTGGAGAAGGCGCGCTATGAAAAGCTCTTGTCCAGCAACGAAATCATCACCCTGATCACCGCTTTGGGCACTGGCATCGGCAAGACCAGCGAAGACGATTTCAGCGGCAAGGGCAAGAGCGGCGCGGACGACTTCGACGTCGCCAAGCTGCGCTACCACCGCATCATTATCATGACCGACGCCGACGTGGACGGCGCCCACATCCGCACGCTGCTGCTGACCTTCTTCTACCGCCAGATGCCCGAGCTGGTCGAGCGCGGCCACATCTACATCGCCCAGCCGCCGCTGTACAAAGTGAAGAACGGCAAGGAAGAGCTGTACCTCAAGGACGCCGCCGCGCTGGACTCCTTCCTGCTGCGCGTGGCCCTGAAGGACGCGGCCGTCTTCACCGGCGGCGAGGCCGGGCGCACCATCACCGGCGACGAACTGGCCGAGCTGGCCCGCAGCCACCAGCGCGCCGAGGCCGTCATCGAGCGCCTGTCCGCCTTCATGGACCTGGAGGCGCTGCGCGCCATCGCCGATGGCGTGGCCATCAACCTGGACGACGTGCCGCAGGCCGAGGCCAGCGCCGTGCGCCTGCAGGCCAAGCTGCGCGAGCTGAACGTCAACGGCGTGCCCGCCGAGGTGGCGGGCGAGTTCGACGCGCGCACCGACAAGCCCATCCTGCGCATCAGCCGCCACCACCACGGCAACGTCAAGAGCACCGTCATCACGCAGGACTTCGTGGCCGGCGCCGACTACGCCGCGCTCGCCGAGGCCGCCACCAGCTTCCACGGCCTGATGGCCGAGGGCGCCCGCGTCACCCGCGGCGAGGGCGAGCGCCAGCGCGAGGAGAAGGTCGCCGACTTCCGCCAGGCCATGCAGTGGCTGATCCGCGAGGCCGAGCGCACCACCGCGCGCCAGCGCTACAAGGGCCTGGGCGAGATGAACCCCGAGCAGCTGTGGGAAACCACCATGGACCCGGAAGTGCGCCGCCTGCTGCGCGTGCAGATCGACGACGCCATCGAGGCCGATCGCGTGTTCACCATGCTCATGGGCGACGACGTGGAGCCGCGGCGCGACTTCATCGAGACCAATGCGCTCAGGGCGGGCAACATCGACGTGTAAGCACCGCCGCGTCGCCCGCGATATCTTTCGGCCATGACTGGCGACGCCCCCACCCTCGACTGGAGCCATCCCCACGCCTCCGGCCGCAGCCCCGTGCTGGGGCGCAACGTGGTTGCCACCTCGCAGCCGCTGGCGGCGCAGGCGGGGCTGCGCATGCTGCTGGACGGCGGCAACGCGGTGGATGCGGCGCTGGCCGGGGCCATGGCGCTCACGGTGGTCGAGCCCACGGGCTGCGGCCTGGGTGGTGATGCCTTCGCCATCGTCTGGGACGGGCGCGAGCTGCACGGCCTGAATGCCTCGGGCCGCTCGCCGGCGGCCTGGTCGCCGCAGTACTTCGCGGCCCTGGGCGGCATTCCCGAGCGGGGCTGGAACGCGGCCACCGTGCCGGGCGTGGTTTCGGGCTGGATGGCGCTGTGGCGGCGCTTCGGCTCGCTGCCGCTGGCGCGCATCGCGCAGCCGGCGATCGGCTATGCGCGCCAGGGCTTTCCCGTCTCGCCGGTGGTGGCGCAGCTGTGGGCGCTGGGCGCGGCGCGGCTGGGTGACCAGCCGGGCTTTGCCGAATGCTTCCTGCCCGGCGGCAGGGCGCCGCGCGCCGGGGAGATCTTCCGCAACGAGGCGCTGGCGCGCACGCTGGAGCTGATCGTGCAAACCGAGGGCGAGGCCTTCTACCGCGGCGCGCTGGCCCGGGCGCTGGTGCAGCATGCGCAGGCCCACGGCGGCGCGCTGTCGCTGCAGGACCTAGACGAGCACCGCGCCTACTGGGTGGGCACGCTGGCCCAGCGCTTCGGCGATTCGGTCATCCATGAGATTCCGCCCAACGGCCAGGGCATTGCCGCGCTGGCGGCGCTGGGCATGCTGGACACGCACGGCGTGGGCGGACACCCGCTGGACGACGCGCGCACGGTGCACGCCAGCATCGAGGCCATGAAGCTGGCGCTGGCCGACCTGGACGAATACAACGCCGACCCCGCGCACGCACGCGTGGCGCCGGCCGATCTGCTGCGCCCCGACTACCTGCGCGCACGCGCGGCGCTGATCGACCCGCTGCGCGCCGGCGACCCGGCCTGCGGTGCGCCGCGCCCGGGCGGCACGGTGTACCTGGCGGCGGGCGACGCGGGCGGGATGATGGTGTCCTTCATCCAGTCCAACTACATGGGCTTCGGCTCGGGCGTGGTGGTGCCGGGCACGGGCATCAGCCTGCACAACCGCGGCCACAGCTTCAGCGCCGTGCCGGGGCACGCCAACGAAGTCGGGCCGCGCAAGCGGCCGTCGCACACCATCCTGCCGGCCTTCGCCATGCATGCCGACGGCACGCCGCAAATGGCCTTCGGCGTCATGGGCGGACCCATGCAGTCGCAGGGCCACGTGCAGATGGCGCTGCGCGTGTTGCGCTATGGGCAGAACCCGCAGGCGGCGGCCGACGCCCAGCGCTGGCGCGTGACGGGCGGGCGCGGCGTGGCGGTGGAGCCGTCGTTCGACGCGGACGTGGTGCGCCGGCTGCGTGCGCTGGGCCACGATGTCACGGTGGAGCCGGGCAGCGGCGTGTTCGCCTTCGGCGGCGCGCAACTGGTGCTGCGCCAGGGCGGGGCTTACGTGGCCGGCTCCGATCCGCGCAAGGATGGCTGCGCCGTGGCGTTTTAAGCCAAATCGGCCTCCAGCGCTTGCTGGGTAAGCGCTGGAAGCTCATTTTTCAATAGCAAACTTCAGCGCGTCTCGCGCATCGTCAGCCAGGCGCTGGCGGCGCCGCTGGCGGCGATCAGGCCCATGCCGGCCAGCGACCAGCCGTCCGGCAGCTGGCCGTAGACGGCCCAGCCGGCCAGCATGGCAAAGGCGATCTGCGTGTACAGAAACGGCGCGATGGTGGCCGGCGTGGTGTGCGCATAGGCGCGCAGCAGCATGAAGTGGCCCAGCGCGCTGGACAGGCCCATGACGAAGGCGCCGGCCCAGACCCAGGGGTTGTCGACCCGCGTCCACACGAAGGGCGCGCCCAGCGACATCAGCGCCGTGGCGATCCAGCCGGTATAGAACTGGGTGTGGGCCGGCTCCTCGCGCCCGGCCATCAGGCTGCTCAGGATCTGGTAGCCCGTGCCCATGGCCAGCATGCACAGCGGCAGCACGGTGGCCCAGCCCAGGCTGCTGCCACCGGGGCGCAGGATGAGCAGGACGCTGGCCAGCCCGGTGGCCACCAGGGCGCAGCGCAGCGCGCTCACCGGCTGGCGCAACCACAGCGCGGCCACCAGCGTCACGCACAGCGGCGTGGCCGCGATGATGGCCGTGAACTCGGCCAGCGGCATGGCGCGAATGCTGAAGAAGCCGAACAGGCTGGTGCCCGCGAACAGCACGGCGCGCAGCGCCTGAAAGCGCAGGTGCGCCGTGCGCGGCCAGCGCCAGCCGGTGCGCGGCAGCACCCAGGCGGAGGTCAGCAGCGACTGGACCAGGTAGCGCAGCCACAGCGCCATGAACAGCGGCAGCGTCGCGCTTACCAGCTTGGTGGCCGTGTCCAGCAGCGCAAAGCAGGCGCACGCGCCCACGGTGAGCGCGATGCCGGCCAGGGCCGCGCTGCGGCGGCTCGCGGAAGGGGCCATGGCTCAGCGGGGCATAGGGGCGGCAGGGCCGGGCGGCACGCGGGCGGCGCGGCGCCGCCGCTCAGGCCCGGGCGGGCGCATCGGGCGTGCGCTCCAGCAGCATGGAGTCGCCATAGCTGAAGAAGCGGTAGCGCTCGGCGATGGCGTGGCGGTACAGCGCCATCACGTGCTCGTAGCCGGCAAAGGCGCTGACCAGCATCATCAAGGTGCTCTTGGGCAGGTGGAAGTTGGTGACGAGCAGCTGCACCACTTGGAAGGCGAAGCCCGGGGTGATGAAGATGCTGGTGTCGCCCGTGGCCTGGCCGGTGCGCGCCCACGATTCGAGTGTGCGCACGGTGGTCGTGCCCACGGCCACCACGCGGCCACCGCGCGCGCGGCAGCGCTCCAGGGCGGCCAGGGTGGCCAGCGGGATGTCGTACCACTCGCTGTGCATGCGGTGCTCGTCCAGGTTCTCGGTCTTGACGGGCTGGAAAGTGCCGGCGCCCACGTGCAGCGTGACGCTGGCGCGCTCCACGCCGCGCTCGGCCAGCGCGGCCAGCACGCCCTCGTCGAAGTGCAGCGCCGCCGTGGGCGCGGCCACGGCGCCGGGGCGGGCGGCGAAGACGGTCTGGTAGCGCTCGGCGTCCTCGGCGGCGTCGGGGTCGCTGCCGCCGCTTTGCTGGCGCTCGATGTAGGGCGGCAGCGGCAGGTGGCCGTGGCGCTGCATCAGCTCCCAGGGCGAGGCGCCGTCGGGCGCGTGCAGGGCCAGGCGAAACAGCGGGCCGTCGGCATCCGGCCAGCGCGACAGCAGCGTGGCGTCGAAGCCGCCGCCGGTGCTGCCGCCGGCCATGTGCAGCGTGGCCCCGGGGCGGGGCTTCTTGCTGACCTTCATGTGGGCCACCACCTCGTTGCCCTGCAGCACGCGCTCGATCAGCAGCTCCAGCCGGCCGCCGCTGGCCTTCTCGCCGAAGATGCGCGCGCGCAGCACGCGGGTGTCGTTGAAGACCAGCAGGTCGCCCGGCTGCAGCAGCTGCGGCAGCTCGCGGAAGATGCGGTCGGTGGGCGGGGCGGAGCGCCCGTCCAGCAGGCGCGAGGCGCTGCGCTCGGGCGTGGGGTGCTGGGCGATGAGCGCCTCGGGCAGTTCGAAATCAAAGTCGCTGAGGTGGAAGGCGCGAGTGGGGGTGTGGGGCATGGGGTTCCTGAGGGCCGGACGGGCCCGTTCCAAGACGAATAAAAAAGAAGAAGGTTGAAAAGGTGGGAAGGGCGGCCCTACCAGGGCTGGCCCTCCAGGCCGCTCCACAGCACGTTCAGGTCGGGAAAGCTCCAGCGCTGCGGATCTTCGCGCGCGGCGATCTTGTCACTACAGCCGGGCGCGGCCAGGTCGATGACCTCGGGCGGGATGCGCAGGTCGGAGCGGGTCGAGAAGAACACCTTCACGCGCGGGGCCACCAGGGTGGCGGCGTTTTGCTCCATCACCACGCCCAGGCGGCCCGAGTCCAGGCGCACCAGCGATCCTACGGGGTAGATGCCGATGCTTTTGACGAAGGCCTGGAACAGCCGCGCATCCAGGTGGCCGCGCGTCCACTCGGCCATGCGGCGGATGGCCTCGGCCGGGTCCCAGCCGCGCTTGTAGGGGCGGTCGGAGGTGATGGCGTCGTACACGTCGCAGATCGCCGCCATGCGGGCGATGGTGCTCAGCGAGCCCTCGCCCAGGCGGTTGGGGTAGCCGGTGCCGTCCGTGCGCTCGTGGTGGTGCAGGCAGGCGTCCAGCACGGCGGGGTCCACGCCGGCGCTGTCCTTGAGCATCTCCCAGCCGGCGCGCGGGTGGTTCTTCACCAAGGCGAACTCCGCGTCCGTCAGCCGGCCGGGCTTGTTCAGCACTTCCAGCGGCACGGCGGCCTTGCCCAGGTCGTGCAGCAGGCCGGCCATGCCGGCGGTGCGCGTTTGCGCCTCGTCCAGGCCGATCTGGCGCGCCAGCGCCACCATCAGCGCGCACACGGCCACCGAGTGCATGTAGGTGTAGTCGTCGGCCGTTTTCAGTCGCGCCAGGCTGACCAGGGCGCCCGGGTTGCGCATGACGGAGTCGGAGATCTCCTCGACCAGGCCGGAGGCGGACTGCACGTCGACCGCCCGGCCCATGCGCGCCTGGCTGAACATGGAGGCCATGGCCTGCTTGGTTCGCCCGCAGATCTGCGCGGCGCGGCGGGCCTCCTGGTACAGCGGGCTGGGCTGCAGGTCGCGCGCGGGCGGCGGGGCGCCGGGGGCGGCTTCCAGCGGCGCCGGGGGCTGCTGTTGGCCCAGGCTCGGCGCGTTGGCGGCCACGTCCTTGCCGCGCGCAATGTCGATCCACACCTCGCGCACTGAGGTGGCGCGAATGCGTTCGAGGTCCTTGGGCTCGTCCAGCACGAAGCGCGTGCGCCAGAACGGATGGTCCATCCAGGAGCCGCAGAATTCGTGCAGGTACATGCCCAGGGTCAGGTCTTCGACGGGAATGCGCTTGAGCATGACGGACGGGAAGGGACGCTCTACCGGGAAAAGTGTCAACATGTTAACGGCGTTCGCTCCCAGGGGCGTCGCGCCCGGGATTGTCCTGTTGCTATGGATGAGGGAGCTGGTGCCGCTTGCTTTGCAGGGATTGCGGCATGAAAACATCGTGGGATGCTGATGGGAGAAGCGGCGGCAGCTACTTATTCGATAGTGCTCCCCGGCGTGGTAGCCTTTTTGCATGCCCGCTCCGCCCGCCTCCAGCCCGGCTCGCCAGGCCTTGCTCAAGCTGGGCCTGGAGCGCGACATCGACCTGGCGCTGCACCTGCCGCTGCGCTACGAGGACGAGACCCGCATCACCCCGATCGCCAGCGCGCGCGAGGGCGCCAGCGTGCAGATCGAGGGCGTGGTCACCCACAGCCAGGTGCAGCTGCACCCGCGCCGCCAGCTGGTGGTGACGCTGCAGGACGCCTCGGGCAGCTGCGAGCTGCGCTTCTTCAGCTTCTACCCCTCGCACCACAAGACCATGGGCGTGGGCGTGCGCCTGCGCGCGCGCGGCGAGATCCGCGGCGGCTTCTGGGGCCGGCAGATGCTGCACCCGGTGGTGAAAAGCGCCAGCGCCGACCTGCCGGCCGCGCTCACACCCGTCTACCCCACGGTGGCGCAGCTGCCGCAGGCCTACCTGCGCCGGGCCATCGCCACGGCCCTGGCGCGCGTGGCCCTGCCCGAGACGCTGCCCGCCGAGCTGGCCCCGCCGGCGCTGGTCTTTGATGGCCAAAACGGCCTGCAGCGCCCGTGGACACTGCGTGACGCGCTCACTTTTTTGCACCACCCCACGCCCGACGTGGCCCTGGCTGCGCTGGAAGACCGCAGCCACCCCGCCTGGCAGCGCCTCAAGGCCGAGGAGCTGCTGGCCCAGCAGCTGTCGCAGCTGACCGCCCGGCGCGAACGCGACCAGCTCCGCGCCCCGGTGCTGCGCCCCGCCGATGGCGCCGCGGCCCTGCACGAGCAATTGCTGGCCGCGCTGCCCTTCCAGCTCACGGCCGCCCAGCGGCGCGTGGTCGAGGAGATCGCCCGTGACTTGGGGGCGAGCCGCCCCATGCACCGCCTGCTGCAGGGCGACGTGGGCTCGGGCAAGACCGTGGTGGCGGCGCTGGCCGCCTGCGTGTGCATCGACGCCGGCTGGCAGTGCGCGCTGATGGCGCCCACCGAGATCTTGGCCGAGCAGCACTTCGCCAAGCTGATCGGCTGGCTGCAGCCGCTGCTGGCTGACCGCGCCCAGGGCGTGGCCTGGCTGGTGGGCGGGCAGAAGAAGCGCGAGCGCGCCGCCATGCTGGAGGCGATCGCCGACGGCACGGCCGCGCTGGTGGTGGGCACGCACGCCGTCATCCAGGAGCAGGTGCAGTTCCAGCGCCTGGGGCTGGCCGTGATCGACGAGCAGCACCGCTTCGGCGTGGCCCAGCGGTTGGCGCTGCGCAAGAAGCTCAGCCACCTGGGCCAGGAGCCGCACATGCTGATGATGAGCGCCACGCCCATCCCGCGCACCCTGGCCATGAGCTACTACGCCGACCTGGACGTGTCCACCATCGACGAGCTGCCGCCCGGGCGCACGCCCATCGTCACCAAGCTGATTGCCGACAGCCGCAAGGACGAGATCGTCGAGCGCATCGCCGCCCAGGTGGCGGCCGGGCGGCAGGTGTACTGGGTCTGCCCGCTGATCGAGGAGAGCGAGGCGCTGGACCTGTCCAACGCCACGGCCACGCACCAGGAGCTGAGCGAGGCCCTGCCCGGCGTGCAGGTCGGCCTGCTGCACTCGCGCATGCCGGCGGCCGAGAAGAAGGCGGTGATGGAGGAGTTCAAGAACGGGCGCATGGGCCTCTTGGTCTCCACCACCGTCATCGAGGTCGGTGTGGACGTGCCCAACGCCTCGCTGATGGTCATCGAGCATGCCGAGCGCTTCGGCCTGTCGCAGCTGCACCAGCTGCGGGGCCGCGTGGGCCGGGGCGCGGCGGCGTCGGCCTGCGTGCTGCTGTACTCCACGGGCGACTCCGGCCGCCTGGGCGAGACCGCGCGCGAGCGCCTGAAAGCCATGGCCGAGACCAACGACGGCTTCGAGATCGCGCGGCGCGACCTGGACATCCGCGGCCCGGGAGAATTCCTGGGCGCGCGCCAGTCGGGCGACGCGCTGCTGCGCTTTGCCGACCTGGCCGGCGACACCGGCCTGCTGGACTGGGCGCGCGAGGCCGCGCCCGCCATGCTGGAGCACCACCCGGAACTGGCGGCGCAGCACATGGAGCGCTGGCTTGGCGGAAAATCGGACTTCCTCAAGGCGTGAGAAGCCGCCCTCACTCACCCCTTCTGACCTGACATGACATGACCCTGACCGAGCTGAAATACATCGTCGCCGTCGCGCGGGAAAAGCACTTTGGCCGCGCCGCGGAGGCGTGCTTCGTCTCGCAGCCCACGCTGTCGGTGGCCGTCAAGAAGCTCGAAGACGAGCTGGAGGTCAAGCTGTTCGAGCGCAGTGCCGGCGAGGTCTCCGTCACCGCCCTGGGCGAGGACATCGTGCGCCAGGCGCAAAGCGTGCTGGAGCAGGCCGCCGCCATCAAGGAGATAGCCAAGCGCGGCAAGGACCCGCTGGCCGGGCCGCTCACGCTGGGCGTGATCTACACCATCGGCCCCTACCTGCTGCCCGAGCTGGTGCGCCATTCCATCGCGCGCACGCCGCAGATGCCGCTGATGCTGCAGGAGAACTTCACCGTGCGCCTGCTGGAGATGCTGCGCACCGGCGAGATCGACTGCGCCATCCTGGCCGAGCCGTTTCCGGACACCGGCCTGGCGATCGCCCCGCTGTACGACGAGCCCTTCATGGCCGCCGTGCCCTCCAGCCACCCGCTGGCGGCGCAGGAGACCGTGAGCGCCACGCAGCTCAAGAACGAGACCATGCTGCTGCTGGGCGCGGGCCACTGCTTTCGCGATCACGTGCTGGAGGTCTGCCCCGAGTTCGCCCGCTACGCCACCAACGCCGAGGGCATACGCCGCACCTTCGAGGGCTCGTCGCTGGAGACCATCAAACACATGGTGGCCGCCGGCATGGGCGTGACGCTGGTGCCGCGCCTGTCCGTGCCGCGCGACGCGCTGCACCGCGGCGTGCGCCGCCGAAAGAGCGACGAGGCGCACGTGCGCTACCTGCCCATCGTCGAAGGCGACGGCAGCGCCCCGCCCATGCGCCGCGTGGTGCTGGCCTGGCGGCGCAGCTTCACGCGCTACGAGGCCATCGCCGCGCTGCGCAACGCCGTCTACGCCTGCGAGCTGCCGGGCGTGACGCGGCTATCCTGATGCGTGGCTGACCGCTTTTTTCCGTCCCACCCTCGCAACCCCTACAGGAGGATCATCCGCATGGCCAAAACCACCAGCCCCAAGACGCTTGGCAACAAGGGCGGCGCGCCGCGCATCAACATCGGCATCGGCGACAAGGACCGCGCCGCCATCGCCACCGGCCTGTCGCGCCTGCTGGCCGACACCTACACCCTGTACCTGACCACGCACAACTTCCATTGGAACGTGACGGGCCCCATGTTCAACACGCTGCACACCATGTTCATGGGGCAGTACACCGAGCTGTGGAACGCCGTGGACCCGGTGGCCGAGCGCATCCGCTCGCTGGGCCACCACGCGCCCGGCTCGTATGCCGAGTTCGGCCGGCTGACCTCGCTGGCCGATGCGCCCAGCACGCCGCCGAAGGCGATGGAGATGGTGCGCATCCTTGTCGAGGGTCACGAGGCCGTGGCCCGCACCGCGCGCGAGCTGTTCCCGGTGGCCGACAAGGCCGGCGACGAGCCCACCGCCGACCTGCTGACCCAGCGCCTGACGGTGCACGAGCAGACGGCCTGGATGCTGCGCTCGCTGCTGGAGGAGTGATGCGGCTGCCCGCCGCCGGGCATCGGCCCGGCCTCGGCGCATGAGCTGGGCCTGGATCGACGCCTGGGCCGCGCCGGCCGGCGCCGCCCTGACACTGGCCGCCCTGGGCGGCCTTTTTTTCTACCTGCGCCGCCCCGGCCCGCCGGCGGAGCCCGCGGCCCTGGGGCCGGCAGCCTGCCGGGCGCTGGCCGGCGCGGGCGTGCTGGCCGCGCTCGGGCTGGCCGGCTTGGCGGCGTCCATGGCGGGCCTGTGGCCCGGCGTGGACGGGCTGGCGCTGGACGCCGCCGTGAGCGGCTGGATCGAGCGGCGCGTGGGCCCCGCCTGGCACGGGCCGCTGGTCGCCTTCACCCAGCTGGGCCACGTCGGCCTGCTGGTGCCGCTGGCCGCCGCCGTGCTGCTGGTGCTGCTGCGCCGGCGCGACAGCCTGCGCGCCGGCGTATGGCTGCTGGGCACGGCCGGCGCGGGCCTGTGGACGCGGGCGATCAAGAGCGCCGTGGCCCGCCCGCGCCCGGCCGAGGCCTGGGTGGCCGAAGGCGGGCACAGCTTTCCCAGCGGCCACAGCGCCGGCACGCTGGCGCTGTTCGGCCTGCTGGTCTGGCTGCTGCTGCCGCACCTGCGCCGTGCCTGGCGGTTGCCGCTGGCGCTGGCAGCCCTGGCACTGGCGCTGGGCGTGGGCGCCAGCCGCGTGCTGCTGCGCGTGCACTACGCCAGCGACGTGCTGGCCGGCTGGCTGCTGGCGCTGGCCTGGGGCGCCTGCATGGTGTGCGCGGCCGAATGGGCGCTGCGCCGGCGCGGGGCCTGCCTCCGCGCCTGAGGCGGGCGGGCATGGCCGACAATCCAATCCTGGGCCACGCCGGTGCGCCGGCTCCAGCCGCGTGCTGACTGCCCGGCCCGCCGGTTTTCCCTCTCGCCCGTTCGTTCATTGCCGCCATGCCCGTCGTTGCCCCACCGGTTGCGTCCCCGCGCAGCCGCCTTGCCCTGTACCTGGACCTGATCCGCTTCAACCGCCCGGCCGGCTGGCTGGTGCTGGTCTGGCCGACCCTGGTGGCGCTGTGGGCGGCGGCGGGCGGCTTTCCCGGCTGGCACCTGCTGATCGTCTTCGTGGCCGGCACGGTGCTGATGAGGAGCGCGGGCTGCTGCATCAACGACGTGGCCGACCGCGACTTCGACCGGCACGTCAAGCGCACGCAGGCGCGGCCCATCACGACGGGGCAGGTCAGCGTGCGCGAGGCGCTGGTGCTGGCGGCGGCTCTGGCGCTGGTGGCGCTGGCCCTGGTGCTGACCACGCGCTGGGAGGCCGTGGCCTGGTCGGTGCCGGCGGTGCTGGCCACCATCCTCTACCCCTTCACCAAGCGCTTTTTCGCCATGCCGCAGGCCTTCCTGGGCATCGCCTTCAACTTCGGCATCGTCATCGCCTACGCCGCCGTGCAGGGGCAGGTGCCGGGCCAGGCATGGGTGTTGTGGCTGGCCAACCTGTTCCTGGTGCTGGCCTACGACACCGAGTACGCCATGGTGGACCGCGATGACGACCTGAAGATCGGCATGAAGACCTCGGCCATCACGCTGGGGCGTTTCGACGTGGCGGGCGTGATGCTGTTCTTTGCGTTGTGCCTGGCACTTACCGCCGCTGTGCTGCTGGCGCTGGGCCTGGGCTGGCCGGTGTGGCTGGGTTGGGGTGCGGCGGCGGCGCAGGTGGTGTGGCACTACACGCTGATCCGCCGGCGCACGCGCGAGGGCTGCTTCGTCGCCTTCAGCAAGAGCCACTGGATCGGCGTGGCGATCTTCGCCGGCGTGGCGCTGGGTTACGCGCTACGCTATTGATAGCTGCTGGCGCTTGATGGACAAGTGCTGGAGCCAATTTTCATGAGACTCTTCGCAGCCCGCTGCAAAACCTGGCAGCGGGTCCTGCAATGGGCGCAACCCTGCCAGCGGCCACCGTGCAAGGGCCGCCCCGCAGCACCGGTGGCGTCCCCCTTCCCGAATCGCTACGCGATTCGAGAGAAGGGGGAAGCGGCGCAGCCGCTCAGGGGGTTGTCCCAAATTCTTCCGCCAGTTCCCGCGCGCGCCGCTCGGCGGCGCGCATCGCGGCGACGAAGTGCTCGGGGATGCGCTGCTCCTGCATGTGGGTGATGGCCGCGTGCGTGGTGCCGCCCTTGCTGGTCACGCGCTGGCGCAGCACCTCGGGGCCTTCGTCCGAGCGGGCGGCCAGCTCGGCGGCGCCCTGGAAGGTGGCCACGGCCAGCTGGTAGGCCTGGGCGGCGCTCAGGCCCATGTCCTGGCCGGCCTGCTGCATGGCCTGCAGGAACAAAAAGACATAGGCCGGGCCCGAGCCCGACAGCGCCGTCACCGCGTCCAGCTGCGCCTCCTTGTCCACCCACACGAACTGGCCGGTGGTGGCGACCACGCGCTCGACCAGCGCGCGGCCGGCGGCGTCGACCTGGGGCGCGGCGAACAGGCCGGTGATGCCCTTGCCCACCAGCGCCGGCGTGTTGGGCATGGCGCGCACGATGCGCTCGCTGCCCAGCCAGCGCGCGATGCTGGCGGTGGGGATGCCGGCGGCCACGCTCAGGTGCAGGGCCTGGGCGACGTGGGGCGCGGCGGCGTCGGCGGCGTCCTTGAAGGTCTGGGGCTTGACGGCCCACACCACCAGCTGCGCGCGCGCCAGCTGCGCGCCGGCCTGCGCCTGGGCCTCGATGCGAAAGCGCTGGCGCAGCGCGTCGCGGGCCGCGTCCCAGGGCTCGACCACCTCGATCCGGTCGGCCGGATGGCCACGCCCGACCAGCCCGCCGATGATGGCGCTGGCCATGTTGCCGCCGCCGATGAAGGCGATGCAGCGGGGCTCGGAGGGTGCGGTGCGGGTATCGGTCATGGTTTGGACGGATGAAAAAGAGCCGCCGGCTGCTTCAAAAATGAGAGCTGCCAGCGCTCTATTGATGGGCGTTTGAATGTGAAAACTATGGCAAAACCAGGCGCATCATGCGTCGGCAGCTATTATTTTTGCTGACCGCAGTCCAGCGTGGCCTGGGCCACGGCGTGCTCCCAGCGGTGCATCAGCGCCTGGGCCTGCTCGCGCGCCATGGTGGGTACGAAGCGCCGCTCGGCGCGCCACAGGCTGGCCAGCTCCTCGGTGCCGGCGTACACCCCGCTGGCCAGGCCGGCCAGGTAGGCCGCGCCCAGGGCAGTGGTCTCCACGCAGGCCGGGCGCACCACGGGGATGCCCAGCAGGTCGGCCTGGAACTGCATCAGCAGGTCGTTCACGCAGGCGCCGCCGTCCACGCGCAGCTCGGACACCGGCGCGCCGCCGGCGGCCACGGCGTCCCGGCTCATGGCCTGCAGCAGGGCGGCGCTTTGGTAGGCGATGGACTCCAGCGCCGCGCGGGCGATGTGCGCCAGCGTGCTGCCGCGCGTCAGGCCGGTGATGGTGCCGCGCGCCTCGGGCTGCCAGTAGGGCGCGCCCAGGCCGGTGAAGGCCGGCACCATCATCACGCCGCCGGAGTCGGGCACGCTCTCGGCCAGCTGCTGCACCTCGCTGCTGGCGCGGATCGCCTGCAGGCCATCGCGCAGCCACTGCACCACGGCGCCGCCGACGAAGACGCTGCCCTCCATGGCGTATTCCGGCGTGGTGCTGGTCTGAGCCGCGCTGGTGGTGAGCAGGCCGTTGTGGCTGGTCTCGAAGCGCTGGCCGGTGTGCATCAGCATGAAGCAGCCCGTGCCGTAGGTGTTCTTGGCCATGCCGGCACTGAAGCAGGCCTGGCCGAAGAGGGCGCTTTGCTGGTCGCCCGCCACGCCGGCGATGGGGATGGCGCCGCCCAGCAGCTCGGCGTCGGTGGCGCCGAACTCCAGGCTGGCCGAGGGAAGCACCTCGGGCATCAGCGCGCGCGGGATGTCCAGCAGCGCCAGCAGCTCGTCGTCCCAGCGGTTCTCGCGCACGTTGAACAGCATGGTGCGGCTGGCGTTGCTGACGTCCGTGACGTGGCGCCGCCTGCCCGTGAGCTGCCAGATCAGCCAGCTGTCGATGGTGCCGAAGGCCAGCTCGCCGCTTTCTGCGGCCGTGCGCGCGCCGGGCACGTTGTCCAGCAGCCACTGCAGCTTGGTGGCAGAGAAGTAGGCGTCGATGCGCAGGCCGGTCTTGCCCTGGATCAGCGCCTCGTGGCCCTGCTCGCGCAGGCGGGCGCAGGCCGGCTCGGCGCGCCGGTCCTGCCAGACGATGGCGTGGTGGATGGGCGCGCCGGTCTTGCGGTTCCACACCAGCGTGGTCTCGCGCTGGTTGGTGATGCCGATGGCGCGCACGTCGCTCGCCTGGAGGCCGGCCTGCGCCAGCGCCTGGCGTGCCGTGGCCAGCTGGGTGCGCCAGATCTCGCGCGCGTCGTGCTCCACCCAGCCGGGCCGCGGGTAGATCTGCGGCAGCTCCAGCTGGGCCTGGGTGACGATGTGGCCGCTGCGGTCGAAGACGATGGAGCGCGAGCTGGAGGTGCCTTGGTCGAGGGCGAGCAGGTAGGTCATGGCGGTGTCGGCGGCAGCGGAAAGAAACGGTGCTTGGGCAGGGGTTTCAGGCGGCGACGGTGCATTGCACCCCGGCCTCCTGCAGCAGGCGCGGGAAGGGCTCGGGCGGCGGCGCGTCGGTGAACAGGCGGTCGATCTGCGCCAGTGTCGCCAATTGCACCATGGCCGGGCGGTTGAACTTGCTGTGGTCGGCCACCAGCCAGACCTCGCGCGCCTGCGCAATGATGGTCTGCGCCACCTTCACCTCGCGCAGGTCGTAGTCGCGCAGCGTGCCGTCGGGCTCGATGCCGGAGATGCCGATGATGGCGATGTCCACGCGGAACTGGCGCAGAAAGTCCACCGCCGCCTCGCCCACGATGCCGCGGTCGCGTGCGCGCACCACGCCGCCGGCGACGATGACCTCGCAGTCCGGGTTGCCGCTGAGCGTGGCGGCCACGTTGATGTTGTTGGTGATGACGCGCAGGCCCTGGCGTCCCAGCAGGGCGCGGGCCACGGCCTCGGTAGTGGTGCCGATGTTCAGGATCACCGAGCAGCCGGGCGGAATCTGCTGCGCCACGGCGCGGGCGATGCGCCGCTTGCCCTCGGCGTGCAGCGTCTCGCGCTGCGGGTGCGCCAGGTTCTCGATGGTCGAGCCGGGCAGGCGCACGCCGCCGTGAAAGCGCGTCACCAGCCCCTGCTCGGCCAGGCGCTGCACGTCACGGCGCACGGTCTGCAGCGTCACGCCCAGGCTTTGCGCGAGCTGCTCCACGCTGGCGCTCTGGCTGTGGCGCAGCTGCTCGAGCAGCAGCAGCTGGCGCGGGTTGGCGGTGGAATGCTTGCTCTTGCTCACGGCGGCCTTGTAAAACGAAGCGAAACGAAAATTCTCAGGGCTTAATATGCCAAAAGATGGGCGTGAAACGAAAGAAAATGAACCGATACGAAGAATCGTTTTACCATCCGGGTATGGCCCGCATACCGGGTTAACCCTGAAATCGCTCCCCAGGAACCGTAGAAGATCACGCCCATGACTGCCGCCAACGCCACTCCCCTGCCCACCGACCGCGCCGCGTTGCTGCAGCGCCTGGCCCAGCCCCACACCTACGACCTGGCGGTCATCGGCGGCGGCGCGACCGGGCTGGGCGTGGCGCTGGACGCGGCGGCGCGGGGCTTTTCGGTGGTGCTGCTGGAGTCGCACGACTTCGCCAAGGGCACGTCCTCGCGTGCCACCAAGCTGGTGCACGGCGGCGTGCGCTACCTGGCCCAGGGCAACATCGCCCTGGTGCGCGAGGCCCTGCACGAGCGCACCACACTGCTGAAGAACGCGCCGCACCTGGCGCAGCCGCTGGCCTTCGTCATGCCGTCGTACAAGCTGTGGGAGACGCCGTTCTACGGCACCGGCCTGAAGATGTACGACGCGCTGGCCGGCAAGGCCGGCCTGGGCGACACGCAGTGCCTGGGCCGCATGGAAACCCTGCGCTGCCTGCCCACGGCCGTGGCGGACGGCCTCAAGGGCGGCGTCAAATATTGGGACGGGCAGTTCGATGACGCCCGCCTGGCCCTGGCGCTGGCGCGTACCGCCGCGGCCCGGGGTGCGCTGCTGGTCAACTACTGCCCGGCGATCGACCTGCTGTACGAGGGCGGCAAGGTTGCCGGCGTGGTTTGCGAAGACGCCGAGGGCGGCGCCCGCTTCGAGGTGCGCGCGCGCTGCGTGGTCAATGCCACCGGCGTCTGGGTGGACGCGCTGCGCCAGCGCGACGGCCAAGCCGCCGGGCGCGAGCTGGCGCCCATGGTGGCCCCCAGCCAGGGCGTGCACCTGGTGGTGGACCGCGAATTCCTGCCCAGCGACCATGCGCTGATGGTGCCCAAGACCGCCGATGGGCGGGTGCTGTTCGCCGTGCCGTGGCTGGGCAAGCTCATCCTGGGCACCACCGACAGCCCGCGCCACGACCTGGCGCGCGAGCCGCTGGCCATGCACGAGGAGGTCGCCTTCATCCTGGGCGAGGCCGGCCGCTACCTGCGCCGCGCGCCCACCGTGCAGGACGTGCGCAGCATCTGGGTCGGCCTGCGCCCGCTGGTCAAGCCCCAGGGCGACGATGGCGGCAACACCAAGCGCATCAGCCGCGAGCACACCGTGATCGCCAGCCCCACCGGCCTGGTCACCGTCACTGGCGGCAAGTGGACCACCTACCGAGCCATGGCCGAGGACGTGCTGGACAAGTGCTTCGAGGCGCATCTGCTGCCGCGCCGCGATGCTGGCGTGACGGTGTCGCTGCCGCTGGTGGGTGCGGCCGGTGCCAGCGCGCGCCAGGGCATGAACCAGCCGCAGGGCCTGCATTCCTACGGCGGCGAGGCCGCCCTGGTGGCGGCTCTGCCGGGCGCCGATGTGGTGCTGGCCGAAGGCCTGACCGAGGCCATGGTGCGCTGGGCCGTGCGCCACGAGTACGCCCGCACCGTGGAAGATGTGCTGGCACGCCGCGCCCGCGTGCTCTTCCTGGACGCGCGCCTGGCTGCCTCCCTGGCGCCGCGCGTGGCGCAGATCCTGGCCGAGGAACTGCCCGGCCACGACCCGCAACTGGCCCCCTTCCTGGAGCTGGCGAACCAGTACGCCACGGTGCCGGCCTGAAAAGTAGCAAACCGCCCTTCAAAACCACTTGACGGGCGGTTTTGTTTTTGCGACACTAGCGGGCTTCGTGCTTTGCTAGCGCGAGGCTTATCTGCCCAGCGAAAACGCTTGCGAAATGGTTTGCGGCGCGGACGACGGGCCCAAGACTGACTGGCGTTGCGCCTTTCGCTCCGGTTTTTCCGGTGCGAAGGGCCGCTGGTACAAGTTGGGAATATTCAAATGATCCAGACAGAATCTCGGTTAGAGGTTGCCGACAACACCGGCGCCAAGTCCGTCCTGTGCATCAAGGTGCTGGGCGGCTCCAAGCGGCGCTATGCCAGTGTTGGCGACATCATCAAGGTGAGCGTGAAAGAAGCCGCACCGCGTGGCCGCGTCAAGAAGGGCGAGGTCTACAGCGCCGTGGTGGTTCGCACCGCCAAGGGCATCCGTCGCGCAGACGGCTCGCTCGTCAAGTTCGACGGCAATGCCGCCGTGCTGCTCAATGCAAAGCTGGAGCCCATCGGCACCCGCATCTTCGGCCCCGTGACGCGCGAGCTGCGTACCGAGCGCTTCATGAAGATCGTGTCCCTGGCTCCTGAAGTTCTCTGAAGGAAGCACCATGAACAAGATCCGCAAGGGCGATGAAATCATCGTGCTCGCAGGGCGCGACAAGGGCAAGCGTGGCACGGTCGCGCTGCGCAAGGATGACTCCTACCTGGTCATCGAAGGCATCAATCTGGTCAAGAAGCACGTCAAGCCGAACCCCATGAAGGGCACCACCGGCGGCATCGTGGAAAAGGCCATGCCCATCCACCAGTCCAACGTGGCCATCTTCAATGCCGCCACCGGCAAGGCCGACCGCGTCGGAGTCAAGGTGCAGGCCGACGGCACGCGCGTGCGTGTCTACAAGTCCAGCGGCGCCGAAATCAAGACGGCTTAAAGGGGTCCTCATGGCACGACTGCAACAACTCTATCGCGACAAGATCGCGGCCGAACTGAAGGAAAAGTTCGGCTACCAATCCATCATGGAAGTCCCGCGCCTGACCAAGATCACCCTGAACATGGGTGTGAGCGAAGCCGTGGCCGACAAGAAGGTGATGGACAACGCCGTGGCCGATCTGACCAAGATCGCCGGCCAAAAGCCTGTGGTGACCAAGGCCAAGAAGGCCATCGCCGGCTTCAAGATCCGCGAAGGCCAGGCCATCGGCTGCATGGTGACGCTGCGTGGCGTCCGCATGTACGAATTCCTGGATCGTTTCGTGACCGTGGCTCTGCCCCGCGTGCGTGACTTCCGTGGTATCTCCGGCCGCGCTTTCGACGGCCGTGGCAACTACAACATCGGCGTCAAAGAGCAGATCATCTTCCCTGAGATCGAGTACGACAAGGTGGATGCGCTGCGTGGTCTGAACATCAGCATCACCACGACGGCCAAGACCGACGATGAAGCCAAGGCCCTGCTGGCCGGCTTCCGTTTCCCGTTCAAGAACTAAAGGTGGCGCATGGCTAAGAAAGCTTTGATCCAGCGCGAACTCAAGCGCGAAAAACTGGCTGCCAAGTACGCCGCCAAGTACGCTGAACTGAAGGCCATTGCCGGCGACGCCAAGCGCTCTGACGAAGAGCGCGACGCTGCCCGCCTGGGCCTGCAGAAGCTCCCGCGCAACGCGAACCCCACGCGCCAGCGCAACCGCTGCGAGATGACCGGCCGCCCCCGCGGCACGTTCCGCCAGTTTGGTCTGGCCCGCGCCAAGATCCGTGAACTGGCCTTCGCTGGTGACATCCCCGGTGTCACCAAGGCCAGCTGGTAAGCAGGAGAGATAAACATGAGCATGAGTGATCCCATCGCTGACCTGCTGACCCGCATCCGCAACGCGCAGATGGTGTCCAAGGCCACCGTGTCGGTGCCGTCCTCCAAGGTGAAAATCGCCATCGCCCAGGTGCTCAAGGACGAAGGCTATATCGACGGTTTTGAAGTCAAGACCGACGCCGGCAAGTCCGAGCTGCAAATCGCCCTGAAGTACTACGCCGGCCGTCCGGTGATCGAGCGCATCGAGCGTGTGAGCCGTCCCGGCCTGCGCGTGTACAAGGGCGCGGGCGCCATCCCCCAGGTCCAGAACGGCCTGGGCGTGGCCATCGTCACCACACCCAAGGGCGTGATGACCGACCGCAAGGCGCGTGCCACCGGTGTCGGCGGCGAAGTGCTGTGCTACGTGGCCTGACGCGGCATTCGAGGAGTAAACAGAAATGTCCCGAGTAGGCAAATCTCCGGTGACCATCCCCGCAGGCGTGGATGTGTCCATCAAGGACGACCAGATCAGCGTCAAGGGCGCAGGCGGCACGCTGTCGCTGGCCCAGAGCGCGCTGGTGAAGGTTTCCAGCAACGATGGCAAGCTGAGCTTTGCGCCGACCGACGAGTCGCGCGAGGCCAATGCCATGAGCGGCACCATTCGCCAATTGGTGAACAACATGGTGCTCGGCGTCAGCCGCGGCTTCGAGAAGAAGCTGACCCTGGTCGGCGTGGGCTTCAAGGCTGCTGCCTCCGGTTCCAAGCTGAACCTGAACATCGGCTTTTCCCACCCCGTTAACTTCGATATGCCCGCCGGCATCACGGTGGCTACCCCGACTCCGACCGAAGTCGTGATCAAGGGTGCCGACCGCCAGGTGGTGGGCCAGCTGGCCGCCGAGATCCGCGCCGTTCGTCCGCCCGAGCCCTACAAGGGCAAGGGCATCCGTTATGCGGACGAAAAGGTCGTGATCAAAGAGACCAAGAAGAAATAAGGAGCTGCAACATGTTGACCAAGAAAGAGCAGCGTCTTCGCCGTGCCCGCCAGACCCGCATCCGCATTGCCCAGCAGGGCGTTGCGCGCCTGACGGTGCACCGCACAAATCTCCACATCTACGCCAGCCTCATCTCCGAAGATGGTGCACGCGTGCTGGCCACGGCGTCCACGGCAGAAGCCGAGGTGCGTCAGGCGCTGGGTGGTGCGGGCAAGGGTGGCAATGCGGCCGCGGCCGAGGCCGTGGGCAAGCGCATCGCCGAGAAGGCCAAGGCGGCCGGCGTCGAGCGGGTGGCATTTGATCGCGCAGGTTTTGCCTACCACGGTCGTGTGAAGGCCCTGGCCGAGGCGGCTCGCGAAGCCGGCCTGCAGTTCTAAGCGGAGCGGATAACAATGGCTAAATTTCAACCCAAGGTGCAGGACGAAGGTCGCGACGACGGTCTGCGCGAGAAAATGATCGCGGTCAACCGCGTGACCAAAGTCGTCAAGGGCGGCCGTATTCTGGGCTTCGCAGCACTGACGGTGGTCGGCGACGGTGATGGTCGCGTGGGCATGGGCAAGGGCAAATCCAAGGAAGTGCCCGCCGCCGTGCAGAAGGCCATGGAAGAGGCCCGCCGCAAGATGGTGAAGGTGTCGCTCAAGAACGGCACCATCCACCACAACGTGACCGGCCACCACGGCGCTGCCGTGGTCATGATGGCTCCCGCTCCCCAGGGTACCGGCATCATCGCCGGCGGCCCGATGCGTGCCGTCTTCGAAGTCATGGGCATCACCGACATCGTGGCCAAGAGCCATGGCTCGTCCAACCCCTACAACATGGTGCGCGCAACGCTCGACGCCCTGACCAACTGCACGACGCCGGCCGAAGTGGCTGCCAAGCGCGGCAAGTCGGTCGAAGAGCTGTTCGCTGCCTGAAGAGGAAGTCGACATGACAACGACGACGCAACAAACCGTGAAGATTCAGCTGGTGCGCAGCCCTATCGGCACCAAGGAATCGCACCGCGCCACCGTTCGTGGCCTGGGCCTGCGCAAGCTCAACAGCGTGAGCGAGCTCAAGGACACGCCCGAGGTGCGCGGCATGATCAACAAGATCAGCTACCTGGTCAAAATCCTCTGAGAGGTTGATGATGGAACTCAATAACATCCAGCCCGCAGCAGGAGCCAAGCACGCCGCTCGCCGCGTCGGTCGCGGCATCGGCTCCGGTCTGGGCAAGACGGCCGGTCGCGGCCACAAGGGCCAGAAGTCCCGCTCGGGTGGCTACCACAAGGTTGGCTTCGAAGGCGGTCAGATGCCTCTGCAGCGCCGCCTGCCCAAGCGTGGCTTCAAGTCGCATCTGCTCAAGTTCAATGCCGAAGTGACGCTTTCCGCCCTGAGCCGCCTGGATGCGGCCGAGGTGGACGTGCTCGCCCTCAAGAAGGCTGGCCTGATCGATGAGCTGACCCGTGTGGTCAAGGTCATCAAGAGCGGCGAGATCACTCGCGCCGTGAAGCTGTCGGGCATTGGAGCCACCGCTGGCGCCAAGGCTGCCATCGAGGCGGCCGGCGGCAGCGTGGCCTGATCGGCCGCACACGACGAAAGGCATCCGTGGCTACGAACGCAGCTCAACTGGCGAAAACCGGCAAGTTCGGCGACCTTCGCCGGCGCCTGGTCTTTCTGCTGCTCGCGCTGGTCGTGTACCGCGTGGGCGCACACATCCCCGTCCCGGGGATCGATCCGGCGCAGCTGCAGCAGCTGTTCAACGGCCAGCAGGGCGGCATCCTCAACCTCTTCAACATGTTCTCGGGTGGGGCGCTGTCGCGCTTCACGGTTTTCGCGCTGGGGATCATGCCGTACATCTCGGCATCGATCATCATGCAGCTGATGACCTATGTGGTTCCCACGTTCGAGCAGATGAAGAAAGAAGGGGAGGCCGGTCGCCGCAAGATCACGCAGTACACCCGTTACGGGACCGTCGGCCTGGCCGTTTTCCAGTCGCTGGGCATCGCCGTGGCACTGGAAAGCCAGGCGGGGCTGGTGCTCGATCCGGGCTTCGGCTTCCGCATGACGGCCGTGGTCAGTCTCACTGCAGGCACCATGTTCCTGATGTGGCTGGGAGAGCAGATCACTGAGCGTGGTCTGGGCAACGGGATCTCGATCCTGATCTTCGCCGGCATCGCTGCCGGCCTGCCCAGCGCCTTGGGTGGCCTGCTGGAGTTGGTGCGTACTGGTGCCATGGGCATCCCCGCCGCCATCTTCATCGTGGCAATCGTGGGCTTGGTCACGTACTTCGTGGTGTATGTGGAGCGCGGCCAGCGCAAGATCCTGGTGAATTACGCACGCCGTCAGGTGGGCAACAAGGTGTATGGGGGGCAGTCCTCGCACCTGCCGCTCAAGCTGAACATGGCTGGCGTGATCCCGCCGATCTTCGCCTCGTCGATCATCCTGCTGCCTGCGACCATCGTGAACTGGTTCAGTGCCGGTGAGTCCATGCGCTGGCTGCGCGATATCGCAGGCACGCTCACGCCTGGTCAGCCGATCTACGTGCTGCTGTATGCGACCGCCATCGTGTTCTTCTGCTTCTTCTATACCGCGCTGGTTTTCAACAGCCGGGAAACGGCAGACAACCTGAAGAAGAGCGGGGCGTTCATCCCCGGGATTCGTCCGGGTGAGCACACGGCACGCTACATCGACAAGATCCTGGTTCGGCTGACGCTGGCGGGGGCGATCTACATCACCTTCGTGTGCTTGCTGCCGGAGTTCCTGATCCTGAAGTACAACGTGCCGTTCTATTTTGGCGGCACCTCGCTGCTGATCATTGTGGTAGTGACCATGGATTTCATGGCCCAGGTGCAGAACTACCTGATGAGCCAGCAGTACGAGTCGCTGCTCAAGAAGGCGAACTTCAAGACGACGGCTGGCGCCTGACCCACTGGCCTGGTTTTGGTGAATCCGCTATAGTGGCGGGTTCGCCAGAATTGCGGCAATTTTCATTGATGCCCAACGTTCGCTCGCGGGCTGATTTTTGTGTTCCGCTGTATCCCGTAAGGGAAGGAACGATTGGACAAGTTTAGGAGAATGCAATGAGAGTTTCGGCTTCGGTAAAGAAGATCTGCCGCAACTGCAAAATCATCCGCCGCAAGGGTGTGGTGCGCGTGATCTGCACGGATCAGCGTCACAAGCAGCGCCAGGGCTGATGGCTTAACGATCATTAGAGGACGCACATGGCTCGTATCGCTGGTATCAACATTCCGCCCCATCAGCATGCCGAAATTGGTCTGACGGCCATCTACGGCATTGGGCGCACCCGTGCTCGCAAGATCTGCGATGCATGCGGCATCGACTACTCCAAGAAGGTCAAGGAATTGACCGACGCAGATCTGGAAAAGATCCGCGACCAAATCGCCCAGCTCACCATCGAAGGTGACCTGCGTCGCGAGACGACGATGAACATCAAGCGCCTGATGGACATCGGCTGCTACCGGGGCTTCCGTCATCGCCGCGGCCTGCCGATGCGCGGTCAGCGCACCCGCACCAACGCCCGCACCCGCAAGGGTCCGCGCAAGGGCGCAGCGGCACTGAAGAAGTAAGGACTGAAAGAACCCTATGGCTAAGTCTCCTGCCAACAACGCCGCCCAGCGCGTGCGCAAGAAGGTCCGCAAGAACGTCTCCGACGGCATTGCCCACGTTCACGCCTCCTTCAACAACACCATCATCACCATCACCGACCGCCAGGGCAATGCACTGTCCTGGGCTTCGTCGGGTGGTCAAGGCTTCAAGGGCTCGCGCAAGTCCACTCCCTTCGCTGCTCAGGTGGCCTCGGAAGTGGCCGGTCGTGCCGCCATGGAGCAGGGCATCAAGAACGTGGACGTCGAGATCAAGGGCCCCGGTCCGGGTCGCGAATCCTCCGTGCGCGCCCTGGGCGCCCTGGGCATCCGCATCACGTCGATCTCCGACGTGACGCCTGTCCCGCACAACGGCTGCCGCCCGCAAAAGCGCCGCCGCATCTGATCTCACACTGAAGCCCACCGCCACCCATCGCATTCGCGTGCGATGAAGGTGGCTCCCGCAGCAAGCCTGCGGCAGCTGAAAATACCAAGGAAACTCAAGTGGCACGTTATCTGGGCCCCAAGGCCAAACTCTCCCGCCGCGAAGGCACCGACCTGTTCCTCAAGAGTGCGCGTCGCTCGATCGCGGACAAGGCCAAGTTCGACTCCAAGCCTGGCCAGCACGGCCGTACTTCTGGCGCACGCACCTCCGACTACGGTCTGCAACTGCGCGAAAAGCAGAAGGTCAAGCGCATGTACGGCGTGCTGGAAAAGCAGTTCCGCCGTTACTTCGCCGAAGCCGAGCGCCGCAAGGGCAACACCGGCGCCAACCTCCTGGGCCTGCTGGAAAGCCGCCTGGATAACGTGGTGTACCGCATGGGCTTCGGCTCCACGCGCGCCGAAGCACGCCAGCTGGTGTCGCACAAGGCCGTTACGGTGAACGGCCAGTCCGTGAACATCGCTTCCTATCTCGTGAAGGTCGGTGACGTAGTCGCCGTGCGCGAGAAGTCCAAGAAGCAAGCACGCATCGTCGAAGCGCTGCAGCTGGCACAGCAGGTCGGCATCCCGGCCTGGGTCGAGGTCAATGTCGAGAAGGTCGAAGGCACCTTCAAGAAGGCTCCCGATCGCGACGAATTCGGCGCCGACATCAACGAATCCCTGATCGTCGAGTTGTATTCGCGTTAATCCCGGGCGGCTCCCGCACGGAAAGAAACGTACTCCCCTACCGCGAGGCATCGCGGTAGGGGCGCTTCACCCGCCTTACCGGTGTAACGAGCTGGGGGTATTGAGAGGAAGTCTGCATGCAAACCAATTTGCTGAAGCCCAAGACCATCAACGTCGAGCAGCTGGGCCCTAATCGCGCCAAAGTGGAACTGGAGCCTTTCGAGCGCGGCTATGGCCACACGCTCGGCAACGCCCTGCGCCGGGTTCTGCTCTCTTCCATGGTCGGCTACGCAGCAACGGAAGTGACGATCGCCAGCGTGCTGCACGAGTACTCCTCCATTGACGGTGTGCAGGAAGATGTCGTGAACATCCTCCTGAACCTCAAGGGCGTTGTGTTCAAGCTGCACAACCGTGACGAAGTCACCTTGTCGCTGCGCAAGGATGGCGAAGGCGTCGTGACGGCGCGTGACATCCAGACGCCGCACGATGTCGAGATCGTCAACCCGGACCACGTGATCGCCACGCTGTCCGCTGGTGGCAAACTCGACATGCAGATCAAGGTCGAGAAGGGCCGTGGCTATGTGCCCGGTAGCCTGCGCCGCTATGCCGACGAGTCCACCAAGTCCATCGGTCGCATCGTGCTGGACGCCTCGTTCTCGCCGATCCGCCGCGTGAGCTACACGGTGGAAAGCGCTCGCGTGGAGCAGCGCACCGACCTGGACAAGCTGGTGATGGAGATTGAGACCAACGGTGCCATCTCGGCCGAAGACGCCGTGCGCGCATCGGCCAAGATCCTGGTCGAGCAGCTGGCTGTGTTTGCGCAACTCGAAGGCGGCGAACTGGCTGCGTTCGACGCACCTTCCAGTTCGCGCGGCGCCGCCACGTTCGACCCGATCCTGCTGCGTCCGGTGGACGAGCTGGAACTCACGGTGCGTTCGGCCAACTGCCTGAAGGCTGAGAACATCTACTACATCGGTGACCTGATCCAGCGCACCGAGAACGAGCTGCTCAAGACGCCCAACCTGGGCCGCAAGTCGCTCAACGAAATCAAGGAAGTGCTCGCCTCGCGCGGCCTTACCCTGGGCATGAAGCTCGAGAACTGGCCGCCCGCCGGCCTGGACAAGCGCTGATCTGCCATTTGTCCCCACCTGGGGAGTGCTCCGGGCAGTACCTGATACGGCTGCCCGTTTTAATTGATTGATAAGGAAAGCACCATGCGTCACGGACACGGCCTGCGCAAACTCAACCGCACGACATCGCACCGCCTTGCGATGCTGCAGAACATGATGAACTCGCTCATCGAGCACGAGGCCATCAAAACCACCGTTCCCAAGGCCAAGGAACTGCGCCGCGTGATCGAACCCATGATCACCCTGGCCAAGGAGGACTCCGTCGCCAACCGCCGCCTGGCCTTCAACCGCCTGCGCGACCGCGACAGCGTGACCAAGCTGTTCAACGAACTGGGTCCGCGCTTCAAGGCCCGTCCCGGTGGCTATACGCGCATCCTGAAGATGGGCTTCCGCGTGGGCGACAACGCACCCATGGCCTATGTGGAGTTTGTCGAGCGCGCCGAAGAAGATGCTGGCGAAGCCGCTGAATCTTCGGCCAAGGCATAAAAATAGGGTATACTCTCATTTCTGACGCGCGATGGAGCAGCCTGGTAGCTCGTTGGGCTCATAACCCAAAGGTCGGAGGTTCAAATCCTCCTCGCGCAACCAAACAATTCAGGCCTGCAGCCTGAACTTCAAAAAGCCCGCTTACGCGGGCTTTTTTTTGCCCGGAGCCAGCTCCGCGTGCGGCATCAGCCGTTTTTCATGCGCAAGGCGGCCTCATACAAGGGGTTGCGCGGCGCTCCCGTGATTTCGGCAGCCAGTCTCACCGCGGCCTTGGTGGGCAGTTCAGCGAGCAGCAGGGCCAGCACTTGCTCCCCCTGGCCGAAGGCCGCGTCTGCCTGGGCGGCCATGGGATGCAGCAGAACCACGAACTCGCCTTTGGCCCTCTGGGGCGACCCTGCCAGCCACGCGGGCAGCTCGCTTGCAGGGTGGCTGGAAACCTCCTCGAACTGCTTGGTTAGCTCCCGAGCCAGCGTGACCCGGCGCTCGCCCAGTACGGCCAGGGCAGTGGCCAATTCTTGTATGCGGTGAGGCGCCTCCAGCAGCACCACGCAGCGTGGCTCCTGAGCCAGGTGCTGGATGGCGTTAGTGCGTTCTCCCGCCCGGGTGGGCAGAAAGCCGTGGAAAACGAAGCCCTGCGCCTCGGTGGACGCTGCGACTGCCCCTGCCACGCTGAGCGCCGTGGTCACGCTGCTGGCGCCCGGCAGCGGAATGCAGCGCAGGCCTTCCTTCTGCACCGCATCCACCAGGCGAGCACCCGGGTCGCTCACGCCAGGGGTGCCGGCGTCGCTGACATACGCTATGCGCCTGCCCTGCTGCAGCTGGGCGACCACCTGCTGCGCGGCCTGCGCTTCGTTGTGCTGGTGCAGCGCCAGCAGGTTGGCACCACCCTTGTCGATGCCATAGGCGCGCAGCAATGCCTGAGTATGTCGCGTGTCTTCGCAAGCGACGATGTCGGCCAGCTGCAGCACATGCAGTGCGCGCAGGGTGATATCAGCCAGGTTGCCGATGGGCGTGGCCACGACATACAGAGCGCCCTGCGGATAATGCTGCGCGGCAGCCGCGTCGTGTGCGGCGCCAAGGGCCGAAGCAAAGGATGCGCTCAATGGGATTCCTTCAAAACAGTGGCGCGGGCCGGCAGGGAATGGTCACGACTACGCGCGTGGCGGGCCAGGCGGCCGAGGAGCAGGCGCTGGCCCACCTGCTGGCGGCGGGCCTGGTGCTTGTGCAGCGCAATTATCGGACCGCCGGGCGCGGCGGCGGCGAGATCGACCTGATCATGCGCGAGCCCGACGGCACGCTGGTGTTCGTCGAGGTGCGTAGCCGCGCTGGCGCCAGCCATGGCGGCGCGGGCGCCAGCATTGGCGCCACCAAGCGCCGGCGCATCATCTTTGCTGCACAGTGCTACCTGATGCGCTGGGCGCAGCCACCGGCCTGCCGCTTCGACGCGGTGCTGATCGAGCAGGGCCGGCTGCAATGGCTGCGCGCAGCCTTCGACGCTGGCTAAAGCGCGGACGGGCGGGCAGGCATCGGGCGGCGGGTATCATCTCCGGCCCATGCTTGAGCAACGGATCCAGCAGCACTTCATTGACAGTGCCGATCTCAAATACCAGACCTCGCAGGCCCTGAGCGGCGCCATCGCCGCGGCGGTGCAGGCGATGGTGGCCTCCATTACCGGCGGCGCCAAGCTGCTGTCCTGCGGCAGTGGCCCCTGCGGCGCGCTGGCGCAGCAGTTCGCGGCCTTGTGCGTGGGTGGTTTCGAGCGCGATCGGCCCGAGCTGGCTGCCCTGGCGCTCGTACCCGATGCCACCTGGATGGCCGCCTCGACCACCGAAGCCGTGGCATCGCCGCTGGCACGCCAGGTGCGCGCTCTGGGCCAGGCGGGGGACGTGCTGCTGGCCTTGACCACCAGTGGCAACGAGCCTGCCCTGCTGGAGGCCGTGCAGGCCGCCCACGAGCGCGACATGACCGTGGTCGCCCTGTGCGGGCGCGACGGCGGCGGCCTGGCCGGCCTGCTGCGCGAGACCGACGTGCAAATCTGCGTGCCCCACGACCGGCCCGCGCGCGTGCGTGAGGTACAGACCCTGGTGCTGCACTGCCTGTGCGACGGCATGGATGCCCAATTGCTTGGAGATCAGGAGATATCGCTATGAAAGAACGCTTCCTGCGCGGTGCTGCGGCCGTGCTCGCCGCCGCTGCCCTGGGTGCCGGGCTGTCCGCCTGCGCACCGCTGGTCATTGGCGGCGGAGCCATGGTCGGCACCTTGATGGTCCTTGACCGCCGCACTGCGGGCGCCCAGGTCGAGGACGAGGGTATCGAGTTGCGCGCTGCCAGCCGCATCCGCGAAACCTTGGGCGATCGGGTGCACGTGAACGTCACCAGCTACAACCGCCAGGTCCTGCTGACCGGGGAGGTGGCCACTGCCGAAGACGGCCAGAAGGTCGAGCAGATCGTGCGCAGCGTCGAGAATGTGCTGTCCGTGGTCAACGACCTGGGGGTCATGCCCCCGTCCAGCCTGACGCAGCGCTCCAACGACACCTTCATCACCGGCAAGGTGCGCGCCAGCCTGGTGGATGCCAAGGACCTCACGGCCAGCGCCTTCAAGGTGGTGACCGAGCGCAACGTGGTCTATCTGATGGGCCGCGTGACGCAGCGCGAGGCCAAGCGCAGCGCCGAGATCGCCCGTGGCGTGAACGGCGTGCGCAAGGTGGTGCGGGTGTTCGAAGTGATCAGCGAGGACGAACTGGCCCGCCAGCTCGCTCAGCCCGCGCCCGTCACCCAGGACCCGGCGGCCACTGCGCCGGCCAAGCCCTGAGCGGACGCCCCCTCAGCTTTTTTTGGGAGCGGCCAGTCGCGTGATCAGGCTGGACGTGTCCCAGCGCCCGCCGCCGGCGCGCTGCACGTCGGCATAGAACTGGTCCACCAGGGCCGTCACCGGCAGCAGGGCGCCGTTGCGCTTGGCCTCCTCCAGCACCAGGCCGAGGTCCTTGCGCATCCAGTCCACGGCAAAGCCGAAGTCGAAGCGGCCCAGGGCCATGGTCTTGCCGCGGTTGTCCATCTGCCAGCTCTGCGCCGCGCCCTTGCCGATGACGTCCAGCACCAGCGGCATGTCCAGGCCGGCCTGCTGGCCGAAGGCCACGGCCTCCGACAGGCCCTGCACCAGCCCGGCGATGCAGACCTGGTTGACCATCTTGGCCAGCTGACCGGCGCCGCTGTCCCCGATGCGGGTGAAGGCCCGGGCAAAGGCCATGCCGGTCGGTTGCACGGCGTCGAAGGCCGCCTGGTCGCCTCCGCACATCACCGTCAGCAGGCCGTTCTGCGCGCCGGCCTGACCGCCAGAGACGGGCGCGTCGACGAACTCCAGGCCACGCCCGCGCGCCTGGGCGTGCAGCTCGCGCGCCACGGCGGCCGAGGCCGTGGTGTGGTCCACGAAGATGGCGCCAGGCTGCATGCCGGCAAAGGCGCCGTCCTCGCCCAGGACCACCGAGCGCAAGTCGTCGTCGTTGCCCACGCAGCAAAAGACGATGTCCGCGCCCTGGGCGGCCAGCCGTGGGGTTTCGGCATGTTTTTGCTCTCCAGCGCCCGCGAATTCAGCGGTCCAAGCTATTGATTTGCTAGCGGTACGGTTGTAGACGGTGACGCTGTGGCCGGCGCGCGCCAGGTGCCCAGCCATGGGGTAGCCCATCACGCCCAGGCCGAGGAAGGCCACACGGCGCGTGGGGACGGCGTCGTAGGGGCGGGGATTGATGCTGCTGGTCATGGGCTCTCCTTGGGAAGTTCGAAGGCCCGCGGGACGCGGCACGCCAGCCGTGGGTGCGCTGCCGGGCGGGCCGGGAAGCGGGCCGCACCAGCGGCCCGGTGAAAACAGAGGGGTTGGCCGCCGCCAGTCCCTCAGACGATGGCGAAGTGCTCGGTGCCGGCGGCCAGGTCGGTGGTCTTGGCGCGCTGGCTGCTGAGCTTGATCTGCAGGCGCAGGTCGTTGACCGAGTCGGCGTTGCGCAGCGCGTCCTCGTAGGTGATGACGTTGGATTCGAACAGGTCGAACAGCGACTGGTCGAAGGTCTGCATGCCCAGATTGCGGCTCTTCTTCATGATCTCCTTGATCTCGGTGACGTCGCCCTTGAAGATGAGGTCGGCGATCAAGGGGGTGTTGAGCATGATCTCCACCGCGGCGGCGCGGCCCTTGCTGTCCTGGCGCGGCAGCAGGCGCTGCGAGACCATGGCGCGCAGGTTCAGCGACAGGTCCATCAGCAGCTGCGTGCGCCGCTCCTCGGGGAAGAAGTTGATGATCCGGTCCAGCGCCTGGTTGGCGCTGTTGGCGTGCAGCGTGGCCAGGCACAGGTGGCCGGTCTCGGAGAAGGCCACCGCGTGCTCCATGGTCTCGCGGTCGCGGATCTCGCCCATCAGGATCACGTCCGGCGCCTGGCGCAGGGTGTTCTTCAGGGCCGCTTCCCAGCTGTCCGTGTCCAGGCCGATCTCGCGCTGCGTGACCACGCAGTTCTTGTGCGGGTGCACGAACTCCACCGGGTCCTCCACGGTGATGATGTGGCCGAAGGTGTGCTCGTTGCGCCAGTCCAGCATGGCCGCCAGCGTGGTCGACTTGCCCGAGCCCGTGGCGCCCACCAGGATGCACAGCCCGCGCTTGGTCATCACGACCTCCTTGAGCACCTGCGGCATGCCCAGCCCGTCGATGGTCGGCGGCGTGGTGGGGATGGAGCGCAGCACCATGCCCACGCGGCCCTGCTGGATGAAGGCGTTGACGCGGAAGCGCCCGATGCCGGCCGGCGAGATGGCGAAGTTGCACTCCTTGGTGCGCTCGAAGTCGGCGATCTGGCGGTCGCTCATGATGGAGCGCGCCAGCGTCAGCGTGTGCGAGGGCGTGAGCGGCTGAGGCGAGACCTTGGTGACCTTGCCGTCCACCTTGATGGCGGGTGGAAACTCCGCCGTGATGAACAGGTCGCTGCCGCCGCGGCTGACCATCAGCCGGAGCAGGTCGTTGATGAATTTGCTCGCCTGATCGCGTTCCATTGTGCTGTCTCCAAAGATGCCGGCGACCATTGTCGCCCAGGCAAGCGCCGCGTCAGCCGGGGAAGTTTTCCGGGATCTTGGCCTTGCTGCGCGCCTCGGCCGGGCTGATGATGTTGCGCCGCACCAGGTCGGCCAGGTTTTGGTCCAGCGTCTGCATGCCCACGCTGTTGCCGGTCTGGATGGTGGAGTACATCTGCGCCACCTTGGCCTCGCGGATCAGGTTGCGGATGGCGCTGGTGCCCAGCATGATCTCGTGCGCCGCCACGCGGCCCTGGCCGTCCTTGGTCTTGCACAGCGTCTGCGAGATCACCGCCTGCAGCGACTCCGACAGCATGGCGCGCACCATCTCCTTTTCCTCGGCCGGGAAGACGTCGATGATGCGGTCGATGGTCTTGGCGGCGCTGGAGGTATGCAGCGTGCCGAACACCAGGTGGCCCGTCTCGGCGGCCGTCATGGCCAGGCGGATGGTTTCCAGGTCGCGCATTTCGCCCACCAGGATGGCGTCCGGGTCCTCGCGCAGGGCGGAGCGCAGCGCGGCCGAGAACGACAGCGTCATCGGCCCCACCTCGCGCTGGTTGACCAGGCACTTCTTGGACTCGTGCACGAACTCGATGGGGTCTTCCACCGTCAGCACGTGGCCGTACTCGCTCTCGTTCAGGTGGTTGACCATGCCGGCCAGCGTGGTCGACTTGCCCGAGCCCGTGGGGCCGGTCACCAGCACCAGGCCGCGGGGCTTGAGCGCCAGGTCGGCGAAGATCTTGGGCGCGTTCAGCTGTTCCAGCGTCAGGATCTTGCTGGGAATGGTCCGGAACACCGCACCCGCGCCGCGGTACTGGTTGAAGGCGTTGACGCGAAAGCGCGCCAGGCCGTCGATCTCGAAGGAGAAGTCCACCTCCAGGAACTCCTCGTACACCTTGCGCTGCGAGTCCGTCATGATGTCGTAGACCATGGCGTGCACCGTCTTGTGGTCCAGCGCATCGACGTTCAGGCGGCGCACGTCGCCGTGCACGCGGATCATGGGCGGCAGGCCGGCGGACAGGTGCAGGTCCGAAGCCTTGTTCTTGACACTGAAGGCAAGCAGCTGGGTGATGTCCACGGAAGATCCCTCTGGTTTCGTCTGTTACGCTCGCCGCGCATTATGACGACCATCGCCGCCAACCTGGAGCACGTGCGCGCGCGTATCGCCCGCGCCTGCGAGGCCGCCGGCCGCGCCCCGGCCAGGGTCGGCCTGCTGGCCGTGTCCAAGACCTTTGGCGCGGCCGAGGTGCTGCAGGCCGCGCACGCCGGCCAGCGCGCCTTCGGCGAAAACTACCTGCAGGAAGCGGTGGACAAGAAGACCGCCGTGGCCGCGCTCGCGCCCGCGCTGGCCGCCGAGTTGCGCTGGCACTGCATCGGCCCCATCCAGAGCAACAAGACGCGGCTGGTGGCAGAGCACTTCGACTGGGCGCACACGGTGGACCGGCTGAAGATCGCCCAGCGCCTGTCGGGCCAACGCCCGGCGCAGCTGCCGCCGCTCATGGTGTGCATCCAGGTCAACGTCGATGGCGGCGTCAGCAAGTCAGGTGTGCCCCCGCAGGACGCCATCGCACTGGCGCAGGCCGTGGCGCAGCTGCCGCGCCTGTGCCTGCGCGGCGTGATGAGCATCCCCGACCCGGTGCCCGGCCAGGAGGCCCAGCGCGCCGTGCACGCGCGGGTGCGGGACGTGTTCGACGCCATCGCCGCCTGCGGCGCGCCGGGCCTGGAGCGCTTCGACACCCTATCGCTGGGCATGACGGCCGACCTGGAGGCCGCCATCGCCGCCGGCAGCACGCTGGTGCGCGTGGGCAGCGGCATCTTCGGCGCGCGCAGCTAACCCGGCAGCCTGAGGCGCGGGGCCCACGCTGCCGCGCAGTCCTAGCACGCGGCAGGCCAGCCGCGTCAGCTCGGCCACCATGGCCTCGGGCGGCAGGCGGCCGTCGGGCCGGTACCACTGGTAGAGAAAGCCCGGCAGGCTGCACGCCGCCTGGGCGGCGATGCGCACCTCGCCCACGTCGAACCAGCCCTCGGCACGCCCCTGCTCCAGCAGCAGGCACAGGCGCTCGTAGAAATGGTCGGCCAGGCGCTTTTTCGCGGCGACGAAGCGCGGGCTGTAGACCTGCGGCTCGCGGTAGGGGAAGAACGCGGCCGGGTAGTGCGCGATGGTGGCGCGGATCAGCTGCTCCATGCCGGCCGCCACCTTCTCGTGCGCCGGCCGCGCGTCGCCCTCGGCAAAGTCCAGCACCGTGAAGCAGGCCACCGCCGGGCGCCAGCTCAGCAACTCGAAGATCTCCAGCTTGTTGCGGAAGTAGTAGTACACGTAGGGCTTGGTCACGCCCAGCGCCTGCACGATCTGCTCCATGGTGGTGCTGGCGTAGCCCTGCGCCGCAAAGAGCCGCTCGGCCGCGGCCAGGATGCGCTCGCGCTTGTCCGCGCTGCCGGGCGTGTCGGCGCGCTGGCGCCCGCGCCCCAGCGTGATGGGAAAGGGATGTGCCTCTTTATTTGCGCCTGTCGCCTGCGTTATACCCATGGGTAGCATTGTGCGGGGCGGCCGCTTATGCTGGCAAGCAGCGAACGAACAAACAGGCCTTCCAGGAGACACCGCATGACCCATTCCCAGCCACTCCAGCCGCTGCACGAGCACCTGCGCCGCCATGCCCGCGCCACGCCGGGCGCCACCGCCATCGACTGGTACGGCCGCCGCATCCCCTGGGCCGAACTGGACGCCACCAGCGACGCCTTCGCCGCGCGGCTGCAGGCGCTGGGCGTGAAGAAGGGCGAGCCCGTGGCGCTGTTCCTGAACAACTGCCCGCAGTACCTGATGGCGCACTACGGCATCCAGAAGATCGGCGCCATCGTCTGCCCCTGCGGCCCGCTGAACAAGGAGCACGAGCTGCAGTACCAGCTGGCCGACCTGGGCGCGCGCGTACTGGTGGCCGCCGACGTGCTGCTGCCGGTGGTGGAAAAAGTCCGTGCGCAGACCAGCCTGGCCCACGTCTTCGTGGTGCGCCACGGCGAGCTGCTGCCCGAGGTGCCGGACTTGCCCGTGCCGCCCGAACTGGATGGCCAGCGCACCGCCAGCCGGCCGCTGGCGGAGGGCGACGAAGACTTCCTGGCCGTGGTGGCCGCCGGGGGCACGCCCGCGCCCGTGGCCCTGTCGATGGACGACGTGGCGCTGATGACCTACACGTCCGGCACCACCGGGTTACCGAAGGGCGCCATGCTCAGCTACGGCAACGCGCTGTTCAAGACGCAGGCCGCGGCCCAGTGCAACGACCTGGCGCAGGGCGACCGGCTGCTGGCCGTGGCGCCGCTGTACCACATCGCCGGCATGGTCATGGGCGTGAACCTGCCGGTCTTCAGCGGCGCGGCCATGACGCTGCTGTACCGCTTCGACCCGGCCGGCGTGGCCCAGGCATTGGAGGGTCGGCGCATCACATGGTGGTACAGCATCGCGCCCATGAATGGCGCGCTGATGCAGCTGCCGGATGCCGGCCAGCGCGACTGGAGCGCGCTGCGCCGCAACCCGGTGACCAGCTTCGGCTTCGCCTGGACCGAGGAGCTGGCGCGCCAGTGGCGCAGCTTCGCCCCCCACTGCACCAGCCACGAGGCCGCCTACGGCCTGAGCGAGACGCACACCGTGGACACCGCCATGCCCGTGGACGCCATCCGCTGGGGCACGCAGGGCCGGGCCGTGCCGGGCAACGAGATCGCCATCGTCGATCCGGCCACCGGCCAGCCGCTGCCCGCTGGCGAGAAGGGCGAGATCGTGGTGCGCGGCCCCGGCAACTTCCGGGGCTACTGGAACAAGCCCGAGGCCACGGCCCAGACCCTGCAAGGCGGCTGGGTGCACACCGGCGACATGGGCCAGCTGGATGCGGACGGCTACCTCACCTTCCTCGGCCGCTTCAAGGAAATGATCAAGGTCTCGGGCTACAGCGTCTTCCCCGAGGAGGTCGAATCCATCCTGAACCGCCACCCCGCCGTGGCTCAGTCCGCCGTCATCGGCGTGCCGGATGCTGGCAAGGGCGAAGTGGTGCGTGCCTTCCTGGTGTCACGGGCGGGCCAGCAGATCGACGCCGAGGCCTTCACCGCCTGGTGCCGCGAGCACATGGCGCCCTACAAGGCGCCGCGCGAGGTGCGCGTGGTGGCCGCGCTGCCGGCCACCGGCGCCGGCAAGGTGCTGCGCCGCCTGCTGCGCGACGCGGATTAAGATTTAAGCCAAATCGGCCTCCATCCCTTGCTGGATAAGCGCTGGCAGCTATAAAAACAATAGAGATATGTTCCATAAAGTCCTGATTGCCAACCGCGGCGAGGTGGCCCTGCGCATCGTGCGCGCCCTGTACGAGCTGGGCGTGGCCAGCGTCGCCGTGCATGCCGAGGACGACGCCGGCGCCCCGCACGTGCGCGCCGCCGATGCCGCCGTGCCCCTGGCCGGCAGTGGCCCCGCCGCCTACCTGGACGGCGCGGCGCTGATCACCATCGCCAGCGCCCAGGGCTGCGACGCCATCCACCCCGGCTACGGCTTCTTGAGCGAGCGCGCCGACTTCGCGCGCGCCTGCGAAGGCGCCGGCCTGCGCTTCATCGGTCCCACGCCGGCGCAGCTGGCGCTGTTCGGCGACAAGGCGCGCTCGCGCGCGCTGGCCGAGCAGCAGGGCGTACCCGTCATGCCCGGCAGCGGCGCGGCCGTATCGCTGCAGCAGGCGCAGGACTTCCTGGCCGCGCAGGGCGGCGCCGGCGTCATGCTCAAGGCCGTGGGCGGCGGCGGCGGGCGCGGCGTGCGCGCCGTGCGCAGCGCCGACGCCCTGCAGGACGCCTGGGAGCGCTGCCGCCGCGAGGCTCAGGCGGCGTTCGGCATCGACGGCCTGTACGTGGAGCGGCTGATGGAGGGCGCGCGCCACATCGAGGTGCAGGTCGTCGCCGACGGCCACGACGCCGTGGCGCTGGGCGAGCGCGAATGCACGCTGCAGCGGCGCTTCCAGAAGCTGGTCGAGATCGCCCCCAGCCCCACGCTGGCGCCGCCGCTGCGCGCGCAGCTGACCCAGGCCGCGCTGGCCCTGGCGCGCGCCGTGCGCTACGAGGGCCTGGGCACGTTCGAATTCCTGGTGGATGCGCAAAGCAGCACGCTGCCCTTCGTCTTCATCGAGGCCAACGCCCGGCTGCAGGTCGAGCACACGGTGACGGAAGAAGTCACCGGCGTGGACCTGGTGCAGGCGCAGATCCGCCTGGCCGCGGGCGAGCGGCTGGCCGACCTGGGCCTGAGCCCCGACGCGCCGCCGCCGGTGCGCGGCTGCGCCATCCAGTGGCGCATCAACGCCGAGCAGTACGACGCCCAGGGCAACGCGCTGCCGGGCAGCGGCACCCTGGCGCGCTTCGACCTGCCCAGCGGCCCGGGCGTGCGCGTGGACACGCACGGCGTGGCCGGCAGCGCGCCCTCGCCGCACTACGACACGCTGCTGGCCAAGCTCATCGTGCACGCGCCGGGCGGCTTTGCGTCGGCGCTGCGCCGCTCGCGCCGGGTGCTGGCCGAATGCGCCATCGACGGCCTGCCGACCAACCTGCCCCTGCTGCGCGCCCTGGCCGCGCGGCCCGAGATGGAAGGCCAGCAGCCGCTGCACACGCGCTGGCTCGAAGCGGTGCTGCCCGAGCTGCTGCAGGAAGCATCAAAAACCATAGCTGCCAGCGCTTGCCCCACAAGCGCTGGAGGCCAAAAAGACCCTGAAACGCCCCTTGCCTCCGTGCCCGAAGGCGCCGTCTGCGCCCCCATGCCCGCGCGCCTGGTGCAGCTGGCCGTGGCCGAGGGCGACGTGGTCGCCGCCGGCACCGAGCTGGCCGTGCTGGAGGCCATGAAGATGGAGCACGTGCTGGCCGCCCCGCACGCCGGCCGCGTGCTGCGCCTGCTGGCCCGCCCGGGCGCGCAGCTGGCGCCGGGCCAGCCGCTGCTGGTGCTGGAGGAGGCGGCCGGCGCTGAGCAGCTGGAGCGCGCGCCGGCGCAGCAGCAGGACCCGGACCACATCCGGGTCGACCTGCAGCGCGTCATCGACCGCCACGCGCACACGCTGGACGCCGCCCGCCCCGAGGCCATGGCCCGCCGCCACGCCCAGGGCAGCCGCAGCGCGCGCGAGAACATTGACGACCTGTGCGACGCGGGCTCCTTCATCGAATACGGCCAGCTGGCCGTGGCCGCGCAGACGCGCCGGCGCAGCATGGAGGACCTGATCGCCAACACCCCGGCCGACGGCATGGTCACCGGCATCGGTAGCGTCAACGGCGCCGCCTGCGGCGAGGAGCGCGCCCGCACCGTCGTCATGGCCTACGACGCCACGGTGCTGGCCGGCACCCAGGGCATGCGCAACCACGCCAAGACCGACCGCATGCTGGGCATCGCCCTGGAGCAACAGCTGCCCGTGGTGCTGTTCGCTGAAGGCGGCGGCGGGCGGCCGGGCGACACCGATATGGCCATCGTCGCCGGCCTGCACGTGCACACCTTCGCCGCCTATGCCGCGCTGTCGGGCCAGGTGCCGGTGCTGGGCATCGCGCACGGGCGCTGCTTCGCCGGCAATGCCGCGCTGCTGGGCTGCAGCGACGCCATCATCGCCACGCGCACCAGCAACATCGGCATGGGCGGGCCGGCCATGATCGAAGGCGGCGGGCTGGGCGTGTTCGCGCCCGAGGACATCGGCCCGGCCGGCGTGCAGCACGCCAGCGGCGTGATCGACGTGCTGGTGCAGGATGAGCGCGAGGCCGTGGCCGCGGCGCGGCACTACCTGTCGTTCTTCCAGGGCCGCGCGCGCGATTGGAGCGCGCCCGACCAGCGCCCCCTGCGCGCCGTGGTGCCGGACAACCGCCTGCGCGTGTACGACACCCGCGCCGCCATGGCGGGCCTGGTGGACGAGGGCAGCCTGCTGCCGCTGCGCACCGGCTTCGGCGTGGGCATCCACACGGCTTTCGGGCGCATCGAGGGCCGGCCGGTGGGCCTGCTGGCCAGCAACCCGGGCCACCTGGGCGGCGCCATCGACGCGGATGCCGCCGACAAGGCGGCGCGCTTCATGCAGCTGTGCAACGCCCACGGCCTGCCGCTGGTCAGCCTGATCGACACGCCGGGCTTCATGGTCGGGCCGGACACCGAGAAGACCGCCCAGGTGCGCCACGTCAGCCGCCTGTTCGTGGCCGCCGCCAGCCTGCGCGTGCCGTTCTTCGCCGTGGTGCTGCGCAAGGGCTACGGCCTGGGGGCCATGGGCATGGCGGCCGGCGGCCTGCACGCGCCGGTGTTCACCGTCGCCTGGCCCACGGCCGAGTTCGGCGCCATGGGGCTGGAGGGCGCAGTGCGCCTGGGGTTTCGCAAGGAGCTGGCCGCCGCGGCCGAGGGCGCCGAGCGCAACGCGCTGTTCGCCGAGCTGCTGGCGCGCCAGTACGTCCACGGCGAGGCCATGCACATGGCCAGCACGCTGGAGATCGACGCCGTCATCGACCCGGCCGAGACGCGCGCCTGGCTGGCCCGCGGGCTGGCCTCGGCGCGCGTGCAGGAAGCCCGCGCGCGCTTCGTGGACACGTGGTAGGCCGGTGTTAAGCTGGCCCGCCTTGGCGCCGGCGGCGCACTTTCAGTTGACGGAGAACCCTTTCCATGCCCGGACTCTTGCCCGATATCGACCCTGACGGACTGCTTGAATTTTCGGTGGTCTATACCGACCGCGCACTCAACCACATGTCCAAGCGCTTCGTGGGCGTCATGCAGGACATCCTGGGCACCCTGAAGAGCGTCTACCACGCCCACACGGCCGTGCTGGTGCCCGGCAGCGGCACCTTCGGCATGGAGGCCGTGGCGCGCCAGTTCGCCAACAAGGAAAAGGTGCTCATCGTGCGCAACGGCTGGTTCAGCTACCGCTGGAGCCAGATTTTCGACGCCGACGCCGGCCTGGGCGGCGGCGCGGTGGTGTGCAAGGCGCGCCAGCAGGACGGTGGCAGCCAGGCGCCCTGGGCGCCGTGCCCGGTCGACGAGGTGGCGGCCGCCATCCGCGCCGAGCGCCCCAAGGTCGTCTTCGCCCCGCACGTGGAGACCGCCAGCGGCATCATCCTGCCCGACGACTACATCCGCACGGTGAGCGACGCCGCGCACGAAGTCGGCGCGCTGTTCGTGCTGGACTGCGTGGCCTCCGGCGCCATGTGGGTGGACATGCAGGCCACCGGCGTCGACGTGCTCATCAGCGCGCCGCAAAAGGGCTGGAGCAGCTCGCCGTGCTGCGCCATGGTCATGCTGTCGCAGCGCGCGCGCCAGGCCATCGAGGGCACGCAAAGCTCCAGCTTCTCGTGCGACCTCAAAAAATGGATGCAGATCGCCGAAGGCTACGAAAAGGGCCAGCACGCCTACCACACCACCATGCCCACCGATGCCCTGGTGCGCCTGCGTGACGTAATGCTGGAGACGCGCGAATACGGCTTCGACAAGGTGCGCGCCGAGCAGATCGAACTCGGCGCCAAGGTGCGCGAGCTGCTGGAGTCGCGCGGCTTCCCCAGCGTGGCGGCTGAAGGGTTCAAGGCGCCCGGCGTGGTGGTCAGCTACACCACCGACCCGGGCATCCAGAGCGGCAAGAAGTTCATCGAGGCCGGGCTGCAGACCGCCTCCGGCGTGCCGCTGCAGTGCGGCGAGCGGCCGGACTTCATGACCTTCCGCGTCGGCCTGTTCGGCCTGGAGAAGTGGCACAACGTGGACCGCACGGTGCAGCACCTGCGCGCCGCGCTCGACCGGGTGGCCTGAGGCCCGAACCGGCGCTCTGGCGCCGGGGGCGCACGCCCACTGGCCCCGCTCTCCTACAGGGCGGCCATGGACGGGGCGGGTGGGGCAGGTCTATGCTGCTGTGATGCAAGCCTCGCCCCTGGACAGCGCCTCGGCCGACGCGGCCGCCTCCCCTCTCGACCCTCTTTCGCCGCCCGACAGCCACGCACGCCAGCTGGCTCGCGCCAAGCGCCAGGCCACCGGGCTGCTTCTGGCGGTGGTGGCCGTCTTCATCCTCACCTACTTCCTGCCGCCCGGGCTGGCCGTGAGCTGCCTGCGCGCCGTGGCCGAGGCCGCCATGGTGGGCGCCCTGGCCGACTGGTTCGCCGTCTCGGCGCTGTTTCGGCGCATACCCCTGCCGCTGGTCTCGCGCCACACCGACATCATTGCCCGCAACAAGGACCGCATCGGCGGCAACCTGGCCGGCTTCGTGCGCGACAAGTTCCTGGACGCGCCCTCGCTGGTCGGCCTGATCCGCCAGCACGACCCGGCCAGCATGCTGGCGCAGTGGCTGACGGCGCCGGCCAACGCCCAGCTGCTGGGCCGCCAGGTGGGCCGGCTGGCGCTGACCGCGCTGGACACGGTGGAGGACGCCAAGATCCAGGCCTTCCTGGCCAACGCGGTGCGCACGCTGATCGGGCAGATCGACGTGTCGCGCTCCATGGCCTCGGTGCTGGGTGCGCTGACCCACGAGGGCCGCCACCAGGCGCTGCTGGACGCGCTGCTGGCGCGCCTGGCCGAGAAGGTGCGCACGCCCGAGACGCGCGAGTTCGTCGCCGACACGCTGGTGCAGTGGCTGCGCCGCGAGCACCCCTTGAAGCAGAAGATGCTGCCCACCGACTGGCTATCGGGCAAGGGCGCAGGCGCCATCACCCACGCCGTGGACACGCTGCTCAAGGCCATCGCCGACGACCCGCGCCACGAGCTGCGCGAGGCGCTGGACGGCGCCGTGGCGCGGCTGATCGAGCAGCTGAAGAACGACCCCGAATGGGCACGCCGCGGCGAGCAGGTGCGCGGCTACCTGCAGGACGACGCACTGCTGGGCCAATACGTGGGCCAGCTGTGGAACGACCTGCGCCGCCGCTTGCGCGAGGACCTGGCCGACGAGAACTCGCAGCTGGCGCGCCGCGTGGCCGGCATGGGCCAGTGGCTGGGCATGTCGCTGGCCGGCGACGCGGCGCTGCGGGTGCGCCTGAACGTGCGCCTGGAGCTTTGGGCCGCCACCTTCGCCCCTGACGTTGCGCAGTCGGTGGCCCAGCACATCCACGCCACCGTGCAGCGCTGGGACGCGGCTGAGACCGCGCGCCTGGTGGAGCTGCACATCGGGCCCGACTTGCAGTACATCCGCATCAACGGCACGGTGGTGGGCGGGCTGATCGGGCTGGTGCTGTTCGGCATCTCGCACGCCCGGGCGCTGTGGCTGGCGACCGGGGGCGGCTGAGGATTGCTATTGAAAGAGGAGCTGCCAGCGCTTTACTGGTAAGCGCTGGAGCCTGTTTTGGCTTGTATCCCAAGCCGCCCGCTCAGAAGCGGAAATCCAGCGACTGCGGCGCGCCGCCCACCTTCACGGTGCGGCTGTGGCTTTGGCCGGCGCCCTGCACGTCCACCCGGTAGCTGCCGGGCGGTAGCTGCAGCAGACACACTGGGCCGCTGGCCACGAAGGACTGGGCCTGCTTGCTGCCGCCCTGGCTGCTGCTGATGTGCACCTCGATGTTGGCCTCGTAGGCGCCATCGGCGCGGGCGAACAGCAGGGACAGCGGGTAGTCCTTCATGGCGGCCCGCATGGCGGTGGATTCGTCCGTGCCGATGCCGCCGCACTGATAGCGCAGATCGCCCAGGCTGTGGGCCGTGGGCAGCTGCTGGGCCAGGGTGGGGCCGGCGGCCAGCGCGGCGGTGGTGGCGGCGGCGGCCAAAACAAGGCGGGCGAAGGACGGTGCGGGCATGTCGAAGCTCCTTGGGTTGCATGGCAAAAAGCCATGCTGAACCCGGGCCATCGGTGGCGCTGTCAGCGCAGAGCGTGCCGGCGCGTGGGGCGCGGCAGGCTTTTCAGGACGCCGCGGTGCCAGCCAGCAGCGGCGTGACCAGCGCCTGCACGCCGTTCCAGATGATCTCTACTCCCACGCACAGCAGCAAAAACGCCATCAGCCGCAGGAAGACGATCTTGCGCGTTTCGCCCAGGCGGTGCAGCAGGCGGCTGGAATAGCGGAAGGTGAGCGAGACCAGCAGGCCCAGTAGCACGGCCGCGGTCAGGCCGCCGGCCATGTTGAACAGCGTCTCGGGCACGCTGCGCCGGGTGTGCAGGCTGGCGCCGATGGCAATCGCCACGGCAATCGAGCCGGGCCCGCAAGTCAGCGGAAAGGTCAGCGGGTAGAAGGCCTTGATGATGGCCTTGTCTTCGCTCAGGGCATGCACCATTTGCGTGGCGTCGTCGCTGGTGACCTGCTGGGCGCCCAGCATGCGCCAGGCGATGGACGCCACCACCATGCCGCCGGCAATGCGCACGGCCGGCAGCGACACGCCGAAGAAGTCCAGCACGTACGAGCCCATGACCATGGCGCACGACAGCAGCACCATCACGCTGTGCCCGATGCGCCGCGCCAGCCGGGTGCGCGCCTCGTCGCTCAGGCCGCGCGTGTAGTCCACGAACAGCGGTGCCGAGGCCAGCGGGTTGATGATGGGCAGTATCCCGATCAGCGCGAACAGCAGGCTTTTGCCATAGAAGGCGAGATAGGGCAGCGACAAGAAATCCATGGCGTCGACAAGGGGCGGGCAGGGCGGCCGCCCATCGCGGGTGTGGCCACAGTTAAAAGCGCGGCAGGTCCGGATGGCTCAGGCGCCCGCCGCGCACCAGCATCTTGCCGTATTCGGCGCAGCGGTTCAGCGTCGGGATGACCTTGCCCGGGTTCAGCAGCCCGGCCGGGTCGAAGGCGCGTTTGAGCGCCATCATCTGCGCGTTCTCCTCAGTGGTGAACTGCACGCACATGCTGTTGAGCTTTTCCACGCCCACGCCATGCTCGCCGGTCACCGTGCCGCCCATGGCCACGCTGGTCTCCAGGATGTCGGCGCCGAACAGCTCGCAGCGGCGCAGCTGGTCGGGGTCGTTGGCATCGAACAGGATCAAGGGGTGCAGGTTGCCGTCGCCGGCGTGGAACACGTTGCAGCAGCGCAGCTGGTACTTCTTCTCCATCTCTGAAATAGCCAGCAGGATGTCCGCCAGGCGCTTGCGTGGAATGGTCGAGTCCATGCACATGTAGTCCGGGCTGATGCGCCCGCTGGCGGGAAAGGCATTCTTGCGCCCGCTCCAAAAGCGCGCGCGCTCCTCCTCGCTGGTGCTGACGGCGATGGCGGTGGCGCCGGCGGCCGTGAGCACCGCGCTCATGCGGCCGATCTCCTCCTCGACCTCCTCGGGCGTGCCGTCGGATTCGCACAGCAGGATGGCCTCGGCCGTCAGGTCATAGCCGGCCTTCACGAAATCCTCGACGGCGGCCGTCATGGGCTTGTCCATCATCTCCAGCCCGGCCGGGATGATGCCGGCGGCGATCACCGCGGCGACGGCGTCGCCGGCTTTGCGCACGTCGTCGAAGCTGGCCATGATGCAGCGCGCCAGCTGCGGCTTGGGCACCAGCTTGACGGTGACCTCCAGCGCCACGGCCAGCATGCCCTCGCTGCCGATCACGGCGGCCAGCAGGTCGTAGCCGGGCGCGTCCAGGGCCTCGGCTCCGAAGGTGACGGGCTCGCCCTGCATGGTGAAGCCGCGCACGCGCAGGACGTTGTGCACCGTCAGGCCGTACTTCAGGCAGTGCACGCCGCCGGAATTTTCAGCCACGTTGCCGCCGATGGTGCAGGCGATCTGGCTGCTGGGGTCGGGCGCGTAGTACAGGCCGTAGGGCGCGGCCGCCTCGCTGATGGCCAGGTTGCGCACGCCGCACTGCACGCGCGCCGTGCGGCTGGTGGGGTCCACATCCAGGATGCGGTTGAACTTGGCCAGCGACAGCGTCACGCCCATGGCGTGCGGCATGGCGCCGCCCGACAGCCCGGTGCCGGCGCCGCGCGCCACCACCGGCACCTGCAGCCGGTGGCAGGTCTGGAGCACGGCCTGCACTTCTTCCTCGGTCTCGGGCAGGCAGACCACCAGCGGGCGCTGGCGGTAGGCCGTCAGGCCGTCGCACTCGTAGGGCGTGGTGTCCTCGGTCTGCCACAGCAGGGCGTGCTCGGGCACGCAGGACAGGAGCGCCTGCACGACCTGCTGCTGGCGCTGGGCGCGCTCGGCGGCGCTGGGTGCGGGCGTGGGGCTGGATGGGCTGGACATGGGAACAACTGTAGGCCAGCGCGCCGCGGCGTGGCGTGAGTTTTCTTGAAAACCCGCGTGAAGGCGCTGCGCGCCAACTATTTTTTTGATAGCTGCAAGCGCTTGATGGATAAAGGCTAGAGCGCGATTTGGCTGTTGACCAGCCTTCAGGTCATGGCCTTGTGCAGCCACTCGGCGAAGGCCGCGCATTCCCAGCGGTCCATGGTGCCGGTGCGCCAGCACAGGTAGTGGGCGTGCGGGCTGGGCGCGTCGATGTCGAACAGGCGCACGAGCAGGCCCTGCTCCAGCCAGGGCATGCCCAGCTTCAGGCGCACCAGGGCCACGCCCATGCCGGCGGCGGCGGCGTCGCACATCAGGCCCACGTCGTTGAACTGCGAGCCCTCGGTGGGCGCCGGCCAGTCCAGGCCGCAGGCGTCGAACCAGCTGCGCCAGGGCTCCAGCGGGCTGCGCAGCAGCGGCACCTCGGCCAGGTCCTCGGGCTGCTGAAAGGGCCCGTGCTCGCGCACGAAGGCGGGCGAGGCCAGGGGCGTGACGATGTCGCGCGCGATCTCCACGTGCTCCATGTCGGCGTAGTGGCCGGGGCCGAAGCGCACCACCAGATCGGCGTCCTCGGCCACCACGTCCAGCAGCGGGATGGACACCTGCAGCGCCAGGTCGATCTCCGGGTAGGCCTCGGTGAATTGGCGCAGGCGCGGGATCAGGATGGCGCGGGCGAAGGTCGGCGTGACGGCGATCTTCAGGCGCCGCTTGGCCGGGTTGGCCGCCATGCCGGGAAAGCGCTGCAGCGCCGTGAGCCCCTCGCGCACATGGGCCAGGTAGGCGCTGCCGTCGGTGGTCAGGGAGAAGTCGGCCCGGCCGAAGAGGCGCGTGCCCAGGATCTGCTCGAGCTGCTTGACGCGGTGGCTCACGGCGCTGGGCGTGACGCACAGCTCGTCGGCCGTCTGCGTCACGCTGCGCAGTCGCGCCAGCGCCTCGAACGTCAGCAGGCACTGGATGGGGGGAATGCGCCTGAGGCCGGCGCCCTCCGGAGCGGCCATGGCGGGTTACCTGAAGACGACCGTCTTGTGGCCGTTGGGCAGCACGCGGTGCTCGCTGTGCCACTTGACGGCGCGCGCCAGCACCAGGCTCTCGGTGTCGCGTCCGCGGGCGGTGAGGTCCTCCACCGTGTCGGTGTGGTCGGCGCGGGCCACGTCCTGTTCGATGATCGGGCCCTCGTCCAGGTCGGCCGTCACGTAGTGGGCGGTGGCGCCGATCAGCTTCACGCCGCGGTCATGTGCCTGGTAGTACGGCTTGGCGCCCTTGAAGCTGGGCAAAAAGCTGTGGTGGATGTTGATGGCCCGGCCAGCCAGTTTGGTGCACAGGTCGTTGGACAGCACCTGCATGTAGCGCGCCAGCACCACCAGCTGCGCGCCTTCGGCCTGGATGATCTCGTACTGCCGCGCCTCGGCCTGGGCCTTGGTGGCCGCCGTGACCGGGATGTGGTGGAAGGGGATGTTGTAGCTGGCCGCCAGCTGGTAGAAGTCGCGGTGGTTGCTGATGATGGCCGCCACCTGGATGGGCAGCAGGCCGCTTTTCACGCGAAACAGCAGGTCGTTCAGGCAGTGGCCCTCGCGGCTGACCATGATCACGGTCTTCATCGGCTCGCCCACGGGGTGCAGGCCCAGGCGCATCTGAAAGGGCTGGCCGAACTGCTCCAGGTGCTCGCGCAGGCTGGCCGCGTCGTGGCCGTCACAGGCGAACTGCACACGCATGAAGAACAGGCCGGTGGCGTGGTCGTTGTACTGCGCGGCTTCTTCGATGTTGGCGCCGTGCTCCAGCAGGAAACCGGAGACGGCATGCACCAGCCCCAGCCGGTCGGGGCAGGACAAGGTGAGAATGTAGGCTTGGCTCATGGTTGCGAATTGTCGCAGCAGGCCGGCACGTTCTGCAGCGCTATGGACATCGACTCAAGGGCCCGAGGGCTCCGCATGACCCCCTTCCGGGGCCTGCTTCTCTATCTCGCTGCCGGCGCCGCATGGGTGGGTGCGGGCGAGCTGCTGCTGGCCCGGCTGGCCGACCCTGAGCAGATCCAGCGCTGGCAGACCATCAAGGGCGGGCTGTTCGTGCTGCTGTCGGGCATCTTCGCCTGGTGGCTGCTGACGCGCATGCGCCGCGCCGAGCAGCTGCGCGGTGCCCTGGCGCGCGAGCTGGCGCAGCTGGCCCAGGCGGCCCCGGCCGGCATGGCGCGGGTGGACCCGGACAGCCTGCGCATCCTGTGGGCCAACGAACGCCTGTGCAGCTGGCTGGGCCTGAGCTCGCAGGAGGTGTTGCAGCGGCGCTTCCGCGACCTGGTGGTGCCCAGGGACCTGGGCCAGGCTGCGCACCAGATGGACGATCTCAGGGCCGGGCGCGTCACGCATTACCAGGGCGAGCGCCAATGCCTGCGCGCTGATGGCGGCGCACCGCTGCCGGTGCTGTGCAACGTCCGCCTGGTGGCCGCCGCAGGGGACGAGCCGGCGCAACTGGTCTGCGTGCTGCAGGACATGAGCGAGATCGTCGCTGCGCGCCAGGCGCTGGCGCACAGCCAGGACGTGCTGGCCCTGGCGCTTGCGGGCAGCGGCAGCGGCCTGTGGGACTGGGACATGGCGGCGCGCCGCTCCACCTATTCGTCCGGCCTGCTGCGCCTGCTGCGCCACCAGGGCCGGCCGCCGCGCAGCGGCAGCCTGCTGCTGGCGCGGCTGCACCCGGACGACCGCGACCGCGTGCAGGGCGCCGTGGAGCAGGCCCTGGCCAGCGGCGAGGTGTTCGACGAGACGGCGCGGCTGCGCCGCTTCGACGACAGCTACTGCTGGTTCCACGCCCGCGGGCAGCTGCACCTGAACGCCCAGGGCGAGCCCGAGCGCTTTTCCGGCACCCTGACCGACCTGACGGCCCGCCGCGCCGCCGAAGAGCGCCAGCGCCTGGCCACCACCGTGGTGGACAACACCATCGAAGGCGTGGTGGTCACCGACGCGCAGACGCGCATCCTGTCGGTGAACGCCGCCTTCACCCGCATCCTGGGCTACACCGAGGACGAGCTGCGCGGGCGCACGCCGCGGGTGTTCAAGTCGGGCAGGCACGACAAGGCTTTCTACGAGGCGATGTGGGCCTCCATGGCGCGCCGCGGCCACTGGCGCGGCGAGATCTGGAACCGGCGCAAGGACGGCCAGGTGATCCCCGAGCGCATGTCGCTGTCGGCCGTGCGCGACGCGCAGGGTGGGGTCACGCACTATGTCTGCGTCTTCACCGACATCTCCGAAGAGAAGGAGCGCTTGGCGCAGCTGGAATTTCTGGCCCACCGCGACCCGCTCACCGGCCTGTCCAACCGCCTGCACTTCGGCCAGCAGCTGCAGGAGGCGGTGGCCCACGCGCAGGCCGACGGCGAGCGCCTGGCCGTGCTGCTGCTCAACCTGGACCGCTTCAAGGATGTCAACGGCAGCTGGGGCCACGCCGTGGGCGACGAGGTGCTCAAGCACATCGCTGCCCAGGTGCGCTCGGCGCTGCGCCCGGGCGACCTGATCGGGCGCCTGGCTGGCGACGAGATCGCCGTGGTGGCGCGCCAGCTGCGCCATGCCGACGGCGCCGCCGCCGTGGCGCGCAGCCTGATCGGCGCCGTGGGCCAACCCTGGCACTCGCCGGACGGCATCGCCGTGGTGGTGGGGGTGAGCGTGGGCATCGCCATGTTCCCCGAGCACGCCGGGACCGCCCAGCTGCTGCTGCAGGACGCGCACGCCGCCGTGTATGCGGCCAAGGCGCGCGGGCGCGGCGCCTACGCCTTCTTCGACGAATCCATGACCCAGGGCGCGCGCGAGCGGCTGGAGATCGAGGCGCGCCTGCGCCAGGCCATGGCCGATGGCCATCTGCAGCTGTACTACCAGCCGCAGGTGGACGTGGCCAGCGGCCGCATCGTCGGCGCCGAGGCGCTGGTGCGCTGGCTGGACCCGCAGGAGGGGATGATCTCGCCGGCGCGCTTCATCCCCGTGGCGGAGAGCTCGGGCGTCATCGGTGCGCTGGGCCTGTGGGTGATGCGCGAGGCCTGCCGCCAGGCACGGCACTGGCAGACCGAGGGCCTGCCCGAGCTGCGCGTGGCGGTCAACGTCTCGCCGCGCCAGTTCCACCTGACCGACGTGGCCGGCGGCGCCGCCCAGGCGCTGGCGGAAAGCGGCCTGGCCGCGCGCTGCCTGGAGCTGGAGCTGACCGAGGGCGCCCTGGCCGAGCGCCCCGAGGAGGCGCGCCAGACCCTGCTGCGCCTGCACGGGCTGGGCGTGCACATCGCCGTGGACGACTTCGGCACCGGCTACTCCTCGCTGGCGCACCTGAAGCGTTTTCCCATCGACGTGCTGAAGATCGACCAGGGCTTCATCCGCGACGTGCCCCGAAGCGGCGACGACATGGCCATCAGCGCCGCCATCATCGCCATGGGCCACAGCCTGGGGCTGAAGGTGGTGGCCGAAGGCGTGGAGACGCCCGAGCAGCTGGCCTTCCTGCGCGCGCGCGGCTGTGACCTGTACCAGGGCTACCTGTGCAGCCGCCCGCTGCCGGCCGGGGAGTTCGCGCAGTTGCTGCGCGCCCAGGCCTAGCGCTGCGCGGGCCAGCGCGCGCGCAGCCCGGCGCAGTAGTCCTCGGGCGGGAGGGCAGGGGTGGGCTGGATGAAGTCCGCTTCGCTTTCGATAGCTGCTGACGCTTGTCCCGCCTGGGCTATGGCCACTTTTGACTCAATATTCGCGGGCAGCCAGGTGGGCACACCCAGGCTGCGCTGCACGTGGCCGTAGCCGGCCACCAGCACCACCGTGCGCCCGTCCTGCAGGGCCTGGCGCAGGGCGCGGGCCAGGCTGGCGTCGCGCGCCAGCTGCACCCGCACCATGGGCTGCACGCGCGCGGCAGGCAGCAGGTCGCAGTGGCCCTGCTCGATGGCCTCACGCTGGCGCGCCAGCGGGCCGGGCGGCAGGTGGGTGTCCAGCGCCGCGTTTTGCATGGCGGCGCGCAGGCCGGCCGCGTCCAGATTGCCGCCGCGCACCGGCACGCCGGCGGCCACCGCGGCCATGACCACGCCGGCGTAGCGCTGCCAGGGCCAGGCGGCGTCGTTCCAGCGCAGGGCGGCGCGCACCTGCTCGGCATCGGCCTGGGGCGGCAGGCCGTCGGTGGCGGCGCCGGCCTCGGCCATCTCCAGCACCAGCGCCGCCAGCCGGCCCCGGGCCGCCAGCCACTGCACCGTCTCGCGCTGCCACTGCTCGTGGGCGGCGGCGTCGTGCTGCTCGCCCAGCAGCAGCGCGTCCAGCCGTTGCCAGCGCGCCAGCTGGACCGGCCAGGCGTCGTCGCCCGGCGGACGGCCGATGGGTGACGCGCAGCCGGCCAGCAGGGCGGCGGCCAGAGCACAAATGGGCAGGCTGCGGCGCAGCGGTGCGGTAAAGACGGGCATGGCGTCATGGTAATTGTTGGTTCAGCGCGACGGCCGACCGGGCCTTTTTTTGCCGCCGGCGGACGGCGGGGCCGCATGGGGCGGCGGCTGGGTGCTACAGAAAACGGATGGAGGGGCTCGGGCTTTGCGCCGGGCCGGGGCGCGGGTCCGCCGGGCGGTGTACAAACTCGGGCTCGCCCGTGCGCGACACTCGGGCCGGCCGCCCCCCGGTCCGCCCCTTTCCTTCCAGCAGAGAACCAGACACATGCAACGCGAAATCACCGACCTCGCCCCCAACCTGCCCGCCCAGCCCATCAGCCTGGACGTGCTGGGTGAAAAGTATTTCAAGAATGGCGAGAGCGATGTGGACCAGTTGTATGCCCGCGTGGCGCGCGCCCTGGCCTCGGTGGAAAAGCCCGAGCTGCGCGAGCAGCTGCAGGCGCGCTTCCTGGACAACCTGCGCGCCGGCGCCATCGGCGCGGGCCGCATCATGAGCGCCGCCGGCACCGACATCCAGGCGACGCTGATCAACTGCTTCGTGCAGCCCGTGGGCGACTGCATCCAGGGCGTGGACGACGCCGGCTACCCCGGCATCTACGAGGCCCTGCGCGAGGCCGCCGAGACCATGCGCCGCGGCGGCGGCGTGGGCTACGACTTCTCGCGCATCCGCCCCCGCGGGGCGCTGGTCAAGGGCACGCACTCCATGGCCTCCGGCCCGTGCAGCTATATCAATGTGTTCGACCAGTCCTGCTCCACGGTGGAGAGCGCCGGCGCGCGCCGGGGCGCGCAGATGGGTGTGCTGCGCATCGACCACCCGGACGTGCTGGACTTCATCACCGCCAAGCGCACGCCCGGGCGCTGGAACAACTTCAACGTCTCGGTCGGCGTGCCCGACGGCTTCATGCAGGCCGTGGAGCAGGACGGCGACTGGGAGCTGGTGCACGTCGCCGCGCCCGGCCCCGACCTGCTGAAGGAGGGCGCCCGCCAGCGCGCCGACGGCCAGTGGGTCTACCGCACGCTGCGTGCGCGCGAGCTGTGGGACACGATCATGAAGTCGGCCTACGACTTCGCCGAGCCGGGCATCCTGTTCCTGGACCAGATCAACACCGACAACAACCTGCGCTACGTCGAGGACATCCAGGCCACCAACCCCTGCGGCGAGCAGCCCCTGCCGCCCTACGGCTGCTGCGACCTGGGGCCCATCATCCTGACGCGCTTCGTGCGCAACCCCTTCGGGCTGCACGGCGAGGCGGCGTTCGACTTCGACGCCTTCGAGGCCGCCGTGGCCACCCAGGTGCGGGCGCTGGACAACGTGCTGGACGTGACCTTCTGGCCCCTGCCGCAGCAGCAGGCCGAGTCCGCCGCCAAGCGCCGCATCGGCGTGGGCTTCACCGGCATGGGCAACACCCTGGCCATGCTCAAGGTGCGCTATGACCGCCAGGAAGGCCGCGACATGGCCGTGAAGATCGCCCGCCGCATGCGCGACGCGGCCTACCGCGCCTCGGTCGAGCTGGCCAAGGAAAAGGGCGCCTTCCCCAAGTTCGACGCCGCGGGCTACCTGGCCGAGGGCACGTTTGCCAGCCGCCTGCCCGACGACATCAAGCGCGCCATCAAGAAGCACGGCATCCGCAACAGCCACCTGCTGTCCATCGCCCCCACGGGCACGGTGAGCCTGGCTTTTGCCGACAACGCCTCCAACGGCATCGAGCCGCCGTTCTCCTGGACCTACACGCGCAGGAAGCGCGAGGCCGACGGCAGCCGCAGCGAGTACGTGGTCGAGGACTACGCCTGGCGCCTGTACAAGACCCTGGGCGGCAACGTGGAGCAGCTGCCCGAGTACTTCGTCAGCGCCATGGACATGTCCGCCGGCGAGCACGTGGCCATGATGGAGGCCGTGCAGCCCTATGTGGACACGGCGATCTCCAAGACCGTGAACGTGCCGGCCGACTATCCCTACGAGGACTTCAAGGGCCTGTACCTGCAGGCCTGGCACTCCGGCCTGAAGGGCCTGGCCACCTACCGGCCCAACAGCATCCTGGGCGCCGTGCTAGAAGTGACGCCCACCGAGCCGGCCGCTGCCGCTGCCGCCGCCGCCCCGGCCGATGAGCCCGCGCCTACCCCGGTGGACCCCATGCGCACGGTGATCGAAAGCCGGCCCCAGGGCGGCCTGTCGGCTGTGGCCGAGAAGGTGGAGTACTGGACGCAGGAGGGCCACAAGCGGCTGTACCTGATCGTGTCCTTCCTGCCCGTGCCCAACGGCCGCGGCGGCACGGTGGACCGGGCCATCGAGTTCTTCATGCCCGTGGGCCAGAGCGGCGAGTCGCAGCAGTGGATCACCTCCAGCATGCGCCTGTTGTCCCTGGCCGCGCGCGGCGGCTTCCTGGAGCGGGCGCTGTCGGACATGCGCAAGGTCGCCTGGGACCGCGGCCCCGTGCGCCTCGGTACGCACACCCGCGCCGACGGCGTGCAGGTGCCGCTGTGGCATGACTCCGAGGTGGCGGCCGTGGCCTACGCGGTGCAGAACATCCTGGCGCGCCGCACCAGCAGCCCGGAGCAGCAGCAGCTGCCGCTGGACGAGCCGCCCATGGCCGCCGGCAGCAGCACGCCGCCCACCATGGCCGGCAAGAAGTGCTACGAGTGCGGCGCCCACGCCGTGATCCGCAAGGACGGCTGCGACTACTGCACACAGTGCGGCGCCTTGGGCAGCTGCGGCTGAGCTGTCGGTGTCGGCATGCTATTGTTTCAATAGCTTTCGGCGCTTGATTGACGGGCGCTGAAGCCCGATTTGATGTAAAAGCCGCGGCACCCCCGCGGCTTTTGCTTCTACACTGCCCGCCATGCGCCACCGCCCCACGCTGTCCACCAAGCTGCTGGCCATGGGCACGGCCTTCCTGCTCGTGGCCCTGGCCTCCATCGGCTTCACCCTGTGGGTGACCTGGAAGCTGGAGGGCGGCGCCGCCGCCGTGAACGAGGCGGGCCGCCTGCGCATGAACATGCTGCGCATGGTGCTGGCGCAGCAGGGCGACTCCCCGGCGGAGGAATTCACCCGGCTGGCCCAGCGCTTCGACAACAGCCTGGAGCTGCTGCGCACCGGCGACCCGTCGCGCCCGCTGTTCGTGCCCTGGAGCGACGCCACGCGCGAGCACTACGCCGGCATCGTGCGCGAATGGCGCAGCATCCACGCCCAGTGGCGCACCCAGCCGCCTTCGCGCGAGGCGGCGCTGGCGCGCGGCGACGCCTTCGTGACCGAGCTGGACGGCTTCGTCGAGGCCATCGAGGTGCAGATCGCCCGCTGGACGGCCGGGCTGCACCTGTTCCAGCTGATGATGGTGGCGCTGGCGATCGCCGCCGCCGTGGCCTTCATGGCGCTGAGCTATCTGCTGGTGCTCAACCCCGTGATGCGGCTGCAGCAGGCGCTGGCGCGGGTGCAGCGCGGCGAGCTGTCCACGCGGCTGGTGGTGGAGGCGGACGACGAGTTCGGCCAGCTCACCGCCGGCTTCAACCGCATGGCGCACGCGCTGCAGGCCTCGCACGAGGACCTGGAGCGCAAGGTGCGCGAGAAGACGGCCAGTGTCGAGGTGCAGAACCAGCGCCTGGCCGCGCTGTACGAGGTCAGCGCCCTGGCCGCCGAGGCCGGCAGCCTGGAGACGCTGACCCAGGGTTTCGTGCAGCAGGTGCGCCGCGTGGCCGGCGCCGACGCCGCGGCCGTGCGCTGGTCCGACGAGGCCAACGAGCGCTACGTGTTGGTGGCGGCCGACGGCCTGCCGCCCTCCATGGTCGAGGAGGAACACTGCGTGGTCGCCGGCAGCTGCGAGTGCGGCCAGACCGAGGCGCGCGCACGGATGCGCGTCATCCCCATCCTGCCGGCCACCGGGGTACAGCTGCCGCACTGCCGCGAGGCGGGCTTCCAGACCGTGGTCAGCATCCCCGTGCGGGTGCACCAGCGCCTGCTGGGCGAGGTGACGCTGTTCTTTCGCCGTCCGCTGGCCCTGGCGCCGGACACCACCGAGCTGCTGGAGAGCATGGCGCGCCACCTGGCCAGTTCCATGGAGGGGCTGCGCGCCACGGCGCTGGAGCGCGAGGCCGCGGTCTCGGGCGAGCGCAGCCTGATCGCGCGCGAGCTGCACGACTCCATTGCCCAGTCGCTGGCGTTTTTGAAGATCCAGGTGCAGCTGCTGCAGGGCGCCGTGGCCCGGCACAACGACGCCGCGCGCGACGCCGCTATCGCCGAGCTGGACGCCGGCGTGCGCGAGTGCTATGCCGACGTGCGCGAGCTGCTGGTGCACTTTCGCACCCGCACGCAGCAGGAAGACATCGAGGGCGCGCTGCGCGCCACGCTGTCCAAGTTCGAGCACCAGACCGGCGTGGCCACATCACTCAGCATGCACGGCCAGGGCCGGCCGCTGGCGCCGGACGTGCAGATCCAGGTGCTGCACATCGTGCAGGAAGCGCTGTCCAACGTGCGCAAGCACGCCGGCGCGCACCGCGTGGAGCTGCACGTGCAGCGCCACCCGTGCTGGCGTTTCGAGGTGCGCGACGACGGCCGCGGCTTCGACCCCGCGGCCGTGCCGCCGGATTCGCTGCACGTGGGCCTGGGGATCATGCGCGAGCGCGCCGAGCGCATCCAGGCCACGCTGACCCTGCATTCGGAACCTGACGGGCGCGGCACCTGCGTGACGCTGGAGCTGCCGCCTGCGCCCGTCGAGGGCGCGCCGCCCGCCCAGCCCCTGGCCGCCTGACATCACCCACCACGACGCCATGCAAGACGCCGCCGCCATCCCCGCGCCCATCACCTTGTTCCTGATCGACGATCACACGCTGCTGCGCCGCGGCCTGGTGGCCCTGCTGGGCCAGCACGCCGACCTGCAGGTGGTGGGCGAGGCAGGAGACGCGGGCGAGGCGCTGCGCCTGGTGCCGCTGCTGCGCCCGCAGGTCATCCTGCTGGACAACCACCTGCCCGGCGTGCGTGGGGTGGATGCCATCGCCGGCCTGCGCGAGGCCTCGCCGGACAGCCGCATCGTCATGCTGACGGTGAGCGAGGACGGCGCCGACCTGGCCGCCGCGCTGCAGCGCGGGGCCCAGGGCTATCTGCTCAAGACCATCGACGGCGACCTGCTGGCCGAGGCTGCGCGCCGCGCCGCGCGCGGCGAGCCGGTGGTCAGCCGGGAAATGATGGGCAAGCTGGTGGCCGCCTTCCAGACCCAGGGCACGCCCGATCCGGCCGCCGCCCCCGCGCCCGCCGCCGAGGAGCCGGGCACGCCCCTGTCGCCGCGCGAGGAGGAGGTGCTGCGCGAGATCGCCCGCGGCGCCAGCAACAAGGAGATCGCCCGTACCCTGGACATCGCCGAGACCACGGTGAAGATCCACGTGCAGCACATCCTGCGCAAGCTGGGGCTGTCCTCGCGGGTGCAGGCGGCGGTCTATGCCTCGGACCGGCAGCGGCCGGTGGAATAGACCCGGGAACTATCCAAAATTGATAGCTGCCTGCGCTTGCCTGCCAAGCGTTTGAGGCCGATTTCATTGAAATTTATCCGGCGCCCCTAGTTCTTTGGTAGTAGGACGGGCGCCGACGGCCATCCTCCTTTTGCAGCGCCCCGGCCCTGCCTTGGAAGGATGGGCGCAAAGCCCGGTTGAGGGGACCATCAGCGTCACCCCAAAACCGGAACAACCCCCATGGCTACCCCGCCCACAACCGCGGCAGTCGATCCCCGCCGCAACGCCCAGGCCTGGTCCGTGCTCCTGGTCAGCACCCTGGCCTTCACCACCTGTTTCATGGTCTGGATGATGTTCGGCGTCATCGGCATCCCGATCCGGAAGATGCTGGATTTGTCGTCCACCCAGTTCGGCCTGCTCACGGCCATGCCGGTGCTCACCGGCTCGCTGATCCGCGTGCCGCTGGGCATCTGGACCGACAAGTACGGCGGGCGCATCGTCATGGCGGTGCTGCTGGCCCTGACCATTCCCGCCATCTGGGCCATGGGCTACGCCACCGAGTACTGGCACTTCCTGGTCATCGGCCTGTTCGTCGGCCTGGCCGGCGGCTCGTTTTCGGTGGGCACGCCCTATGTGGCGCGCTGGTTTCCCAAGCACCGCCAGGGCATGGCCATGGGCGTGTACGGCGCCGGCAACTCGGGCGCGGCCGTCAACAAGTTCGTCGCCCCGGTGATTCTGGTGGCCTTCGGCTGGCAGGCCGTGCCTCATGTCTATGCGGCCATCATGCTGGGCGTGCTGGTGCTGTTCTGGATCTTCAGCGCCAGCGACCCGGCCCACCTGGTGCCCAGCAACGTGAAGTTCACTGAGCAGCTCAAGGCCCTGAAGGACCCGCGCGTGCTCAAGTACTGCCAGTACTACAGCATCGTCTTTGGCGGCTACGTGGCGCTGGCGCTGTGGATGGTGCAGTACTACGTGGGCGAGTACGGCCTGGACATCCGCGTGGCCGCGCTGCTGGCGGCCTGCTTCTCGCTGCCCGGCGGCGTGCTGCGGGCGATTGGCGGCGTGCTCTCGGACAAGTACGGCGCGCACAGCGTGACCTGGTGGGTCATGTGGGTCAGCTGGATCTGCCTGTTCCTTCTGAGCTATCCGCAGACAGACTTCACCGTCCTCACCGTGGACGGCCCGCGCACCTTCCACATCGGCCTGAACGTCTATGCATTCACCGGCCTGATGTTCATCCTGGGCATCGCCTGGGCCTTCGGCAAGGCCAGCGTCTTCAAGTACATCAGCGACGACTACCCCGGCAACATCGGCGCCATCAGCGGCATCGTGGGCCTGGCCGGCGGCCTGGGCGGCTTCGTGCTGCCCATCCTGTTCGGCGTGCTCATGGACTGGACGGGGGTGCGCTCCAGCGCCTTCATGCTGATGTACGGCGTGGTCTGGGTCTCGCTGATCTGGATGTACTTCACCGAGGTGCGCCGCACCGACGTCATGGCCCCGCACACCGGCGCCGCGCTGCGCTGAACCGCCCCTGACCCCTACGGAAACACACCATGTCTTCCCCCGCCAATGCACCATCCGCCCGCCCGCGCCAGGGCCGGCTGCTGACCCTCTGGACCCCTGAGGACAAGCACTTCTGGGAGCGCGAGGGCGAGGCCGTCGCCAAGCTCAACCTGTGGATCTCCGTGCCCGCGCTGTTCCTGGCGTTTGCCATCTGGCAGGTCTGGAGCGTGGTGGCCGTGAACCTGCCGGCTCTGGGCTTCAAGTACTCCACCAACCAGCTGTTCTGGCTGGCGGCGGCGCCGGCGCTGTCGGGCGCGACGCTGCGCATCTTCTACTCGTTCATGGTGCCCATCTTCGGCGGGCGCCGCTGGACGGCGCTGTCCACCGCCTCGCTGCTGATCCCGGCCATCGGCATCGGCTACGCCGTGCAGGACAACACCACCGGCTACCCCACCATGCTGATCCTGGCGCTGCTGTGCGGGCTGGGCGGGGGCAACTTCAGCTCCAGCATGGCCAACATCAGCTTCTTCTTCCCGAAGGAGCGCAAGGGCTCGGCGCTGGGCGTGAACGCCGGCCTGGGCAATCTGGGCGTGTCGGTGGTGCAGTTCCTGAGCCCGCTGGTGATCACCGCCGGTGTGTTCGGCATCTTCGGCGGCGACCCGCAGATCATCGTGAAGAACGGCGCCGAGACCCGCGTGTGGGCGCAGAACGCCGCCTTCATCTGGGTGCCGTGGATCGCCATCGCCGCGATCGCCGCCTGGTTCGGCATGCACGACATCGCCGATGCCAAGGCCAGCTTCGCCGCGCAGGCCGCCATCTTCCGGCGCAAGCACAACTGGATCATGTGCCTGCTGTACCTGGGCACCTTCGGCTCGTTCATCGGCTTCGCGGCGGGCTTTCCGCTGCTCATCAAGAGCCAGTTCCCGGCCGTCAACCCGCTGGCCTATGCCTGGCTGGGGCCGCTGGTGGGCGCCGTCATCCGGCCGTTCGGCGGCTGGCTGGCCGACAAGTTCGGCGGCGCCCGGGTGACGCTGTGGAACTTCCTGGCCATGGCGCTGGGCGTGGTGGGTGTGCTGTATTTCCTGCCCAAGGGCACGGGCGGGCACGTCATGCCCTTCGGGCCCGCAGAAGGCAGCTTCGCCGGCTTCTTCCTCATGTTCCTGGTGCTGTTCTTCACCACCGGTATCGGCAACGGCTCCACCTTCAGCATGATCCCGGCCATCTTCCTGAAGCTCAAGCTGCGCGAAGTCCACGCCGCCGACGAGGCCGCACAGGCCGCGGCCATCAAGGAAGGCAACACCGAGGGCGCCGCCGCCCTGGGTTTTGCCGGCGCCCTGGGCGCCTACGGCGGCTTCTTCATCCCCAAGAGCTACGGCAGCTCCATCGCCGCCACCGGCGGACCGGAGCTGGCGCTGTGGATCTTCTCGGCCTTCTACGTGATGTGCATCGCCGTGACCTGGTGGTACTACGCCCGCCGCAACGCCGAGATGCCCTGCTGAAGCCAAGCCCCATGAAGCGTCCGCCCCTTTTCTCCCGCCCGCACAACGACATCACCATGAAGGAACCACGATGAGTCACTTCCTCGATCGCCTCACCTACTTCTCGCAGCCGCGCGAGACTTTCGCCGGCGGGCACGGCCAGGTCACTGGCGAGGACCGCACCTGGGAGGACGCCTACCGCAATCGCTGGGCGCACGACAAGATCGTGCGCTCCACCCATGGCGTGAACTGCACCGGCTCGTGTTCGTGGAAGGTCTACGTCAAGGGCGGCATCGTGACCTGGGAGACGCAGCAGACCGACTACCCGCGCACCCGCTGGGACATGCCCAACCACGAGCCGCGCGGCTGCTCGCGCGGTGCCAGCTACAGCTGGTACCTGTACAGCGCCAACCGCGTGAAGTACCCCATGGTGCGCGCCCGCCTGCTGCGCCTGTGGCGCACGGCGCGCCAGACCATGGGCCCGGTGGAGGCCTGGACCAGCATCGTCAGCGACGACACCAAGCGCAGCGAATACCAGAAGGTGCGCGGCATGGGGGGCTTCGCGCGCTCCAGCTGGGACGAGGTCAACGAGATCGTCGCCGCGGCCAACATCCACACCATCAAGCGCCACGGGCCGGACCGGGTGATCGGCTTCTCGCCCATCCCGGCCATGTCCATGATCAGCTACGCGGCCGGCACCCGCTACCTGAGCCTGATCGGCGGCGTGTGCATGAGCTTTTATGACTGGTACTGCGACCTGCCGCCGTCCAGCCCCCAGGTCTGGGGCGAGCAGACCGACGTGCCCGAAAGCGCCGACTGGTACAACTCCGGCTACATCATTGCCTGGGGCTCCAACGTGCCTCAGACGCGCACGCCGGACGCGCACTTCTTCACCGAGGTGCGCTACAAGGGCACCAAGACGGTGGCCGTCACGCCCGACTTCTCCGAGGTCGCCAAGCTGTCCGACATCTGGCTGCACCCCAAGCAGGGCACGGACGCGGCCGTGGCCATGGCCATGGGCCACGTCATCCTCAAGGAGTTCTACTTCCCCGACAGCGGGGAGCGCAGCGCGTACTTCGACGACTACGTGCGCCGCTACACCGACATGCCGATGCTGGTCACCCTGAAGGAAAAGGTGCTGGAGTCCGGCGAGACGGTGCTGGTGCCGGACCGCTACGTGCGCGCCAGCGACTTCGACGCGTCGCTGGGCCAGGCCAACAACCCCGAGTGGAAGACCGTGGCGCTGGACGACAGCGGCCGCGTGGTCGTGCCTCAAGGAGCGATCGGCTTCCGCTGGGGTCCGGACGGCCGCCCCGACAAGGGCCAGTGGAACCTGGAACAAAAAGACGCCGCCGACGGCAGCGAGGTGCGGCTGCGCCTGTCGCTGCTGGAGGGCACGGACGCCGCTTCGGCCGAGACGGCGCGTGTGGGCTTCCCATACTTCGGCGGCATCGCCTCCGAGCATTTCCCGAACAATCCGCAGTCGGACGTGCTGGTGCGCACCGTGCCGGTGCAGCGCCTGCAGCTGACGGGCGGTGACACCCTGGTCGCCACGGTGTTCGACCTGCAGGTGGCCAACTACGGCGTGGCGCGCGGGCTGCCGGGCGAGTTCGCCGCCAGGGATTTCGACGACAACCACCCCTACACCCCCGCCTGGCAGGAGCAGATCACCGGCACGCCGCGCGACCAGGTCATCACCGTGGCGCGCCAGTTCGCCCAGAACGCGCACGACACCGAGGGTCGCTCCATGGTCATCATCGGCGCAGCGATGAACCACTGGTACCACTGCGACATGAACTACCGCGGCGTCATCAACATGCTGATGATGTGCGGCTGCATCGGCAAGAGCGGCGGCGGCTGGGCGCACTACGTGGGTCAGGAAAAGCTGCGCCCGCAGACCGGCTGGACGCTGCTGGCCTTCGCGCTGGACTGGATCCGCCCGCCGCGCCACCAGAACTCCACCAGCTTCTTCTACGCCCACACCGACCAGTGGCGCTACGAGAAGATCGGCGTGGAGGAGGTGCTGTCGCCGCTGGCCGACAAGGCCCAGTTCAGCGGCAGCATGATCGACTACAACGTGCGCGCCGAGCGCATGGGCTGGCTGCCCTCCGCGCCGCAGCTCAAGACCAATCCGCTGCAGGTGGTGCGCGACGCCCAGGCCGCCGGCCAGGACCCGCGCGACTATGCCGTGCAGGGGCTCAAGAGCGGCAACCTGAAGCTCAGCTGCACCGACCCCGACCATCCGGACAACTGGCCGCGCAACATGTTCGTGTGGCGCTCCAACATCCTGGGCTCCTCGGGCAAGGGGCACGAGTACTTCCTCAAGCACCTGCTGGGCACCAGCAACGGCGTGCAGGGCAAGGACCTGGGCCCGCAGGACGCCAAGCCCACCGAAGTGGTCTGGCACGACAAGGCGCCCGAGGGCAAGCTGGACCTGCTGGTGACGCTGGACTTCCGCATGAGCACCACCTGCCTGTACTCGGACATCGTGTTGCCCACGGCCACCTGGTACGAGAAGAACGACCTCAACACCAGCGACATGCACCCCTTCATCCACCCGCTGTCCACGGCGGTGGACCCGGCCTGGTCGGCGCGCAGCGACTGGGACATCTACAAGGGCTTTGCCAAGAAGTTCAGCGAGCTGTGCCCCGGCCAGCTGGGGGTGGAGCGCGAGCTGGTGCTGTCGCCGCTGGCGCACGACTCCCCGGCCGAGCTGGCGCAGCCCTTCGGCGTGTCCGACTGGACGCGCGGCGAGTGCGACCTGATCCCCGGCAAGACCGGGCCGCAAATGACCGTGGTCGAGCGCGACTACCCCAACGTCTACAAGCGCTTCACGGCCCTGGGGCCGCTGATGGACAAGCTGGGCAATGGCGGCAAGGGCATCAACTGGGACACGCAGCTGGAGGTCACGCAGCTGGGCCAGCTCAACGGCGTGGTGAGCGAGCCCGGCGTGACGCAGGGCATGCCGAAGATCGACAGCGACATCGACGCCTGCGAGGTGGTGCTGCACATGGCCCCCGAGACCAACGGCCACGTGGCGGTGAAGGCCTGGGAGTCGCTGTCCAAGCAGACCGGGCGCGACCACAAGCACCTGGCGCTGTACCGCGAGGACGAGAAGATCCGCTTTCGCGACATCCAGGCGCAGCCGCGCAAGATCATCAGCTCTCCCACCTGGAGCGGCATCGAGAGCGAGACCGTCAGCTACAACGCCGGCTACACCAACGTGCACGAGCTGATCCCATGGCGCACCCTGACCGGGCGGCAGCAGTTCTACATGGACCACCCCTGGATGATCGCCTTCGGCGAGGGCTTCTCGACCTACCGCCCGCCGGTGGACCTGAAGGCCACGGCGGAAGTCATGGGCCGAAAGCCGAACGGCAATCCTGAGATCCAGCTGAACTTCATCACGCCGCACCAGAAGTGGGGCATCCACTCCACCTACACCGACAACCTGCTGATGCTCACCCTGAGCCGGGGCGGGCCCATCGTCTGGGTCAGCGAGGAGGACGCCAAGCGCGCCGGCATCGAGGACAACGACTGGATCGAGCTGTTCAACGTCAACGGCGCGCTCACCGCGCGGGCCGTGGTCAGCCAGCGCGTCAAGCCGGGCATGGTCATGATGTACCACGCCCAGGAAAAGATCGTGAACACCCCGGGCGCGGAGATGACCAACGTGCGCGGCGGCATCCACAACTCGGTCACGCGTGTGGTCCTGAAGCCTACGCACATGATCGGTGGCTACGCGCAGTTCAGCTACGGCTTCAACTACTACGGAACCATCGGCACCAACCGTGACGAGTTCATCGTCCTGCGCAAGATGAACAAGGTCGACTGGCTGGATACGCCTGTCGCCGATCAACTGATCAAGCCCACGCTGGACCAAGGAGAAACCGCATGAAGATCCGCGCCCAAATCGGCATGGTGCTGAACCTGGACAAGTGCATCGGCTGCCACACCTGTTCCGTCACCTGCAAGAACGTCTGGACCAGCCGCCCCGGCATGGAGTACGCCTGGTTTAACAACGTCGAGACCAAGCCGGGCATCGGCTACCCCAAGGAGTGGGAGAACCAGGATCGCTGGAACGGCGGCTGGGTGCGCCGTCCCGACGGCTCCATCATTCCGCGCCAGGGGGCGAAGTGGAAGCTGCTGATGCGCATCTTCGCCAACCCCAACCTGCCGGAGATCGACGACTACTACGAGCCCTTCACCTTCGACTACGCCCATCTGCAGTCGGCCCCCGAGATGGGCGCCTCGCCCACGGCCAAGCCGCGCAGCCTGATCACCGGCAAGCAGATGGACAAGATCGTCTGGGGCCCGAACTGGGAGGAGATCCTGGGCGGCGAGTTCTCCAAGCGCAGCCAGGACAAGAACTTCGACGACATCCAAAAGGAGATGTACGGCCAGTTCGAGAACACCTTCATGATGTATCTGCCGCGCCTGTGCGAGCACTGCCTGAACCCGACCTGCGTGGCGTCGTGCCCCTCCGGCTCGATCTACAAGCGCGAGGAAGACGGCATCGTCCTGATCGACCAGGACAAGTGCCGCGGCTGGCGCATGTGCGTCTCGGGCTGCCCGTACAAGAAGATCTACTACAACTGGAAGAGCGGCAAGGCCGAGAAGTGCATCTTCTGCTACCCGCGCATCGAGGCCGGCCAGCCCACTGTGTGCTCGGAGACCTGCGTGGGCCGCATCCGCTACCTGGGCGTGCTGCTGTACGACGCCGACCGCATCCAGGAAGCGGCCAGCGTGGAGCGTGACCGTGACCTGTACCAGGCGCAGCTGGACATCTTCCTGGACCCCAACGACCCGGCCGTGATCGCCCAGGCCAGGATCGACGGCATCCCGGACAAGTGGATGGAGGCCGCGCGCAAGAGCCCGGTCTACAAGATGGCCGTTCAATGGCAGGTGGCGCTGCCGCTGCACCCCGAGTACCGCACCCTGCCCATGGTCTGGTACGTGCCGCCGCTGTCGCCCATCAGCTCGGCGGCCAACGCCGGCCACCTGGGCGTGAATGGCCAGATCCCGGACGTGAACCAGCTGCGCATCCCCGTGAAGTACCTGGCCAACCTGCTCACCGCCGGCGACACGGCACCCATCGTGCGGGCGCTGGAGCGCATGCTGGGCATGCGCGCCTACCAGCGTGCCAAGCACGTGGAGCGGCGAGTGGACATGGACGTGCTCAACCAGGTGGGCCTGTCCCAGGCCGAGGCCGAGGACATGTACCAAACCATGGCGATCGCCAACTACGAGGACCGCTTCGTCATCCCCACCACGCACCGCGAGTACGCGGAGAACGCCTTCAACGTGCGCGGCGGCTGCGGCTTCACCTTTGGCAATGGCTGCTCGGACGGCGTCTCCAACGTCAGCCTGTTCGGCCAGGAGAAAAAGCGCACCATTCCCATCAAGGCGGAGGTCTGAGCATGCAGGAGCCGCACAACATCCCCGTGACCGAGCACCTGGCCGGGCGCCATCCCGGCGCCGTCACGCTGCGCGTGCTGGCCGCGCTGCTGGGCTATCCCCATGCCGAGCTGCGCGAGCACCTGTACGAAATGGACGCGCTGCTGGCCGGCGACGGCGTGCTCAGCGCGCGCCATCGCGCCGGCATCACGGCGCTGGTGGGCCACCTGCAGGCCTGCGATCCGCTGGCCGCCGAGACGGAATACGTCGAACTGTTCGACCGTGGCCGCTCCACCTCGCTGTACCTGTTCGAGCACGTGCACGGCGACTCGCGCGACCGCGGGCCGGCCATGATTGACCTGGGCGAGACCTACGCCAAGGCCGGCCTGCTGCTGATCGAGGACGAGTTGCCCGACTACCTGCCGGCGGTGCTGGAGTTCGTCTCCACCCAACCGCCGCGCGAGGCCAGGAGCTTCCTGGGCGAGATCGCCCACCTGCTGGACGCCCTGCACGCAGCCCTGGCCAAGCGGGGCAGCGCCTACGCCGCCGTCATGGCGGCCCTGCTGGAGCTGGCCGGGCACAAGCCCCAGGCCGGCGCCGAGGTCCCGGCCGAACTGCCGCTGGACGAGGCCTGGGAGGAACCGGCCGCGTTCGACGGCTGCTCGTCCGCCGGCCAGGCCCGCCCGGGCCAGCCCCAGCCCGTGCACATCGTGCGCAAGAACTCCCTACCAGCCCAAGGAGCCTAAAGCCATGGATTCGACATACCGCTTTCTCTTCCAGGTCTATCCCTACGTGTGCTTCGTGGTGTTCGTGGTGGGCAGCCTGATCCGTTTCGACCAGAACCAGTACAGCTGGAAAAGCGACTCCTCGCAGATGCTGCGCACCGGGTTGCTGCGCTGGGGCAGCAACCTGTTTCACTTCGGCATCCTGTTTTTGTTCTTCGGGCACATGGTGGGCCTGTTCACACCGCACAGCGTGTACGGCATCTTCATGAGCGCGTCCACCAAGCAGATGCTGGCCGTCTCCGCCGGCGGCGTCGCGGGCGCGGTGTGCTTCGTGGGCCTGACCATGCTGCTGGTGCGCCGCCTGACCGATCCGCGCATCCGCTACACCAGCCACCCCACGGACATCGCCGTGCTGGTGGTGCTGTGGGTGCAGCTGTCGCTGGGGCTGTTGACGCTGCCCCAGTCGCTGCAGCACACCGACGGCAGCGCCATGCTGATCCTGGCCGACTGGGCCCAGCGCATCGTCACCCTGCGCCCGGTGGACGCTACGGCCGTGGCCGCGCTGCACTGGACCTTCCAGGTGCACATCGTGCTGGGCGTGACCATCTTCCTGCTGTTCCCCTTCAGCCGGCTGGTGCACGTGTGGAGCGGCTTCGCCTCGGTGGCCTACCTGTTCCGCCCCTACCAAATGGTGCGCGCACGCCGCCTCAACGTGCCTGCCGGCCAGAACCTGCCCGGCCAGCCCAGCGCCGTGCCCTCGCCCACGGTGGCCGACGCCATCGACAACCCGCGCGCTGTACGGTAATCACCCCTTGCCTACGATCCGGCCATGAACGCGACCACCCTGCCTTCCACCCAAGCCAGCATCAACGGCGTGCCGCTCGCCGAACCGCACGAGCAGATCAGCCCCGAGGAGCTGCGCCAGCGCGCCTGCACCGAGCTGCTGCGCCAGGCCGCCCAGCGTGACGGCCTGCTGGCGGCGGACGATCCCGCGCCGCAGGCCGGCGCCTTCAGCGAGGCGGCCAGCGAGGCCATCGAGCGCTGGCTGGAGCAGCACCTGAACGTGCCCGAGCCCACCGAGGAGGCCTGCCGGCGCCACCACGCTGCGCACGCCGCGCGCTACCGCCGCGGCGAGCGCGTGCACGTGCGCCACATCCTGTTCGGCGTGACGCCGGGCGTGGACGTGGGCGCGCTGCGCTCGCGCGCCGAGACCTGCCTGCTGGACGTGCGCTGCCACGACGGCAGCGGCGCCGACGCCTTTGCCGCCGCGGCGCGTGAGCTGTCCAACTGCCCCACAGGTGCGCAGGGCGGCGAGCTGGGCTGGCTGACGGCCGAGGAGTTCGCCCCCGAGATGGCGCAGGAGATCTTCGGCCGCGCCGAGGTCGGCGTGCTGCCGCGCCTGGTGCACAGCCGCTTCGGCCTGCACGTGGTGGAGGTGCTGGAGCGCGTCCCTGGCGTGGAGGAGCCCTACGAGTCCGTGCGCGGCGCGGTGCAGCTGGCGCTGCGCCAGCAGTCGTGGATCACGGCGCTGCGCCAGTGCCTGCAGCTGCTGGCGGCCGAGGCCGACGTGCAGGGCGTGGAGCTGGACGAGGCCAGCTCTCCGCTGGTGCAGTAGTCACCAACGGCCGCGCCCCTGCGCCCATGGAACAGCCCGCCGGCACCATCCCCGACGAGCTGCTGCAGCGCCTGCAGCGCTTTCATTCGGACTACTTCCCGCTGCACCAGCAGCGCTTCCAGGACCTGGTGTCCCAGGGCCAGGCGCCGAAGACGCTGTTCATCGGCTGCTCAGACTCGCGCCTGGTGCCCTACCTGCTCACCGGCACCGGGCCGGGCGAGCTGTTCATGGTGCGCAACGTGGGCGCCTTCGTGCCGCCCTACGACGGCTCGCACGGCCACCACGGCACGGCCGCGGCCATCGAGTTCGCCGTGCTCAGCCTGGAGGTCAGCCGCATCATCGTCTGCGGCCACAGCCACTGCGGCGCGGTGAAGGCGCTGTACGGCGAAGTGCCGGCCGAGGCGCAGAACCTGCAGCGCTGGCTGGACCTGGGGCGGGGCGCCGTGCTGCCCGTGCAGCCCTGTGCCGAAGCCCTGCGCCGCACCGAGCAGCGCGCCGTGCTGCTGCAGCTCGAGCGCCTGATGGACTACCCCATGGTGCGCCAGCGCGTGGAGGACGGGCGCATCAGCCTGCACGGCTGGCATTACGTGATCGAGGAAGGCGAGGTCCACGTCTTCGACGTGCAGCAGCGCGGCTTCGTCGCCGCCTCGCGCGCTCAGTGCAGCGGCACCGGTCCCTATCCGCCCTACGTCGAGCACGACGGACAGGTGCTGGTGGACTGCTGAGGCCGCCCGCCGTGCCACCGGACGTTTTCTCCCCGCAGCAGCTCGCCGCCTTGCTGGCCGCGCGCCAGACCGTCATGCCCCGGCGCCTGGCGGCACCCGGCCCCGAAGGCGCCGAGCTGCGGGCCATCCTGGAGGCCGCGGGCCACGCGCCGGACCACGGGCGCCTGCTGCCCTGGCGCTTCATCCTGGTGCCGCAGGACGCGCGCGCCGCGCTGGGCCAGGCCTTCGTGCAGGCCCTGCTGCAGCGCGACCCGCAGGCCGACGCCGAGGAGCGGCAACGCGCCCGCGACAAGGCCGCACGTGCCCCCGTGCTGCTGCTGGCCGTGGTGGACGAGGGGGCGGCCGATGCGCCCATCCCGCCCGCGGAACGCTGGCTGTCTGCCGGCTGCGCCGTGCACGGCATGCTGCTCATGGCCACGGCCCGGGGCTATGGCTCGGCGCTGACCAGCGGCCGGGCGCTGCAGGCGCCGGCCCTGCGCGCGCTGTTCGCCCTGGGCCCGTACGAGCGTGCCGCCTGCTTCGTCAGCATCGGCACCGTGCAGTCGCGCAAGCCGCCGCGCCAGCGCCCGGCACCGGCCCAGTACGTGACTACGCTGATGGCCCCAGGCGGCGGCGTGCATTCCTGGCCGGCGCATGATCAGGCCGATGAATACCACTAGACAGACCGAGGTAACGCCATGAACGAGATCCGCCATTTCGACGACCTGCTGCAGGCCGCCCGCGTGCAGCGCGAGCGCCAGCGCTTGCTGCTGGTGTTCGCCGGCTCCGAGCTGCCCGACGGCGCCACGGCCCAGCAGCGCGCCGACTTCGAGCGCGGCGAGGGCGGCGCCCTGGTGCCGCTGATGTGCGTGGACAAATGGCCCGACGAGGCCGAATCCTTCGCGGCGGTGGTGCGCGAGTCCAGCGAATACGAGCTGCCCGGCCAGCCCTGGCAGCTGGTGTTTGCCGCCGCGCTATCGGGCGATGCCGATCAGGGGCCCAGCGATGCCCAGACCGATCAGGCGCTCCATCGCATGGTCGAGGCCATCAAGGGCGGCGACCTGGGCGGCTATCTGCCCTTCGACCGCCAGGGCCGGCCGGTGGCGCTGGGGCGCCAGGCATGAGCCCCCGCCCGGCCGCCCCGAAGGGGGCTCGCACCGCAGTCCGAAGGACGGAGGTTGCCCAATGACCGGCGCCCGAGTCAGCCTGCCCGGCGTGCGCAGCCCGGGCGCGGGCTTTGACGAGCCCTTCGCCATGCTGGAGGCCTGCCACGACCGTGTGCGCCGCTCGCTGGACCTGCTGGCGCGCCTGCGCCAGTACCTGCGCGATACGGGCTGGGACGAGTCCGCCGCCCAGGCCGCGCGCGACGTGCTGCGCTATTTCGACATCGCCGCGCCGCTGCACCACGAGGACGAGGAGTTGCACGTCTTCCCGCCGCTGCTGGCCGGCACGCCCGGGGACGATGTGGTGCAGCTGGTGCGCCAGCTGCAGCGCGACCACATGCAGATGGCCGAGCGCTGGGCCGCAGCGCGCGGGGCGCTGCAGGCGCTGGGCGAGGGAAACATCACCGCCCTGGCGCCTGCGCAGGAAGAGGCGCTGGAGCGCTTCGCGCAAGGCTACGAGAGCCACATGCGGCACGAGGACGGCACCATCTACCCGGCCGCCCGCGCCCTGCTGGACGCCGAGGCCGAGCAGGCCATGGGCGCGGAGATGGCGCGCCGCCGCGGCGCCGCCAGTTCGCTATCCAAATAATAGCTGCTGACGCTTGTCTGGCAAGGGTTTGAGGTCGATTTGGCTACGAAAACGCTGGCCGGTCAGTGGATCACCACCGGGTTCTGCGCCAGGCCCACGTAGCCGTCCAGCGTGTCCTCCACCTCCTGCTCGGTGGGGGCGTTGCGCTGCCAGGCCAGGATCTGCTGCTGGAACATCTCGGCCCAGGAGCCGTCCAGGTAGACCTCCTTGCCCGAGCGCTTGTCCACGATTTCGAAGCCGTGGCGCGCCAGCTGGGGTTGCTGCGAGCCGTCTTCGGCCGTGCCCAGGTCGGCCACGGGCTGCATGTGGACCACCACGAAGGAGTCGGAGTCGTAGAGCATGTTCATGGCGTGTTCTCCCTGGCTGCAATGCCCTGCAGATGGCTGCAGTGTGCCCGACTTCAAGTGCGCCGCCGTGCCGTGCGTCATTGCGCCTCGTGGCCGCTCAGCGCCAGGTCGGCGAAGTCGCCGTTGGCCTGGGTCAGGCGGATGCGCACCGGCAGGTAGCCCAGCTCGGTGCCCAGCCACAGCTCGGCCTTCTGGTCGTACTCCTTGCCCGGCGGTGGCACGCGCTGCAGTTTCAGCGCCGGCGTGGGGCCGGCTGGCAGCTGCAGCGTCTCCGGCCCTTCCACGGTGAAGGTCCAGCGGTCGGCGCTCTTGGTGCCCACCGTGGTTAGCGCGATGCGCGTGCCCGGCGGGTAGCGCTGCGGCGCGGCGGCCAGCAGGCTGCCCAGCTGGATGAACACGCTCAGGCGGTCCTGCGCCCCGTCGCCGATGGGTGCGGGCGGCGCATTGGCGCTGAAGGTCGCCTGGTGCTGCTCGAAGTCGAAATGCGCCGCGCGCTCGCTGCGCGCCTTGTCGCCGAAGCGCTCGGGCTGCAGGCCGCGCGCAGTGATGCGGCCGGTGCTGGTCTGCGAACGCGCGCCCAGCAGGAAGGCCTTGACCTGCTGGCGCGCCTCGTAGCGCGCGCCGTCCTGGCGCCAGCTCAGCTCGGCGCTGGCGCTGTAGTTGAAGCGCTTGGCCTGGCCCGTCACCTCGAAGTCCAGCCGCACGGAGGCGGGCACGCGCACGGGCGGCGCTTCGCCGCCGCTCGGGGCGCCAGCGGCGCCGGGCGGGGTGATTTCCACGCCGGCGCTGGCCTGCGGGGCGTTACCAGTGTCCGCCTGGGTGACCTGCGGCGCGGCGTCGCTGGCGGGTGGCGCGGCAGGGGCCGCAGTTGGGATTGCCTCGGCGGGTGCACTGGCGGCATCGCTGGCCGCTTCGGCTGCGCTGGCGGACTCGGCGGCAGACTCTGCGGCGGGTTCGCTGGCCGGCGTCTCGGGGGACATCTCCGGCGGCGCGGCCGCGGCCAGCAGCTCGTGCGGATCGGGCACGTAGGCGGGCTCTGCCGCCGCGGCCTGTGGGGCGGGCTCGGGCGTTGGTGCGGGCGGCGGGGGTGGCGGCGCCGGGCGCGGCTTGGGCCGGGGTTTCGGGGCAGGACGGGGCGCCGGCTTGGGCTCGGCGGCAGCGGGCGGCGGCGGGGCAGGGGGCTCCACCAGACGGGTGCGAAAGGCCAGCGTCTCGCTCGCCGCCCCGGGCGCGCCGCCGCCCAGCGGCAGGCCGGCCAGCGCCAGCCAGTGCGCGGCCAGCACCAGCGCGGTCAGCAGGATCAGCGGGCGGCGCGGCATGCCGGGCGAGGGGCTCCTAGAATTTCAGGTTTTGTCAGAAGGTCCATCCTTTGCTGGATCGATGGGTGCATGTGGCAGTTCCCGCCAGCGCCCGGCACACCCCATGAAACTTGCCACCTACAAGGATGGATCGCGCGACGGCCAGCTGGTCGTCGTCTCGCGCGATCTGAGCCAGGCCCATTATGCGAGCGGCATCGCCAGCCGCCTGCAGCAGGTGCTGGACGACTGGAACTTCCTCGCGCCCCAGCTGGCCGACCTGAGCGCGGAGCTGAACAGCGGCCGCGCCCCGCACGCCTTCGCCTTCGAGCCCGAGCGCTGCCTGGCCCCGCTGCCGCGCGCCCACCAGTGGGTGCAGGCCATGGCCTACCCGGCGCACGTGCAGCGGCTGCGCCAGGCGTTGGGTGTCAGCGGCGAGGCGCCGCTGACCCAGCCGCCCCTGCTGCAGGGCGCCAGCGACGACTTTCTGGGTGCCTGCGACGCCCTGGCCCTGTCCGGCCCGCAGAGCGGCCTGGATTTTGGCGCCCAGCTGGCCGTGGCTACGGGCGACGTGCAGCGCGGCGCCGCCCCCGAGCAGGCGCGCGAGGGCGTGCGCCTCGTGATGCTGGCCAACGCCTGGGCCGTGCGCCCGCTGATGGCGGCCGAGCTGGCCCAGGGCTTCGGCCCGGTGCAGTCGCTGCCGGCCACGGCCTTCAGCCCGGTGGCCGTCACGCCCGACGAGCTGGGCGAGGCCTGGCAGGGCGGCCGGGTGCAGCTGCAGCTGCAGTGCGCCGTGAACGGCCGGCGCTTCGGCATGTGCGAGGCGGGGCAGGACATGGCCTTCGACTTCGGCCAGCTGCTGGCCCACCTGTCGCGTACCCGGCGGCTGCGCGCCGGCACCCTGGTGGGCAGCGGCCCGGTGGCCAACGCCGGCGCCGAGCTGGGCCATGCCTGCATCGCCGACAAGCGCGCCGTGGAGGCGTCCGAGGCCGGGCGCGCCCGCACCGGCTACCTCCGCCACGGCGACAGCGTGCGTATCGAGATGAAGAACCGCGCCGGCCACAGCGTCTTCGGCGCCATCGACCAAGACGTTGCCATGCCGGATTGATTTTAGGCAAAATGGCGTTGTAAGCCGCATCAATCAAGCGGCGGTAGCTACTAAAAAGTGAGTACAGGAGACATCGCCATGCAACGCAGACACCTGCTCGCGGCCCTGGGCGCCGCGCCTTTTGCCCCCTTCGCCCCGCTGGCCCGTGCCCAGGGCAGCTGGCCGGCCCAGCCCATCCGCTGGGTCGTGCCCTATCCGCCCGGCGGCGGCACCGACGTGCTGGCGCGCACCGTGGCCGAGGCCCTGCGCGCCGAGCTGGGCCAGCAGATCGTGGTGGACAACCGCCCCGGCGCGTCCACCAACATCGGCAGCCAGGCCGTGGCCAGCGCCCGGCCCGACGGCTACACCGTGATGTCGGCCGACAACGCCCTGCTGGCCTACAACGAGCACCTGTTCAGCAAACTGCCCTTCAACCCCGACAAGGACTTCACCTACGTCGCCGGCCTGTCGCGCTTTCCGCTGGCGCTGGTGGTGCACCCGGACTTTCCGGCGCGCACGCTGGGGGACTTCCTGGCCCACGTGCGCGCCCGCCCGGGCGAAGTGAACTACGCCTCGCCCGGCAACGGCTCGCCGCACCACCTGGCCATGGAGATGTTCAAGCACCGCACCAAGACCTTCCTGACCCACATCCCCTACCGGGGCGCCGCGCCGGCCATGCAGGACGTGATGGGCGGGCAGGTGCCGTGCATGTTTCTGGACCTGGCGGCCGGGCTGCCGGTGATCCAGTCGGGCAAGGTGCGGGCGCTGGCCATCGGCTCGGGCCAGCGCGTGCCGGCCCTGCCCGACCTGCCCACGCTGGCTGAAGGCGGCGTGGCCGATTCCGAGGTCTACGCCTTCCAGGGCGTGCTGGCGCCGGCCGGCCTGCCGGCGCAGGTCACCGAGCGGCTGAACGCGGCCGTCAATCAGGCGCTGAAGGCGCCGGCCGTGGTGCAGCGCATGCAGGCCTTCGGCATGGAGCCGCTGCCCGGCACGCCGGCGCAGTTCCACGCCCTGGCGCGCGCCGAGGCCAGGCGCTGGGGGCCCATCATCCAGGCCACGGGCGTCAAGCTCGATTGAGCATGAAAAAGGGCTCCAGCGCTTATCTGGCAAGCGCTGGCAGCTCTTTTTTTGATAGTGATGCTCAGAGCGGCGCGGACGGCAGCCGCTCCACCTCCACCAGGCAGTCATAGAAGGTCGGCCCGCCGCCCAGGTCAGTCAGCGCCTGGCTGGTCAGCTCGTTCACGTTGGTGCCGTTCACGCCCAGCTTGCGCCACCAGATCCCCAGGCCGTTGACCACGCCCGGCCGGGCGCGCTCGGTCACCACGGCGTGGCATTCGTGGCTGCCGCGGCCGTTGAACACGCGCACCAAGTCGCCCTCGGCGATGGCGCGTGCGGCGGCGTCCTGCGGGTGGATCTCCACGAGCGGGCGGCCCTCGATGTCGCGCAGGCTCTTGAGGTTGACGAAGGTGGAGTTCAGGAAGTTGCGCGCCGGCGGCGAGATCATGGCCAGCGGGTACAGGCGGGAGCTGCCCGGCGCCTCGTGGTTGGGGAGATAAGCGGGCAGCGGGTCCAGCCCGCGTTCGGCCAGGCGGTCGCTGTAGAACTCGCATTTGCCCGAGGGTGTGGGAAAGCCGCCCTCGGCAAAGGGCGCGTCCGGCACCGGCAGCGGGGCGAAGCCCTGCTCGGCCAGCAGTGCGAAGTCCACTGCGTCCCCGAAGGCCTGGCGGCACAGCTGCTCGTCGCTGTCGGCAAAGCAGGGCTCGGTGAAGCCCATGCGCGCGGCCAGGTCGCGGAAGACCTGCGTGTTGCTGCGCGACTGGCCTTGCGGCGCTATGGCCGGGCGGTTCAGCAGCGCGTCGGTGTGGCCGTAGGACAGGTGCACATCCCAGTGCTCCAGCTGCGTAGTGGCGGGCAGGATGTAGTCGGCCCAGTCGGCGGTGTCGGTCTGGAAGTGCTCCAGCACCACGGTGAACAGGTCCTCCCGGGCAAAGCCCTGCACCACTTTGCTGGAGTCCGGCGCCACGGCCACCGGGTTGCTGTTGTAGACCACGACGGCCTCGACCTTCGGGCCGAACTCGGGCGAGGTATCGCGCAGCAGGTCGTCGCCGATGGTCACCATGTTGATGGTGCGCGCCGGGCGGCCGGCCAGCAGGTCGGGGCGCTGCAGCTGCTGGCGCTGCACCGGGAAGTAGCCTGAGGTGGACAGCAGCACGCCGCCCGCCGGGTGGCGCCAGGCGCCGGTCAGCGCCGGCAGGCTGGCAATGGCGCGCACCGCGTTGGCGCCGCCGTGGGCGCGCTGCACGCCGTAGTTCAGCCGGATGGCGGCCAGGCGCGTGGTGCCGTATTCGCGCGCCAGCTGGCGGATCTGCGCCACCGGCACGCCGCAGACCTGGGCGGCACGCTCGGGCGGCCATTGCAATGCGCGCTCGCGCAGCTGCGGCCAGCCGTGCGTGTGCCGGGCCAGGTAGTCGTGGTCCAGCCAATCGCCCGCGATCAGCTCGTGCATCAGCGCCAGGGCCAGGGCGGCGTCGGTGCCGGGCAGCAGCTGGATGTGCTCGTGGCACTTCTCGGCCGTCTCGCTCCTGCGCGGGTCGATGCAGACCAGGCGCGCGCCGTCCCTCTTGGCCTGCTGCGCCAGGCGCCAGAAGTGCAGGTTGCTGGCAATGGAGTTGCTGCCCCAGATCAGGATCAGCTTGGACTGGGCGAAGAACTCCAGCTTCATGCCCACCTTGCCGCCCAGGGTGTAGGTCAGCCCCTCGCCGCCGGCCGTGGCGCAGATGGTGCGCGCCAGCTGCGAGGCGCCCAGGCGGTGGAAGAAGCGCCGGTCCATGCTCTCGCCCTGCACCAGGCCCATGGTGCCGGCGTAGCTGTAGGGCAGGATGGCCTGCGGCGCGCGCGCGGCGATGGCGCCCAGGCGCTGCGCGATGTCGGCCAGCGCCTCGTCCCACGAGACGGGGGCGAACTGCCCGCTGCCCTTGGCTCCGGTGCGCTTGAGCGGCGTGAGGATGCGCTCCGGGTGATGCGTGCGCTCGGGGTAGCGCGAGACCTTGGCGCACAGCACGCCGCCGGTGCTGGCGTGCGCCGGGTTGCCCTGCACGCGCACGGCGCGGCCGTCCTCCACGGTAGTCAGCAGGGCGCAGGTGTCCGGGCAGTCATGCGGGCAGGCGCCGCGCACGGTGATGGTGTGGCGCTCTACCGGGGCAGCAGCGTCGGCGGGAGTGGCATGGGTCATGGAGGGCGTCCTCGAGGGGCAGATGCGCTGTGGCGGTACGCCACTCGCGGGGCCGTCGCCAGGGGCCGGATTTCACCATGAACGGGCGCGCCGCGTGCGCCGATGGCCGCGCCGTGCACGCGGATGACCGGGCGCCGCTAGACTGGCCGTTTTCCAGGACGACCCTAGCGAAGAAGCATTCACATGAAAGTCATCGACTCCATCGTGGCCGATGCGGCCGCCATCGCCAGCGTGCGGCGCGACATCCATGCCCATCCCGAGCTGTGCTTCCAGGAGGTGCGCACGGCCGACGTGATCGCCGCCCAGCTGACCGAATGGGGCATCCCCATCCACCGCGGGCTGGGTACCACCGGCGTGGTGGGCATCGTGCACGGCCGCGACGGCGGCAAGAGCGGGCGCGCCGTGGGCCTGCGCGCGGACATCGACGCCCTGCCCATGCAGGAGTTCAACACCTTCGAGCACGCCAGCCGCCACGCCGGCAAGATGCACGCCTGCGGCCACGACGGCCACACGGCCATGCTGCTGGCCGCGGCCAAGTATTTCTCGCAGCCCGCGCACCGCGACTTCGACGGCACGGTCTACCTGATCTTCCAGCCGGCCGAGGAGGGCGGCGGCGGTGCGCGCGAGATGATCAAGGACGGGCTGTTCGAGCAGTTCCCCATGCAGGCCGTGTTCGGCATGCACAACTGGCCGGGCCTGCCGGTGGGCAGCTTCGCCGTCAGCGCCGGGCCGGTGATGGCGTCCTCCAACGAATTCAAGATCACCATCCGCGGCAAGGGCGCGCACGGCGCCATGCCGCATCTGGGCATCGACCCCGTGCCCGTGGCCTGCCAGATGGTGCAGGCCTTCCAGAACATCATCAGCCGCAACAAGAAGCCGGTGGAGGCGGGCGTGATCTCGGTCACCATGATCCACGCCGGCGAGGCGACCAACGTGGTGCCCGACTCGTGCGAGCTGCAGGGCACGGTGCGCACCTTCTCCCTCGAGCTGCTGGACCTGATCGAGCGGCGCATGCGCCAGGTGGCCGAGCACACCTGCGCCGCCTTCGAGGCGACGTGCGAGTTCGAGTTCGTGCGCAACTACCCGCCCACCGTCAATTCGCCCGCCGAGGCGGCCTTCGCCGCCCAGGTCATGGCCGGCATCGTGGGCGACTCTGGCGTGCGCGCGCAGGAGCCCACCATGGGCGCGGAGGACTTCGCCTTCATGCTGCAGGCCAAGCCCGGCGCCTACGTCTTCATCGGCAACGGCGAGGGCGACCACCGCGCTGTTGGACACGGCGGCGGCCCCTGCACCCTGCACAACCCCAGCTACGACTTCAACGACGACCTGATCCCCCTGGGCGGCACCTACTGGGTGGAGCTGGCGCGCCAGTGGCTGGCGCAGCCCACGGCCTGAGCGGCACCGCGCACACCCCGCCCCGCGTGGCGGGGTTTTTTACGCCCTCAAAAAAGCACGATCGTTCGTGTTTTGACTACACTGCGCGGCATACGCCAACCCGCAAACCACAAGGAGATACGCATGTCCGACCTGAACGCCGCCTTCGAGGCCGCCGTCGCCAATTCCAAGAACCTGAGCGAGCGCCCGGACAACCCGACGCTGCTCAAAATCTACGCCCTGTACAAGCAGGCCACCGCCGGCGACAACCAGGACAAGAAGCCCAGCTTCTCCGACATCGTCGGCCGCGCCAAGTGGGACGCCTGGGAAAAGCTCAAGGGCACGGACACCGCCGCCGCCCAGCAGCAGTACATCGACCTCATCGAGTCGCTGCGGGGTTGACTAGAGAACACCCCCCTGAGCGGCTGCGCCGCTTCCCCCCGCTCTCGCAATGCTGCGCATTGCGGGCAGGGGGACGCCACCAGCGCGGCGGGGCGGCCCTTGCGCGGTGGCCCGCGCCCTGGGACGCGCCCGTTTCATGCGCTGGGGGGCGCAGCGCTATGGTTGATTGAGTTCTCGTATCTTTGTCTCGCGCTCGCCCTTCGGCGCGGCGGCCAGCGCCCGCACGGCCGCGTGAAAGCGCGGCCAGTCGCGTCCCTCGCGCGCAAACAGTGCCATGAACGCCGGCACCAGGTCGTCGTAGGCGCCCTGGGCGGCAAAGCTGGCGTTGTTGGCACCCTGCACCCAGCGGTCCAGCGAGGCCAGCTGCTGCGGCGCCACGCCTTGGCGCTCCACCCAGCCCGCGCGCAGCCGGGCATAGCACTCGGCAAAGTCCTGCATTGCTTCGCTTTTCATAGCTGCCAGCGCTTTCCAGTCCTGGGATAGAGCCTGTTTTGACTCATAAATGGCGGTCAGCCGCGCGCGCGTTTGCTGGGTCAGCGCGCGCCACTGGCGGCGGCGCTCCTCGCTGCGCTCGTACTGCTGGCGCACGGCAGCGTCGCCCCGCGCGTCCAGCCACTGCTGCACGCCCAGGCGCTCCACGGCGGTGGCATAGGACTCGTTGAAGCGCGTGTCGCCGCTGGCATAGGCCTGCTGGTGCGCCAGCTCGTGAAACAGCAGGCGCACGAAGTCGCCCTCCGGCCAGCCGATGAAGGTGGACAGCAGCGGGTCGCCTCCCAGCCAGTTGCTGTAGCCCAGCGTGGAATACGCCGGCACGGGGTAGACGCTCACTTCCAGCCCCTGCTGCGCCAGGCGCCGGCCTTCGGCGTTGGCATCTTCCTGGGCGAAGTAGCCCCGGTAGCCGATGCAGCCCGTCACCGGAAAGCACCAGGTGTGCAGCGTCAGCGACCACGGCGGCGCGGCCACCACGTTCCACACCGCGGCGCTGCGGTCCAGCCGGGCGTAGCGGCGGTAGCTGGCGTTGTCGGGCAGGGCCAGCACGCGGCTGGCGAACTCGCGCGCCTGCAGCGCCAGCTCCAGCCGCTGGCGCAGCGGCGCCGGCGTGTCGGGCTCGGCCAGCCACTCGGGCACCGGGCGCGCGGCGTGCAGCAGGGCCAGGTGGCCGCGCAGCGACTGCCAGTAGTAGCCCAGCGTGCCACCGCCGTGCGCGCAGCCGGCCAGCAGCGTGCAGGCGCCGGCCAGGAGCAGGGTCTGGGCAAGAATGCGGCAGCAGGCGAGCAGCATCGGGCCAGCATAGCCCAGCACAATGCGCCTATGACCGACCCCGCCACCCCCGCGCCCGACGGCCTGTTTGCCGACGAGGGCGGCTGCCTGCGCTGCAGCTGGTGCCGCGCCACGCCGCTGTACCGCCACTACCACGACCACGAATGGGGCTTTCCCGTCGATGACGAGCGCCGGCTGTTCGAGAAGCTGTGCCTGGAGGGCTTTCAGGCCGGCCTGAGCTGGCTGACCATCCTGAACAAGCGCGAGGCGCTGCGCGCGGAGATGGCGCAGTTCGAGGCCGAGGAGCTGGCACGCTTCGGCCCGGCCGAGGTCGAGCGCATGCTGGGCAACCCGGCCATCGTGCGCCACCGCGGCAAGATCGAGTCGGCCATCCACAACGCCCGCTGCGTGCTGCGCCTGCGCGCCGAGTGGGGCTCGCTGGCCAGCTACGTCTGGAGCTGGGCGCCCCAGGCCCAGCAGGGCCGCCCGGAGCGGCTGACGGGAGCGGCGGTGCGCGCACTGACCACCTCAGAGGCGTCCACGGCCCTGTCCAAGGACTTGAAGAAGCGCGGCTTCAGCTTCGTCGGCCCGACCACCATGTACGCCTTCATGCAGGCCATGGGCCTGGTCAACGACCACGTGCACGGCTGCAGCGTGCGCGAGCGCGCCCAAGCGCAGCGCGCGGCCTTCGTGCCACCCGCGGGCTCAGGCCACGGCGTCTGAGCGCAGCGTGATGTCCTGAAAGCCCAGCGCCTGCATGCAGGCGCGCAGGATGGCCACGGTGGCGGCCTGGCGCGGGCCGGGCTGGGGCAGGGAATCGTCCGCGCCGGGCAGGGCCAGCAGGCGCTCGAAGGCCTGCTCCAGCAGGTCCAGCGGCAGCTGCATCTGCGGCTGGGCCTCCAGGCCGGCGGCCAGGGCGATCTGGCGGATGCCGCCGTCGGCGGTGTACAGGCTGGCGCCCTCGGCCAGGCGCCCCCGCAGGGTCTGGAAGGCGTCTAGCGCGTCCTGCGCCGCGGCCAGCAGCTCGCCGGGCTGGGGCGGCTCGTCGGCAAAGCGTGTGGCAGACATCACGCGCGCGCCCAGGTCCAAGGTGCGCAGCAGCAGCGGCTGGCTGCCGGCCTGGCCGCTGGCCAGGGTGGTGTGCGAGCCGCCGATGTGCAGCGTGGCAAAGGCCGTGCCTTCGGGCAGCTCGCGCGTCAGCAGGGCGTACAGGGCGGGGGCATCTTCCGTCACGGGAGGCGCGGGCGTATCGGTCATGGCTTCGTCGCGGGCTCAGAGGTGCGGCGATTGTGCAGCAAGGCAAAAAACAAGGCCCTCGCGAGGAGGGCCTTGGTGTGCATGGGCGTGCGCGTGCTTTAGCCGTGGCGCTTGCCGGGGTTCTTCTTGTGGTGCGTGTTCACGCCGCGCTCCAGGCTCACGCGCTGGCCGCGGCCATGCGTGGTGCTGGGCATGCCGGGCATGGGGGTGGGACGGGGAGTGGCCTTGCGGTCGGCTTCGGTGACGATTTTCTTGCCCATGATGGCTCCTGAGATCGATAAGGAAAAACGGTAAAAAAGCCCTCTATTAGGCCATAGGCTCCAAGACAGGGGGTGGGCAGGGACACAGCATGCGCCATGGCAGGCGGTAGCGTGGCTGTGCTGACGCTATCGTATGAATAGCTGCCAACGCTTGCTGGCAGGTCGTTGGCGGCAAATTTCTCCGTTAATGTCGTTCAATTTCAGAAGTGCGTGTTCTGTCAGAGAAGGTCGCGTTTTCCTGTCAGGCGGGTTCCATTGACGCACTGGCGCAACGGCTTGAAGAATGTTCGTTGTTACGGACAACGATGAAGGGCGCGGGTATGAGGAACTTGCTGCATTCACTGGAGGAAAGCCTCGCCCTGTCGCCGGTGGGGGTGGCCGTCGAGCTTCCCGATGGCGCCCGCCTCGGCCGCCCCGACGCCGACGTGCGCCTACGCTTTGGTGACCGCATGTCGGTAGTGGCCCTGGCCATGGGCGAGATCGGCAACGTGGGCGCCGCCATCGTGGAGGGGCGCGTGGCGCTGGAGGGCAGCATGCGCCAGCTGATGGCGGCCGCCGGCTCGCTCTTGCGCCTGGACCCGGCGCGCGACGCGCAGATGGGCTGGTGGCAGCGGGTGATGGTGCGGGCGCGTTCCATGGCCGCGCACACGCTGTCCGGCGACGCGCAGAACATCCAGTTCCACTACGACCTGTCCGATGAGTTTTATGCCCTGTGGCTGGACCCGCGGCGGGTGTATTCGTGCGCCTACTTCCGCGAGGCGGACATGACGCTGGCCCAGGCGCAGGAGGCCAAGCTCGACCACATCTGCAAGAAGCTCATGCTGCGCCCGGGCGAGCGCTTCCTGGACATCGGCGCCGGCTGGGGCGGGCTGCTGCTGTGGGCCGCCGAGCACTACGGCGTGGACGCCACGGGCATCACCCTATCGCGCCACCAGCACGCCCACGTGCAGCGGTTGATCGAGGAGCGCGGCCTGTCCGCCCGGGTGCGCATGCAGCTGCTGGACTACCGCGAGCTGCAGGTCGACCAGCCCTTCGACAAGATCGCCTCGGTGGGCATGTTCGAGCACGTGGGCCGGGCGCAGATGGAGCGCTACTTCGCCACCGTGCACCGGCTGCTGCGCCCGGGCGGGCTGCTGCTCAACCATGGCATCACCGCCGGCGGGCTGGACAACGCCGGCCTAGCCGCCGGCATGGGCGAATTCATCGAACGCTACATCTTCCCCGGCGGCGAGCTGCTGCACGTCAGCGTGGCGCTGCACGACATGGCGCGCGCCCAGCTGGAGATGGTGGACACGGAGAACCTGCGCCCGCACTACGCGCGCACGCTGTGGGCCTGGTCGGACGCGCTGGAGAACCGGCTGGAGGAGGCGCGCGCCATCCTGGTCGCGCACAAGGGCCAGGAGCAGGGCGAGCGCGCCCTGCGCGCCTACCGCCTGTACCTGGCCGGCTGCGCGCTGGCCTTCGAGCGCGGCTGGGTGGCACTGCACCAGATCCTGGCCACGCGCCCCAGCGGCCAGGGCGACGACGGCCCGCTGAAGGGCGCGCAAAGCGACTACCCCTTCAATCGCTCCTACATGTACGAGGGCGCTGCGGCGGCTGATCGCTAGGGCAGGGCGGCTTATCCTCGGCCCATTGCCATCCAACCAGGGGAACAGCCCATGCTCTACAAGTTCAAGTCCCGCGCCACCGCCGACCTCATCATGCTGGAGCCCAACGGGCGCCAGCTGCTGAAGATCGTGGGCAAGGGCGAGGAGCCGCACGGCATCATCACCGCCGCCCAGATCCCCGCGGCTATCGAGGCGCTGCAGGCCGCCGTGGCCGCCGAGGAAGCCGCCGAGCGCGAGCAACAGGCGCAGCAGCAGGACGCGCCCGCCGCGCAGGACGGCGAGGAGCCGCAGGACGGCCCTGGCCAGAGCGGCGGCGAGGTAGTGCGCCTGCGCCAGCGCGCCGCGCCCTTCATCGACATGCTCAAGCGCAGCGCGGCCGAGGGCAAGGACGTGACCTGGTAGGCCCGTCCCTCCTGCCCTCGATCACTTGTAGCTGCGCGCGTCCTCGATGACCTTGCCGTCGTTGGGCAGCGTGCCCGGCGGCACCATCTGTACCTCGCCGCGCAGCTTGGTGGCCTCGCGCAGGGCTTCCTGCACCTGCGTGGCGAAGCCAGCGGCGGTCTCGGTGGTCTCCACCTGCAGCAGCATCTGGTCGCTGGCCATCTCGCCGCTGACCACCAGGCGCGCGCGCTGCACCTGCGGGAAGCGCTTGGCCACGGCCGCGATCTGCCCTGGGTGCACGAACATGCCGCGCACCTTGGTGGTCTGGTCGGCCCGGCCCATCCAGCCCTTGATGCGGGTATTGGTGCGGCCCGTGGGGCAGGTGCCGGGCAGCACGGCCGACAGGTCGCCGGTGCCAAAGCGCACCAGCGGGTAGTCGGGGTTGAGCGTGGTCACCACCAGCTCGCCCACCTCCCCCTCGGGAACGGGGTCACCGGTGCCGGGGCGCACGATCTCCACGATCACCTCCTCATCCAGCACCAGACCCTCGCGCGCCTCGGTCTCGTAGGCGATCAGGCCCAGGTCGGCCGTGCCGTAGCACTGGTAGGCGGCCACGCCGCGCTCGGCGAACCAATCGCGCAGCGAGGGCGGCAAGGCCTCGGCCGACAGCAGCGCCTTGGTCACGCTGGGCAGCGGCACGCCCATCTCCGCGGCTTTTTCCAAAATGATCTTCAGGAAGCTGGGCGTGCCCACGTAGCCAGCCGGGCGCAGCTCGGCCATGGCCTGCACCTGCTGCTCGGTCTGGCCGGTGCCGCCCGGGAAGACCGTGCAGCCCAGCGCCTGGGCGCCGGTTTCCATCATCGAGCCGGCGGGCACGAAGTGGTAGGAAAAGCAGTTGTGCGCCAGCTCGCCGGCGCGAAAGCCGGCCGCGTACAGCGCGCGCGCCATGCGCCAATAGTCGCGCCGCTGGCCTTCGGGCTCGTACAGCGGGCCGGGGCTGGCGAAGACGCGTGGCATGGCGCTGCCGAAGCGCGCCGCGGCAAAGCCGCCGAAGGGGTCCTGGGCGCGGCCGGCCTGCTGGCGCTCCAGCAGCTCGTGCTTGCGCGTGACAGGCAGGCGGGCCAGAGCCTGGCGGCTGGTGATGCCCGCGGCGTCGACGCCGGCCAGGATGCCGGCAAACGCGCGCGAGGCCTGCTGCGCGTGGGCAATCTGGCGCGGCAGGGCGGCCATCAGGGCGGCCTCGCGCTCGTCCGCCGTGCGCGTTTCCAGGGCGTCGTAGAACTTGCTCATGCCGTGCTTCCTTTGCAAGAAAAATTTTTTAGGCGAAAAGTGCCCCTGACGCAGGCAGATCCTGCGCCAGCAGCTATGAAAAAGTGAGTGCCCGCGCGGGCGGGCCGGGCGTCAGGCCAGCCAGCGCTTGCGCCGCTTGTAGCTCTTGACGTCCTTGAAGCTCTTGCGCTCGCCGCCGCCCACGCCCAGGTAGAACTCCTTGACGTCCTCGTTGCTGGCCAGCTCCTGCGCGGGCCCGTCCATGACGATGCGGCCGCTCTCCATGATGTAGCCGTAGTCGGCGTACTTCAGGGCCATGTTGGTGTTCTGCTCGGCCAGCAGGAAGGTGGTCCCTTCCTTGGCGTTGAGGTCCTTCACGATGTTGAACACCTCTTCCACGATCTGCGGTGCCAGGCCCATGGAGGGCTCGTCCAGCAGCACGATGGAGGGGTTGCACATGATGGCCCGGCCGATGGCGCACATCTGCTGCTCGCCGCCCGAGGTATAGGCCGCCTGGCTGGTGCGCCGCGTCTTCAGGCGCGGGAAGTAGGTGTAGACCTTCTCCAGGTTGGCCGCGATCTCGGCCTTGTCGGTGCGGGTGTAGGCGCCGGTGAGCAGGTTTTCCTCGATGGTCAGGTGGGCGAAGCAGTGGCGCCCCTCCATGACCTGCACCACGCCGCGCTTGACCAGGTCGGAGGGCGTGAGATTCTGGATCTGCTCGCCCCGCAGCTCGATGCTGCCCTTGGTGACCTCGCCGCGCTCGCCCTTGAGCAGGTTGGAAATCGCCCGCAGGGTGGTGGTCTTGCCGGCGCCGTTGCCGCCCAGCAGGGCGACGATGCCGCGCTCGGGCAGCTGCAGCGAAACGCCCTTGAGCACCAGGATCACATGGTTGTAGATGACCTCGATGCCGTTGACGTTCAGGACGATGTTTCTGGTGTCCATAACTCTCACTTCCGCGTTGGGTGCCAATCGGGAGAGCTGCAATCAGCTCTCTCGATTGGCGGCTGCACGCAGCCACCACCCTTGTCCTCGACCACTGGCGCGACCCAGGCCAGCAGACGCCGTGGATCCGGCTTCGCCGGTCCACTGGCATCGTCCCGCTCCCCGGCGCGCGAAACGCGCGCCAGAGAAGGGGGAAGCCGCGCAGCGGCGCAGGGGGATGTACCGACTCAGCTTTGGCAGTCGCCCGCCTCGCGCCGCTGCATCTTTTTCTCCGACAGGTACTTGTCGGCCCCGGCCTTGACCATGGGCTTGAGGATCTGCTCGTCGGCCTGATACCAGTCCGAGGAGTAGTTCCACTTCTTGCCGTCCCAGGTGTGCACGCGCGCCCAGGTCGAGCCCATGTGGTCGCTGCAGCTGGTCGACAGCGGGCGCATCACGCCGTTAAAGCCCAGCGCATCCAGCTTCTTCTGATCGAGCGCCAGGTTCTCCATGCCCCAGCGCACTTGCTCGCCGGTCATGACCTTGCCCTTGCCGAAGCGCTCCTGCGCGCGGCGCACGGCTTCCACGCCCAGCATCTGGATGATCACGCCCCGCGTGTACAGCACCGAGCCCACTTCGTCCTTGGCGCCCGTGCCCTGTCCCTTGTCGTGCACGTGCTTCATGATGTCCTGGATGACCTTGGCTTCCTTGCCATAGCCATTGAGCGCCAGTGCGTGGTAGCCCTTGGCACCATCGCCCACGTCGCGCACATCCGGCTCGGCGCCGGCCCACCACACACCGTACATCTTGTCGCGCGGGTAGCCGGTGGCCTGCGCTTCCTTCAGGGCGGTGGAGTTCATCACGCCCCAGCCCCACAGCAGCACGTAGTCGGGCCGGTCCTTGCGCACTTGCAGCCAGGTGGCCTTTTGCTCCACGCCGGGCGCGGTCACGGGCAGCAGCTGCAGGTCGAAGCCGTGCATCTTGGCGCGCTCCTGCAGCAGCGGGATGGGCTCCTTGCCGAACGGGCTGTCGTGGTAGACCAGGGCGATCTTCTTGCCCTTGAGCTTGTCCAGGCCGCCGTTTTCCTTGCCCAGGTGCTGGATCAGGATGTCCGCGCCCGTCCAGTAGCTGCCCATGTACGGGAAGTTCCACTTGAAGGCCATGCCGTCGGCCGCCACCGACAGCCCATAGCCCAGCGTCATCAGCGGAATCTTGTCCACGGGGGCTTTTTCGGTCAGCGCGAACGTGATGCCGGTGGCCTGGGGGTCGAACAGGGCCACACCCGGGCGGCTCTTCAGGCGCTCGTAGCACTCCACACCGCGGTCGGTGGCGTAGCCGGTTTCGCACTCCTCGAACGTCAGCTTGACGCCGTTGACGCCACCGTCACGGGCATTGATGAGCTTCAGGTAGTCCTGCTTGCCATTGGCCCAGGGCGTGCCGTTGGGCGCGTAGGGACCGGTGCGGTAGGACAGCAGCGGGAAGAACTGCTCGTTGGCCTGCGCAACGGCGCTGGTGGATACGGATGCGCCGGTGGCGGCCAGCACGGCGGCGGCCAGGGCGAGTCGGGTCAGCTTCATGGCGTTGTCTCCTAGTGGTTGGTGGTTTGGCGTAGCGCGGGAAAAATCAGTGCGGGAAGGGCCACACGCGCATCTTCTGCTTGCCCGTGGACCAGAGCTTGGCCAGGCCGTGCGGCTCGACGATCAGGAACCAGACGATGAGCGCGCCGAAGATCATCAGCTCGGTGTGCGACAGGCCGGCGGTGGAAATCTCCATGCCGAACAGGGAGAACAGTGGCGGCAGCACCTGGTTCAGCACGATGGGCAGCACCACGATGAAGGCCGCGCCGAAGAAACTGCCCATGATGGAGCCCAGGCCGCCGATGATGACCATGAACAGCAGGCGCAGCGACACCTCCACCGAGAAGGCGGCCGGCTCCCAGGCGCCCAGGTGCACGAAGGCCCACAGCGCGCCGGCCACGCCGATGATGAAGGAGCTGACGGCGAAGGCCGAGAGCTTGGCGTACATGGGGCGGATGCCGATCACGGCGGCCGCCACGTCCATGTCGCGGATGGCCATCCACTCCCGGCCGATGGCACCGCGCACCAGGTTCTTGGCCAGCAGGGCGATCACCACCAGCAGCGACAGGCAGAACAGGTATTTGGAGAACGCACTCTCCAGCGGCATGCCCAGCACCTGCAGGTGGCTCACGGACACCGAGCCCGAGTCCGAGTTGTTGGTAAACCACTTGATGCGCAGGAACATCCAGTCGGAGAAGAACTGCGCGGCCAGCGTGGCCACGGCCAGGTACAGGCCCTTGACGCGCAGGCTGGGCAGGCCGAACAGGATGCCGAAGAACGTGGCGCACAGGCCGCCCAGGATCAGTGCCGGAATCAGCGGCATGCCCGGAAAGCGAACGAAGAAGTTGAAGGCCCCGTACGCACCCACGGCCATGAACGCGCCCGAGCCCAGCGAGATCTGCCCGCAGTAGCCCACCAGGATGTTCACGCCCAGGGCGGCCAGGGACATGATGACCAGCGGGATCAGGATGGCGCGGTACAGGTAGTCGGATGCCAGCAGCGGCACCAGCACAAAGGCCGCCGCCAGCAAGACCAGGACGGCGATGCGGTCCTGCGCTATGGGGAAAATCTGCTGGTCGGCCCGGTAGCTGGTCTTGAACTGGCCGTTTTCACGATAAAACATGGAGTCTCCTCAATCGTTGCGACGGCCTGTCACACGCGGTCAATGATCTTTTCCCCAAAGAGACCTTGGGGGCGAAACAGCAGAAAGACGAGCGCCAGCACGTAGGCGAACCAAATCTCGATGCCCCCGCCCACGAACGGGCCCAGGTACACCTCCGAGAGTTTTTCGCCCACGCCGATGATCAGTCCGCCGATGATGGCGCCGGGCACCGAGGTCAGGCCGCCCAGGATGACCACCGGCAGCGCGCGCAGCGCCACGGTGGCCAGCGAGAACTGCACGCCCAGCTTGGAGCCCCAGATCATCCCGGCCACCAGCGCGACCACGCCGGCCACGCACCAGACGATGACCCAGATGCGGTTGAGCGGGATGCCGATGGACTGCGCGGCCTGGTGGTCGTCGGCCACGGCGCGCAGCGCGCGGCCGGTGCCCGTCTTCTGGAAAAACAGCGACAGCAGCACCACCAGCACGGCGGCGATGGCCGCGGCGATCATGTCCTCCTTGCTGACCAGCACACCGCCCTCGAACACCGACTCCAACAGGAACATCGGGTCCTTGGGCATGCCCACGTCGATCTTGTAGATGTCGCTGCCGAAGAGGGTCTGGCCCAGGCCTTCGAGGAAGTAGGTGATGCCCAGCGTGGCCATGAGCAGCGTCGCGCCCTCCTGGTTGACCAGGTGGCGCAGCACCAGCCGCTCGATCAGCCAGGCCACCACGAACATGATGGCGCCGGCAATGAGGAAGGCGGCCACGTTGGCCAGGATCCGGTTCTCGATGCCGGTCCACTCGGGGAACCACTCGGCAAAGCGCGCCATTGCCAGCGCCGCGAACAGCACCATCGCGCCCTGCGCGAAGTTGAATACGCCCGAGGCCTTGAAGATCAGCACGAAGCCGAGGGCCACCAGCGCATAAAGCATGCCGGCCATCAGGCCGCCAAAGAGGGTTTCTAGAAAGAATGCCATTTGGTTGTGCCCTCGCTTCAGTGCCCGGCGCCCAGGTAGGCGCGAATCACGTCCTCGTTGGCGCGCACGTCTTCGGGCGCGCCGTCGCCGATCTTCTTGCCGTAATCCAGCACCACCACGCGGTCGGAGATGTCCATCACCACGCCCATGTCGTGCTCGATCAGCACGATGGTGGTGCCGAACTCGTCGTTCACGTCCAGGATGAAGCGGCTCATGTCCTGCTTTTCCTCGACGTTCATGCCGGCCATGGGTTCGTCCAGCAGCAGCACCTGCGGCTCCATGGCCAGGGCGCGCCCCAGGTCCACGCGCTTTTGCAGGCCGTAGGGCAGCTGGCCCACGGGCGTCTTGCGGTGCGCTTGGATCTCCAGGAAGTCGATGATGTGCTCGACGAACTCGCGGTGGCGGATCTCCTCGCGCTCGGCTGGGCCGATGCGCAGCGCCTGCATGAGCAGGTTGCTTTTGATCTTCAGGTTGCGCCCGGTCATGATGTTGTCGATCACGCTCATGCCCTTGAACAGCGCCAGGTTCTGGAAGGTGCGCGCCACGCCCATCTCGGCCACCTGGCGGCTGTTCATGTGCGAAAACGTCTTGCCGCGGAAAGTGATCGACCCCTCGGACGGGGTGTACACGCCGTTGATGCAGTTGAGCATGGAGCTCTTGCCGGCGCCGTTGGGGCCGATGATGGAGCGGATCTCGTGCTCGCGCACGTCGAACGAGATGTCCGTCAGTGCCTTCACGCCGCCAAAGCGCAGGCTGATGTTCTGGACGTCCAGGATGACGTCGCCGATCTTCTTGCTGATCATGAAAAGCCTCGTTGCGGTCAGGCGGCGGCGCGCGCGCTGGCGGGGTGGATCGTGGCGTCCACGAGCTTGAGCGTGGCGCTCACGCTGCCGGTGCGCCCGTCCTCGAACTTCACCTGCGTCTCGATGAACTGCTCGGCGCGGCCGGCGTACAGCGCGTCCACCAGCACGCCATATTTGTCGGCAATGAAGCCGCGGCGCACCTTGCGCGTGCGCGTCAGCTCGTCGTCGTCCGGGTCCAGCTCCTTGTGCAGCACCAGGAAGCGCGCCACCTGGGTGTCGGCCATGCCGGGTTCGCTGGCCAGGTCGGCGTTGACCTTGCCCACGCACTCGGCGATCAGCTGCAGCACCTGGGGCTTGGAGGCCAGGTCCACGTAGCCGCCGTAGGGAATCCCCTGGCGCTCGGCCCAGTTGCCCACGGCCTCGTAGTCAATGTTGATGAAGGCGCAGACCGTCTCGCGGCCGTTGCCGAAGCACACCGCTTCCTTGATGTGCGGGAAGAACTTGAGCTTGTTCTCGATGTAGTTGGGCGCGAACATCGCGCCGCTGGCCGTCTTGCCCACGTCCTTGGCGCGGTCGATGATGCGCAGCTGGCCGCTGGCGTCGATCAGGCCGGCGTCGCCGGTCCTGAAGTAACCGTTCTCGTCGATCACCTCGGCCGTGGCGTCCGGACGCTTGTAGTACTCCTTGAGCACCGACACGCCCTTGACCAGCACCTCGCCGCTGTCGGCGATCTTCAGCTCGATGCCGGGCGCTGCCTGGCCGACGCTGGCCAGTTCCACCTGGCCGTCGCGCTGCAGGCAGACATAGGCGCAGGTCTCGGTCTGGCCGTACAGCTGCTTCAGATTGATGCCGATGGAGCGGAAAAAGCGGAACAGGTCCGGCCCGATGGCCGCGCCCGCCGTGTAGGCCACGCGGATGCGCGACAGGCCCATCACATTGCGCAGCGGCCCATAGATGGCAAGGTCGGCCAGGCGGTACTTCAGGCGGTCCAGCCCGCCGACCGGTCTGCCATCCAGGATGTCCGATCCCACGCGGCGCGCCAGCTGCATGCAGCGCTCGAACAGCCAGCGCTTCGGCCGCGCCGCGTCCTCCATGCGGATGGAGACCGAGGTCAGCATGCCCTCGAACACGCGCGGCGGCGCGAAGTAGTAGCTCGGGCCGATCTCGCGCATGTCGATGGACACGGTGCTGGCCGACTCAGGGCAGTTGATGGTGAAGCCCGCCACCATCCACTGCGCAAAGGAAAACAGGTGGTCGCCCACCCAGGCCGGCGGCAGGTAAGACAGCACGTTGTCCTGCGGACCCAGACGGTCCACCTCGATGCCGCCGCGTGCGGACTCGATGAAGGCGCTGTGCGTCAGGCACACGCCCTTGGGCTTGCCCGTCGTGCCCGAGGTGTAGAGGATGACGGAGACATCCGAGGCCTGGACGCCACCCAGCAGCGCCTCCCACACGCCCGGGTTGGCGCGGTCCCATTCGGCGCCGCGCGCCACCAGCTGGGCGGTGCTGATCAGGCCGGGCTGGTCGTAGTGGCGCAGACCGCGCGGGTCGTCATAGATGATGTGGCGGATGCCGGGCACGGTCTCGCGCACTTCCAGCAGCTTGTCGACCTGCTCCTGGTTCTCGGCGAAGGCGAAGGCGACGTCCGCGTCCTGTATGACGAAAGTCATCTCGGCGGCCACGGCGTCCTGGTACAGCGGAATGGGCACGCCGCCCACGCTCTGCACGGCCAGGAAGCCCATGTACACGTGCGGGCGGTTGTCGCTGATCAGGGCCAGGTTCTGCCCGCGGGTGAAGCCCAGCGAAAGCAGGCCGCAGGCCATGTGGCGTACCTCGGCGGCAGCCTGCTGCCAGCTCCAGGTCTGCCAAATGCCGTACTCTTTCTCGCGCAGCGCCGTCGCCGCCGGGCGGTCGGCGGCGTGGCGCTGCAGCAGGTGGGGGAACGTGGTCGTCATATCCGGTTCCTGTCGGGTTCGGGAGCGGCGGCGGTGCCGGTGCGGGAGGGGCCAACACCCGGATCGCCGTCGGATTGCAACCAATGGTAGGAACGACTTTGACGTCATCTTGTCTTCGCGACGACAATTTGCGGGTTAGTCCTCAGGGGTGTAACCCTTGAAGCGCCGCGTCGCCGCCTGGCACCGCCCCAGCGCGCGGTCCCACCGGCTGCGGCGGTATCCTCGCGCCCATGTACGCCCCGTTCTTCGGCCTGGAGCACCCGCCGTTTTCCATCGCTCCCGACCCGCGCTACCTGTTCATGAGCGAGCGCCACCGCGAGGCGCTGGCGCATCTGCTGTACGGGCTGGATGCGGGCGGCGGCTTCGTGCTGCTGACCGGCGAGGTCGGCACCGGCAAGACCACCGTGTGCCGGTGCTTCCTGGAGCAGATCCCGGACAGCTGCAACGTCGCCTACATCTTCAACCCCAAGCTCACGGTGCCGGAGCTGCTGCGCTCCATCTGCGACGAGTTCGGCGTGCCGCACAGCCCAGCCACGCCCGGCGCGGAGACCGTCAAGGACTGCATCGACCCGCTCAACGACTTCCTGCTGGGCGCGCACGCCGCCGGGCGCAGCAGCGTGCTGATCATCGACGAGGCGCAGAACCTGGCGCCCGACGTGCTGGAGCAACTGCGCCTGCTGACCAACCTGGAGACCAGCCAGAAGAAGCTGCTGCAGATCATCCTGATCGGCCAGCCCGAGCTGCGCGCCATGGTGGCCCAGCCCAGCCTGGAGCAGCTGGCGCAGCGGGTCATCGCGCGCTACCACCTGGCCGCGCTGAGCCGGGCTGAGACGGCGCAGTACATCGCCCACCGCCTGTCGGTGGCCGGCCTGCGCGGGCCGCTGCCGTTCGACCGGCGCGCGCTGGCCCAGGTGCACGCCATCACCCAGGGCGTGCCGCGGCGCATCAACGTGCTGTGCGACCGCGCCCTGCTGGGCGCCTACAGCCGGGGCGAGCGCCAGGTGCGCGGTGCCACGCTGCGCCAGGCCGCGCGCGAGGTCTTCGGCACCGGCAGCCCGGCCCGGGGCGCCGGTGCGCAGCGGCGCTGGTTGGCCGGCGGCGCGGGGCTGCTGGCCGGCGCCGGCGCCACGCTGGCGGCTGTCTGGGCGCTGGGGCTGGTGACCTGGCCGACGGGCGTGGCAAGCCCGGCCTCCACGGCGACCGCAACGGCAACCGCTGCATCGGCGCCCGCATCGGTTGCCGCTCCTGCTGGCGCAGCCGCTGCCCAACCCGCCGGCGCACCTGCCGCGCCCACGCTGACGCAATTCCTGCAGTCCCAGCCCGAGCCCGCCACGGCCGAGGCCGCCGCCTGGCGCACGCTGGCGCGCGCCTGGCAGGCTGAGGTCCCATCCGATGCGCCCGATGCCTGCGCCGCCCTTGCGGGCCAGGGCCTGCGCTGCTTTCGCAGCCGCCGTGCCAGCCTGAGCCTGCTGCGCCTGATCGACCGTCCGGTGCTGCTGACGCTGCAGCCGCCCGGCGGCGGGCCCGAGCACGTGGTGGTGCTGCAGGCCCTGCAGGGCGACTCTGCCGAGCTGGCTGGCGCCGGCGGCACCACCCGCAGTGTGCCCCTGGCCGAACTGGCGCCGCTGTGGCATGGCGACATTGCCACGCTGTGGAAGGCGCCGGCCAACCTGCCGGCCTCGGGCGACTTGATGGCCAGCAGTGCGGCCGCCGCCTGGCTGGACCGCCAGCTGGCCCGCGCCAGCGGCACGGCCGCCCCGGCGCGCCCGCTGTCGGCCGCCGCGCGGCGCGCACGCATCCACCAGTTCCAGCTGGCCCAGGGCCTCACGCCCGATGGCCAGGCCGGCCCCCTAACTCTGATGCAGCTCAACCGCGCCACCGGCGTGCAGGAGCCGCGGCTGGAGCGCGGCGCCAGCTGATCACAGCCCACAGCTTTTTCCCTTCTTCCTTCCATGTCCTACATCCTCGACGCGCTGCGGCGCGCACAGGCCGAGCGCAACCGCGGCGGCGTGCCCGACCTGCACACGCCCGCGGCCGCCCCGGCCGAGCTGCCCGCCACCGCGCGCGGCGCGGGCGTGCCCTGGCTGCCCCTGGCGCTGCTGCTGGCCCTGGGCCTGGGCGCCGCCGGCTGGTGGCTGGGCCGCGCGACGACGGCGACGGAGACCACGCCGCCGCCGGCCGCGCCCGCGGGCGCCGCAGGGGCCACAGCCGCGCCTGTCACGCCTGCTGCGCCGCCGGTGGCGCTGTCCGCGCCGCCCCCGCTGGAGCTGCCTTCACCGCCGCCGGTGGCGCCGCCTGCGACGCCCAAGCCGGCGCCGCAGCGGGCCGCGGCGCCAGCGCCCAAGGCCGCGCCGACCGAGCGTGCCCGCAGCCCGGCGCCCGCGCCGGCCGCCGCTGCTCCCACCGAGGCCCCGCGCGCCGCCGGCACCGTGTTCGCCCAGGCCGACCTGCCGCCGGCCGTGCGCTCGCAGCTGCCCACGCTGCAGCTGGCGGGCATCACTTATTCGTCCAACCCGCAGCACCGCATGGCCATCGTCAACGGCCAGGTGCTGCACGAGGGCGACCAGGCCGCGCCCGGCCTGGTGCTGGAGCGCATCGAGCAGGCGCGCACGGTGTGGTCCTTCAAGGGCTACCGCTACGCGCTGGGCGCGCAGTAGCCAGGGGTTTATGGGTCAAATTGGTCTACAGCGCCCGCCAGTAAAGCGCAAGCAGCTATTGATTTGATAGTTCACGAGGCGCGGTTTCGTGGTATTCCCGCTGCCACGCCGGTCGCGTTTGCCGCCAAGCTGACGGCCCATGATGCAAGACGCCTCGCTCTACCAGCGCCGCCGCCCGCCCACCCAGGCGGATCTGGACGGCATTCCCTGGCTGCACCTGCTGCAACCCTCCGAGCGCGCACGCGCGGTGGCCGCGCTGGTGGTGGGTGACGCCTGCGCGGGCGACTACGTGTGCCGCGTGGGCCGTCCGGTGACCTACTGGTTCGGCGTGGTCGAGGGCCTGCTCAAGATGAGCGCCGACAACGCCGACGGCCTGACCATGACCTTCACCGGCGTGCCCCCGGGCGGCTGGTTCGGCGAGGGCACGGTCGTCAAGCGCGAGCCCTACCGCTACAACATCCAGGCGCTGCGCAGGAGCGTGGTCGCCGGCCTGCCGATCGACACCTTCCACTGGCTGCTGGACCACTCCATCGGCTTCAACCGCTTCGTGATGAACCAGCTCAACGAGCGCCTGGGCCAGTTCATCTCCGCGCGCGAGATCGACCGCATGGGCCGGCCCGACCTGCGCGTGGCGCGCAGCCTGGCGGCGCTGTTCAACCCGGTGCTCTACCCCGGCGTGGGCGAGGTGCTGCGCATCACCCAGCAGGAGCTGGCCTATCTGGTCGGCCTGTCGCGCCAGCGCGTGAACGAAGCGCTGGCCTTCTTGCAGGCCCAAGGCGCCATCCAGGTGGAATACGGCGGCCTGCGCGTGCTGGACCTGGAGGCGCTGCGCACCAGCCTGTTCCCGCAGCAGCAGGGCGCGCCCGCCTGAGCGCGCGCCAGCCGCCGCGCGCGACAATACGGGCCATGTCCGACCGGCCCCCACGCCCTCCCGCCCCCGCCCAGGCGCCCCGCGCCCGCCTCACCTTGCGCCGCCCGGCAGCCGCCCCGGCGCCGGCGGCACCTGCGGCCGCGCCGCGCCGCGCCGCCAGCCCCGTGCCCGCGCCCCGCGCAGCGGTTGCTGCACCGCGCGCTGCCGCAGCGCCGCGCACTCCGGCGGCCGCCGATTCGTCCGCCACCCAGCGCCTGAACAAGCGCATGGCCGAGCTGGGCCTGTGCTCGCGCCGCGAGGCCGACGAGTGGATCGCCCGCGGCTGGGTGCGCGTGGACGGCCGCGTGGCCGAGATGGGCCAGCAGGTGGGCGCGCAGGCGCGCATCGAAGTGGACCGCGCCGCCCAGGGCCAGCAGCAACAGCAGGTGACCATCGTGCTGCACAAGCCCATGGGCTATGTCAGCGGCCAGGCCGAGGACGGGCACACGCCGGCCGTCGCCCTGATCAGCGCGCGCACCCACTGGCAGGGCGACGCCAGCCGCACGCGCTTCTCGCCGGCCCAGCTGCGCGGCCTGGCGCCCTGCGGGCGGCTGGACATCGACTCCGTCGGCCTGCTGGTGCTGACCCAGGACGGGCGCGTGGCGCGCCAGTTGATCGGCGAGGACTCCACCGTCGACAAGGAATACCTGGTGCGCGTGCAGTACGGCGACATGGCGCAGGACGTGCGCGCCGCCTTCCCGCAGGACAAGCTGGCCCTGCTGCGCCACGGCCTGAGCCTGGACGGCCAGCGCCTGAAACCCGCGCAGGTGGAGTGGCAAAACGCCGAGCAGCTGCGCTTCGTGCTGACCGAGGGCAAGAAGCGCCAAATCCGCCGCATGTGCGAACAGGTCGGGCTGAAGGTGGTGGGCCTCAAGCGCATCCGCATCGGCCGCGTGCTGCTGGGGCAGTTGCCCGTGGGTCAGTGGCGCTACCTGAGGCCGGGCGAGCGCTTTTGAGATTGATCTAGTAAGTAATAGAAACAATCAGAATCTGCTGGTTTCTGTCACCTGCATGACAAAACCTACAGGATAGTGCCCATGCGGCCGCCTTGCGGCCCGGTCTACCCTCGCGGCCTGCCGGGCGCATGGGAGCCCGAACATCGACTGATCGGGTCTTGGGAACTATGGCACTGAACAATTTGCGCGTGGGCTCGCGCCTGGGGCTGGGCTTCGGCCTCATCCTGTTGATTACGACCGTGCTGGCGCTGTCAGGCATGTGGCGCATCGGCGTGCTCAGCGACGCCGGCGAGCGCGTTGCCACGCGCGAGATCGAGCAGCGCCTGGTGGTGGAGGAGTGGGCCGCCCTGGTGCGGCTGAACTGGGTGCGCACCGAGGCCTTCCTGAAGGCCGTCGAGATGGCCTACATGGAAAAGCTCACCGCCGACATCAAGGCCGACACGCAGCTGGCCGACGACAAGGCCCGCCGCATCGCCGAGCTGCTGCAGGCCAGCGGCCACGGCGGCCAGCCGCTGGCCGCCATCCAGGCCGCGCGCCAGGCCTACCAGGACAAGCTGGAAGAGATCCACGCCCTGCACCGCGGCGGCGAACCTGCCGTGGGCGCCATGGTGGACCAGCAGCTGCACCCCCTGGCCGACGCCTACCTGCAGGCCCTGGGCGCCCTGCGCACCGACATGGAGGCGCAGCTGCGCGCCGGCCAGCAAAGCACGCAGGCGCTGGCCGGCGCCAGCCAGATGCTGCTGGGCGCGGGCCTGGCCCTGGCGCTGGCGCTGGGGGCCTTCCTGGCCTGGTGGGTGACGCGCTCCATCGTCGCTCCGCTGCGCCAGGGGACCCAGGCGGCCGAGCAGATCGCCCAGGGCGACCTGACGCAGCCGCTGCGCGCTGGCGCGCGCGACGAGACCGGCCAGCTGCTGCAGGCCCTGGCGCACATGCAGTCGCGCCTGGCCGGCATCGTCAGCGAAGTGCGGCGCAACGCCGAAGGCGTGGCCGCCGCCAGCACCGAGATCGCCCAGGGCAACCACGACCTGTCCGCACGCACCGAGCAGCAGGCCGGCGCGCTGGAGCAGACCTCGGCCGCGATGGAGCAGCTGGGCGCCACCGTGCGCCAGAACGCCGACAACGCCCGCGCGGCCAGCCAGCTGGCGGTCGACGCCTCGAGCGTGGCGCAGCAGGGTGGCCAGGTGGTGGCCGAGGTGGAGCAGACCATGCAGGGCATCAGCAGCGCCAGCCGCCAGATCGCCGACATCATCGGCGTGATCGACTCCATCGCCTTCCAGACCAACATCCTGGCGCTGAACGCGGCCGTGGAGGCGGCGCGCGCTGGCGAGCAGGGCCGGGGCTTTGCCGTGGTGGCCAGCGAGGTGCGCACCCTGGCCGGGCGCAGCGCCCAGGCGGCCCGCGAGATCAAGCAGCTCATCGACACCAGCACCGACCGCGTGCAGGCCGGCTCGGCCCTGGTCGAGCGCGCCGGCGTGACCATGCGCGAGGTGGTCTCCGCCATCCAGCGCGTCACCGGCGTGGTGGCCGAGATCAGCGCCGCCAGCGGCGAGCAGAGCCAGGGCGTGGCCCAGGTGGGCGAGGCCATCGTGCACATGGACCAGACCACGCAGCAGAACGCCGCGCTGGTGGAGCAAAGCGCCGCCGCGTCCAGCAGCCTGCGCGCCCAGGCCGGGCAGCTGGTGCAGGCGGTGGCGGTTTTCAAGCTGGCGGGCGGCGCCGCGGCCGCCACGCCGCCCGCAGCGACTGCTGCCCCTGTCCCCAAAGCCGCACCGGCGTCAGCCACTGCGGCCCTGCCTGCCAAGCCCGCCGGCGCGCCGCAGGCAGCGGCTGCCGCGCCCGTCCCCGCGCTGGCGCACGAGGGTGGCGACTGGGAGAGCTTCTAAACCCGGGGTGGCTCCAGCCGGGTTTGAGGCCAAATCGGCCTCAAACCCGCATGAATAAAGCGCAAAAAGCTATTGTTTTATGAGCGGTCCAGCGCCTCGACGGCGGTGGCCAGGGCCAGCAGCTCGCGATCGCGCCCGCGCCGGCCGACCAGCATCAGGCCGAAGGGCAGGCCGCCCGCCCGGCCCATGGGCAGCGACAGGGCCGGCAGGTCGTAGAAGTTGAACACCGAGGGGTTGCGCAGCACGCGGGCGTTGGCGGCCATGAAGGCCGCGTCGCTCTGCTCCAGGTCGGCGATGCGCGGGGGCACGAGGGCCACGGTGGGCAGGGCCAGCAGTTCCACGTCCTGCAGCTGCGCGTCCAGCGCCGGCAGCAGCTGGGCGCGCGCCTGCAGCAGGCCCACGTAGTGCTGCGCGGGAATGCTGCGCCCGGGCTGGATGCGTGCCAGCACGCGCGGGTCCAGCTGCTCGGGGGCGCTGTCCAGCAGCGCGCGGTGGATGTGCGCGGCCTCGGCGGCGGACAGCGTGCCGTTTTGCTGCAGCCGGGCCGGGGCCATCAGCCACTCGTCCAGGGCCAGGTCGGACAGGCGCGCGCCGGCACCGGACAAGGCTGCCAGGGCCTGCTCGAAGGCGCCCAGCACGGCGTCGTCGGTGTCGCTCAGCAGCCAGCCGCGCGGCACGCCAATGCGCAGGCCGGCCACCTGGCGTGCCGGCAGCGGCTGCCATGCCTCGCCGGCCAGCACGGCGTCGGCGCGGGCGCAGTCCTCGACGCTGGCGGCCAGCGGGCCGATGGTGTCCAGCGTGTACGACAGCGGCAGGGCGCCATCGCGCGGCACGCGCGCCTGCGTCGGCTTGAAGCCGGCGATGCCGGCAAAGGCCGCCGGGATGCGGATGGAGCCGCCGGTGTCGGTGCCGAGGGCGATCTCGGCCATGCCGCGCACCACGCTCACCCCCGCGCCGCAGGACGAGCCGCCGGGGATGCGACGGGTGTCGTGCGCGTTGCCCGGCGTGCCGTAGTGCGGATTGATGCCCAGCCCTGAGAAGGCGAACTCGGTCATGTTGGTCTTGCCGATGACCACGCAGCCGGCCGCGCGAAGACGCTGCACCACGGCGGCGTCCTGCGTCGCCGGCGGGGCGTCTTTCAGGGCAACGGAGCCGGCGGTGGTGGGCTCGCCGGCCACGTCCAGCAGGTCCTTGATGGAGACGATGCGCCCGTCCAGCGGGCCCAGGGTGATGCCGCTGGCGGCGCGCTCGTCGGCCGCGCGCGCGGCCTGCAGGGCGGCTTGCCGGTAGACCCGGGTGAAAATGCGCCGGCCCTCGTCGCCGGCCGCCTCGATGGCGGCCAGGGCGCGCTCGGTGCGCTGCGTGCTGCTGGTGTTCAGGTGCTGCTCCATGGCGCGTAGTGTGCCGCCAAGCGCGGCCCTCTTGAAGCGCGGCCCGCCGGCCTCATATGGGCAGGCGTTCCGGCTGCGCCGGCTTTTGTTTTTTGTCCAACCCCGTCTTTGTTTTCACGCATGAGCAACAAGCATCAGCATTCCTTCCAGGCCGAAGTGGCGCAACTGCTGCACCTGGTCACGCACTCGCTGTATTCCAACAAGGAAATCTTCCTGCGCGAGCTGGTCTCCAACGCCTCCGACGCCTGCGACAAGCTGCGCTTCGAGGCGCTGAACGATCCCGCCCTGTACGAGGGCCAGCCCAACCTGGAGGTGCGCGTGTCCTTCGACAAGGCGGCGCGCACCCTGACCATCGCCGACAACGGCATTGGCATGAGCCAGCAGGAGGCCATCGAGCACCTGGGCACCATCGCCAAGAGCGGCACCAAGGACTTCATGAGCCGTCTCTCCGGCGACCAGAAGGCCACCGCGTCCGAGCAGGGCCAGCTGATCGGCCAGTTCGGCGTGGGCTTTTACTCCGGCTTCATCGTGGCCGACCGCATCACGGTGGAAAGCCGCCGCGCCGGCCTGCCGGCGGCCGAGGGCGTGCGCTGGGCCAGCGCCGGCGCCGGCGAGTTCGAGGTCGAACAGATCGAGCGCCAGCAGCGTGGCACCAGTGTCATCCTGCACCTGCGCGAGGACGCCGAGGAGTACCTGAACGCCTGGAAGCTCAAGCAGATCATCGCCAAGTACTCCGACCACATCAGCCTGCCCATCCTGATGGAAAAGGAGGAGTGGAAGGAGTCCGAGAAGGAAGGCGAGCCCGGCGGGATGGTGAAGACGGGCGAGTGGGAAACCGTGAACAAGGCCAGCGCCCTGTGGACGCGGCCCAAGAAGGACATCACGCCCGAGCAGTACCAGGACTTCTACAAGGCCATCAGCCACGACCACGAGAACCCGCTCGCCTGGAGCCACAACCGCGTTGAGGGCAATACCGAATACACGCAGCTGCTGTACATCCCCGCCAAGGCACCGTTCGACCTGTGGAACCGCGACAAGCAGGCGGGCGTGAAGCTGTACGTCAAGCGCGTGTTCATCATGGATGACGCGGAAAGCCTGATGCCCGGCTACCTGCGCTTCGTCAAGGGCGTGATCGACTCGGCCGACCTGCCGCTGAACGTCAGCCGCGAGCTGCTGCAGGAGTCGCGCGACGTGCGCCTGATCCGCGACGGCTCGACCAAGCGGGTGCTGTCGATGCTGGAGGACCTGGCCAAGCATGACCGCCACGACGCGGGCGAGGGCGCGGACGGCGTGACCGACGTCGTCAGCGAGGAGGACAAGGCCAAGGAGGGCAAGTACAGCCAGTTCTACGCCGAGTTCGGCGCGGTGCTCAAGGAAGGCCTGGGTGAGGACTTCGGCAACCGCGAGCGCATTGCCAAACTGCTGCGCTTTGCCTCCACGTCCAGCGACACTCCCAGCGTCAGCCTGGAGCAATACAAGGCGCGCATGAAGGAGGGCCAGCAGGCGATCTACTACATCACCGCCGACACCCTGGCCGCCGCCAAGCACAGCCCGCAGCTGGAGATCTTCCGCAAGAAGGGCATCGAGGTCCTGCTCATGACCGACCGCGTGGACGAGTGGGCGCTGGGCTACCTGCAGGACTTCGACGGCACACCGCTGCAGTCGGTGGCCAAGGGCGCCGTGGACCTGGGCCAGCTGCAGGACGAGGCCGAGAAGAAGGCCGCCGAGGAGGCCGCCGAGGCCTTCAAGCCGCTGCTGGCCAAGCTCAAGGATGCCCTCAAGGACAAGGCCGAGGACGTGCGCGTGACCACGCGCCTGGTCGACTCGCCCGCCTGCCTGGTGGTCTCCGACGGGGGCATGAGCACCCAGCTGGCGCGCCTGCTCAAGCAGGCCGGCCAGGCCGCACCCGAGTCCAAGCCGGTGCTGGAGGTCAATCCCGAGCACCCGCTGGTGCAAAAACTCGACGGCAGCGTGCACTTCCACGACCTGGCGCACATCCTGTTCGACCAAGCCCTGCTGGCCGAGGGCGGCCTGCCCGAGGATCCGGCCGCCTATGTGCGCCGCGTGAACGCGCTGCTGGCCTGACGCTCTGGCGGGGGTGCGCGTGGATAATCCCCGCGCTACCCCACGCCCTTGCCCATGCTGCGCTTCTTCCTGCTTTTTCTCACCCTGCAGCTGTCGCTGTTTGGGCTGAACATGCTCAACTGGGTGCAACAGCACCTGGTGTTGCCCTGGACGGCGCTGCTGGCGCGCATCTGCGCGGGGCTGGTTACCTGGTTCGACAGCAGCGCCGCCGCCCAGGGCAAGGTGCTGTGGAACACGGCCACCGGCTTCGGCGTGTCCATCGAGCCCGGCTGCAACGGCATCGAGGCCTGCATCGTGCTGTTCGCCGCCGTCATGGCCTTTCCTTCGACCTGGCGGCACAAGCTCGTGGGCCTGGCCGCCGGCTTCGCGGCCGTGCAGGCGCTGAACGTGGTGCGCGTGATCAGCCTGTTCTACCTGGGCCAGTGGAGCAAGGAAGCTTTTGACTTCGCGCACGAATTTCTCTGGCAGGGCCTGATCATGCTGGACGTGCTCGTCGTCTGGCTGCTGTGGGTGCGCGCCGGGGCACGCGACCGCGCGGCCAGCGAGCCGCCGCCGCCCGACGAGCCGCCAGCACCGCCCGTGGTGCGCCCCAGCGTCACGCCGCGCGCGCCCTCGGGCTCGGTCAGCTCGTCGCTGGACCTGTCCCCGCGCTGACGAGGCCATGCCGATGCATCCCGCCGAAGAATCCCCCGCCGACGCCCCGCGCCGTCCGCCGGTGCTGGTGCGCTTTGCCCTGTGGGCCTTCGCCGGCGTGGTCGGCCTGACGCTGCTGTGGACACAGGCCTCGCCCTGGCTGTCCTATCCGGTGGCCGCCGTCTCGCACGTGGCGCTGGAGCAGGTCGCGCCCATGTGGGTGCGCAGCGTGCACAAGCGGCCTGGCCTGATCGAGGTGGATACCACCGTGGAGGTGGTCGCGCCGCAGTCGGGCGGGCGCCGCGGCGAGGTCACACTGGACGCCGACCCCGGCCGCTACGCCTTCGGCCTGCCCATCTTCTGGGCCCTGCTGCTGGCCGCCTGGGGTGCGGCGCGGGCGCCGGGGCGGTTGCAGCGCGCGCTGCTGGGCTACGTGCTGCTGCTGCCCGTGCAGGCCTTCAGCCTGGTCATGTACCTGCTGATGCAGCTGGTCGGCGCCACCGGCCTGGACGTGCGTGCGCTGCGTGTGGAGCAGTGGCAGGTCGAGGCCATTGTTTATGGCTACCAGGTGGGCGTGCTGGTGCTGCCAACGCTGGCGCCGGTGCTGGTGTGGCTGCTGCTGGATCGCAAGTTCTTCACCGACGTGATCGTGCACGGCTGGAAGCAGTCGCTGCAGGCCAAGAGGCGGCCCGCTGCCCGGGAGAGCGCCGGTGGCTGACAGGCGCCGGCTCATCCGCAGCTTCGCCGCAGCGGCAACTCTGGCCCTGGCCTGCATGGGCGCCCGGGCACAGCCGCCTGCCGACGCTGGCGCCGCGCTGCTGCAGGCCGCCCGCGAGGGCGATGCGGCGGCCGTGCGCGGCCTGCTGGCGCAGGGCGCGCCCGTGAACGCGCGCGACGCCCAGGGCAGCACGCCGCTGCTGCTGGCCACGGCCGGCGACCACGTGGAGGTGGCGCGCTCGCTGCTGCTGGCCGGCGCCGACGTGAACCTGCAAAACGACATGCGCGACAGCGCCTATCTGCTGGCCGGCGCGCAGGGCCGCCTGGAGATCCTGCGCATGGCGCTGTCCTATGGCGCCGACCTCAAGAGCACCAACCGCTACGGCGGCACCGCGCTCATCCCGGCCTGCGAGCGCGGCCATGTGGAGACGGTGCGCACGCTGATCGCCGCCGGCGTGGCCGTGGACCACGTGAACCGCCTGGGCTGGACCTGCCTGCTGGAGGCCATCGTGCTGAGCGACGGCGGCCCGGCGCACCAGGACATCGCGCGCCAGGTGCTGGCCGCCGGGGCCGACGTGAACCTGGCCGACCGCGACGGCGTCACCCCGCTGGCGCACGCGCGCCGGCGCGGGCAGGCGGAGATGGCGCGCATCCTGGCCGCTGCCGGCGGACGCTGAGCCGGCGCTACCCTCATCAGGCGTGCAGGGGCTCCTCCTGCATGGCCTCGATCTGCTCGTGCAGCAGGTCTACCTGACCGCGCCAATAGTCGCTGCTGCCGAACCACGGGAAGTTGATCGGGAAGATCGGGTCCTGCCAGCGCCGCGCCAGCCACGCGCTGTAGTGGATCAGGCGCAGCGTGCGCAGCGGCTCGATCAGGATGAGCTCGCGCCGGTCGAAGGGGCGCAGTTGCTCGTAGCCGTCCAGCAGCGCCGACAGCTGCTGCGTGCGCTGGCGGCGTTCGCCCGACAGCAGCATCCACAGGTCCTGCACGGCCGGGCCGGTGCGCGCGTCGTCCAGGTCCACGAAGTGCGGGCCGCCGCCGCGCTCGTCCACGGGCGTCCACAGCACGTTGCCCGGATGGCAGTCGCCATGCAGCCGCAGCAGGCTTGCGTCTTTCAAGCTAAATTGGCCTCCAGCGCCCGTGGAATAAGCGCCAGCAGCTATCAATTCAAGAGCTTTATCGCACGCGGTCAGCCAAGCGGTCTGCTGGTCCATGGGAATGATCTGCTGCGCCAGCAGCCAGTCGCGCGGCTCCTGCCCGAAGCCCTGCAGGTCCAGCGCCGGCCGGCAGGTGAATGGCCGCGCCGCGCCCACGTTGTGGATGCGCGCCAGAAAACGGCCCAGCCATTCCAGCACCTCGAAGTCGTCCAGCTCCGGCGTGCGCCCGCCGCGCCAAGGACTGACCGAAAAAGCGAAACCCGCGTGGCGGTGCAGCGTGCCGCCCTCGATCGCCAGGGGTGCCACCATGGGCACCTCGGCCGCCACCAGCTCCTGCGCGAAGGCGTGCTCCTCCAGGATCTGCGCGTCGCTCCAGCGCCCCGGGCGATAGAACTTGGCGACCACGCGGCTGCCGTCCTCCAGCACCGCCTGGTACACGCGGTTTTCGTACGAACCCAAGGCCATCAGGCGGCCGTCGCCGTACAGGCCGATGCTGGCCAGGGCGTCCAGCACGGCATCGGGCGTCAGGGTGGCGTAGGGGTGGGAAGGATCCGGGTCAGGCAGCGGCATGCCGGGCATTGTCTTCGGGGAAGGCCCGCGCTGGGCACTGGCTGTTGCAGGTCGGGTCGGCACAGGCTCCGGTTTTGCAGGCGCAGGCCAACCTCACTAGAATTCGCGCCTCCTGCAAGACTGCTCGCGTTAGCGCCGCGATGTGCGGCAGGGCGCCCACGGCTGTTTGCGCAACGCCGGCCTCTTACGGATCTCCCATGCTCCTGACCAATTCCGTGCCGTCCAGCGGTGTGTGCCGCGGGGTGGCGTGTTGAGTGCCGCGCCGGATTTCTCCCTGGTGGTGGCGACCGTCGATCCCGACGGCCGGCTGCTGCATGCCCTGCTGGACAGTCTTCTGGCCAGCAGCGAGCGCAGCTTCGAGATCATCGTCGCCGACCAGCAGGTCGATGACCACCTGGCGGCCGTGGTGGCTGCGTTCACCGGCCGTCTGACGCTGCGGCATCTGCGGCTGCCCACGCGCGGCGCATCGGCCGCGCGGAACGCGGGCGCGGCCTTGGCGCGCGGGCGCTGGATCGGCTTTCCCGACGACGATTGCGTATACCAGCCCGACACGCTGGCCATGGCGCGGCGCGTGCTGTCTGCGCCGGGTGTGCGCATCGCCACGGGCCGGACTGTGGATGCCGCGCAGCAGCCTTCCGTGCTGCGCTGGCGCCGCATGGCCGAGGATTTCGACCGCTGGACCATGTTCGCCTGCGTGACCGAGGCCACGCTGTTCGTCGAGCGGACACTGTTTTTGGCGGCGGGAGGGTTCGACCCGCGCTTCGGACCCGGCGCCCCCTTCCCGGCGGCCGAGGGCGTAGAGCTGGTGGATCGCCTGCTGGGCGTGGGCGCTGGCTGGCGCGCGCGTTTCGACCCTGCCATCCAGATGCAGCATCCCAACAAGATTCCACCCTGGAACCGCTGGGCCGTCCAGCGCTTTTATCGTTATGCCCAGGGTGACGGCGCCTTTGTGGCACGGCGTCTGCGGGGCCATACCCTATGGTGGGTGACGCGCACGCTCGGTTCGGCGGCCGTGCAGACGCTGGCGTTTCGCGGCTGGGTAAGCGTGGCCCATGCGGCCCGGATTGCCGGCATCGGCGTCGGCATGTGGCGCTATGCCCGGTCCTGCGGCAGACAGCGCGGCCTTCGAACGGGTGGATGAATGCGCGGTCTCAAGTACGTTTCGCCAGCGGATACGACGGGGTATGCCGTGGCTGCCAAGGCCTACCTGCGGGCGCTGGCTGCGGCCGGCGTGCCGCTGCAGTGGGTGCCGCTGCGCTGTCCGGGCGCACGTTACCAACCCGTGCCTGCACGCGAGGTGGTGGAAGACGACCTGCGTCCGCTCGCGCACCGGCCCGTGGATTACGACACTGTGCTGCTGCACTGCGTGCCGGAGTACTACCCCGGGTGGCTCGCGCGCGAGCGCGCCCCAGGCCGGCGCATCGTCGGCTACACGGTCTGGGAGCTGGAGCGGCTGCCCGCGCACTGGCCCGCACTGCTGAACCAGCTGGACGCAGTGATCGTGCCCTGCCGCTGGAACGTGGAGGTGCTCCGCAACAGCGCAGTGACGGTGCCCATCCACGTGGTGCCGCACCTGTCGCAGTTCGGGGGCGTCCCGGCCTCTGCTACGGCCCAGGCGTCGCTGCTTGCGCGGCTGGGGGGGGCGCAGGCGCTGCAAGGCCGCTTCGTGTTCTACACCATCGGCTTCTGGACGGCGCGCAAAGGCACGGAAGACGTGTTGCGCACCTACCTGGATGCCTTCACCAGCGAAGACCCGGTCACGCTGGTGGTCAAGACCTCGGCCAAGGACCTGACACGCTGGCATCGCCACTGGCGTGCAGGTTTTCGGTTGCGTCACCCGCGTCCTTCGCACACGGCGGCGCTGCTTGCCGCGAGCCGCCCCGCGTCGCCCTCTTGGCATGTCATCGACGACGAGGGCCTGACCGATGGCGAGATGCAGGCTCTGCACACCCTGGGGCATGCCTTCGTCTCCCTGACCCGTACCGAGGGCTGGGGGCTGGGCGCCTTCGATGCTGCTCTGTGTGGACGGCCCGTGGTCATGACCGGCTACGGCGGGCAGGCCGACTTCCTACCGCCCGAACTGGCTTGCTTGGTCGACTACCGGATGGTGCCGGCGCACGAGCCCGTATGGGCATTCAGCTATTCAGCGCGCGACCGTTGGGCGGCCCCCGACACCGCGCAGGCCGGGCGCTGGATGCGTGCCTTGGCCGCCGATCCGGTGGCAGCCAAGGCACGCGGAGCGGCGCTTGCCGACCATGTGCAAGCCGCCTTTTCGCCCGCGCAGACGCTGACCGCGCTGCGGGCTGCACTGCAGGAGCCGGGATGATTCCCCGCACCTTCCACTTCGTCTTCGGCCTGAAGCCTCAGACGGAGCCATTCCACCTGATGTACTACCTGTGCCTGGCTTCATGCCTGGCGGTAGAGAGGCCGCGAGCCGTCGTGCTGCACTACCAGCACGAGCCCTGGGGGCCGTGGTGGGACCGGATCCGGCCGGCATTGCAGTTGCAGCGGGCCGAGCCCTGCGCACTGGTCGAGCACTTTCGATACTCCGACCCTGCCATCGCGCGCTACCGCTATGCCCATGCTGCCGACTTCGTGCGGCTGCAGGCCCTGATCGCCGAAGGCGGGGTGTATGCCGACATCGACACCCTGTTCGTGCGCCCCCTGCCCGAGTCCCTGTGGCGGCGCACGACCTGCGTGCTCGGCGAGGAGCGTTCGCCCGATCCCGCTCAACCCTCGTACTGCAACGCTTGGATCGCGGCGCCGGCCGCCGACCCCTTTTGCCGCGCCTGGCTGGAAGGCATGGCAGAGCGCTTTGACGGAAGCTGGAGCGGGCACTCCACGCTGCTGCCCTATACGCTGGCGCGGCGCCTGCCGGGGCGCCTGCACGTGGAGCCACAGACGTCGTACTACGCATTCGACTGGCGGCCGGAGCGCATCGATGACCTGTTCCTGCGTGACTGCCCATTGCCCCCACAGGCCTACAGTCTGCATCTCTGGAATCACCTGTGGTGGTCTGCCGAGAGGCGCGACTTCTCGCGCTTTCATGCCGGCCGGCTGACACCCGAATACGTGGCATTCGCAAACACCACCTACGCGCGCTTGGCCAGGCCGTTCCTGCCGGAAGACCTGGCGCCAGACAGGGCTGCCTGGCATCGACAGCGTTTGCAGGCTTTCGTCCAGGAGTGCAGCCACCCGCTACGTGCGCTGCGCGAGGCGTGGAGGCGCTAGTGCTGAAAGGACAGGCCTGGGCCTGGCTGCGCGCGCTGGGCGCCGACGTGCTGACGCTGCAGCGCGACGTGCGTCGCTTTCTGGTGCCGGCGCACCGCCGGGCATTGCGCCGCATCGCCGTATTCAGCGCCGTCTTCTCGCTGCTGGAAATGCTCGTTGCCGCTGCAGCACTGCCTTATGTGGCCTGCCTGGGCGAGCGCCAGTGCGGCGTGGTGGGCCACGTCGCGGCGGAGACGGGCGCCGATCCGGTCATGACGTATTCGGCTCTGCTGCTGGCGCTGATGTCGGTCAAGATGCTGGCCGACATGGGCCTGCAATGGCGAGTGGCGGGCTTTCAGCAGGAGGTACAGAAACACACCGTGCTACGCCTGCTGTCCGCGTACTTTGCACAGGGCTGGACAGGCTACCGCCAGCGCAACCGCAGTGACTACTTCCGGCGCTGCACGATCACCGCTGTCGATGCTGCGTACGCTTGCCACCTGGCGGCGTCCGCCATCGCAAGCGCATTGCTGGTGGTGGTGTTGACGGCGCTGATGGTGGTGGTCAGTCCGTGGGTGTCGATCGCGCTGGCGCTGGCATTTCTGGGCCTCAATGGCTTGGTGCAACGCTTTGTCGGTGCGCGCCAGAAACGGGCTGCGCATGTGCGCGAGGACGCGCTGCGCCGCTGGCACCTGGGCATGGGCGAGGCGCTGGACGCCTTCCAGGAACTGCGAGTCCACGGCGCCGAGGAGCATGTGCTGCAGGGCGTCGCCGTGCAGCTGCAGGCGCTCGCGCGGGCCAACCGCTGGCTCGCGTTCATGCCGGTATTGCCACGCGTGGCACTCGACTATTTGGCCTTCACGGTGGTGCTGGTATGCGTGCTCGCTTGGTCCTGGACGGGGCGCCCGTTGGGTGGGTTACTGCCCTATCTGGTGTTTTACGCCGTGGTTGCTCGCAGCCTATTGCCGGCCATGATGCAGTTGCTGAGTATTCGCACTTCCCTGCGCGGAGCGGCGCTCAACATACAGCTGGTGTGCGACGAACTGGCAGCGGCCGCCTCGCACCGCCGCGACACGCCGGCAATGGACACGGTCGACGGCGCGCCGGCGCTGCGACTGGAGGGCGTGGAAGTCACCCATGCCGGGCACGCGGCGCCAGTGCTGCGGGCGGTGTCGGCGCAGGTGGAGCGGCCTGCCTGGGTGGCGCTGGTAGGGCCTTCCGGCGCAGGCAAGAGCACGCTCCTGGATGTGGTGGCCGGCCTGCAGACGCCCACGCGCGGATCGGTCGTGTGGCAGAGCGACGCAGGTGGGCCGCCGCGGATTGCCTACGTGCCGCAGCATGTGGCGATCCTGGATGCGAGCCTGCGCGAGAACGTGGTGTTCGGTGTGGACGCCGGGTGCGAGGATGCGGTGGGCGAGGCGTTGGCCGTGGCCCAGCTCGCCGACAAGAATCCGGAGCAGGGAACGTTGCAGCTGTCGGGAGGGGAGCGGCAGCGCCTGGCAATCGCGCGCGCCGTCTATCGCAAGCCGGACCTGCTGCTGCTCGATGAGGCCACTGCCGCCATGGACGAGGCCACCGAGGCGGCGCTGTTCGAGAGCCTGCGCGCGGCCCTGCCGCAGGCCACGGTGCTGTTCGTCACCCACCGCCTTGCCTCGCTGCGGTTCGCCCAGGTAGTCTGGCGGGTGCACGAAGGGCGGGTGGAGCACTCGACATGACGCGACCGGTGGCGGTGCTGCTCAGTCCTGTGCTGCCGCAGCCGGGAGGCAGTGGCCGCGCCCTGCGGGCCTGGGATTGGCTGCAGGAGTTGTCCGCGAGCCATGAAGTGCACGTGTGGACGGCAGAGGCAGAGGCAGCGGGCACTGCAGGGCAGTGGCCGCCGGGCACGCTGCTTTGGCATGGTCCCGCCGACGTGCGTACTCCGCTGCCCTGGCAGCGCCGGCTGGGCTGGCTGGCGCCTTCGCTAAGCGTTCGCTGGCCGGGCACGGTGGCGCACTGGCAGCTGCCGGCTGAGTCTGCGCCTGCTCTCTCAGCGATGGCGGCCGCGATCGGAGAGCGCCGCGTCGCACGCCTGGTCGTCTTCCGGCTGTACCTGCACGGAGTCTCAGACTGGCTGCGTGCCAGGCTGGTAGTAAACCGCGCCGAACTCGATCTGGACGACTGGGACTCGTCCACGTTGGCCAGCATTGCAGGCACGCACTGGCGCATGGGCCGCCGGGTGGAGGCAGCGCTGGCACTGCGCGAGGCACAGCAGTACCGGGCCCTGGAAGAGCGGGTGCCGAGGAACTATGACGCGGTATGGCTGGCTGCCCCTGAAGACTGCGCGGCCTTTGCGGGTGCAGGCCTGCGCCCCAACCGGCTCGCCGCGCCGGCGGTCACCCCTACCAGGTCGCGTGCGGCGGCCGGACTGCGTATGCTCTTCGTTGGTCGGCTCGACTACCCGCCAAACCAGGAGGCGGCGCTGCTCCTGGCCACCCGCATAGTCCCTCTGCTGCGTCAGCGGCTGGCGCTTCCGTGGACGCTGACGATTGCCGGTGCCCGCCCGCCAGCGTGGCTGCTCGCCCAGCTGCATACAACACAAGGGGTGGAGGTGGTGGCCGACGCGTCGGATCTGGCTCCGGTCTATGCCGCCAGCACAGTTGCCCTGCTGCCCCTGGCAGGCGGCGGCGGCACCAAGCTCAAGACGCTGGAGGCCCTGGCTTGGGGCCTGGCCGTGGTCGCCAGTCCGCAAGCGGTGCGCGGCCTTGCCCTGGAGGCGGGGCGGCACTACCTGCCGGCGCGCACGCCCGAGGAGTTCGTACAGGCGATGCTGGCACTGCAGGCCGCCCCGCAGCGTGTTGCTGCCCTGGGTGCGGCAGGCCGCATCTGGGCCGAAACGGCCGCCAAAGGGGCGCTCTGATGGCCGGTGGCGTCATTCTCTACGACTTCCTGGAGGCGCGCGGGGGAGCTGAGCGGGTCATGCTGGAGCTGGCTGATGCACTGCAGGCCCAGGCGCTGTGCTACGGCTACCGTAATCCACGCTGCTATCCGCTGTCGGAGCTGAGGCCCTTCCTGTGCCACGACCTGGGCGTGCCCTGGCGGGCGCCCGGCTTGCGCGACGCGGCAACGCTGCTGGCCTTCGCCGGCTCCAAAGCGCGCGGCGTGGCAGGGTACGACTGGGCTGTGTTCAGCGGCTCACTGGCACCTCTGGCCGTCCACCACCGCCAGGGGCGCCGCAATTTTTACTATTGCCATACGCCCCCACGCTTCGTCTACGACCTACGTGCGCACTACCTAGCTCGTCTGCCCACGCTGCTGCGCCCCTTGCTGCATGCCCTTGCTCAGCAGCTGCGGCCCCGCTATGAGGCCGCCCTGGCCGGCATGGACATGGTCTTGGCGAACTCGGAAAACACGCGCCGACGGCTGCGCCTTTACCTGCAGCGCGAGGCAGAGGTGATCTACCCGCCAGTGGACACCCAGCGCTTTCGGTGGATTGCCGATGGCAACTACTTCATCTCGTTGGCGCGGCACGAAGACCTCAAGCGCGTGGACCGCATCGTCCAGGCCTTCGCGTGCATGCCGTCGCAGCAGCTGGTGGTGGCGTCCGGAGGTTCGCGCACCGGCCAGCTGCGCCGCCTGGCCGCTGGCGCGCCCAACGTGCACTTCACGTCCTGGCAGACGGACGCGGGGCTTGCCCGGCTCATCGGTGGCGCGCGCGCCAGCATCTACATTCCTTACGACGAAGACTTCGGTCTGTCCCCCGTGGAGAGCATGGCTGCCGGAAAGCCGGTGATCGGCGTGGCGGAAGGAGGATTGTTGGAAACGGTGCTGGAGGGGGAGACGGGCCTGCTGCTGTCACCCGATCCGGGGGTGGATGCCATTGTGCAAGCGGTGCTGCGCATGGACGCCGCGCGTGCGCAGGGCATGCGCTCCGCATGTGAGGCACGGGCTGCTCTGTTTGCACGCGAGCGCTTCACGGACCGCATGCGCGCCCTGGTCCACGGAGGATGAGCGGCGTAGCCCGGACGCCACGGCCCGGGCGCCAGGCGCAAGCACTGCGAAACGCCCGTGTGGCGCCGCGGTTTCAGGCTCCGCCGCCCAGCTGAGCGAACGGCAGCTGCTGCTTGACCAGGATGACGGTGCACGGCGCGTCGCGCGCCACGCGGATGGGCACGGTGTCGATGAAGCGCTGCAGTTGCAGCCCGTGGGTGGCGGCGCCCAGGATCATCATGCCCACGCGGTTGCCCTCGGCGTAGCGCACCAGGGCCTGGGCCACGTCGCCGGCCTCCAGCACGTGGTAGCTGGCGCTGTGGCCGTCCAGGGACAGGCCGGCCGCCCATTGCTTGAGGCGCGCCAGGTGCGTGCGGTGCAGCGTGGTCTCGCTGCGGGCGCTGTCGGAGCTGCTGGCTGCCGACGCCTTGATGACCGTCACGCAGGCCAGCCGCGCGCCGGGACGTATGCCCAGCGAGCGCGCCACCGCCTCGCGCAGCGAGTACAGCGTGGCATCGCTCACATCCTCGTGCGGCACGGCCACCATGACGATGGGCGAGCGCTCGATCTGGTCGTGCGGCAGCGGGCTGGGCTGGTAGTGCATGCCTGCGGCGCGGATCCAGCGCTTGAAGTGCCGGCGCAGGCCCGGCCCGCGCGTGCGCCGGCCGCGCTCGGTGATCACCACCTGCTCGGGGTTGGCCAGGTCGAAGGCCAGTTGCGCGGCCGACGGGTAGCGCTCGGCCGCCACGGGCTCCAGGCAGCGCAGGATGACCTCCTGCAGCCACTCGGGCAGCCCGGGGCGGTGCGCGCGCGGGGGCTGGGGCGTCATCCACAGGCGCTGGCGCAGGCCCCCCTGGGTGGCCGGCGCGCCGAACGGCAGCTCGCCGGTGGCCAGCTCGTACAGCATGACGCCGATGGCGAAGATGTCGCTGCGCAGGTCGCCGCGCACGCCCACCACCTGCTCGGGTGCGATCCAGGCGGGCGAGCCCACGGCCTTCCTCATCTCCTCGGCCAGCAGGTCGGGGTAGTGGGCGTGGCAGGACAGGCCGAAGTCCAGCAGCGCCACGCTGCCGTTCTCGCGCAGCAGCACGTTGGCGGGCTTCAGGTCCAGATGGCAGACGTTCTGCTCATGGATGCTGTGCGCGGCAATCGCTAGGGCGCTGCCGATGCGGGCGATAGCTGGCGTGTCCGCCACCGCGCCGCCGGGGCCGGCGTGGGTCTCGTGCCAGTGGGCCAGCGTCTGGCCCTCGATGTACTCCATGGCCAGGTAGGGCAGCCGCACCAGGTCGCCGGCCGCCACGAAGCGCGGCACATGGGGGCCGCTGAGGGTAGGCAGGATGGTCAGTTCGACCTCGAAGCTGACGATGGTCTCGGCCCCGTCGCGCACCGTCATGCGCGGGATCTTCATGGCCAGGGGAAAGCCCGGGTCACGCGCCGCGTTGGCATAGCCCACGCGGTAGATGTGGGCCATGCCGCCGGAGTGGATGCACTCGTGCACCACGAAGCCGTCGATCTCGGTGCCGGGGGCCAGCAGCTTCATGGCGACATCGGCTAGCGGCCGCGCTCCAGCCGCTCGGCGAAGAATTCGGGCAGGCCGCTGGCGCGCACGGCGGCGGCGGCGGCCAGGTGGTCGTAGGCCACGCGGTGGAAGGTGATGGTGGCGGCCTGGGCGTCGAACAGCGCGTACATGGCGCGCGGGTCGCCGTCGCGCGGCTGGCCGCACGAGCCCACCAGGGCCAGCCACTGGCGGTGCGGCGGCACCGGCACGGGCACGCCCGGCTGCGGTGTGAAGCGCATCAGCTTGGCGGTGGGGGTGAGGAAGTACAGGGCCTGCTCGTGCACATGGCCGCTGAAGACATAGCGGATGGCCGGGTCCACCTGGGTGGCGGCGGCCATGCTGCGCTCGGCGGCGCTGCTGTCGGTCACGTAGTGCCAGCGCTCGGGCGCGTCGGCGCTGGCATGCACCAGCAGCGCGTCCATGCCGGCGCGCGCCGTCAGCGGCAGGCCGGCCAGGAAGGCGCGCTGCGCGTCGGTCAGGCGCGGGGCGGTCCACTGCGTGCTCTGCTCGCCCAGGTTGCGCGCCTGGGCGGGCGGATGCAGCACGGCTTCGTCATGGTTGCCGCGCACGGCCAGCGCGCCCTGGTCTACCAGCGCCATGGCGCGCTCGAGCAGCGGGCCGGGGTCCGCGCCGTAGCCGACCAGGTCACCCAGCAGGGCGATCTGGTCGGCACCCTGGGCCCGGGCATGGGCCAGGCAGGCGTCGAAGGCGGGGACGTTGGCGTGGAGGTCGGACAGCAGGGCGAGCTTCATGAACAGCGGGCAGGCGGCGTGCGGGGCAGCCCTTGATGATGGCGGCTGAAACTGAGCGCTGGCTTGCAGCGGGCCGCGGCGCAGCCTAGGGAAAACGCGCAAGGCCCCGGCGAACCGGGGCCTTGCGCCGTGCGGACGGCTCGGTCAGGCCAGCGTCAGCGCCACGTCGATGTTGCCGCGCGTGGCGTTGGAGTAGGGGCAGACCTGGTGGGCGGCGTCCACCAGCTTTTGCGCCTGTTCGCGCTCCAGCCCCGGCAGGCTGATCGTCAGGCGCACGGCAATGCCGTAGGCGTTGGGGATGGGGCCCAGGTCCACCTCGGCGTCCACCGCAACGTCCTGCGGCACGGCAACGCCCAGCTTCGGGCCGACGGCCTTCAAGGCGCCAATGAAGCAGGCCGAGTAGCCGGCGGCGAAGAGCTGCTCGGGGTTGGTGCCCGTGCCGCTGCCGCCGGGCGCGGACAGCTTCACATCCAGGCGCCCGTCGTCGGTGCGCGAGGCGCCGTCGCGTCCGCCGGTGGTGTGGGCGCGGGCGGTGTACAGGACTTTGTCGAGGGAGGCCATGTGTGTTCCTTTCAGAAACGGAGGGGAAGGTCAGCGCGCGGCCAGGCGGTCGCGCAGGGTGGTGAGCTGGCGCGTGAGCGCCTGCAGCTCGGAGATGTCGCACTGGCTGCGCTGCATGACGCAGCACGGAATGTCCTCGGCGCGCGCGCGCAGCGCACGGCCCTCGGGCGTGAGGGTGATGCGTACCCGGCGCTCGTCCTGCGGGTCGCGCTGGCGCGCCACCAGGCCAGCGGCCTCCAGCCGCTTGAGCAGCGGCGTCAGCGTGCCGGAATCCAGGAACAGACGCTCGCCCAGCTCGGAGACGGTGAGGCCGTCGCGCTCCCACAGCGCCAGCAGGGCTACGTACTGCGGATAGGTCAGGCCCAGTGCGTCCAGCAGCGGCTTGTACAGCTTGGTCATGGCCAGCGACGCGGAATACAGGGCGAAGCAGACCTGGTGGTCCAGGCGCAGCAGCTCGGAGGGCAGGGGGGAGGGGCGGGACGGGGAAGCCATGGCTGTATTATTTCGTGCAATTCAATTGCGCGCAATTGAATTATCGATCTTGTTGTAGGGATGGGTTGATTGGTGCTATTGAAAAATGAGCTGCTAGCGCTTGCTGGACAAGCGTTTGAGGCCGATTTGGCTTGAAAACGTCAGAGCCTGGCGGGCCGGGGCCAGGCCCGGCCGGGCTTGTCTGGCTGTGTCAGTAGGCGGTGCGCACCGCGCCGCGCGCCTCGGGGCGGAAGGCGGCGGCGAGGCCGTCGGCGGCGTCGCGCAGCAGCATCATGTCCATGCCCACGGCGACGAACTGCGCGCCCAGCGCCAGGCATTCGCGGGCGCGGGCCTCGTCGACCATCAGGATGCCGGGCGCCTTGCCGGCGGCGCGGATGCGGCGGATGGCGTCGTCGATGGCGGCGCGCACGGCCGGGTGGCCGGCGTTGCCGGGGTAGCCCATGCTGGCCGACAGGTCGGCCGGGCCGATGAAGATGCCATCCACACCATCGACGGCGGCGATCGCCTCGATGTTCGTCAGCGCCTCGGCCGTCTCCACCTGTACCAGCAGGCACAGCTCGCTCTCGGCGCCCTGCACATAATCGGCATCGCGCCCGTAGTGCGAGGCGCGCATGGTGCCGCCCATGCCCCGGATGCCGCGCGGCGCATAGCGCATGGCGGCCACGGCGGCGCGGGCCTCCTCGGCGCTTTGCACGAAGGGCAGCAGCAGCGTCTGCGCGCCGATGTCCAGCAGGCGCTTGATCAGCACCGGGTCGTTCCACGCGGCGCGCACCACCGCATGCGAGCGCCCCAGCGGCTCGGCCCCTACGGCCTGCAGTTGCTGCAGCACCAGCGGCACGTCGGCGGGCGTGTGCTCGGTGTCCAGCAGCAGCCAGTCAAAGCCCGAGCCTGCGACCAGCTCCGCCGCATAAGGCGAGGCCAGCGTGCACCACAGGCCGATCTGCGCCTGGCCGGCGGCCAGGGCGTGCTTGAAGGTATTGCGTTGAGGCATGTCCTCTCCTTGAAAGCTGCGTACCACCCCTTGCGCTTGCAACTGGCGCGCCCCCAGCGAGGGCAGGCGAGCAAGGGCCGCCCCGCAGCGAGGGCTGCGTCCCCCTGCCCGCAACGCGCAGCGTTGCGAGAGCGGGGGGAAGCCGCGTAAGCGGCTCAGGGGGGTGTCAGTACGTATACACCCCGCGGCCCGTCTTGCGGCCCAGGCGCCCGGCGGCCACGTATTCCTTGAGCAGCGGGCAAGGGCGGTACTTGCTGTCGCCGAACTCGGTCAGGTACACGTCCATCACGGCCAGGCACACGTCCAGGCCGATCATGTCGGCCAGCGCCAGCGGGCCGATAGGCTGGTTGCAGCCCAGCTTCATGCCGGCGTCGATGTCCTCGGGCGTGGCCAAGCCCTCGGCCAGCACGAAGAAGGCCTCGTTGATCATCGGCACCAGGATGCGGTTGACCACGAAGCCGGGCGCGTTCTTCACGGTGATGGGGCTCTTGCCCAGGCGCTCGGCGAGCTGCTTGACGGCATCGTGGGTGGCGTCGGAGGTCGCCAGGCCGCGGATGATCTCTACCAGCGCCATCATGGGCACGGGGTTGAAGAAGTGCATGCCGATGAACTTGTCGGCCCGGCTGGTGGCGGCGGCCAGCTTGGTGATGGAGATCGACGAGGTGTTGGAGGCGATGATGACCTCGGGCGCCACGAGCGCGTCCACCTGCTTGAGGATCTTCAGCTTGAGCTCGTAGTTCTCGGTGGCGGCCTCGATCACGATCTGCGCGGCCTTCAGGTCGTCGTAGCTGGTCGAGGTCTTGATACGCGCCAGGGCCGCGTCCTTGTCGGCGGCGCTCATCTTGTCCTTCTTGATCAGGCGGTCCAGGCTGCCGGCCACGGTGGCCAGGCCTTTTTGCACGGCGGCGTCCGAGATGTCCACCATGACCACGTTGATGCCGGACACCGCGCAGGCCTGCGCGATGCCGTTGCCCATGGTGCCCGCCCCAATGATGCCAACGGTCGAAATCGTCATATAAGCAATCCTCTTGTAAACGCGAAAAGACAAACCCCGAGATCGTATCGGCATCGGCCCGCGCGGGCCGCGCCTGCGGGACAGGGAGCGAAAAATACCGAGGAGACAAGCCCATGTTCGACTACGTCGTGATCGGGGGCGGCGCGGCCGGCTGCGTGTTGGCCGGCCGCCTGAGCGAAGACCCCGCCGTGCGCGTGTGCCTGCTGGAGGCCGGTCCGCCCGACACCAGCGTGCTCATCCACTGCCCCGCCGGCCTGGCGGCCATGGCCAAGACGGAGATGTTCGGCTGGGGCTTCACCACCGTGCCGCAGGCGGGCCTGGGCGGGCGCGCCGGCTACCAGCCGCGTGGCAAGGTGCTGGGCGGCTCCAGCTCCGTCAACGCCATGGTCTACATCCGCGGCCAGCCAGCCGACTACGACCACTGGGCGGCCCAGGGCAACCCCGGCTGGGCTTGGGCGGACGTGCTGCCGTACTTCCAGCGCGCCGAGCACAACGAGCGCGGCGCCGATGCCTGGCACGGCCAGGGCGGGCCGTTGAACGTGGCCGACCTGCGCTCGCCCAACCGCTTCAGCCAGGTCTTTGTCGACGCCGCCGTGCAGGCCGGCCACGCACCCAACCGCGACTTCAACGGTGCCACGCAGGAGGGCGTGGGCCTGTACCAGGTCATGCACAAGAACGGCGAGCGCCACAGCGTGGCCAAGGCCTACCTTACGCCGCACCGGGCGCGGCCCAACCTGCAGGTCGTCACCGGCGCGCAGGCCACGCGCATCCTCTTCGAAGGCCGGCGCGCCGTGGGCGTGCAATATCGCCAGGGCGGGCAGCTGAAGGAGGCGCGCGCCCGGCGCGAGGTGCTGCTGAGCGCCGGCGCGCTGCTGTCGCCGCAGCTGCTCATGCTCTCGGGCGTGGGGCCGGCCGACGAGCTGCAGCGCCACGGCATCGCCGTGCTGCACCACCTGCCCGGGGTGGGCCGGCACCTGCACGACCACCCGGACGTGGTGCAGGTGGTCAACGCGCCCCGTCTGACCGAGCTGTTCGGCCTGTCGCTGCGCGGCGGGCTGAACGTGGCGCGCGGCATCGGCGCATGGCGGCGCCAGCGCACGGGCCCGCTGACGACCAACTTCGCCGAGGCCGGGGGCTTCCTCAGGAGCCGGCCCGGCGAGGCCGCGCCCGACCTGCAGCTGCACTTTGTCATCGGCAAGCTGGTGGACCATGGGCGCAAGACCGTGTTCGGCCACGGCTATTCGCTGCACGTGTGCCTGCTGCAGCCGCAAAGCCGCGGCAGCGTGCGCCTGGCCAGCGGCGACCCGCTGCAGCTGCCGCTGGTCGACCCCGGCTTCCTGGCCGAAGCCGATGACGTGGCCCGCCTGGTGCGGGGCTTTCAGATCGGGCGCCGCATCCTGCAGCAGGGCGCGCTGGCCCAGTACGGCGGCCGCGAGAGCCCGGCGCTGGCAGCGGCGCAGACCGAGGCGCAGATCGAGCAGTTCATCCGCCGGCACGCCGACACCATCTACCACCCCGTGGGCAGCTGCCGCATGGGCCCCGGCGCGCTGGACGTGGTGGACGCCGAGCTGCGCGTGCGCGGCCTGGCGGGGCTGCGCGTGGTCGATGCGTCGGTCATGCCGCGCATCGTCAGCGGCAACACCACGGCGCCCACGGTCATGATCGCCGAGAAGGCCGTCGACCTGCTGCGCCGCGCGGCTTAAGGAAATCTTAGGCTTTGCATAAGCGTTTTTTAGCAGCGCGCCGCGGACGGCGTTCCTAGACTTTCCCACCATGCAAGCGCAGGCATGGGGCCTGCGGGCAGCACCCCCGCAAGCGGGGGTTTTGAGGAAAGCACAGCATGAAGATGGACCCCCGCGAGATCGCCGAAATCGCCGCCGCCCAGGCGGCCCAGCCGCGCCTGGATTTGTACGCCGGCATCCACAAGGCGCTGCGCGCCTTCATGGCCGACACCCTGCTGGCCGTGGGCCGCATGGACGTGCATGACGACCTGGAGCGCGCCCAGGCCTGCCAGCAGCTCCTGGAGCTGCTGGCGTTGTGCCGTTCCCACCTAGACCATGAGAACCACTTCGTGCACGCCGCCATGCAGGCCCGGGCCCCCGGCTCCAGCCAGCGTGTGGAGGACGAGCACGCGCAGCACCAGCGCGACATCGCCCGCCTGGCCGTCGGCACCCACGCCCTGCTGGCCGCCGGCAGCGCGGAGCGCGCGGCGCTGGCCCATGCGCTGTACACCGGGCTGGCGGCCTTCGTGGGCCACAACTACGCGCACATGCAGGTGGAGGAGACCGAGCACAACGCCGTGCTCTGGGCCCACTACAGCGACGAGGAACTCATGGACCTGCACAACGCGCTGGTGGCCTCCATCCCGCCGCAGGAGATGATGCTCACCATGCGCTGGATGATCCCCTCCGTGTCGCCCGCCGAGCGCGCGGCCATCCTGGGCGATATGCGTGCCCACGCACCGGCGCCCGCCTTTGCCGCGGTGCTGGACGCCGTGCGCCCGCACCTCACGCAGGCCGCCCGGGCCAGGCTGGAGCAGGCCCTGGCTGCCTGAATCAGCCGGGCATCTCCTCCAGCCGCACCGGCGCGCCCAGGCACAGGCGAAAGCGCCCGCGCCCGGTCTTCTCGATGCGGATGGGGGTGCTGCTTTCCTGCAGCCGGCGTTGCAGCAGCAGCAGCCGTGCCTCCAGGTTGTCGGCCACGTCGGGCAGGCGGATGCGCGGGTCCAGGCGCAGCTCGCGGTTGGTGAAGTCCACGCGCCCTGTGGCGCCGTGGTCGCGCAGCAGCTTGGCGAAGATGGCGCCGGCCACGCCCTTGATCAGGTAGTCGTCGCCGACGAAGACGCTGTCGTTGGCCGTGAAGTGGCGCACGCACAGCGCCGGGCCGCTGGCGGGCGGGGCGGCGGGTGCGGGCTGCGCGGCCTCCAAGGGCTCGGCCGCGGCCTGCAGCAGGTCGATGGCCGCGGCCAGTTGCCCGGCCAGCGTGGCCAGCGCGTCCTCCTCGGGGTAGCGAAACTGCAGGTCCAGCGGGCTCTCCACGAACAGCACGCCCAGCACCCGCCCGCAGCTCACGAGCGGCACGGCCAGCTGGCTGTGCGGCGCGGGCAGGCCGGGGTAGGGAATCTCGAGGCCGGCCGCGGCGCCGGGCGCCTGCAGGCTGCTGCGCACCACGTGGCTGTACAGGGCGGCGTGGGTCATGTGGCTGATGCGCACCGGCGTGCCCTCGCGCGCGGCCACGCCGATGACGCCCTGGCCCAGCCTGATCTCCGAGCCCACGCCCGAACGGGCGTAACCCAGACTGGCCACGGTGTAGAGGTGGCCCGCCGCGGCGTCAAGCATGAGCACTAGGGCATGCTGCACGCCCAGGTGCTCCTGCAGGCCGGCGAGCACGGCCTGCAGCAGCTCGGCCAGCGTGCCGCAGCGCGCCAGGCGCTGGCTGCACAGGCGCACGGCGCCCAGCAGATCGGCGCGCGGCGCGGCCGGCGCCAGCCCTTCGCCCGGCACGGCCTCGACGCGCTCGACGGCATACACGTCGGAGCCCTTGAGCTGAAAGACCTCCGCCATGCCCGACAGCGACGCGATGCCCGCCAGCTGGGCCCGCATGCGCTCGAACAGCGCTCCCGCCGTCTCGGTGCGCAGGTAGCGCAGGTGCAGGCGGTAAAAGCGCGCCGTGACCGGGTCCAGCACCAGCACGTTGGCCCAGGGGTTGGCCAGGATGTTCTGGCGCGTCTTGTTGAAGAACTGGAACGACAGCGCCACGTGACCCTCGTCCACGTAGACCACCTGCGAGATGTAGGCCACGTTCGGCGTCCCATCCGGCGCGCAGGTGGCCATGATGGCGGGGATGGCGCCTTCGAGGCAGGCGCGGATGGAGCGCAGCTTGGGCGCGGCTTCGGTCATGGGGTGGCCCGGGGCTGCTGCAGCGGCGCGCCGGCGTGCGGGCCGGGCGTCTGGTCGAAGGCGGACTCGGGCGTGAACTCCACGGCCACCACGTCGTGCGGCGGCGCAGCCAGCATGGCCGCCACGTAGTCAGGGCCGTAGCCCACCTGGCCCACGGCGCGCTGCATGGCCGCCAGGTAGCGCCGCAGCCCGGCGTCGTCCTGCGGCCCGGCGGGGCGCAGCGTGGCGGCAGTGGCTTTCACCTGCAGCGTGCGGTGCGAGGGCGGGTCGCTGAACACCACGGCGACGTGGCCCGTGGCCGCAATGTCCGCCAGCAGCTGGTGCGACTGGCTGGGCCGCAGATACACGGTGACGTGCTGCCCGTCCGGGCTGATGCGCGCGCCCACGGCGCGCATCACGCTGGGGCGCAGCGCGGCGTCGCGCGAGGCCACGATGGCAGACACGCCCTGCTCCACCAAGGCGATGTGCGCGGCGCTCAGCAGGCCGGTCATGCGCGAAAGCGCCGGCGCGTGAGCGCCAGCGCCACCCAGAAGGCGGCGGTCGTGGTGAGCGCCAGCACCAGGCCGTGGCGCAGGGGATGGGCCGGCCACTGGTCCATGAACAGCGGGCGCACCAACTCCACGGCGCTGGTCAGCGGCAGCCAGTCCGAGGCGATGCGCACGGGCGTGGGCAGCTGGTCGCGCGGGAAGAACACGCCCGACAGGAACATCATGGGCGTGAGCACCAGCGTGAAGTAGTAGGTGAAGAAGTCGTAGCCCTTTGCCAGGGCGTTGAAGATCAGCGCGATGCTGGAAAACATGATGCCGGCGAAGAGCAGCACCGGCCAGGCCACCAGCAGCTTGGGACTGTGGCTGATGTTCAGCGCCAGCATCACGCCCAGGATGGCCGTGACGGTGAACAGCGCCTTGAAGGCGGCCCACAGCATCTCCCCCAGCAGCACGCTGTCCAGGCTCATGGGCGCGTTCATGATGCCGTCCCAGGTCTTTTGCACGTGCATGCGCGAGAAGGCCGAGTACAGCGCCTCGAAGCTTGCCGCGTTCATGGCGCTCATGCAGATGGAGCCGCTGGCCAGGAACAGGATGTAGGGCACGCGCTGGCCGTCCACGTCGACCTGGCCCACCAGCGCCCCCATGCCGTAGCCGAAGGCCACCAGCCACATCAGCGGCTCGGCGATGTTGCCCAGCAGGCTGGGCACGGCCAGCTTGCGCCACACCAGCAGGTTGCGCAGGAAGACGGGCCACCAGCGGCCCGACAGGTCCGGTGCGCGCCAGATCGAAGGAGTGTTCATGTCAGCCTTCCTCCCGGATCTGCCGGCCCGTGAGCTTGAGGAACAGGTCCTCCAGGTTGGCGGGCCGGTGCAGCGTGCGCAGGGGGGTGCGCGCGGCCAGGGCCTGCAGCAGCGGCCGCGCGTCGCCGGTGTAGAAGAAGACGGTCTCGCCGCTGACTTCCACGCGCTGCGCCAGGGGGCGCAGCTGTGCGTCGCCGGCCAGGGCCAGGGCGCCGCTGCCGTAGGCCTCGACCACCTCGCGCTCCAGGTGCTCGGCGATCAGCTCGCGCGGCCGGCCCTCGGCGATCTTGCGGCCGTGGTCCAGCACCAGCAGGCGCGAGCACAGGCGCTCGGCCTCGTCCATGAAGTGTGTGGTCAGCAGGATGGAGGTGCCTTGCTGCAGCAGCAGTTGCAGCCGCTCCCACAGCAGGTGGCGCGCCTGCGGGTCCAGGCCGGTGGTGGGCTCGTCCAGCAGCAGCAGACGCGGCTCGTTGACCAGGGCGCGGGCCAGCGACAGGCGCCGCCGCATGCCGCCCGACAGTTCGCCGGGCTTGGCGCCGGCCTTGTGCGTGAGGGCCGCGAATTCAAGCAGGCGAGGGATGCGCTCGCCCATGGTGCGCGCGCCCAGGCCGAAGTAGCGGCCGAACACGGCCAGGTTCTCGGCGCAGGTGAAGTCCGGGTCCAGCGTGTCGAACTGCGTCACCACGCCGAGCTGCGCCTTGATGGCCAGCGCGTCCTCGGGCATCTGCAGCGGGATGCCGCCGGCGTGCAGGCGCACCGTGCCGCCGTCCGGCGCCGTCAGGCCCAGGCACATGCGGATGGTGGTGGTCTTGCCGGCGCCGTTAGGGCCGATCACGCCCAGGCACTCGCCCGGCGCGATGGCGAAGGTCACGCCGTCGACCACGGTGCTGCCGCCGTAGCGCTTGCGCAGGTCGGTGACTTCCAGCAGGGGCGGTGGATGCATGGCGTGGCGGTTTTATAGCAAAAAGGCCTCTAGCCCTTGCCCATCAAGCGCAAGCAGCTATGGAATTGATAGTTGCAGTGGCCGCATCCTGTAGCTGCCCGCGTCCCTGCGCCTTGGCCGCGTAGAGCGCAGCGTCGGCGCGCGCGAGCAGCGCGGGCAGGTCTTCCGCACCCGCCTCGAGCAGCGCCAGCCCGGCGCTGTAGTCCAGCGTGTGGCCCAGTTCCGCCGGAGCGGCGGCGCGCAGCGCCTGGCGCAGGCGGGCCTCCAGCGCCCGGGCGGAGGCCGCGTCGCCATGCAGCAGCAGGCAGAACTCCTCGCCGCCCAGGCGCGCGGCCAGGTCGCTCTCGCGCTGCTGGTCCCGCATCAAGCGGCCGAACAGGCGCAGGGCCTGGTCCCCGGCCTCGTGGCCCAGGGCGTCGTTGACGCGCTTGAAGTGGTCCAGGTCGAGCATGAGGGCGGCCAGCGGCTGGCGTTGGCGCACGGCGCGGGCCAGCATGGCCTGCGCCTGCTCCTCGAAGCCGCGCCGGTTCAGCAGGCCGGTGAGCTCGTCGGTCACGACCAGGGAGCGCAACTGCTGGCTGGTCTCGTCGCGCCAGGCACCCAGCACGCTGGCAAACATGGCCGTGATGCACAGGCTGCTCAGGATGATGAAGGCCTGGTTGACGGGCCCCTGGCTGGCGTAGCTGTGCGGCACGCCGCCCAGCCAGGCCCAGGCGGCGCGGGACCACAGCCCCAGCACCACCGCGCCGCCGGCGCCGCACAGCACCCAGCGCCAGCGGCGCGCGCTTTCGCGGCCAGGACGCAGGCACATGCGCGCCAGGATCAGCAGCCCCAGGCCCTGCACGGCACTGAACCAGACGAAGCGCGCCAGTGCGTCGGGCCACAGCAGCGCAAAGCCCGCCGGGCCGGCCAGGCAGCACAGCAGCAAGGCGCGGCGCCCAGGGCGTGGGCCCAGCCACAGCGCCAGCGCGCCGCCCAGGGTCCATTGGCCCAGCATGGTCACGGCCGCGGTGCCGGTCAGGACCCATGGTGCCCAGAAGTTGCCCCGCGGCGGACTGGCCACGAACAGCGAGGTCCACGCCACCGCCTGCAGCAGGAAAAAACGCTGCGCCCGCCGCGCGGCGGGGCTGATGCGCCGCCCCATCACCAGCGGCAGCAGCGCGGCCATGGTCACCAGCTGGCCCGCCGTGAGCAGGCCAAGCGAGGCGACGTCCAGGGCGCGCATGGCGGGTCCGGCAGGCGTTACTGGAACGCCACCTCGGCAAAACTGCGCAGCTTGCGGCTGTGCAGGCGCTGCACGCCGCCCTGGCGCAGGATGTCAATGGCGCGCATGCCGATGAGCAGGTGCTGCTGCACGCGCTCGCGGTAGAAGTGGTTGGCCATGCCGGGCAGCTTGATCTCGCCGTGCAGCGGCTTGTCGCTCACGCACAGCAGCGTGCCGTAGGGCACGCGGAAGCGAAAGCCGTTGGCGGCTATTGTTGCGCTCTCCATGTCCAGCGCCACGGCGCGGCTCTGGCTGAAGCGGCGCTGGGGCAGGTTGTCGGGCAGCAGCTCCCAGTTGCGGTTGTCGGTGCTGGCCACGGTGCCGGTGCGCATGATGCGCTTGAGCTGGTCCTGCGGCATCTGCGTCACGTCGGCCACGGCCTGCTGCAGCGCCACCTGGATCTCCGCCAGCGCCGGGATGGGCACCCACAGGGGCAGTTCCTCGTCCAGCACATGGTCCTCGCGCACGTAGGCGTGGGCCAGCACGTAGTCGCCCAGCTGCTGGCTGTGGCGCAGGCCGGCGCAGTGGCCCAGCATCATCCAGGCGTGCGGGCGCAGCACGGCGATGTGGTCGGTGATGGTCTTGGCGTTGCTCGGGCCCACGCCGATGTTGACCATGGTGATGCCGCTGCGGTCGCCCCGCACCAGGTGGTAGGCCGGCATCTGCGGCAGGCGCGGCGGCGCCAGGCCGAGCGCGTCCTCGGCCTCGGCCGGCAGGTCGGTGCGGCGCGTGACCACGTTGCCGGGCTCGATGAAGGCGACGTACTCGCTGTCCGCGCGGGCCATCTCGGCATGGCCCAGGCGCACGAACTCGTCGATGTAGAACTGGTAATTGGTGAACAGCACGAAGTTCTGGAACCACTCGGGCTGGGTGCCGGTGTAGTGGCGCAGGCGGTGCAGCGAATAGTCCACGCGCGGGCCGGTGAACAGCGCCAGCGGCTGAGCCTCCCCCGGACGCTGCTGCCAGGTGCCGTTTGCGATGCCGTCGTCCATGGCCTCCAGGTCGGGCAGGTCGAACACGTCGCGCATCAGCAGGCGCCGCTCGGGGCTGAGCGTGCCTTCGATGTGGTCGTGCTCGGCGAACGAGAAGTGGATGGGAATGGGCTGGGTGCTCAGGCCCACCTCCAGCTCCACGCCGTGGCTGGCGCGCAGCAGCTGCAGCTGCTCCAGGTAGTAGCGGGCGAACAGGTCGGGGCGGGTCAGCGTGGTTTCGTAGCGCCCCGGCCCCTCCACGAAGCCGTAGGCCAGCTGGGTGGGCGCGCGCGCCACGGTGGTGGTCTGCAGCCGCACGTAGGGGTAGAAGGCGCGTACCGGGCCGGCGGGCACGCTGCCGGCCACGAAGTCGCGCATGGCGCTGCGCAGGTGCTCGATCTGCTGCTGGTACAGCCGCTGCACCTGCGCCAGGGCCTCGGCCGGGTCGCTGTGCAGGGTGGGCTCGGGAAAGTCGGGTAGGTGGGCCATGCGGGTATTTTCCATGGCCTGTATGACGGCTTCAGGCAGGCAGCGCGCGCAGCCACTGGCCCGCCTGGGCGGCGTCCATGGGCCTGGCGATGCCGTAACCCTGGGCCAGGTCGCAGCCCAGGCTGCGCAGCAGGGCCAGCTGCTCGGGCGTTTCCACGCCCTCGGCCACGGACTGCAGCTGCAGACTGCGCGCCATCTGTACCACGGCGGTGACGATGGCCACGTCGTCGCCGTCGTCCGGCGTGTCGGCGACGAAGGAGCGGTCCACCTTGATCTTGTTGAGCGGGTAGCGCTTGAGGTAGGCCAGCGACGAGTAGCCGGTGCCGAAGTCGTCCACCGCCACGGCCACGCCCAGGGACTGCAGGCCCAGCAGCGTCTCGCGCGTCTGGCTGCCCTGCTGCATCAGCGCCGACTCGGTGATCTCCACCTCCAGGTAGCACGGCTGCAAGTCGCATTCGTGCAGCACGCGGGCGATGTCGGCCACCACGTCGCGTTGGCGGAATTCGATGGCCGAGAGGTTCACGGCCACCGGCACGCGCGGCAGGCCCTCGTCGTGCCAGGCCTTGAGCTGGCGGCAGGCCTCGCGCAGCACCCAGCGGCCTATCGGGGTGATCAGCCCGCGCGACTCGGCCAGCCCTATGAAGTCGTCCGGCCCCACCAGGCCGCGGTCCGGGTGCTGCCAGCGCACCAGCGCCTCGAAGCTGTGCAGCTGGCCGTTGTCCACCCGCACCTGGGGCTGGTAATGCAGCACGAAGCTGCCCTGCAGCACGGCCTGGCGCAGCAGGTGCTCCTGGCGCAGCAGCGCGGCGGGCTGCCCTTCCATGTCGGGGGCGTAGAACATGTGCGTGCCGCGCCCGCTGTCCTTGGCGTGCTGCATGGCGGTGGCCGCGCGGTGCAGCAGCTCGTCGGCACCATGCCCGTCCACGGGGAATACGCTGATGCCGATGGAGGAGGCCATCGACAGCGGCATGCCGCCGATGGTGTAGGGGGCACGCACGCGGGCCAGCAGCGCCTCGGCCGTGCCGGCGGCTTCCAGGCCGTTGGGCAGGTCGGGCAGCACCGCCACGAACTGGTCGCTGCCGACGCGTGCGGCAAACAGCCGGGCCTCGCCGCCATCGGCCTGCAGGCGGCGTGCCACATCGCACAGCAGCAGGTCGCCGGCCTCGTGGCCCAGGGACTCGTTGACCGTCTTGAAGTGGTCCAGGTCGATGAACAGCAGGGCCACGTGCCGCTGGTCGGCCTGCGCCCGGGCCAGCACGACGCCCAGATGTTCCATCAGCTGGCGTCGGTTGGGCAGCAGGGTCAGGGCGTCGTGCAGCGCCAGGAACTCGGCGCGCTCCTGCGCCTGCTTGCGCGCCGTGATGTCGCGCACCACCACCACCCGGTAGCCGCCGGCCACCAGCGGCATGGTCTTGCCCACCACCTCGAACTGCACCGCGTGTCCGTTCTTGTGGCGCACGGCGACCTCGTAGGGGTCCTCGCGCCCGCCCCCGACGTAGTCGAGCACCTTCTGGCGGTACTCGGGCAGGGCAAAGTCGATGATGGGCCGGCCCACCAGCTCGGCGCGCTCGAAGCCCGTCAGGCGCTGCAGGGCCTCGTTGCAGTCCAGGATGACACCGTCGGTGTGAAAGGCGATGCCTTCCTCGGTGGCGGCGGCGAACTTGTGCATGCGCTCGTCGCTCTCGCGCACGGCCTGCTCGGCGTGGCGGTGGTGGGTGATGTCGTTGATCAGCACGAAGGCGCCCACCGTGGCGGGCGCACCACCGGCGGCCGGCGTGGCCAGATGCGGCACCAGGCTGGTTTCCAGCGCACGCACCTGGCCGTCGGCCATCACGTGGTCGCGCGTGTAGTGTGCGGTATGCCCGGCCAGTGCACGCTGCACGTGCGGCAGGATGGTCTGCCAGGCCGCCTCGCCGATGACCTCCCGCACCGTGCGGCCGATGATGCTGCTGGTCGTCAGGCCGGCGAACTGGGCGTAGCGCTGGTTGGCGAACACGCAGCGCAGGTCCGACGCGCTGAAGTAGGCCAGCATCACTGGCACGGCATCGGCCAGCAGGCGCAGCAGCGGATCGCCGGTATGCGCCGCCCGCCCGGGCAGCTCGGCCTGGGTCAGCGGTGCGGGAAACGTGGTGGGGGCTTGCATGGCAGATGCGCTTGGCGCGCTTAGAGCTTATAGCCTACCGGAACGCCCTTGGCGAGTTGTTGGAGCAGGAAAGGGCCCGCCCAACGGCTTTCAAGGCCCTGCAAGGATAATGCCGGCCATGTCCGCCACCGAGCCTGCACGGCCCTCCCTGCCGCCCTGGATGACGCCCGCCAACCTGCTGCGCGTGTCGGTGGCGGTGGCACTGCTCACCATCGCGCTGAAGATGGCCGCCTGGTGGGTGACCGATTCGGTCAGCCTGCTGTCGGACGCGCTGGAGTCCTTCGTCAACCTGGCGGGAGCGGTGTTCGCGCTGGCCATGGTCACCGTGGCGCACCGCCCGGCCGACGACTGCCACCCCTATGGGCACCACAAGGCCGAGTATTTCTCCTCAGGCTTCGAGGGCATCCTGATCCTGGGGGCGGCGGTGGCCATCGTGTGGGCAGCGGCGCTGCGCCTGTTGCAGCCGCAGCCCGTCCAGGCGGTGGGTTGGGGCCTGGGTCTGTCGCTGGCCAGCACGGCCTGCAACGCGCTGCTGGCCTGGGGCATGCTGCGTGCGGCCCGGGTGCACCGCTCGGCGGCGCTGGAGGGCGATGCCCGCCATCTGCTGACGGACGTATGGACCTCAGTGGGCGTGGTCGCCGGGCTGCTGGCCGTGCGCGCCACGGGCTGGCTGTGGGTCGACCCGGTGGTGGCCATTGGCGTGGCGCTGAACATCCTGCGCGAAGGTGCGCGGCTGCTGTGGAGCGCCTCGCAGGGCCTGATGGACGAGGCCATGGACCCGGCGCTGCTTGCGCGCGTGCAGCAGGTGCTGCAGACGCACGCCGACGCCAGCGGCGGAGCCGTGGTCTTTGACGACCTGGTCTCGCGTCGCGCCGGCGCGCGCAACCATCTGGACCTACACATGCACCTGCCCCACGACTGGACACTGGGGCAGGCCGCGCGCGAGCGCCGCGCCGTCGAGCGGGCGCTGGTGCATGCCGTGCCCGGGCTGCGCGCCACCATCGCCTTGCTGCCGCGGGACCACACCACCGTGTTTGAGACGCTGCAGGCGCGCAGGGAGCAGCAACAACAGGAGGAAAAGAAGGTGGAGGAAAGGCGCTCATGATCAGCCTGCTGCAACGCGTGCGCGAGGCGCGCGTGGAAGTCGAAGGCCGCGTCACCGGCCGCATCGGCAGCGGTCTGCTGGTGCTTGTGTGCGCCGAGCAGGGAGACGCCGAGGCCGAGGCCGACCGCCTGCTGGCCAGGGTATTGAAGCTGCGCATCTTCAGCGACGAGGCCGGCAAGATGAACCGCAGCGTGCAGGATGTGGGCGGCGCCCTTCTCATCGTCAGCCAGTTCACCCTGGCCGCCGACACGCGCGGCGGCAACCGCCCCAGCTTCACCCAGGCCGCCGCGCCGCAGGAAGGGCGGCGGCTGTACGACTACTTCGTCGAGCGGGCCCGCGCGGCGCACCCCGACGTGCAGACGGGCGAGTTCGCCGCCGACATGCAGGTCCATCTGGTCAACGACGGGCCCGTGACCATCCCGTTGCGCATCGCACCGCCGACTGCCCCCTAAGGCGGCGCCGGGCGAGGCGCGGCGGCTACAGCCGCCAGAAGAACACGCCCGCCATCACCAGCCCCGTCGCCACGATGCCCCAGCGCAGCACCGGTGCCGGCAGCTTGCGGGCCACGCGGGCGCCGCCGTAGCCGCCCAGGGTGGCGGCGATCATCATCAGGAAGGCCTGCTTCCACTCCACGATGCCGCCCACCGCATAGATGGCCACGGCAATGGCCGTGAGCAGGGCCGACACCAGGTTCTTCATGCCGTTCATGGCATTCAGCTGGGTTTGGCCCAGCAGGCCGAACAGCGCCAGCAGCAAGATGCCCAGCCCGCCGTTGAAGTAGCCGCCGTAGGCCGCCACGGCCAGCATGCCCAGCCCGGCCTTCAGGGGCGACGTGGGGCCGTGGCTGCCCGAGCCCGCCCACTGGCGCAGCTGCGGGCCGAAGGCGAACATGGCGGTGGCCACCAGCAGCAGCCAGGGCACGACCTGGTTGAAGACGTCGTCGGGGGTGAACAGCAGCAGCGCGGCACCGGCCGAGCCGCCGATCAGCGACAGCAGCACCACGGCGCGCATGGACAGGCCGGGCGGCGGCTGCATGTCCTCGCGGAAACCCCAGGCGCCGGCCATGTAGCCGGGCAGCAGCGCCACGGTGCCGGTGGCGTTGGCGGCCACGGGCGGCATGCCGGTGAAGACCAGCGCCGGCAGGGTCAGAAAGCTGCCGCCGCCGGCGACGGAGTTGAGAGCGCCGGCGACGAAGGCGGCGGCCAGGAGCAGGGCGGTGTCGAACATCGGCGCCGATCTTAGGCGCGCCGGGCCGGCGGATTGGGTATGCCGGGGGTTACGCTGCTTTACTTGCCGGATTACGCCGCATAGGGGTCGGCAAAGCCCAGTTCCTGCAGGATGGCGGTCTCGTAAGCCTCCATCTCGCGGGCGTCCTCGTCGCTGGTTTCGTGGTCCCAGCCCTGGGCGTGCAGCGCACCGTGCACCAGCAGGTGGGCGTAGTGCTCCTCGAGCGTCTTGTTCTGCTCGTGCGCCTCGCGCTCGACCACCGGGGCGCACAGTACCAGGTCGGCCACGGCCACGGGCTCCTGCTGGTAGTCGAAGGTCAGCACGTTGGTGGCGTAGTCCTTGTGGCGGAATTCGTGGTTCAGGCGGCGGCCCTCTTCGCTGCCGACGATGCGCACGGTGATCTCGGCATCCACGCTGAGCGCGTGGCGGATCCAGCGGGCCACCCTGTGGCGCGGCAGCAGGGCGCGGTGCTGCGTGGCGCCCTGGGCGAACTGCAGCGACAGGCTCAGTTGGTTCAGTGCCATGGTTTGAGGTGTTTTTGGCCTCCAGCCCTTGCTGGATAAGCGCTGGCAGCTATTATTTTTGACATCAGTCGCCGCGCCGGCCCTGGCGCGCGTCGTAGGCGTCCACGATGCGCGCCACCAGCGGGTGGCGCACCACATCGGCGCTGGTGAAGCGGTTGAAGGCGATGCCCTGCACGCGCTTCAAAACGCGCTCGGCGTCGATCAGCCCGCTCAGCGAGCCCTTGGGCAGGTCGATCTGGCTGACGTCGCCCGTCACCACGGCGCGCGCGCCGAAGCCGATGCGCGTGAGAAACATCTTCATCTGCTCGGGCGTGGTGTTCTGCGCCTCGTCCAGGATGATGAAGGCGTTGTTCAGCGTACGCCCGCGCATGAAGGCCAGCGGCGCGATCTCCAGCGCATTGCGCTCGAAGGCCTTTTGCACCTTGTCGTAGCCCATCAGCTCGTACAGCGCGTCGTACAGCGGGCGCAGGTAGGGGTCGACCTTCTGCGTCAGGTCGCCGGGCAAAAAGCCCAGGCGCTCGCCGGCCTCCACCGCCGGACGGGTCAGCACGATGCGCTGCACGGCGCCGCGCTCCAGCGCGTCCACCGCGCTGGCCACCGCCAGGTAGGTCTTGCCGGTGCCGGCCGGTCCGATGCCGAAGGTGATGTCGTGCGTGGCGATGTTGGCCAGGTAGGCGCCCTGGCCGGTGGTGCGCGCGCGCAGGTCGGCGCGGCGCGTGGTGAGCAGGGGGGCGTCGGCGTCCGCGCCCTGCAGCTTGGCGTCGCCGGCCAGCATCAGCTGGATCTGCTCGTCCTTGATGGGCCGCTCGGCCATCTCGTACAGCGCCTGCAGCAGCTCCATCGCCTGCGTGGCGCGCGCCTTCGGGCCGTCCACCTTGAACTGCTCGTGGCGGTGGGCGATCTTGACCTGCAGCGCCGCCTCGATGGTGCGCAGGTGGGCGTCCGCCGGGCCGCACAGGTGGGACAGCCGCGTGTTGTTGTGGGGAGTGAAGGTGTGGCGCAGGATCACGCTGATAATTTCCGCTCGATTCGACACAGTAGGGACGGGCCTGCGTCGCGCGCTGCGGGCGTGCGGCGGGGCGCAAAGGATATCCATGATAGGCAAACTGACCGGCACGCTGCTGGAGAAGAACCCCCCGGAGGTGCTGCTGGACTGCCACGGCGTGGGCTACGAGGTACAGGTGCCCATGAGCACCTTCTACAACCTGCCGGCCGTGGGCCAGCAGGTCAGCCTGCTGACGCAGTTCATCGTGCGCGAGGACGCGCAGCTGCTCTACGGCTTTGCCAGCGCGCCCGAGCGCCAGGCCTTCCGCGAGCTGATCAAGGTCGCCGGCGTGGGGCCGCGCACGGCGCTGTCCATCCTCTCGGGCATGGGCGTGGCCGACCTGGCGCAGGCCGTGTCGCTGCAGGAGGGCGCCCGACTGGTCAAGGTGCCGGGCATCGGCAAGAAGACCGCCGAGCGGCTGCTGCTGGAGCTCAAGGGCAAGCTGGGCGCCGACATCGGCGCGCGCGCCCATGCCGCCACCGACGCCCAGGCCGATATCCTGCAGGCCCTGCAGGCGCTGGGCTACAACGACAAGGAAGCCGCCGCCGCCCTCAAGGCCCTGCCGGCCGACGTGGGCGTGAGCGAGGGCATCAAGCTGGCGCTCAAGGCCCTGGCGCGCTGACGCGGCCAACCTACCCATCACTGAATTACCCCAACTCTTCATACCCGAGGACCTCGCCATGCCTTCTCCTTCGTCCCTGCACGCCCGCGCCCGCTGGGCCTCCCTGTCCCTGCTGCTGGCTCTGGCTGCCTGCGGCGGCGGCAGCGGCAGCAGCACGCCCGAGCCCACCCCCGCGCCGCCGCCCGGCCCCGTGCCGGCTCCGTCACCGGCGCCGGCGCCAGCACCGACCCCCTCCGGCAGCGACCGGATCGAACCCTACGATCCCGGCGCAACCCAGGCCGTCCAGGCCACCAAGCAGGGGGCGCAAGCCGCCGCCGCCGCGCAGGACGCGCGCACCGTGGCCCTGGGCCCGCTGGCCGCAACGTCGGTGAAGGCAGCCGCCCTGGTCGACCCCGGCACGCCGCTGCAGATCGGCCAGGCGCGCAGCGTGGCCGACACCGCCACGCCCGAGGCCACGGCCCGCCTGCTGCGTTGGCAGCCGGGCGCGCGCGGCACGCAGGTGGCGGCGCTGCGCTTCGTGGCCGAGGGCGCGCACGGCGTGCGCCTGGGCGTGCTGGTGCAGGCCCTGCCCGAGGGCGCCGTGCTGCGCGCCTACGGCACGCCGCAGGGCGACGTGGTGCAGATCAGCGCCCGCCAACTGCAGGAGCTGGCCGCGCGCAACGCCCAGGGCGGCGCCGATGAGACTGTGGCCCGCACCTGGTGGAGCCCCGACTTCGGCGGCGCCCAGACCACGCTGGAGATCGAGGTCGCCAGCGCCGCCGACATCGCCGCCGTGCGCCTGTCGGTGCCGCGCCTGTCGCACTTCACCCAGGCGCCGCAGCAGGCCGAGGAGGCTCTGCTGCCCAAGGCCGCGGGCAGCTGCAACGTGGACGTGGCCTGCCGGCCCGAATACCTGGAGCAAAGCCGCTCCGTGGCCCGCATGCTGTTCGTGCGCGAGGACGGCCAGACCTACCTGTGCACCGGCACGCTGATGAACGACGCCTCTTCCTCCGGCACGCCGTACTTCCTGAGCGCCAACCACTGCGTGGGCACCCAGGCCGTGGCCTCCACGCTGACCACCGACTGGTTCCTGCGCGCCCCTGGCTGCGGCGCCGCCGGCACGACCCCGGCCGCCACGCGCGTGGCGGGTGGCGCCACGCTGCTGTACGCGGCGGCGCGCACCGACACCGCCTTGATGCGGCTGAACAATCCGCCGCCGGCCGGCATCGTCTACGCCGGCTCGTACTTCGGCACCCCGCTGCAGCCCGGTACGGCGCTGGCGGACGTGCACCACCCCGCGGGCGATCCGCAGAAGATCAGCCTGGGCACACTGCAGCGCTACAGCGTCTGCGGCGGCAGCTTCTGCAGCAGCAGCGACGCGACCGAAGGCACCTACCTGACGCTGAACTGGCAGTCGGGCGTAGTGGAGGGCGGCAGCAGCGGCTCGGCCGCCTTCGTCACCCTGGGAGAGCGCCGCTACGTGGTCGGCCAGCTGCTGGGCGGCAGCTCCAGCTGCGCCGTGCCCACCGGGGTGGACCACTACGGTCGCTTCGACCTGAGCTACCGCGAGGCGATCAAGAACTGGCTGAATCCCGGCGCCTGAACGTCGTCAGATCAGCGCCAGCCCCGGCGGCAGGCTGTCGCCCAGGCTGCGCTGGCGGTCCTCGGCATCCAGCTGCACCACCTCGCGCACCTGGTTCACCCAGCGCTCGGGCGCCGCGCTGTCCTGCAGCTTTGCCAGCACCTGGGCGCGCACGCCGTCCGCCAGGTCCAGCGTGCGCTCGCCCGTCCTGCGGGCGATCTGCACGGCGGCGAACATGGCGTGCTCGTTCTTGCGCCAGTCCTGCGCCAGCGCGGCGGCTAAAAATTCCTGCGCCGCCTCGGGCGGCATGACGCGGTGGGCATTGGCCGCCAGCGCCGTGCGCGCCGCCAGGCGGCCGATGGCCCACCAAGTCTGCTGCGGCTCGCCCGGCTTTTGCAGGCGCGCCAGCATCCACTGGCCCATCTCGCGGCGGTACTGCCAGGGCACGGCCTCCATGGCGGCAAACAGGCGCAGCATGTCGTCGTAGCTGCCCCAGGCGCTGCGGGCCGCGCCGCTGCGCTGCACGGCCTTTTGCATGCAGCCGGCCACTTCTTCCAGCAGCTGCATCTGGCGGGCTTCGTCCAGGCCGGCGGCCACGCGGCGCCAGAAGACCCACCACTCCGTCCAGTTGGCCGCCTCGCGCGGGTGGGCCAGGCCCTGGGCGTGCAACTGCCAGACCTGGTCGATGCGCCAGGCGTCCAGCGCCGCGCCCACGCCGGGGCGCAGGCACCAGCCGGCCAGGTTGAGCCAGGCGCGCTCGTGCTCGGGGCTGCGCCGGCGCCGGCGGGCGCGCTCCAGCAGCGCGTCGAACAGGGTGCGCAGCAGCGCCAGCGGCCAGTCCTCGCGCGGGCCCAGCCGCTTTTGCAGCGACTGGCGCAGCTGACGCACCTCGCGCGCGGCCACGTCCTGGGCCTGGCTGCCGAAGATGCGCTCCAGCAGGGCGACGGCCTCGGGCAGGCGGACGTCGGTTGCAGATTGCGGGTCTTTTGGGGCTGCAGCGCTTGATGGGCCTGCGCCGGCAGCTATGGTTTCTGATGCATCGCCGCGCACGGCGAAGGGCAGCAGCCAGCTGTGCCCGGCGTCGTGCTCGGCCACGCAGCGCACCTGCAGCGTGCCCACCTCGCTCATGCTGGCCTGCAGCTGCACCTCCACCCGCGCCGTGGCGCGGCCGGGCGGGGCGGGCAGCACGGCAGCCAGGGGCGGCAGCTCGGTCCAGCCTTCACCCTCGATGGGCGCGATCTGCCCGGCCTGGGCCTGGCCCTGGCTGCGCGCCACCAGCGTGAAGCGCACGGGCTGGCCCAGCGCCAGGGCGAAGCGCCGCCCGGTCAGCACCAGGCGCGTGCCCTCCTCGGTGCCGCGCGGCAGCAGGCAGACGCCCTGGGCGGCTGCGCCCCCCTGCGCCGGCAGCACCAGCCAGTAGCTGCGCGCGGAGCCGCCGCCGATGCGGGGAACTACGCTTTTGATAGCTACTCGCGCTTGCCCTGACTGGGTTTGAGGCTGATTTGACTGTATTTTTTCCTGGTGCTGCGCCAGGGCGTGGGCGGCCGCGCCGCGGGCCACGGCCCAGTCCGGATGCGGGTTGTGCAGCACGCGCACGGCCTGCCCGCGCCAGTGGCCCAGCAGGTCGGCCAGGCGCTCGGCCAGGGCGTGGGCGTGGAACACGCCGCCGTTGAGCAGCACCGTGTCGGGCAGCGCCTGCGCCGCGTGGCGCGCCAGGAACAGCGCCAGGTGCCGCGAGATGGCCGCGTCCGCCGGGTAGGGCAGTCCCAGGCCGCGCAGGGCGCCCTGGCGGCGCTCGGGGGCGTCGTGCAGCCCGGCGGTGGGCAGGAAGGCCTCGACCACCCATGCGTGCACCTGCTCGCGCGTCAGGGTGGCGCTGCGCGTCTGTGCCAGCAGGGCCGAGCCCGTGCCCAGCAGCGTGACGGGCACGCCGGCGGGCGACTCCCGCGCCAGCAGCCGCTCCTTGGCGGCGCGGCAGCGCTGCACCAGCTCGGCAAAGCGCGCCGGCGCCAGCCGCTGGCCGGGCGGGGCGAAGTGCGGCTCCAGCCGGTGCGCCAGGGCCAGGTCCATGTTGTCGCCGCCCAGCATCAGGTGCTCGCCCACGGCAATGCGGGTCAGCGCGGGCAGGGCGCCGTCCGCCGCGCCGTCCACGCGGATCAGCGTCAGGTCGGTGGTGCCGCCGCCCACGTCCACCACCAGCACCAGGCGGCTGGCGGCCAGCTGCGCGGCCAGGGTATCGCCCTGCAGCACCAGCCAGTCGTGGAAGGCGGCCTTGGGCTCTTCCAGCAGCTGCAGCGGCGGCAGGCCGGCCAGCTCCGCCGCCTGCAGGGTCAGGGCGCGCGCGCCTTCGTCGAACGACGCCGGCACCGTCAGCACCACGCTTTGCTGCGCCAGCGGGGCATCGGGGTGGGCGGCGTCCCAAGCGGCGCGCAGGTGGGCCAGGTAGCTGGCGGACGCATCCAGTGGCGAGATCTTCGCGACCTCGTCGCCCGCGCCCCAGGGCAGGATGGGCGCGCTGCGGTCTACCCCGGCGTGCGACAGCCAGCTCTTGGCGCTGGCCACCAACCGCTGCGGCGCGGACGCGCCCAGGCCGCGCGCCCAGCGCCCGACGACGGCCGGGGCCTCGTCGTCCGCGCCCAGCGGCGGCCAGGGCGTGCGCCAGGCCTCGCCCAGCTCGCCCGGCGCCGCCTGGTAGCGCATGGAGGGCAGCAGCACGTCGGCCTGCACCTCGGCGGGCGACAGGCGCTGGGGAACAGGCAGCAGACGGATGCCGTCCGCGCCGCCGTCCAGCGGCGCGTAGGCGACGGCCGTGTGGCTGGTTCCCAGGTCGATGCCGACGGCGTAGCGGGGTGTGCTCACAGGTCGCCCAGTTCGCTTTCGATCTGCTCGATGCTGGGCAGGCTGGTCTGCAGTTCGGCCGGCAGGGATTCGAGCAGCCGGTATTCGGCAATGCCCATGGGCTGGCCCCGGTCGCCCAGGGCGTATTCGGCCACCACCTTGTTCTTGCTCTTGCACAGCAGCAGGCCGATGGTGGGGTTGTCGCGCTCGTCCTTGACCTGGCGGTCCACGGCGGTGAGGTAGAAACCCAGCTGGCCCAGGTGTTCGGGCTTGAAGGCGCCGGCCTTGAGCTCGATGACCACGTAGCAGCGCAGCTTGAGGTGGTAGAACAGCAGGTCGATGAAGAACTCGTCGCCGCCCACGTTCAAAAGCACCTGGCGCCCGACGAAAGCAAAGCCCGCGCCCAGCTCCAGCAGGAATTCGGTCACGTGGCGCACCAGGGCGGTTTCGATGTCGCGCTCGTGTGCCTCCTCGCTCAGGCCCAGGAAATCGAAGCGGTAAGGGTCCTTGAGCGACTCGCGCGCCAGATCGGACTGCGGCGCAGGCAGGCGCGCCTCGAAATTGGTCACCGCCGCGCCGCTGCGCTCGAGCAGGCGATTTTCGATGTGCATGACCAACACGTTGCGCGACCAGTTGTGCTCCAGCGCCTGGGCCGCGTACCAGCGGCGCGTCTTGGGGCCGGGCAGCCTGTCCAGCAGCACCAGGTTGTGCCCCCAGGGCAATAGTGCAGCAGCCTGTTGCACAAATTCGGTATCGGGCCACGCCTGGGCAAAGGCACGCATGTACTTCATGTTGCGTGGCGAAAACCCCTTCATGTCCGGGAACGCCGCCCGCAGGTCGTGCGCCAGCCGCTCGATGACCTTCGCGCCCCAGCCCTCGCGCTCCTGGCGTTGCAGGATGTCCCGGCCGATCTGCCAGTACAGCAGCACCAGCTCGCGGTTCACCGCCAGCGTGGCGCGCTGCTGGGCGGTGTGGATGCGCGTTTTCAGCTCGGCCAGCCACTCGGCGTAGCCGCCGGGCGGCGGGGTCAGGGCGACGGGGCGCTCGGCCATGGCTTCAGCCCTGGGCGGCGGCAGACGGCGCGCGCACGTCGAACTCCACCTTCCAGCGCTCATGCCCGCCCACGGGCACGGCGTGCAGCTCCAGCGTGCCGATGTCGGTCACGCGCGCGTGCAGGGTGACGGGGACCACCTCGCCGGCCGCGCGGCCTTCCGATGGCAGGTGCAGCTCGATCTCCTGCAGCTCCACCAGCTCCCCGGGCGACCAGAACTCCAGCAGCGTGCCCACGGTGTCCTGCCGGCGCACGCTGGAGCCGAAAAAGCGCAGCCGCACCGGCTCGCCCACCACCAGGCCGAACTGCTGCTCGGCCAGCGCCACCTCGGTGCCTTCTTCCATGCCGAAGGGCGCCAAGCACAGGGCGGACAGCGGCGGCTCCATGCCGGGGATGGCCGGCAGGTTGCCCTCCACGCCCACGTAGTAGCTCTGCGCCGTGCCGCCGCGGATGCGCACGCCGGCGCCCGCGTGCGCGACGTGGCCGAAGTAGGCGGCGCCGCGCGCCACGGCCAGGTCCAGCTGCGCGCCCTCCAGCAACCGCGCGGGCGGCGCGCCTTCGGCGGCCAGCCAGCCGTTCAGCACCTGCAGGATGCGGGACTCAACCTGCGGCGCCTTCAGCACGCCGCCGTTGAACAGCACGGCCGTGGGGTGCACGAAGCCGGCGCCCTCGGGTCGCGCCGTGGCCTCCACCTGGCGCGACAGAAAGGCCGCCAGGTGGCGCGTGACGGCCGCGTCCTGCGCGTAGGGCAGGCCCAGCTGGGTCAGCGCGGCGCGGGCGCGCACCTGCGGCCGGTCGGTGATGGCGGCGGGCGGGAAGAAGCCCTCCACCAGCAGCTGCAGCACTTCTTCCTGCGTCACCTCGGTGCGGATGCTGCCGCCGATCAGCTTGCTGCCCCGGCTGGGCACGACCACCGGCACGCTGGCCGGCGCGTCCTGCGCCAGCAGCTGCTCCTTGGCGGCGCGGCAGCCGTGCGCCAGGGCGCGGGTCTGCCAGGCATCCAGCTGCTTGCCCTCGGCCGCCAGCTTGCGCGCCGCGCCGTAGGCCAGGGCCAGGTCCATGTTGTCGCCGCCCAGCAGGATGTGCTCGCCCACGGCCACGCGCTGCAGCTGCAGACTGCCGCCTTCGCTTCGCACGGCGATGAGCGACAGGTCGGTCGTGCCGCCGCCCACGTCCACCACCAGGATCACGTCGCCGTCGCGGACCTGCTTGCGCCAGGCGCCGCCGCTGGCCTGGATCCAGCTGTACAGCGCGGCCTGGGGCTCCTCCAGCAGCGTCAGGTGCTCAAAGCCGGCGGCCTGGCAGGCCTCGGCCGTCAGCTCGCGCGCGGCCGGGTCGAACGAGGCGGGGATGGTCACGGTGACGCGCTGCGCGCTCAAGGGCGCCTCGGGGTGGGCCTGGTCCCAGGCGCGGCGCAGGTGGTTGAGGTATTCGGTGCTGGCCTGCAGCGGCGAGAGGCGCGGCACCTCCTCGGGTGCGTCGGCCGGCAGGAGGGGGGCGCGCCGGTCCACGCCGGGGTGGCACAGCCAGCTCTTGGCGCTGGACACCAGCCGGATCGGCGTGGCCGCGCCGCGCGCGCGGGCGAATTCGCCCACCACGAAGGGCGGCGGTGCGTCCTGGCCGGGCAGGGCGCGGTCGGCGGCGCTCAGCTCGCTTTCGTGGGGCAGGTACAGAAATGACGGCAGCAGCGGCTGGGCCTGCACGCTGGCGGGCGCTGTCAGCTGCGGGATGTCCAGCACGCCCTGGACCACGCGCTCGCCGTCGCTGCCCGACTCGTCCACCCACGACAGGGCGCAGTGGGTGGTGCCCAGGTCGATGCCGATGCTGTAGCGCGGTTCAGGGTGTTTTTGGCTTCCAGCGCCCGTCCCGTCTGCGCTGGAAGCTATTGAATTAATAGCGTTCACAGCTCCACCTCCGCCTGGGCGACGATGCGCGCGGCCTGCGGGTCGGTGAGCTGCGGCAGGCGCACGTCCTCCACCTGCCAGCCGCGGTGAGCCAGGGTGCCGGCAAAGGGCGGCTGGCCGACCACGTTGCCGCTGACGTGCACGGCGGCGGCGTCGAAGCCGGCGGGCAGCGTCACGCGGCTGCCCTCGGCCTCGGCGCGCACGGGTGCCAGCGTGAAGTGCTCGGCCAGCACCTTGCGGCAGCCCTCGTGCACCACGCGGGCGGCGGCGCCGATCTCGGCGTCGGCATAGCCGGCCACGTCCTCCTGCACGAAGTCGACAAAACGCGCCTGGCGCTGCAGCAGGCCCAGCAGCTGCAGAGCGGCGGTGGGGGCGTGCACCTCCAGCGTCTTTTCAACGACGCGCTCCACGGGCACCTCGATGCGGGTCTCGACGATCTTCTCGACGGGCACTTCCACGCGCACTTCGGTGGGCGGCGCGTCGGCGGCCAAGGCCTCGCCGGCGCGCAGGCGCAGCACGCCCTGGGCCAGGCGGGCGTCGCCCAGGATGGCAAAGAAGCTGCCGATCGCAATGGCGATGCGGCTGAAAAACGATGGGGGCTGGGAAGCAGCAGTCATGCAGGAAAACCGGTGTGTCGGCGCGCCGCCATCGGCACGCGAAAAGGGCAAAGATGTTACCCAACCGCCCCTAAACCGCCTGCTGCGGGGGACTATCGCGCACAATCTTCCACTGTATGACCATACAGACAGACGACTTCGCCCCCGCCGCGCCGCGGCCCGCTGGGGGGCCTGCCGCCCGCGTGGTGTCGGCCGCCACCAGCTCGCCCCAGGAGGAGGCGCTGGAGCGCGCCCTGCGCCCGAAGCTGCTCGATGAATACGTCGGCCAGGCCAAGGCGCGCGAGCAGCTGGAGATCTTCATCAAGGCCGCAGCGAAGCGCGGCGAGGCGCTGGACCACGTGCTGCTGTTCGGCCCGCCGGGGCTGGGCAAGACCACGCTCAGCCACATCATCGCCACCGAGCTGGGCGTGCAGCTGCGCCAGACCAGCGGGCCGGTGCTGGAAAAGCCCAAGGACCTGGCGGCGCTGCTGACCAACCTGGAAAAGAACGACGTCCTGTTCATCGACGAGATCCACCGCCTGAGCCCCGTGGTCGAGGAAATCCTCTACCCGGCGCTGGAGGACTACCAGATCGACATCATGATCGGCGAGGGCCCGGCCGCGCGCAGCATCAAGCTGGACCTGCAACCCTTCACCCTGGTGGGTGCCACCACGCGCGCCGGCATGCTCACCAACCCGCTGCGCGACCGCTTCGGCATCGTGGCGCGGCTGGAGTTCTACACGCCTGAGGAGCTCTCGCGCATCGTGCGCCGCTCGGCCGGGCTGCTCAATGCGCCCATCGACGACGAGGGCGCCTTCGAGATCGCCCGCCGCTCGCGCGGCACGCCGCGCATCGCCAACCGCCTGCTGCGCCGCGTGCGCGACTACGCCGACGTCAAGGGCGACGGGCGCATCACGCTGGACATTGCAAAGCTGGCCCTGACCATGCTGGACGTGGACCCGCAGGGCTTCGACGTGATGGACAGAAAACTGCTGGAGGCGGTGGTGCACCGCTTCGACGGCGGCCCGGTGGGGCTGGACAACATCGCCGCCAGCATCGGCGAGGAGAGCGGCACCATCGAGGACGTGATCGAGCCCTATCTGATCCAGCAGGGCTTCTTGCAGCGCACGCCGCGCGGGCGCATCGCCACGCTGGCCGCCTACCGGCACCTGGGCGTGGCCCCGCCGAACGCGGCGGGCGGGCTGTTTGGCGCGTAGCGCTCAGCCTGCCGGCGTGGTGCCGGCGTTCCAGTAGGCCTGCAGCACGCTGGGCAGCTCCTCGATGCGCTGCACCACGCCGTCCAGCTCCTCGGCGTTGACCGAGGTGGCGTACAGGATGACCTCGATCTCCGAGTCGGTGGCGCCGAAGTGGTTCTTCTGCACCGCGCGCACGGGGTACTGGGCCGCCTCCAGCAGGCGCACCATGTGCTCGCGCACCTCGGACTGGTCGTCGCGCCGGCACAGGGCGTAGACGTGGTAGGTGGCCTCGGACGAGACGCTGCTCAAGGGGCTGCGGTTGATGTGGTTGACCACCGGGCGCAGCAGCGTATTGCTGGCCAGCACGAACAGCGTGGCCAGCGCCGCCTCGACCAGGAAGCTGGCGCCGGCGCAGGCGCCCACCGCGGCCGAGCCCCACAGCGTGGCCGCCGTGTTCAGCCCGGTCACGTTGACGCCCTCCTTCATGATGGCACCCGCGCCCAGGAAGCCCACGCCGGTGATCACGTTGGCCACGGCGCGCGTGGAGCCGTCCACGCCGTTCATGCGGATGGCCAGGTCCACAAACACCGCCGCGCCCACAGCCACCAGGGCGTTGGTGCGCAGGCCGGCGGTGCGCTGGCGCACCTGGCGCTCCAGCCCGATCACGCTGCCGAAGACGAAGGCGAAGAACAGGCTGATCAGCGTGTTCAGCGTGGCGGAGGGGTCGATGTTGTGCAGGGCCTGCATGGATGGAAAGACCGGTGAGGGTGGCAGGGACGGGGCTGCGAGCGTAGCTCAGGCCGCCGCCGCGCTGGCGCCGTTGGCCTGCCGGCCGCGCCACCACGGCCAGGCCAGCGCCAGGCCACGCGGCAGCAGGCCGGGGGGTGCGGCGGTGCGCGCCGGGCCGCGCGTGGTGATGGAGGGATGCTGCGGCTCGTCCTTTTCCGTGGTCGCTGCCAGCGCCTGCCAGCGCCGCCGCGCCATGGGCGGCAGCTGCGCGCAGACGGCCGCGCGCTGCGTGCTGGGCAGCAGCGACAGGGCGTCCACCATCTGGCGCGTGCTCAACGCCGCCAGGGCGCGGGCGAAGGCGCGGGCGCCGGCCTGCTCGGCCAGGCGCTCCAAAACGTGCGGGCGGCGCAGGCGCAGGGCGGCCAGCAGGGCGCGCTCCAGCGTGCCGCTGCCGGCGGCGGGGGCGATGGCATGGGAGTACTTGAGGACTTCGGGTTGAAGGCGCGTGGCGCGCCGCCGTCCCGTGGGGTGCAGCATGTAGTCGGGGTTCCTTGGGGTGTGGATGAACACGGGCGGGCACGGTTCGCGCCCCGCGCCAATGGCGGGGCCCGGCCGGCGCGCGGCGGGTTCGAAAAAACAAAACAAAAAAGCACGCCCGGCCGGCTGCCTGCCACGCGCAATGCGAAGCAGGTCAGCCGGCGGCTTGGGCCATGCGGCGAAGGCAGCGCGCGCCGCCAGAGTCCAAAGACACGGCGGCGCGACTGCGCGGGGTGGAGCAGCCGCTGTGTCAGCGGCCGCTCGGGCGGCCCGGTGCGTCCTGCATGCCGAGAAAGCTGCGGATGCGGTGCGTGGGCCAGTCGGTGCGCGCGTCCAGTTCCAGGATCTGCGCCAGCGGCGGGGCCGGCTGCGGATGGCGCTCGGCCTCTGCACGGGGCGGGCAGGGCAGGGCGCGGCGCGGCAGGTGGTGGGACCAGAAAAGAGGCATGGCGATCTCCTGTGCGGGCACGGGAGGCAGCCACGTAGCGGTACGCATCAACACCGCGCCCGGGCCTTGCGGCACCGACGCGTGGCGAACCACGGCGAGGGCCAATGCACAGCCGGCCCGGATGGCGGGCTGGCGAGGCATTGATCAGAAAAGGGTTGCGTCGAACCCTGCGGGGCAGCAAGCGGGCCGGCCGGCCCCCTGCTGCGGGCAGGTAATCCGGTCAGTCGGCCAGCGGCGCTGCCGTTGCGGCGCGCGGTGATTCGCTGGTTGAACTGGCACTGTCCACGTGGGGACTCCGAAAACGACGAAGCGCGTATTGTTGCAAAAATACGTCAGGTTGTCAAGCCCATGGCAGGTTTGGCAGGGGCCGGCTCGGGCGTGGCGACGGGTGCCGCCGCCAGGCCGCGCAGCATGCCCGCCACGATCAGCGCCTGCGCCGCGAAGTAGGTGGACAGCACCCATACCTGCGACCAGGGCAGGGGCTGCACGAAGCGGTTGATGGCCAGCAGCGTGTCGCTCAGCATGAACAGCGCGGCGCCCACGGCCACGGCCAGCGTGCCCGGCACTTGGCCGCGCAGCCGGGCGTGGCGCGCCAGGGCCTGGGCGGCCATCAGGGCGATGGCCAGGACGTAGGCCGCCACCGGCAGGCGCAGCCCGGCCGGCAGCCCGCCCTGCACCAGAAAGGCATACATGCCCGCGCCGAAGGCCAGCACGGCCAGCAGCGCGACGCGCGCGCCGTGCCAGGCCCAAGGCACGCCCTGGCGGAACAGCGCCAGGTAGGCCAGGTGGGCCAGCAAAAAGGCCACCAGCCCGGGCAGGAACCGGCCGGGCAGCATCAGCAGCACGTCGCCCGCCAGCGAGCCGGCCAGCGCGCACAGCAGCAGGCGGGTGCTGGTGCTTTGATGGTCAAAAGTGCCTACAGCCCTTTGCTGACAAGCGCTGGCAGCTACGCTTGTGATAGCAAAAATGAGGGCCAGCGGCTTGAACAGCAGATGCCATTCGCGCAGCTCCAGCGCAGCGGTGGCGGTGGCCAGGGCGCCGGCCTGGATCATCAGCGCCTGCGCCATGCCGATGCGTCCCTGCGTGGCCGCGCCCAGCGCCCACTGGCAGGCCACCAGCACGCCGAACCACAGCGCCGCCTGCTGCCAGGGCAGGCCTTCGGCCGTCCACAGGAAGGCCGCCGCGCCGGCCACCAGGGCGGCGAACTGCAGCACGGCGAACACGCGCAGCGCCCGGCCCATGGGCGGGGAGAACAGGGGCATGTCGTTGATGTCGAAGGCCGGCTTGGGGTGGCTGCGCGCCACGTCCTGTGGACGCCAGCCTGGCGGCTTGAGCCACACGCGCAGCTTGTCGGCCAGGCTGCGCGTGCGCCAGCTGTCTTGCGCCAGGCCGGCGTAGACCTGGACGTTGGCCCACAGCGGATCCCAGCTGTTCAGCAGCCCGCGCGTGCCGTAGACGCAGGGCTGCTGCGGATCCTCGTCCTTGAAGGTGCCGAACAGGCGGTCCCAGACGATGAGGATGCCGCCGTAATTCTTGTCCAGGTAGTCGTCGTTGACGGCGTGGTGCACGCGGTGGTTGCTGGGGCTGCAGAACCACCGGTCGAACCAGCCCAGACGGCCCACCTGCTCGGTGTGCACCCAGAACTGGTAGAGCAGGTCGATGAGGCCGACCACCACGAAGACCAGCGGCGGCACGCCGGCCAGCGCCATGGGCAGATAGAACAGCCAGCCCAGCAGCGCGCCCGAGCTGGTCTGGCGCAGCGCGGTGGACAGGTTGTAGTGCTGGCTCTGGTGGTGCACGGCGTGCGCCGCCCACAGCACGCCCACCTCGTGGCCCATGCGGTGCAGCCAGTAGTAGCAGAAGTCGTAGAAGAGCAGCGCCAGCAGCCAGCCGTACCAGGTGGTCCAGAAGGCGTCATTGCGCCACAGCGCCAGGTGCTGCCAGGCCAGCGTGTACAGGCCGATGCGCAGCAGCGCGGTAAAGACGGCGCTGGTCTGGCTGAGCAGGCCCAGGTTCAGGCTGCCAATGGCGTCGGCCAGCGCCAGGGGTTGCCGTCCGCGGCGGCGGCCGACGGCCCACTCCAGCGCCATCAGCGCGAAGAACAAGGGGGTGACGAGGACGATGATCTGGCCTGCGGACATGCGGGCCATTGTCGGCAGGCGCAGCGCCCGCGCACAGGCAGGGCAACCCTGAGCCGGCGGGCCCTCTAGGCGTGCGTGATCCAGCCGTCGTACTGCGGGCCGTCCAAGTGCGTCAGGCTGTTGAAGGTCTGCATCATCAGCCGCTTCGGCGCGATGCTGAATTCGGTCACCGCGCTGTTGCGCAGGCGCATGTTCAGCGCGATCGTCACCTCTGCCGGGGTGGACAGCACCTCGCCCACGGCGGTGGAGATGGGTCCGCCGCTGGACACCAGCAGCACGTTGTGCCCGGCGTGGCGCTGGCGCACCTGCTCCAGCGCATCGCGCACGCCGCCGCGAAACTGTTCCCAGCTGGGCATGCCCTCGGGGCTCAGCGTGCCGCCCATCCATTGCGCCAGCGCGTCGCACAGCAGCCGGAAGTACTGCCGGTACAGCTCGGGTGTGGCAGGCGCTGGCAGCGGCGAGGGGTGCACGGCGCGGATCAGCGCCAGGCTGTCGTATTCGTTGAGCTGGGGCAGCGACAGCGCTTCGGGCGCACCGCCCAGCCCTTCGGCGATGCCGGCCAACGTCTGCACATGCCGGCGCAGCGTGCCGCACAGCACGGCGTCGAACTGCAGGCCGCGCTCGCGCCAGTAGGCGCCCAGGCGCACGGCCTGTTGCTGGCCGCGCTCGCTGAGTTGGTCGTAGTCATCGGCGCCAAACGAAGCCTGGCCGTGGCGCACGAGGTAGAGGGTTCCCATGCGGGCGATTGTGCGGGGCGGGTCGCACTCGTCTTGTCGCCGTGGAGACGAATGGCAGTGGGTGCAAAAAAGTTTCTTTGTATGAAACTTCTGGGATTTGCTTTGACAGCGTTTGCACCGATCCATAGGCTGAAAGCTGGAATTCAAAGTTTCGCTGAAAGAAATTTCTGTGACCCACTCTTCATCGCTCAAATCGGTCGTCACCCCCGTGCGCGGCGGCGGCACCTCGTCCGTGGAGCGCGCCATGCGCGTGCTGCGCGTCATGTCCGAGGGCAGCAGCGTGCGGCTGACCGACATCGCCGTCGCCGCCGACCTGGACAAGGCCACCGCCTTGCGCCTGCTGGAGGTGATGGTGCAGGGCGGCTTTGTGACCCGCGACGCGCAGAGCAAGCGCTACACGCTGGGGCCGGAGCTGGCGGTACTGGGCGCCGCGGCGCTGCGCCGCTTCGATCCGCGCCCGCTGGCCCGCCCCAGCGTGATGCGGCTGATGGGCACCTTCCACGACAGCGTGGTGCTGTCCATTCCCAGCGGCGTGGAGTCGCTGTGCATCGACGTCGAGGTTGGGACCTATCCCATCCGCGCCAACTACCTCACGGTGGGCAGCCGCCGCCCGCTGGGCGTGGGCGCCGGCAGCCTGGCGCTGCTGGCCTGGATGCCCGACGACGAGCGCGAGGCAGCGCTGGAGACCCTGTCCGGCCAGCTCGAGCGCTATCCGCGCATCACCATCGAATTGCTGCGCGAACGCATCGCCGCGGCGCGCGAGCACGGCTATGCCGTGCTGCTGGACGTGGTGGTCGAGCGCATGGGCGGCATCGCCGCGGCCATCCTCGACCCGCAGGGCAGGCCCGTGGCGGCGCTGAGCATCGCCGCGCTGAACGAACGCATCCTCGGGCGCGAAGCCGCGCTCGCCCAGGCGCTGCTGCGCGAGGCCACGGTGTGCCAGGTCCGCTGGGCCGAGGCTACCCGGGCCGACCGCCTCGTGGCGCCCGCCCACCGGAAAGCCAACCCATGAATGCAGCAAACACCTCCTTGCAGCCGGCCTACCTGCGCGGCGCTGGCGGCACGCCCTTCGGGCGGCACGAGGGTTGCGGTGCCCTGGACCTGATGGACCTGGCGGCCGCCCAGGCCATCGACGCCAGCGGCCTGGCGCGCCACGAGATCGACGGCGTGCTGTGCGGCTACGCCACCACACTGCCGCACCTGATGCTGTCCACGCTGGTGTGCGAGCGCCTGGCGCTGCGCCCGCACTATGCGCACGGCCTGCAGCTGGGCGGCGCCTCGGGCGCGGCCATGCTGATGGCGGCGCGCGAGCTGGTGCGTTCGGGCCGCTGCCGCAACGTGCTGGTGCTGGGCGGCGAGAACCGCCTGACCGGCCAGTCGCGCGACAGCTCCATCCAGACGCTGGCCCAGGTGGGCGATGCCGATTTCGAGGTGCCCAACGGCGCCAGCGTGCCGGCGTACTACGCGCTCATGGCCTCGCAGTACATGCACCGCACGGGCGTCACCTCGGCGGACCTGGCCGAGTTCGCCGTGCTCATGCGCGCTCACGCGGCGCAGCACCCGGGGGCCCACTTGCGCACGCCCATCACGGTGCAGGAGGTGCTGGACTCCAAACCCATCGCCCGGCCGCTGTCGCTGCTGGACTGCTGCCCGATCTCGGACGGCGCCATGGCCCTGGTCGTCTCGGCCGAGCCGGCCGACCAGGGCGCGGTGGCCATGGCGGGTGCGGGCCAGGCGCACCGGCACCAGCACCTGACGGCCATGGAGGACGTGCTGCAGTGCGGCGCCGCCGAGGCCGCGCAGCAGGCCTTCGCCGAGGCCGGCCTGTCGGCGGGCGACATGGACTATCTGGGCATCTACGACTCCTTCACCATCACCCTGGTGATGCTGCTCGAGGAGATCGGCTTCGCCTCGCGCGGCGGCGCGGCGCAGCGGCTGCGGGCGGGCGACTTCGCCCGCACGGGCGCGCTGCCGCTCAACACCCACGGCGGCCTGCTGTCGTTCGGCCACTGCGGCGTGGCCGGCGGCATGGCCCACGTGGTGGAGGCCTGGCGCCAGATGACTGGCCAGGCCGGTGACCGGCAGCTGCGCCGGCCGCGCCACGCCTTCATCCATGCGGACGGCGGCGTGATGTCGTCGCACGTGAGCCTGATTCTTTCGCACGAGGACCGGCCATGAGCGCCCCCGACACCCCCGACGTGGCGCGAGCGCTGGCCGCGCCCTTCACCGACGGCCTGCGCCAGGGCGTGCTGCGCTACCAGCACTGCAGCGCCTGCGGCCGTGCGCAGACGCTGGCGCGCTATGCCTGCCAGCACTGCGGCGCGCGCGGCACGCTGCACTGGCGCGACGCGGCCGGCACGGGCAGCGTGCACGCCGTCACCGAGGTGGCGCGCGCGCCGTCCGACGGGTTCCGGGCGCTGGCGCCATACACGCTGGCCATCGTGCAGCTGGACGAGGGGCCGCGCCTGATGGGGCATGCGACGCCCGGCGTGCGCATCGGCGCGCGCGTGCGCGCCGGCTTCTTCGAGCACCAGGGCGTTGTGCTGATTCGCTTCGAGCCTGTGGACTGAACACCCCGCAAGCCATCTGTTTTCCTTCCGATCGCCGTCCTCTTTCTATTACCACTCCAGGAGACAAACACCATGACGATCACTACTTCCCTTTCTTCCCGCCGCCGCTGGGTTGGCCTGGCCTGCGCCGCGCTGTGCGCCGCTGCCGCCGCGCCCGCTGCGTGGGCCCAGGCGTACCCGAACAAGCCGGTCAAGCTGGTCGTGCCCTACCCGCCGGGCGGCCCCACGGACATCGTGGCGCGCGCCGTGGCGCAAAAGCTCCAGGAGCGCCTGGGCCAGCCGTTCGTGATCGACAACAAGCCCGGCGCGGGCGCCAACCTGGGGGCCGAGGCCGTGGCGCGCAGCGAGCCCGACGGCTACACCCTGGTGGTGGCCACCACGGCCCACGCCATCAACCCGTCGCTGTTCCCCAAGCTCAACTATTCGCTGACCAAGGATTTCGCCCCGGTCTCGCAGCTGACCGCCGGGCCGCTGGTGATCGTGGCCAACCCGGCGCTGCCTGCGAACAACGTGGCCGAGCTGATCGCCCTGGCCAAGAGCAAGAGCGGCGGGCTGAACTACGGCTCGTCGGGCAATGGCCAGTCCACGCACCTGTCGGCCGAGCTGTTCAACGCAATGGCCGGCGTGAAGATGGCGCACGTGCCGTACAAGGGCAGCGCTCCGGCCCTGACCGACGTGATGGGTGGGCAGATCGACCTGATGTTCGACACCATGCTCTCGTCCATGCCGCACGTGAAGGGGGGCAAGCTCAAGGCCCTGGGCGTGACCAGCGCCCAGCGCTCGCCGGTGGCACCCGAGCTGCCCACGGTGGCCGAGTCCGGCCTGCCCGGCTACGAGGCCATCGCCTGGAACGGCTTGCTGGCCCCGGCCGGCACGCCCAAGGAGGTGATCGCCAAGCTGAACGCCGAGCTCAAGACTGCGCTGGAGAGCGCCGACCTGCGCCAGCGCTTCGAGGCCCAGGGCTTCTCGGCCGCGTGGAGTTCGCCCGCCGACTACGGCCGCTTCCTGCAGGCCGAGGTGGACAAGTGGGCCAAGGTGGTGAAGACCTCGGGCGCGAAGATTGACTGACCCCCTGGGGCGCTGCGCGCCTTCCCCCTGCAAGGGGGACGCCGCCCGTGCGGCGGGGCGGCCCTTGCACGGCGGCCCTCGCCCGGGTGGCGCCGGTTTCACGGGTTGCGCACCAATGTCTCTGGACAACTGAAATACCTATAACTGCCATGCACGACCTGCTCACTTCCGCCCTCAACCCCCGATCGGTCGCCATCATTGGCGCCTCGGACAACATCCACAAGATCGGCGGGCGTCCGATCTACTACATGCAGCGCCATGGCTTTAAAGGCGCCATCTACCCGATCAACCCCTCGCGCGCCGAGATCCAGGGGCACACGAGCTACGCCTCGCTCGCCGCGCTGCCCGAGGTGCCGGACCTGGCGCTGGTGGTGGTGGGCGGCGACAAGACGGTCGCTGCCGTCGAGGAGTGCGCGGCGCGCGGCGTGAAGTCGGCTGTGGTCATCGCCTCGGGCTTCGGTGAGACGGGGCCCGAGGGCCTGGAGCTGCAGCGCCACATGGTCGCCAAGGCGCGCGCCGCCGGCATGCGCCTGTACGGGCCCAACACCCAGGGCCTGGCCAACTTCGGCACCGGCGCCATCGCCGGCTTTTCCACCATGTTCATCGAGGTGCCGCCACAGGACGGTCCTATCGGCATCGTCAGCCAGAGCGGCGGCATGAGCGCCATGGCCTACGGCCTGCTGCGCGGGCGCGGGCTGGGCGTTCGCCACGTGCATGCCACCGGCAACGAGGCCGACGTGACGGTGGGCGAGCTGGCCCTGGCCGTGGCGCACGACCCCGACGTGAAGCTGCTGCTGCTGTACCTGGAGAGCATCGCCAACCCCGAGGCGCTGGCCGCCGCCGCCGCCCATGCGCGCGAGCGCGACCTGCCCATCATCGCCATCAAGGCCGGGCGCTCGGCGGGCGGGCAGAAGGCCGCGTCCTCGCACACCGGCTCGCTGGCCAACGAGGACCGCACGGTGGACGCGTTCTTCCGCCACCACGGCATCTGGCGCGTGCGCGACCCGCACGAGCAGGCGCGCGCGGCGCAGGCCTACCTGAAGGGCTGGCGCCCCGAGGGCCGGCGCCTGGTGGTCATCAGCAACTCCGGCGCCAGCTGCGTGATGGGCGCCGACGCGGCCGACGACGAGGGCCTGCCCCTGGCCGAGCTGGCCCCCGAGACCCAGCGCAATGTCGCGGCGCAGCTGCCGGGCTTTGCCACCGCCAGCAACCCCATCGACATCACCGCCGCGCTGCTGAGCGACAGCGGCCTGTTCGGCAAGGTGCTGCCCGCCGTGGCGCAGGATCCGGCGGCCGACCTGTTCTTCATCAACATCCCCGTGGCCGGCGCCGGCTACGACGTGCAGGCCTTCGCCCGCGATGCGGCCGCGTTTGAAACCGCCACGGGTAAGCCGGTGGCCGTCGCTGCCTGGCAGGAGAGCGTGGCCGAGCCCTTCCGCGCCCAAGGCATCGCCACCTTCCCCAACGAGGGCGAGGCGCTGAGCGTGCTGGCCCAGGTCGCGAGCCATACGGAGTTGCTGCGCCGCCCGCGCACTGCCTGGGGTGCGCTGCCCGAGGTGCGGCTGCCTGCCGGCGCACAGGGCTTTCTCAACGAGTCCGACAGCCTGGCCCTGCTGGCGCGCCACGGCGTGCCGACGGTGCCGATGGTGCTGTGCCGCACGGCGCAGGAGGCGTGCAACGCGTTTGATGCCATCGGCGGCGCGCCGGCGGTGGTCAAGGCCTGCTCGGCCGAGGTGCCGCACAAGAGCGAGCATGGCCTGGTGGCCCTGGGCGTGGCCAGCGCCGAGCAGGCGGGCGAGCTGTACGAGCGCTTTGACGCCAAGATGACCGAGATGCGCGTGGCGCGCGACGGCGTGATCGTGGCCGCCACGCGCAAGGGCCGGCACGAGTTCATGGTCGGCGCGCGCGTCGACCCGGTCTTCGGCCCGGTGGTGGTGGTGGGCGACGGCGGCAAGAACGTCGAGGCGCTCAAGGACGTGGCCGTGCTGCTGCCGCCCTTCAGCCAGGACGAGGTGCTGCAGGCCCTGCGCACGCTGCGCATCGCACCGCTGCTGGATGGCGTGCGCGGTGACCCGCCGCTGGACGTGGCGGCGCTGGCCGACATCGCCGTGGCCGTGGGCCGGGTCATCGCCGGCGCGCGCGGCGCCATCGCCTCGGTGGACCTGAACCCGGTGATGGTGGGCGCGGCCGGCGAAGGCGCAGTGGTGGTGGATGCGCTGGTGGAGTGCGGCGAGGCTCCGGCCGCCGGCGCACCCGCCGTGGTACCCGCGGAGGCGGCCACGGCGTGAGCGCTGTGCGGGCAGGCGCCGTTGCGGCGCCTGTCCCGCCCGGGTTTTGCTACGAATTAAATAGCTGTCAGCGCTTTTCCAGCAAGGGCTGCAGGCCAAAATGGCTTAAAACGCGCAGGCGGGCCACGACGCCCGCTCAGGCCGCCGCGCCGCCTGCCGCGTCGCCGCCGATCTTGCGCAGGATCTCCTCACGCACGTTGCGCACATGCTGCATGCCCGCGGCGTCGGCGGCGTCCTGGTCGCCGTCCATGACCGCGGCGCCGATCTGCCGGTAGTCGCGCAGGCGCAGCTTCTGCAGCGAGGCGAAGCGGTGCTGTGCGTAGACGATGGGCATCTGGATGGAGGGGAACAGGCGCCTGAGCTCCAGGCTGCCGCTGGCCTCCAGCAGCGCGCGGTAGAAGGTGCGCCGGGCGCGGCCGAAGGCCTCGTCGTCCTGTTCCTGCTCGGCCGTGCGCAGTTGCTCCAGGGCCGCGGCGATGGCGTCCGCCGGCCGGCCTTCCTGGCCGATGCCGCGTGCGGCGGAGCGCGCCAGCAGCCCGGTCATGCGCTCGGCCACGTCCAGCACATCCCGGGTCTGCTGCACCGACAGCGACTTGATTGCCACGCCGCGGTGGCGGAAGGTGTCCACGATGCCGTCGGCGGCCAGGCGCTGCAGCGCCTCGCGCACCGAGTTGCGGCCCACGCCGAACTGCTGGGCCAGGTCGACCTCGACCAGGCGCTGACCCGGCACGAAGCGCTGGGCCTCCAGGCCGTTGAGCACGCCGTAGAAGATCGCGTCCGACGCGCTCGGGGTGTCGCTGGCGGCGGCCGCGGGGCTGGCGCGCGGAGGTTCGGTGGAAGGAGGCATCGTAAAAATTATAGGTTCCGGCCGTGGGACGAATGGCCCTTGCCGACGAAGTGAAGAACAATATTGCCGGATAAATTGTCCTACAATCTCGTGGAGCAGTGATTCGACTGCCTGCATGCCGACCCAGGAGAGCCCATGGACTTCCAGTTGTCCCCCGAGATCCAGCAGCTGTGCGACAAGACGCGCCAGTTCATCGCCGAGCAGGTCATCCCGCTTGAAAACGACGAGCGCCAGTCCTCGCACGGGCCCAGCGAAGCGCTGCGCCGCGAACTGGTGGCACGCGCCAAGGCTGCCGGCCTGCTCACGCCCCACGCCTCGATCGAGATGGGCGGCCTGGGCCTGAGCCACGTGGCCAAGGCCGCGGTGTTCGAGGAGGCGGGCTATTCCTGGCTCGGCCCCACGGCGCTGAACATCCACGCCCCCGACGAAGGCAACATCCACCTGATGGAAGAGGTGGCCACGCCGGCGCAGAAGGAGCGCTGGCTGCGCCCGCAGGTGGCGGGCCAGACGCGTTCGTGCTTTGCCATGACCGAGCCCGCGCCGGGCGCCGGCGCCGACCCGTCCATGCTGGCGACCACCGCCGTGCGCGACGGTGACGACTACGTCATCAACGGCCTGAAGTGGTTCATCACCGGCGCCGAAGGGGCCGACTACGCCATCATCATGGCGCGCATGGAGGACGGCTCGGCCACCATGTTCCTGTCCGACATGGACCGCCCGGGCATCGTGCTGGAGCGCAGCATGGACGCCATGGACGCCTGCTTCACGGGCGGCCATGGCGTGCTGCGCTTTGACAACCTGCGCGTGCCCGCCACCGACGTGCTGGGCGAGATCGGCAAGGGCTTTCGCTACGCCCAGGTGCGCCTGGCGCCGGCGCGCCTGACGCACTGCATGCGCTGGCTGGGCCAGGCCCGGCGCGCACACGACGAGGCGCTGGCCTATGCCCGCAAGCGCCACGCCTTCGGCCGCCCACTGGCCGAGCACGAGGGCGTGGGCTTCATGCTGGCCGACAACGACATGGACCTGCACACCGCCCGCCTGCACATCTGGCACACGGCCTGGCTGCTGGACCAGGGCGAGAAGTGCAACTTCGAGTCGAGCCGCGCCAAGGTCGTGTGCTCGGAGGCCGAGTGGCGTGTGGTGGACCGCAGCGTGCAGATCCTGGGCGGGCGCGGCGTGACGGCCGAGTCGGCCGTGATGCGCATCTTCACCGACATGCGGGCCTTCCGCATCTACGACGGCCCCAGCGAGGTGCACCGCTGGAGCATGGCGAGGAAGCTGGTCCACCAGGCCGAGAAGGCCGAGGCCGCGCTGCTGCGCGAAGGAAGTGCAGCATGACGGGCGTGCGTAGCAGTGTCATGGACCGGTTCAGCCTGCAGGGCCAGCGGGTGCTGGTGACCGGCGGGTCCAGCGGCCTGGGCACGCATTTCGCGCACCTGCTGGCGGGCGCCGGTGCGCGCGTGGCGGTGGCCGCGCGCCGCGCCGACAAGCTGCAGGGCGTGGTGGACACCATCGCTGAGGCGGGCGGCGAGGCGCGCGCGCTGTCGCTGGACGTGACCGACGCCGCCAGCGTGCGCGCGTGCTTCGACGCGCTGGCGGCCGACTGGGGCGCGCCCGACGTGGTGGTGAACAACGCCGGCGTCACCGTCACGCGGGCGCTGCTGGAGCAGAGCGAGGAAGACTTCGACCACGTGATGGACACCAACCTCAAGGGCTGCTGGCTGGTGGCCACCGAGGCGGCGCGGCGCATGGTGGCGGCGGGCCAGGGCGGCAGCATCGTGAACGTGGCCTCCATCCTGGGCGAGCGGGTGGCCGGCGGCGTGGCGCCGTACGCCATCTCCAAGGCCGGCGTGGTGCAGGCCACCAAGGCCATGGCCCTGGAGCTGGCGCGCCACCGCATCCGTGTGAACGCGCTGCTGCCCGGCTACGTGGTGACCGACCTGAACCGCGACTTCCTGACCAGCGAGGCGGGCGACAAGCTGCGCAGCCGCATCCCGAGCCGGCGCTTTGGGGAGCTTACCGACCTGGACGGGCCGCTGCTGCTGCTGGCCTCGGACGCGGGCGCGGCCATGTCCGGCGCCACGGTGGCGGTGGACGGCGCACACCTGGTGAGTTCGCTGTGAGCGCCGCGGCCACGACCCCCCTGGCCCTCGGGCCGCTCGGCGACTACCTGCGCGCGCAGGGCCTGGCCGGCGGCGCGGACACGGTGCAGGCCACGCCGCTGTCGGGCGGGCAGTCCAACCCCACGTTCCGCGTCACAGCGGGCGGGCGCAGCTACGTGCTGCGCAAGAAGCCCTCGGGGCCGATCGCCGCATCCGCCCATGCCATCGACCGCGAGTACCGCGTCATGCGGGCGCTGCAGGGCACCGATGTGCCCGTGCCGCGCATGCTGGCCTACTGCGAGGACGACAGCCTGCTGGGCACGCCGTTCTACGTGATGGAGTTCCTGCAGGGCCGCGTGTTCATGGACCCGGCCCTGCCGGGGCTGCAGCCGGCCGAGCGCGGCGATCTGTATCGCGAGATGGGCCGCGTCATCGCCGCGCTGCACGGCGTGGACTACGCCTCCGTGGGCCTGGGCGACTACGGCCGCACCGGCCAGTACGTGCAGCGCCAGATCGACCGCTGGTCGCGCCAGTGCCGCGCGCTGACGGTGCCCGTCGACGACACCATGCACCGCCTGATGGAGTGGCTGCCCGCGCACCTGCCACCGGGCGACGAGACCACGCTGGTGCACGGCGACTACCGCCTGGACAACCTGGTGTTCCACCCCAGCGAGCCGCGCGTCATCGGCGTGCTGGACTGGGAGCTGTCCACCCTGGGCCACCCGCTGGCCGACCTGTCCTACCACTGCATGGCCTGGAACGTGCCGCCCGCGCTGTGGCGCGGCATCGGCGGGCTGGATCTGGCGGCGCTGGGCATCCCCGGCGAGGCGCAGTACCTGGCCGACTACCAGGCCGCCACGGGCCGCGAGGTGCAGGGCCACTGGGCCTTCTACATGGCCTACAACCTGTTCCGCATGGCCGCCATCCTGTACGGCATTGCCCAGCGCGCGGCCGACGGCAGCGCCGCATCGGCGGACGCGGTGGAGACGGGGCGCAAGGCCGGCCCGCTGGCGCAGCTGGCGTGGGAGTGGGCGGGGCGGCATAGCGCTGGGTGAGAGGGGGGCTCGGCCGCTGGCAGCGCTGGCGGCTGATGAGCTCCTTTTGCGCGGGCTGCCGGCTGGTCACCAATGCGCGGTAGTCCAACCCCGCTCCAAAGCGGGCGCGCCCGTTCGTTCATCCGTGACTTCGGGTGGAGACGCCCCCCGTCCAGCCAGTAAAGAGCGCAGCAACGCCGACATGGCGTGTCAAGACCCAGGCAACGTGAACACCTGTAGACATGCTCTCGGCGGATCGCTTTCCCCGCAACCAGACCTACGGCCGCACGTTCGACAGCCTGCAACTGCTGCAGTACCGCGAGATCGGCGCCACCTTCAACTGCCGAAGGCCGGTGCGCCAGCGCCTGGACCGCCATAAGAGCATCCCCTGTTTGGCGACGTCGAGCGCGTGGCTCGCCGGCGGCGGCCAGCTGCTGCCCCGCATCCCCGCCGCGCGTGCCGGCCTGCGCCTGGACGCCACCTGGCACGCCTGGGAAGCCAGGTCCCATGGGTGCGGAACCCCCGCCAGAACCGCGTGGCCGGGTTCGAGGCCGCCACGCCGGGCCATGGCATGTTGAACCTGGGCCTGGCCTACCGCACCGCTGGGCAGGGAGCACGCCCTGGCGGGTGCACCTGAAGCACCAACCTGACCGACCGGCTGGGCTATGCGCATACCAGCTTCATCAAAACCGCCGCGCCGGTGACAGGACGAATGTGACGGTGGTGCGGTGGCGTGTTGAGGCAGTAGTTGTTAAGTCCAATCCGTTGCGACTCGCTTGAGCCGGGGAACGGTTCGTGAATGTGAGGCGATGCTGTAGCATGAAGTTACAACTTCACGTCCGTGTGGGCATCCGACATTTTTTGGGTTGGCTAAACGGAGGCGTTATGACGTTCAAGCGTGCTTAGATATGAGCAATGTTGTTATGCGACGAATGTGGTAGGCCTGCAGTCGTCTAAATCTAGTTAGACGTCTATCACAACGATTGAACGCAAATAGGGTACAAAATGAATAAGACCGTTCCGATCATGTCGAAAGATGATGAGCGCTTTATGGCATTTTGCGGCTTAGTTCAGTGGACTAGAGGCGTCATTCATCAATCAAAGCGAATAGTTGACACCACAAATATGTTTCATGATCTAGTACACAATTGCGATTTAGATCATGTAGCGCTTATGGATACCCTTCGCTGTGAGCATCTTTATTTTGTGGTTGCCGTAAACAAGCTTCTTGAACATCGCCGCTGGGTCCAAGACCTTGGCCTTTGCAAGGAAATTGATTTTGCTGAAATCGACTCATTTCCTGGGCGAGATATAAAGGATTTGCGCAATATGCGCGAACACATCGTTGAATACTTCCAAGGAAATGGTCGTAACAAATCAAGGTGGCATGTAGAAACACCAGAATATAAGGCAGACGCAAGCTCTTGTGTGGGAACAAAAATTGGTGGTCGGTTGGACTACGCCAAATTCACCGAGGCGGCGACTAGGCTCCTGGGAGTTCTCATTCATCTTCCTGTTCCATACCCTCCCAGAGATATTGATTCTTAGGAGCAAATAATTGCCTCGAAAATCACGTCTAACACCCGGCCCTGCGGACAGTCGGCCAGCTACGCTGTCCGCCTGCCGCTGAACTCTGCGTTAGTCCCATCGCCCGCTTTATGCGCGCAGCCACTTGTTCCGGCGCTCTGCATTGTCCAAGGGCTTTTCAAGCCTTTTTGGCCTCCAGCACATGTGTAGCAAGCGCCCCCAGCTATCATTCTTGCAGCGCCGCGCCGCTTCGGTGGGCCAGCACTTTTCCGTGGGCTGCGTCCGTCCCTAAGCCTGGGCGCTCCCTTTTGGCCTTCGCATCTAACTCTGCGTTCAAGCTGACCCGCCTACGGCGGTCGGCTTACCTCGCCCGTCAGGCCGCGCCGCTGCGCTGCGGCGCAGTGGCCCTGCACTACCGGTGCGCGCGCTGAACGCCGCCAGGGGCGCTGTTGCGCTGGCGCGTACTCACTGGGCCTCGATCCCCGCTGCCGCGATCAGATCGCGCCACTTGCCGGTCTCGCTGCGCGTGAACTGCTCCAGCGCCGCGCCCGAGCTGCCCTCGATCATGAAGCCCACATCGGCAAAGCGGTCCACGACTTCCTTGGACCGGGTGAATTGTGTGAACTGCTGGTTCAACACCCGCAGCACGGCGGGCGGTGTGCCGGCGGGTGCATAGACACCGATCCAATACGACAGGTCAAAGCCCGCCATGCCGGGCGCGCTGGCCAGGCTGGCCACGCCGGGCAGCAGCGGGTGCGGTTGCGCGGTGGTGACGGCCAGCGCCGTCAGCTTGCCGCTGCGCAGTTGCGGCAGGGCGGACTGGATGTCGATGAACAGTGCCGACACCTGCCCGCCCAGGGTCTCGGTGATCGCGGCCGGGCCGCTCTTGTAGGGCACGTGGATCAGGTCGAGTTGCGCCTTGAGCGCCAGCGTGGCGCCTGAGACGATGCCCGAGCTGTTGGAGCTAGCGTAGCTCACCTTGCCCGGGTTGGCCCTGGCGTAGGCAACGAACTCCGCCAGGCTGGCGTACGGTGCTTCGGGGCGCGTGACCAGTACGAAGGTGCCCTTGCCGATCAGCGAGACGGGTGCGAAATCCTTCTGCGGGTCATACGGCAGGCTCTTGAGCAGGCTCACATTGGCGGCCTGGGTGGTGTTGGTGGTAACCAGCAGCGTGTAGCCGTCCGCCGGCGCCTTGGCCACAGCGCTGGCGCCTATGGCGCCGTTGGCGCCGGGGCGGTTGTCCACCAGCACGGGCTGTTTCAACGCGTCCGAGACTTGCTGGGCGGCGAGCCGGGTGACGGTGTCCGTGGCGGTGCCGGCGGCGAACGGCACGATGATGCGGATGGGCTTGTCCGGGTAGCTCTGCGCCGAAGCCAGCGCCGGCAGCAGTGCCAGGGCGGCGGGAGCCAGCAGGCGCGCGAGGGCGGTGCGGCGGCTGGGTGAGTCCTTGAAGTGCAAACGCATGGCGGTGTCTCCTGGGGTGGTGGGGGTATGGAGCGTGGTGGGGCGCCGCCGGGGCGACGGCGCAGGGTGCTCAGGGCCCGGCGTGGGCGCGCCGCTGGTGGTAGGCAAGCCTGTCCGGGTCCAGCGTCGCACCGAAGCCCGGGCCGTGGGGCACGCGCAGGGTGAAGTCCTCGTAGCGCAGGCCGCTGGTGGCCACGTCGTCCACCATCAGCTGCGGGCCGAAGAGCTGGCAGCCCCACTGCAGGTCCGGCAGCGTGGAATACAGCTGGGCGCACGCCGACGTGCCGATGGCGCCCTCGATCATCGTGCCGCCGAACAGGGCCAAGCCGCCCGCGGCCGCCATGTGGGCAATCTGCTGCGTGCGCAGCAGCCCCCCGTGCTTGGACACCTTGATCGACAGCGCATCGCAGGCGTGCGTGCCGGCGTAGGCCATGGCCTCCTGGGAGGTGGCCACGGCCTCGTCGGCCATCACCGTGAGGAGGCTGCACTGCGCCAGACGTCGCATGGCGTCGATGGCCGAGGCGTGCACCGGCTGCTCGACCACGGCGATGCCGCCCGCGTGCAGCGCAGGGATGGCCCAGCGCGCGGTGGCCTCGTCCCAGGCCTGGTTCACGTCCACGCGCACGGTGGCGGCTTCGGGCAGCGCCTCGCGCAGGGCGACGGCGCGCTCGACGTTGGCACGAGGATCGCCGGTGCCGATCTTGACCAGGAAATGCCGGTGCGTGCGCTGGTCCAGCTTTTCGCGCGCCTCCTGCACCTCCTGCTCCAGGTCGCCGCTGGCCAGCACCCACACCATCTCCAGCCGGTCGCGTACCGCGCCGCCGAAGAGCGCGGCGGCGGATACGCCCAGGGCGCGCGCGGTGATGTCCACGCAGGCCATCTCCAGGGCGGCCTTGCAGGGCAGGTTGCCCTTGATGGCGCGGTCCATGAGGCCGATGGCATGCCACAGCCGGCGCGGATCCTGGCCCAGCAGCACGGGCGCCAGCACCTCGTCGATGACGGCCTTGGCGGCGCCAGCGGCCATGGCGTCGTAGCCGGCGATCACCGACATCTCGCCCAGACCGGTAGGGCCATCGTCCGTGTGCACCTGCACCACAACCAGCGTGTGCCGGGCCATGGTGGCCATGGCCAGCCGGTGCGTGCGCTGCAGGCGCAGGTCGACGATGGTGCTGGTGATGCGCTCGATCTTCATGCCTGGTCCCGAGCCTGCTGCGCCGTGGGCAGCATTCGGCGCGCCTGCAGCAGGCCAAACCATTTGCGGAACATGTCCTCGGTGTCCATGCAGGCGTGAAAGCCCGCCTGGCGGATCTTCACCGAGCTCATGATCACGGGCGGTAGCGGTCCGGCCTTGCCGTGGTTCATCTGGAAGTCGGCGTACACCGCGCCCTGGCCGATGAAGGCCGCGAGGTCGCGCGGCGCGGCCAGCCGGTACTTATCCACCAGGCGCTCCCAGGCCGGCTGCTGGCCGGCCAGCGCTTCGGCCAGCGACTGCGGTTCGGGCTCGCCCACGGGCATGCCGAGCGCGTCGGCGATGGCCGGCCAGACGTTCTGCCAGACGAACACGTCGCCGTTTTCCAGGTTAAAGGTCTCGTTGCGTGCGTTCGGCGACTCGGCCGCCCAGGCGCAGGCCTGGGCGATCAGGTCGGCGTCGATGGCCTGGTTCACCCGCGGCGGGCCGCCGGGGTAGGACAGGGGCAGGCCCTGCTCGTGCCGCAGCCAGGCGTACACGCCGATGGCCGGGATGGGGTTCATGTTGCTGCCCGCCGCGTCGCCGAACACGATGCGCGGACGCAGGATGGTGAAGTGCCAGGCATTGCCCGAGCGGGCCTGGCGCTCGCGCAGAAAGTCCTCCTGTAGCCAGTAGAAGTTCTCGTGGGCGTCGCGCGGCCAGCGCTCGCGCGCGGGCACGGCGATCTGCGGGTGGATGTGCACGCCGTAGGCCTTGCCGCCCTGCATGATGGTCACATGGCGCAGCGCACCACCCGGGCGGTCCAGCGGCTCGACCACGTTGCGCAGCATTTGCAGGTTGATGCGCATCTGCTCCTGGTCGCGCCAACCGCCCACGAGGCCCCCGGGCTGCTCGTACACAGCGGCATAGACCACATGGGTGATGTCCTCCCGCGCGCCCAGCGCAGCCTGGCAGGCGGCGGCGTCCTGCAGGTCCAGCTGCAGCGCGGTGGCGCCTGCGGGCAGGGCGATGGCGCGGCGCGCCACGCCCACGGCGCGCCAGCCGGGCAGGGCGGCGAAGTGGCGCAGGCAGGCCTGGCCCACGACGCCGGTGGCGCCCACGACGAGTACGGTGTTCGTCATTTCTTCACCATGGGGCACTTGGACTGCGACAGCGGCAGGAAGGCCTTGTCGCCCGGCACGGTGGCCACGAGCTTGTAGTAGTCCCAGGGGTACTTGGACTCGGCCTGCGACTTGACCTGGAACAGGTACATGTCGTGCACCATGCGGCCGTCCTCGCGGATGCGGCCGTTCTTGGCGAAGAAGTCGTTGATGGGCGTGGCCTTCATCTGTGCCATGACCTTGGCCGTGTCGTCGGTCTTGGCGGCCTGCACGGCTTTCAGGTAGTGCATCGTGGACGAGTAGGCGCCCGCCTGGCTCATGTTGGGCATCTTCTTCATCTTCTCGAAGTAGCGCTTGGACCAGGCCCGGGTCTCGTCGTTCATGTCCCAGTAGAAGGCCTCGGTCAGCATCAGCCCGGCGGCGGTGCGCAGGCCGATGGCGTGCACGTCGTTGATGTACATGAGCAGGCCGGCCAGGGTCTGCTTGTTCTTGCCCGTGGTCAGGCCGAACTCGCGCGCGGCCTTGATGGTGTTGACCGTGTCGCCGCCGGCGTTGGCCATGCCGATGACCTGGGCCTTGCTGCTCTGCGCGCTCAGCAGGAACGAGGCGAAGTCCGTCGCGCCGATCGGGTGGCGGGCGGCGCCCAGTACCTTGCCGCCGTGCGCCGTCACCACGGCGGCGGCCTGCTCCTGCAGGCTGTGGCCGAAGGCATAGTCGGCGGTGATGAAAAACCAGTCCTTGCCGCCGCGCTCAGTGATGGCACTGGCCGTCACGTTGGCGAGGGCATAGGTGTCGTACACGTAGTGCACGGTGCTGGGCATGCACAGGTCGCCCGTCAGGCGGTCGATGCCCGGGCCGTTGAACACGATCACCTTGTCCTTTTGCTTGGCGACCTCGAGCACCGCCAGCGCGGGCGCCGAGACGGCCACGTCCATGATTGCGTCGACCTTTCCGGTGTCGAACCATTCGCGCGCCTTGCTGGAGGCGATGTCGGCCTTGTTCTGGTGGTCGGCCGTGAACAGCTCGATCTTCTTGCCCAGCACCTGGCCGCCGAAGTCGTCGATGGCCATCTGGATGGCCGCCACGCTGCCCGGGCCGGTGATGTCGGCGAAGGGGCCGCTCAGATCGCTGAGGATGCCCACGCGCACGACGTCGTCCGAGATCTGGGCCATGGCGCTGGCGCCGGCCAAGGCGAGGACGGCGCTCAGCGCGGCGCGAGCGCACTGGCGCAGCGGAAACTGCAGGGAAAAGAGGCGGGGCATGGTGGTGTCTCCGGGTGTGGTTGTGTGAAGGAAAGCAGCAGGAACAGAAAAGCGAATAGGAGGTCGTGGCGCTCAAAGAGTGGCGATGGGCGTGACCGGCGAGCCGATGGCGCCGGGCAGGCGCAGCGGCGGCGCCGTGAGCAGGAAGCGCGTGCGGCCCAGGGCGTGCAGGGCGTCGGCCAGCTCGTCCAGGTACCACAGCTCGCCCAGCGGCAGGCCGAGCTTGAAGAGGCAGTGCTCGTGCAGCGGCAGCAGCGGGTGGGGCGCGCCATCGTCATGCACGCGCCGGGACGGGTGGCGCTCCACGGCGTAGTTGTCCGCCACCAGGGCGGCGATGCCGCTGTCGGTGATCCATTGCAGCAGCCGCGGGTCGCCGCCGTCCAGCGCCGCGCAGCTGTGGTGCAGGCGCTCGGGATCAGGTTGGCCCTGCATCGACAGCACCAGGCCGGCGAAGCCGGTGCGCAGCAGCAGCATGTCGCCGGGCTCGACGGCGGCGCCGCAGCGCTCCATGGCGTGCATGAGCTGGTCGTAGCCGATGTCCTGGAACTGCGTGCCGTAGACGCGGGCCAGGTCCACCAGCACGCCCCGGCCCTGCATGCCCTTGACGGCCAGGTTCTCCACCCCCAGCGCGCGCGCCACGCTGGCGTCTGCGGGGCGGCCCTCGCAGCACAGCGGGCGGTACGGCCCGGGGGCGCCGTCGGCATCGCTGTGCGGCAGTCCGTGGTCCACCGGGCCCAGCACGTGCTCGTGGCCCCGGTAGCCGTTGTAGTAGACAGTGCGCAGCCGCCCGTCGCCCTCGGGGTCGAACAGCGAGCCCACGTGGGCCAGAGAATCCCACTGCGTGGAGTACTGCAGCGACAGCAGCACCTGGTCGTCGCTGACCACGTCGGTGGCGCCAGCGTGGACGTGGCCGAGGGGGAAGTTGACGTAGGGCCGGCCGTCGGCCCTGCCTTCGGCCCGGGTGGGCGACAGGCGCGGCGGGTGGCGCCGGGCGTTGAGGGCGTTGCCGCCGGGCAGGTCCAGCGGCAGCGACAGGCAGAAGCTGCGGCCTTCGCGCACCTCCTGCGCGCCGCGGCGCACCTGCTCGGGGCCGATCAGGTTGGCCCGCCCCAGCTGGTCGTCCGGTCCGAAATCGCCCCAGTTAGAGCCCGGCGGGCGCTGTCTCCATCGCATGGCATGTCTCCCGGCCGCGCTTGGCGGCGGCCTGGGAGCAATGGTGTTGGTCCGGGCGCGCTGGAGTCAAACCGCGCGATGAAGTTTTTACGGTGCGAAACTCCGTTCCGGGTTAACCCGGTCGTGCTCTCCCCCGGTCTGGGCCTCTTTCATGAGGGCAAGGCTGTTCGGGTGACCGCCGGCATTGCGCGCGACGTTTCGTTGGTTGAAACCTGCGCGCCATGGCCACCGCGTCAGCCGGCCGCGAGCGTGCGGGCGAACACTCCGGCATCCACATTGCCGCCCGTCAGCGCCAGGCCCACGGCCTGGCCGGCCAGGCGGTCTTTCTCCTGCAGCGCGCCGGCCAGGGCGGCGGCGCCGGCGCCCTCGGCCACGTTGTGCGTGTCGGTGAATAGCGCGCGCATGGCGGCGGCCACCTCCTCGTCGCTGACCTGCACCACGTGGTCCAGGTGCTGCCGCAGCACGGCCAGCGCCTGCGGGTCGGCCACGCGCACCGCCATGCCGTCGGCCAGCGCGGTGCTCACCGGCGCCTCGACCACGCGGCCGGCGGCCAGCGATTCGGCGTAGGTGGGCGCGTGGCGGCTGACCACGCCGACGATGCGCACGCCGTGACCCAGTGCGAGCTTGGCGGCGATGGCCGCACAGGCGCCCGAGCCCAGGCCGATGGGCACGTAGGCGACCTGCAGGTGCGGCACGGCGCGCAGCAGCTCCCACCAGTAGGTGGCCACGCCGCGCACCAGGTCGGGGTGGTAGCTGGGCACCATGTGGGCGCCGCGCTGCGCCGCCAGGGCGATGGCGTGCTCGCGCGCGGCCTGGAAGTCGCCCCCGTGCTCGATGAGCTGCACGCCCAGGGCGCGCATGGCGGCGTTCTTCTCCACCGAATTGCCATGCGGCACGACGATGGTGCAGGCCACGCCGTGCTGGCGCGCGGCCCAGCCGATGCTCTGGCCGTGGTTGCCGCGCGTGGCGCTGATGACCTCGCGCGGCAGCTCGCCGCGGCGCGCCATCTGCGCGAAATAGGTCAGCCCGCCGCGGATCTTGAAGGCGCCCACGGGGTTGTGGTTCTCGTGCTTGAGCCAGCACTCGGTGCCCAGGCGCTGGCCCAGCTGGCCCCAGCGGTACTGGGGCGTGGCCTGGAACTGCTGGTAGACGGCGCGTGCGGCGTCCTCGATGTCGGACAGCGTGGGCAGCGGCGGGCAGGTGGCGGTCATGGATGCTTTCTCGGGCGGTGTCATTGCGGGGCGCGGCTGGACAGGCTGACCAGCCCCCGCGGCGTGCGCAGCGCGGCCAGCAGGCGCGGGGCGGCGGTGGCCTCCACGGCCACCTGGTGCACCCCGGCGGCAGTGCAGGCGCCGGCCAGGGCGTGGGCCTCGGGGTGCTCCAGGCGCAGGGACTGCAGCTGCACGCCGCTGTCCGGCAGGCTGTCGCAGGGGTGGCGCTCGCCCCACTCGATCAGCGTGGGCAGGCAGCCGTCCATCAGCCGCTGGCCGTCCTGGCGCACGGTGATGCGCCACTGCAGCAGGCCCAGTGGCGTGGGGCGGCTGGCGGTGATGATCTCGCCACGGTCCAGGCCGCGCGCGGCCAGCGCCGCGTGGCTGGCGGCGATGCCCGGCACGCGGGCGACCCAGTGGATGAGGCGCGGGCCGGCGCCCGCCACCTGCGCCTGCAGGGCCGGGTCATCCATGTCAAACCAGCGTCCAGCCCCCGCAGGGCTTGCGCTGACAGCTCCTGGATTGATAGCAATAATCTCCAGGTAGCTGCGCGGGTGCTCGGGGCTGGAGAGATTCAGCAGCCGGTTGTGCGTGCCCATCAGCGGGTGTTCGCCGCCCGCGGCCGGCTCCACGCCGAGGGTGCGCCGGCACCAGTCGGCGCCCTGGTCCAGGTCGGCGGCCAGGATGACCAGGTGGTCCACGCCGGGACGGCTGGAGGCATCGGCGGTCACAGCAGCACCTCGCCGCGCACGCAGGTGGTCGAGTGGCCGCCGATCCAGATCTCGCCGTCCTCCTGCCGCACGTGCACGCGGCCGGCGCGGCCCAGAGCCGTGCCCTGGGCGGCCACGTACTGTGCGGGTGCCAGGCCGGCGCCGATCAGCCACTGGGCCAGGGCAGCGTTCAGGCTGCCGGTGACGGGGTCTTCGGCCATGCCGTTGTTGCCGGGGAAGAAGGCGCGCACCTCGAAGGCTGGCTCATGGGTGCCCGGCGCATGCGGGGCCACCACGCCGACCTTGCCGCGCGGGCCGACCACGCCAACGTCCAGGCCCGCCAGCACGGCGGCGTCGGGTTGGAGCGCCAGCACCTGCCCGGCCGAAGCCAGCATCACGCCGCGCCAGTTCGGCCCGTTGTCGCACCAGGCGTGGTGCAGGATGTCGCTGCGCGACAGTCCCAGGCCGCGGGCGATCAGCTGCACCTCGGCCTCGGGGAGCGGGCCGCTCTTGATGAGCGGCGGCGCGGCAAAGGCCAGCTGCTGGCCGTGCTGGCGCAGCTGGACCAGGCCCACGCCGCATTCCTGCACGATGCGCCCCGGCTGGCGGGGCTGCCCGCCGGCCTGCAGCCAGGCGTGGCAGCTGCCCAGGGTGGGGTGGCCGGCGAACGGCAGCTCGCGCCCGGGGCTGAAGATGCGCACCCGGTAGTCGGCGCCGCCGGCGCGGCCGGCCTCGGTCGGCGGCAGCAGGAAGGTGGCCTCCGACAGGTTGGTCCAGTTCGTGAACCGCTGCATCTCGTCGTCGCTCAAGCCCTCGCCGTCCAGCACCACGGCCAGCGGGTTGCCGAGGTAGGGCGTGGCAGTGAAGACATCGACTTGGCTGAAGGGGCGCTGGCGCATGCGAAAGGTTCCGTATGAGTTATTGATGGTGTGCGCGTCGCCGGCGACCTTTGCAACCGGCGCCCGCCAGGCGAGGGCCGCCGTGCAAGGGCCGCCCCGCCGCACGGGCGGCGTCCCCCTTCCCGCGCGCAGCGCGAGAGAAGGGGGAAGCGGCGCAAGCCGCTCAGGGGGTTGCTCCTAATTCAGGGGGTTGTTCCCCGAATTGCCTTGGCCAGGGCGGCGATGGCCGTGCGGATCTGCTCTTCGCTGGCCGTGACGAAGGACAGGCGCAGCGTGCGCTCGTCGCCGCTTTCGGCATAGAAAGCGGCGCCGGGCACGAAGGCCACGTTGTGCTCCACGGCGCGCGGCAGCAGCTCCAGCGCGTTCACGCCTTCAGGCAGGCGCAGCCACAGGAACATGCCGCCGGCCGGGCGGTTCCAGGTCACGCCCAGGGGCTTGAGGTACTCGTCCAGCGCCGCCAGCATGGCCGCGCACTGGGCCTTGTACAGAGCGCGGATGGTGGGCACGTGCCGGTCCAGGAAGCCGTTCTTCATCACCTCGGCCACCAGGCGCTGGTTGAAGCTGGGTGTGTGCAAATCGGCCGCCTGCTTGGCTTGCAGCAGCTTGGGATAAATGTGGCGCGGCGCCACCAGGAAGCCCAGGCGCAGGCCGGGCGCCAGCACCTTGGAGAACGACCCCATGTAGATGCTGCCTTCCGGGTTGCGGGCCGTCAGGGGTTTGGGCGGCGGCTGGTCGAACCACAGGTCGCCGTAGGGGTTGTCCTCCACCAGGGGCAGGCCCAGCTCGGCGGCGCGCTCGGTCAGCTGCTGGCGGCGCGCCTCGGTCATGGTGCGCCCGGTGGGGTTCTGGAAGTTGGGCAGCACGTACAAAAAGCGCGCCTTGTCTGCGCCGCTGCCCACCTTGGCGGCCAGGTCGTCGACCAGCACGCCCTCGTCGTCGCTGGCCACGGCCACTACTTGCGGCTCCATGGGCGCGAAGGCCTGCAGCGCGCCCAGGTAGGTGGGCGTCTCCACCAGCACGCGGCTGCCCTCATCGATCAGCACCTTGGCGATCAGGTCCAGCGCCTGCTGGCTACCGGTGGTGATCAGCACCTGGTCCGGATCCACGTCCCAGGGCAGGAAGCCGGCGATGGCCTCGCGCAGCGGCGTGTAGCCCTCGCTGGCCGCGTACTGCAGGGCCGACACGCCGTCGTGCGCCAGCACCTGGGCAGCGGCCTGGGCGAAGGACTGGACGGGGAAGGTCTGCGGCGAGGGCAGGCCGCCGGCCAGGCTGATGATGCCGGGCTTCTCGGTCACCTTCAGGATCTCGCGGATCACGGAAGGGTTCATCTTGGCGGCGCGTTGCGCCAGGGTCCATGCGGTCATGGGAAGGTGTCTCCGACAGGAAAGGGCAGCGCTTTTAGCGCCGTCATGGTTGCAAGGATGCCGTTGTGCGGCGGGCGCCCGCGGCGCGGGTGGCCGCCGGGCGGGCGCAGCATACGGCATGGATTGCGGCGGTTATCAGCGTTTTTGCACGGGCAGGCGCCGGCCGATGGCCACCGTGGCCAGCACCGCCAGGCCGAAGCCCAGGCTCACCGCGTCCAGGCGCTCGCCCAGCAGCGGCACGGCGAACAGCATGCTCATGAAGGGCTGGGCTAGCTGTGTCTGGCTGACGCGCACCGTGCCTCCCAGTGCTAAACCGCGGTACCAGGCAAAAAAGCTCAGCCACATGGAAAACACCGCCACGTAGGCAAACCCGCCCCAGGCCGCGGCCGGCATGGCGGTGTGTGGCCACGACCACAGCGCCAGCGGCAGCGTGGCGGGCAGCGACAGCACCAGCGCCCAGCAGATGACCGCGTCGGCGCGCATGCGCTGCGCCAGCCGTCCGCCCCAGGCGTAGCCACCGGCGGCGCACAGCACGGCGGCCATCAGCAGCAGGTCGGCCGGATGCAGCGCCAGGCCTTCCTGGCCCGAGCGCAGCAGCGCATAGCCCACCACCAGGCCCGAGCCCAGCAGCGCGCAGGCCCAGAAGGCGCCCGAGGGCCGCTGGCGGTGCAACAGCGCGCCCGCCAGCGCCGTGGCCAGCGGCAGCAGCCCGATGATGACCGCCGCGTGCACCGCGCCCACGTGGCGCATGGCCCAGGAGGTGAGCAGCGGAAAGCCGAACACCACGCCCGCCGCCGTGAGGGCCAGCGGCGCCCAGTCGGCGCGCGCCGGCAGCGGCGCCCGCTGCCATGCCAGCAGCGCCACCGATAGCAGGCCCGCCACGGCGGCCCGACCCATGGCGATGAACAGGCCGCTCATCAGGGGCGCCTCGGGCGTGCCCACGGCCAGCCGGGTCATGGGCAGGGTCAGGGCGAAGATGGCCACGCCCAGCAAGCCCAGCAGCAGTCCGCGGGACTCGGCGGCACCCCCCGAGGCGCTGCGCGCCTCCCCCCTCGCGGGGGGCCACGCTGGTGGACTGGCAAAGCCAGATCCACGGCGTGCGCTGGCCTGGTGGGGCGCACCGTGATGCGGCAGGGCTGATGTCACTGGCTGCGGAGCATGACCCTCCAGCGGGCGCGATGGGGCGGTTGTCATGCCGCCACCATCCACAGTGCGGTGGCCACCAGCACGGCCGCCATGGCGCGGTTGAACCACAGCAGACGGCGGCCGTGGGCCAGCCAGTGGCGCAGCAGCGCGCCCAGCAGGGCGTAGGTGAAATTGCTGGTGAAGGCAAAGGCCAGCATCACCGGCAGCACCACGGCCAGGCGGGCCGTGCCGTCGTCGTGGCCGATGACCCAGCCGGCGACGATGGTCAGCGCCAGCAGCCAGGCCTTGATGTTCACGAACTGCAGCAGCACGCCCTGCCAGAAGCCCACCGACAGGCGGGACGCGTCGGCCTCGGACAGGCGCGCGGACTGCGCCAGCTTGAACGCCAGCCACAGCAGGTAGCCGATGCCCAGCGCCTTGATGCCCCAGCGCAGCGGCGGCATGGCCACCACGGCCGCGCCCAGGCCGGCGGCGCACAAAAGCAGCAGCAGGCTCCAGCCCACGGGCACGGCGACGACGAAGCGCATCGCCGCGGGCAGGCCGCGGTTGGCCGCCAGGGCGGTGGACAGCGTGGTGTTGGGGCCGGGCGTGAAGCTCATCGCGGTGGCCAGCACCAGCAGGGCAGTGAATTCGACCAGGGGCATGGGAGTGTGGGGTGGCAAAAAAGCACAGGCGAAGGGGACACTCTAGGCCCTGATGCCATTACAGTACCGGTACAGTACAGCCCCACACCCGCACAAACTGTATCGCTCGCGCCACCGACACATGCTCACCCGCACCCCCGACCGCACCCTGACCGACCAGCTGGCCGAGCGCTTTGCCGAGCGCATCCGCGCGCGGCTGCTGCCCGCCGGCGCCCGCCTGCCCTCGGTGCGCGAGTGCGCGCGCCAGCAGGGCGTGAGCCCGCACACCGTGGTCGCCGCCTACGACAAGCTGCTGGCCCAGGGCCTGGTGCAGGCCCAGCGCCAGCGCGGCTTCTTCGTGCGCGATTTGGGACAAAAAGTGGCTCCAGCCCAGGAGGGACAAGCGCTGGCAGCTATGGATATGGGAGCGGCCGTACCCACGCTGCAGGGCGCCCTGGGCGGCGGCGCGCGCGCCTCGGGCTCGCGCATCAACGCCACGGCGCTGATCCGCGGCATGTTCCACCAGCCCTCGGCCCGTCCGCAGCCGGGCGCCGGCGTGCTGCCCATGGCCTGGCTGCAGGAGGCGCGCTTCTTGCCCGCCGCCGTGCGCAAACTGGCGGCCGGCGGTGCGCTGGACCAGGGCTCGTTCAGCTATGGCGAGCCCATGGGCGACGCCGGCCTGCGCGCGGCGCTGGCGCGGCGACTGGCGGACCGGCAGATTCCCGCCGCGCCGCAGCAGATCATCACCACCATGGGTGCCACGCAGGCGCTGGACATCGTCAGCCGCGCGCTGCTCAAGGCGGGCGATCCGGTGCTGGTGGAAGAACCCGGCTGGAGCGTGGAGTTCGCCCGGCTGGACGCCTTGGGGATGCGCGTGCTGCCCGTGCCGCGCGGGCCTGACGGGCCCGACCTGGAGGTGATGGCGCGGCTGTGCGAGCTGCACTCGCCGCGCCTGTTCGTGAGTGTCAGCGTGCTGCACAACCCCACCGGCTACAGCCTGTCGCCGGCCAGCGCGCACCGCATCCTGCAGCTGGCGCAGCAGCACGACTTCTACATCGCCGAGGACGACACCTACGGCCACATCGCCCCCGAGCACGCCACGCGGCTATCGGCGCTGGACGGCCTGGCGCGCACCATCTACGTGAGCGGCTTTTCCAAGATCCTGGCGCCCAACTGGCGCATCGGCTACCTGGCGGCGCCGCCGCACCTGGTCGAGCGGCTGCTGGACACGAAGCTTTTGTCCACGCTGACCACGCCGTCGCTGCTGGAGAAGGCGCTGGCGCTGTGCATCGAGCAGGGCCAGCTGCGCCGCCACGGCGAGCGCATCCGCCAGGCACTGGCCCAGGCGCGCGCGCGCAGCGTGCAGCTGGCGCTGGAGGCGGGCTGCACCTTCGCTGCCGAGCCGGCCGGCATGTTCGGCTGGGTGGACACGGGCGTGGACACCGACGTGCTGGCCCAGCGCATGCTGGACGAGGGCTACCTGATCGCCCCCGGCGCGCTGTTCCACGCCACGCGCCAGCCCTGCACGCTGATGCGCATCAACTTCGGCACCACGCAGGAACCGGCGTTCTGGCGAGCACTCCGATCATCCCTCTGAGCCGCTACGCGGCTTCTCCCTTCTCTGGCGCGCAACGCGCTGGGAAGGGAGACGGCGCCACCGGACCGGCAAAGCCGGATCCACGGCGCCTGCTCGCATTACGAGCGCCCGTCAGCGTACCGGCGCATCCAGCCCCAGACGGTTGTTGACCAGCGCCAGGTTGTCCTGGTGACCTTGCAGCATGGCGTCCAGGCCGGCGCGCAATTCCTCGTGCTCCAGCTCGGCCAGCAGTTCGCGCACCTTGCGCGCCACCCAGCCCTGACCGCGGTTGAGAAAGGCCAGGCGCTCGCCCAGGTCCGGCACCGCCATGGCGCGCTCGTAAAAGTCGCCGGTGCGGCTGGAGGGCTGGGCGCCCAGGCTGCGCAGGGCGCGCAGCAGCATGCCGCACCACTTGACCTCGTCGTCGTGGACGGCCTCGATCAGCGCTCGCAAATCCTCCTGGCCCGGCTGCAGCGCGCGGGCGCTCTCCAGCGTGATGCGGGCGCCGGCGCGCTCGGCCTCCAGCAGCTCGTTCAGGCGTGCGGCGAGTGCGTCGTCGCGCTGGCGCTCGAACTGCGGCGCGTAGCACACGGGCGAGGCGTATTCCACCGCCGGCTCGGTCAGCAGCGCCAGGTGGGCGGCGGCGTCCTGCGCCAGCCGCTGCACCAGCGCGCCGGCCGGCACGATGGCGTCCACCTTGCCCACGCCCTCGCCGGCGTACAGGGCCATGTCCTCCAGCTCGCCGGTCATGGAGCGCAGCGGCGAGTCGGTGGAGAACAGATAGATGGGCCGCCCTTCCTCCTCGCCGATCACGGTGCGCGGGCTGGCCTGCGGGTCACCGCGCTCGCCGCGGGTCACCGGGCAGGCCAGCACCCGCACCGGCGCGTGCGGCGGCCAGTTGATGTGGAAGGCCTCGGTCAGCACCGTGTCGCCGGCCTGGGCGGCCAGCAGGTGCTGCTTGTGCACGTCGTGGGCGAAGGACTCCTCTGTGGCGATGAAGGCCGTGCCCAGCACGGCAGCCTGGGCGCCGGCGGCCAGCACGCGGGCCACGTCCTGGCCGTCGGCCAGGCCGCCGGCGGCGGCCACGGGCACCTCGGCCAGGGCCAGCACCTCGCCCAGCAGCTCGGCCAGCGGCTGGCGCCCGTGCACGTGGCCGCCGGCCTCGCGCCCCTGGGCGATCAGCGCATGGGCGCCTGCCGCCTGCGCGGCCAGCGCGTGCCGGGCCGAGCCGACCTGGTGCACCACGGTGATGCCGGCGGCGCGCAGCCGCTCGACGACCGGCGCGTGCACGTCCCAGAACAGGCCCACCACGGGCACCTGCAGGGCGATGCACAGGTCGATCTGCGAGGCCAGCAGGGCCGCGTCGGTGCCGGCCGGGATCAGGTTGACGCCAAAGCGCGCGTGGCCGGCGGCGCGCACGGCGGCGACCTCACGCTCGATCAGCGCCAGCGGCTCGCGCACCATGCCCAGAAAGCCGAAGCCCCCGGCCTGCGTGACCGCGGCCACCAGCTGCGAGCGCGACACCCCGCCCATGCCGGCCAGCACGATGGGCAGGCGGCAGCCGAGCAGGTCGCAAAGCGGGGTGCGGGGCAGGGTGGCGGGCATGCGGGTCTCCTTGCGTTGTGGGGTCGTGGCGGGCGCGGGCCACTATAGGCAGGAGCGGTTACATGCGCTGCCGTCGTTGCTATTAAATCAATAGCAGTCAGCGCTTGACTGGCGGGCGCTGGAGGCCAAAAACACTCCAAACCCGCGGCGCCTCAGCCGCGTGCCGGGCGCTCCACCACGCGTTCGGACAGCACGCGCAGCAGGGCGCGGTTGACGTGCTCGAGCGACATCTCGTGCAGCTCGCACAGCGCCGTGATGGCCTGCGTGTCGCCATCCTCCAGCGCGCAGGCCATCTCCAGGCTGGGGGCATACGGCCCGGTGCGCAGCACGGCGGCGTTGTACACGCGCTCGGACAGCGGCAGGCGGCGCAGGATGGCGCCCAGCGGCTCACCCAGCAGCTCGTCCATCTGCGACAGCAGGCCGCTCAGGTAGACCTCGCGGCGCAGCTCCTTGCCTTCGCCGGCGTCCAGCAGGTGCTCGGTGACCAGGGCGCGCAGCACCATGGTCTCGCGCACCGGGCGCAGGTCGGGTTCGGTGGCGCAGTGCGGCAGCTGCTCGGCCAGCCAGCGCGACAGCGAGCCGTAACCCATCATGACCAGGCCGCGGCGCAGCGAGTCCACGCCCGTGCGCAGGCCCAGGGCGGCCGAGTTGGTGTAGGTCAGGAAGCGGTAGGCCAGCAGCGGGTCCTCGCTCAGGATTTCCTCGAAGCGGTCGATGGACTGCTCCGCATCGATCGCCTTGAGCAGCTTTTGCACCACTTCGTACGACGGCTGCACGGGCTGGTGGCGCAGGCTGTAGAGCACGTCCTCCATGGGCCAGCCGGCCACGGCCAGCGCGCCGCTGGTGTCCAGGCAGTGGGTGAGCAGCGCGCGGCTGGCCACGTTGTCGTACATCTGCCCGCGGATCAAGGGGTTGGCCGGCGCGGGCGCGCCGCGCGGGGCGCTGGCCGACTGCAGGGCGCGCACGGCGTCGGCGCTGGTCAGGTGCAGCAGGCTGTTGTCGAACAGGCGCGCGGTGTCGGCGTCGGGCAGCTGCGCCAGCTCGCCCTGCCAGACCAGGCGCAGGCCCCGGCCGTGGGCGGCCTGGGCATGCTGGCGCAGCTGCGGCTCGTCCAGCCAGCTGCCGGGCAGGGCGATCCAGGGTGCGCCGCGCGGGGCGTGCTCCAGCAGCTCGGCGGCCAGCAGGGGCGAGCGCGGGGTGAGCAGCAGCGGCGGCGAGCTGGCCGTCCACAGCTCCTGCAGCGTGCGCAGCAGGTGCGGCGCATCCAGGCGCGCGCCGCCGGCGGGCTGCACGTACAGCTGCACGCCGGCCAGGCGCCGGGCGGCATTCCACAAGGGGCGATAGCCCAGTACCAGGCTGCCGAGGACGGATTGGACCATGGGGGCGAAGGCGGTTCGGGACGCAAAAAGAAGGCGCAATGCCGCGATTGTGGCGCGGCCAGGCCGCCTGCGGCGCCTAGCGCATGTAGTCGAACAGCGAGAGTTTTTGCACCTGAGCGTAGGACTGCAGGGCGGCCTGGTAGCCGGTGTGAGCGTTCTGAAAGTCCGAGATGCCTTGGACCATGTCCAGGTCCTCGGCGCGCGAGCGGTCGCCCTCCAGCTGCACGGAGCGCTTTTCCTGGTCGCTGGAGATGCGGTCGGCGCGGTTGAGCAGCTCGCCGGCGTAGCCGCGCATGTTGTGCAGCCGCTCCATGCCGGCGTCGATGTTGGCCAGGGCCTGGCCCACCGCCTGCGACGCGGCCACGCTGTCGCCGGCGCCGGCGATGCCGCGGATGGCCGAGTCCAGCGTGCCCATCAGGCTGGAGCTGGGCTTCATGCTGACCTCATCGCCGGCGGCGGGCGTGCCGGTCAGGTTGAAGGACATGACCGTGTCCGTGCCCTGCTTGATTTCGATGGGAATGGGCTGGCCGGCAGGCGCCGTGGCGGTGTGGGAGCTGGCCGCGGCGCCGTTGCGGCTCATGTCGTAGGCGACCGTGGTGGCGCCGGTGGCAGGGTCCACCGTCACGCCGGTGATCGTCAGCTTGTAGTCGGCACCGGCCAGCGCCTGGCGGTTGCTGGTGGTGATGGCGCTGGTCACCAGCGAGCTGCCCGGCGCGCGCGTCACGCCGGCGGTGTAGATGCCGTCGCGCACGGGGTCGAACATCAGCGTGGCGTGGCCGTCCAGCGTGGTGCTGATGTCCGTGCCGTTGCTGGCCGCCTGGCCCGGCAGGCCGTCGAAGCGGTAGTCCGTGCCCGACAAAAGCGGCCCGGCAAAGGCCTGCAGCGCGCTGCCCAGGGCGCCCAGCAGCGGCATGCCGTTGGTGTCCTTGCGGTTGATGACTTCGGTGAACTGGTCGCGCAGGCTTTGCAACTGGTTGGCGTAGGTCTTGCGGTCCTCGCTCTTGAGCGTGCCGCTGCCGGCGGCCACGACGAGCTGGCGCATCTCCTGCACCAACCCGACGGCGTCGCCCAGCGTCGATTCGGCCAGCGCCACGGCGCTGCGCTGCACCTCCAGGGTGCGCTGCTCGCTCTGGATGCGACTGATGCGGGTGAGCGCACGCTCGGCCTGGGCGGCGGCCACCGGGTCGTCGCTGGGGCGCACCACGCGCTTGCCCGAGGTGAGGTTCTCCTGCAGACCGACCAGGGTTTTCTGGCGCGTGGCCAAGTTGCGCACACTGGCGTCATACATGTTGGCCGTGCTCACGCGAAAGAAGCTGCTGGTCATGTGGGCTCCGCGAATAGGTGTTCGTTGGTCGTGTCGCTGCGGGCGGCGCTCAGCGGCCCATGGTCTGCAGCAGGTTGTCGAAGATGGTCTGCGCCACCTGCAGCATCTTGGCCGAGGCCTGGTAGGCCTGCTGGTACTGGATCAGCTTGGCCGCCTCCTCGTCCAGGTTGACGCCGGATACAGCGGTGCGGCTGGCCTCCAGGTTGCTGGCGATGGAGTCGGACAGGTGGGCCGCGTACATGGCGCTCTGCGCCCGCGTACCCACCTGCGCCATCAGGCCGGCATAGCCGTCGGCCAGGGTGGATTCGTCGAACATCTTCACGTCGCGCAGCTGCTGCAGGGCGCTGGCGTTGCCGGCGTTGCGGGTGTAGATGTCGCCGTACTGCGGATCCAGGGCGTTGCCCACGGTCACGGTGTCGCCGTCCTTGGGCGTGCCCTGCAGCGTGATGGACCAGCCGTCGATATGGATGGCCTGGCCCGGCACATAGGCGTAGGGCGGGCCGGTCAGCAGGGTGGGCGGGTTGGCGTTCATGTCCAGCGGCGTGCCGGTGGCGCCGCCCAGGGTGAACTGGCCATTGGCGTTGAAGGTCAGCGTGACGCCGCCGCCCGTGACCGGCGGTATCGGGCTGGGCGGTGGCGTGATGCTGCCGGTGGTCTGCACCCTCAAGCTGACGCCATTCCATTGCAGGCCCGTGGCCTTCAGGCCGGCCAGCTGCAGCGTGCCGCCATTGGACGTTCCCATGGCCGCGTTGATGGGGTTGGCGGCGGCCAGCTCGCGCGGCGAATACACCAGCATCTGCAGGTTGGCGGCGGCGCTGGCGAAGGGCTGGAACAGCACGCGCTCGTTGGCCGCCGGAGCGGGCGTGGCGTCGAAGTCGAAGGTCAGGCCGTCGATCTGCTGGTTGCGCAGGTCGTTCAGGTTGGTGAAGGCGAAGGCCTTGCCGTCCGACAGGCGCACCACCTGGCCGCCTGGAGGCGTGCCGGAAAAGCGCACCTCATAGTCCGAAGCGGCGAATTTCGTGGGTGAGAGCGCCGCGGCATTGCTCAGGTCGATACGGCCCTGGGCGCTGCCGCTGGTGGCGCCAGTCACCTGCGCCGGCAGGGCGAACAGCGGCTTGCCCGGCTGGCCGTCCAGCGTCAGGCCCATGGACTGCTGGTAGTTCATGGTCGTGCCGATGGCCAGCGCCATGCGCCCCAGCAGGTTGCGGCCCTCGGCCAGATCCTGGTTGGCAAAGCGCAGCAGGCCGGCCACCTCGCCGCCGCCCAGCATGCTCTCGTTGAGCTCCACCGGTGCCGCGCCCGGGCGCAGGAAGTACAGGCCCTGCTGGCGGCTGCCGGGAAACAGCTGTGATTCATCGAGGGACAGCTGCGCCGCCGTGCTGCCCAGCACCAGCGCCTGGCTGCCGCCCACGAACACGCCCACGGTGCCGTCGTCGGCCGGGATCTGCGTGGTCTGCACGTACTGGTTGAGCTCGCGGATGAGCTGGTCGCGCTGGTCCAGCAGGTCGTTGGGCGTCTGGCCGTTGCCCTTGACGCGGGCGATCTGCTCGTTGATGTCGGCGATGCTGGCGGCCAGGCTGTTGATGCGCACCACGTCGGTTTTGAGCTGCTCATTCACCGAGACCTCAATCTGCTGCAGCTGTTCGGCCGAGGAGCGCATGCGCGCCGCCAGCTCGTCCATGCGCGTCAGGGTGACGGTGCGCGCCGTGATGTCGGTGGGCGAATTGATCACGTCGCCCAGTGAGTTGAGCATGTCGCTGATGGCCGCGCCCAGGCCGCTGGTGCCGCCCTGGAAGACGTCCTGCAGCTGCGTGACGCGCTCGGCGCGCGTGGTGTCTGCCGCCTGCACGGCCTGCGCGGCGGCGGCCTGGCGCGTCAGCAGCTCGTTGTGGTTGCGCAGGATGGTGGCCACGTTCACGCCCTTGCCGATGTAGCCGGCGCCGGTGAACTGGCCGGGCACGGTCTGCATCACCACGCTCTGGCGCGAATAGCCGGCTACGCTGACGTTGGCGATGTTGTGGCCGGTGGTCTGCAGGGCTACCTGGTTGGCGAGGAGGGCGCGCGCGCCGACGTTGAGAAGGCTCATGGTGCTTTAGCGGGATGCGGGGCTTGTACGGTGTGCCGTTGGCTCGGGGACGCTGCGGCTTCAGGCCTGGACGCTGGACGCCGCCTGGCCGGCTGCTGGCACGCGGGCCACGGCCAGGGTGCTCTGGATGGCGCGGCTGAGCTTGCTGGCGTAGTTCGGATCGGTGGCGTAGCCGGCCTTTTGCAGCTCGGCCGCCCAGGCCTGGGCCGAATGGGTCTTGGCCAGGGCCTTTTCGTAGCGCGGGCTTTCGGTGATCAGCCGTGCGTAGTCGCGGAAGGAGTCGGCATACGAGTCGTAGGCGCGGAACTTGGCCGTCACCTTGCGCGGCTTGCCGTCGATGTATTCGGTGGTGGTGATCTCGGCCACCTTGCCGGTCCAGCCGCGCCCGGCCTTGATGCCGAACAGGTTGAAGGAGTTGCTGCCGTCCTTGTGACGGATCTCGCTCTTGCCCCAGCCGGTTTCGTGGCCGGCCTGGCCCAGCATGAAGCTGGCGGGGATGCCGCTCTCGCGCGCCACGGCCTCGGCGGCGCTGCGGTGGCCCTGCACGAAGTCCTCCTTGCCGCGCGGCGACGGCGCGCGCGGGTCGTCCGCAGCGCTGGGGGCGGGGCGCCGCTGCAGCGCATCCAGGCGCAGCGTGGCGCCGGGCATCAGCGTAGGAGCGTCGCCCTCGCCGCCCAGCTGGCGTGCCAGCTGGCGCTGGATGGCCTCGGCCAGGCCGCCGCTCTGGCCGGCCATCTGCACCGACAGCTGCTGGTCGAACAGGTCGTTGGCCAGGTTGCCCTCGGCGCCGTCCAGCAGGCCGGACTTCATGGTCGCCTCGCGCATGCTCTTGATCAGCTCGCGCATGAACAGCGACTCCAGCTGCTTGGCCGATTCCTTCACCGCCGCGCGCTGGCCCTCGCCGCCCTCGGCGGCCTGCACCTTCAGGTTGGATAGCGAACGGCCGTCCACGGCCAGCGCCTGACGCGCGGAGGCCATGGTTGTGTTGGGAAGCAAGCTCATCCCCGTCCTCCAGGGCACGCCCCTCGCCGGGTGCGCTGCCTCATGCCAGCAGACGCCGTGGATCCGGCTTCGCCGGTCCAGTGGCGTCGTCCCCCTTCCCGAATGGCGCAGCCATTTGAGAGAAGGGGAAAGCGGCGCAGCCGCTCAGGGGGTTGCCTCCTCATATCACCTCCAACTCGGCGTTCAGGGCGCCAGCCGCCTTGATGGCCTGCAGGATGGCCAGCAGGTCCTGCGGCGTGGCGCCCAGGGTGTTCAGGGCGCGCACCACGTCGGCCAGCTGCGGCGAGGCTGGCACCTGCATGACCTTGCCGGCGTCGGCCTGGATGGCGATGTCGCTCTTTTGCGCCACCACCGTCTGTCCGCGCGACAGCGGGTTGGGCTGGCTGATGACGGGCGTGCTGCTGATGACGATGGACAGGTTGCCGTGCGCGATGGCGCAGGGGCCCAGTGTCACGGCCTGGTTCAGCACGATGGAGCCGGTGCGCGCGTTGATCACCACCTTGGCCGATGGGGTGGATTCGGGCAGCTGCAGCTCTTCCAGCTCGGCGATGAAGTTCACGCGGGCGCCGGGGTCCAGAGGGGCGCGCACCTGCACCGTGCGGCCGTCCAGGGCCGTGGCGGTGTCGGGGCCGGAGCGGGCATTGATGGCCAGGGCCACCTTGCGCGCGGCCTGGAAGTCCGAGGCGTTCAATCCCAAGGTGATGGTGTCGCCGCCGTGCAGCGGCGTGGGCACGCTGCGCTCGACCTGCGCGCCCTCGGGAATGCGCCCGGCGCTCAGGTGGTTGACCTGCACCTTCGAGCCGCCGGCCGATGCCCCCGCGCCGCCCACCACCAAGTTGCCCTGCGCCAGGGCGTAGATCTCGCCGTCGGCGCCGCGCAGCGGCGTGGCGATCAGCGTGCCGCCCTTGAGCGACTTGGCGTTGCCGATGGAGGACACGGCCACGTCGATGTGCTGGCCGGGCTGGGCAAAGGCCGGCAGCTCGGCCGTGACCACCACCGTGGCCACGTTCTTGAGCTGCGGCACGCTGGTGCCCGGTGGCAGGGAAATGCCCATCTGCTGCAGGTAGTTGCCCATGGCCTGTGCAGTGATGGGCATCTGGGTGGACTGGTCGCCCGTGCCGTCCAGTCCCACCACCAGGCCATAGCCCGACAGCTGGTTGCTGCGCACGCCCTGCACGGCGGCGATTTCCTTGATGCGCAGGGCCTGCGCGGGCAGCGCCCACGTGAGCGCGAGCAGCGCCCACGCCAGGCCCAGGGCAATGCGAGGAAGGGGCAAGGATTTCATGGCCCCGATTGTCCGAAGGCCGCCGCGCGGCAAAGCGCGGAAAAGGAGGGTTTTTCCGCGCCTGACCGGGCGGATGCCCCGAAACTCAGTCGGCGTCGGCGGCGAATTCGGGCAGCCCGCGCAGCTCTTCGTACAGCGGGGTGAAGTCGCCCTCGGTCAGGTCGAACAGCTGCTGGAAGCTGTTGATGACGAAGTAGGTCTGCTGGTAGGTGTCGATCTTGTAGCGGGTGCGCATGGTGCGCGCCAGCTCCAGCGGCAGGCGGCGCGGCTCGGGCGATTGCACCGAGTAAGGCAGCTCGCCGGCCGAGCTGAGAATGCCGGCACCGTAGGCGCGCAGGGCGCCGCTCTCGCGGATCAGGCCGAACTCGATGGTGTACCAGTACAGGCGCGACAGCATCTCGCAGGCGCCCAGGCGCGCGGCCTTCAGGCCGCCCTCGCCGTAGCGCTGCACGTAGTCGGCAAACACCGGGTTGAACAGAAGCGGCACGTGGCCGAACAGGTCGTGGAACACGTCCGGCTCGACGATGTAGTCGAACTCCTCGGGCTTGCGGATCCAGTCCGTGACCGGGAACTTGCGGTTGGCCAGGAGCTGGAAGAACGGCACCTCGGGAATGAGTCCAGGCACGGCCACCAGCTCCCAGCCGGTGGCCTTGTACAGCCCCTCGTTCACGTCATCGAAACGCGGAATGCGCTCGCGCGCGCCCAGCGAAGGCAGGGCGGCGATGAAGGCCTCGCTGGCCAGCCCCGGCAGCTGGGCCGACTGGCGCTGGTACAGCCGGTGGTAGGTGTCGTGATCGGCCGCGGTGTAGGCGGCCCAGTTCTGCGCGCAGGTGTAGTCGTCCTGCGCACGGCTGTAGTCCCCGCGCGGGGGGCGTTCGGACTGGCCGTAGACGACGGGGGGCTGGCCCATGGGATGTCTCCTGTGGTGTGCGTGGCCGCCCGCCGCCGCCGCAGTCTTACTGCGTGCGGATCTTGGCGGCCTTGATCAGAAACTCGTACTTGTTGTATTCGGAGCGCACGAAGGTGCCGAAGCCCTCCAGCGTCAGCTCCTCGGGCTCCAGGCCCATGGCCTGGAACTGCTTCCTGCCTCCGGCCGAGCGCATGGCGGCCGAGAACGCATCCGCATAGCGGCGCGCCTCCGCCTCCGGCAGGTTGGCCGGCGCGAACAGGCCGAACCAGGTCGAAACGTTGAAGCCCGGCACCTCGCTGTTGATGCTGGGCACGCCGGGCAGGGCGCTGTCCGGCCCCAGCGAGGTGACGCCCAGCGCCTTGAGCTTGCCCTCGCGGATCAGCGGCAGCGAGGAGGCCAGGTTGTCGAACACCAGCGCCACGCTGCCGCCCTGCAGCGCCTTGAGCGCCGGGCCCGCGCCGGGGAACGGCTGGTGCGCCATGCGCGTGTTGGTGAGCGACTTGAACATCTCTCCGGCGATGTGGCCGATGCTGCCGGTGCCGCCCGAGCCGAAGACCAGCTGGTCCGGGTGGGCCTTCAGGTACTTGACCAGGTCGGTGGTGCTGCGAATGCCCAGGGCGTCGGCCTGGGCCGTGCTCATGACCAGCACGTTGGGCGTGCGCGCCACCAGGGCGATGGGTTTGAAGTCGCGGATCGGGTCGTAGGGGAAGTCCTTGGACAGCCAGGGGTTGACCGCGTGCGTGGCCACCGCGCCCATGATCAGCAGCCGCTCGGACGCCGGTGCCTTGGCCACTGCGGCCGCGCCCTGGCTGCCGCCGGCGCCGGGCCGGTTGTCCACTTGCACGGGGCCCAGCTGCGCCTGCGCGCCCTCGGCCAGGATGCGGGCGCTCTTGTCCAGCGGGCCGCCGGCGGCGTAGGGCACGACGATGGTCAGCGGCGCCTGCTTGGCCGCGGCCACGCCGCCAGCCGCCAGCCCCAAGGCCAGCAGCCCGCTTCCCACCACCTGCCGCGCCAACATCATGAAAGACATTTCCTCACCCCATTTGCAAAAAGGCGCGAGTATAGAAACGTCCCGTGAACGCGGCTGTCACTTCAGGGCTTGGTGCCTTCCAGCACGCCGCGGCGGATCTGGTCGCGCTCCAGCGACTCGAACAGCGCCTTGAAGTTGCCCTCGCCAAAGCCGTCGCGAAAGTCGCCGCGGCGCTCGATGAATTCGAAGAACACCGGGCCCAGCATGGGTGTGGAGAAGATCTGCAGCAGCAGGCGCGGCGTGCCGTCGGCCGTGGTGCCGTCCAGCAGGATGCCGCGCGACTGCAGCTCGGGCACCGGTTGGCCGTGGCCGGGCAGGCGCGATTCGAGCATCTCGTAGTAGATGTCGTTGGGCGCCGTGGCCAGCGGCACGCCGGCCAGGCCCAGCTTGTCCACCACGTCGGTCAGCTTGTCGCAGATCAGGGCGATGTGCTGGATGCCCTCGCCGTTGAACTGCATCAAAAATTCCTCGATCTGCCCGCCGCCCTGCTTGGATTCCTCGTTCAGAGGGATGCGGATCATGCCGTCGGGCGCCGTCATGGCCTTGCTGGTCAGGCCGGTGTATTCGCCCTGGATGTCGAAGTACCGGATCTCGCGGAAGTTGAACAGCTTCTCGTAGAAGTTGGCCCAAAAGCCCATGCGGCCGCGGTAGACGTTGTGCGTCAGGTGGTCGATCAGGTTCAGGCCATGGCCCTTGGGGCGATGGTCCACGCCGGGCAGCCACTCGAAGTCGATGTCGTAGATGGACTTGCCGTCCTCGAAACGGTCGATCAGGTACAGCGGCGCACCGCCGATGCCCTTGATGGCCGGCAGGCGCAGCTCCATCGGGCCCGTGGGAATGTCGATGGGCTGGGCGCCCAGCGCCAGCGCGCGCTCATAGGCCTTGTGCGCATCCTTGACGCGAAAGGCCAGGCCGCAGGCGGAGGGGCCATGCTCGGCGCCGAAGTAGGCCGCCTGGCTGCCGGGCTCGCGGTTCAGGATGAAGTTGATCTGGTTCTGGCGGTACAGCACCACGTCCTTGGAGCGGTGCCGGGCCACCAGGGTGAAGCCCAGCTTCTCGAACACGTCCTCCAGCACGCCGGGCGTGGGCGAGGTGAACTCGACGAACTCGAAGCCCATCAGGCCCATGGGATTTTCCCAGGCGGAGGTCTCGGTGGCGGCTTGTTGGGGCAGGGCGGCGGTCATGGGGCAGTCTCCTTGCGGACGATGTTGGCGTCGGGTCAATCCAATGACTGTAGGACCGGGGCCGCTCAGATTTAAGGCGAAGCGCGGGCCTTTTGCGGACTGGCGTGCAGGAATGTTGCGTCTGATCAAGGCGCCCTGCACGCCGATGGCGTTAGGGAATGCGTGCACGGCGCCCGCGCGGCGCCTGCCTAGAATCCGCGGCCATGAACAGCGACCGCAGCGCTCCCGCCCTGGACAAGCTCGACCGCGCCATCCTGCGCCGCCTGCAGGACAACGGCCGCGAAACCTATGACGTCATCGGCGAGCAGGTGGGTCTGTCGCCCAGCGCCGTGCTGCGCCGCGCCAAGCGGCTGGAGGAGTGCGGCGTGATCGACCGCTACGTGGCCCTGGTGCGGCCCGAGAGCGTGGGCCTGGGCCTGACGGCCTACATCAACGTGCGCCTGGAAAAGCTGACCGAGAGCCACAAGCGCAACCCCATGGACCTGTTTCGCGCCAGCGTGCAGACCTGGCCCGAGGTGGTGGAATGCGCCGCGCTGACGGGCGAGATGGACTATCTGCTGCGCGTGGTGGTGGCAGACATGGCGCACTACAGCCGCTTCATCATGGACACGCTGCTCAAGCATCCCAGCGTGGAAGACTGCAAGACCAGCTTCGTGCTGGACCGCGTAAAAGCCACCACGGCCGTGCCGGTGTGACTGCGGTTGGCTTCGAATACTCTGCTTTTGATAGCTGCCAGCACTTTGCTGTCAAGGGTTTGGGGCTGATTTGGCTTGAAAATCAAAAGCCGCACGATTTTGTTGCATTGCAGCAAATCGCCAGCCAAATGCTAGGGAAAACCCTAGAATGGCTCCCATCATGCCCGCCCCCGAGTCTCTGCTCCATTCCTTCCTGCCTGCCGGCACCACCGCCCTGCGCCCGCGCCGGCATTCCAACCGAGGATCTGCCATGAACTCCGTGATGGTGCCCATCCGCGCCCTGGGGCCGCAGCACCGCGCGCGCATCGCCGCCCACCTGCTGGCCCTGTCCGAGCGCGACCGCTATCTGCGCTTCGGCTATCCGGCCACCGACGTGCAGGTGGAGCGCTACGTGGAACTGCTGAACTTCGAGCGCGACGAGGTGCTGGGCATTTTCAATCGCAAGCTCGAACTCATCGCCCTGGCCCACGTGGCCTTCAGCGCCACGCAGGAATACAGCCGCTGCGCCGAGTTCGGCGTGTCGGTCTCGGGCAGCGCGCGCGGGCGGGGCTTTGGCGCGCGGCTGTTCGACCGCGCCATCCTGCTGGCGCGCCACCGCGGCGTGAGCATGATGTTCATCCACGCGCTGACCGAGAACACCGCGATGCTGAAGATTGCGCGCAACGCTGGCGCCACCGTGCACCACGACGGCCCCGAGTCCGAGGCCTGGCTGCAGCTGCCGCCGGCCGGCTTCGACACCCGCGTGTCCAAGCTGGTGGCCGAGCACTTCGGCGAGGTGGACTACCAGCTGAAAAAGCAGGCGCGCCAGTTCTGGGGCCTGCTGTCGGACGTGCAGGAGATCCGCCAGGGCGTGCGCGCCGGCCGGCACCAGGCCGCCGAATAGGCGCGCCTCGGGGCATCGGGGGCCGATCCGCTATCCTTGCGGCATCGCCCATCACCCCCCGCACCTGGCCACCGTGTCCGACCCGCACCCTGCGCGCCCGATTGAAGGCAACGAGGACAAGCGCTCCTTTCTGCAGCGCCTCATCGAGTTCATCCGCCCCGGCCCCGACTCCACCGACGAGCTGATTGCCACCCTGGCCGAGGCCGAGGACAACGAGGTCATCAACGCCGACGCCCGCGTCATGCTCGAACGCGTGCTGCGCATGGCCGAGATGACCGCCGCCGACGTGCTGGTGGCCCCGGCGCGCATGGACATGCTGGACATCGACGCGCCCGTGGACGAGTTGATGCACCAGGTCATCCAGACGGCCCACTCGCGCTTTCCCGTGTACCAGGGCGGGCGCGACAACATCATCGGCATCCTGCTGGCCAAGGACCTGCTCAAGCGCGCGCGCTCGCCCGAGCTGAGCATCCGCGCACTGGTGCGCCCGGCCCTTTTCGTGCCCGAAAGCAAGGGCCTGCATGAGCTGGTGCGCGAATTCCGCGGCACGCGCAACCACCTGGCCATCGTCATCGACGAGTTCGGCCGCACGGCCGGGCTGGTGACCTTCGAGGACGTGATCGAGCAGATCGTCGGCGAGATCGAGGACGAGTTCGACATCCACGAGGACGAGGGCGACATCTTCGCCTTGGCCGACGGCACCTGGCGTGTGAGCGGCCACACGCCGCTCCCGCGCGTGGCCGAGGCCTTCGACACCCAGCTGGCCGCCAGCGACCCGGAAGAAGAGTTCGACACCATCGGCGGGCTGATCGCCCACGAGCTGGGCCGCGTGCCGCGCAAGGGCGAGTCCGTCGAGCTGGGCGGCCTCCTGTTCGTGGTGCTGCACACCAAGGGCGGGGCCGTGCGCTGGTTCCGCGTGGCGCCCGCCAGCGGCGAATCCGCCAGCAACGAGGACTGATGCCGGCCGGCCCCTTGTCGCGCGGCCTGCTGCCCTGGCTGCTGACGGCCGCCGGTGGCCTGGCGCAGGCCGCGGCGCTGGCGCTGCCCGGCAACGGCCGGCCGCTGTGGTGGCTGCAGATCCTGTCGCTGGCGCTGCTGGCGCGCGTGCTGCTGGCCGTGCTGCGCACGCCGCGCGGTGGCTGGCGCGCTGCCGGCCTGGGCTGGCTGTTTGCCACTTGCTGGCTGGCCGGCACCTTCTGGTGGCTGTTCATCTCCATGCACACCTACGGGGGCCTGGCCGCGCCGCTGGCCGCCCTGGCGGTGCTGGGGCTGGCCGCCTTCCTGGGCAGCTACTACGCCGCAGCCTGTGGGTGTTTTTGGGCTCTGGCGCCCGCCAGTCGTGCGCTGGCAGCTATTGTTTTTGCAGCGCTGTGGCTGCTGGCGGAGCTGGCGCGCGGGCAGTGGTGGACGGGCTTTCCGTGGGGTGCCGGCGGCTATGCCCACGTGGACGGCCCCCTGGCCGTGCTGGCGCGCAGCGTGGGCGTGTACGGCATCGGCTTTGCCGCCGCGGCGCTGGCCATGGTGCTGGCGCAAGGGCGCGCCGCCGACCTGCGCGCGGCGCGCTGGTGGTCCGGCGCGGCGCTGGTGCTGCTGGCCTGGGCCGGCCTGGCCTGGCAGCGCGAGGCGGCCATCGGCGATGCGCAGCGCAATGCCGGCGCGCCGCTGTCGCTGGCGCTGCTGCAGGGCAACATTCCGCAGGACGAAAAATTCCAGGCCGGCAGCGGCGTGCCCCAGGCCCTGGCCTGGTACGGCGAGCAGCTGCGCGCCGCCAGCGCCCAGCTGGTGGTGGCGCCCGAGACCGCCATCCCCATGCTGCCCAGCCAGCTCATGCCCGGCTACCTGGAGGGCATCGCCCGGCACTACGGCAACGGCGACCAGGCCTTGCTGCTGGGCATCCCGCTGGGCAGCCTGGAGGAGGGCTATACCAACTCGGTCATGGGCTTCGCGCCCGGCCTGGGCACGCCCTACCGTTACGACAAGCACCACCTGGTGCCTTTCGGGGAGTTCATCCCGCCGCTGTTCAGGTGGTTCACCGAGATGATGAACATTCCCCTGGGCGACTTCGCGCGCGGCGCCGTAGGCCAGCCCTCGCTGGCCTTCGCCGGCCAGCGCCTGGCGCCCAATATCTGCTATGAGGACTTGTTCGGCGAGGAGCTGGCTGCGCGCTTCCTGGACGCCGCCCAGGCTCCGACCATCATGGTCAACGTCAGCAACATCGGCTGGTTCGGCGACAGCCTGGCCATCGACCAGCATCTGGCCATCAGCCGCATGCGCGCGCTGGAGTTCGAGCGGCCCATGGTGCGCGCCACCAACACCGGCGCCACCGCCGTCATCGACCACCGCGGCGCCGTCGGCTACCTGCTGGCGCCGCACACGCGCGGCGTGCTGCTGGGCCAGGTGCAGGGCCGGGCCGGCGCGGCCACGCCCTATGCCTGGTGGGCGGGGCGCCTGGGCCTGGCGCCGTTGTGGCTGGGGGGGCTGATGGTGGCGCTGCTGGCCTGGCGGCGGCGCATCCGGCGGACATAAAGATGCCTGCTTGACCTTGAACGCCGGTCAGGCGGCCCCGAACTTGGATAATGTACGCTTCTGCGGGCCATGCGCCCCCTCCCACCCGCCTTCCGTAGGCGGCACGCTCCTGCGGTTTTCTTGCAGGCACGCAAGCACTTCAACCTGATGACAATGGCTGAATCCTTCTCGTACGAACAGTTGATCGCCTCTGGCGAGGGCCGGCTGTTCTCGCCGGACAGCGGGCGCCTGCCCCTGCCGCCCATGCTGATGTTCGACCGCATCACCCATATCGACAGCGACGGCGGCGCGCACGGCCTGGGCAAGATCGTGGCCGAGCTGGACGTGAAGCCCGACCTGTGGTTCTTTGCCTGCCACTTCCAGGGCGATCCGGTCATGCCCGGCTGCCTGGGGCTGGACGCCATGTGGCAGCTCATCGGCTTCTACCTCACCTGGCTGCGCCTGCCGGGCCGCGGCCGCGCCCTGGGCGCCGGTGAGGTCAAGTTCACCGGCGAGGTCGGCCCCGAAGTGAAGCTGGTGACCTACGAGATCGACATCAAGCGCGTCATCAAGCGCAAACTCAACATGGCCATCGGCGATGCGCGTCTGCTAGCCGATGGCAAGGAAATCTACGTGGCCAACGACCTTCGCGTGGGTCTGTTCCTGCGTGAGGATCAGAAGGGCCAGGAAGCGACGGCGACATGAGCAGCAAGAGACGTGTGGTGATCACGGGCGCGGGCATCGTCTCGTGCATCGGCAACGACCTGGCTACGGTGGAGCAATCCCTGCGCGAAGGCCGCTCGGGCATCCGCGCCGTACCAAAGTTCACCGAGCTGGGCATGCGCAGCCAGGTCGGCGGCACGCCCGAGATCGACCTGGAAGCGCGCATCGACCGCAAGCAGCTGCGCTTCATGGGCGACGCCGCGGCCTACGCGCAGATCGCCCTGGAAGACGCCATTGCCCAGTCGGGCCTCACGCCAAGCCAGGTCAGCCACCCGCGCACCGGCCTCATCATGGGCTCGGGCGGCGGCTCGCCGGCCAACCAGATCGAGGCGGCCGACACGCTGCGCGACAAGGGCATCCGCCGCGTGGGGCCGTACCAGGTCACGCGCTGCATGAGCTCCACCGTGTCCGCCTGCCTGGCGACCAACTTCAAGGTCAAGGGCATCAACTACTCCATCACCTCGGCCTGCTCCACGTCGGCGCACTGCATCGGCGCGGCTGCGCAGCAGATCGCGTGGGGCATGCAGGACGTGATGCTGGCCGGCGGCGGCGAGGAAATGTCCTGGGGCATGGCGTTGCTGTTCGACGGCATGGGCGCCATGTCTGCTAAGTACAACGCCACGCCCGAGAAGGCCTCGCGCGCCTATGACGCCAACCGCGACGGCTTCGTCATCGCCGGCGGCGGCGGCGCGGTGGTGCTGGAGAGCCTGGAGCACGCCCAGGCACGTGGCGCAACCATCCTGGCCGAGGTGGTGGGCTTCGGCGCCACCAGCGACGGCGAGGACATGGTCGCGCCCTCGGGCGACGGCGCCGTGGCCTGCATGCGCCAGGCCATGGAAGGGCTGAATGGGCCCATCGACTACATCAACACCCACGGCACCTCCACGCCCGTGGGCGACATGCAGGAAGTGCGCGCCATGCGCGAGGTGTTCGGCGAGGCTGTGCCGCCGTTTTCCTCCACCAAGTCGCTCACCGGCCATTCGCTGGGCGCCACCGGTGTGCAGGAGGCGATCTACTGCCTGATCATGCTGCAGAAGGGTTTCATCGCAGGCTCCATCAATGTGGACACGCCGGACCCGGAGCTGGGCGACATGCCTCTGGTGACGAAGACGCGCGATGCGCAATTGGCGCAGGTGCTGAGCAACAGCTTTGGTTTTGGCGGAACAAATGCGTCGCTCGTACTGCGGCGCTGGGATGGAGCCTGAGTCTTCGTTCCTCTCTGGCATTTGCACCCGAAAAGCCGCTTCCGCAAGAAGCGGCTTTTTCATGCCCGGCACTCCAGGTATTTTCTATAACGCATCCAGCGGACTCAAAATGCCGCGCCCGCCCTTGTTCAACACGTGCGTGTAAATCATGGTCGTGCTGACGTCGGCATGGCCCAGCAATTCCTGCACCGTGCGAATGTCATAACCTGCCTGAAGCAAATGCGTGGCAAACGAATGGCGCAGCACATGCGGTGAAACCGGTTTGTCGATCTGCGCCAGTTTCGACGCTTCACGCACTGCGCGCTGCACTGATTCGGGATACACATGGTGACGCCGCTCCAGCAGCTCGCCTGTGCGTGCATCCGGACGCGGGTCCATGGAGCGCACCGGCGACGGAAACACCCACTGCCAGGCCCAGGCTTTGTCGGCATTCGGATATTTCACGGCCAGCGCATGCGGCAGGTGTACGCGGCCCAACCCGGCGGCCAAGTCTTTCTGATGCAGTGCTTGTGCCTTGCGCAGTTGCGCCTGCAGCGGCTCGATCAGGTTTTCGGGCAGAACCGTTACCCGGTCCTTGCCGCCCTTTCCTTCGCGAATGGTGATTTCGCGCCGCGTGAATTCCACATCTTTCACGCGCAGGCGCAGTGCTTCCATCAATCGCATTCCGGTGCCATACAGCAGCCGCACGATGAGGCCCATGGTGCCGTTGTCCATGTGCTGCAGCAACACGCGTACTTCGCAGGGCGTGAGCATCACCGGCAGCCGTTGCGGCCGTTTCGCTTGCACCACCTCGTCCAGCCAGGGAAGATCGATCGCCAGTACCTGCTTGTAGAGATACAGGATCGCCGCCTTGGCCTGGTTCTGGGTGGATGCCGATACCTGTCGATCTACCGCAAGGTAGCTCAAAAATGCTTCCACGTCGGGCGCGCCCATCTCCTGTGGATGGCGCTTGTTGTGATACAAAATGAAACGTCGCGCCCAGTCCAGGTATGCCTGCTCGGTTCGGATGCTGTAGTGACGCGTACGCAGGTGGGTGCGCATACGGTCCAGGAGCTTAGGCGGCTGGATGGGTGAACCCGAAGCTTCGGACGATGTGGCAGTGTCGGCAACCATCCGCAAATTTTTAGGTTTGCCTAAATGGTTGGCAAGACCGTGTTTACGAGGAGGGCTGCGCATCGGGTCCGTTGTTATCGTTCACCAAAACGAACTTTGAGGTTCGTCTAATTCTAGTTAGCCTGCCTTTTATTCCCGCTCATTTCAGCCCATGAATATTCAAGCGTCATTTACCCTCATAAGAATTTATCCACTGGGTGTTTGGCGTTTGCTCGGGCTTCGCCTGCGTAGGGTGCGCCAGTTTCAAGCCTTTTTGCCCTCTAGCCCTTGTGCAGCAAGCGCTGGCAGCTCCGGTTTTTGTATTCCGTGGCCCGTGCGGTCACTTTCGTTTTTGCGCTTTGGGTCTAACCCGGCGCTCAAGCCGACCCGCATACTGCGGGCGGCTTATCTTGTCCGTTAGCCAGCACACCATGCTCATCCGCAACTTCAAACCAGCCGATGCTGATGAATTGAGGCAAGTTTTCTATTTGTCCGTCCATGATCTTGCGAGAAATTTCTACACGCCAGAACAACTAGATGTTTGGGCGCCAGAGAGCTATGACAAACAGTCGTGGCTGCAAAGGCTCTCTGCGAACAATCCTTTCGTGGCCACTATTGACGGTCAGATTGCTGGATTCGCCGACCTCCAGAGCACTGGTTACATTGATCAATTCTTCGTTGCAAGCTCATTTGCCAGGCGTGGTGTTGGGGCGACACTGATGCATCACATACTTGGCGCGGCATTGGATAGGCGCATAGATCATGTGTATTCGCACGTTAGCTTGGCCGCAGAGCAATTCTTCTCCAATCATGGCTTCAGTGTTACTGAGCGCAGAGTGGTTCGCGTCAAAGACATCGAGATGGCGAATGCCAGAATGGAAAGAAGTGCTGGCTAACAATTCATTCAAGCCGACGCCGCTTCGCGGCGCGGCTTAATTCAGACGTTAGGTCATGAAAGTAATTAACCAATTCCCAGAGTCAGGAGAGGAAGCGGGGTTAGCCAAGAAGCTCAAGAAGGCATGGATTTTCATTACCCTAACGTGCCTCGCTTCTTCCCTTATTTCTGGACTAATCACTCTTGCAATACCAGGCTGCCATTGCGATGAAGGCGCAGGTTGCAATGGGTGTGGGCTAAATTTTATTTTTGAATTTCTTATCTTTGGGGGATTCATTGGTTTCATATTTTCTCTAATTCTTTGGCCATTCGTTGCCATAATAATAGGATTAATAGCAATCTTCAAAAGCCGTTCCTAACATCTCGCTCAAGCCGACCCGCCTTCGGCGGGCGGCTTATCTTTTTCGTTAGACCCTTGGGGAGGGTTCAATAGATGGCAAAAAAGGAAACGACTTCCAAGGCGGCTGCCACTAAGGCATCTAAGACTCTATCGAGCGGTTCCGCTTCGAAAGCTGCCAAATCAGCAGCCGGTAGTGCACTTTCACAGCGCAAGGCGCCCGAGAAGCAAACGTCCTCGGCCGCCGGAAAGGCCGCATCTAAGACTTTGCGCGACCCGAAGGCGGGAAAGGCTGCTAAGTCGGCGGCCGGCTCTGCTCTCACACAAAGGCCGGCTGCGGCGGCACGAAAATCTGCGGCCAGAGTACGAAAGGGCGACGGAACGGATAGTGGCGGACCACGCGGGAGGGGGAAATGAAGCTAAAGGATGCACTGGACAACTACTACGTTTATAGCGGGAAAGCCAGTGATATTGTCCGGCAGCTCGCCCTCGGTGGCATAGCGATAATTTGGCTGTTTCAAGTTGCCGAAGGCAGTTCACGCACGCTTCCGTCGGAGCTATTCCTCCCGCTCAAGCTAATTGTGGCGGCCTTGGCGGCCGATCTACTTCAGTACGCTGTTGGGGGCGTTCTGTGGAGCATGTACCACCGCTACAAGGAAGGTCGCACAGGCGCGGATGGCTCGTTCAAAGCGCCATTCATTATCAACTGGCCCGCAATCGGCTTCTATTATGCCAAAGTCGTCCTAGTAATTGTGGCCTACTGGTACCTTTGGTGTTTTCTGTCACTTGCTATCCAGCCAAGGGGCTAACAATTCATTCAAGCCGACGCCGCTTCGCGGCGCGGCTTAATTCAGGCGTTAGTCCCATCACCCGCTTTATGCGCGCAGTCAATTGTTCCAGCGCTCGGCCCTGATCCAAAGGTTTTCAAGCCTTTTTGGCCTCCAGCGCCTGTGTAGCAAGCGCCACCAGCTATCATTCTTGCAGCGCAGCGCCGCTCTCGTGGCCCAGCGCTTTTTCGTGGGCTGCGCCCTGGTCCAAGTCCGGGCGCTTCCTTTTGGCCTTCGGGTCTAACCCGGCGTTCAAGCCGACCCGCCTGCGGCGGGCGGCTTACCTTGGCCGTTAGGCAGAACTATGAAGCTTGACCGTGCAAGGCAACTCGAAATGCTTCAAGCACTTGCTGATGTCTACCCTAGATACACAGTGGATCTGGGTAATGGGAAGCCCAACAAGGAAGATCTGGAAAATCTTTGGTACCTCAAAGAGCAGAACCTCATCGAGGGTGCGCTTGAGATGTCGATTGAACAATCATTCATCTTCCAGGGCGTCCGAATTACTGCCAAGGGAGTTGATTTCCTTGCAGACGATGGTGGAGTTTCAGCGATATTGGGAACGGTCACCGTGAAGCTTCACGCCGACACTATCAAAGAACTGATGCTTGCCAGGGTTGAGAATTCAAGCGTCTCCTCTGAAAAGAAGTCCTGGCTGAAGAAACAATTGGAGATTGCGTCAAGCGAGACAATAAAGAAAATTGTTGGCGCAGTACTTGACGAAGGATTCAAACATGCACCTGACCTCATCCGTTTGGTCGAGCAGGCTGCGCGAAGCGCCGCCTAACCTATCGCTCAAGCCGACCCGCCTACGGCGGACGGCTTATCTTGGCCGTTAGGCATACAAAAAATGGATAAGCAAAAAATTGGAAAAAAATTGGTGACCTTGGCTGCGGGAGGCACGGCTATTTGGCTCTGCCTCCAAATCATTCTCATCTTTGGTATTGAGAAAAAATCTATTTTTCAGATTTTTTCAGACATTCTTGGTGGCGGTGCGATTGGAGCCACGGCTGGAATACTGTTTTTCATATTTTTCGGCTCAATCGGGTGGGTTTCTGGCGCAATCTACGGTGCCATAGGTTTGTTTTCACTAGCGCTAGGTGGCGCGCTAGGCGGCCTAGGTCTTGGGTCTTTGATTCATATTGTCAGAAATCCAGGTCACTACAATTTCAATATTCCAGTAATCGTAGTTGGCATCGTGCTTACATTCCTTATATACAAATTCGTTACAGCGAAGGTAGGTAATCTATATGACAAGCACGGACCGGAAATCGCTAAATGGTGTATGGAAAAGATGGGAAAGTAAAATTGTCTAACATAGCGCTCAAGCGGACGGCTACGCCGGCGCTTAGCTCACCTCGTTAGACCTCATGAACGAATATTTTCATACAGACACAGCAGAGGATCTCGTCGCCACTCTAGAGTTGGCGTGTGAATTCCTTGCAAAGAGCTATAACGATGAGCGCTACTGGAAGTGGTTCATTACCTCTATCCACTCAGTAGCTCAAAGTGCCGCTTCTCTTGTGCTCGAAGACGGCAATGGCTTCTTGGTGCAGAAACCCGGCGTAATGCAACGCATGCTTGAAGCGCACGCAAACGGCACCGCCCCAGTTGCACCGCACATGGATAACTTCATGCGCCTGATCGAGAAAACTCTTGTTAAAGAGAACCTTCGAGGTAGCGTTGAACCTCTTCAAGATGGCGGCCATACCAAATCGCTTCAATCATTGGATGATCTTCGCGATGGGTTCGCTCACTTCAACGTCAAGTCATGGTCCATAGAAATACTTCTCATTTTGGAGAGCGCCGCTAAGGCCGTAAACTTTGTAGAGCACTACATTTGCACCACGTCGGCAATTCTGTGGCACGACGAGCAGCATCAAGGGCGAGCGGCAATTGCCATCGAATCACTCAAAACGGAACTAGAGAAACTATGCGTCGAAGCCCAAGCTTCCTAGTGTCGTGCGGCCTAACTGGTAGTTCAACAGGACGTCTACCAGCTTCGCTTGCAGCCGCCTGTTAACGCGGGCGTTAGGCGCCTTAACAGGCAGTATCTGGCTTCGGAGAACAGCAGATGAAATGGCTACTCGTCGTAATGGTGATGAACACGCCCCTCAAGACGGACCTCGTTTTCCAATCGCTCGATTCCTGCCTGTCTGCCGAAGGCCAGATGCGGGCACAGTGGGCTGCCGTATACAACCGAGCCGTTGCAGCCAAAATGGAGTCGGACTCGCTGCAAATGATCAAGTCGCAGATCACCCATGGCACCTGCATTCCATCCAAGTAGTTGCGGGCGGTGGCCTAACAATTCGTCCAAGCCGACGCCGCTTCGCGGCGCGGCTTAACTCAGGTGTTAGATTCCGAAAAATCAGACAACAATCCTCTCAAAATATCATGAAAAAATTTACACTCGCATTTTTGATGAGCTTGATGTTTTTCTATTCAAGCTCTGCACTTTCTCTTGATAAGAACGGAAATTTTGAATCCAAACAAGAGCAAGGTGTCTATCTAATTGCCACATTAAAGAACATGGCGAAAGAGATTAACGCACAAACACCAATACAACTCGATGAATACACCAAATTAACAAGCGTTATCGCACTTCAAAAAACCATAACATTCAACTACCTACTGTATCGCACGAATTACAAAGATGTCAATCCACAAGAACTAAATAAAATTGCTCTTGAAAATTTGAGTCACTCCGCCTGCCAAAGCAAAGCCACCAAAAATCTCATTGATGCAGGCGTTGAGTATGTATATATTTATTTCAGCAATGATGGAAAGCAAATAACCAGAGCTTCCATTAAGAATTATCGTTGCTAAATTAATATACCAAGTAGACTTATCTTCTAACATTTCATCGCAGCCGACCGCCTACGGCGTCGGCTGAATTCAGGGCGTTAGCCTGCTTTTTATTCTTGCTCATTTCAGCCCATGAATATTCAAACGCAATTTACCCTCGCAAGCGTTTATCCGCTGGGTGTTTGGCGTTCGCTCGGGCTTCGCCTGCGTGGGTTGCGCCAGTTTCAAGCCTTTTTGGCCTCTAGCCCTTGTGCAGCAAGCGCTAGCAGCTCTGCTTTTCGTAGTTCGTGGCCTGTGCGGTCACTTTCGTTTTTGCGCTTTGGGTCTAACCCGGCGCTCAAGCCGACCCGCATACTGCGGGCGGCTTATCTTGTTCGTTAGTCCCATCAACCGATTCATGCGCGCAGCCACTTATTCCAGCGTTATGTCCTGTTCAAAAGGTTTTCAAGCCTTTTTGGGCTCCAGGGCTTGTGCGGCAAGCGCTACCAGCTATCATTTTTGCAGCGCTGCGCCGCTCTCGTGGCCCAGCGCTTTTTCGTGGGCTGCGCCCTTGTCCAAGTCCGGGCGCTCCCTTTTGGCCTTCGGGTCTAACCCGGCGTTCAAGCCGACCCGCCTACGGCGGGCGGCTTACCTTGGCCGTTGGGCATCAGAAGAACCATGGAGGAAATCGTGAAGCCTTGGAATCTGTTGTTTGTCGGCTTGCTCTTTCACGCACCTGCATTCACGCAAACCATCTATAAGTGCGGAAGCACATTCAGCCAAACACCATGCGCCGCCGACGCCAAGAAGATTGAAGTCAAACCTGCCGTGGGTATCGATTGCTCTGACTACAAGAACACGCTCTCGGATGCTTGTCGAAGCAAGACGGCCCCCAATGCTGCCACCGAGGTCTCAGAGGCACGCGCGAAAGTACAAAAGCAGATCGACGCCTTGCCTCCAACGTTGCCGCCGCCTCCGGAAGTCGTCGACGCAAACAAGAAGCGCTGCGTTGCAAGGATCCTGGCAATGCTCAAGGATCCCGAGTCGGCGAGAGTGGGAGAAGTAAGTCGCGCGTCGGGTCCTGCACCAGACTACGAAAGCATCAGAGGTTGGTTCCCAAGCATTGCGTACACCGTGAGCGTCAATGCGAAGAACAGTTATGGAGGCTACACAGGGAGTAAGACCTGGCTGTGTTCTTTTGACCTTTCTGAAAAAGAACTTCTGCGGGCTCGCTCGTTTGAATAGTCGATTGCCACTGACGCCCAACCCTTCCATCGAGAGGACGTCGCCCGGCAAGCCGGGCGCCGCCTCTCATGTCAAACGTTGGGCATCACCATGACGATTCAGCAAATTCCCAATGTCCGAGTTTGGTTGCAGGGCCGGGACTACGTCGAATCTGCCGAAATCCTGCTGGACTACAACCGCGTCCAACCTGCCGCCGTTGTGGCCGGCTTGGCCATCGAGATATTCATTAAGTCATTCCTCGCTACCCGCCATGCAACGGGTCATGCCAGAACCGAGCGTGGCCATAGCGGGACCGCTATGTTCCAGAAGCTGCCCGCCACACTGCAAGATGAGTTGCTGGTTTGCTTCAGCGAAGTTGATACCGCAGTGGATTTCGTCGCTGAACTGACAAAGCATGACGGTGCCTTCGTCTTGGGACGATATTGGTACGAACCCACGGCATCTAAAGTGCTCAGCTCGGATACCGTTTATTTCGCGCGGCATCTCTGCGAAACAGTGTTCCTCTTGGGCCAGAAACGCAGTGCTTAGTTGCGAGCAGCGATGCCCAACCCGTCATTCCAGCGGACCGCCTACGGCAGCCGCTGAATTCAAACGTTAGTCCCATCACCCGCTTCATGCGCGCAGCCACTTGTTCTAACGCTCTGCCTTGTCCAAGGGGTTTTCAAGCCTTTTTGGCCTCCAGCGCTTTTGCAGCAAGCGCCACCAGCTATCATTCTTGCAGCGCTGCGCCGCTTTCGTGGCCCAGCGCTTTTTCATGGGCTGCGCCCTTGTCCAAGTCCGGGCGCTCCCTTTTGGCCTTCGGGTCTAACCCGGCGTTCAAGCCGACCCGCCTACGGCGGGCGGCTTACCTTGGGCGTTAGGCTCCGAAAGTAGGCCCATGCGCATCCTCAAAGCGGGGCTCATCTATTTCTTGCTGGTGTTCGGCACTGGTTTCGCGCTGGCGTTTATCCGGATTCCTTTCCTGGTCCCGGCCTTTGGCGTGCGAGCGGCCGAGCTCATGGAAACGCCCGTGATGCGCGCGGTCATTGTCTGGGCGTCTCGGCGTCTGGCGCATCGGAACTCCGAGCTCTCACGTTCCAGCCGGCTCGGTGCCGGCCTGCTGGCGTTTGTTTTTCTGGTCACGGCTGAGCTAGCTGTCGCCTACGCGCTTGGTGCTCGTTCGCCTGCCGCGTATGTCGCGTCTCGTGATCCGGTTTCCGGCAGCGTGTACCTGGCTTCGCTGCTCTTCTTCGCATGGGCTCCGGCCGTGTGGAACACGCGGCCGGGGTCCAACAATTCGCCCAAGACGACACCGCTTCGCGGAGCGGCTTGACACCAGCATTGGGTCCTATCGGCATGGTGGCGCCTTACACCGGCTGACCCCAGCGCCCTCGACCCGCCTGGGTGGATGGGGGGCTGCCTGCAGGCCCGGCGCCAACACGCAGGCAGGATCACAATCGGCGCGTTCCACCTTCCCCCTTCCATCTTCCGCAGGAGCCCCCGTCCATGTCCGTCCGTGCCCTGGCGCTGTGGTGCGCCGCCGTCTCGACCCTGCCGGCCCTGGCCCAGGCCCCGGCGTCCCAGCCTGCGGCCGGCCCCGCTCTGGCGGCCCAGGCGACGCAGCCTGCCCCGTCCCACTGCCCGGCGCTGCTGCAGCACACCTTTCCGCGCCTGCAGGACGAGAGCCCGCAGTCCCTGTGCCAATACGCCGGCAAGGTGCTGCTGGTGGTCAACACGGCCAGCTACTGCGGCTTCACCTACCAGTACGAGGGGCTGGAGGCGCTCTACAAGAAGTACAAGGACCGCGGCCTGGTGGTGCTGGGCTTTCCGTCCAACGACTTCTTCCAGGAAAAGAGCGACAACAAGGACATCGCGGACTTTTGCTACAACACTTATGGGGTGGTCTTCCCGATGTTCGCGCGCAGCGCGGTGCGTGGGTCTGACGCCAACCCCCTGTACCAGCAACTGGCGCAGGCCACGGGCAAAAAGCCGAGCTGGAACTTCAACAAGTACCTGATCGACCGCTCGGGCCGCATGGTCACGCACTACGGCAGCAAGGTCGAGCCCAACGACAAGGCCTTCGTGCAGCAGCTGGAGGCGCTGTTGGCGCAGCGCTGAGGCGCCTGACATGCGCCAAACGGGGGGCACACGCGTACCAACGCCCGCCGTTCCGAGGCAAGGCCCGCGTGCCGCCCGATCAGTGCGGACCGGCCTGGCAAGCGCCGCGGCCGCCGCCCAACGGTCACACCTTCAGCGAGCGCTCGATATCGGTCAGCTTGTAGCGCGCCAGGGCCAGGTTGCCCTTGTTGCGGTCCAGCACCAGGTATAGAAACAGGCCATCCGCATTCGGCACCATGCGGATCAGGTGGTACTGGTCGCCCAGGGTGATCAGGATGTCTTCCATGCCCCTCTTGATGCCCAGCGTCTCCATGGTCTTGAGCTTGGCGCGCACCACCTGGGTGTTGCCGGCGGCTGCCAGCTCCAGGTTCATGCCGCCGCCGGCCTGGGCCAGGCACATGCCGCTGCGGTAGTCCACCAGCGCGGCAGCGACGGCGCCGTCGATGGTCATGACGGTGTCCATGGAAGACTTCAGATTGGTGCTCATGCTCGTTGCGTCTCGGTTGTCGTTGATGAGGTAATGGCGGATCGTTGTCAGCTTGCCCAACTGCTCCATGAGCACGAACCACAGGGTCTGCGGGTCGCTGTTGGGCAGGCGGTAGGTCTGCCTATGGGCGCGCCCCGGCGTGGAGACGAAGCGGGAGATTTCGATGTCCTCCATCACCGCGTTGGGCAGCAGCAAGAACCACACGGCGGGCGCGCACTGAACGGTGGGGTGGGCCAGCACGGAGGGCAGCGTGGAAAAGCCGCCGGGGCCGACCAGCACGGCCAAGCCATCCACCGCGGCAGGCAGTTGCAGGCCGTGGCCCCGCGCGGGCCGGTACCAGCTGATCTCAGGCCCGCCTTGCACACCGCCTAGCGGCATGTGTTCCCAGGCGCCATGCGCGGCTGCGCCGGTTACGCCCAGTTGGGCCAGCGCGTAGGTGCCGATGCTGGAGGTCAGGTCCAGGGTGGCGACGTGAGGGATGTGCTTCAAAAATCGTTTCCTTTGCCGGTTGTTCGGCTCTCCCATCCGCAAGGCAGCGTTGTCGCCAATGACGTGCGTTCAGCAAGCGGCTGGCCTGGCAGCCACTAGTGCCGGCTTCGTGTGGCGTGCAGATGGGTATCAATCTGTTTCAAAGGGCGCCGCGAAATGTAGGGGGACGCAGCGATAACCAGCCCTGATCTGAGAAAAACCCGGACAGCGTCTTGGTGTTTTCCCTGTTTACTTTTCACTATTTGGGGTTTTCTGATAGATAAATTCAACCGAGCGGTCGAAGTGATGGTTATGACTAAAGAGCGTCTGTTGGGGGAGATGCATCGGCAACCGGCGAAACAAGGGCGAGCGCGCGCAGCCGCACGGGGCTGCGCGCGCAGGGGCGCTGCTGCGAACCGCCTGGCGCATCCAACCTTCTAGAATCGCTGCAGCGCCACAGCGCTCATGGGACCGGAGCGCCACGATCTGGCGCCTTCCAGTCCTTGTCCCGAAACGACCGCGCGACACAATCGCGCGCCAGGAGACCGCGGATGACCACGCACACAGCCCCGTTGCGGCTGCATGTGCCCGAGCCCACCGGGCGGCCGGGTTGCAGCACCGACTTTTCCTACCTCTCCGTCTCGCCTGCCGGCGAGGTGCGCAGGCCCCCCACCGATACCCCCGCCGCCGACACGGCCGACCTGGCGACCAGCCTGGTGCGGGTGCTGGACGACGGGGGCCGCGCCGTAGGCCCCTGGGCCCCAAGCATCCACCCCGAGCGGCTGCGCCGCGGCCTGCGCGCCATGATGAAGACGCGCATCTTCGACGCGCGCATGCTGATGGCGCAGCGCAAGAAAAAACTGTCGTTCTACATGCAGTGCCTGGGCGAGGAGGCCATCGCCGTGGCGCACGCGCAGGCACTGGCCGAGGGCGACATGTGCTTTCCCACCTATCGCCAGCAGGGCCTGCTGCTGTCGCGCGACGACATTCCGATGTCCGAGCTGATCTGCCAGCTGATGAGCAACGAGGGCGATCCGCTCAAGGGCCGGCAGCTGCCCGTCATGTACTCGTACAAGCGCGCGGGTTTTTTCTCCATCTCGGGCAACCTGGCCACGCAGGTCATCCAGGCCGTGGGCTGGGCCATGGCCAGCGCCATCAAGGGCGACACGAAGATCGCCTCCGCCTGGATCGGCGACGGCGCCACGGCCGAGGCCGACTTCCACACCGCGCTGACCTTCGCCCACGTGTACCGCGCGCCGGTCATCATCAACGTGGTCAACAACCAGTGGGCCATCTCCACCTTCCAGTCGATCGCCGGTGGCGAGGGCACGACGTTTGCCCAGCGCGGCGTGGGCGTGGGCGTGGCCTCGCTGCGCGTCGATGGCAACGACTTCCTGGCGGTGTACGCCGCCTCGCGCTGGGCGGCCGAGCGCGCCCGCACCAACAACGGCCCGACGCTGATCGAGTGGGAGACCTACCGCGCCGGCCCGCACTCCACCTCCGACGACCCGAGCAAGTACCGGCCGCAGGATGACTGGCAGCGCTTTCCGCTGGGCGACCCGATCGCGCGCCTGAAACAGCACCTGATCGCCATCGGCGAATGGAGCGATGAGCAGCACGCCGCCGCACAGAAAGAGCTCGAGGCCGAGGTGCTGGCCGCAGAGAAGGAGGCCGAGCGCCACGGCACCCTGCTGGAGGGCCGCGCCGCCAGCGCCGCCACCATCTTCGAGGGTGTGTACAAGGACATGCCGGAGCACCTGCGCCGGCAGCGCCAGCAGATGGGAGTGTGACGATGGCCACGACAGAAGACACCGCAAAGGCCATTCAGCAGGCCGAACCCGTGACCGCGCAGGAGCAAAAGCGCGACGAGCGCCGTGCCGAGGCGCAGGCGCCGGGCGCCGGCAGCGTGCCCATGACCATGATCCAGGCCCTGCGTTCGGCCATGGACGTGATGATGGAGCGCGACGACAACGTCATCGTCTACGGCCAGGACGTGGGCTACTTCGGCGGCGTGTTCCGCGTCACCGAAGGGCTGCAGGCCAAGTACGGCAAGACCCGCTGCTTCGACGCGCCCATCTCCGAGGGCGGCATCGTCGGCACGGCCATCGGCATGGCGGCCTATGGCCTCAAGCCCGTGGTCGAGATCCAGTTCGCCGACTACTTCTACCCGGCCACGGACCAGATCGTGTCCGAGGCGGCGCGCATGCGCCACCGCTCCAACGGCGACTTCACCGCGCCCATGACCATCCGCATGCCCTGCGGCGGCGGCATCTACGGCGGGCAGACGCACAGCCAGAGCCCGGAGGCGTTCTTCACCCACGTCTGCGGCCTGCGCACGGTCATGCCCAGCAACCCGTATGACGCCAAGGGCCTGCTGATCGCCTCCATCGAGTGCGAGGACCCGGTCATCTTCCTGGAGCCCAAGCGCCTGTACAACGGCCCGTTCGACGGCCACCACGACCGGCCGGTGGTGCCCTGGTCCAAGCATGAGCTGGGGCGGGTGCCCGAGGGCTACTACCGCGTGCCGCTGGACAGCGCCGCGGTCTTCCGCTCCGGCAAGGAGGTCACCGTGCTGACCTACGGCACCATGGTCTGGGTGGCCGAATGCGCCGCGCGCGAGGCCGGCGTGGACGCGGAGGTCATCGACCTGCGCTCCATCTGGCCGCTGGACCTGGAGACGATCGTCAATTCGGTCAAGAAGACCGGCCGCTGCGTCGTGGTGCACGAGGCCACGCGCACCAGCGGCTTCGGCGCCGAGCTGGCGGCGCTGGTGCAGGAGCACTGCTTCTGGCACCTGGAGGCGCCCATCGAGCGCGTGACGGGCTGGGACACGCCCTATCCGCACGCCCAGGAATGGGACTACTTCCCCGGCCCCGCCCGCGTGGGCGCGGCCTTGAAGCGCGCTGTCGGCAAGGAGGCATGACATGGGTATTTACGTGATCCGCATGCCCGACATCGGCGAGGGCATTGCCGAGGTGGAACTGGTGGCCTGGCACGTGCAGCCCGGCGACACGGTGGCCGAGGACCAGCCGATCGCCGACGTGATGACGGACAAGGCCACGGTGGAGATCCCCGCGCACGTGCACGGCAAGGTGCTGGCCCTGGGCGGCGCTGTGGGCCAGGTGCTGGCCGTGGGCGCCGAACTCGTGCGGCTGGAGGTCGAGGGCGAAGGGAACTTCAAGGAAAATCAGGCTCCAGCGCCCGCCGGTCAAGCGCAAGCAGCTATTGAATCGGTAGCAAAACCGCCGGCCGCGGCGGTGCCTGCACCGGCCGCACCGGCGCCGTCGCCCACCCCGTCCCCTGTGCCGACCCCTGCTCCGGCCCGCTCTGCCGCGCCACGCGCCGCGGCCGTGGCGCGCAGCCCGGGCGAGCGCCCGCTGGCCTCGCCGGCCGTGCGCCGACTGGCGCAGGACCGCGGCATCGACCTGCGTTTCGTGCACGGCAGCGGCCCGGCCGGGCAGATCCGCCACGAGGACTTGGACGTCTACATGGCCGGCGCAGGCCAGCCGGCGGGGCAGGGCGGCTCGCAGTACGTGCAGCGCCACGGCGAGGAGCAAATCCCCGTCATCGGCCTGCGCCGCAAGATCGCGCAGAAGATGCAGGAGGCCAAGCGCCGCATCCCGCATTTTTCTTACGTCGAGGAGATCGACGTGACCGAGCTGGAGCAGCTCCGCCAGCGGCTGAACCAGTTGCACGGCGCCACGCGCGGCAAGCTCACGCTGCTGCCCTTCCTGGCGCGCGCCATGGTGCTGGCGCTGCGCGACTTTCCGCAGATTAACGCCCGCTACGACGACGAGGCCGGCACCGTCACACGCTACGAGGCGGTGCACCTGGGCGTGGCCACGCAGACCGACGCCGGCCTGATGGTGCCGGTGCTGCGCCACGCCGAAAGCCTGGACCTGTGGAGCTGCGCCGCGGCCATCACCCGCGTGGCCGAGGGAGCGCGCACCGGCAAGGCGGCGCGCGAGGAGCTGTCGGGCTCGACCATCACGCTGACCAGCCTGGGGGCGCTGGGCGGCATCGCCAGCACGCCGGTCATCAACCACCCGGAGGTGGCCATCGTCGGCGTGAACCGCATGGTGCAGCGGCCGATGTTCGGCAGCGACGGCCAGGTGGTGGCGCGCCAGCTCATGAACCTGTCCTCGTCCTTCGACCACCGCGTGGTCGACGGCATGGACGCGGCGCGCTTCATCCAGGCCATGCGCGCGCTGCTGGAAACCCCGGCGCTGCTGTTCGTCGAATGAGGAGTGGCCAAAACATGACGACAACGACGACGAAAGACATCACCACGAAGCTGCTGGTCATCGGCGGCGGCCCTGGCGGTTATGTGGCCGCCATCCGCGCCGGGCAGCTCGGCATTCCCACGGTGCTGGTCGAGGGCGAACGCCTGGGCGGCACGTGCCTGACCATCGGCTGCATCCCGTCCAAGGCGCTGATCCACGCCGCCGAGGTGTTTGAGCAGGCGCGGCACAACGCGGCCGGCTCGGCGCTGGGAGTAAGCGCCGGCGAGCCGACGCTGGACCTGGCGCAGACCGTGCGCTGGAAGGACGGCATCGTCCAGCGCCTGACGGGCGGCGTCGGCGGCCTGCTGCGCAAGGCGGGCGTGCAGGTGCTCAAGGGCTGGGCGCAGATCGAGGACGGCAAGACCGTCACCGTGCAGGTGGGCGAGGGCGCCGAGGCCGTGCGGGTGCGCTGCGAGCATCTGCTGCTGGCCACCGGCTCGGAGCCCGTGGCGCTGCCCAGCATGCCGTTCGGCGGCGCCATCTGGTCATCCACCGACGCCCTGTCGCCCGACGTGCTGCCGCGCCGCCTGGTGGTGGTGGGCGCCGGCTATATCGGGCTGGAGCTGGGCATCGCCTATCGCAAGCTGGGCGTGGAGGTGACCGTGGTCGAGGCCGCGCAGCGGGTGCTGCCCAGCTACGACGAGGAGCTGACGCAGCCGGTGCTCGAATCGCTCAAGAAGAGCGGCGTGGTGCTGCACCTGGGCTGCAGCGTGCAGGGCTGGGACGAGGGCCAGGGCGTGCACGTGCGCAACGCCCGCGCCGACGAGTTCGCCCTGCCGGCCGACCGCGTGCTGGTGGCCGTCGGCCGCCGACCGCGCACCACGGGCTTCGGGCTGGAGTCGCTGCAGCTGGACATGGCCGGGCGCCACGTCGCCATCGACGCGCATTGCCGCACCTCCATGCGCGGCGTGTGGGCCATCGGCGACGTGACCGGCGAGCCCATGCTGGCGCACCGCGCCATGGCCCAGGGCGAATGCGTGGCCGAGCAGATCGCGGGCCACAACCGCCGCTTCGAGCCGATGGCGATTCCCGCCGTGTGCTTCACCGACCCCGAGGTCGTGGTCGTCGGCAAGACCCCGGCCGAGGCCCGCGCTGCCGGCATGGAGTGCATCGACGCGGCCTTCCCGTTCGCCGCCAACGGCCGCGCCATGACGCTGGAGGCCACGGGCGGCTTCGTGCGCGTGGTCGCGCGCAAGGACAACCACCTGATCCTGGGCTGGCAGGCCGTCGGCCAGGGCGTGGCCGAGCTGGCCGCCGCCTTCGGCCAGTCCATCGAGATGGGCGCGCGGCTGGAGGACGTGGCCCACACCATCCACGCCCACCCGACGCTGGGCGAGGCGGTGCAGGAGGCCGCGCTGCGGGCCCTGGGCCACGCCTTGCACATCTGACGTGCAGCGCACGAGGAGCGGCGCGCCGGCTGCGGTCGGCGCGTTTGCTTTTTCAGGGGCGGGGCGTCGCCTCTTTGCCATCGCACCTGCGCCGCCGGCGGCACAATCCCGGCGTTTCCTGACTCAGAATTTTCCGCACGCATGAGCCTCGCGCCTTCCCCGCTGCACGTGCACTACATGCGCGACGACCTTGCCGCGCTGCTGCCCGCGCCTGACCTCCTGGCCGTCTTCGGCTTCGGCCCCGACGCACCCAGCTCAAACGACCCACGCTACCTGCGCGTGCCGCTCGCGCCTTGGGGCGCGCCGGCGCTCGAAACCTGGCGCGCCGCCGCCCCGGTCACCTGCGGGCGCGAGGGTGCGGTGCAATGGTCGTCGGACGGCGCCTGGCTGTTCGGCGCGATCGAGGTCGACGAGGCGAGCGCCGGCGGCATCACGGCGGCCGCGCGCACGGCGTACGCTGAGCTGACCCGCTTCGTGCGCGCGCGCGGCTTTCCCCACCTGATCCGCATCTGGAACTACCTGGACGCCATCACCCACGGCGAAGGCGACGGCGAGCGCTACCGCGAGTTCTGCGTGGGCCGCGCCCAGGGCCTGGGGCCGGTGGACGTCGCCACACTGCCCGCCGCCACCGCCATCGGCCGGTGCGACGGCACGCGCGTGCTGCAGGTCTACTGGCTGGCCGCGCAGGTGCCGGGAACGCCCTTGGAAAACCCGCGCCAGGTCAGCGCCTACCGCTACCCGCGCCAGTACGGCCCGCAGTCGCCCAGCTTCGCGCGTGCCATGCTGCCGCCGACGGCCGATCGCACTCCGCTGCTGCTCTCGGGCACGGCCGCGGTGGTCGGGCACGCCTCGCAACACGCCGGGTCGCTGTCCGCGCAGATCGACGAGACCCTGTGCAACTTCGATGCACTCCTGCAGGCCGCGCGTGCGCGCCAGCCCGCGCTGCCCGCCACGCTCGGTGCCGGCACGCGCCTGAAGGTCTACGTGCGCGACGCGGCCGACCTGCCCACGGTGGAGCGCATGCTGCGCGAGCGGCTGGCCGGTGTGCCCTTCATCGTGCTGCATGCGGCTGTCTGCCGCAGCGAACTGGCGGTGGAGATCGACGGCGTGCACGGCTGAGCAGGCGGACACCAGCCCTGCGGCGGGCGGGACAGGAGGCAGCGCCTAAAATCCGTCCTTCGCGCACGCCCCGCCGTGCGCCTTTTCTTTTGCCCGCCCCGCTTTCCCCGCCATGCTGACCTTCCAACAGATCATCCTGAAACTGCAGTCCTACTGGGCCGAACAGGGCTGCGCGCTCCTGCAGCCCTACGACATGGAAGTGGGAGCCGGCACCTCGCACACCGCCACCTTCCTGCGCGCCATCGGCCCCGAGCCCTGGCGCGCCGCCTACGTGCAGCCCAGCCGCCGCCCCAAGGACGGGCGCTACGGTGACAACCCCAACCGCCTGCAGCACTACTACCAGTACCAGGTGGTGCTCAAGCCCGCGCCGGCCAACATCCTGGAGCTGTACCTGGGCAGCCTGCAGGCCCTCGGGTTCGACCTGAAGAAGAACGACATCCGCTTCGTCGAGGACGACTGGGAGAACCCCACGCTGGGCGCCTGGGGCCTGGGCTGGGAGGTGTGGCTGAACGGCATGGAGGTCACGCAGTTCACCTATTTCCAGCAGGTCGGCGGCATCGACTGCAAGCCCGCCACGGGCGAGATCACCTACGGCCTGGAGCGTCTGGCCATGTACCTGCAGGGGGTGGACAACGTCTACAACCTGACCTGGACCGAGGCGCCCGATGGCACGAAGCTGAGCTACGGCGACGTCTACCACCAGAACGAGGTGGAGCAGTCCACCTACAACTTCGAGCATTCCGACGCCGATTTCCTGTTCACCGCCTTCGGCGCACATGAAAAACAGGCCCAACACCTGGTGGCCGAACAGCTGGCCCTGCCGGCCTACGAGCAGGTGCTCAAGGCCGCCCACACCTTCAACCTGCTGGACGCGCGCGGCGCGATCAGCGTGACCGAGCGTGCCGCCTACATCGGCCGCATCCGCAACCTGGCCCGCGCCGTGGCCAAGAGCTACCTGGACAGCCGCGCCCGCCTGGGCTTTCCGATGGCCCCGCGTGCGCACGCCGACGAGGTGCTGGCCGAGCTGGCCCGCCAGGCCGAGCAGCAGCAGAAGAAGGCCGCCTGACGCGCGCCCGCAGCCGCCTCCGTATTTTTCTCACAAAAACAGCCTCCAGCCCTTGCCAGGCAAGCGCGAGCAGCTATCCAATTTTTCGTCATGACCGCACCCAACCTGCTTGTTGAACTGTTCGTGGAAGAGCTGCCCCCGAAGGCGCTGCAAAAGCTGGGCGACGCCTTCGCCGGCGTGCTGCACGAGCAGCTGGCGGCCCAGGGCCTGGCCGGCGCGGGTTCGCGCGTCACGGCCTATGCCTCGCCCCGGCGCCTGGCGGCCCACGTCACCCAGGTGCTGGCCGCCGCGCCGGACAAGGCCGTGTCGCAAAAGCTCATGCCCGTGGCCGTGGGCCTGGACGCGCAGGGCCAGGCCACGCCAGCGCTCTTGAAGAAGCTGGCCGCGCTGGGCCTGGATGCGGCGGCGCTCGGGGGCCTGAAGCGCGTGAACGACGGCAAGGCCGAGGTGCTGTTCCACGAGAGCATGGCGCGCGGCGCCACCCTGGCCGAGGGGCTGCAAAAGGCGCTGGACGAAGCCATTGCCAAGCTGCCCATCCCCAAGGTCATGCGCTACCAGCTGCAGGATGGCTGGAGCAGCGTGCACTTCGTGCGCCCGGCGCACGGCCTGGTCGCGCTGCATGGCAGCGAGGTGGTGACCGGCGTGCAGGCGCTGGGCCTGACCGCAGGGCGTGAGACGCATGGCCACCGCTTCGAGGCGCAGGCCGAGTCCATCGCCCTGCGTGACGCCGACAGCTACGCGCAGCAATTGCGCGAAGAAGGCGCCGTGATCGCCAGCTTCGCCGAGCGTCGCGCCGAGATCGCGCGCCAGCTGGCTGCCGCCGCGGCCCAGGTGGGCGGCGGCGTGCGGCCCATCGAAGACGACGCACTGCTCGATGAAGTGACGGCCCTGGTCGAGCGCCCCAACGTGCTGGTCTGCGCCTTCGAGGAAGAATTCCTGGCCGTGCCGCAGGAATGCCTGATCCTGACCATGAAGGCCAACCAGAAGTACTTCCCGCTGCTGGACGGGCAAGGGCGCCTCACGCACCGTTTCCTCGTGGTGAGCAACATCAGCCCTCAGGATCCCACCGCCGTCATCCAGGGCAACGAGCGTGTGGTGCGCCCGCGCCTGGCGGACGCGAAATTCTTCTTCGACCAGGACCGCAAGAAGCCCCTGGCCAGCCGTGTGGAGCAGCTGGCCAAGGTGGTCTACCACAACAAGCTGGGCACGCAGGGCGAGCGCGTGGAGCGCGTGCGGCACATCGCCAAGGCCATTGCCGCGCAGCTGTTCGATGCCCTGGCCGGCCAGCACGCCGAGCAGCTCGACTCCGACAGCGGCGAGCTGGCGCGCGAGTACCTGCTGACCTGCGTGGACAACGCCGCGCTGCTGGCCAAGGCGGATCTGGTCACCGACATGGTGGGCGAGTTCCCCGAGCTGCAGGGCGTGATGGGCAGCTACTACGCCGTGGGCGACGGCCTGCCGGATGAAGTGGCTCACGCCATCGAGGACCACTACAAGCCGCGCTTTGCCGGCGACGAGCTGCCGCGCGAGAACGTCGGCCTGGTCGTGGCCCTGGCCGACAAGCTGGAAACGCTGGTCGGCATGTTCGGCATCGGCAACCTGCCCACCGGCGACCGCGACCCGTTCGCGCTGCGCCGCCATGCGCTGGGCGTGATCCGCATGCTGATCGAGAAGCAGCAGCCCTTGGATATTAGGGCTCTGGTTAGTTCTGCAGTGCGCGCGTTTGATGAGAAGTTGCTTGACGGTGACGGAGACAACTACCTGGTCGCTCTGTACGCTTTCTTCAATGATCGCCTCAGCGGGTATCTACGTGAGACTGGGGCCAGCATTCAGGAGGTGACTGCAGTTATTAATTCAGACCTTTCCTGGAAAGACATGCCTAAGGCACTTGAGGCCGTGCGCGCCTTCGCCACGCTGGCCGAGGCCCCGGCCCTGGCGGCGGCCAACAAGCGCGTCGCCAACATCCTGAAAAAGGCCGAGGCCGAAGGCGCCGTGGACCCGCACGTCAACGAGGAGCTGCTGCAGGAGCAGGCCGAACAAGACCTGTACGCCGCGCTGCAGCGCTTCGTGCCCGAGGCCGACGCCCAGTTCGACCGCGGTGATTACACCGCCAGCCTGCAGACCCTGGCCGTGCTGCGCGCGCCGGTGGACGCCTTCTTCGACGACGTCATGGTCAACACCGATGACCTGGCCGTGCGCCTGAACCGCCAGGGCCTGCTCAAGCGTCTGCACCAGGCCATGAACCGCGTGGCCGATCTGTCCCGTCTGGCCGTGTGACGCCGCCGGCCGCGCGCCCCGACACCGCTGCAGCAGCCCGTGCATCCCGGGCCGCCTGGCTGGCCTTCGCGCCGCTGGCGGCCGTGGTGGGACTGCGCTGGGTGCTGGGCTGGCTGCAGGACCGGGCCGAACCGACCCCCGCCTGGCCGCTGTCGCCCTTCGCCGGCGCGCAGGACCCGTGGGCCTGGCTGCCCACCGCCGGCCTTGCGCTGCTGGCGCTTGCCGTGGCGCTGCTCATCCTGCGCGTCGTGCGCCGCCGTTGGGGCGCGCGGGCGCTGGGCGGCCTGCTGGCGGCGCTGTGGATCGCCGCGGCGCTGGCGGCCTGCGCGGCCCAGGTGCTGCACTTCATGAACCTGCGCGGCCTGGCGCCGCAGGCCCAGCCGCTGGCCGCCAGCGTGCTGGGCAGCCGCGCCGTGGCACCCAGCGCGCGCGGGCCGGGCGGCACGCTGCTGGTGCTGCAGCTGCCCGGCGAAGCCGGCCCGCAGCAGCTGATGGCGGACGACCCGGGCGCTGCCCGCCTGGCACCCGGCCAGGCCCTGGCGCTGCAGTGGTCGCGCGGGCGCTGGTGGGGGCGCTACGCCACCGGCTGGCAGCTGGCGGCAAAACCGCAGGTGCCGGCCAGCGGCGCGGGCAGGGAATAATCCAGCGCCATGAAGCTCGCCATCCTGGACCGTGACGGCACCCTCAACGCCCTGGGGGCCGGCGGCCTCATCGCCTCTCCCGCCGAATGGCAACCCGTGCCGGGGGCGCTGGAGGCCGTGGCCCGGCTGAACCAGGCCGGCTGGCGCGTGGTGGTGGCCACCAACCAGCCGGGGCTGGGCGGCGGGGTATTCGACACGCAGACGCTGGTGGCCATCCACGCGCGCATGCACCGCGAGCTGGGCGCCCTGGGCGGTCGCATCGACGCGGTCTTCTACTGCCCGCACGCCGAGGGCGAGGACTGCGCCTGCCGCAAGCCCGCGCCCGGGCTGATGCTGCAGATCCGCGAGCGCTGCGCGCTGGAGGGCGGGGAGATCGCCGTCATCGGCAGCTGCCTGGCGCACCTGCAGGCGGCGCAGGACCTGGGGGCGCAGCTGCACCTGGTGTGCACTGGGCGCTCGGCCCACCTGCAGCCGCACGCGCCGCTGCCCCCCGGCTGGCCTGCCGTCACCCGGGCCCATGCCAGCCTGCAGGACGTGGTGGATCTGCTGGTCGGGCAGGGCGGCAGCGCGCCGGCGGCTCCCTCCTTTCCATCTTCCGCTTCCTCCTGCTCTTGAAACAATAGCTGCCAGCGCTTGCCCCACAAGGGCTGGAGGCCTAAAACATCTGAAAGCAGCCGACATCCATGGCATTCATTCGCTCCGTCTTGCACCTGCTGGTGATGGTCGTCACCGTCGTTCCCTACACCCTGGGCGTGCTGCTGGCCAGGCTCATCTCCGGGCGCAGCGGCCCGGCCTACCGCGTGGCGCGCGCCTGGCTCACGCTATGCATCGACGCGGCGCGCTGGCTGCTGGGCATACGCACCCAGGTGCAGGGCATGGAGGGGCTGCAGGCCCTGGGCGCGGGCGGCGCCGTGCTGCTGGTCAAGCACCAGTCCACGTACGAGACCTTTCTCATGCCCTCGCTCATGCCGCGCCCGCTGGCCTACGTGTTCAAGAAGGAGCTGCTGTCCGTGCCCTTCTTCGGCTGGTCCATCGGCAGCCTGGACATGATCCATATCGACCGCGGCCAGCCCACGCGCGCCTTCGCCCGCGTGCTGCAACAGGGCCGGCGGCTGCTTTCGCAGGGCACTTGGGTCATCATGTTCCCCGAGGGCACGCGCATCCCGCGCGGCCAGCAGGGCGAGTACAAGAGCGGCGGCGCCCGCTTGGCCATCAGCGCCGGCGTGCCGGTGGTGCCGGTGGCCGTGACCTCGGCGCGCGTGTGGCCGGCCAAGGCCTTCGTCAAGCGGCCCGGCGTGGTGCACGTGTCCGTCGGCCGGCCCATCCCCACCGAGGGCCGCAAGCCCGAGGAGCTGATGGCCGAGGTGCAGGCCTGGATCGAGGGCGAAATGCGCCGCCTGGACCCCGAGGCCTACCCCGCCCAGCCATGAACGGCCCCGTGCGCGGCCGCCTGGTGCAGCTGGCGCTGGACCTGTGGGACGCCGTCGATTTGCAGCCAAAACCGGGTGAAACGCCCGCCATTCAAGCGCCGACAGCTATTAAACCTGAAGCGCCGCAGACTGACGCCGCACTGCGCCACCCGCAGGCCAACCGGCGCACTGCCCTGCAGGGCGTGGCGGTGGACTATCTGCTGCAGCGCGCCCGCAGGCGCAGCATCGGCTTTCGCGTGGACGGCGACGGGCTGTCGGTGCGCGCCCCCAACAGCGCCAGCATCGGCGCCATCGAATCGGCCCTGCAGGCCAAGGCCGGCTGGATCGTGCGCAAGCTGGCCGAGCAGCGCGACTACCAGCGCCGCCTGGAGGGCGCCCGCATCGCCTGGGGCGACGGCGCGCGGCTGCCCTACCTGGGCGCGCCCCTGGCCGTGGTGCTGGACGGCGCCCGCCGCGGCGCCCAGCTGGTGCCCGCACCGCAGGAGGGCGGCGCGCCCGCCACGCTGCACGTGCCGCTGGCGCGCAGCGCTAATCCTGAGCAGGTGCGCGACGCCGTGCAGGCCTGGCTGATGCGCCAGGCGCGCGCCCACTTCACGGGGCGGCTGGAGCACTTCGCCCCGCTGCTGCAGGTGCGCTGGACGCGGCTGGCCCTGTCCAGCGCCCAGTCGCGCTGGGGCAGCGCGCGCGCCGATGGCTCGATCCGGCTGAACTGGCGGCTGATGCACTTCTCGCCTGCCGTCATCGACTACGTGGTGGCGCACGAGCTGGCGCACCTGCGCGTCATGGACCACAGCCCGCGCTTTTGGGACACCGTGGCCACCGTGGTGCCCGACTACGCCGCCCTGCGCCAGCGTCTGCGCGACGAGCCCACGCCGCCCTGGCAGTAGTCCGGGGGCGGTCGGTGCGCCACAATGCCCGCCATGACCGATACCCGCGCACTGCCCCCGCTGCCCGAGCAACCCGTGCCCGCCCAGGGCTACGCCGGCGACATCAGTCCGCACCTGGCCTGGCAATGGGCGCAGTCCGGCAAGGCGGTGCTGGTGGACGTGCGCACCGACGCCGAGCGCGAATGGGTGGGCGCCGTGCCCGGCGCCGTGCCCGTGGCCTGGAAGCAGTGGCCGGGCATGGCCCTGAACGAGCGCTTCGACGACCAACTGCGCGCCGCCGTGCCGCCCGGCGGCCAGGTGCTGCTGCTGTGCCGCAGCGGCGTGCGCTCCATCGCCGCGGCGCGCCGCGCCACGGAGCTGGGCCTGCGCGCCTACAGCATCCTGGAAGGCTTCGAGGGCGACGCCGACGAACACGGCCAGCGGGGCTGCAAGGGCGGCTGGCGCCTGCGCGGCCTGCCCTGGAAGCAGGGCTGACGCTTCCAAGAAAATAGCTGCCAGCGCTTGTCTGGCAAGCGCTGGTAGCCGTTTTGGTCTGAAGCCGAGGGCTTATTTGGCCAGCGGCGGGATGCGCAGCTTCTGGCCCGGGTAGATCTTGTCCGGGTGGGTCAGCATGGGCTTGTTGGCCTCGAAGATCACCGGATACTTGTTGGCGTCGCCATAGAACTTCTTGGCGATGGCGCTGAGCGTGTCGCCGCGCACCACGTCGTGGTACTGGGCCTCGGGCTCGGGGTTGGTGACGGCCATCTGGTTGTCCACGCTGGTCACGCTGGCCACGTTGCCGCAGCACAGCGTCACCTTTTCCTTGACGGCCTGGGTGGGCGCGGTGCCATGCACCGTGACCTTGCCCTGGCTGCCGTCGAACTGCACCTTGACGTCGCTCACGCCCAGGTTCTGCGCGGCGATATAGCCCTCGATGGCCTTGCCGGCCTTGGCGTTGAGGTCTTCCTGCGAAGGCTGTGCGGGCGCGGCAGCGGCTGCTGGAGGCGTGGCCGCGTGTGCATCCTTGCCTCCAAACAGCTTTTCTCCGGCTTCCTTGACGAAACTGAACAGGCCCATGGCAAAACTCCTTGTGGTTGCGAGAAACAATTGGAATGGGTGCCGGCCACTGTAAGCCGTGCGGCCGCCCCCGGCGTGTCGGACGGGCACCCGCCTCACCATCGTTGACAAACCGGTGCCGCCGGGCGCGGGGCGGCGCGCCGTGGCGATAATCCGCTCCCATGACATTTCTCGCCATCGACGTGGGCAACACCCGCCTGAAGTGGGCGCTGTTCGACTCCGCCCGGCCCGGCGCAGCGGTGCACGCCCACGGCGTGGAGTTCCTGGACCATATCGAGCGCCTGGGCGAAGGCCCGTGGGCGCAACTGCCCGCGCCCGCGCACATGCTGGGCTGCGTGGTGGCGGGCGACGCCGTCAAGCGCCGCGTGGCCGAGCAGATGGAGCTGTGGGACGTGCCCGCGCACTGGGTCGTGTCTTCGGCCGAGGAGGCCGGCGTGGTCAACGGCTACGACCACCCCACGCGCCTGGGCGCCGACCGCTGGGTGGCCATGATCGGCGCGCGCCACCGCATGCTGACCCAGGGCCCGGCGCGCCCGCTGATCGTGGTGATGGTGGGCACGGCGGTGACGGTGGAGGCGCTGGACGCCTCCGGGCGCTTTCTGGGCGGGCTGATCCTGCCCGGCCACGGCATCATGCTGCGCGCGCTGGAGAGCGGCACCGCCGGCCTGCACGTGCCCACGGGCGAGGTGCGGCCCTTCCCGTCCAATACCAGCGACGCGCTGACCAGCGGCGGCACCTACGCCATCGCCGGCGCCGTGGAGCGCATGTACCAGCACCTGCTGGCCCACTGCGGCCAGGAGCCGGCGTGCATCATGACCGGCGGCGCCGGCTGGAAGATGGCGCCCAGCATGACGCGGCCCTTCGAGCTGGTGGAAAACCTGATCTTCGACGGCCTGCTGGAGGTCGCCGCACGCCGCTTCGCGCCGGCGGCCGCGTAACGCACGGTCACGTGCGCAGGCGTCGCGGCTGAGACAATCCGGTGTTTTCGCCCGGCCAAAGCCGGGCTGCACCCCTGCAGGACAAGGAAAGACTTCTCACCCATGATTCTCGTCACTGGCGGCGCCGGCTTCATCGGCGCCAATTTCGTGCTTGACTGGCTGGCCGCGTGCGACGAGCCGGTGGTCAACCTGGACAAGCTGACCTACGCGGGCAACGTGCACAACCTGGACAGTTTGCAGGGCGATGCGCGCCACGTTTTCGTGCAGGGCGACATCGGCGACAGCGCGCTGGCGGCGCGCCTGCTGGCCGAGCACCGCCCGCGGGCCATTGTCAACTTCGCGGCCGAGTCGCACGTGGACCGCTCCATCCACGGCCCTGCGGAGTTCATCCAGACCAACGTGGTCGGCACCTTCCGGCTGCTGGAGGCGGCACGGCAGTACTGGAGCGCGCTGCCTGCAGACGAGAAGGCGGCATTCCGCTTCCTGCACGTCTCCACCGACGAGGTCTACGGCACGCTGGCGCCCGATGCGCCGGCCTTCACCGAAAGCCACAACTACGAGCCCAACAGCCCGTACTCGGCCAGCAAGGCCGCCAGCGACCACCTGGTGCGGGCCTGGCACCACACCTACGGCCTGCCGGTGCTCACCACCAACTGCAGCAACAACTACGGCCCGCTGCACTTTCCCGAAAAACTCATCCCGCTGATGATCGTCAACGCCCTGGCCGGCAAGAGCCTGCCGGTGTACGGCGACGGCATGCAGGTGCGCGACTGGCTGTACGTGCGCGACCACTGCAGCGCCATCCGCCGGGTGCTGCAGGCGGGGCGCCTGGGCGAGACCTACAACATCGGCGGCTGGAACGAGAAGGCCAACATCGACATCGTGACAACCGTGTGCGCACTGCTGGACGAGCTGCGCCCGCGCGCCGATGGCAAGAGCTACGCCGCGCAGATCGCCTACGTGGCCGACCGGCCCGGCCACGACCGGCGCTATGCCATCGACGCACGCAAGATCGAGCGCGAGCTGGGCTGGACGCCGGCCGAGACCTTCGAGACCGGCATCCGCAAGACCGTGCAGTGGTATCTGGACCACCCGGGCTGGGTGGCGCAGGTGCAAAGCGGCGCCTACCGCGACTGGGTGGCCAGGCAGTACGAGGGCGCTGCGGCATGACGCACATCCTGCTGCTGGGCAGCGGTGGCCAGGTCGGCTGGGAGCTGCAGCGCAGCCTGGCCGTGCTGGGGCGGGTCACCGCGCTGGACCACGACAGTACCGAATACTGTGGCGACTTCCGCAACCCCGAGGGCGTGCGCGAGACCGTGCGCGCCCTGCGCCCCGACGTGATCGTCAACGCCGCCGCCCACACCGCCGTGGACAAGGCCGAGGGCGAGCCCGAGCTGGCCCGGCTGCTCAACGCCACCACCCCCGGCGTGCTGGCCGAGGAATCTGCCCGCCTGAACGCCTGGCTGGTGCACTACAGCACCGACTACGTCTTCGACGGCAGCGGCAGCCGCCCCTGGACCGAGGCCGACGCGCCCGCGCCCCTGTCGGTCTACGGCGCCACCAAGCTGGAGGGCGAGCGGCTGATCCAGCAGGCCGGCTGCCGGCACCTGATCCTGCGCACCAGCTGGGTGTATGCCGCGCGCGGCGGCAACTTCGCCAAGACCATGCTGCGGCTGGCCCAGGAGCGTGAGCGCCTGACGGTCATCGACGACCAGTGGGGCGCGCCCACCGGCGCCGACCTGCTGGCCGACGTGACGGCGCACGCCATCACGCACCTGCAAAGCCGCCCCGACGACGGCGGCCTGTACCACTGCGTGGCCGGTGGCGAAACCAACTGGCATTCCTATGCAAAATACGTGCTAGCCCAGGCGGAGAAAGCGCCGGCAGCTATCAAAATAAAAGCAACCGACGTGGCGCCCGTGCCCACCAGCGCCTTCCCTACGCCGGCGCGGCGCCCGCACAACTCGCGCCTGGACACCACGCGGCTGCAGGCCACCTTCGGCCTCACCCTGCCGCCCTGGCAGCAGGGCGTGGCGCGCATGCTCGCCGAAATCCTCTGATCCCCTCCACCCATGACGACACAACGCAAGGGCATCATCCTGGCCGGCGGCTCCGGCACACGGCTGCACCCGGCCACGCTGGCCATCAGCAAGCAGCTGCTGCCCGTCTACGACAAGCCCATGATCTACTACCCGCTCAGCACCCTGATGTTGGCGGGCATCCGCGAGATCCTGATCATCAGCACGCCCCAGGACACGCCGCGCTTTGCGCAATTGCTGGGCGACGGCAGCCAGTGGGGCCTGCAGCTGCACTACGCCGTGCAGGAGAGCCCGGACGGCCTGGCGCAGGCCTTCCTGATCGGCGAACAGTTCCTGGCCGGCAGCCCCAGCGCCCTGGTGCTGGGCGACAACATCTTCTACGGCCACGACTTCCACGACCTGCTGGCCAGCGCCGATGCACGCAGCGGCGGCGCCAGCGTCTTCGCCTACCACGTGCACGACCCCGAGCGCTACGGCGTGGCCGAGTTCGACGGCTCAGGACGCGTGCTGTCCATCGAAGAAAAGCCCGCGAGCCCGAAGAGCAGCTACGCCGTCACCGGCTTGTACTTCTACGACAGCCAAGTGGTGGAGCTGGCCAAGCGCCTGAAGCCTTCTGCCCGCGGCGAGCTGGAGATCACCGACCTGAACCGCCTGTACCTGGAGCAGGGCCAACTGCACGTGGAAATCATGGGCCGCGGCTACGCCTGGCTGGACACCGGCACGCACGAGAGCCTGCTGGACGCCGGCCAGTTCATCGCCACGCTGGAGCAGCGCCAGGGCCTGAAGATCGCCTGCCCGGAAGAGATCGCCTGGCGCAGCGGCTGGATCGATGGCCCGCAGCTCGAGCGCCTGGCCCAACCCCTGGCCAAGAACGGCTACGGCCAGTACCTGCAGCGGCTGCTCAAAGAGAAGGTGTATTGACGATGAAAGCCACCCGACTGGCCATCCCCGACGTCGTGCTGATCGAGCCCAAGGTCTTCGGCGACGCACGCGGCTTCTTCTTCGAGAGCTTCAACCAGCGCGCCTTCGACGAGGCCACCGGCACGAGCCACCAATTCGTGCAGGACAACCACAGCCGAAGCAGCCGCGGCGTGCTGCGCGGCCTGCACTACCAGATCCAGCAGCCGCAGGGCAAGCTGGTGCGCGTGGCGCGCGGCGCCGTGTGGGACGTGGCGGTGGACATCCGCAAAAGCTCGCCCACCTTCGGGCAATGGGTGGGTGTGGAGCTCTCCGAAGACAACCAGCGCCAGCTGTGGTTGCCGCCAGGGTTCGCGCACGGCTTCGTGGTGCTGAGCGAGACGGCGGATTTTCTGTACAAGACCACGGACTACTACGCGCCGGAGCACGAGCGCTGCATTGTTTGGAACGATGCGCGGCTGGGCATTCGCTGGCCCTATGAGGGGCAGCCCCAGCTGTCGGCCAAGGATGCGCAGGGCGTGGCGCTGGAGCGGGCAGAGGTGTTCGGCTGAGAGTCATCCGCCCTGCGGCTGCTCCTTTTGTGGCACACATGCCCGGCGCCAGGATGCAAGAGGTAACCGAGCCGGTGGGCCTGGCCCTTTAGGCCGGGTGCACGGGTACACTTGGCGCCCCAGCCACGGATCGCTCCCTGCGCGGGTTGCGCCGGCTGCGCCGCTTGCGCCTTTTCCATGACCACTGAATCCACCATCGACAGTCCCGAGCCTCTGCTGGCACCGGACGCCGCCACACCGCGCCCGCGCCTGGGCGAGCTGCTCGTGCAGGAGGGCAAGGTGAGCGCGCGAGACATCGAACGCGCACTGCTGGCCCAGCAGGAGATGGGAGGGCTGCTGGGCCGGGTGCTGGTGCGCTTGGGACTGGTTTCCGAAGCCGACGTGGCCGTAGTGCTTTCGCGCCAGCTGGGCATTCACTTCGTTCCGGCGGATCAGTTTCCCGACGTCATGCCGGAGGTCGAAGGGCTGCTGCCGGACTTCTTGCACACCCATGGCCTCTTCCCGCTGGCGGTGCAGGGCGACGAGCTGCACGTGGCGATGGCGACCCCGCAGGATCCGTTCACCGTCAAGGCGTTGCGCCTGGCTACCGGTCTGCAGGTCGTGCCGCACCTGGCGTTGGAAAGTGCCATCGAGAAAGCCTTGGCCGAGCCGGTCGAGGAGACCCAGGACGACGGCGACGACGGCCTGTTCGGCGACGGCCTCGATGGCGGCGACTTCGTCGAACACCTGAAGGACCTGGCCAGCGAGGCTCCGGTCATCCGCCTGGTCAACACCATCATCGGCCGGGTGATCGACCTGCGCGCCTCCGACATCCATTTGGAGCCTTTCGACGACGGGCTGCACGTGCGCTACCGCGTGGACGGCGTGATCCATCCGGGCGAGGTGGTGCCGCCGCGCCTGTCGGCCGCCGTCAGCTCGCGCGTGAAGCTGCTGGCGCACCTGGACATCGCCGAGCGCCGCCTGCCGCAGGACGGGCGCATCAAGACCCGCGTGAAGGGCCGCGAGCTGGACTTGCGCGTGTCCACCGTACCCACGGTGCACGGGGAAAGCGTGGTCATGCGGGTGCTCGACCGCGCCAGCGTGCGACTGAACCTGGACACCATGGGCTTCGAACAGGACACGCTTGCGCGCTTCAACGAGCTGCTGGCGCGCCCGCACGGCATCCTGCTGGTGACCGGCCCGACCGGCTCGGGCAAGACGACCACGCTGTATGCGGCGCTGTCCAAGATCGACTCCGAGGCCAACAAGATCATCACCGTCGAGGATCCGGTGGAGTACCAGCTGGAGGGCATCAACCAGATCCAGGTGCATCCGCAAATCAACCTGACGTTTGCCAACGCGCTGCGCTCCATCCTGCGCCAGGACCCGGACATCATCATGATCGGCGAAATGCGCGACGGCGAGACGGCGCAGATCGCCGTGCAGTCGGCCCTGACCGGCCACCTGGTGCTGTCCACGCTGCACACCAACACGGCCGCCGGCGCCGTCGTCCGCATGCAGGACATGGGGGTGGAGAGCTACCTCATTACCTCCTCGGTCAACGGCGTGCTGGCCCAGCGTCTGGTGCGCACGCTGTGCAGTCACTGCAAGCAGCCCTATGAGCCGGGCGAGCAGGTGCGCTCCAGCACCGGCCTGGTGCGCTTTGCGCAGGCCGGCCAGCCCCTCTACCGCGCCGTGGGCTGCGAGCAGTGCCGCCAGTCGGGCTACCGCGGCCGCACGGGCATCCACGAGCTGTTCGTGCTGGACGAGCCCATGCGCCGCGCCATCATCGACGGCAAGGACGCCAACGCCCTGCACACGCTGGCCTCGCAAAGCGGCATGCTCAGCCTGTACGAGGACGGCCTGCGCAAAGTGGCCGCCGGCGTGACCACGCTGGACGAGGTGGCGCGCGTGACGCAGGACCAGAGCGATGCCTGATTTCGTCTGGCGCGCCGCCACGGCGGCGGGCAAGGTCGAGGAAGGCCGGCTGTCCGCGCCCAGCAGCGCGGCGGCCCTGCGCCAGTTGCGCGAGCAGGGGCTCACCCCGCTGCGCATCGACGATGCCGCTGCCGCCTCCTTCACGCCCGGTGCCGGGGCCAGCGCGGGCGCCCGGCCCGCCGGCGGCGGGCTGCCTGCGCCGGCCAGGGGGCGCCAGGCCAAGGGGCCCGTCAATGCCGCCGACGTGCTGGCGCTGACCTCCGAGCTGGCCATCATGCTGCGCGCGGGCCTGGCACTGGACAACGCGCTGCGCGTGCTCATCGACATGAGCCACAAGCCCAGCGTCGGCGCGCTGGTGCAGGGCATCCTGGACGCCGTCAAGGGCGGCACGCCGCTCAGCCGGGCGCTGGCCGCGCACCGCGAGCTGTTCGGCGACTTCTACATCAACATGGTGCGTTCGGGCGAGGTCAGCGGCCAGATGTCCGCCGTGCTGGACCGCCTGGTCGAGCACATGGAGCGCCAGCGCGCCCTGCGCGAGAGCGTGGTGTCGGCCACCATCTATCCGGCCATCCTGCTGGCCGTGGCCGTGCTGTCGCTCATTGCCATGCTCGGCTTCGTGGTGCCGCAGTTCGAAAAGCTGTTTACCGACATGGGCGACGCGCTGCCGCTGCCCACACGCATCGTGATGGAGATGGGCCATGCCTTCCGGCAGTACGGCCTGCTGATCGGCGTGGCGGCCGTGGGCGGTGTCATGCTGCTCATGCGCTGGCTGCGTTCGCCCGCCGGCCAGCAGTGGTGGCAGGCGCGCCTGCTGCGCCTGCCGCTGGTGGGGCGGCTGGCCCTGCGCTACCAGCTCACGCTGTTCTCGCGTTCGCTGGGCACCCTGCTGGGCAACGGCGTGCCCATGCTCACTGCGCTGCACATCGCCACCGACACTGTGGGCAACGCCGTGCTGCACCAGGCGCTGGCCAAGGTGGCGCCCATCGTCAAAGAGGGCGGCAAGGTGGTGCAGGCCATCTCGCTGACCGGCATTTTTGAACCTTTGGCCATCAACCTCATCCGAGTGGGAGAGGAAACGGGCCGCATCGGGCCCATGATGCTGGAGCTTTCCAACATCCTCAACCGCGAGGTGGAAACCGGCATCAAGCGCCTCTTGACCCTGGTCGAGCCGGTGCTCATCCTGGTGCTGGGGGTGCTGATCGCCGGCATCATCGTCTCCATCCTGCTCGGGATCCTGTCCATCAATGACCTCGCCGTATAGCTTTCGTTTCATCCTGGAGCCTTTTTCCATGCAGAGCCTTCGCTCCCGCTGCGCCGGCAGCCGTTTCCCGAGCCGCCGTGCGCGCGGCTTCACGCTCATCGAACTGCTGGTGGTGCTGGCCATCCTGACGCTGCTGGCAGGCCTGGTGGGTCCCCGCGTGCTCAACCAGCTGGGCGGCGCCAAGGCCAAGACAACTGCCGTGCAGATCGCGGACATCGACAAGGCGCTGGAAATCTACAAGCTGGACGTGGGGCGCTACCCCACCAACGAGGAAGGGCTCGCGGCCCTGATGAAACGTCCGGGTGCCGCTCCGGGGTGGAACGGTCCCTACCTCAAGGGCGAAGCCGTGCCCACGGATCCCTGGGGCCATCCCTTCCGCTATGCCAACCCGGGCCCAAACGGCGGGGTGGAGATCCTGTCGCTGGGTGCGGACGCGGCACCGGGTGGCGAGGGCGAGAACGCGGACATTCGCAACTCCAACTGATCCTTTCTCTACGGCGTGGACGTGGTGCGCGAGCGGGGCTTCACGCTGCTGGAGCTTCTGGTGGTTTTCGCCATCCTGGCTCTGGTCATGGCAGTGGCACCCATCGCCTACGACAGGATGCACAGCGCCGCCCAGTACCGCGAGGTCGTGCGCGGCATGGTCGGTGGCATGCGTGCGGCACGCCAGCAGGCCGTGCTGTCGGGGCGCGATGCGCTCTTCAGTGTGGATCTGCGGCAGCGCCTGTACGGATTACAAGGGGCGGCCGAGAACGCCATTCCCGAGACCGTTTCCGTACGCGCCACCGTGGCGGCCGGCGAGGTGCAGGACGACCGCTTCGTCATCCGCTTCTTACCGTCGGGCGGCGCCAGCGGCGGCAGCGTGGATGTGGCCAGGCCTTCTGGCGATGGAGTGCGGCTGCGTGTGGACTGGTTTTCCGGTCGCATCGAGCAGGAGGCGCTGCAGCCATGATGGGACGCCAAGCTGCGGCGCGGGGCTTTTCCCTGCTGGAGCTGCTGGTGGCCTTTGCCATCATGGCCATGGCCCTGGGCATGATTTACCGGGCTGTCGGGGGCGCGGTGCGCAACGTTTCCACCGTCGAGGAGCGCCAGCGTGTTTTCTGGCTGGTCGAATCCGTACTCGCGCAGGTCAACGGCGTGCCGGAGCAAGGGCTCAGCCAGGAAGGCCAGGCCCAGGAGTTCCAATGGAGCCTGCGCACTGCTCCTTACTCCGGCGGGCTGACCGACCCGAGCGCTCCGCGGCTGCACGAAGTACTCGTGGTCGTCGCCTGGAGCGACGGCGGCGAACCGCGCCAGCTTGAATTCACGACCTTGCGGCCTCAGAAGACCGCTGCTGCGCCGCGGTGAGAGTAGTGGCAGGCATGGGTGCATCTTCTTTTCCGGCCCGCAGCCGCGGTTTCACGTTGCTGGAGACCCTGGTTGTCGTGGCGTTGCTGTCCATCATCATGCTGGCGCTGGTGTCCGCACTGCGCAGTGTGGGTCAGGGTGGAGATCGCGTGGACGCACGCCTGCAGCGGTTGGACGATCAGCGTGTCGCCCTTCGCTTCATGCACCAGGCGTTGGGTCGGATTTCCGCACGCACCGTGACCAGCAGCCGGGGACTTGGGCCCCTGTTCGAGGGGGCTGCCGACCACGTGGCCTGGGTCGGCATCATGCCGGCGCGCTATGGGGCGGGCGGGCGCCACTTCTTTCGCCTTGGGGTCGAAGATGCGGCAGCCGCACCGGCACTCGTGCTGCGTTACCTGCCCTGGACCGATCAGCCGGAATTTCCCGATTGGGGAAGCGCTGACGCTCAGGTCATCGTCCCTGGTGTGCAGTCCATCGGGCTGCGCTACGAGGATCCCCGCCAGCCGGATGCGACCCAGGCGTGGACAGAGACATGGCCTTTCCTCAACGACTTACCTTCGGCGGTGTCCATCGTGATGGCAGGTGAAGGGCTGCTTACGGATCGTCTGGTGGTGCCCTTGCGGGTGCTGCCGGCCTCGGACCCACGCTATGGCGGCGGCGATGGCACGGTGATCGGGGGGCAGTAGCGATGGCGGCGGTATCGAAGCAGCGGGGCCTGGCACTCATTGCCGTTCTGTGGCTGGTGGCGGCGCTCAGCGTGATCGCGACGGGGATGATGCAGTCCGTCCGCACGGAGGCACGCATGACCGCCCGTACCCGCGACGTCGTGCTGGCATCCGCACTCGGGGAGTCGGCCATGCAGCTGGCACTGCAGGCGATGGTGGCCGGAGGCAAGCGGCCCGACCGCCTGCTGCGTGAGCAGATTGCCTACGCGGGCGCCACAGTGGATATGCAGGCCATGCCCTTGAACGGCTACATTGACCTCAACAAGGCGCCCGTCGAGCTGCTGCAGCAGGCGCTGCAAGTCGCTGGCGGGCTGCCGCCGGACGGAGCCGGCGCCCTGGCGCAGGCCATCCTCGAGCGCCGCTCCACCCCGGGCCCCGCAGGCAAGCCGGACTTTTTCGAAGCGCCCGAAGACCTTTTGCGCCTTCCCGGGCTGGACTATCCTCTCTACGCACGCATCGCGCCCCTGGTCACCACCGACGCGCAGGGCTCGGGGCGGGTCAATCCCCTGGCGGCTCCGGCACAGGTGCTGCGTGTGCTGGCTTCAGGCAACGATGCCGCCGTGGCCAGCATCGTGGCCGCCCGCGATGCCAACCAGGTAGGCATCGATCAAAGTGCCCTGAATACTGCCTGGCTCGACCCGGCCCCGAACGACAGCGTGGAACTCACAGCATTGGTGCCCCTGCCTGACGGAGGTACCGTTCGGGTCATTCGCCGCTATGCCATCGGCTCCCGGAGCGGCGACGGGTTACCATGGCGGGTTTTTTACGCGGAATCTTTTTTCGATCCCCCCGCGGTTGCTGGTCAGTAAATAAATGCCATCCCCCTCCTCGGAACTCAGGCTGTTCGGCCTTGATTTGCCTGCTGTGTGGCAGGAGATCCGCCAGGCATGGCGCAAGGTGTTGCGCATGCCAGCCCTGGGCTGGCTGGGCCCCAGGCCTGTCGTCCTTCTGCATGAAACGCAGGGCAGGGCAGGCTTGTGGAAGCAGCACGGTGCGGGGCGGTTCGTCCGCCAGGGAGACGGCGTCGAAGGAGCCCGCGTGGCCTTCCAGGCGGTCGAACTGCCGGAAGACATCCTGCTGCGCCGGCAGCTCACGCTGCCATCTCTTCCGCCTGAGCAACTGGTACGCGCCGTCGAGCTGGAAGCGCAGGGCAACAGCCCTTTCGCTCCCAGCGATCTGGTCTGGGGCCAGGCGGTGATGGGCGCGGCGGGCACCGGCCCCCAGCGCGTCGAACTGGTCCTGGCTTCGCGGCGCAGCATCGCGCAGCACCTGGCGCGGCATGCGGGCGGCCTGGATCAGCCGGAGGTCTGGGTGCGGTGCGCACAGGCAGCCGATGGCGCATTCCCATTGCAGGGCTTCGGCGAGGAGCGCCGCCTGCGCGCCGAACGCCGCGGATGGTTGGTCCTGGGCTGCTTCGTATTGCTGGCGCTGGCGCTGGCCACAGCCATTGCCCTCACGCCGACACTGCAGCTGCGCCAACGCGCCCTGGAGGCCGTGGCCGCTTCCGCCCAATTGGCGCAACAGGCCCGTCCGCAAGTGGCCAAGCGGGAGGCGCTGCTGGCGGCCAATGAGCAAGTTCAGGCATTGGAGGCCCTTGTCGGCAACCGCCTCAACCCGCTGCGCACCATGCACACCCTGACACAGGTCCTGGGCGATGAGACCGTGCTGCAGCGTTTGCAGATCGAGGGCAGCAGCGTGCTCATTGCCGGCCAGACGCCCGATACGGCTGCCATGATGCAAAAGCTCAGCGCGCAGCCCGGCTTCAAGAGCGTGCGCGCACCCTCGGCCGCCACCCGGCCTGCGGGGGCTACCAAGGAAACCTTCCAGGTGGAATTCACCATCGACGAATCTTCTTCCCTGGTCAACGGCCCGGCGGTGCCAGCTGACCAGGCTGCCGCGGAGGCCAGGCCATGAGCCGGCTGACACGCCGTGACTGGGCCTGGGTGGCGGCCACCACCGCCCTCGTGCTGTTGCCCATCGCATTGGGCTTGGGCTATGTCTGGCGCAAGCACCAGTGGGCGCAGGGCGAGCTCGAGCGCATTGCCCCGCGCTACGCCCGCCTGGCAGGGTTGCAGCAGGCGCAGCAGCTCGACGAGCGCCTTGCGACTGCGCAAGGCCACCTGGCGCAATACGTCTACCCCGCCGGCGTCGATGCCACCCAGGCTGGCAATGATGCGCAGCAGCGCGTGCGTGCAGTGCTCGGGGCGGCAGGCCTGACCGTGGTCAGCAGCCAAGTGCTGCCGACCAAGACGGACAAGGGTTTCGAGCGTATTTCGCTCGCCGTGCGGGTCGAGGGCGAACTGATCCACCTGCAAAGCGCACTGGCCGTGATACCAAGCCTGACGCCGGTAGTCCTGATCGACGGCATGAACATCCAGGTGGTGGGCGTACAGCGCGCGGACCGCCCGCAACGCCTGGCGGTGCAGCTCAATCTCTCCGTACTACACGCCAAGCCCGTATGACGCAGCACGGAATACGCCTTTTCATCGCGGTCAACATCGCGCTGCTGGCTCTGCTGGCGTGGCTGTGGATCGGCCCCGATGGCAAGCCGCGCAATCTGGCCTGGCAGCCACCCCAGCCCGTGGCACCCGAACTTGGCAGCGAAGCGGCGGCCCTGCCTGAGGCCAAACCCATGGACACCGGGCTGTTCGTCGCCACGCTCGACCGCCCGCTGTTTTCGCCCAGCCGCCGGCCCGTGCCGCCAGCGCCCAAGGAGGCCCAGACGAAGACGGCCCCCGATCCGCTGGCCAATATTCATCTGTACGGCATCTATTCCACCGAAGGCGGCCCTGGAGGCATGCTGGCGCGCATTGATGGCAAGGTGCGCCGCGTGGCCATCAATGAAAACCTGGGGGGCTGGACGCTCAAGTCCGTACAGGAGCGTGAAGCCACGCTGACCCGCGATGGCGAGGAGCGCGTCATCCAGCTGGCCATCGTGCGCCCCTCTGCTCCGGGCAAGGCGGCTGCCGGCGGCCAGCAACCTGCGGCAACTGCCGCCGCCACGCCGCCCGCACCACCGCCGTTGGGCGGCTCGGCGGTCGGCACGACCGAAGAGCGCCGCCAGCAGCTGGAAGAAAGCCGGCGGGAACTGCAGCGCCGACGCAACGAACTACGCGCCAAGGCTGGCGCAAGACCCGTACCGTAAGCCAATGAACCATTCAAATGTCCTGAACCGACACATCCTGCTGGGCTGGGCCCTGGCGCTGTCATGTGCTGCGCAGGCGCAGCCTGCCATCGCCCCTGCGCCGGCCGCGGTCGCCGCTCCTGAACAGTCCCGTGCAGACAGCCCCCCTGCGGACGCAGCGCCTGCGCAGGCGCCAGTGCGCGAAGAGCCGCGCATCATCCGCGGCAACGACCGCGTCTTCAATGCACCCACGGCGGTGCCGCCCGTCCAGGGTTCCGCTAGTTCCTACAAGTTCGAAGACGCGCCGATCGTCGACGTGGTGCACGTGTTCATGCGCGAGGTCCTCAAGGTGGACTATGTGCTGCACCAGCCCCTTGGAGGCAGCGTCACCCTGGCCACGCGCGGCCCCATTTCGCCCGATGACGGGCTGGCCCTGCTGGAAAGCGCCTTGCAGGCCAACGGCCTGGCGATGGCGCGCGACACGCGCGGTGTGTACCACGTCGGCAAGCCGGAGAATCTCAAGAGCGTGGCCAGCAACATCCGGCAGGCCGGCAAGGACCCGCTTCCCCCGGGCTATGGTGCCGTCATCGTCCCGCTGCAGTACATCGGCGCCAACGAGATGGCCACCATCCTGCGCCCCCTGGCGCCAGGCGACGCCATCGTGCGCGTGGACAACGTGCGCAACCTGCTCGTGCTGGTGGGCACGCGCAACCAGGCCGAAGGTTGGCTGGATCTTGTGCGCACCTTCGACGTCGATCTGCTCAAGGGCATGTCCGTGGGCCTCTTCCCGCTCAAGCATGCCAGCGTCAAGGAGGTGGAGGCGGCTCTGCAGCTCGTCAGTGGCGGCGCCCCTTCGCCCGCAAGTAGGGGCGCAGGTGCTGCGCGTGCCGCTGCGGCCAGCGCCCCGGGCGCTGGTGCCACGGCGGGCGGCGCGGCCGCAGCCGGGGGGGCGTCTGCGTCCGCAATCCCCCTGCTGAGCGAGAGCAATCCCCTGTTCGGCGCCCTGCGCATCCTGCCCGTGGAGCGGCTCAACAGCATTTTGGTGGTCACCCCGCGAGCCTCCTATCTGGAAGAGGCGCGCCGCTGGATCGAAAAGCTCGACCAGCCCAGCGACGGCGGGGCCGAGCCGCAGCTCTATATCTACCGTGTGCAAAACGGCAATGCCCGCCACCTGGCCGGAGTGCTCGGAGGCATCTTCGGCGGCACGGCACCCGCGGGGGCGGCTGCCACGGGCGTGGCCCCGGGGCTGGGCAGCGCGGTGGGCGCCAGCCAGGGGCAGGGCTTTGGCAATATGGGGGCAGGCTTCGGCAGCGGTTACGGGGGCGGATTCGGCAGCGGCTATGGCTCTGGTTTCGGCACTGGCATGAGCTCGGGATTCGGTCGCACAGGTAGCACCTTCCCCCAGCAGAACCGCCTTAACCAAGTCACCAACCAGCCGCCAGCGACAGCGCAGCTTGGCAATGTGCGGGTCATGGCGGACGACCTGAACAACACCATCCTCGTATGGGCCACCAAGGCCGAGTTCGACAAGATCGAATCCACCCTCAAGCGGCTTGACCTGCCGCCCACGCAGGTGCTCATCGAGGCGTCCATCGTCGAAGTGACCCTCAACGATGACCTGAACTATGGCCTGCAGTGGGCCTTCAGCGGCAGCGCGGGCAGCGACTACCAGGGGGCTGGGCAGATTGGTGCAGGCGGCATCAGGCCGAACACGGGTAGTTTGAGTGACGCCATGGGCAAGGGTTTTACCTACTCGCTGGTCAATTCCGCCGGTCAGATCCGGGTGGCCTTGTCCGCGCTGGCCACCAAGACCAAGGTCAAGATGATCTCCAACCCCTCTCTCATGGTGCTGGACAACCACCTGGCCATGATGGTCGTGGGCAACCAGGTGCCGGTGCAAAGCAGCACCATCACCGGAGAAACATCCCTCATTACCACCAGTACGGTGCAGTACCGCGATACGGGCGTGAACCTGGCGGTCACTCCCTCGGTGAATGCCGGCAATCTGGTCACGATGCAGATCGACCAGATCGTGACCGATGCTGCGGACAACCCAAGCGGCAATGGCAACAATCAGCCCATCTTCCTGCAGCGCCAGATCAGCAGCAAGGTGGCCGTGCGCTCGGGCGAATCCATCGTGCTCGGCGGCCTGATAAAGGACAGCCAGAGCGCTGGCAAGAGCGGCGTGCCCGTGCTGCAGGATCTGCCCCTGGTGGGCAACCTCTTCGGCACCAACACCAACGGCGGCGCACGCACCGAGCTGCTGGTGGTCATCACGCCGAAGGTGGTGCGCACCGATCCTGAGATCCGCGAAGTCAGCGAGGAACTGCGCGACCGCTTGCGGGGTCTTGAGAGCCTGCAGGGCGCGCCCCGCAGCATGCCTGCCCCGGCTGCCGCACCCGCCGTGCTGCAGCCGCTGCCTGCACAGTGAGTGAGGGCGGCGGGCTTTCTTTTTCTTTTTTCCATCAAGGAGTCGACGACGATGTCTGCTTTCTCCCTGCGCTCCGCACTGGCCGTGGCAGCCGTGGCCCTGGTGGCCGGCTGCGCGGCCCTGGGGCCGCAAGCGCCCGAGGAGGCCGTGAAGGCCCGAGCCAACGCGCGATGGGCCGCGCTGCTCAAATCCGACATGACCAATGCCTATGCTTACCTGACCCCCGGCTACCGTGCCGTGCATGATCTGGAGAGCTACCGCAAGCGGCGAGGCACCGCTGTCAAGTGGACTGGCGCCGAGGTGGTGGACGTGCGTTGCCCTGAAGCAACCAAGTGCCTGGCCAAGGTGCGTATCGAGGCCAAGCCCTTCATGGGCCGCAAGTTTGGCGATACCATCAACACGCACTACGACGAGACTTGGCTGTTGGAAGACGGCCAGTGGTGGTTGTTTGAAAAAATTTGACGGCAAGACCTGCAATGGCACGCATGCTGAGGTTGATTTGGCGCGACTGATGGAGGATGTTGTATAGGCAAAATTTGTTGTACTTGACCAACATTCCCCTCATGGCTGCCAAATCGATGCAAGAAAACGTAGGCACCATGCTAGGATTTCCCGGCGTAAACAACCCCCTCCCTTTAGTTGCGCCAAACGACTTTTCAACTGGAGTACTTATGAAAAAGAATGTTCTCGCCCTGAGCATTGCCGCTATGGTTGCCGGCTTTGCTGGTGGCGCGTCTGCAATGACTGTCGCAGATAATGACCCTGCGGCTGCTGCTACTAAGCTGATCGTCGGCAATTCGGGCACGGGCCACATGCTGGTGGTGCCTTACTTCTCCACGCAAGCTGCCAACGCCACGCTGCTGTCGGTGATCAACACCGACACCGTCAACGGGAAGGCTGTGAAGGTGCGCTTCCGTGGCGCCGCCAACTCCGACGATATTTTTGACTTCCAAGTGTTCCTGTCGCCTGGCGACGTATGGACGGCCGAAGTCAGCCAAAACGCGCAAGGCGTGTCGCGCCTCGTTACCAACGATGCGAGCTGCACCAAGCCTGCCAAGGAAACCATTAACAGCACGCCCTTCATCACTTCGCGCCTGAATCCCAAGCTCAGCGCTGAAGAGAAGGCCAACCAAACGCGCGAAGGCTATATTGAGATCTTCAATATGGCAGACATTCCGCCTGTCACCACGAACACCGGCGTGTATCCGCTGATCAAGCACGTCAATGGCGTGGCGCCTTGCGCGAATGTCACGGCCAATGGTGTCGCCAACACCGCTTGGACTGACCTCAATACTAATACCGACGCAGGTGGTCTGGCGGCTCTCGGCCTGGCGCGCCCCACCACGGGTCTGGCAGCGAACTGGACGCTGATCAACGTGCCCAAGGCTGTCGCCTGGAGCGGTACGGCAACCGGCATCGAAGCAGTGAACGCGGATAACAATCCTGTGGCTGCCAAGTACGTGTACTTCCCGCAGTCCCAGGTCAGCGCTGCTGGCTTGGCGGCGCAGTTCACTGCCGACCCGCTGCTGAATACGACTTCGGTCACCAGTGGTGGAGTCACAACTACGGTGCCTGCCGCAGTGGCGCCCGCACTGTATGACCTGCCTGACATGTCCACACCGTATGTTGCGGGTACTCCTGCCGCGCAAGCTACGGCGTTGAGCCGTGCATTGGCTGCCACCAGCGTGATTAACGAGTACTGGACTGATCCTGCCATTGCTGCTGCAACCGACTGGGTGTTCTCCATGCCTACCCGCCGTTACGCGGCAGCCGTGAAGTACCCCGCAGCAGGCTCCGACGCTAGCGTCAAGCCCGTGGCTGTGTACAACCCTGGTAACATTGGCTATTTCACTGCAGATAACACTACGCTGGTCGGTGACCGCCTGTGCGTGCGTAACATCTCCACCGGTCCGTGGGACCGTGAAGAGCGTAAGCCGCAAGCTGCAGACGATGTCGTGATCTCCCCCGGTGTTCCTGGCGAGGCAGTGCTGTTCTGTGGTGAAGTCAGTGTGCTTAGCTTCAACAACGCTGCCTCGTCCGTCAGCGGCGTGATCAGCGGCACCGTGGCCGTGAAGGACATCGACGTGGGCTTCCAAGACGGCTGGATGCGCCTGGATACCCCGGGCGCAGTGGCAGCCAACGGCCTGCCGGTGCTGGGCCAGGCCTTCGTGTCGGCTTACAACCCGCAAGTGAGCGACGGCACCTCCGGTAACTACAACATCGGTTGGTCGCACCGCTACATCCGCCCGGTGAACAGTCCTCTGTGAGATTAGGCGAGGCAGCCTGGCAATCAGGTCTGACCTAAAATAAAAAGGCGGGGTCTCTACCCCGCCTTTTTTATTTTCGGCCTTGTAAGGGTCTGCTTTTTTGCTTTTGAACTGGGAACGTGTGATGAAGAGATTGACATGTCTGGGCGCGGCCGCCGCATTGGCCTTTTGCATCGGCTCCGCCTTTGCTGCGCAGGATGCGGTGCTCATGCAGGTGGGCAAGGTGCAGGTGACCGAAGCCGACTTGACGGCTGAGCTGCAGCGCATTCCGCCCCAGGCCCGGGCAGCCGCGCTGGCCCGGTCCGAGAGCGCGCAGGCAGCCCTGAAGATGCTCATGGCCCGCCGGCTGCTGGCGCAGGAGGCCCGGACCAATGGCCTGGCCGCCACACCCGAGGTGCGGGCACTGCTCAAGGTCAACGAGGAGCGTGTGCTGTCTGAGGTGCGCTTGCTGCAGGCCGACGCCAGCAACGCGCCTGATGATGCCGTACTCGAAGCATATGCCCGGGAACACTACAACGCCGAGCCCAAGCGTTTCGAGATAGCAGCGCAGACGCGTGCGCGCCATATCCTGATTGCAGGCGACAGCGACGAGGCTAAGGCCCAGGCCGAAAAGCTGCTGGCCGACATCAAGGCAGGCGCCAGTTTCGAGACGGTGGCACAGGAGCATTCGCAGGACCCGGGATCCGCCAAGAAGGGCGGGGATCTGGGCTTTTTTGGCGAGGGGCGCATGGTGCCTGAATTCGATGCCGCACTGCAGCCACTGCAGCCGGGCGAGGTGGGCGGCCCCTTCAAGACGCAGTTTGGCTGGCACCTGGTGCAGCTGGTGGAGCGCCGGCCCGCCGGCAAGCGCCCGTATGCAGAGGTGCGCGACGAGTTGCGCCAGGAAGGCCGCAACCGCATCCTGAGCGAAAGGCGGGCGGCCCAGGTGGCCAAGCTGCTGCAGGGCAGCGAGTACAACGACGAAGCCATCAAGGCCTTCGTGGACAAGCTTCAGTAATAATCACGGTCTTCCTGCGCGCGGCGGGGGACGGCACGATGCCGCTCCCCGCCGCGTTCTTTTCGGCAGGCTGACGCTGATGGCTTCCCTCTATCTTGAATTGACCGATCTGGCCCGCCTGCGTGGCCTCGCCTGGGTGCTCACCCTGCGCGAGGTGGTGGCCCGCTACAAGGGCTCCGCCGCTGGCGTGTTCTGGGCTTATGTGCAGCCGTTGCTGACGATCGCTGCCTACTATCTGGTTTTCGATGTTGTGTTCGCCATGCGCCTGGGTGAACACGCTCCGACGAACCGGGTGGGCACTTACCTCATCGTGGGCTCTCTGCCCTGGATGGCGTTTTGTGATGCCGTGGGGCGTGGCACCTCCAGCCTGATCGAGGCGGGCGCGCTGCTGCACAAGAATGCCCTGCCGCCCGTGCTATTTCCGGCACGCACCGTGTTGGCCAGCACGGTGGTCTATGGGCCTTTGCTGCTGCTGCTTGCATTGGCCTACACACCCGTCCATCGCTTCGCTCCTGCCGTGCTGTCCGTGTTGCCTCTGCTGGTGTTGCAGGCAGTACTGGCCTTTTTGCTGGCTTATGTGCTGGCGATCATGGCAGCGGCGCTGCGTGATGTGGTGCAACTGGTGGGGTTTCTGCTGTCCATTGGCATTTTCGTGTCTCCGGTGCTGTTTCCCATGACGCTCTTTCCCGCTGCGTGGCGCTGGGTTTTGTGGTGCAACCCAATGACACCTGTGGTGGTGGGGCTGCAGACGGCGCTGTTGCAAGGCACGTGGCCCCCGGTACAAGTCTGGTGGGTGCTGACGTTGTGGATCGTAGGGCTGGCGCTACTGCTGTCGGTGCTGGTGCGGCGCAGCCGAGATCAGCTGGTGGACTGGCTATGACGCAGCCGATTTCCGGGTCGGGTACGCCCGTCGTGCTGCGCCTGCAGGGGGTCAGCAAGGAGTACCGCCTCTACGCCTCGCCACGCGAACGTTTCAAGGCCCTGTTCAGCAGCCGCGCGCGTCACCGCAGCCATTGGGCGCTGCGCGACGTGTCGTTCGAATTGCGCCGCGGCCAATGTGTGGGCGTGATCGGCGACAACGGTGCCGGCAAGAGTTCGCTGCTTAAGCTGCTGGCCGGTACCCTGCAACCCAGCGCGGGCACGGTCGAGCGGGTGGGGCGGGTGACGGCCATACTGGAACTGGGTGCGGGTTTCCATCCGGATTTCAGCGGGCGCGACAATCTGTATTTCGGCGGCAGCTTGATCGGCATCGGGCACGACGAGATGGCGCGGCTGGAGCCGGAGATCGTGGCTTTTTCCGAACTGGGCGAAGCGCTGGACCGACCCGTCAAGACCTACTCTTCGGGCATGACGGTGCGCCTGGCCTTTGCGCTGGTCACGGCGGTACAGCCGGACGTGCTGATCATCGATGAGGCACTGGCCGTGGGTGACCAGCACTTTCAGAAGAAGTGCGTGGAGCGCATCATGGCGTTCCGCGACGCTGGCTGCACCATTCTGTTCTGTTCGCATAGCTCCTACCATATCCGCCACATGTGTGACCAGGCGATCTGGCTCAAGGACGGGCAGATCGCCGAAATGGGACCTACCGAGGCCGTGATGGGCGCCTACGAGATGCATTCCCGCCTGCGCTCGCAGGCCGGATCGTCCGAACGCGCGGCGAAAGCTGCCGCCGTGGCCGCCGAAGGTGTGCCGGCTGCCGTGCATGGCGAGCCAACCGCTACGTCGCCATCCGGCAAGCGCCTGCCCGCGAACCCCAACGGTCTGGGTGCCTGCCTCGTCTCGGTGACCATCGCTGGTCTGGGTGACGGAACGCCAGCCCTGTTGGATGGTGCTGATCTGGTGGTGACATTCATAGCGCGTGGGCGCGGCGACGAGTGTCCGAACCTGGGCTTCATGATTGAGCAGGCCCAGGGCACGGGCATAACCTCGCTGGCCACGCACGAAGAAGGCGCCTATCCTCAGCGGCTGCCCGATGGCACGTGGCGTGCGGTGCTCACCTTCCCTGACCTGCCACTGCACAGCGGTGAGTATGTGGTCAGCGCCTACCTTTTCGATGAGAGCGGGCTCGTGCTCTACGATGCATGGCTGCATTACCAGCATTTCCGCTTTGTCTCGCCCACCCTCATGCCAGGGCTGGTGCGGTTGCCGCACACGTGGTCCTGAGACCTCGTGCTCTTTGATCGATGGATGGATCGATGTCTTCTCAAGAAAAACCTGTGCTTGCGCACGATCCACTCGCGCAGGCGCGGGCTCTGATGGCGGGTGGCGACCTGGAAGCCGCCGGGCAATTGCTGGTGCAGGCGCGCGACGTTCCCGAAACCCGGCTGCAGGCGCACAACCTGATCGAGCAGAGCTTCCCGGCACTATCGTATGGCCAGTGGATGGGGTGCCCCTGCGAGATTTCGCAGGCCGACGACATCTACCGCTTCTTCGCCGCGCATCCATCAAGCCTGAATCCCATCCGCGACTACTTGGCCGACGGCTGGCGCACGATGGCCGAACTGGTGCTGTTGTTGGAGCAGGCGGGTCATCCGTTGCTGCACACACGCAGCTTTCTGGAATTTGCGAGCGGCCACGGGCGTTTCACACGGCACTTGGTCAAGGCGCTCGGCGCCGAGCGTGTCGTAGTCTCGGATGTGGTCGCGGATTCGGTGGACTTCGCCCGCGTGGCTTTCGGCGTGGAAGGCTTCGTATCGGCAGCGGTGCCGGAGGACGTGCGCTGGGACAAGCAACACGACGTGGTGTTCGTGTTGTCTCTCTTCAGCCATTTGCCAGCTTCTACATGGTCGCGCTGGCTGCGCCGCATCTACGACATGGTGACACCCGGCGGCGTACTCGTTTTCACTACGCATGGTGAAGCAGCGGTGCGCAAGCAGGATGTGTCGCTGGACGCGGATGGCTATTTCTTCACTCCGTCGAGCGAGTCCACGGCCATCGACGCTCAGGAGTATGGCACCACGTTCACCTCCGAAGCCTACGTCCGTGCCCGCATCGCCGAGCACCTGCCCGGAGCGCGGCTGCGGCAGTTCTCGCCGCAGCACTTCTGGCACCACCAGGACGCGTTCGTGGTCGAGCGCCCGTAAACAGGAGCGCACATGCACAAGAGTTCACTGGCCCACGTGCAGGGGTTGGTTCATAAATACCTCGGCACCAGCACGAACCGGCCGCTGAAGATCCTTGACATCGGCAGCTTCGACGTTAACGGCAGCTACAAGCAGTTTTTCTTGCACCCGGCGTGGGAGTACACAGGCGTGGACCTGGCGGCGGGGCCAAACGTGGACGTGGTGCTGCAGTCGCCGTACCGCTTGCCGTTCGACAGCCACTCGGTAGACGTGATCGTCTCCGGGCAAGCGTTTGAGCACATAGAGTTTTTCTGGTGCTCATGGCTCGAAATGGTGCGCGTGCTCAAGCCAGGCGGATACATCTTCCTGATTGCGCCATCACGCGGCCCCGAACATCGCTATCCTCAGGACTGCTGGCGTTTCTATCCCGACGGCTATCGTGCATTGGCCAAGTACGCATCGCTCGAGCTGCTGCAGGTCAGCACCGATTGGGAGCCTCACCTGTCGGAGGACAGCGCCGCATGGGGGGATACCGTGGGCGTGTTTCGCCAGCCGCCGCTCAGCGGTATGCAGATGCTGCGCCGCAGGGTCATGCAGCAGTTGCGCTACCGTGTGATGCCAGGCTATCGATAGCTTGGCCTTGCCCATCATGCGGCCAAGGTATTGTCTGCCTCTGGCGCCGGGGACGGTCTTGCAGCTGGTCCGCATCGGTATGGCAGTGCTGGCGTTGCTCCTGTGGCTTGCCGCTATGGCGTGGCCCGTGCCCAGCCACGCACGCGACGCGCGGGCACAGCCCAAGACGCCCGCGGGAACACCCACGCAAGCGGCAGGTAAGGGCTTTGTGGACAAGGCTGAGGTGCGTGACGGTGTCCTGACCTTGCAGGGCTGGGCCGCTGCATACAACCCGAGCGTCTATGTCTCTCTGGCCGAGATCTGGCTGGGAGACAAGCGTGTCTATCGAGGTCGCCTCGGTTTCCTGACCAACCGTCCTGATGTGGTCGAGGCCACGGGGCAGCCACTATGGCTTAGCAGCGGATTCCATTTGCCAGTGCGCTTGCCGCAGGATTTTTCGTCTGGTGAGTTCTCGTTGCGCGTACAAGTCACCAATGGCGATGGGCGGCAGTTTGACCTGGGTATTGGCAAACAAGCAAGCGTGGTGCAGGTTCCCGTAGGCAGGCCTAGACCCTCGATGTATGCACAACTTGCGCTGGCGTTGTCGGCCGCATTGCCTGTGGGGTATCTGCTGCTCTCGTTTGCGTGGCGTGAAGGTGGCTGGGGGGCGCGGGGATTTTTGACAGTGGTGCTGACCTCTTTCGCGTTGCTGGTGGCGGGGGGTTGGAGCGGCTCTTCGTTTTCTCTGCTGCTCGACCAAGCAAAGATATTGCAGCATGACGGCGCGAGTTTCATTGGCAAGGCGCAGGAAGTCCGGCGCGATGAATGGCTGATCGTCACGCCTTTGGCAATGAGCCAGGCGGCCGAGCCGAACCGGCTTTCGTCGGTCAATCCGCTGCACGGGGTGTATGGCCAGAATATGAACGTAGTGGGCATGAGCGGTGCCCCTACGCTGGGGCTGGAAGCCATCGCCAAACCAGCGAGCTGGGGCTTCTTGGCGCTCGACTTGAGGCGTGCGTTGGCGTGGCATTGGTGGTTTCCCTTCTTTGCCTGCTTTTTTGCGGTGTGGGCCGTGCTGCGCTGCTGGTTCGCGCTGGACTGGCGGCAGGCGGCCGTGCTGGCGATGCTGGTTCCGGGCTCTGCCTACTCCGTAGGATGGTCGGGCTGGCCCGCGTATGCGAGCTTTTTCCCGGTCCTTGCAGCGTGGGCTGCCGAGCGCATGCTCCTCGCGGAGCGCAAGCTCGGTGCAGCGTTATGGGGATTGGCGTTGGGCTGGGCTGCGGCCGGATTTGTGCTCGTGCTCTACCCGGGTTGGCAGATTCCGTTGGCCTACCTGATGGCGTTGCTCATGCTGGCCCGATGGTGGCAAATGCGTTCGTTTTGGCACTGGGGAGTGGCGCAGACGCTTGGTGCATTGCTTGCCGTTTTGTTGGGCGGTGTGTTGCTGGCGACTTGGTGGAGTGATGCCCAGGGGGCCATTCGCGCGCTAAGCCAGACGGTGTACCCGGGGCAGCGCTCAATGGAACTGGGCGGGTACGTCGAGCCCTGGCACTTGTCGAAAGGCCTGGCCAATCTGGTGACGTTGTACGAAACCTCGCAGTGGTCCATTCCCAGCGATGCGGCGGGCAGCCTCTACCTGCTGGCTCCGTTGGCAGTGATGACACTGCTGCATCTCTTCATCCGGCGTTCCCTGGAAGCGCTGGTGGTGGTGCTGTGGTTGTTCACGGCGTTTGTGTTGGTGCACATGTTCCTCGGTATTCCAGCTTGGCTGGCGCGCGCGACGCTATGGGGCAAGGTTCCCGCCTTCCGGCTCGATGTGGTGCTGGTCCTCGTCCAGGTGTTCTTGCTCGGGTATTTCCTTCAGGGTGCGCCGGCGCTAAGGCAGTGGGCCGAGGGCTCTCGCACCAGAGCGGCGGCATTACAAGGAGCTGCAGCGGGAACCGCTATTGGCTTTGCATGGTTCAACTGGCACTGCCTGTCGATGATGCCTGTGCCCATGCAAGACTGGCTGAACCCGGCAGTGCTGGCTTTGGCTCTGTCCGGAGCTGGGTGGCTTGCCTATTTGTTGGTGCGGGGGCAGGTATGGAATGCGGTGGCGATCAGTGCAGTGTGGACGCTCGCGGTGAGCCTTCCTTTCAACCCGTTGCAGCAGGCTCCGCGGCATGTACAGCTGGTACCGGAACTGAGCTCGGTGCTGAAGCGCCCAGACAGCGGCGCACCTAGGCATGTTGCCGTGGTGAACGAAGATTTGTGGGTGGGCGCCTTGCCAGTCGTCGGCGTGGGTGTGGTCAACAGCTTTTTCTATGACCCTCCGCTCAGGTTCTGGCGCGACCTTGATCCCGAGGGCAGGCTGGATCAGGTCTACAACCGCTACCAGTTCATGCAGATAAAGCTCGAGCCGGCGATGGTCGATAGCGATTTCAGGATCAGCAGTCCGCGCATGGATGCGGTGACGCTCGGAGTGCAGCCGGCACGCTTCGATTTCGCCAGGGTGAAGGCGGACTTCGTGCTCGCCAACGTGCAGGACGCAGTACTGCTCGAGGGCAATGCATCCTTGCGGCTGGAAAGGACAGACGGCACTAGCTGGACGCTATTCCGGGTGATTTCAGGCGGCCAACGATCACAGGCCCATACCCGGTACTAGGGTAAAAAAGATAGCGTCCAGCGCTTGCCGGTTTTGGATTTGGGGTTTAAATGTCTTTGAACCCTACTATCGGCAAGCGCTGGCAGCTCTCATATTGATAGCTTACTGCTGTAGCCAGTTCTTCACCCGCCGCTGCACGTGCGGCGGAATGCTACGTGCCACCGTGCGCAGCAGCGGCAGCGAGCGCAGCCAGGCCAGAGCCGTTACCGCGCCGGTCCGGGCCGCCTCGGCGGGCGTGGGATCGGGCAGGTATTGCGAGAGCGCGGCGGCGTCCAGAGGGGTTGCCTGAGGCGGCTGTGCGTGAGCAGGCGCGCCGGCCAGGTAGTCATGTGCGTAGCTCCAGTCATCGCCATCCTCCATGGCCAAGGCTGTTTGCGCCAGGGCAGGCGGGGTGGACGTGGCGAAGTGTTCCGCACGCAGCTGCGTGAAGAATGCCACCCAGCCCTTGCCGTCCTGCCCCCAGGGGCAGATCCAGCTCCAGGCCCGACCGGCGACGCGCTCGGCGAAGGCCCCGATGTCCGGCACGGCCACGGGCAGGCCGGCCTGCAGGGCGGCGCTCAGGGTGTAGCTGTAGGTTTCGGGCCACTGGGCCGGGAACCAGACGATGTCCGGCTGCAGCCACTGCAGCAAGCCGGGCAGGTCTTCCTCCCGGTACTCGCCATAGGTGGTCAGTCGCGCGCGCGGCTGGGTGCGTAGGTGGCGGTAGCTGTAGCCGAGCAGGTGGAATTCCACCGGCGCGCCCTGGCGGGCGGCTTCCAGCGCCGCGGCCTCCAGCACGTCGGCGCCCTTGATGGCGCTTAGGGCGCCGATCACGGCGACCTTGAGCGGGCGGCTGCCCTGCAGCGGCTGCGGGGCGGGTATGGGCAGGGCAGCACCCGGCGCGATGTCGGTGTGCGGCACGGCGCGCACGCGGGCGGCCGGGGCGAAGGCGGCGATGCGGCGCGCGGCGTCGTGGCTGGGGGCCAGCACCTGGCGCGCGCCGGCCAGCAGGCGGGCGTTGGCGCCGCGCCATTCGGCCACGCTGGCCACGCCGGGCAGCAACTGCGGCGCGGGCATGGTGGGGGTGCAGCAGGCGCACTGGCCGGGCGCGGGTTCGCCGGCGTAGCGGCCGTCGCTGCCGGTCAGCGTGATGTGGGTGCAATAACTGAAGTAGTCGTGCGCGGTGAAGTCGTAGGGCACGTCCAGCAGCGCAGGCATTTCGCGCACCTGCTGGCCGTGGCCCAGTAGGTGGTGGTAGTGCACGTGGCACACGCCCAGGGCGCGCAGCACGGCCAGCAGGTCGTCCCACTGGTCGGCCAGGCGGAAGGACAGCTCGAAGCCTTCGTTCTCGCCGGCCAGGCGCAGGATGACGCTGCCGCCCGGTGCGGGCGACAGGGTCAGGAACTGCGCCCGGCCCCGCAGGTGGGCCGCCAGCTCCCGTACATGGCGCACGGTGCCGCCAGCGCGGTCGTGCAGCACGGCCAGCACCACGGGTGGGCCTTCGCTCTGGATGCGGGCCGCGTCCAGGGCCAGGCGATAGGGACGGGCGGGGTCTTCCTGCACGAAGGCGTGCACGTCACGGGCATAGCCGGGGTGCAGGCGGGCCAGGGTGTCCATGGCGGCGCGCTCGCGCGGGCTCTTGCTGTCGCCGAAGCTCACGCCGCCGGTGTGCAGCACGAAGGTGTCCAGCAGGTGCAGGTTGCGCCAGCCGGCCTTGGCGGCGCGCTGGCAGAAGTCGTTTTCCTCACCGTAGCCCTTGCCGAAATTCTCCGTGTCGAACAGGCCGACGGCATCCAGGCAGTCGCGGCGGATGTACATGCAAAAGCCCACGCCGGTGGGCACGTCCACCACGGCGCCGGGGTTGGTGCGTGCGGCCAGTGCATCCAGGCGCGCCGTGTCCCAGCCCGGGGGCAGGGGGTTGTCTTCACAAAAGCGCGGGTAACTGCAGATGGTGGCGTTGGTGGACAAGGGCGTGACGCTGGCCACGCGCGCGTCGCCGTAGGCGGCGGCGCGGATGCGGTCCAGCCAGTCGTTGGCCACTTCGGTGTCGCTGTTGAGCAGCAGCACGTCGTTGGCCGGCGACAGCGCCATGCCGCGATTGACGGTGCCGACGAAGCCGAGGTTTTCTTCGTTCTCCAGCAGGGTGATCCGGTCATCCTGGGCGGCGCGCTGGCGCAGCCAGGCGGTGACCTCGGGCTCGGGGCTGCAATCGTTGATGACGATGAGGCGCCAGGGCGACTGCACCGGTGCGGCCAACACGGATTCGATGCACAGGCGCGTGTCATCCAGGCCGCGGTACACGGGAACGATGATGTCCACCGGGTGGCCGGGCGGCTGCATGGGCTGGGGGGCAGGCCGAGCGGCGGCGCGCAGGTGCTTGGGAGTGCGGCCCAGCAGGCGGTCGAGGGTCATCTTGGCATGCACCAGCGGGCGGGTGGCGCGGAATACGGTGGAGTTCTCGATGGTCTTGAGGTGGGCGGCGAGTTGGCCGTAGTCGCCCTGCAGGCGCGTCAGCTCGTGCTGCAGCCGCGTGGTGTCTCGCTGCAATTGCGCCGATTCGTCCTGGAAGCTGGCGCTTTGCCTGTGCAGCTGCGCATTGGCTGCCTGCACTTGCTGCAGCGTGTGCGACAGCTGGCCCAGCTGGTCCTGCTGCTGGGCATCGCGCTGCGCCAGCTGGCCTATATGGTCCTGCAGCGGCAAGACGGCCGACGACAGCGCCAGGTAGTCGGCCGACATGGGCCAGCCGATATCCACCTCCAGCACCGTGGCCTGCGCCAGCTGCTGCGCGGGGGCGGGCAGTTCGAACCACGGATCATCCCCGGTGAGCAGCAGCATCGTGGGTGAGGCCGCCGGGGCATGCCAGACGATCTGCTGGTGGGGCGTGGCGGCCAGCAGGGAGCGGCCGGCGTCCAGCGCGGCCCACTGCCAGAGCGGCTGGCCGGCACCGTCCAGCAGGCGCAGCGCGTGCAGGTGCACGAAGCCGGGGCGGTCGGCCGGGTCCAGGCGAATGGCGGTGATGGCGGCATCGCCCATGGGCAACTCGAAGCGCAGCGTCTGGCGCTCGCGGCCCATGGCGCCTGTGGCAGTGCGCTTGCCGTCTTCCGTGTAGCCCTGGCCGCGCGCAACGTACAGCTGCGCGGTGAACAGGGCCTGGGCGGGCTCGGTGTCGGGCGCGCCTTCCTGGCCGTGCGCGATGGCTTGGGCCACGGGCTGGGCCACGCCGATGAACTGGTAGGCCAGCGCATCGGGGGCGGCCAGCAGGTAGCGGGCCACGGCCGGGGGCAGCTCGTCGAAGCGAGCCTTGAATTCCGACTCGGGCAGCTCGCGGCGAATGGTCTCCAGCGACTGCACGGCCCAGCGCTGCTCGCCCAGGAAGCGCGCCAGCGAGCGGCGCGTGAAAAAGCGCAGGTGGGTGCGGTCCAGCAGTCCCTCCTCGCGGTAGCGGAATTCGCCTTGCAGCAGCTCGGCCACTAGGCCGGCATAGCCCGCGTTGGGCACCGACACCAGCAGCCGGCCGCTGCCGGGCTTGAGCAGCTCGCGGCAGGCGGCCAGCACGCGCTCGGGCGCGCGCAGATGCTCCAGCACGTCGGCGCAGACGATGCAGTCATAGTGCTGTGCGGGGAAGGTGGCCAGCAGGTCGCAGGCCTCCAGGTCGGCCACCACCACCTGGCGGTAGTGCGGGCGGGCGTGCTGCGCCTCGGCCTCGCTCCAGGTCAGGCCGTCGCTGGTGCAGCCGCGCGTTTCCTGCAGGTACTGGCCCAGGGCGCCGCTGCCGCAGCCCAGGTCCAGCACAGTGGCGCCGGGGGCGATCAGCTCGGCCAGCACCGATAGCGAGGTGCGCTCGCCGGGCCGGATGTTGCGCAGGTAGACGTGCAGGTCCTCGATGTTCTGTGTCATCCCGGAATTATCGGCGGGCGGCCGGGCCCGGCGCCGCTGCGACAATGGCGGGTTGATGCAAGCAGTTTCCTTCAGCGATGGCGGCCTGGTGGTGTCCGTGGTCAGCCATGGCCACGGCGCGGCCGTGCGTGCGCTGCTGCAAGACCTGGCCGCGCTGTGCGCCGGCAGCGTCACGCGGGTGGTGCTGACGCTGAACCAGTCGGGCGAATCGCTGCCTTTCCCTGAAGACCAGCCCTGGCCGTTTGCCCTGCAGCTGCGCCGCAACGCGCGGCCGCTGGGTTTTGGCGCCAACCACAACCGGGCGCTGGCGGGTGCGGACGAGGCCTTCGTGTGCGTGCTCAACCCCGATGTGCGGCTGCAATCTCAGGCGGGTGATGCCATGGCTGTGCTGATGGCCGTGGCATGCCGGCCGGGCGTCGGCTGCGCTTACCCCGTGCAGGTGGACGGCCAGGGCCGGGTGCAGGATAGCGAGCGCGCCCTGCCCACGCCCGCGGCGCTGTGGCGCCGGCGTGCGCTGGGCCGCGCCGATGTCCGCGTGGACTGGGTGAACGCCGCCTGCCTGGTGCTGCCGCGCGCGGCCTGGCAGGGGCTGGGCGGGTTCGACGAGCGCTACTACATGTATTGCGAGGACGTGGATCTGAGCCTGCGCCTGCGCCTGGCCGGCTGGCGCCTGGAGCGGGCGCCGGTCGCGGTGGTGCACGCCGGGCAGCGGGCCAGCCGCCGCAGCCTGGCCCACCTGGCCTGGCACCTGAGCAGCCTGCTGCGCCTGTGGTGCTCGCCCGTGTATCGGCGCGCCCGCACTTTGTTGCCACTGGATACGCAGACAGCAGATAGGATCGGCGCCCCATGATCTGGCTGTCCCTGGTTGCCTTTGCTGTCGCTGCGCTGTGCGCGGGCGTCATCATCCGCTGGTTGGGCGGACGCTCGGCCGCCTATGGCGAAGGCATGCCCCAGCGCTTTCACGTGGGCGAGGTGCCGCGCTTGGGCGGCGCTGCACTGCTGGCGGGTGTGCTGGCGAGCTGGCTGCTGGGCGTGTGGGAAACCACGCGTGCGGGAGACCCGGGCTCGCTGCGCCTGGGTCCGTGGGTATACGGCTGGGTGGCGGCGCTGCTGCCGGCTGCCCTGGGTGGCATTGCCGAGGACATGACCCAGCGCCTGTCGGTCCGCTACCGGCTGCTGCTGACGCTGGGCTCGGGGGCCCTGGCCATCGGACTGCTGAATCTGAGCGTGCCCCGGTTGGGAGTAGCGTCGCTGGACGCGCTGCTGCAGGCCGTGCCCTGGCTGGGCGCCGCCATCGTGCTGCTGGCTATTGCCGGGCTGCCGCACGCTTTCAACATCATCGACGGCTACAACGGCCTGGCCGGCATGGTGGCGCTCATCGTCTGCCTGGCGCTGGCGCACGTGTGCCTGCAGGTGGGCGACCGCAGCCTGGCCGCGCTGCTGGTGTGCGTGGCGGCGGCCACTGGCGGCTTCCTGGTTTGGAACTATCCGCGCGGGATGCTGTTCGCCGGCGACGGCGGGGCCTACATCTGGGGCGTGACGATCGCCCTGGCCAGCCTGTCGCTGGTGCAGCGCAACCAGGATGTGTCGCCCTGGTTCCCGATGCTGCTGCTGATCTACCCGGTGGCCGAGACCCTGTTTTCCATCTACCGCAAGCTGGCGCGGGGCGACTCGCCCGGTATGGCGGACGCGCTGCACTTTCACCAGCTGATCTACCGGCGCATCGTGCGCGGCGTGTTCCACGAGGACGAGGCGCGCCGCGTGCTCAAGCGCAACAACCGCACCGCCCCCTACCTGTGGGCGTTCACGCTGCTCACCGTGGTGCCGGCGGTGCTGTTTTGGCGCAACACGCCGGTGCTGATGGTGTTTTGCGCGCTGTTCGGCGTGGCCTACGTCACGGCCTACCTGGGCATCGTGCGCTTCAAGGTGCCGCCCTGGATGCGGTTCTGAAGCCGGCCAGCGCGGCCGGTGGGATGGGGCACAATTTGCCTTCCGTTTCCACTTGCAACCGACCCGCTCCGCCATGACCGACCTGCAATCCATAGCCCCGCGCGACAAGGCCGAGATCCTCGCCCAGGCGCTGCCCTACATCCGCCAGTTTCATGGCAAGACCATGGTCATCAAGTATGGCGGCAATGCCATGACCGATCCGGCGCTGCAGCAGGACTTCGCCGAGGACGTGGTGCTGCTCAAGCTGGTCGGCATGAACCCGGTGGTGGTGCACGGCGGTGGGCCGCAGATCGAACAGGCCTTGAAGCGCCTGGGCAAGAAGGGCGAGTTCGTGCAGGGCATGCGCGTGACCGACGCCGAGACCATGGAAGTTGTGGAATGGGTGCTGGCCGGCGAGGTGCAGCAGGACATCGTGGGCCTGATCAACCAGGCCGGCGGCAAGGCCGTGGGCCTGACCGGGCGCGACGGCGGCATGATCCGTGCGCGCAAGCTGCGCATGCTGGACCACAAGGACCCGGCCGTCGAGCACGACGTGGGGCAGGTCGGTGACATCGTGGCCATCGATCCCAGCGTGGTCAAGGCGCTGCAGGACGATGCCTTCATCCCCGTGGTCAGTCCCATCGGCTTTGGCGAGGACAACGAGAGCTACAACATCAACGCCGATGTGGTGGCCAGCCGCCTGGCCACCGTGCTGCAGGCGGAAAAGCTGGTGATGCTGACCAACATCCCCGGCGTGCTGGACAAGGCCGGCCAGCTGCTGCCCGAGCTCACCCCCCAGCAGATCGACGACCTGATCGCCGACGGCACCATCTCCGGCGGCATGCTGCCCAAGCTGGCTGGCGCCATCGACGCCGCCAAGGCGGGCGTGAACGCCGTGCACATCGTCGATGGCCGCGTGCCGCACTCCATGCTGTTGGAAATCCTGACCGACCAGGCCTACGGCACCATGATCCGCAGCCAGTAACGGCTGCCTTCACGCCCCCGGCGGCGCCCCGCGGCGCGCCGCCATTTCATAGGCAAAAGTGGCTACAGCGCCCGCCAGTCAAGCGCTGGCAGCTTTGCCTTTGGTAGCAACGGGCCGCGCCGGCCCCTGACGACGCTCTTCATGTCCGATACGCAGACCCTCGCCCCCGACGCAACCCCCGGCGCCGCCGAGCAGCCGCGCCGCCGCCCGCGCCCCGGCGAGCGGCGCGAGCAGATCCTGCAGACCCTGGCCGCCATGCTGGAGCAGCCCGGCGCCGAGCGCATTACCACCGCCGCGCTGGCGCGCCAGCTGGGCTTCAGCGAGGCGGCGCTGTACCGCCACTTCGCCAGCAAGGCGCAGATGTTCGAGGGGCTGATCGATTTCATCGAGACCAGCGTCTTCACCCTGGTGCGCCAGATCGCCGCGCTGGAGGAGGGGCAGGGGGCCGAGGACGGCGCGCGCCGTGCCGCGCGCATCGTGGCCATGGTGCTGCAATTCGGCGAGCGCAACCCCGGCATGGTGCGGGTGATGGTGGGCGACGCCCTGGTGCTGGAGCACGAGCGGCTGCAGCAGCGCATGAACCTGTTCTTCGACAAGCTGGAGGCCAGCCTGCGCCAGTGCCTGCGCGGCGCACTGCAGGTGGGCGGCGATGCCGCGCCCACGGCCGCCGCCCAGGTGCGAGCTGCCCTGATGGTGGACTTGCTGCGCGGGCGCCTGCAGCGCTATGCGCGCACCGGCTTCAAGCGCCAGCCCACCGAGCAGCTGGAGGCGACGCTGGCGCTGCTGGCCTGAGCGTCGGCCGGGTTTTAGGGGTTTACCCCTAAAGATCTGCCGGCAGGGCATGCCGGCTGGTCAGGGAGGCGGCTTTTGTGCAAAATAGCACGATCGTTCGTTTTGTTTTTTCCATGCCCGCCTCCTCGCCTTCCACCTCCCCCTCGGCTGCCAAGCCGGCCGCCCGCGCGTCGCGGCGCGACGGCCGCGCGCTGCACAAGGGTCAGCAGACCAAGGCTGCGATCATCGACGCGGCCCTGGGCCTGGCCACGCACATCGGACTGGAGGGCCTGTCCATCGGTGCGCTGGCCGACGTGACGGGCATGAGCAAGTCTGGTGTGTTCGCCCACTTCGGCTCGCGCGAGGAACTGCAGATCTCCGTGGTACGCGAATACCACCAGCGCTTCGAGCAGGAGGTGTTCTACCCGGCCATGGCCGAGGAGCGCGGTCTGCCGCGCCTGCGCGCCCTGTTCGCCAACTGGATGCAGCGCACCTCCATGGAGATCGACTCGGGCTGCATCTACATCAGTGGCGCCGTCGAGTTCGACGACCGCGAGGGCCCCGTGCGCGACGCGCTCGCCGGCTCGGTGCTGACCTGGATGGCGGCCATGAAGCGCGCCATCCAGCAGTGCAAGGAATGCGGCCAGCTGCAGGCCGGTGTGGACGAGGAGCAGATGCTGTTCGAGATCCACGGCCTGATCCTGGCGCTGCACTACGAGGCGCGCTTTCTGAAGACGCCCGGCTCCATCGGCCGCGCCACCACCGGTTTCGACAACATCCTGGCCCGCTACGCGGCCTGAGCCTTCTTCTTCACCCTTTTCGTTTCAACACCGATTTTTTCCAGGAGCCACCAGCATGCCCATCTACACGCCCCCGCTGCGCGACATGCAATTCGTTCTGCATGAAGTGTTCAAGGTCACCGACGAGTTCAAGGCCATGCCGGCGCATGCCGAGGTGGACGCGGACACCATCAATGCCGTGCTGGAAGAGGCTGGCAAGTTCGCCGCCGGCGTGGCCTTCCCGCTGAACATCAGCGGTGACACCGAGGGCTGCAAGCTCGACACCGCGACGCACGAGGTCACGCCGCCGAAGGGCTTCAAGGAGGCCTACCGCCAATACGTGGAAGGCGGCTGGCCGGCGCTGTCGTGCGACCCGGAGTACGGCGGCCAGGGCCTCCCGCACACGGTGAACCAGTGCCTGTACGAAATGCTCAACAGCGCCAATCAGGCCTGGACCATGTACCCCGGCCTGTCGCACGGCGCCTACGAGGCGCTGCTGGCGCACGGCACCGACGAGCAGAAGAAGACCTACCTGCCCAAGCTGGTCAGCGGCGAGTGGACCGGCACCATGTGCCTGACGGAGCCGCACTGCGGCACCGATCTGGGCATGCTGCGCACCAAAGCCGAGCCCCAGGGCGACGGCACCTACAAGCTCACCGGCAACAAGATCTTCATCAGCGCCGGCGAGCACGACTTCACCGAGAACATCGTGCACCTGGTGCTGGCCCGCCTGCCCGACGCGCCCAAGGGCAGCAAGGGCATCAGCCTGTTCGTGGTGCCCAAGTTCAAGGTGAACGCCGACGGCTCGCTGGGCGAGCGCAACCCGATCTTCTGCACCGGCCTGGAGCACAAGATGGGCATCCACGGCAACGCCACGGCGCAGATCGCCATCGACGGCGCCACGGGCACCCTGGTGGGCGAGCCCAACAAGGGCCTGGCAGCCATGTTCGTGATGATGAACGCCGCCCGCCTGGGCGTGGGCAACCAGTCGCTGGGCCTGACCGAAGTGGCCTTCCAGAACGCCCTGGCCTACGCCAAGGACCGCATCCAGATGCGCAGCCTGTCGGGCAAGAAGGCGCCGGACAAGGAAGCCGACCCCATCATCGTGCACCCCGACGTGCGCAAGATGCTGCTCACCGCCAAGGCCTACGCCGAAGGCGCGCGCGCTCTGCAGGTGTTCTGCACCCTGCTGCTGGACAAGGCCCACGGCCACCCCGACGAGAAGGTGCGCAAGGACTCGGACGAGCTGGTTGCGCTGCTGACCCCCATCGTCAAAGCCTTCGTGACCGACAACGGCCACGTGGCCACCAACGCCTGCATGCAGGTCTTCGGCGGCCATGGCTTCATCAAGGAATGGGGCATGGAGCAGTTCGTGCGCGACAACCGCATCAACATGATCTACGAGGGCACCAACACCATCCAGTCGCTGGACCTGCTGGGCCGCAAGGTGCTGGGCAACAACGGCGCCACGCTCAAGAAGTTCGGCAAGCTGGTCGGCCAGCTGGTGGCCGAGGAAGGCGTGAACGAGAAGATGGCCGAGTTCATCAACCCCATCGCCTACCTGGGCGACCAGATGACCAAGTTCACCACGGAGATCGGATTCCGGGGCTTTCAGAACCCCGACGAGGTGGGCGCCGCCGCCGTGGACTACCTGCGCGTGGCCGGCCACCTGGTGTTCGGCTACCTGTTCGCCCGCATGGCCCAGGTGGCGCTGCGCGAGATCGCGGCCGGCAACACCGACCCGTTCTACGTGGCCAAGCTGCAGACGGCGCGCTTCTACTTCGCCAAGCTGTTCCCCGAGACGGCCACGCTGATGCGCACCGCGCGCGCCGGCTCCAAGGTGCTGATGGACACCGACGCCGCGCTGGCGTAAGCCGCCATGGCCGCCCTTGCCGCTGGCGGGGGCGCGCCTTCCTCTTCTATTTTCAAGCCTTTTTGCCCTGGAGCCCTTATGAGACAAGCGCTAGCAGCTATCTTTATCGTAGCAATCGCCGCCCCTGCATGGGCCCAGATGAGTCCCGTGGGCCTGTGGCGCAGCGTGGATGACAAGACCGGCGAGGCCAAGTCCGAGATCCGCATCAGCGATAACGGCGGCGTGCTGGAAGGCCGCATCGAAAAACTGCTGCGCAAGGACGCCGACCCGGCCGCCAAGTGCGTGGAGTGCAAGGACGAGCTGAAGGACCAGCCCATGGTCGGCCTGCCCATCATCCGCGGCGCCAAGAAGGCCGAGGGCAAGGACGTGTGGGAGGGGGGCAAGATCCTCGACCCCGAGAACGGCAAGTTCTACACCCTGCGCCTGACACCCGTGGAGGGCGGCAGCAAGCTCGAAGTGCGCGGCTCCATCGGCCCCTTCGGCCGCACCCAGACCTGGCAACGCGTCAACTAACCCCCCCCGAAGCGCCTGCGGCGCCTCCCCCGAGGGGGCGCACCCAGCGGACCGGCGAAGCCGGATCCGCGGGTGCACTGGCAGGTCGGCGCTGTGTGGTGAACCGACTAGGAATATTTGAATGTCCCGTTTCAACGTGAGAAAAGTCGCCGTGCTCGGCGCAGGCGTGATGGGCGCGCAGATCGCCGCGCATCTCGTCAACGTGAAGGTGCCGGTGGTGCTGTTCGACCTGCCTGATAGGCAAGGTCCCAAGAACGGCATCGTCACCCGCGCCATCGCCAACCTGAAGAAGCTCAAGCCCTCACCCCTGGGCGTGGCGGGTGACGCCGAGCTGATCCAGGCGGCCAACTACGAAGAGCACATGCACCTGCTCAAGGACTGCGACCTGGTGATCGAGGCGATCGCCGAGCGCATGGACTGGAAGCAGGACCTGTACCACAAGATCGCGCCCCACGTCGCCAAGCACGCCATCCTGGCGAGCAACACCTCGGGCCTGTCCATCACCCAACTGTCCGAGGCGCTGCCTGAAGCGCTGCGCCCGCGCTTTTGCGGCATCCACTTCTTCAACCCGCCGCGCTACATGGTGCTGGTGGAGCTGATCAACACCCCGGCCACCGAGCCGCAGGTGCTGGACCAGCTGGAGGCCTTCGTCACCACCGGCTTAGGAAAAGGCGTGGTGCGCGCGCACGACACGCCCAACTTCATCGCCAACCGCGTGGGCATCGCCGGCATGCTGTCCACCATGAAGGAGGTCGAGAACTTCGGCCTGACCTTCGACGTGGTGGACGACCTCACCGGCAAGAAACTGGGCCGCGCCTCCAGCGGCACCTTCCGCACCGCCGACGTGGTGGGCCTGGACACCATGGCCCACGTCATCAAGACGCTGCAGGACAACCTCAGCGTGGAAACCGACCCGTTCTACGGCAGCTTCGGCACGCCCGCGGTCCTCAGCAAGCTCATCGAGCTGGGCCACCTGGGGCAGAAGGCCAAGGCCGGCTTCTACAAGAAGGTGGGCCGCGACATCCTGCGCTTCGAGCTGGAGAGCGAGGAATACGTGCCCGCCGGCCAGAAGGCCGACGAGGTCTACGGCCGCATGCTGAAGAAGCCCGCGGCCGAGCGCCTGAAACTTCTGCGCAACTCGCAAGGCGCACAGGGCCGGTTCCTGTGGGCCATCCTGCGCAACAGTTTTCACTACGCAGCCGTGCACCTCGCCACGATTGCCGATACGGCACGCGATGTGGACCAGGCCATGCGCTGGGGCTTCGGCATGAAGCAGGGCCCCTTCGAGCTGTGGCAGGAAGCCGGCTGGCTGGAAGTGGCGCAGATGATCCAGGAGGACATCGACGCCGGCAAGGCACTGTCCAAGGCGCCGCTGCCCGAGTGGGTCTTCAAGGGCCCCGTGGCCGAGGCGGGCGGCGTACACACGGCGCAGGGCTCGTGGAGCGCGCGCAGCGCCAAATTCGTGCCGCGCCGCCAGCTGCCGGTGTATGAGCGCCAGTACTTCCCCGAAAAGCTGCTGGGCGAGGACAACCTGCCCGACTGGCGCACGGCAGGCACCACCATCAGCAACACCGACGCGCTGCGCATCTGGACGCTGGACAAGGATGTCTGCCCCTCCGGTGGGCGGGTGCTGATCGCCAGCATCCAGAGCAAGATGCACGCCATCAGCCCGGACGTGATGGAGGGCCTGGTGGAGGCCGTCGAACTGGCCGAGCGCGAGTACGAGGGCCTGGTGATCTGGTCCGGCGACGCGCCTTTTAGCGTGGGCGCCGACCTGCAGGCCACCATGCCCGCCTACGTGGTGGCCGGCATCGGCGCCATCGAAGGCGTGGAGCAGGAGCTGCAGAACCTCATGCTGCGCCTGCGCTACGCCCAGGTGCCGGTGATCTCCGCCATCCACGGCATGGCGCTGGGCGGCGGCTGCGAGCTGGCCATCCACAGCGCGCGCCGTGTGGCCCACATGGAAAGCTACATCGGCCTGGTCGAAGTGGGCGTGGGCCTGGTGCCCGGCGCCGGCGGCCTGACCTACATCGCCCGCCGCGCGGCCGAGAACGCCGCCGCCAGCACCGGCAAGGACCTGCTGCCCTTCCTGACCGAGGGCTTCTCCGCCGCCGCCATGGCCAAGGTGGGCACCAGCGCCATCGAGTCCAGGAAACTGGGCTACCTGCTGGATTCCGACCTCATCGTGCCGCACAAGGACGAGGTGCTGTTCGTCGCCATCAACGAGGCCCGCGCCATGGCCGCCGGCGGCTGGCGCGCACCCATGAAGCGCCTGTTCCCCGTGGCCGGGCGCAGCGGCATCGCCACCATCCGCGGCCAGCTGGTCAACATGCGCGACGGCGGCTTCATCAGCGAGCACGACCAGCACATCGCCACCCTCATCGCCGAGGTGGTCTGCGGCGGCGACGTGGACGCCGGCACGCTGGTCAGCGAGGAATACCTGATGGCGCTGGAGCGCAAGGCCTTCTGCGCCCTGATCGAGCACCCCAAGACGCAGGAACGCATCCTGGGCATGCTGAGCACCGGCAAGCCGGTCCGCAACTAAAGGCGTCGCACAAGGGAAGACACAGACATGAAACAGATTCAAGACGCCTACATCGTCGCCGCCACGCGCACGCCCATCGGGCGTTCACACAAGGGCTTTTTCCGCAACTACCGGCCCGACGACCTGCTGGCCACCACGCTGCGCGCCGCGCTGGCCCAGGCCCCGGGGCTGGATCCGGCCGCCATCGAGGACATCATCTGCGGCTGCGCCATCCCCGAGGCCCAGCAGGGCCTGAACGTGGCGCGCATCGGCGCCGTGCTGGCGGGCCTGCCCACCAGCGTGGGCGGCATCACCGTCAACCGCTTCTGCGCCTCGGGCCTGTCGGCCGTGGCCATGGCGGCCGACCGCATCCGCGTGGGCGAGGCCGACGTGATGATCGCCGCCGGCGTGGAGAGCATGAGCATGGTGCCCATGATGGGCAACGCGCCCAGCCTGTCGCCCAGCATCTTCGAGCGTGACGGCGACGTGGGCATCGCCTACGGCATGGGCCTGACGGCCGAGAAGGTGGCGCAGCAGTGGAAGGTCTCGCGCGAGGCGCAGGACGCCTTTGCGCTGGAGTCGCACCGCCGCGCCATCGCCGCGCAGCAGGCCGGCGAGTTCAAGGACGAGATCACCCCCATCGAGGTGACCGACCGCACGGCCGACCTGGAGACCGGCGAGTCCGTGGCCCGCCGCCGCACCGTCGACCTGGACGAGGGCGCCCGCCCCGATACCAGCCTGGAGGGCCTGGCCAAGCTGCGCACGGTGTTCGCCGCCCGCGGCACGGTGACGGCCGGCAACAGCTCGCAGACCAGCGACGGCGCCGGCGCGCTGATCCTGGCCAGCGAGGCCGCCGTCAAGCGCTTCGGCTTGACGCCCCTGGCGCGCTTCGTCAGCTACGCCAGCCGCGGCGTGCCGCCGGCCATCATGGGCATCGGCCCCATCGAGGCCATCCCCGCCGCGCTGCGCTACGCCGGCCTCAAGCAAGAGGACATCGGCTGGTACGAGCTGAACGAGGCCTTCGCCGCGCAGTCGCTGGCCGTCATCAACACGCTGGGGCTGGAGGCGTCCAAGGTCAACCCCATGGGCGGCGCCATCGCCCTGGGCCACCCGCTGGGCGCCACCGGCGCCATCCGCTCGGCCACCGTGGTGCATGCGCTGCGCCGCAAGCAGCTCAAGTACGGCATGGTCACCATGTGCGTCGGCATGGGCCAGGGCGCGGCCGGCATCTTCGAGCGCGTCTGAGCGCCGCGCAGGCGCTGCCTGCCGCAGGGGCCGCAGCGCCCCTGCGCGCGCCTCCCGCCGCCTGGAAGTAAGAGCCAGATTGGCCTCCAGGCCGCACCAGGCAAGCGCGGGCAGCTATCAAATTCGAAAACACAAGAACGATGGCCGCCCCAGCGGCCCAGGAGACACGGATGCAGCAGCTCACCCTGCCGGCCGACGACGGCGTTTCCCTGGCCCTGCGCCGCTACGCGCCGCCGCCCGGCGGGGCGGCGCGCGGCAGCGTGGTCATCGGCGGCGCGTTCGGCGTGCCGCAATCCTTCTACGGCCCCTTCGCGCAGTGGCTGGCGGGGCGGGGCTGGGCCGTCACCACCTTCGACTACCGCGGCCAGGGCGCCTCGCTGCAGGGCCGCGTGCGCGACGTGCGCGCCGACCTGGCGGACTGGGCGCGCGACTACGACAGCGTGATCGCCCATGCCGCCGGGCAGCTGCCCGGCCAGCCCCTGTACCTGATCGGCCACAGTCTGGGCGCGCAGCTGCCGGGGCTGCTGCGCCAGCAGGCGCAGGTGCACGGCCTGCTGAGCGTGGCCGCCGGCAGCGGCTACTGGCGCGAGAACGCGCCGCGCATCCGCCCGGCCATGCCGTTCTTCTGGCACGTGCTGGTGCCGCTGGCGGTGCGGCTGTGCGGCTACTTTCCGGGCAGACGCCTGGGCGCCGTGGGCGACCTGCCGGCCGGCGTGGCGTTGCAGTGGCGCCGCTGGTGCCTGCACCCGCGCTACAGCGTGGGCGCCGAGGGCGAGAGCGCCCAGCGCAGCTATGGCGCCGTGCGCTTTCCCATCCACGCCTGGAGCATGACGGACGACGAGCTGATGACGCTGGCCGGCACCGAGGCGCTGGTCGGCCTGTACGCCGGCGCGCCGCGGCAGATCGAGCGCATCGCCCCGCAGGACGCGCAGGCGCCGCGCATCGGGCACTTCGGCTTCTTCCGCGACCGCTTCGCCGCCACGCTGTGGCCGCGCGCCGCGCAGCAGCTGGCGCGCTTCGGCGTCGCCGGCACGACGGCGGCCTGAGCGCAATCCAGGCACACTCGGGCGCACCATGACCGACACCACCCCGACCCCCCACGCCGTCCATCCGCTGGACGATGCCCTGCAGCTGCAGGCTCAGCCGCAGGCGCCGGGCCGCTACACCGGCCGCAGCACGCCCGCCTACTGGAACATGGTGGGGCCGTTCGGCGGCGTCACGGCCGCCACGCTGGTGGCGGCGGTGCTGCGCCACCCCGAGGCGCTGGGCGAGCCGCTGTCGCTGACCGTGAACTACGCCGCCGCCATCGGCGAGGGCGAGTTCACCGTGCAGGCCGTGCCGGTGCGCACCAACCGCTCCACCCAGCACTGGACGGTGAGCGTGCTGCAGGCGCCCGCCGGCGGCGGCGAGCCCCTGGTGACCACCACGGCCACCCTGGTCACCGCCGTGCGGCGCGAGACCTGGAGCGCCGCCGACACACCCCTGCCCGCCGTGCCCGGGCCGCAGCAGTGCGAGCGCATCGGCGCCATGTTCCCGGTGCAATGGCTGCAGCGCTACGAGATGCGCCCGGTCAGCGGCACGCTGCCCGGCCAGTGGGACGGAAGCGAGGCCGACAGCCAGTCGCAGCTGTGGCTGCGCGACGCGCCGGCGCGGCCGCTGGACTTTCCCGCGCTGGCCGCCATGGCCGACATCTTCTTTCCCCGCGTGTGGCTGCGCCGCGCGCGCCAGGTGCCCGCGGGCACCGTCTCCATCACCGTGTACTTCCATGCCGGCGCCGAGCTGCTGGCGCGCACTGGCACGGGCTACGTGCTCGGCCAGGCGCGCGCGCAGGAGTTCCGCAACGGCTTTTTCGACCAGACCGCCCAGCTGTGGAGCGAGGCCGGCGCGCTGCTGGCCACCAGCCACCAGATCGTCTACTACAAGGAGTGACCCCCATGAGCAGCAGCCCCCAGGACATCCTGGTGCACACCGAAGCCGGCGTGACCACCATCACCTTCAACCGCGCGGACAAGAAGAACTCCCTGACCGAGGCCATGTACGCCACCATGGCCGACGCGCTGGCCCAGGCCGAGTCCGACGCCGCCGTGCGCTGCGTGGTCTTCCAGGGCGACCTGGCCATCTTCAGCGCCGGCAACGACATCAACGACTTCCTGCGCCAGTCCGCCGGCGGCGCCGCGTCGGACGACGCCAGCCGCCCGGTGTGGCGCTTCCTGGAGACGCTGGCGGCCTTCCCCAAGCCCATCGTGGCGGCGGTCTGCGGTCCGGCCGTGGGCATCGGCACCACCATGCTGCTGCACTGCGACCTGGTCTACGCCGGCGACAACGCCGCCTTCTCGCTGCCCTTCGTGAACCTGGGGCTGTGCCCGGAGGCGGCCTCCAGCCTGCTGCTGCCGCAGATGCTGGGCTACCACCGCGCGGCCGAGGCGCTGATGCTGGGCGAGCCCTTCCTGGCCGAGGCGGCGCTGGAGGTCGGCCTGGTCAACCGCGTGGTGCCGCCCTCGGAGTGCAACCTGGTGGCGCAGACCCAGGCGAAGAAGCTGGCGGCCAAGCCGCTGTCGGCGCTGATCGAGACCAAGCGCCTGCTCAAGGCCGGCCAGGCCACGCAGGTGCGCGAGCGCATGCGCGAGGAGGGCGCCAGCTTCGCCCGCCTGATGGGCGGCCCGGCAGCCCGCGAGGCGTTCTCCGCATTCATGCAAAAGCGGCACCCGGATTTCAGCCAGTGCTGAAATCCGCGGCCAGCGCAGCGGGCCGGCGCTGCGCAGCAGCGGAGCGGCTTTCGCCAAAAGCGGCACCCGGATTTCAGCCAGTGCTGAAATCCGCGGCCAGCGCAGCGGG
>NZ_DAMATK010000001.1:708711-1355804 GCF_032079985.1 Pulveribacter sp.
CAAAAGCGGCACCCGGATTTCAGCCAGTGCTGAAATCCGCGGCCAGCGCAGCGGGCCGGCGCTGCGCAGCAGCGAGGCGGCTTTCGCCAAAAGCGGCACCCGGATTTCAGCCAGTGCTGAAAGGCCGTTGACAAGCCGTTTCTTGCCAGCCCCGCCCGCGGGGCTTTTTTGCGAGTCAAATCGGTCTCCAACGCCCAGTGGATAAGCGCCAGCAGCTCATTTTTGAATAGCAAAACACCATGACCGCCGCTCACAGACAGCCGCCCATCGCCTTCGAGCCGGAGTTCATCTCCGGCCTGAAGGACATCTTCGAGGACAAGATTCCCTTCAACCGGGTGCTGGGGCTGGAGATCATGGAGATCACGCCCACCCAGGTAGCGGCGCGCATCGCCATGCAGCCGCAGCTGGTGGGCCACTTCGCCTACAACCGCTTGCACGGTGGGGTGATCAGCGCCGGGCTGGACGCCATGGGCGGCCTGGCCGTCATGGCAGCCATCGGCGCACGGCACATGGACGATGCGCCGCTGGCGCGGCTGCAGCGTTTCTCGCGCCTGGGCACCATCGACCTGCGGGTGGATTACCTGCGCGCCGGCATCGGCGAGCGGTTCACGCTGCGCGCCCAGGTGCTGCGCCTGGGCTCGCGCGTGGCCAGCACGCGCATGGAGTTCCTGGGTCCGCAGGACGAGCTGCTGTCCACCGGGGCGGCGGCCTACATCGTGTCCTGACGGCTTCTGACGGCATCACGCGCTTGTTTGTCACTGCAACGCATGCAAGTGCATGCAACGATCGAGCGCTTTGGTTACCTCTCTTGCGTAACGCCAAAGGTCTGGGGCGGCCCGGCCCCCTAGCATGGGCTGGTTATTTCTCAGGAGTTCCGATGGCCGTGCAAAACCCCTTCTTTGGCAAGCGAGACAGCAACAGCGACAGCTTTTCCACCCGCCAGCCCACCACATCGTCCGTGCTGGGCGGCACCACCACCCGGCCGGGCAGCGTCAGCACGGCTTCCACCCCGGCAGCATCCATGACCCCCAGCACCGCCACCACCACCGATTCCGCCACCACCACGGCCACCGGCGGCAGCAAGCTCACCGTGGGCCCCAACATCAAGCTCAAGGGCGTGGAAATCACCGACTGCGACACCCTGGTGGTCGAGGGCACGGTCGAGGCCACCATGGACTCGCGCGTGATCCACATCGCCGAGCAGGGGGCCTTCCGCGGCAGCGCGGAGATCGACATCGCCGAGATCCACGGCCAGTTCGACGGCCAGCTCACCGTGCGCGAGAAGCTGGTCATCTTCGGCTCGGGCCGCGTCAGCGGCAAGATCCGCTACGGCAAGGTGGTGATCGAAGAGGGCGGCCAGCTCAGCGGCGAGATCGAGGGTGGCCTGGGCAGCAACAGCGCCCGCGCCACCTCGGGCAGCAGTGGCACCAGCCACTCCAGCGGCGCCGGCACCGCTTCGGCGCTGGCCGCGGTCTGACCGCGCTGCGCACGCATCTGCGCAGACCAAAAAAAGGGAGCCTTCGGGCTCCCTTTGTCGTTGGCGCCTTGGGCGCTTCTGGCAGGCTTATTCCTGCGCGGCCTTCGGGATCGGGCGCGGGCGGCCGTTCTCGTCGATGGCCACGTAGGTCAGCTTGGCCTCGGTCACCTTGGCATAGCGGCCCTGCGTGCGGATGCGCTCGGCATAGACCTCCACCTGCACCGTCATGGAGGTGGTGCCTACGCGCGTGACCTCGGCGAAGAACGACAGCAGGTCGCCCACGCGCACCGGCTGCTTGAAGACGAACTCGTTCACCGCCACGGTGGCCATGCGGCCCTGGATCAGCCGCGCCGGCAGCACCGAGCCGGCCAGGTCCACCTGCGCCATAACCCAGCCGCCGAAGATGTCGCCGTTGCTGTTGGTGTCCGCGGGCATGGGGATCACTTTGAGCACCAGCTCCTTGTCCGTGGGCAGGGCGTGGTGGGCGTGCAGGGCGTCGGTCATGGCGGAATGAGGAAAAGGCGGGGCCGCATTGTCCCGCAACTGGCGGCCTTGGCCTGTTTTGCCCGCCGCTGCACGCCGCGGCGCCGGCGGTCACAATCGGCCGCTGCTCTTCCTCTTTCCCCTCCTGCCTCCATGCGCCGCTTCGGCTCCGATACTGCTCCCGCCCCCGATCCCACGGTTGTCCGCACCGACTGGGCCACGCTGTCGCGCCTGCTGCCCTACCTGATGCAATACAAGTGGCGCGTGGCCGCCGCCATCGCCTTCATGGTGGGGGCCAAGCTGGCCAACGTGGGCGTGCCGCTGCTGCTCAAGGCCCTGGTGGACGCCATGACCGTGCCGCCCGGCAACCCTGCCGCGCTGCTGGTGGTGCCGGTGGGCCTGCTGCTGGCCTACGGCCTGCTGCGCTTTGCCAATTCGCTCTTCAACGAGCTGCGCGAGCTGGTCTTCGCCAAGGCCACGCACGGCGCGGCGCGTTCCATAGCGCTGAAGACCTTCGAGCACCTGCACGCCCTCTCGCTGCGCTTTCACCTGGAGCGCCAGACCGGCGGTATGACGCGCGACATCGAGCGCGGCGTGCGCGGTATTGAGTCCCTGGTGTCGTTCGCCCTGTTCAACATCGCCGCCACGCTGGTGGAGGTGGCGCTGGTGCTCACCGTGCTGGCCACGCGCTTCGATGCCTGGTTCGCGATCATCACGCTGGCGGCGCTGGCGCTGTACATCGGCTGGACGGTGTGGGTGACGGAATGGCGCATCCACTTTCGCCGCGAGGCCAATCAGTTCGACTCGGCCGCGCACAGCAAGGCCATCGATTCGCTGCTGAACTACGAGACCGTCAAGTACTTCAACAACGAGCAGTTCGAGGCCCGCCGCTATGACGAAAGCCTGGAGCGGCTGCGCCGCGCGCAGCTCAAGAGCCGCAGCTCGTTGAGCCTGCTCAATGGCGGCCAGCAGCTGATCATCGCCGTGGCCCTGGTGGCCATCCTGTGGCGCGCCACCGAGGGCGTGGCGGCCGGGCGCATGACGCTGGGTGACCTGGTCATGGTGAATGCCTTCATGATCCAGATCTACATCCCGCTGAACTTCCTGGGCGTGGTGTACCGCGAGATCAAGCAGAACCTGACCGACCTGGACAAGATGTTCACCCTGATGGACCGCCAGCAGGAAGTGGCCGACGCCCCCGGCGCCGCGCCGCTGGACGCCGCCGCGCCGCCCGTGGTGCGCTTTGACGACGTGCACTTCGCCTACGACCCGGCCCGGCCCATCCTGCAGGGCGTGAGCTTCGAGATCCCGGCCGGGCGCACGGTGGCCGTGGTCGGTCCGTCCGGCGCCGGCAAGAGCACGCTGGGGCGTCTGCTGTACCGCTTTTATGACCTGCAGGGCGGCGCCATCACCATCGGCGGGCAGGACATCCGCCAGGTCACGCAGGCCAGCCTGCGCCGGGCCATCGGCATCGTGCCGCAGGACACGGTGCTGTTCAACGACACCATCGCCTACAACATCGCCTACGGCCGCACCGACGCCAGCCAGGTCGAGGTGGAGGCGGCCGCCCGCGCCGCGCACATCCACGACTTCATCGCCGCCACGCCCCAGGGCTATGCCACCCAGGTGGGCGAGCGGGGCTTAAAGCTGTCGGGCGGCGAGAAGCAGCGCGTGGCCATCGCCCGCACGCTGCTGAAGAACCCGCCCATCCTGATCTTCGACGAGGCCACCAGCGCGCTGGACTCGGCCAACGAGCGCGCCATCCAGGCCGAACTGCGCCAGGCCGCGCAGGGCCGCACCACGCTGGTCATCGCGCACCGCCTGTCCACGGTGGTGGACGCGCATGAGATCCTGGTCATGGACGCCGGCCGCATCGTCGAGCGCGGCACGCATGGCCAGCTGCTGGCCGCCGGCGGGCGCTATGCGGAAATGTGGGCGCTGCAGCACCGCAGCGCCGGGGCACAAGAATGATGGTGAAAAAGGCCTCCCGCCCTTGCCAGTCAAGCGCTGGCAGCTATTGAACAAGGAGCAAACCATGGCCCACATGCTGCTGATCCACGAACCCGTAGGCCAGCGCGCCGAGCGCAGCCTGGCCGAGGGCCAGCTGCTCTACGAGCGCATGCGCGCCTGGGGCGCCGAGCTGCAGGGGCGCGGCCTGCTGCTGGCCGCCGAGTCGCTGGCGCCGCAGGATGCCGGCGCCGCCCAGGTGCGCCGCCGCGCCGGCGCCGTGCAGGTGCTGGACGGACCGTTTGCCGAGACCAAGGAAATGGTCGGGGGCTTCTACCTGCTGGCCACCGACAGCCGCGCGCAGGCCGTGGCCCTGGCGGCCGAATGCCCGGCCGCTGCCTGGGCCACGGTGGAGGTGCGCGCCGTCGCGCCCTGCTGGGCAGGCAGCCCGGGCAGTGATTGACTCAGGGTAACTACCTAGTCGCCGGCTGTCGAAAACCGGTGGCCTGATGCGTCGTGGTGGTACGAGCCGGCGAAAGCCGGGTGCCTGCCCTTTTTTTAAGGAGCCACCTCTGTGATCTTGCACGCCCACCCCCGCATCGTCCCCTGCCTGTGGTTCGACCGCGACGCCGAAGCCGCGGTACGCCACTACAGCGCCATCTTCCCCCGCAGCCGCACGACGGCCACCAGCCACTACGGCGAGGGCGCGCCGCTGCCCGCCGGCACGGTGCTGACCATCGCCTTCGAGCTGGACGGCCAGCCCTTCATGGCCCTGAACGGCGGCCCGCACGAGGCCTATACCGACGCCCTGTCGCTGCAGGTGATGTGCGACACCCAGGCCGAGATCGACCACTACTGGGAGCGCCTGGCCGCCGGCGGGCGGCCCGTGCAATGCGGCTGGCTGAAGGACCGCTGGGGCGTGTCCTGGCAGGTGGTGCCGCGCATGGTGCTGGACATCATCGGCGGCAGCGACGCCGCGCGCTCGCAGCGCGTGCTGCAGGCCGTGCAGGGCATGGTCAAGCTCGACATCGCCGCGCTGCAGGCCGCCGCCGACGGCCGTGGCGCCTGAAGCCCGCATCCACCTTACAGAGACCCGCCATGAGCATGAACCCTGTCATCCACTTCGAACTGCCCTGCCGCGACCGTGAGCGCATCGGGCGCTTCTATGCCGGCGCCTTCGGCTGGAAGCTGCAGTTTCTGGGCCCCGAGATGGGCCACTACACCGTCGTCACCACGGCCGACCCCCAGAATCCGCCGCCGGCGCCGCCCGGGGCCGTGCCCGGCTGCATCAACGGCGGCTTCTTCATCGCCGACGCGCACATGCCGGCCCAGCACCCGGGCATCGTGATCGGGGTGCAAGACCTGCGCGCCGCCATGGCGCGCGTCGCGCAGGCGGGCGGCAGCGTGCTGGGCGAGCCCATGGACATTCCCGGTGTCGGCGCCTACGTGGCCTTCACCGACACCGAGGGCAACCGCTGCAGCCTGCTGCAGCCGCTGGCCTCTGGCAGCGGGGAGGGCGCGCCGTGCGTTTCATGATCATCGCGAAGGCCACGGCCACCGGCGACGCGGGCCACGGGCCGCGCCACATCCAGCACGCGCGGCGCCAGGCCCTGCGCGAGCGTTTCCGCGCCATGGGCAGGTAGCCCGGCGCCTTCCCGTTGCCCCTCAACCCTGTCGTTTTCTGGAGCCGAACCATGGCCCGCAAGATCTTCGTCAACCTGCCCATCGCCGACATGCAGCGCTCGCGCGCCTTCTTCGAGGCGCTGGGCTTTTCCTTCAACCCGCAGTTCACCAACGAGCAGGGCGCCTGCATGGTCATCAGCGAGGACATCTACGCCATGCTGCTGGTGCGGCCGTTCTTCCAGACCTTCACCGCCAAGCGCATCGCCGATGCGCGCGAGAGCGCCCAGGTGCTGCTGTGCCTGTCGTGCGACAGCCGGGGCGAGGTGGACGCGCTGATGGCCAGGGCGCTGGCTGCTGGCGCCACCGAGCCGCGGCCGGCGCAGGACCACGGCTTCATGTACTACCGCGCCTTCGACGACATGGACGGCCACGGCTGGGAACTGATGTACATGGACATGGCCGCCGCGCCCGCCACGCCTCCCGCCGCCGCCTGACGTGCCCGGCGCCGACGACGCCGCCCGCCAGGCCGTCGCCGCCGTCTGGCGCATCGAGGCCGCCAAGGTCGTGGCCCACGCCGCGCGCGTGGTGCGCGACCTGGGCGTGGCCGAGGAACTGGCGCAGGACGTGCTCGTCTCCGCCCTGGAGCACTGGCCCGTGAACGGCATCCCGAACAGCCCCGGCGCCTGGCTGATGGCCGCCGTGCGCCGCCGCGCGCTGGACCACCTGCGGCGCCAGCAGGTGCGCAGCGCCGCGGCCGACCTGATCGCCGGCGAACTGCAGGCGCAGCAGGCCCTGTACGCCCCCGACGCCGCCGCAGGCCTGGACGAGCGCCGCGCCCAGGCCCGGGGCGACGCGGTGGACGACGAGGTGCTGGGCCTGGTCTTCACCGCCTGCCACCCGCTGCTGCCGGCGTCGGCGCGCAGCGCGCTCACGCTGAAGCTGGTGGCCGGGCTGTCCACGGCGGCCGTGGCCCGCGCCTACCTGGTCAGCGAGGGCGCCATGGCGCAGCGCCTGGTGCGCGCCCAGCGCACGCTGGCCGAAGCCGGCGTGCCCTTCGAGGTGCCCGGCGGCGAGGAGCTGCCGGCGCGGCTGGCGGCGGTGCTGGAGGTGGTCTACCTGATCTTCAACGAGGGCTATGCCGCCAGCGAGGGCGACGACTGGATGCGCCCGGCGCTGGTGGACGAGGCGCTGCGCCTGGCGCGCAGGCTGGCGGCCCTGGTGCTGCGTCGCGCCCGCGCCGGCCGGCCCCTGGCGCCCGCCGACCAGGCCGAAGTGCACGGCCTGGCCGCGCTGCTGGAGCTGCAGGCCGCGCGCATGCCGGCGCGCACCGACGCCCGGGGCCGGCCGGTGCTGCTGGCCGACCAGGACCGCCGCCGCTGGGACCGCCTGCTGCTGCGCCGCGGCCTGGCGGCGCTGGCGCAGGCCGAAGCGCTGGCTCCGGCGCGAGGGCCGTACACGCTGCAGGCGGCGATCGCCGCCTGCCACGCCCGCGCGCCCAGCGCCGCGGCCACCGACTGGCGGCGCATCGCCGGGCTGTATGGCGCACTGGCGGCGCGCCAGCCGTCGCCGGTGGTGGAGCTGAACCGCGCCGTGGCCGTGGGCATGGCCGACGGCCCGGCCGCCGGGCTGGCAGTGCTGGAGCCGCTGCGGGCCGAGCCCGCGCTGGCGCGCTACCACTGGCTGCCGGCCGTGCGGGCGGACTTCTTGCTGCGCCTGGGCCGGGTGCACGAGGCGCGGGCCGAACTGCTGCGCGCCGCCGCGCTGGCCGGCAACGGCCGCGAGCGCGCCCTGCTGCAGGAGCGGGCGCAGGAGCTGGCGGGCGGCGCCTAGCGCCCGCAGGAAATACAAGCAAAAAGAGCCGCCAGCGCTTGTGCAGCAAGCGCCAGCAGCTCCTGTTTTGCTAGCAGACTGGTTTGCTAGCGCGCTTTTGCGGCCATCAGCTGCTGCGCCACTTGCACCACGCGCGCGGCGCCGATGCGCGATTCGGCCTCCAGCGTGGGCGCGTAGCCCACGGGGATGCGCGGCGCGCCCAGGCGGGCCACGCGGGCGCCGGTGTGCTCGGCCACGGTGGCGGCCACCTCGGCGCCGAAGCCGGCGGCCTGCACGGCTTCGTGCACCACCAGCAGGCGACCGCTGGCGGCGGCGCTGGCCAGCACGGCCTCGCGGTCCCAGGGCCAGATGGTGCGCAGGTCCAGCACGCGGGCGCGCACGCCCTGCGCGGCCAGCGTGCGCGCCGCGTCCACGCAGGCATGCACCTGGCGCGACCAGGAGACGATGGTCAGGTCCTGCCCGCCGCCGTCTTCAAAGGCCACGCGGCATCGGCCCAGCTCGGCCGTGGCCTGGGTGTCCACCTCGCCCTGCAGGCCCCACAGCTCCTTGTGCTCCATGTAGACCACCGGGTCGCCGCTGGCGAGCGACGCCTTGAGCAGGCTGTAGTTGTCCTGCGGCGTGGCGGGCGCCACCACCACCAGGCCCGGGACATGGGCGAACCAGGCTTCGAAAGACTGCGAGTGCTGCGCGGCCGAGGCCGTCCAGATGCCGATGGGCAGGCGCGCGACGAGCGGCACGCGGCCCTGGCCGCCGAACATGAAGCGGTTCTTGGCCGCCTGGTTGACCAGCTCGTCGATGGCGCACAGCGCGAAGTCGGCCACGCGCATCTCCACCACGGGGTGCAGCCCGGCCAGGGCCATGCCGACCCCGGCGCCCATGATGGTGGCCTCGGAGATCGGCGTGTCGAGGATGCGCTGCGGGCCGAAGTGCTCCACCAGGCAGCGCCCGTCGGTGGCCCGGTACTGGCCGAAGACGCCGCCGCGGCCCAGGTCCTCGCCCAGGGCGACGATGTGGGGCTGGGCCTGCATGGCCTCCTGCAGGGCCAGGGCGGCGGCCTGGGCGTAGCTCAGGGTGGCGGTGGTCGTTGTTGTCGTTGTCGTCGTCATGTCCATGCGCCTTCTCCAATGCTGACAACGTCGCCGTAGGCCGCCTCGGCGGGCGGCAGCGGGGCGGCGGCGGCCGTGGCTACGGCGGCGGCGATTTCCTCGCGCGCCTCGGCCTCGATCTGCGCGGCCTGTGTGCCCAGGCCCTGGGCCTGCAGGCGCGCGCGGGCGCGGTCGATGGGGTCGTTTTCGAGCGCCCGGGCCAGCTCGGCCGGGTCGCGGTACTTGGCCGGGTCCACGGAGACGTGGCCCTTGAGGCGGTAGGTCTGCGCGTGCAGCAGGCGCGGCCCGCCGCCGGCGCGGATGGCGCCGACCAGGGTGCGGGCGGCTTCGCTCACGGCCTGCACGTCATTGCCGTCCACCTGCACGGCCGGGATGCCCAGGGCCTGCGCGCGGGCGCTGGCCGCCTGCTCGCCGGCGGTCATGGGCGCGGACTGCGTGGTGGCCGAGATGCGGTTGTCCTCGCACACGAAGAGCACCGGCAGACCATAGATCTGCGCCCAGTTCAGCGCCTCCAGGAAGGGGCCGCGGTTGATGGCGCCGTCGCCGAAGAAGCTGACGGCGATGGCGTCCTCGCCGCGGATCTTCAGCGCGTGGGCGGCGCCCACGGCAATCGGCAGGCCGGCGGTGACCACGCCGTTGGCGCCCAGCATGCCGACGGAAAAGTCAGCGATGTGCATGGAGCCGCCCTTGCCGCCGTTGTAGCCGCTGGCGCGGCCGAACAGCTCGCACATCATCTTGGTGGGGTCGGCGCCCTTGGCCAGGGTGTGGCCGTGGCCGCGATGGGTGGAGGTCAGCAGGTCGCGCGCGTGCAGGTGGCGGCAGACGCCGGCGGCCACGCCCTCCTGGCCGGTGGACAGGTGCAGCGGGCCCTTGACGCGCACCTCCACGCCGTCGGTGGCCGCGCCGCCCCAGGACACGCCGCCCTGGCTGGCCGCCTCGGCCGCATCCTCGAAGGCGCGGATGCGCACCATGGTGCGGTAGAGATCAAGCAGTTCGTTCATGGACATCGGAACAGTGTCATCCCGCCAGGCCGGCACGGGTGCAGGCTGGCGGGAGAGCTGGCAGGTTTTCAAGCAAAATCAGGCGCAAACGCTTGCTGGGCAAGCGCTGGCAGCTATCAAATTTGATAGCCACATGGCCGGTGGCGGCGGCCGCCGCCGGCCCCGGGACGGCCCGGCTTATTGCTTGCGGCTGGCGATCGCTTTTTCCGCCATGTCCACCAGCGGCGTGCCGATGGTGGGCTTCCACTTGTTGTAGACGGCGCGCGTGGCCTGCACGAAGGCGTCGCGCTCGGCCGGCGACAGGCGGGTGACGGTGACGCCCATGCCTTCGATGTCTTTGAGCAGCGGCTGGCCGGGCTCGATCATGCCCTTGCGGGCGATGGCGATCTCTTCCTTGCCGGCCTCGATGGCGGCCTGGCGCACGTGCTCGCGGTCCTCGGGCGTCCAGGAATTCCACACGTCCTTGTTGACCACGAAGACCAGCGGGTCGGCCACGTAGCCCCACATGGTCAGGTACTTCTGGCCCACGTTTTGCAGCTTGGCGGCGGTGAAGATGCTCATGGGGTTTTCCTGCCCGTCCACGGCGCCGCTGGCAAAGGCCGGCTGCGCGTCGGCCCAGCTCATCTGCGTGGGGTTGGCGCCCAGGGCGGTGAAGGTGTCCACGAACAGCGGCGAGCCGACGACGCGGATCTTCAGGCCCTTCATGTCGGCGGGGGTCTTCACGGCGTGCTTGGAGTTGGTGAGCTCGCGGTAGCCGTTCTCGCCCCAGGCCAGGGGCACGACGCCGGCCTTTTCCAGCGTCTTGAAGATCTCTTTGCCCACCTCGCCCTGGGTCAGGGCGTCGACGGCCGCGTAGTCGGGCATCAGGAAGGGCAGCGAGAACAGGTTGAGCTGCTTGACCTGGGGCGACCAGTTGATCGTCGAGCCGACGGCCATGTCGATCACGCCCTGGCGCAGGGCGGAGAACTCGCGCGTCTGGTCGCCCTGGATCAGCGACACGCCGGGATACAGCTTGATGTTGATGCGGCCGTTGGTCTTTTCCTTGACCTTGTTGGCCCAGATCTCGCCGCCCTTGCCCCAGGGGAAGGCCGTGCCCACCACCAGCGACATGCGGTACTCGCTCTTGTAGTTTTGCGCGTGCGCGGCGGGCAGGCCCAGGGTCAGCAGGGCGCTGGCGGCGGCGGTGGCGGTGAGGAAGGTGCGCAGTTTCATGGGTTGGTCTCCTTTATTGGAAGGTCAGTGGAAAAAACAAAAAGATCGGCGTTCGTTCGATCAGTAGCCCAGCCGCGCCGGCAGCCACAGCGCGATCTGCGGCCACACCACCACGGTGATCATGGCCAGCGTCATGGCCAGCACCAGCCACAGCACCCAGCGCGTGGTGGACTCCATGCGCACCTGGGCGATCTTTGCGGACACCATCAGGTTCACGGCCATGGGCGGCGTGAACTGGCCGACGGCGATGGTCAGCACCAGCACCACGCCGAACCAGACCACGTCCCACTGGTAGTGCAGCATGATGGGCGCCATCAGCGGCACGAAGATCAGCATGATGGAGATGCCGTCCAGGAACATGCCCATGATCAAGAGCAGCACGATGATCAGCGCCAGCACACCGCTCTCGCTCAGGCCGGAGCTGACGATGGCGCGGGTGATCGGGTCGATCACGCCCAGCGTGGACAGCGAGAACGCGAAGATGCCGGCCAGCGAGACCACCACCAGGATCACGGCCGACAGCTCGCCGGCTTCGCGCAGGATGGGAAACAGGTCGCGCACGCCGATGGTGCGGTGCACCACCATGCCCACGAACAGGCCGTAGAAAACCGCTACCACGGCCGCCTCGGTCGGGGTGAACCAGCCCATGCGCATGCCGCCCAGGATGACCACCGGCGCTGCCAGGCCCCAGGAGGCCTCACGCAGGCTGCGCCAGAACGGTGGGCGCGGCAGGCCGGCTTCGAGCTTGCCCATGCCGTGGCGCCGCGCCATCCACACCGCCGGGATGATCAGCGCCAGGCCGGCCAGCATGCCGGGGAACATGCCGGCGGCAAACAGCGCCGGCACCGATGCGCCCGGCACCAGCACCGAATAGACGATGAAGGCCACCGAGGGCGGGATCAGGATGTCGGTGGCCGCGGCACTGGCCACCACGCTGGCGCTGTAGCCGGCCGGGTAGCCAGCGCGTGCCATGGCGGCGATCATCACCCCGCCCACGGCGGCGGCTGTGGCCGGCCCCGAGCCGGAGATGCCGCCCATGAACATGGCCACGGCAATGGCCACCAGCGGCAGCATGCCGGGTCCGCGACCGACGATGGATACGGCGAAGTTCACCAGCCGCAGCGCCACGCCCGAGCGGTCGAAGATGGAGCCCACCAGCACGAACATGGGAATGGCCAGCAGCGGGTACTTGCCCAGGCCGGCATAGAAGTTCTGCGGCACGGCCAGCAGGCCGAACCACTGCGTCTCGGCGTTCGCCAGGGCGATGGCCGCGGCGCCCGCCAGGCCCAGCGCCGCGCCGATGGGCACGCCCAGGAACATCAACGAGAGGAAGGCGACGAAGAGCAGCGTGGCGATCATGCTTGCTGCTCCTTCGCGGCTGGTGCGGGCGGCTCGTCGCCGGCCAGGTACTGTGCGTCGCTCTGGCGTGTGCGGCGCCTGAGCAGGCCCACGGCGCGCACGGCGATCAGCGCCGACAGGATGGGCAGCCAGATGGAGTACCACCACTGCGGCACGCCGATGCCGGGCGACGTTTCCTCGAAGCGGTAGTCATCCCACACCACGCGCACGCTTAAGAGCGCGATCAGCGCGAACAGCAGGGCCACCAGCAGCGCGCCCAGCTGCGCCAGGCGCCGGCGCCGCGCGGCGGTGCCGGCGCTGCAGAAGAATTCGATGCGGATGTGCTGATCGCGCGCCACGGCCGAGGAGCCGCCCACCAGGGCCAGCATGATCATTAGGAAGACGGAGAACTCCTCCGTCCAGGCGAAGGAGGAATCGGTGAAGTAGCGCACGATCACGTTGGTGAAGGTGATCAGCGCCAGCAGCGCCATGGCGGTGACGGTCAGCCAGTCTTCCAGGCGCAGCGAGGAGGAGAGGGCGGTGTCAGGGGTGGCGGCCGCAGGCGCGGCTGCGCCGTCGGCGCCGCTGCGGGACGGCCCGGGTGTGGGTTGGGAAGACATGGAGGCGCAAGAGCGGGAAGTCGGACATACGGGCTGGGTGCGTCGCTGGGCAAGCCCGCCGGCGTCGTGTGCCGCGGGCCCTGGACGGTGCGCACGGCTGATAGGTGCGCTCGGCCTATTTTGCAATCAAATGCAGCAGGGCTTGGCGCAGGGTGTTCCCCAACGGACAGCACGGGCGGGCAAGGGCACGCGGGCGGCGGCCCGATAATGCGCGCCATGGAAACCAAATGGCTCGAAGACTTCGTCAGTCTGGCCGAGACGCGCAGCTTCAGCCGCTCGGCGCAGCTGCGGCACGTGACGCAGCCGGCGTTTTCGCGCCGCATCCAGGCCCTGGAGGCCTGGGCCGGCACCGATCTGGTGGACCGCAGCTCCTACCCCACCAGCCTCACGCCCGCGGGCCTCACCCTGTACGACCAGGCGCTGGAGGTGCTGCAGGCGCTGCAAAACACCCGCGCGGTGATGCGCGCGCACTCCAGCACCAGCAGCGACATGATCGAGTTCGCCGTGCCGCACACGCTGGCCTTCACCTTCTTTCCGGCCTGGGTGTCCAGCCTGCGCGAGAACTTCGGCCCGCTCAAGAGCCGCCTGATCGCGCTGAACGTGCACGACGCGGTGATGCGGCTGGTGGAGGGCGGCTGCGATGTGCTGATCGCCTACCACCATCCGTCGCAGCCTTTCCAGCTCGATTCCGAGCGCTACGAGATGGTGACGCTGGGCCAGGAGCCGCTGGCCCCCTATGCCAAGGCCGGCGCCGACGGTCAGCCCCTGTACATGCTGCCAGGCCAGGCGGGCGAGCCGCTGCCCTACCTGGGTTACGCGCCGGGCGCCTATCTGGGACGTGTGACGGAGCTGATCCTCAAGCAGGCGGCCATACCCATTCATCTGGACCGCGTGTACGAGACCGACATGGCCGAGGGCCTGAAGGCCATGGCGCTGGAGGGGCACGGTGTGGCCTTTCTACCCTACAGCGCGGTGCGCAAGGAGCTGCGTGCGCGCAAGCTGGTCAACGCCGCGCCGCCCGCCATGCAGCAGGAACTGCAGATGGTGATGGACGTGCGTGCCTACCGCGAGAAACCCTCGCGCAAGGAGCCGAGCAAGAGCCTGGCGCAGGCGCTGTGGAGCTATCTCACTGCCCAGAAGCAACCGGCGGCATGACCCGGGTGTGCCTCTGTTGAGGAGCGGCCGACGCGCCATCTCTGCCTTTCTTTTTCCTGCTTCTTCCATCAACCCGTTGAGAGAGCGCAGTCCATGCCACTTTCTTCCCCTCTTCACTCCCTGGCGGCGCTGGCGCTGCTGTGCTGCGTGCCGCTGGCGCAGGCGGGCGACGTGCTGGCACGCGTGCGCACGGGAGCGCCACTGGTCATCGCGCACCGCGAGTCGTCGGTGCCGTTTTCCTACGTGGACCAGGGCAAGCCCATGGGCTATGCGCTGGACCTGTGCCTGCGGATCGCCGAGGCGGTGCGCAAGAAGACGGGCGTGAAGGACATGCCCGTCAAGCTGCTGCAGGTGACGCCGGCCAACCGCATCGAGATCATCAAGAGCGGTCAGGCCGACATGGAATGCGGCTCCACGACCAACAACGCGGAGCGGCGCAAGGACGTGGCCTTCACCATCCCGCACTTCATCACGGGCGCGCGCCTGCTGGTGCCGGCGAACAGCTCTGTCACGCGCATCGAGGACCTGGAGGGCAAGAAGCTGGTGTCCACCAAGGGCACCACGCCCCTGAAGGCGGCCGAGCAGGCCAACCGTGAGCGGCTGATGCGCATCCAGATGCTGGAGGCGCCCGACCATGAGGCGGCGGTGGTGATGGTGGAAAAAGGCCAGGCCGACGCCTTCGTGATGGACGACGTGCTGCTCTTCGGCCTGATGGCCAACCGCCCCGAGCCGGGCAAGTTGAAGGTGGTGGGCCGCTTCGTGACCACCGAGCCATTGGCCATCATGCTGCCCAAGGACGATGCCGAGTTCAAGGCCGTGGTGGACGAGGAGATGCGCCGCCTGATTCAGAGCCGCGAGATCCAGCCGATCTACGACAAGTGGTTCCTGCAGCCCATTGCGCCCACCCAGCGTGCCCTGAATCTGCCGGTCAGTTATTTGCTGCGGGACTTCTGGAAATACCCTACGGATCAAGTCCCCTTCTGAGCTCGGCTGCCCGCACAATATGGCCCTTCGTTGACGGGGCGTCATCCGCTTCCGTCCTCGGTTTTCGCTTTCCGCGTTTCACACCCCTACAAGGAGATAACCATGAAAAAACAACTGTTGGCGGCTGCCATTACCCTGCTGGCCGCGGGCAGCGCACTGGCGCAGGCAGGCGACACGCTGGCCAAGATCAAGTCCTCGGGCGCCATCACGCTGGGCGTGCGCGAGTCCTCCGGCCTGGGCTACACGCTGGGCAACGGCAAATACGTGGGCTTCCACACCGAGATGAGCGAGCGCATCGCAGATGACATCCAAAAGCAGCTGGGCCTGGCCAAGCTGGAGGTCAAGTACCAGCCCGTCACCTCGCAAAACCGCATCCCGCTGGTGTCCAACGGCACGGTGGACCTGGAATGCGGCTCCACCACCAACAACCTGGCACGCCAGAAGGAAGTGGCCTTCGCCGTCACCACCTACGTGGAAGAAGTGCGCATCGCCGTGAATGCCAAGTCGGGCATCACCGGCATCAAGGACCTGAACGGCAAGACCATCGTCACCACCACGGGCACCACGTCCGTGCAGACGCTGCGCAAGAACAAGCGCGCCGAAGGCCTGAACTTCAAGGAGGTCATGGGCAAGGACCACGCCGACAGCTTCCTGATGCTGGAGACGGGCCGCGCCGACGCCTTCATCATGGACGGCTCCATCCTGGCGGCCAACATCTCCAAGTCCAAGAACCCGCAGGACTTCAAGATCGTGGGCGAAGTGCTCTCCGTCGAGCCCATCGCGTGCATGCTGCGCAAGGACGACCCGGCCTTCAAGAAGGCCGTGGACGACTCCATCAAGCGCCAGATTGCCGACGGCTCGCTGGCCAAGCTGTATGACAAGTGGTTCCTGCAGCCCATTCCGCCCAACAACGTGAAGGTTGGCCTGCCGCTGTCCGAGGCCACCAAGGAAGCCTGGGCCAACCCCAATGACAAGCCCATGGAGTCTTACGAAATCAAGTAAGGCCTGACCTGAGGCGCACCGCCCCTTTTCGGCCCGTGCGGCGGAGAAGGGGCGTTTTCGTTGCCGGCCCGCGCGCGCCGGCAACTGCAATTGAATGAGAACTGAAAGGGTGTTCCTATGAATTGGGAATGGCAGGTGTTCTGCCAGGACACCATCACCATGGAGGTCGGTACGAGCTGCTTCGGCAAAGGCGGCGACGTGACCTACCTGGACTGGATGCTGTCGGCCTGGGGCTGGACGGTGTCCGTGTCGCTGCTATCGCTGCTCATCGCCCTGGTCGTGGGCGCGGTCGTTGGCACGTTGCGCACGCTGGAAGGCCGGCCCTGGGTCGTGCGCCTGGGCAATGCCTGGGTCGAGCTGTTCCGCAACATTCCGCTGCTGGTGCACATCTTCGTGTGGTACCACGTGGTGCCCGCGATCTTCCCGGCGATGAAGTCGCTGCCAGGCTTCGTGCTGGTGGTCTTCGCCCTGGGCTTCTTCACCTCGGCGCGCATCGCCGAGCAGGTGCGCTCGGGCATCCAGGCGTTGCCGCGCGGCCAGCGCTACGCCGGCATGGCCATGGGCTTTTCCACGTTCCAGACCTATCGCTACGTGCTGCTGCCCATGGCGTTTCGCATCATCATCCCGCCGCTGACCAGCGAGACCATGAACGTGTTCAAGAACTCGTCCGTGGCCTTTGCTGTCTCGGTCGCCGAGCTGACCATGTTCGCCATGCAGGCGCAGGAAGAGACCTCGCGTGGCGTGGAGGTCTACCTGGCCGTCACGGCCCTGTACGTCATCTCGGCCTTCGCCATCAACCGCATCATGGCCTTCATCGAGAAGCGCTCACGCGTGCCCGGCCTGATCGCCGCCGGCGGGGGAGGGCACTGAGCATGGTGAATCTCAACATCGACTGGTCGTTCTTCACCTGGGACCTGGTTTCCAACTTCGTGCTGAAGGGCTTGTACTTCAGCGTGACGCTGACGGTGATCGCCACCCTGGGAGGCGTGGCCCTGGGCACCGTGCTGGCCCTGATGCGCCTTTCGGGCAAGAAGTGGCTGGACCTGCCCGCCACCATCTACGTGAACGGCATGCGCTCCATCCCGCTGGTGATGGTGATCCTGTGGTTCTTTCTGCTGGTACCCATGATCATCGGCCGGCCCATCGGCGCCGAGGTCTCGGCCATCATCACCTTCGTCGCCTTCGAGGCCGCGTACTTCAGCGAGATCATGCGTGCGGGCATCCAGTCCATTCCGCGCGGACAGGTCTTCGCCGGCCAGGCCCTGGGCATGACCTATGGCCAGAACATGAAGCTGGTGGTGCTGCCGCAGGCCTTCCGCAACATGCTGCCGGTGCTGCTGACGCAGACCATCATCCTGTTCCAGGACACCTCGCTGGTCTACGCCATCGGCGCCTACGACATGCTCAAGGGCTTCGAGATCGCGGGCAAGAACTACGGCCGTCCCATCGAGGCCTATCTGGCCGCCGCCGTCGTCTATTTCGTGCTGTGCTATGCGCTGTCGTGGCTGGTCAAGCGCCTGCACAAGAAGATCGCCATCATCCGCTGACGCGGCACGGCTGGCAGAGGAATCATCGCAATGATCGAACTGAAAAACGTCTCCAAGTGGTACGGCTCCTTCCAGGTGCTGAGCGACTGCTCCACCAACATCCAGAAGGGCGAGGTGGTGGTGGTCTGCGGTCCGTCGGGCTCGGGCAAGTCCACGCTGATCAAGACCATCAACGCGCTGGAGCCCATCCAGAAGGGCGAGATCTACGTGGACGGCACGGCCATCCACGACCCCAAGACCAACCTGCCCAAGCTGCGCTCGCGCGTGGGCATGGTGTTTCAGCACTTCGAGCTGTTCCCGCACCTGTCGGTGACGGAGAATCTGACGATCGCCCAGATCAAGGTGCTGGGCCGCAATCCCACGGACGCCAAGGCACGCGGCCTGAAAATGCTGGAGCGCGTGGGCCTGACGGCGCACAAGGACAAGTTTCCCGGCCAGCTGTCGGGCGGCCAGCAGCAGCGCGTGGCGATTGCCCGGGCGCTGTCGATGGACCCCATCGTCATGCTGTTCGACGAACCGACTTCAGCGCTGGACCCGGAAATGGTGGGCGAGGTGCTGGACGTCATGATCGGCTTGGCCCACGAGGGCATGACCATGATGTGCGTGACGCACGAAATGGGCTTCGCCAAGAAGGTCAGCAACCGTGTGATCTTCATGGATGTGGGGGGCAAGATCCTCGAGGACTGCACCCGGGACGACTTCTTCGGTCATCCCGAGGCGCGCCAGCCGCGTACCAAGGATTTCCTGAACAAGATCCTGCAGCATTGATGAACGAGCTGACTGCGCAGATGGCCAAGGTGCCATCTGCACGTCAGGCCTACAGGCGCCTTCGGGCGCCTTTTCTTTTGCTCATTTTTTAATAGCTGCCAGCGCAGATGGGATGCGTGCTGGAGCCGCTTTTTGCTTGAAAAACGGGCCGCAGCTGCAGCCGTCGTTTCGCCTGCGCGACAGCGCCTCAGGGTTTTCATGCGCCGCCGCGGGGCTGTCAGGCGCTGCAATGCGCGCTGCATCCGTCCGTCCTTCGTTTTGAGAAAGGTCCAACATCCATGCAGCGTCGTCAACTCATGCAGTGGGGCGCGGCCGCACTGGCCGCCCCGGCCTTCACCGCCAATTCCCAGGCTTTCCCGTCCAAGCCCATCCGGCTGCTCGTCGCCTTTCCTGCGGGCGGGCCGACCGACATCACCATGCGCGTGCTGGCCGACCAGGCCGGCCGGGTGCTGGGCCAGCCGGTGGTCGTGGAGAACAAGCCGGGCGCCGGCGGTACGCTGCCCGCGCAGGCGCTGCAAAGCGCCGCGCCCGACGGCTATACCGTCGCCCAGATCCCGCTGGGCGTGTTCCGCCTGCCCTACACCACCAAGATCAACTGGGATCCGGTGCAAGACATCCGCTACGTCATCAACGTCACCGGCTACGCCTTCGGCGTGGTGGTGCCGGCGGACTCGCCCCTGAAGACCTGGACGCACTTCGTCGCCTGGGCCAAGGCCAACCCGGGCAAGCTCAGCTACGGCTCCACCGGCACCTTGACCAGTCCGCACCTGACCATGGAGCTGGTGGCGCAGCAGCTGGGCATCGAGCTGCTGCACGTGCCCTACAAGGGCAGCGCCGACCTGATGCAGTCCATCCTGTCGGGCCAGGTGATGGCCGCGGCCGACTCCACCGGTTTTGCGCCGCAGGTGGAGGCCGGCAAGCTGCGCGTGCTCAACACCTGGGGCGAGCAGCGCCTGGCCAAGTTCCCCGACGCGCCCACGCTGCGCGAACTGGGCCTGGACGTGGTGCAGAACTCGCCGTTCGGCATCGGCGCACCGCGCGGCACGCCCGACGCGGTGGTGCAGCGCCTGCACGCGGCCTTCAAGGAGGCCATGGACCACGAGAGCTACCGCAGCGCCCTGGCGCGCTACGACATGCTGCCCATCTACATGGGCCCGGCCCAGTACGAACGTTTTGCCCGCGAGACCTTCGCGCGCGAGAAGGCGCTGATCGACAAGCTGGGCCTGGCGCGCGGCTCGTGACGGTGGTTTGCTATTAGTTGTATAGCTGCTCGCGCTTGTACAGAAAGCGCTAGCGGCCTTTTTGGCTTAAAACGGCGCGCGCCACTTCGGCAAACCCTGCACCGCGCTCGCCCTGCGTCACATAGCGCGGCAGGTGCGTCAGGTGCGGCACGAAGCGCGCCACGTTGGCCACACCCACGCTGCTGTCGAAGGCGTGGAACATCAGCGCGTCGTTGGTCGAGTCGCCCACGTAGACCCAGCGGTCCATTTCGGTGTCCAGCTCGCGGCCCCAGAGCTGGCGCACGATCCAGCGCGCGCCTTCCAGCTTGTTGTGCTCGCCATACCAGCCGTTGACGTGGATGCTGCTCACGGTGGCGTGCATGCCCTCGTGGCGCATGGCTAGCACCACCTTGTCGATCTGCGCATCCGACAGCTGCGTGAACTCGCTGTGGTCGATGGCGATGTCGGTCTCGCGTCCGGCGGAGTCGGTGGCGCGGCGCGCGCCGGGGATGGTCGCCTCGATGTGCGCCAGCACCTGCTGCATGCGCGCGAAGTTGGTGGCGCGCGTGGAGGCGTCCTGCTGGTACAGCTTGTCCAGGCTACCCGAAGCATTGCGCTTGAGCGCCACGGCGCCGTTTTCGGCCACGATGGCGTCCACCGGCCAGGCGAGCGCGAAGGGCTCGCTCCAGCCCACGGGCCGGCCGGTGATGGCCACGACCGACAGGCCGGCAGCCTTCAGATCGGCCAGGGCCTGCAGGGCGTCGGGCGTGATGGCGCCGTCGGTGGTGAGGGTGTCGTCGATGTCGGTGAAGACGCCGGCAATGGGGCTGCGGGCCTCTGGAGGCCACTGGGTCAGGGAAAGCATGCGAGAAGGAGGGCGCCGCGTCAGCAGCCGCAATTCAAGGACGAAGGGGCAGGTCAGCCAGCGTCAGGCTGACCGGCTCGGTGGGGACGTTGCTCACGTCGTAGTGCAAGAACGCGATCAGGCACTGGATGCCGATGAGCACCGGCAAGGCCGCGAGCATCACGGTGCCGCTGGTGGCGGGGTGGTTGGTGCTGCTGCTGACGAACCAGTGCCAGCCGCCAAAGGCCGCGCCCACCAGCAGCAGCACAACCGCAAAAAGGCTGTACAGCGTGCCCACGTTGAAGTCGCGCACGAGGTAGTTGTACACATAGCGCCTTCCGAGCCGCGACAGGTGCTTGCGCAGAAATTCGGGCAGCACGCGGCTGACCTTCAAGTTGGATTCTTCATCCGCGTAGACCGCGTCCATGGGTACATCACGCACCACGGCCCGCACCGTATTCAGGCGAAACAGCATGTCGGTCTCGAAGAAATAGCGGCGCTCGAGCTTGTCCAGCGGCAGCTCGGCCAGCACGCAAGTGCGCACGGCCGTGTAGCCGTTGGTCGGGTCCATCACGTTCCAGTAGCCGCAGCTGAGCTTGGTCAGAAATGACAGCACGGCGTTGCCGAAGAGCCGCACCGGGGGCATGCCCTGCACCGATTCGGGACGATAGAAGCGGTTGCCCTTGGTGTAGTCGGCCTGCCCGCGCAGCAGCGGGCGCACAAACAAAGGCAACAGCGCTGGGTCCATCTGGCCGTCACCATCGACTTTGACCACGATGTCCATGCCGTCAGCCATGGCCGCCTTGTAGGCCGTGACGATGGCGCCGCCCACACCGCGGTTTTCCGGGTTGTAGAGAACGCGCACTCGAGGGTCACGGTTGTGCTCTTCGACGAAGCGGCCACTGCCAGCGGGGCAGGCGTCGTCGACGGCGTAGATGGCGTGTACCTCGGGGCCGATGGCACCGATCACGCCCAGCACATGCTGGGTCACTTTGTAGCAGGGGATGGCGACGGCGATGCGCACAAATCAACTCCTCAGCTTGTAGAGGCCAGCGCAACGCCGGCCATGATCAGGGCTCCGCCAGCGAGGGTGCGCCAATGCAGTGGTTCGCTCAAGAAGTACCAGGCCAGAACAGGAACGATCAGAAAAGCTAGGCCCATAAATGGATAGGCCAAATGTAGAGGTGCCTGGCGAAGAATCCATACCCAGCCGAGTGTAGTTATGCCGTAGAGAATAAGAGCTGCAATGAGCCAGCCGTTCTGGATCAATAAAGGCACAGAAAATTCAGGAGGTAGGGCAGTGGCAGCCTTCTTGAAAAAAAGCTGGCCAATAGAAATTCCAATTACACAAAGCAAAGTGTACAGAGTGAGGGAAAAATTCATGGTCAATCTGTATATTTCATCTTGGAGGCGTTACGGAAAACCAGACCAAGCCTTTGTGTTTTCCAATTTCTTTTAATAATGGGCTCTTTCTCAAGTTCTCCGCTTGTTCGTCGAATGCTGTAATCCTTTGCGCCCCTGTGAGGTTAAAATCAAATTTCTCTGGATCTATTGTAACCACCACCCATTCCATCCACGGAGAGCTTACCGAGTAGCTTTCGTAATTGGCGGGTTTTCCGGTTGTGAATGCAAGATGTTGATACCTATTGACGATCGGCCAATCCTTCTCTGGAAGTTGGAGCCTCTTCCACAAGGTAAGCTGTGGATATGCAAGTACTCCATTTATAGTGGGCAATCCAACTGCTGCGAATAAGTGCGGACCCATTCCTTCGCCGCTCACAAAAAGAATTCTGTGTAAATTTCCGTTCTCATCTGAGGCTAACATTTTAACCTCGGGAGTCATCTCTACCTTCTTCGGTGCTTTTGCTATTGGGTTGAATCCAAACGTGGCCACGAGTGAGAGTATAAGAAGTAAAGCTATCGGGCCGGATGTTTTCCCATGTGTTAGCCACCAGGCGCAGAAAATGCTGAAAACCAAGAAAACAGAAATATAAACAATGCTATTTTTCGGAAAAATGAAAACGGGCATTTCGGCTAGTACTGCATAAGCCAAACAAGAGCTTCCAATGGCGATGATGGCTGCCGCTGCTTTACGCGGCCAGATGGATCTTTCCTGCGTCAGGGGAATAAACCACTCTCGCCTGGTTAGGCAAAGTAAAATGATAAATGCCAACCCAAGAGAGACGTCAGTTCGATTTGTTGGCGCCCGCCCCCATAGGGTGAGCCTTGCCATCCACTCGGGAACTCCTATGAAGGTAAAAACAAAATAATATACGATAAAAATGGTGCAGCCTAATAGCAGGCAGCGATTTCTCTTTTCTCGTGCCAATCCATAGGCGCATAACCATAACATGGCCAATGGAAGCCAAATGTATGAGCTGATCTCCGGTTGGTTTGTCCATGGTGTATCTCCCCCGAAGGTTATAGCTTCGGCGTTGGTGAAGCCGCGGAAAGTCCAGAGAATACTGCCGGTGCCTCCAGTGAGCGTGGTGCGCTGACCGGGATAAACCGTCTTCTGTGTCAGCTCAATAGCATCTCTGGTGTCGAGCCACCAACTCCCCAGAATTACAGTCGCAATAACCAATCCTAAGGTTAAACCGCTTGCCGCCAGCTTGAATTGAATTTCTGGTGATGAACGCCGGTCTAATAATAGGCCGATGCAAAGGAGGGCGCACAAGGTTCCGATGGTAACCATCCATGGGGGATAGAGCGTCAATACCCAGGCTGCAATGGAGTATCCTATTCCGGCTCCCCAAAGGAGGGCATGTGTAATCCTCTTGGATTCGAGAAGCTTAATAAAGCTGGAAAATGCCAGAACTGGGAAAAGGGTAAAGTAGAGTGGCCAATTTGACCAGGCTGCGGCATAAGGTGCAATGCAGAAAAGAGTGGCTAGTGCAAGATTGCGACCGGCAGATTGAGGTTTGAAGAGATTTAATAGCCACCATAGGGCCAACAAACATCCCCAGAAGGGGAGCTGCCATTGCCATGATTGGGCTTGACGAAGTGGAAGAAAGAAGTAGCCCCATGTTGCTGGGCGAGCAATCGCGGCCCACTGTGCAACGGGTGCACCAGTCATGCCAAGTATGCCCATATTCTGCCCATCGATACCTAGATTGGTATTGATGATTGGAAATGGAGGGGTGTGGTTGACTTGGGCAAGGATATTGGGCGTTAAAATTCCCCACTCATCCCCTCGAGAGGATTGCAGCTTAAAAATTCGTGCGTCGCTACCGCTTGCGGTGGAGATGGCTTTTGCCACAGGCCCTTCTAAAGCGATGCGAAAAGAACTCCCCGTAATACCGATGAGAACTAGCGAGAGGCTGAAAATTAGTATTCCGGCAGCTATGCCTTTGACATGCTGTTGTGTCCAATTGGCGAGGTGTAGGCCAGATTGCTGAATTCGCCTTGAATAGGTGAGTGCGATTGCGGTCAGAATAATTCCCAGCAATGCCCAGTGTCGTGTGTATATCTTTGGTATATGGGCGAGGGGCTGGGTTCCGTCGGCAAGGTGGAGGTCAAATCTTTCTCCTGCGGGAGAGACGGCGCTTGCTTTGATTTTGAGAAGTCCACCTGGCAGTGGATCTTCAAATTTGACCTCTATGCTGAAGCGTTCGCTATTTATATTTTTATTTACGATTTCTCCACGCTTGTCCTTGGCTTGTATCTGGAATGTGGTTCCGGCTTTGTTGTCGTCTCCTGCTGTAAATCGGCCATTGATATGTAGATGATTTGATCCCGTTTCGTAATTTATATTTTCAATGAAGGCGTAAACGTGAGGCGCGTCTTTTGCCCAATTGATGCCGTTGAATCCGATGGACAGGAAAAATATTAAAAAGATACGCAGCATGTTCTAATATTTTGGATGCCGGTCGTGGTCGGACAATACGCGGCCTAAGCCGCCGCCTGCAACGCCAACCCCGCATGCTCCCGCAGCGGATGAAAATGAATCTTCGGAAACCGCTCCTGCGCCAGCCGCACGTCATAGGGCGAAGTGCACAGATAAGCCAGCGTATCCGCCGCATCCCGCGCCATCCGCAGCGGATAGGCGTTTTCAAACTCACGCAGTTCTTGCTGCGCATCCGCCGTGATCCAGCGGGCGCCCGTGTACTGGCAGCCTTCCAGCCGGATATCGCAGTCGTACTCGGTATTCAACCGATGCTGCACCACCTCAAACTGCAACTGCCCTACCGCCCCCAGCAGCATGTTGCCGCCGGCCTCGGGTTTGAAGACCTGGATGGCGCCTTCTTCTCCCAGCTGCATCAGCCCCTGCTGCAGCTGTTTGGTGCGCAGCGGGTTCTTCAGTACCACGGTCATGAACATCTCGGGGGCGAAGAAGGGTAGGCCGGTGAACTGCAGCTGCGCGCCGTCGGTGATGGTGTCGCCCAGCTGCACGCCGCCGTGGGTGGTAAAGCCGATGATGTCGCCCGCATAAGCCTCTTCCACCGCCTCGCGGCGCTGGCTCATGAAGGTGACGACGCTGGTGGGGCGCAGCTCCTTGCCCGTGCGCTGCACGCGCATCTTCATGCCGGGCGTGTACTTGCCCGAGGCCACCCGCACGAAGGCGATGCGGTCGCGGTGGTTGGCGTCCATGTTGGCCTGCACTTTGAAGACCACGCCGGCAAAACCCTCGTCCTCGGGGTGCACGGTCTTTTCGACGGGCTGTTTGTTCACGACCAGCGTGCTGGTGCGCGGGCCGGGCGGGGGCGACATGTCCACCACCGCGTCCAGCACTTCTTTCACGCCAAAGTTGTTCACGCCCGAGCCGAAGAACACCGGCGTGAGCTTGGCCGCCAGGAATTCCTCGTGGCTCCACGCGGCGGATGCGCCCACGGCCAGTTCCATGCTCTCCAGCGCGTCGTCGAAGGTCTGGCCGAAGCGCGCGCGCAGCTTGTCGGCCTCGCTCAAAGAGATGACCTCAAAGTCCTCCGGGCGCTTCTCGCTGCCGGGCTGGAACACCGTCATGGTGCGCGTGCGCAGGTCGATGATGCCGCCGAACTGCCGGCCCTGGCCCACCGGCCAGGTCATGGGGCAGCAGGGCATGCCCAGCTCGCGTTCGACCTCGTCCAGGATGTCCAGCGGGTCGCGCACCTCGCGGTCCATCTTGTTGACGAAGGTGATGATGGGCGTGTCGCGCTGGCGGCAGACCTCGATCAGCCGGCGCGTTTGGGTTTCCACGCCGTTAGCGGCGTCGATCACCATCAGCGCCGAGTCCACGGCCGTCAGCACGCGGTACGTGTCTTCCGAGAAGTCCTTGTGGCCCGGCGTGTCCAGCAGGTTGATGACGTGCTTGCGGTAGCTCATCTGCATGACCGACGAGGCCACCGAGATGCCGCGCTGCTTCTCAATCTCCATCCAGTCGGACGTGGCATGGCGGCTGGCTTTGCGGCCTTTCACGGCACCAGCGATCTGGATGGCGCCGGAAAACAGCAGCAGCTTTTCCGTCAGCGTGGTCTTGCCCGCGTCCGGGTGGGAAATGATGGCAAAAGTGCGGCGCCGCCGGGTTTCGGCGAGGAACGGTGCGGGCATTCGGGCAGAGGCCGCACGGGCTCGCGCGGCGCAAAAGGGATGGGAAACCCGCGATTATCCCGTGCCACGCGCAGGGGGCAGCGACCGGCCGGCGCGGCGGTCCTGCCCCTGCCGATCACTTGGCTGGCGTGACCTCGACCTTTGGCACTTCAATGACCTTCTTTTCGGTGGTCACGTTGACGTCGGGCGTCTTCACGTCGTACTTGGGCAGCGTGACGTCGCCCGACTGGGTTTTTTCCACTTCGTATTTGGGCAGCGTGACGTTGCCTTCCTGGGTCTTCTTCACGTCGCAGCCCACCAGGCCGACGAGGCCAATGGACACGAGACCGATGGCAAGAATGTTCTTCATGGGGGTGCTCTCTCTCATGGGGTTGATCATGGTGCTGATTACATGGCTGGCCAGCAGGCAGCCGCTGTAGGAAGGTGCATGTCGCGCAGGTCGTCGCCCGGCTCATGCGCCGGCAGGCTGAAGGGGGAGACGGCTGTATTAAAATCGCCGCTTTCCGAGGAGCGTTGCAGCGCCCCCAACCGGCGGGGCGTGAGGCTCGGAAACATCGACTGACCGCAACGACGCTCGCCCACGCTTTGTCTGTGCGGTGAGCCGTATCTTTCGCCCCAGGCGCGTGGTTTTCATCCTGCTTCTTTCACGAAGGAAAACCCATGAGCGCTGTTCTCGACACTTCCCGTTCCGCCGCGCAGGCCGATTGCGCCATTGCCGACCTGTCGCTGGCCGACTGGGGCCGCAAGGAAATCCGCATCGCCGAGACCGAGATGCCCGGCCTGATGGCCATCCGCGACGAGTACGCCGCCGCCCAGCCCTTGAAGGGCGCGCGCATCACCGGCTCGCTGCACATGACCATCCAGACCGCCGTGCTGATCGAGACGCTGCAGGCGCTGGGTGCCACGGTGCGCTGGGCCTCGTGCAACATCTTCTCCACGCAGGACCACGCGGCCGCGGCGATTGCCGCCAGCGGCACGCCGGTGTTCGCCATCAAGGGCGAATCGCTGGAGGACTACTGGGACTACACGCACCGCATCTTCGACTTCGGCGCCAAAGGCACCGAGGGCGAAGGCCCGAACATGATCCTGGACGACGGCGGCGACGCCACGCTGCTGATGCACCTGGGCCAGCGCGCCGAGAAGGATGCCTCCCTCGTCGCCGGCAACGGCGCCAGCGAGGAGGAGCGCATCCTGTTCGCCTCCATCCGCAAGAAGCTGGCCGAAGACCCCACCTGGTACAGCCGCAAGAGCGCCCAGATCATCGGTGTGACCGAGGAAACCACCACCGGCGTGCACCGCCTGAACGAGATGTCGGCCAAGGGCACGCTGCTGTTCCGCGCCGTCAACGTGAACGACTCGGTCACCAAGTCCAAGTTCGACAACCTGTACGGCTGCCGCGAGTCGCTGGTGGACGGCATCAAGCGCGCCACCGACGTGATGATCGCCGGCAAGGTGGCCGTGGTGGCCGGCTATGGCGACGTGGGCAAGGGTTCGGCCCAGGCGCTGCGCGCCCTGAGCGCCCAGGTCTGGGTGACCGAGATCGACCCCATCAACGCCCTGCAGGCCGCCATGGAAGGCTACCGCGTGGTGACCATGGAATATGCGGCCGATAAGGCCGACATCTTCGTGACCACCACCGGCAACAAGGACGTGATCCGCCACGAGCACATGGCCGCCATGAAGGACCAGGCCATCGTCTGCAACATCGGCCACTTCGACAACGAGATCGACGTCGCCTCGCTGGAGCAGTACCAGTGGGAAGAGATCAAGCCGCAGGTGGACCACATCATCTTCCCCTCTGGCCGCCGCATCATCCTGCTGGCCAAGGGCCGCCTGGTGAATCTGGGCTGCGCCACCGGCCACCCCAGCTACGTCATGAGCAGCTCGTTCGCCAACCAGACGCTGGCGCAGATCGAGCTGTTCACCCGCCCCGACGCCTACGAGGCCGGCAAGGTTTACGTGCTGCCCAAGCTGCTGGACGAGAAGGTCGCGCGGCTGCAGCTGTCCAAGCTGGGCGCCATGCTCACCGAGCTGACCGACGCCCAGGCCGCCTACATCGGAGTGGACAAGAACGGGCCCTACAAGCCCGAGACGTACCGCTACTAAGCGTCAAAAATCATAGCTGCTAGCGCTTGTTTTGTGCCGTTTTCAATATGAAAATCATCTGAAAACGGCTTGTGGCAAGCGCCAGCAGCTATCAAAAAGAGAGAGGAAGGCGCGATGCGCGCGGACGTGTTTTTGGTGGAGGGCGGCCATGCGGCCACCCGCTCGCAGGCCCAGCGGCTGATCGCCGCGGGCGTGCAATGGCGCCTGGCGGCCACGCTGCCGTGGCAGAAGGTGGGCAAGAACGGCGACGACATCCCGCCCGGCGCCCAGGTGCAGCTGCTGGACGCGGCCGAGGCCAAGTACCTCTCGCGCGGCGGCCTGAAGCTCGAAGGCGCGCTGGCTGCCGCCGGCATCGACGTGGCCGGCCTGCGCTGCCTGGACGTGGGTCAGGGCACGGGCGGTTTCACCGACTGCCTGTTGGCGCACGGCGCGGCGCAGGTCATCGGCGTGGACGTGGGCCAGGGCCAGCTGCACGAGCGACTGCAGGCCGACGCCCGCGTGGTCGGCGTGGAGGGCGTGAACGCCCGCCACCTCACGCCCGAGGCGCTGCAGGAGGCCTGCGAGGAAGCCCTGTCCGAGCGCATCGACGCCGAGCCCGAAGACAACGACACCCAGCCCCAGGCCCCCTACGCCTGGATGCGCAACGGCGGCTTGGTGGACGACGAGTACGACGACAGTGCCGACGCCAAGGAGCACGAGGTCGAGGCCTTCAAGGCCGAGCGCGCCGCCCGCGCCCAGGCCCGCGCCGCCGGCAGCCTGCCCACCGTGCGCCGCCGCCGCGCCGGGCGCGAGCAGGTGGACATCACGCCTGCCTTCCCGTTCATCACGGGCGACGTGTCCTTCATCTCGCTGACCCTGGTGCTGCCGGCCTTGGTGCCGCTGCTGCAGCCGGGTGGTCAGCTGCTGATGCTGGTCAAGCCCCAGTTCGAGCTGCAGCCCGGCCAGGTCGGCAAGGGCGGCATCGTGCGCGACGCCAGCCTGTACGCCCAGGTCGAGGAGCGCCTGCGCGCCGCCTGCGAGCAACTGGGCCTGCGCGTGCGCGCCTGGCTGGACAGCCCCATCGAAGGCGGCGACGGCAACCGCGAATTCTTCATCCACGCCGACCTCCGGAGCGCCGCATGAGCACGACGACCGCAACGCTGCTGCCCATCAGCTTCGAATTCTTCCCGCCCAAGATGCCCGAGGGCGCCGAGAAGCTGCGCGGCGTGCGCCAGCAGCTGTATGCGCGCGCGCCGCAGTTTTGCTCCGTCACCTACGGCGCCGGCGGCTCCACGCAGGAGGGCACCTTCGCCGCCGTGCGCGAGATCCTGGCCGAGGGCGTGGATGCGGCCTCGCACTTCTCGTGCATCGGCGCCACGCGGGACAGCGTGCGCGCGCAGCTGGCACAGCTCAAGGCCATGGGCGTCAAGCGTCTGGTCGCCCTGCGCGGCGACCTGCCCAGCGGCTACGGTGTGGGCGGCGAATTCCACTATGCCAGCGACCTGGTGGCCTTCATCCGCGCCGAGACGGGCAAGGACTTCCACATCGAGGTGGCGGCCTACCCCGAGGTCCACCCCCAGGCGCGCAGCGCCGAGGCCGACCTGCAGGCCTTCGCCGCCAAGGTGCGCGCCGGCGCCGACTCGGCCATCACCCAGTACTTCTTCAACGCCGACGCCTACCAGCGCTTCGTGCAGGACACGCGCCGGCTGGGGCTGGACGTGCCGGTGGTGCCGGGCATCATGCCGATCACCGGAGCCAGTCAGCTGCTGCGCTTTTCCGACGCCTGCGGCGCCGAAATTCCGCGCTGGATCCGGCTGCGTCTGCAGGGCTATGGCGACGACGTGGCCAGCATCCGCGCCTTTGGCCTGGACGTGGTCACCCAGCTGTGCGAGCAGCTGCTGCGCGCCGGCGCGCCGGGCCTGCACTTCTACACCATGAACCAGAGCGCGGCCACGCTGGCCATCTGCGAGCGCCTCAAGCTCTGAAACAGCGCGTGGGGCCGGGGCGGCTAAAGTGCCTTGCTTGCGCAACGCATGAATGCCATCTCCATGCATCCACTCTCCCTGCGACTGCTCTGGGCCGTGGCCACTGCCGCCGTGATTGCCGGCTGCGCCGCGCCGCCGGCTGCGCCGCCAGAGCCTGTCGCTGCGGCGCCAGAGGCCACAGCCCCGGCATCCACCCCCAGCATTGCGCCGCGGGCGCCGCCCAGCAGGGCGGAGCCGGCGCTGCGCATCAAGCCCGAGCGTGGCCCGGCGGAAACTTCCGGTCCGCCCGGTCTGCGCCTGCCGCCCGAGCCTGCGACCACTGAACCTCCGGTGCTGCTGGGCAGCGGCCAGGCGTCCTGGTATGCCGACAGCCTGCACGGGCGGCGGACCGCCAACGGCGAGCGTTATGACCGCGAGGAGCTGACGGCCGCGCACCGCAGTCTGCCCTTTGGCGCGCGCCTGTGCGTGCGCAGCCTGGTCAACGGCCGCACCGTCATGGTGCGCATCAACGACCGCGGGCCCTTCGTGCGCGGCCGCGTCATCGACCTGAGCCGCGCCGCCGCCGAGGAGCTGGGCATGGTCGGCCTGGGCATCAAGCCGGTGCAGCTGTGGCGCCTGGACGAGGGCAGCGACAACTGTCCCGAGGACCTGGAGACGCAGGTGGAAGGCTCCAGCCTGGGGCTGGACGCGGCTGCGGCCGACGAGGCCCTGCAGCTTGCGCCGCCCACCAAGGCCGCCAAGCCCGCCAAGGCCGTCCAGAAGCCCAAGGCACGGCGCAAGCCGCGCAAGCGCTAGGCGGCGTCAGCCGCCGGCTTCCAGCGTGTGGCCGGCGTGCCGGTCCTGCGCCAGCAGCTCGGCCATCTGGGGCAGCGCCTCGCGCAGGGCAGCCTGCAGGGTATAGGGCGGATTGACCACGAACATGCCGCTGGCCGGCAGCCCGGGGCGGCGGCTGTCGCCGGCCGCCGGCGGCGCCAGCTTGCTGCCCTTCACCGTCAGCGTGGCGTGCAGCCAGGGCTTGCCGGCCTTGGTGGCCAGGGCCTTCAGGCGGCGCGGCAGATCGTGCGCCTCCGGGCGCGGAATGATGGGGTACCAGATGGCGTAGGCGCCGGTGGCAAAGCGCTTCAAGGCGTCCTGCAGCATGTCCTGCACGCGGCCGTAGTCGCTCTTGATTTCATAGCTGGGGTCGCACAGCACAAGCGCCCTGCGGGCCGGTGGGGGCAAGAGCTTGCGGGCGCCCTCGAAGCCGTCCTCGCGCAGCACCGCCACCTGGCGGCCGGCTTCGAGCTGCTCCACGTTGCGCTCCAGCGCACGGGCGTCGCTGGGGTGCAACTCGAACAGCTTCAGGCGGTCGTGCGTGCGCAGCAGGCGCTGGGCGATGAAGGGCGAGCCGGGGTAGACCCGCGCCTGGGGGCCCTGGTTGAAGGCGCGCACGGTGTCCACATACGCCTGCAGCGCCGGCGCCAGCGGGCCGGGCGCGGCCAGCAGCCGGGCGATGCCGTCGGCGCTCTCGCCGCTGGTGCTGGCGTAGTCGCCGTCCAGGCGGTACAGGCCGGCGCCGGCGTGGGTGTCCAGCACCATGAGCGCGGCCTCCTTGAGCAACAGATGCTGCAAGGTGGCGATGAGCACCGTGTGCTTGAGCACGTCGGCGTGGTTGCCTGCGTGGAAGGCGTGGCGATAACTAAACATGCGGCGATGGTAACCAGGGCGCCGCGTCCGCGATGACGCACAATGCACCGCTGCCGAGCCCAGCCACCCGCACCGCATCCATGTCCGCCCCTCCTGCCCAAGCCACCCCCGCCAGCGTCGCCCACCATGTCGACGCCCTGCCGCCGGGCACGCGGCTGGGCGAGTTCGAGGTGCTGGCGCTGCTGGGCGTGGGCGGCTTCGGCATGGTCTACCAGGCGTTCGACCATTCGCTGCTGCGCTTCGTGGCCATCAAGGAATACATGCCGGCCGCCCTGGCTGGCCGCGCCGACGGGCAGTCGCTGTGGGTGCGCTCGTCCTCGGACGAACAGTCCTATCAGGCGGGCCTGGCGTCCTTCGTGGGCGAGGCCCGCCTGCTGGCGCAGTTCGACCATCCCTCGCTGGTCAAGGTGTTCCGTTTCTGGGAGGCCAATCACACGGCCTACATGGTCATGCCGCTGTACAGCGGCATGACGCTCAAGCAGGCGCGTGCCCACATGCGCACGCCGCCGCCCGAGGCCTGGCTGCGCAAGCTGCTGTGGTCGGTGACCAGCGCGCTGCGCGTGCTGCACGAGGGCCAGGCCCTGCACCGCGACATCTCGCCGGACAACATCTTTTTGCAGGACTCGGGCCCGCCCGTGCTGCTGGACCTGGGCGCCGCGCGCCACGTCATCGGCGACACCTCGCAGCGGCTGACCTCGGTGCTCAAGGTCAACTACGCTCCCATCGAGCAGTACACCGACGCCGGCCAGCAGTTGCAGCAGGGGCCCTGGAGCGATCTGTATTCGCTGGGCGCCGTGGTGCACGGCTGCCTGTGCAACGACACCCCGCTGCCGGCCACGCTGCGTGCCATCCGCGACCGCATGGTGCCGTTCTCGCGCGTGGCGCGCACCGTGCGCAAGCAGTTCGGCGTGGAGTATTCGCGCCCCTTCATCGATTCCGTGGCCCACAGCCTGCAGCTGCAGCCCGAAGACAGGCCGCAGACCATCGACGAATTCCTGCAGGAAATGGCCATGACCGAAGCCCCGGCGGGGCTGGAGCATTTCGATTTCCGCGCCGAACTGGGCGACGTCTGGGTCGAGCCTTCGAGCAAGGATGCGCAGGGCGTGGCCAGTAACAAGGTCATCGACCTGTCGGGGCTGTCCCAGCCCTATTCGGCGCCGCTGTCACGCGACACCGCGCCCGCGGCGCTGGAGCAGGCGGAGGCTCAGCCCGAGAGCGCGATGGCTTTCGCCGAGACCGTGGCCGCCGACTGGGACCCGACGGCGTTCGCCGATACGCGCAACCTGGCGCTTGATCCACCGCCGCCGCGCAAATCCAAAGCGGGCAGGCAGCGGTCTGCGGCAGAAGAATCGCCGCCCACCGGCCCGGCTGAGTCCGTGCGCTCCGCGCCTGGCAGCGCGGCTGCTGCAGGACGTGCCCGGCTGATGTGGGCCATGGGTGCCTCGCTGCTGGTGCTGCTGGCCGCGGCCTGGTGGTGGGGTCAGCAGCACCAGCAGCGCCCGCGCTATACGCCCGAGAGCGAAATCATCACCGAGCTGGCGCCGCCGGCTGCGCCGCAGCCCCTGCCCGCACCGGAGACCGAGGCAACCCTGGCCGAGGCGACGGCCGGCGAGGCCGAGGCCGCTGCCAGCGAGGCCGCCGCCGCGCTCCAGCCGGCAGCCGTAGCCCCGGTGCCCCGCGCCCGCACGCCACGCCGCGTGGAGGAGGCGCCCCGTACACCGCCAGCGCCCGAGCCGCCGGTGCAGGTCGCAGCGCCGCCCGAACCGCGCCCGCCAGCCTCACGCCCGGCGCCCGCCGTGCGCGTGCCCGGCCCGGAGGAGGCCTGCGCTTCCGCCAGTTTCCTGTCCCGGCCCATGTGCATCCACGAGCAATGCCAGTCGTCGGCATTGGCCGGCCACCCGGTGTGCGTGGCGGCGCGCCGCCAGCGCGAGGAAGCAGCGCGCCAGCAACAGTTGTACCCGCAGTAGCGGCAGCGGGCACCGGTTGCGGACCGCCGTTATATAATGGCGGGCTTCGCAGCGTTTTTCAGGTCCCGCGGCGAGGCCCTAAGCACCCACCTAAGAGGCTTCCATCAGAGGAGCACCGACCGTGGAAAAGGACCGGCCAAACCCTCTTCTTTCTAGAGAGAAAACTCACCATGACCACCTTCAGCGCAAAGCCTGCTGAGGTCGTGCACGAGTGGTTTGTGATTGACGCCACCGATAAGGTGCTCGGTCGGGTCGCCAGCGAAGTGGCCCTCCGTCTGCGCGGCAAGCACAAAGCCATCTACACGCCTCACGTTGACACCGGCGATTACATCGTCGTCATCAACGCCTCCAAGCTCAAAGTGACGGGTACCAAGTCCACGGACAAGGTGTACTACCGCCACTCGGGCTTCCCCGGCGGCATCACTGCCACCAATTTCCGCGACCTGCAGGCCAAGCACCCCGGCCGCGCCCTGGAAAAGGCCGTCAAGGGCATGCTGCCCAAGGGCCCCCTGGGTTACGCCATGGCCAAGAAGCTCAAGGTCTACGGCGGCGGCGAGCATCCGCACAGCGCACAGCAGCCCAAAGTGCTGGATATCTAAGGAGCCGAGATGATTGGTGAATGGAACAATGGCACCGGCCGTCGCAAGTCCAGCGTCGCCCGCGTGTTTCTGAAGAAGGGTTCCGGCAAGATCACTGTGAATGGCAAGGACATTCAGCAGTATTTCGGCCGCGAAACATCCATCATGATCGCCAAGCAGCCGCTGGTGCTCACCAACCATGTCGAGACCTTCGACATCCAGGTGAACGTGCACGGCGGTGGGGAGTCCGGCCAGGCCGGCGCTGCCCGCCACGGCATCACCCGCGCCCTGATCGACTACGACGCCACGCTCAAGCCCCAGCTCAGCGCTGCCGGCTTCGTGACCCGTGACGCCCGCGAAGTCGAGCGTAAGAAGGTCGGTCTGCACTCTGCACGCCGCGCCAAGCAGTTCTCCAAGCGCTGATTCTTCAGCCCTGGAAACCCGAAAAACCGCCCTTGTGGCGGTTTTTTTGTGCCTGCGGGCATTGCATGCCGCGGCTTACGCCCCCACCTCTGGCAAAAGCCTTATACGCCCTGGCGGCAAGCGCTACTACCTCTGCGGCGCCACAGGGTTTGCCTTAACATCCCGCATACCACTGCCAAGGAGCCCCCTCATGAGCGCCGTTGCCGAAACCACCACCACCGAAATGCCCAGTCCCATCCTCTTCACCGACAGCGCCGCCGCCAAGGTGGCCGACCTGATCGCCGAGGAGGGCAACCCGGACCTGAAGCTGCGTGTGTTCGTGCAGGGCGGCGGCTGCTCCGGTTTCCAGTACGGCTTCACGTTTGATGAGATCACCAACGACGACGACACGACCATGACCAAGAATGGCGTGTCGCTGCTCATCGACGCCATGAGCTTCCAGTACTTGGTGGGTGCCGAGATCGACTACAAGGAAGACCTGCAGGGCGCGCAGTTCGTCATCAAGAACCCCAACGCCGAGACCACCTGCGGCTGCGGCTCCAGTTTCTCGCCGACGGACCACTGAGGCGCGCTGCGCGCAGCCCAAACGAAAAAACCGCCCTCGGGCGGTTTTTTCATGGACAGGCCCGGTCCTTCATGCCGGATAGATGGCGCCCAGGATCCTCGGCCCGCGTGCGCCCGTGACGGCAGGCAGATTGCCAGGTTGGCCATGCATGCACTGCCGGGCCAGCCAGGCAAAGGCGGCGGCTTCCACCTGCAGCGGCGGCAAGCCGTGCCGGGCCGAGGATTCGACCCGCACGCCGGGCAGCAGCGCCTGCAGGCGCTGCATCAAGTGCCCGTTCAGTGCGCCGCCGCCGCAGACGATGAGCAGCCGTGCCTCGGCAGCGTGGTTCAGCATGTCCTGGGCACAGGCGTGGGCGGTGAACTCGGCCAGCGTGGCCTGCACATCCTGCGGCCGAGCCTGCAGGGCCCCACCGTCCTGCAGCCGTTGCAGCAGCCAGGGCGAATTGAACAAATCGCGCCCCGTGCTGCGCGGTGGTGGCAGCGACAAGAACGGTTCGGCCAGTAGCGCCTGCAGCAGGTCCGGCAGCACCGTGCCGCTGGCAGCCCAGGCACCATCCTCGTCGTACAGGCGGCCGGGCTGGTGTTGCTGGCACCAGTAGTCCAACAGTGCGTTGGCAGGGCCGCAGTCAAAGCCCAGCGTGGCGCCGTCGGCGCGCAGCACGCTCAGGTTGGCGATGCCGCCGAGGTTGAGGACGCCGGTGGCGCGGGCCGTTTGGCCGAACACGCAGCGGTGAAAGGCCGGCACCAGCGGCGCGCCCTGGCCGCCGGCGGCCACGTCGCGGCTGCGGAAGTCGGCCACCACGGCGATGCCGGTGCGCTCGGCCAGCAGGGCGGGATTGCACAGCTGCAGCGTGTATCCCGTGCCGCCATGCATCTGAGGCTGGTGGCGCACCGTCTGGCCATGGGCGCCGATGGCCTGCACGTCGCTGGCGGCCAGGCCGGTGCGTGCCAGCAGCTCATGCACGACGCGGGCGTAGGCGTGCATCAGGGCGTTGGCGGCCAGTGCGGCACGGTGCAGCTCGTCCGCGCCGTAGCGGGCGTTCAGAGAGAGCAGCTCGGCTCTGAGTTCGGAATCGAGCGGGACGGCGGCGTGCTGCGCCACGGCGCAGCCAGTGGCAGACACCTCGGCCAGCACGCCGTCCACGCCGTCGAGCGAGGTGCCCGACATCAGGCCGACGTACCACCCGGCGGCAGGCAGTGCCGGGCTGGGCGCGCCGCTCACTCGGCGCTGGCTTGCAGGTTTTGCGAAGCGGCGGCCAGTTGCACGCGCATGTTGCTGGCCAGTTGATCAAAGGCCTTGCGCGCGGCGCCCGAGATGGGCTGGCCGGCCTCGCTCTGGCGGGCGATGGTCATCGGGTCCTGGTGCTGGCCGTTCACGCGGAATTCGAAGTGCAGGTGGGGGCCGGTGGCCCAGCCGGTGGAGCCGACGGCGCCGATGGTCTCGCCCTGTTCGATGGATTGGCCCTTGCGCACGTCGATGCGGCTCAGATGGGCGTACACGGTGACGTGCTGGTTGCGGTGGTTTACGTAGACCACGTTGCCATAGCCGTTCTGCACGCCGGCGAATTCGACCACGCCGTCGCCCACAGTGCGCACGGGCGTGCCGGTGGCGGCGGCCATGTCGGTGCCCAGATGCGCGCGCCAGGTCTTCTGGACGGGGTGCATCCGCATGGAGAAGCCGCTGGAGATGCGCGTGAAGGCCACCGGGGAGGTCAGGTAGGCACGGCGCATGCTCTCGCCTTCCAGGGTGTAGTAGGCGCCCTTGGACTGGGCCGACTCCTGGAACCACAGCGCGTCGTGGGTCTTGCCGTTGTTGTGGAACTCGGCGCTCAGCACGCGGCCGCTGCGCAGCGGCTCGCCATCGGCCTCCAGCGTTTCGTAGACCACGGAAAAGCGGTCTTCCTTGCGCAGCGAGCGGCGAAAGTCGATGCTGCTGGAGAAGATGTCGGCCAGCTGCACGGCCACGCCGTCGGGGATGTTGGCGGCGTCGGTGGCGGCGAACAGCGAACTGCGGATGACCCCGCCCGCCAGGCGGCTGCCCACCGTGAGGGGGGCGCTTTCGATGCGCGAGCTGAAGGAGCCGTCGGCGCCGCGCTCGACCACCAGGCGCTTGAAGTTGGGGGTGTCGTCCGGTGCCCAGCGCGCCGTCAGGCGCTGCAGGCGGTGGTCGTCCGTGGTTTCGGCGGTCAGCGAGCGGCCGGTGCGGCCCAGCAGGTTCTGACGTACCAGGTCGTTCTTGCGCAAGAAAGCGGAGGCAGCCGGGTCGGCCACGCCCATGCGCTCCAGCAGGCTCTCGGCCGTGTCGGTGCTGCGCGTGACGTCGGAGCGGTACAGCGAATAGCTGGGCATGCTGTCCAGCAGGCTGGCCAGCGTGTCGCCCTCAGCCAGGGAATCGACCTCTTCCAGCACGGTGCTGACGGGCAGCTGGGCCGGGTCAGGTGCCAGGGAGGCCACGGCAAAGGCGCCGCCGCCGCCGGTGAGCAGCACGGCGCCCAGGGCGGCGGTGATGCGTTTCGGATGCTGACGGACCGTGCGTGCGACGGAATCAAGGAGTGCCACGCAGGCGGCGGTCAGGTTGTTTTTCAACAAGAGTCTTACCCCAGGCTGTGATGCCTCCGGGCCTCTTGGGTGACACAGGCAAGGGCTGCGAAGAGACGGGAAGCAATGCAGGTATCAAGGTGCGGCTGTGGGCGCAAAAGGCCGGGAAAGTGGACAGGCCACTAGAATCCCCCGCTGCAAAATGACCGCAAGTATAGTCGGCGTCGTCCTGCAGACACCCCTAAAAACCCTTATGAATCAAGCTGCTGTTACAAGATTTCCATTGACCGGCGACGTCGAGCGGTCGCTTGAGGTTTCGCTGCGCGGCGTCGACGAACTGCTGCCGCAGGAGGAGTGGGCGCAGAAGCTGGCGCGTTCGCAGGCCACCGGCCAGCCGCTGCGCATCAAGCTGGGGCTGGACCCCACGGCGCCCGACATCCACCTGGGCCACACGGTGGTGCTCAACAAGATGCGCCAGCTGCAGGATCTGGGCCACCAGGTGATCTTCCTGATCGGTGACTTCACCACGTTGATCGGCGACCCGTCCGGGCGCAACAGCACGCGCCCGCCGCTCACGGCCGAGCAGATCAAGGCCAATGCCGAGACCTACTACACCCAGGCGGCCAAGGTGCTGGATCCTTCGCGCACCGAGATCCGCTACAACAGCGAGTGGTGCGACAAGCTGGGCGCACGCGGCATGATCGAGCTGGCGGCCAAGTACACCGTGGCCCGCATGATGGAGCGCAACGACTTCCACCAGCGCTTCACGGACGGCAGCTCCATCAGCCTGCACGAATTCCTCTATCCGCTCCTGCAGGGTTACGACTCGGTGGCCCTGAAGAGCGACCTGGAGCTGGGCGGCACCGACCAGAAGTTCAACCTGCTCATGGGCCGCCACCTGCAGCAGGAATGGGGCCAGGAGCCGCAGTGCGTGCTCACCATGCCGCTCCTGGTCGGCCTGGACGGCGTGGACAAGATGTCCAAGTCCAAGAACAACTACATCGGCATCACCGAGGACGCCAACAGCATGTTCGCCAAGGTGCTGTCGATTTCCGACACGCTGATGTGGGACTGGTACACGCTGCTGTCGTTCAAGAGCCTGGCTGAGATCGCGGCGCTCAAGGCCGAGGTGGCGGGGGGGCGCAATCCCAAGGACGCCAAGGTCATGCTGGCCAAGGAGATCACCACGCGCTTTCACAGCGCGGCCGCGGCCGATGCGGCCGAGGAGGACTTCCACAACCGCAGCAAGGGCGGCATTCCCGACGAAATCCCCGAAGTGCGCCTGTCCGGCGCGCCGCTGGGCATCGGGGCTGTTCTGAAGCAGGCGGGCCTGGCGCCGTCCACCAGCGAAGCCAGCCGCCTGATCGACGGCGCCGGGGTGCGTGTGGACGGCTCGGCCGTCAGCGACCGGGGCCTGAAGCTGGATGCCGGTAGCTACGTGGTGCAGGTGGGCAAGCGCAAGTTTGCCCGCGTGCTGCTGGACTGACCAGCCAAAATATCGGTCAAATCGGCCTCAAACCCTTGCTGGAAAAGCGCTGGCAGCTCTCATATTGGCAGCGTGGCGGCGCCTCAGCCCGCCTGCTCGCCCATCGCCCGCCGCGTCGCCTCGGCCTGCAGCAGCAGCCAGGCGCAGAACGCCTGCACTTCCGGCCGCTGGGCGCCGCGCGGGCCCGGCACCAGCCAGTACACCAGGGGGGAGTCCAGCCGGTGGCCGGGCAGCACCTCCACCAGGTCGCCGCGCGCCAGGATCTCGGCGATCAGCGGCATGCGCGCCAGCGCCAGGCCCTGGCCGGCCAGCGCGGCCTGCACGATCTGCTGGGCGTAGTTGAAGTACAGCCAGCGCTTGGGCTGCAGCCGCTCCAGCCCATGCAGGCTGAACCAGCGGCGCCAGGTGATCCACTCGAAGTAGGGCATGCGGTGCGCGTCCCCGGCCTCGATCAGCGTGAAGCGCGCCACGTCCTGCGGCGTGGCGATGGGCGGCATGCTGCCCAGCAGCCAGGGGCTGCCCACCACCGCCAGCTGCTCGCCGAACAGGCGCTGCGCACCCGGCCCGGCATGCCCGGGAATGCTGGAACGCAGGGCCAGGTCCACGTCGGCCGTCTCCAGGTCCTGGATGGCGTCGCTGGCATCGATGCGGATGTCGATGTCCGGGTTGTCGCGCTGGAACTCCTCCATGTGCGGGATCAGCCACATCGACGCAAAGCTGGCCCAGGTGGTGATGGCCACGCTGCGCCGCCCCGCCGCCAGCCGCACCTGGCGCACGGCCGCGTCCAGCCGCTCCAGCGCCGGGCCCACGGCGCGCTGCAGCTGGCCGCCGGCACTGGTCAGCTCCACCGCCCGCGTGTGGCGCAGGAACAGCGGCACGCCCACCTCGTCCTCCAGCGCCTGGATCTGCCGGCTGACGGCGGACTGCGTCAGCGCCAGCTCCTCGGCCGCGGCGCGAAAGTTCAGGTGCCGCGCCACGGCCAGAAAGGCGCGCCAGTGCCCCACGGCCACGGGCCGCGTGCGCAGGTGAGGTATGGGCAAGGCGGCGGCGGGTGTGGGCGGCGTGCTCATGGCGGTTCCTGAACAGGGTGGTTGGTGCGGCAATTGATGCGATCTGGGAATCTATCCGGGCTTCGCAATTCATTGGACGCTCCGGGCACGCAGTTTCACACTGCAGGCACACCAAAGGTCTTTTTGGAGAGTGTCATGACCGCCGTATCTTCCGTATCTGTTCCCGAATCGCAACAATCCTCGCTGCAGCCCGTGCGCCTGGCCGCGGGCGCCGAGGTGCAGACGCTGGAGCTGCGCCAGGCGCGCAGCCTGCGTGCCGCGGCGGCCATGCAGCTGCGCGTGCTGCGCGGGCGCGCCTGGGTCACGCTGGGCACCGGCCCCGGCGGCTGGCTGGAGGAGTCGGGCGACACGCTGCTGTACCCCGGCCAGTGCCTGCAGGTGCAGCCCGGCCAACGGGCCGTGCTGGAGCCGCTGGGCGGCGAGGCGCTGCACTACCAGTGGCGCCGCGCCGGCACCTATGCCCCGGCCGCGCGCCCCGCGGACTGCGCCGTCCAGCCGCAGGCCTGCGGCGCCTGAAGGGCGGTTTGGGGTTAAAACAGGCTGAAACCCTTGCCAGGCAAGCGCTGGCAGCTATGGTTTTTGGATAACCCGCAGGCGCCCGATAATCCCCGTTTCGCGCGCCGCGCGGCCTTGCCTGCAACCCCGACCTCCCTTTCCATGACAGCGCCACTCGACATCATCATCATGGCCGCCGGCCGCGGCACGCGCATGAAAAGCCGCACGCCGAAGGTGCTGCAGCGCCTGGCCGGCCGGCCCCTGCTGCACCACGTGCTGGACCAGGCGGCGCGCCTGCAGGCCCGCCGCGTGGTGGTGGTGACGGGCCACGCTGCTATCGAGGTGGAAGCTGCCTGCGCAAGCGGGGCGGGCGCTGGCGCCGGTTTTGACCTGCAAACCGTGCGCCAGGAGCCGCAGCTGGGCACCGGCCACGCCGTGCAGCAGGCCGTGCCGCTGCTGGCGGGCGATGGCCTGGTGCTGGTGCTGTCGGGCGATGTGCCGCTGACGCAGGCGGACACCCTGGCCGCCCTGGTGGCCGCGGCCGGTGCCGACCGCATGGCACTGCTGACGGTGCAGCTGCCCGACCCCACCGGCTATGGCCGCATCGTGCGCGGCGAGGGCGGCGCCGTGCAGCGCATCGTCGAGCACAAGGACGCCAGCGATGAGGAACGCGCCATCGGCGAGATCTACAGCGGCATCATGGCCGTGCCCGCGCGGCGTCTGGGCGGCTGGCTGGAGCGCCTGGCCAACGACAACGCCCAGGGCGAGTACTACCTGACCGACATCGTCGCCATGGCCGTGGCGGACGGCGTGCCCGTGGCCGCCCACTGCATTGGCGATGCCCTGCAGGTGGCCGGCGTGAACAGTCCTGCCCAGCTGGCCGAGCTGGAGCGCGCCCACCAGCTGCGCCAGGCCGCGCGGCTGATGGAGCAGGGCGTGCGCCTGGCCGATCCGGCGCGCTTCGACCTGCGCCAGGACGTGCGCAGCGGCGCGCCCGGCCAGCTGGATTGCGGCCAGGACGTGGAGATCGACGTGGGCTGCATCTTCAGCGGCCGCGTGCACATCGGCGAGGGCGCGCGCATCGGTGCCTGCTGCCACATCGCCAACGCCCGCATCGGCGCCGGCGCCGTCATCCACCCCTACACCCACATCGACGGCGAGGCCGTGGGTGTGGAGGTGGGCGAGGGCGCGCTGGTCGGCCCGTTCGCGCGGCTGCGCCCGGGCGCGCAGCTGGGGCGCGAGGTGCATATCGGCAATTTCGTCGAGGTCAAGAACTCGACGCTGGCCGACGGCGCCAAGGCCAACCACCTGGCCTACCTGGGCGACGCCACCGTGGGCGAGCGCGTCAACTACGGCGCCGGCAGCATCACCGCCAACTACGACGGCGCCCACAAGCACCGCACCGTGATCGAGGCCGACGTGCACGTGGGCAGCAACTGCGTGCTGGTGGCGCCCCTCACCCTGGGCGCCGGCGGCACCGTGGGCGGCGGCTCCACCGTCACCAAGAGCACGCCGCCCGGTGTGCTGACCGTGGCACGCGGCAAGCAGGTCAGCCTGGCCGGCTGGCAGCGCCCCGCGAAGCAGCCCAAGGGCTGAGCCGGCATGGCCGACGTTCAGGCTCTGCAGCAGGAGCTGGCGCTCGCCCGCCGGCAGCTGGCCGACATGGCCGCCGCGCAGGACGCCTTCATGCAGCGCGTGGTGCACGATTTGCGCGCGCCGCTGCGCCACGTCACGTCCTACGGCGCTCTCGTTCAAGAACTGCTGGGCGAGCTGCCCGGCGCCGGCGAACCCGTGGCCGAAGCGCTGGACTGCCTGGCCACCATGGAGCAGTCCGCCCGCCGCATGGCGCTGATGCTGGACGGCCTGCGCGCCATAGCCGACGCCGGCCGCGCCCCGCTGCAGCCTGTGCGCGTGGACCTGGCCGCTGCGCTGCACGAGGCGCGCACCCTGCTGGCTGGCGCCGAGGCCGGGCGCGGCGTGCAGTGGCAGGTGGGCGCCGAGCTGCCCGCCGTGCAGGCCGACCCGGCGCTGCTGCGCCAGCTGCTGCGCGAACTGCTGGCCAACGCGCTCAAGTTCACCCGGGGGCGCGAGCCGGCCCGCATTGCCGTGCGGGCTCAGCAGCAGGGCGCCAGCGTGCGCATCAGCGTGCAGGACAACGGCGCCGGCTTCGAGCCCGAACGCGCTGGGCAGGTATTCGGCGTGTTCGAGCGGCTGCACCGCGAGTCGGAATTCGAGGGTGTGGGCGCAGGCCTGGCAATGTGCCAGACCATCGCCGAGCGCCATGGCGCACGCCTCAGCGCCACTGCCCAGCCCGGCGAGGGCTGCACCGTGCAGCTGGACTGGCCGGCGGCGTACACCAGTCCTGGCTAAAGGCCTCCCAGGCCCAGCTGCGCCTCCAGCTGGCGCAGGCGCTGGCGCAGCGCGCTCACCTCTTCGATCAGGTCGGCCGTCAGGCCGGCCAGTTGCGGATCGGCATCGAAGGTCGATTCCAGCCGCGCCAAGCGGCGCGCGCGCACCACGGTGGTGCTGGAGAAATGCCAGCGGCCGCCGGCTTGATCGCCCTGCAGCAGGCCGGCCGTGGCGCGCTCGCTGACCCAGCCGGGCGCCATGCAGCAGGCGCGGGCCAGCTCTTCCAGGCTCAAAGGGCCGCGCTCGTCCAGCAGCTCGGCCAGGGCGCCGGCGGTCGTGTTGGATGGGGACATGGCTTCAGCCTCCTTGGGTGCGGCGGGGGTTGAACGTGGGATAGGCCTGGGCCAGGGCGCGCCAGGCCTGCTTTTCGGCCTCGGTGGTGGCCGGTGGCAGGACCATGTGCAGCTCCAGGTACAGGTCGCCCGGCGTGGCGGCGGGGATGCCGCGCTCCTTGAGGCGCAGCTTGCGCCCAGGCTTCCAGCGGGCGGGGACGGTGACTTCCACCGTAGTGCCGCCGGGCGTGGTGACCTCGATGGCGCCGCCCAGCTCGGCCTCCCAGGGCGCCACGGGCACGCTTTGATAGACATCGCGGTCCTCGGCGCGCCAGCGGCTGTCGGGCTTGAACTGCACCTCCAGGAACAGGTCACCCGCCGGCGCGCCACCCAAGCCCGGCGCGCCCTGGCCGGCCAGGCGGATCAGCTGGCCCTCGCGCACACCCTTGGGGATGCTGACCTGCAGCTGGCGCTCTTCATTCACCAGGTGGCCCTGCGCGTCCAGCCGCGCCCCGCGCAGCGACAGGGTGCGCTCGGCGCCGTGGTAGGCGTCCTGCAGATCCAGCTCGATGCGGGCGTGGTGGTCGCTGCCGCGCTGCTCGCGCGCCGCGCCGCCGCCCGCGCGGTGGGCGCGGCCGTGCCCCTGGCCGCGGGCGGCGCGGCCGAAGAGTTCTTCGAAGAATTCGCTGAACTGGGCACTGTCCATGCCCTCGGCGCCATCGGGCGCGCCGGTGAACTCGAAGCCCGCATCCCAGTTCGGTGGCGGGCGAAAGCCCTGGCCGCCGCTCCCTGCGCCGTGCGGCGCGCTACGGCCCAGCTGGTCGTAGGCGGCGCGCTTCTCCGGGTCGGACAGGACGGTGTTGGCCTCGTTCACCTCGGCCATGCGCGCGGCGGCCTCGGGCTCCTTGCTCACGTCCGGGTGGTACTTGCGGGCCAGCTTGCGGTAGGCCTTCTTGATCTCGTCGGCCGTGGCGTCCTTGGCCACGCCCAGCGTCTTGTAGTAGTCCTTGAATTCCATGCGTCCTCCATGGCTGGCACTGCCGTGCCTGGGTCACTGTAAGCGAGCTGGTGGCGCGGTGCCTGTAGGTCAAGGGGGGAGAATGTTGTTGCTATTTATTTGATAGCTTCTGGCGCTTGACTGGAGGGCGTTAGAGGCAGTTTTGTCTCAAATTTGGCGCGCTGGGTGGCGAAGAAGGCACGCACGTTGCGCACGTTGGCGTCCTGCGTGAACAGCCGCTGCGACAGCGCCAGCCAGGCCGGCATGTCCACCACCTGGGCGACGAGGACGAAGTCCGGCCCCGGTGAGACGCGCCAGCACTGCTGCACCGCGTCCTCCTGCACGGCGCGGGCCTGGAAGGCATCCAGGTGCTCGGCGCCCTGGCGGTCCAGCGAGACCTCGGCGATCACCGTGAGGCCGTGGCCCAGCGCCGCCGCCAGCCGCTCGGGCTGCACCAGGGCCACCTGGCGCTCGATCAGCCCGCACTCGTGCAGCCGGCGCACGCGGCGCAGACAGGTGGCGGGCGACACGCCCACCTGCCGGGCCAAGTACTGGTTGCTCAGTGACGCGTCGCGCTGCAGCTGGTCAAGCAATTGCATGTCGATGCCGTCGAGCGTCATTTCTGGTTGCATGAATAGATGTTAAATGAATCAATATTTCATGTCTTCATGGTTTTGAAATGTGATATCAAAAATAGATGAAAAGAAATCACAAATTTCACACAGGGCTTCATAGCATCCGCCCATCGCATTTCTTCTTCAATTACGGAGCATTGGCTTATGTGCGGCATCGTCGGCGCGGTCTCCACGCGCAACATCGTTCCCATCCTGGTGCAGGGCCTGCAGCGCCTGGAGTACCGCGGCTATGACTCCTGCGGCGTGGCCGTCCACGCGCAAAGCCTGCCGGGCCGCAGCGGCGCGGGGCTGGTGCGCGCGCGCAGCACGGCGCGCGTGGCTGAACTGCTGGCCCAGGTGGCGCACGACGACCTGCAGGGTGGCACCGGTATCGCCCACACCCGCTGGGCCACGCACGGCGCACCGCAGGTGCACAACGCCCACCCGCACTTCAGCCACGGCCCCGGCGTGGCGCCGCACAGCGATGCCCAGCGCCCTGGCCGCGTGGCCCTGGTGCACAACGGCATCATCGAGAACCACGAGGCGCTGCGCCGCGAGCTGGAATCGCGCGGCTACGTGTTCTCCAGCCAGACCGATACGGAGGTCATCGCCCACCTGGTGGACAGTCTGTACGACGGCGACCTGTTCGCTGCCGTGCGCGCGGCCACGCAAGAGCTGCGCGGGGCGTTCGCCATCGCCGTGGTCCACCGCGACGAGCCGCACCGCGTGGTGGGAGCGCGCGCCGGCTCGCCGCTGGTGCTGGGCGTGGGGGAGGGCGGCAGCGAACATTTCCTGGCCAGCGACGCCATGGCCCTGGCCGGCGTGACGGACCAGATCGTCTACCTGGAAGAGGGCGACCTGGTGGACCTGCAGCTGGGCCGCTACTGGATCACCACGGCCGACGGTCAGAGCCTGGGTCCGGCCGAGCGCCCCGTGCGCACCGTGCATGCCCACAGCGGCGCGGCCGAGCTGGGGCCCTACCGCCACTACATGCAAAAGGAGATCTTCGAGCAGCCGCGCGCCCTGGCCGACACGCTGGAGGGTGTGCAGGGCATCGTGCCCGAGCTGTTCGACGGGGCAGGCGCCGCCGCCTGGCGTGTGTTCAAGGAGATCGACAGCGTCCTCATCCTGGCCTGCGGCACCAGCTACTACAGCGGCCTGACGGCCAAGTACTGGCTGGAGGCCATTGCCGGCATTCCCACGCAGGTGGAGGTGGCCAGCGAATACCGCTACCGCACCAGCGTGCCCAACCCGCGCGCGCTGGTGGTCACCATCAGCCAGTCCGGCGAGACGGCCGACACCCTGGCCGCGCTGCGCCACGCCAAGGGGCTGGGCATGCGCCACACCCTCACCGTGTGCAACGTGGCCACCAGCGCCATGGTGCGCGAATGCGCGCTGGCCTACGTCACCCGCGCCGGGGTGGAAATCGGCGTGGCCTCGACCAAGGCCTTCACCACGCAGCTGGCCGGGCTGTTTTTGCTCACCCTCGCGCTGGCGCAGTCGAAAGGACTGCTGAGTGAGGAAGACGAAGCGCGCCACCTGCAGGCCCTGCGTCACCTGCCCGTGGCGCTGCAGGCCGTGCTGGCGCTGGAGCCCCAGATCATCAGCTGGGCCGAGGACTTCGCGCGGCGCGAGAACGCCCTGTTCCTGGGCCGCGGGCTGCACTACCCGATTGCGCTGGAGGGTGCGCTCAAGCTCAAGGAGATCAGCTACATCCACGCCGAGGCCTACCCGGCCGGCGAACTCAAGCACGGCCCGCTGGCGCTGGTGACCAGCGAGATGCCGGTGGTGACCGTGGCGCCCAACGACGCGCTGCTGGAAAAGCTCAAGAGCAACATGCAGGAAGTGCGCGCCCGCGGCGGCGTGCTGTACGTGCTGGCCGACGCCGACACCCACATCGACAGCAGTGAGGGCATCCACGTCATCCGCATGCCCGAGCACGGCGGACCGCTGTCGCCGCTGCTGCACGTGGTGCCGCTGCAGCTGCTGGCCTATCACACGGCCTGCGCGCGGGGGACGGATGTGGACAAGCCGCGCAACCTGGCCAAGAGTGTGACGGTGGAGTGAGCGGGGGTGAAGAAGAGCCGCCCGCCGCTGTCGAATGGCTGGAGGACATGCGGCCCGAGCGCTGGCAGGAACCCCATCGCTATACTCGTTCAGCGTTGCAGCCGCGCATGCACGGTGCTTGCATGCAGCGTTGCTTTCTGACTCCCGACCTCCCGCCGTGCTCGACTCCGCATTGTTCTCCCGCACGCTTACCTGGCCCGACGCGCAGTGTTTTGCGCGTCAGCAGGTGCTGGCACACCTGGCTACGCCCGCTGGCCCTATTACGGTCCCACTAACGGTCTGCGAAGTGGCCGAGTCTCCAGCAGCGCCTGGCGCCCACCAGTTCCGCATCAGTTTTCAGGGGCCAGCCGACGCGTTTCTGACCCAGGGCACCTACCGAATGCAACATCCGCAACTGGGTGACTACGCCATCTTCATGACGCCTGTGGCGCGCCGGCCTGAAGGCTTCGTCTATGAAGCATGTTTCTCGCATGTGGGGTGACCTGAACTTATCGCTGTTGCCGCCCGCGCTGCACCTGAGGCCGGCCACTATCACGGACCTGCCGTTCCTGCGTGCGCTGTACCGTACGGTGCGGGACCCTGAATTGGCACTGACGCCGTGGACCGAGGCACAGAAGCAGGCGTTTTCGGATTCGCAGTTCGCGCTTCAGGACCACCATTACCGTAAGCATTACCCCACTGCTTCGTTCATGGTGGTGGAGCACCTCGGCACAGCGGTAGGTCGTCTGTACCTGGCGGCGCCAACAGGACAGTTGCGCCTGATGGACATCGCTCTGCTACCACCCTGGCGCCGCCGCGGCTGGGGGGCGGCGCTGGTGCGCATGGTCCTTGAGTGCGCGGACCGGCAGGGACGCGAGACGCTGCTGTATGTCGAAGTCAGCAACCCGGCTTACGGGCTGTACCAGCGCGAGGGTTTCATCACCGGCGAACTGGAAGGAGTGTATGTATGCATGCGTCGCCCGCCAGCGCCCACGGCGAAACGCGCACTGCCTGTAGCTAGGGTTGATGGCGGTTGAAGATGGCTTCGATCTTCTGGCCTTGTGCGTCATTAGGGCTCACGAAGATTGCATGCGTGCCCAGGGCAGGGTGGGAAACCTCCCACGTGTCCTGGCTCAAGGAGGAGTCATTTGGAGCAAAGACCAGTCGAAAGCTGCGCTCGCCATCCTCCGCGCCTTCCAGTGGGTGGGCATGCAGCAAGGTGGCGCTACCGCGGACACCACTAGGGTGCAGGAAGGTGAACCCTTCCCCCGCAAGTCGCGCGAAATGACTGCGAAGCAGGGTCATGGTGCCTAACTGCTGCTGCGATGCGGGGATGGCGGCAGCAGCATGGCCCATTGCTGCCGAGGCCGCAGCAGTCGAGGCCATGCCTGCGGCCTTGAGGAAGGTGCGGCGTTCACGATTCATGAAGAAGGGGCGGCAGAAATGAGGTCTGAAGGATTGCAAGCGGCGCAGATATTGCCTTAGTTTTAACTGCAACGCTATGTTTGTCTTGCATCAAGGAGTGACCCCTTTTATATTGGCGCGCTTTACGAGGTAGTCACTGGCACGATCTGCGGGCTGACACCTTTCCATCCTTTTCGTTCCCTGTCCAACAGGTCGGTACGGCCTGCAGCGCTACATGGCACAACCCTACATTGGCGAAATTCGCATGTTCGCCGGGAATTTCGCCCCAGTAGGCTGGGCCTTCTGTGAGGGCCAGATACTGCCGATTGCCGGGAACGAGACGTTGTTCCAGCTGATCGGCACCACCTATGGCGGGGACGGACAGAACACGTTCGGGTTGCCGGACCTGCGCGGGCGCATTCCCATCCACCAAGGCAACGGCCACTATTTGGCCGAGATGGGCGGGGTCGAGGCGGTGACGCTCACCGTCAGTCAAATCCCCCGCCACAACCACACTCTGATGGTGGCTGCGGGCACGGGGTATGTGGCCTCGCCCGTAGGCGCATTGCCTGCGCGGCACCGCGACTACAAGAACTTCGTGAATGCCGCGCCTGCGGCGCAACCTATGCACCCCGGCACGCTGTTGTCGGCCGGAGGCAGCCAACCGCACGAGAACCGGCCTCCGTTCCTGTGCGTGAGTTTCATCATCTCGCTCTTCGGCATCTATCCGTCGCCGACCTGACGTCATGGCAGAACCGTTTCTCGGAGAAATCCGCATCGCTTCCTTCAGCTTTGCTCCCAAGGGCTGGGCGCTGTGCAACGGCCAACTGTTGCCCATCAACCAGAACCAGGGGCTCTTTTCCCTGCTTGGAACCACGTTCGGTGGCGATGGGCGGGTCAATTTCGCCCTGCCGGATTTTCGCGGGCGCATGCCCATCCACGTGGCGCCCGGGTATCCGCGGGGAACCCGAGGGGGCGCTGAAGAGCACACGCTGTCGATCAACGAAATGCCGGCACACACCCATGTGCCGAGTGCCACCTCGGCAGTGGGGCATGCCACGGGCCCGACGGGGAATGCCTTTGCCGCCTCGCGGGGCAACTACGCTGCGGCAGCCACGGCAGCCACCCGCACCGATGCGATCACATCCGTGGGGGGGAGTCAGTCCCACTTGAACCTGCCCCCCTTCATCACGTTGAATTTCGTGATTGCGCTGCAGGGTATCTTCCCCTCGCAGAACTGATCGACTAAACCCAGAGACCTGCGCACCATGGCCGATCCCTTCGTTGCGGAAATCCGTATTGTTCCCTTCAACTTCGCACCCAAGGGGTGGGCAATGTGCGATGGGCAACTCCTGCCCCTATCGCAGAACACTGCGCTGTTTTCACTGCTGGGCACGACATACGGCGGTAATGGGAAGAGCAATTTTGCTCTGCCTGACCTGCAAGGCCGCGTGCCCATGATGTGGGGGCAGGGTCCAGGCTTGCTCAGTTATGACATCGGGGAAGCGGGCGGAGCGGAATCTGTGAGCCTGCTACCCAGCGAAATACCCATGCATACCCACATGCTGTACGGCGGCGATGCAGCCGGCCCGGCCGTATCCGACCCCGCGGGCGCTGCCCTGGGTGCCTCGCCTGCGCGGGCCTACGCCAGTATGGCCCCCAGCGAGCCCATGTCTGTGCAGGCGGTCAGCGTGGCCGGTGCCGGTCAGCCGCACAACAACATGCCACCCTACCTGACCGCAAATTTCATCATTGCGTTGCAGGGCGTATTTCCCCCCCGGTCCTGATGGCGCGCGTGCAAATGCTTGCCTGCCCCGGTTGGGCCCGCTACCCCTGATCATCTGCCCTGCCTGGACACTCATCATGCGTTGTACCGTTCTGGCCCTGGCGCTCGTTGCGGGCGCCTTGCCCTCTTGGTCGCAGACTAAGCCCGTCGTGCAGCGCGAATTAGCGGGACGCGAGAACCGCTTCATGGCCATGCCCGCCAGCGATGGACTGGCACGATTTCGCGCGGCAGCAGCAGGTCGGCAGCTCGCCTTCGACGACACGGGCGTGCTGCTGCAGTCGCGGCGCATGCCAGCCACGTGGGCTAAGGCTGCGAATGGGGGGTTGCAGGCGGCCGGGGACGGCGGACTGCGCTACCGCTTCGAAGGCACGGCAGGGGTGGCTCCGCAGGGTATGCAGGCATCACCGACGGTCTACCACTGGTTGGTGGGAGACCGGTCGCAATGGCAGACCGGGCTGAAGAGCTATGGCGCGGTGGCCTACCGCGGTGTGTGGCCGGGCATCGACGCCTATTTCGGCGGCAATGCCGGCGGTTTCAAGTACCAGTTTGAGCTGGCACCCGGCGCCGACCCCGAGCAGGTGGCGTGGCGCGTGGACGGTGCCGACGCCCTGAGCCTGCAGCCCGATGGCTCGCTGCAGTGGCGCGTGGGCGACGAGGTGCTGGTCGATGCGGCGCCCGTGGTGTATCAGCCCGAAGGCGCGCAGCGCGTCACGGTGGCCGCTCGCTACGTGGTAGAGCAGGCAGGCGAGCGCAGCTGGCGCGTGCGTTTCGCGCTGGCGCCGCACGACAGCCGTAAACCCCTGGTCATCGACCCGGCCTGGACGGGCTACTCGGGCTTGGTGGGTGGCAATGCGGACGACCAAGTGTTTACCGTAGCACGTGACCAGGACGGCAATACCTTCGCCTGTGGCGCGACCCAGTCGCTGAATCTGCCGATCACTGGCGGTGCAGGCAGCCGCGGGGGCGACGACGCCTTCGTGGTGAAGTTCGACCCGAAGGGCGTGGCCCAGTTTGTGGCCTATGTGGGCGGCAGTGCTAACGATGCCTGCCACGGCTTGGCACTGGATGGCAGCGGCCGGATCTACCTTGCGGGCGCCACCCATTCCACCGATTTCCCCACAGCAGGTACCGATCCGGACAACCGTTTGCGGCGTACCAAAATGCAGCAGGACCGGGATGCCTTCGTGATGCGCCTGGGCAGCGATGGCAGCTCGGTCTCGTATGCAGGCTTCATCGGCGGCGCCGAGGACGACCAAGCCAATGCCATCGTCGTCGATGCGGCAGGACGCGCCTACGTGACGGGTTTTTCCATTTGCACTACTACGGCTGCAGCAGGGTGTACCACGGCAGCACCGGCGTTCCCGGCCTTCGGAGGGCCCCGTCTGAGCCACGGGGGCGACCAGCTTGGTACCGGCGGCATGGACACGTTCGTGGCGCGCGTGGCCGCCAATGGCAGCGGCCTGGACTATGCAGGTTTCCTGGGCGGCAACGGCGGCGATGAGATGGGCAATGCGCTGGCGTTGCTGGCGGACGGCCGCCTGGCCGTGGCTGGGGCTACCGACTCTACCGATGGGCTACCGACGCTTATCGGGCCGCGCACCGTGCTGGCATCCCGGTCGCAGGACGCGGTGGATGCCTTCGTGGCCTTCGTTGGAGCTGATGGCACCAACGCGCAGATGCAGATCCTCACGGGCTCTCTTCCGGCCAACGGCAACGTCGGCATCGACCGCGCGCTGGCATTGGTGGCCGACTTGGGTGGCGGGCTGGTCGTTGCCGGCGAGACCAACGCGCCCCAGTTTCCCGCGAACGATGCTGGCACGCAGTTCATCGCGGGCGGCCCGCAAAGCGCAGGGCATGGCGGCATGGATGGCTTCGTCGTCCGACTGCATCCCACGGCGCCCTTTGCCACCTACTTGGGCGGCTCAAGCTACGACTACGTGGCGGCCTTGGCAGACGATGGCGATGCGTTGTACGCCACGGGTGCGACCAGCGCCGGGACGGGCTTTCCCGTGGTGGCACAAAGCGGCATCGCCACTGTCCAGCCCGGTCAGCAAGATGGCTTCCTGAGCAAGATTGCGTGGGCTGCGCCCAACCGTTTCGTGTATTCCGGTTTTCTCGGCACCAGCGGGGCCGATGCCATGCATGCCTTGTCCGCCACCCTGGTGGAAACCGACACGATCCTCTCGGTGGGCGGGGTGACCACCTCGGGTTGGGAAGGCTTGGCGAACCCTACCTCCAGTGCCGCGGCGGGCGTGTCTGCTGCCAATGGCCTGGTGCTGCGCATCGATCCCTTCGGCCCGCCCCATCGCATCAATGTACTTGCTGGGGCCCCGCAGTCCACGCCGATCGGCCAGGCGTTTGCCGCCCCGCTGCAGGTGCAGGTGTTCGACGTGGACGATCGCGCTCTGTCCAACGTGGTGGTTACTTTCAGCGCTCCGGTATCGGGGGCTTCGGCGGCGCTGGACGCGGGTGGCTCGGCAACCACCAACACAGCCGGGATCGCCACGCTGAATGCGGCTGCCAACATGCTGGCGGGCACCTACAACGTGACAGCCACTGCCGGTGGCGTACAGGTTCCCCTCGTGTTGACCAACGCCAAGGGCGCGCAAGCCACGCTGGCCGTTGCGGCCAGTCCGGCCAATATCCACTACAGCGGTACGGCGGCGCTGTCCACGACTGGTGGAACGGGCACCGGAGCGGTGAGTTACGCGGTAACAGCAGGAGCGCCCAACTGCTCCGTCTCCGGCACGACGGTCACGGGCGTGGGGGTGGGGCCATGTACTATCACAGCCACCAAGGCCACCGATGCCAACTACCTGCAGGCCACAGCCACAGTGGATATCAACGTCAGCAAGGCCAACCAGGCTCCGCTGACGGCGACTGCCTCGCCCGCCAGCATCGCATTCAACGGCACCACCACACTAGGGGCGACTGGCGGCTCGAACGCGGGCGCAGTGACTTTTGCGGTCACCGCAGGGATGGACGTCTGCACTGTTACAGGCAATGTGCTGACCGGGGTGGATGTAGGCTCGTGCACGGTCACGGCCACGCGTGCTGCTGATGCGCTCTACAACGAGGTGTCGGGGCAGGTCGTCATCACCGTGGGTCGGGCCCCGCAGGTTGGCTGGGCCGTCAGCGCCTCCTCGTCTTCCACCATCGCCGTCCACGGCACAGCAACGCTGGCAACTTCGGGGGGGGCCGGGTCTGGCGCTGTCACGCTGGCCATCACGGCCGGCGCTGCCTCGTGCTCGCTGTCGGGCAACGTGGTCACAGGCGTAACGCCCGGCACCTGCACGGTGACTGCGACCAAGGCGGGTGACACTCGGCATGACCCGGCATCGGCCACGGTGGACATTCAAGTGGAGCAGGCCTCGCAGGAACCACTGGTCGCCACGGCTTCGCCCAACACCATCGCCTACCTGGGAACGGCAACCCTGGGGACACGTGGAGGATCCGGCACGGGCGCGGTGACCTTCGCTGTCACCGCCGGGGTCAGCCAGTGCCAAGTCACTGGGAACGTGCTGACCGGTATCGGGGTGGGCGGATGCACCGTGACCGCGACCAAGGCCGCAGACATCAACTATGGCGCTGCCACGTCTAGCGTAGCAGTGCTGGTCACGAAGGCGGACCAGCCTGCGCTGGTCGTGGCGTCGTCGTCGCCCTCGTTGGCTCTGAACGGAACATCCACTCTGTCCACCGCGGGCGGCGCGGGCAACGGTGCGGTGAGCTACGCCGTCACCTCTGGCGCCAGCGTGTGCTCGGTGTCGGGGGTTACCTTGACTGGAACAGCGGTGGGCCTGTGCGAGGTCACGGCCACCAAGGCGGGGGATGCGACCTACGAGCCAGTGTCGGGCACGGTGACCGTGTCCGTGGGCAAGGCGTTGCAGTCCATCACTTTTGGCGTCCTGGCCAACAGGGTGCTGGGTGATGCCGACTTCGTCGTGGCAGCCAGCGCCAGTTCGGGCCTGCCGGTGGCCTTTGGCACGGACACCCCGCTAGTGTGCGCAGTAGAGGGCACTACCGTGCGTCTGTTGGGCATCGGCACCTGTCACGTGATTGCTTCGCAGGCTGGAGATGCGAGCCACAACCCCGCGGTCAATGTGGTGCAGGCCTTCACGGTTGCGCCCCCGCCGACGGCCGGCTCCAGCCTGACAGGAACAACTTCCTCCGGTCCGGCGTCGGCAACCATTTCCACACCGGCCTGGGTGTTTGCTGAGCCGGGCATGGGCAAGTACCAGAATGCAGGCTTTATCCCTCTGACTGGGCATCCGAAGTCGCCGTCCGTGGCGCCGCCAGCCGGGGTGTCCTTTCCTCTGGGTCTGTTCGACCTCGTAGCCATCAGCGGCGTGCCGGGCTCTTCATTTTCGGTGACGCTCACCTATCCCACGGCCCTGCCGCCGGGTACGCAGTACTGGAAGTTCGGACCTACGCTGGTCAATCCAACACCGCACTGGTACGCCTACCCGGACGCCGTAGTCTCGGGCAACACCATCACGCTCACCGTGGTGGATGGTCAGCAGGGCGACGATGACCTGCAGCCCAACGCTGTGATCCTGGACCCTGGTGGCCCTGCTGTGGCAGCAGCTCCGCCCAGCGGTGCGGCGCCCATTCCCACGCTGTCAGCGTGGGGACGGCTGGCGCTGGCGTTGTGCATGGCCGTGCTGGCGTGGCAGTTCATGCGTCAACGCGCACGCCATTGAAGGGCGTTCCTGGCACGGCAACTGGTCTTTCGAGGTCTCCATGGCCAGCCCTCCGGCGGCCGCGCGGCCCCCAGTTGCGCCGCCGTCGACAATTGCCGCGAAGAACCGCGGGCAGGTGGCTGGCTGAGGGAGTGCCTGTTCTGTCACGGGGCTGCTCGGATCGCCATGCCTGGAGTCACATCACACGGCAGGCGTGAAAAGGGAGTCGTCCTACTCGGCCCTCGTAGGATGCCCCTTGTGAAACGCCCTGTCACTGCCCGTCTCCGCACCTTGCGTCGCTACGGCTTTCGCCGCCGCAACAACCGCCCCGGTGCGCCGCCGGGCTCACTCGAAGCCGTCGCTAGTCCGCAGGACGATGCGCCACTGCCGCCTGCACGGCTGCTGCTGATGCACTACGCCCGCGAGGGCGACGTGGTCGAGCAGCAGGGGCCCACCATCGAAGCTGCCGGGATGGCCCTGGCAGAGACCAGGCATGTCTTTTGGCTGCACCTGCAGGGCCTGCCCAGTCCGCAGCAGCTGCAAAGCCTGAAGGAGTCCATGGGCCTGCACCCGCTGGCGCTGGAGGACGTATTGCACCGCGGCCAGCGCGCCAAGGCCGAGGCCTACGACGCGCACCAGTTCGTCATCCTGAACCTGGTGCGGCGCGACAAGGGCGGCGATGGCGAATGCGGAGCCTGCCGGGTGGACCAGGTCAGCCTGTTCCTCGGCCGCAACTTCGTGGTCAGCATCAACGACGGCAGCCAGGACATCTTCGAGCCGGTGCGCCAGCGCATCCGGGCCAACGGCAAGATCCGCCGCCTGGGCGCCGACTACCTGCTGTACGCGCTGCTGGACACCATCGTGGACTCGGGCTTTCCCCTGCTGGACGAACTGGGTGACGAGCTGGAGGCGCTGGAGGACGAGATACTGCTCGACGACGACCGCGACGCGCGCAACAAGCTGCACTACGCCAAGCGCGAGCTGGTGGTCATGCGCCGCGCCTGGTGGCCGCAGCGTGAGGCCATCGCCAGCCTCATGCGGGGGGATGCCCCGTTCATCCACGAGAGCACGCGCGTGTACCTGCGCGACTGCCACGACCACAGCGTGGTCATGATCGATTTTGTCGAGACCTATCGCGAGATGGCCTCCAGCCTGCTGGATGTGTACCTGTCGGCCGTCAGCCGGCGCATGAACAACATCATGAAGGGGCTGACCATCGTCGCCACCATCTTCCTGCCGCTGACCTTCATCACCGGGCTGTACGGCATGAATTTCGACACCGGCAGCCGTTTCAACATGCCCGAGCTGCACTGGCGCTACGGGTATCTGTATGTGCTGGGCGTCATGGCGGCCGTGGTGCTGGGCATGCTGGTGTACTTCCGGCGCAAGCGCTGGCTTTGACGGCGTGAGCCTGCCCGAAGGGCAGGTGCCGCACCCACGGCCGGGCTGGCGGCGGATGGGTCCGCTCCCGCTTGTCCTACACCCCCTGTCGAGCGGAATTTCTACGATCAGGCAGCCGCGCCGCTGTGCGCGTCCAAAACACTGTCGTGGAAAACTTGCCCATGCTCCCCACCCCTTGGCCCGCGTGCCGCCGCACGGAGAGGGCATCTTGATTGCGGTCATCATTCCTGCGCACGATGAGGAGCGGCACCTGCCGGCCTGTCTGCGCTCGGTGGCGCGTGCCGCCGAGTGTGCCGAGCTGGCGGGCGAGTCGGTGCGCGTGATCGTGGTGCTGGACGCCTGCACCGATGGCTCGGCCCGCGTCGCCGCACGGCATGGGGCACAGGCCGTGCGGCTGCAGGCGCGCAACGTCGGCAAGGCGCGGGCCGCGGGGGCGGCCCTGGCGCTGGAGCAAGGCGCTCGCTGGCTCAGTTTCACCGACGCCGACAGCGAAGTGGCTCCGGACTGGATCGCCGCGCAGTTGGCCGAGGCGGCGCAGTGCGTCTGCGGCACAGTGCAGGTGGCGGACTGGAGCGGCTACGGAACGGCCGTGCGCCGCCAGTACGAGGCAGCCTACCGGGACGAACCGGGACACCGTCACATCCACGGCGCCAACCTGGGCGTGTGCGCGCAGTCCTACCAGGCCGCAGGGGGGTTCGCGCCGCTGCGTTCGCATGAGGACGTGGCTTTGGTAGAGGCGCTGGCGGTCAGCGGCGCGCGCATTGCCTGGTCCAACCGCCCGCGGGTGCGCACCAGCGCGCGCGCCGACTACCGGGCGCCGCAGGGCTTTGGCGCCTATCTGGATCGGCTGCACGCAGAAGCGTTAGGGGTGGCGGCATGAACTCGCACGCATCGTTGATCGAGCGGCTGACGTGCCAGCTGGGCCAGCTGGCCGTGCCACTCGCATACCCGTCGCAGGAGCTGCGACAGCTGGTGGAGGCCAGACTGGACGCCCTGCCATTGCCCGGCCGCGGCTGCACCTTGGAACGCTGGCGCGCCCTTGCCGCCGTGGGGGCATGTGACCTCTCGCTGGCGAAACTGTATGAGGGCCACACCGATGCACTGGCCATCCTGCACGAGCTGGGCGCGGCGGGCCATGCAGAGGCCGATACCCCGAGCACCTGGGCTGTCTGGGCCGCCGAGGCGCCCGGTGCCAGGGTGCGGCTGCATGTCGATGGTGACAGTGCCCGCATCAGCGGCACCAAGGCCTGGTGCTCGGGCGCGCAGGACGTGAGCCACGCCGTGCTGACGGCCTGGGCCCCGGATGCAGAGCAACCCCAGCTGGTGGCAGTGGCCTTGCGCCAGCCCGGAGTGTCGATCTCCACCGCTGCCTGGCAGGCGGTCGGCATGGCCGCCAGCGCCAGCGCGGATGTGCATTTCGACGAGGTGCCGGCGCAGCAGGTGGGCGCTGCAGGTGCCTATCTGGCCCGGCCAGGCTTCTGGCAGGGCGGCGCGGGCGTGGCCGCTTGCTGGCTGGGTGGTGCCGCGGCGCTGGCGCAGGCGCTGCACCGCGCCTGCGATCCTGCCAGCGGGCGGCCGCCCGACGTCCATCGCCTGGCTGCGTTGGGGCGGGTGGATGTGCAGCTCGCTGCCGCCGCCGCGCTGCTGCGCGAGACGGCGGCGTGGATCGACGCCCATCCACAGGCCGATGCCCAGTGGATGGCATTGCGCGCGCGCCAATGCGTGGAGGCCGCAGCGCGGCAGGTGCTGGACGAAACCACGCGTGCATTGGGCGCGACGTCGCTATGCCGCGACGCAGCCTTTGCCCGCCGCGCCGCCGATTTGTCCGTGTTCATCCGACAGAGCCATGCCGCTCGCGACGACGCCGCCATCGGCGGGCAGTTGGCGCAGCGGCACAGCCCAGGAGTACCCGCTTGGACACTGTGAACAACGCCGCATCGCGCCGTATTACGGCGGCCCAGGTGCCGGCCGCGCAGTGGCATGGCTGGCTGATGCACTGTGTGCCCACAAGCGTGCGGCCGCTCGTGGCACCCGAACGGCGCCTGGTGGTGCTGACCCCGCACCCAGACGATGAGGTGCTGGCCTGCGCGCTGCTGATGCAGCAGCACGCCGAGTCCGGCGGCGCAGTGCACATCGTGGCCGCCACCGACGGGGAGGCCAGCCACGCCGAGGCATGCTGGCCCATGCCGCAAGTGCAGGCCATCCGCTGCAGCGAGCGCGATGAAGGACTGGCGGCCTTGGGCCTGGGGCATGTGCCTGTCACCCATCTGCACCTGCCCGACGGCGGCGTGGCCGAAGCTGGCGGGCGGCTGCACGCAGCCCTGCTGGAGCTGGTAGAGCCGTCGGATGCACTGGTGACGACCTGGCGCCTGGACGGCCACCCTGACCATGAATGCTGTGGCCGCGTGGCGTTGGATGTGGCGCGCCGCCTGCGCATTCCTTTGCTACAGGCGCCGGTGTGGATGTGGCACTGGGCCCGACCAGGCGCACCGCAGATTCCGTGGCAGGACCTGTACGCCCTGGACGCTCCCCCCGCCGCGCTGCAGCGCAAGATCGCGGCGCTGCAGGCACACCGCTCGCAGCTGCAGCCACGCTCGGCGCGGCTGGGCGCCGTGCTGGATGCGGCCATCGTCGAGCGCGCGCATTGGCCGCGCGAATACTTCTTCTGTCATGGCTCCTCTTGATCCGCCGCACACATGGACGGCCCAGCGCTTCGACGGCCTGTATGCCGCGTCGACCGACCCCTGGGCCATGGATGGCAGCTGGTATGAGGAACGCAAACGCGCGCTGCTGTTGGCCAGCCTGCCCGGACGCCGCTACGCCCATGCCTTCGAGCCGGGCTGCGGCCATGGGCTGCTGAGCGCACAACTGGCCCTGCGCTGCGATCGGCTGCAGGCCTGGGACTGCTCGGCCCGGGCGCTGGAGACCGCCCGCCTGCGGCTGGAGAGCAACAATTGCCAAGCCTGGTTCAGGCAGGCCTGCGTGCCCGACCAGTGGCCGCAGGAGGTTTTCGATCTGGTGGTGCTGAGCGAGTTGCTGTACTACCTGACGTACGAGGATCTGGATCAGCTCATGACACGCCTGCTTCAGGGGCTGGCGCCGCAGGCCACGGTCGTGGCCTGCCATTGGACGCATGCCATTGAAGGCTGCGCCCAGACGGGAAGCCAGGTGCACGAGCGCTTGCACGCCGGCCTGTCCTTGCCGCGCGTCACGCATGTGCGGGATGCGGATTTTGTGCTCGACGTGTGGACCCGAGGCGAGGCAGAAAGCCTGGCCCTGCGGGAAGGGCGGGGCTGAGCACGACAAGCTAAGGCCCTTGTCCGACAAATGGAAGCAGCATGCAGGAAGGCCGGTGGCGCCCGCAGACATGCACCATGACACCACGATAGGCCGCAATGACAGCAGCCATACTCTTCTTTCAGAGAGGCAGATGCATGACCAATCCCTCTTCACGCCTGGATAAGCTGCTGGACTCCGAGCAGCGGGACCGTGCCCGCGACCAGGGGCACTTCACCATGTACGGGATGCGCGTGGACGCGCGCGAGCACAAGGGGCCGGAAAGCGAGAATCCCGGCAATGGCGACAACGCACGGCGCTTCGCCTCCGGCGGCGACCTGTCTACCTATGCCAATCGCTCACCAGAAGCGGAGCAGGTTCCCGGGCGCGATACCGGCTCCGATGCGCCGGCGCACAAGCCTATTCCCTGACATGGCATATTGCTCGTCCATTCCCACGCCCCAGCCCAGCGTGCCGCAGGCTCCGCCACCTGCGCCTGTGCACTGGCCTTCGGAGGTGCCAATCGAAGACCCGCCGGCGCAGCCCGTCGAGCCTCCCGTGCAGGATCCGCCGGCCCATCATTGATGAGCGACCGACTTCACACAGCGCGCAAGCGGCGCTGTGGCGGCGCATCCAACTGGCTGGCTAGCACCTGCGCCGCATCGAGGCTTCGGATCGAAACGCGCGTATCGCGCGGAATGCCGCCCGATAGCTGCAGCGCCAGATAGCGGCCACAGCACACGCGCAGGAAGGAAGCAAAATTCTCCACCTGCCCACACTGCTGCGTCAGTTCGTCGTGCAGCCGGGCGCACAACTGCGGCACTGTCATGCCATCGCGCGCGGAGATTTCCTCCAGCACCTGCCAGAATAGGTTTTCCAGCCTGATGCTTGTCGCCACACCGTGCAGCCGTACGGAGCGCGCACGGCTTTCGTACAGGGCGGGATCGGCGCTGGTGAATACCTGGCACATCGCTCATCTCCTCGTCATCGTCGCTGCGCGCCAGCCGTGGCGGCTGCGCTGCATTGTGCCGCTGGCGCGGCTCAGTGCGTGACGCGCGTTCCCAGCAGAACCAGGAACTGGGCGATCCAGTCCGGGTGCGCCGGCCAAGCCGGTGCGGATACCAGATTGCCCTCGGTATAGGCCTTGTCCACAGCGATGTCGGCATAGGTGCCGCCGGCCAGCTCCACCTCCGCGCGGCAGGCGGGGTAGGCGGAACATGTCCTGCCCTTAAGCACACCGGCGCCGGCCAGCAACTGCGCGCCATGGCACACGGCGGCCACCGGCTTGTTGGCCTCGAAGAAGTGGCGCACCGCCGAGAGCACCGCCGGGTAGCCGCGCAGGTACTCGGGTCCCCGGCCGCCGGGCACGACCAGAGCGTCATAGTCCTCCGGCCGGACCTCGGCAAAGCTGGCGTTCAGCACGAAGTTGTGGCCCGGCTTCTCGCTGTAGGTCTGAGCGCCCTCGAAATCGTGAATGGCTGTCTTGATGTGGTCGCCGGCGCTCTTGTCGGGACATACGGCATGCACCGCGTGCCCCACGGCCTGCAGTGCCTGGAAGGGCACCATGGTCTCGTAGTCCTCGCAGTAGTCGCCACAGATCATCAATATCTTCTTGCCTGCCATGTCATGTCTCCTGTTGCTTTCGGGTTAGGCTCAGGCATTGTTGGACCGGCTGCGCGCAAGCGGGTGTTAGCCCGCTACTACAACAGATCTGGCCCGACGGCAAGCAGCGCATCTCTGCGCCGCCATGCGGCGTTGCCCTACAGGGCAAGGCCACGGCGCTCCCTATCATCGCGCGGCGCCATTTACCAGAAGTCACAAATGCCAGCTTCCTCCCTTCCCTCACGGCCTCTCGTAAGGCCGGGTTCAGGTTTTCCGTTTCGCATTCTGTCCGGCTTCATGGTGGCCGCCGTGGCCGCCTTCTTGATTGCCGTGCTGACTTGGCGCTCCAGCGAAGACCGGGCGCAGATCGTCACCGACATGAATACCGCGGTGGACTCCATCGCGCAGGTTCAGCTGGTGTGGGCTCACATCAAGAACGGCGAAACGGCCCAGCGTGGCTACCTGGTCACGAATGACGAAGAGTTGCTGGCGCCCTACACCGTGGCAGAGGCAGCGCTGCCGGTGGAGTTGGCCAAGCTGCAGCGCTTTGCCAATGGTTCCCTCACCAAGAAACAGCGCCTGGACCAGCTGCAGGGCCTGGCCAGCAAGAAGATGGGCGAGCTGGCCCGCATGATCGCGCTGCAGCGCGAGGGCCGGCGCGACGAAGCCGTGACCATCATGCGCACCGAGGCGCGCGTGACCATGGAAAGCCTGCGCGCCGTGGTGCGTGACCTGCTGAACGCCGAGCGCGAGGATCTGCAGCAGCGCCGTACGGTGTGGGAGAGCGAATTCAGCACCGCCACATACCTGGTCTGGGTCAGCACGGCGCTGCTGCTGGCGCTGATCTGCGCTGCCGGGGCCATGGCCCTGACCGACCACCGCAAGCGCGAGCGGGAGAACTGGATCAAGAGCGGCATCGTGGGGCTGGGCACGCGCCTGCAGGGCGAGCAGCGCATCCAAGAGCTGGCCCCGGCCATCGTCGAATACCTCGCCTACTGGCTGGATGCCAGGGTGGGTGCCATGTACGTCACCCAGGGCCATGGCGTGTACGAGCGCCAGGGCAGCTACGCCCTCATGCCGGGCAGCGCGGCGGACGTGGTGCACCCGGGCGAAGGCCTGGTGGGGCAGGCGCTGCAGTCGCGCACGCTGATGCACGTGCGCGATGTGCCGGCGGGCTACCTGCCGGTCAGCTCCAGCAGCGGCCAGGCCGCGCCGTCCGAGCTGGTCATCCTGCCCATCCGGCTCAGCGGCGTGACGCTGGCCGTGGTGGAGTTGGGCCTGTTCACGCCCCTGGGCGAGGAGGGCCGCGAGTTCCTGGACCGGGCTGACGAGCAACTGGCCCAAGCGGTGCGCGGCGCGCTGGACCGCTCGCGTCTTGAGGCGCTGCTGGATGAAACCCAGCGCCAGGCAGAGGAGCTGCAGGCGCAGCAGGAAGAGCTGCGCGTGAATAACGAGGAGCTGGAGCAACAAAGCAATTCGCTGCAGGAGTCGCAGCGGCTCATGCAGGCGCAGCAGGTGGCGCTGGAGGAATCCAATGCCCAGCTGGAGGAGCAGACCCAGGAGCTGGAATACCAGAAGGAGCAGTTGCTGCGCACCCAGGACACACTGCAGGCCCAGGCGGAGCAGCTGAGCCGCGCCAGCCAGTACAAAAGCGAGTTTTTGGCCAACATGAGCCACGAGCTGCGCACGCCGCTCAACTCCAGCCTCATCCTGTCCAAGCTGCTGGCCGACAACAAGAACGGCAACCTGACACCCGAGCAGGTGCGCTACGCCCAGACCATCCAGAGCGCCGGCAACGACCTGCTGGCCCTGATCAACGACATCCTGGACCTGGCCAAGATCGAGGCTGGCCAGACCAGCGTGGACATCGACGACGTGAGCCTGGCCAGATTGGCGCGCGAGGTCGTCGACCCGTTGCGCCCCCTGGCCGAGGAAAAGGGCCTGGCGCTGCACATGAAGATCGAGCCGGGCGTCCCCGAGAGCATCGCCACCGACGCGCAGCGCCTCTCGCAGATTCTCAAGAACCTGCTGTTCAACGCCCTCAAGTTCACGGAACGCGGGGAGGTCTCGCTGCGCATCTACCGCGGCAGCGCCGAGCAGGTCTGCCTGGCCGTGAACGACACCGGTATCGGGATCGCACCCGACCAGCAGGAAGAGATGTTCGAGGCCTTCCGCCAGGCCGACGGCAGCATGCACCGCAAGTACGGCGGCACCGGCCTGGGGCTGTCGATCTCGCGCAAGCTGGCCGGCGTGCTGGGCGGCACCCTGTCCGTGCAGAGCGCACTGGGACAGGGCAGCACCTTCACCTTGACGCTGCCCCTGACGGCGCCCGCCGTGGCGTCCCTGCCGGCGGTGGCGCCGCTGCCCATGCCGCCCGCCGTGACCCCGCCCGTGATCCGGCGCGACGCGCCGTCTCCTTCGCCCACCGCCGCCCGGGCCTCCGGGGATCCTCTGGCCGACGACCGCGAGCAGATCGAGCCCGGCCGCCGCCTGATCCTGGTGATCGAAGACGACCCCTACTTCGCCGGCATCCTGTACGAGCTGGTGCACGAGATGGACTTCCAGTGCATCGTCTGCGACACCGGCCGCGAGGGTCTGGCCGCCGCCCAGCAGTACAGCCCCAGCGGCGTGCTGCTGGACATGAACCTGCCTGACTACTCGGGCCTGGGTGTGCTGGACCAGCTCAAGCGCGACCCGGCCACGCGCCACATCCCGGTGCACGTGGTGTCGGTGGCGGACTATTCGCAAAAGGCCATGGAGCAGGGCGCCATCGGTTACGCCCTCAAGCCCGTGCAGCGCGACGAGCTGGTGGAAGCGCTGCAGCGCATGGAGGCCAAGTTCACCCAGAGCATGCGCCGCCTGCTGGTGGTAGAGGATGACGAGCGCCAGCGCCAGAGCATGTGCGAGCTGCTGGCCGCCGACGACGTGGAGATCGCCGGCGCCGCCACGGCGCAGGAAGCACTGAAGCTCCTGAGCGCAGGCAGCTTCGACTGCATGGTCATGGATCTGAACCTGCCCGACCTGTCCGGCTATGAGCTGCTCCAGCAGATGGCCGAGCAGGAAGGCATGGATTTCCCGCCCGTCATCGTCTACACCGGCCGCTCGCTGTCGGCGGGCGAAGAGCAGGAGCTGCGGCGTTTTTCCAAGTCCATCATCATCAAGGACGCACGTTCGCCCGAGCGGCTGCTGGATGAGGTCACGCTGTTTCTGCACCAGGTGGAGTCTTCCCTGCCCGACGACCGGCGCCGGCTGCTGCAGCGCGCCCGCGCGCGCGACGAGGCCTTCGAGGGCCGCACCATCCTGGTGGTGGAGGACGATGTGCGCAACGTGTTCGCGCTGTCCAGCGTGCTGGAGCCCACGGGTGTGCAGGTGCAGATCGCGCGCAACGGCCGCGAGGCGCTGCAGGCGCTGGAGCGCGCCGGCAGCGAGGGCCGCCCGCCCGTGGACCTGGTGCTGATGGACATCATGATGCCGGAGATGGACGGCCTGACCGCCATGCGCGAGATCCGCAAGCGCGCGCAATGGCGCCGTCTGCCCATCATCGCCCTCACGGCCAAGGCCATGAAGGACGACCAGGACAAGTGCCTGGCCGCCGGCGCCAGCGACTACATCGCCAAGCCGCTGGACGTGGAAAAGCTCCTGTCCCTGCTGCGCGTCTGGATGCCCAAGTAACGCCGCCCTGATACCGTGCCGCACACCCGCAAGACCGCCGAGATCGAGCAGCATCTGCTGATCGAGGCCATCTATCGCCGCTACCACTATGACTTCCGGGGCTATGCCCAGGCCTCGCTCAAGCGCCGGCTGCAGACCGCGCTGGTGCACTTCAACTGCCGCACCCTGTCGCAGCTGCAGCACCTGGTGCTGCATGAGCCGACCGTGTTCCCGGCGCTGCTGCAATACCTCACGGTGCAGGTCAGCGAGATGTTCCGCGACCCGGAGTATTTCCGCGCGCTGCGCGAGAAGGTGGTGCCGATACTGCGCACCTACCCCTCGCTCAAGATCTGGGTGGCCGGCTGCAGCGCGGGCGAGGAGGTCTATTCCATGGCCATCCTGCTGCGCGAGGAAGGGCTGCTGGAGCGCTCCCTGATCTACGCCACCGACATCAACGCCAGCGCCCTGCAAAAGGCCGAGGCCGGTGTGTACGACATCGACCGCGTGCCCGGCTTCACCGAAAACCATGCGCGCTCGGGAGGCCACACCTCGCTGTCGGAGCACTACAGCGCCGCCTACGGCCGCGTGGTGTTCGACAAGAGCTTGCGCCGGCACATCGTGTTTTCCGACCACAGCCTGGCCACGGACAGCGTGTTTGCCGAGGTGCAGCTGATTTCCTGCCGCAACGTGCTGATCTACTTTGACCGGCAGTTGCAGGACCGCGCCCTGGCGCTGTTCCACGAGGCGCTGTGCCGCCGGGGCTTTCTGGGCCTGGGCTCCAAGGAATCACTGCGCTTTTCCTCCCACGCGGCGCAGTTCGACGAGTTCGTGCCCGGCCAGCGCATCTACCAAAAGCGAGGCGACGCATGACCGGCGCTGCGTCCGTGCCGCGAGCAGTGGTCATCGGCGGCTCGGCCGGCAGCCTTGAGGTGCTGAGCCAGGTGCTGCCGGCGCTGGCCGGCCAGCTCGACGCCGTGGTGGTGGTGGCGCTGCACCTGCCGCGCGAACAGCCCAGCCTGCTGTGCGACATCTTCCGCCACCGGTGCGCGCTGGCCGTTCGCGAGGCGCAGGACAAGGAGCCCCTGAAGGCAGGGCAGATTTTCTTTGCGCCACCCGACTACCATCTGCTGGTGGATGCGGGGCCGTCGCTGGCCCTGTCCATCGATCCGCCGCTGCACTTTTCGCGGCCTTCCATCGACGTGCTGTTCGAGTCCGCCGCCGACGTGTACGGCCCGGCGCTCACGGCACTGCTGCTGTCGGGCGCCAATGCCGACGGTGCACGCGGCCTGGCCGTGGTGCAGCGCATGGGCGGCACCACCTGCGTGCAGTCGCCCGCCAGCGCCAGCGCCGCGGCCATGCCAGAGGCGGCTTTGGCACTGCTCCAGCCGGACTACGTGCTGGCGCCCGCGGACATGGCGCCCCTGCTGAACCAATTGCACCAAGGGAGAGTTTCGTGATCTTCGCCAATGCTGCCAAAGCCACCTGCGCCAGCATTTCCTGCCCCCAGCAGGGTGCGCGGGTGCGCTGCCTGCTGGTGGACGACGTGCCGGAAAACCTGGTGGCCCTGGAGGCGTTGTTGCAGGGCGAGGACGTGGACATCCTCAAGGCGGCCTCCGGCGCCGAAGCGCTGGAGCTGCTGCTGCGCGAAAACGATGTGGCCCTGGCACTGCTGGACGTGCAGATGCCCGAGATGAACGGCTTCGAGCTGGCCGAGCTGATCCGCGGGGCCGAGCGCACGCGCCACATTCCGCTGATCTTCATGACCGCCGGCGCGCACGACCAGCGGCGCCAGTTCGTGGGCTATGAAAGCGGCGCGGTGGACTTTCTGTACAAGCCCATCGATCCGCACATGCTGATCAACAAGGCGCGCGTGTTCTTCGACCTGCACCGGCAAAAGCACGCCCTGGCCTGCGAGTTGCAGCAGCGCACCGAGGCGCTGTACATCAACGAGATGTTCATGGCGGTGCTGGGGCACGACCTGCGCACGCCGTTGTCGGCCATCCTGGCCAGCACGGCCGTGCTGCAGCGGCCGCTGGAGCCGCAGAAGGTGCAGGCGTTGGCGATCAAGGCCGAGCAGGCAGGCCGGCGCATGCTGGCGATGATCGAGGACCTGCTGGACGTGACGCGCGCGCGCCAGAACGGGGGGCTGGTCATGCTGGCCGCGCCCACCGATCTGGCCGAGCAGGCCGAGCGCGTGCTGCAGGAAGTGCGGGCCAGCCACCCACAGCGCGAACTGCAGCTGCAGTGTCAGGGCGACCTCCATGGCTCTTGGGACGGCGAACGCCTGGGCCAGATGCTGGCCAACCTGCTGGGCAACGCCATGCACCATGGCACGCCGCAGGTGCCGGTGCAGCTGCGGCTGGACGGCAGCGCCCCCGATGGCGTGACGGTCTGCGTCACCAACGGCGGCGAGATACCGCAAGAGCTGCTGCCGCGCCTGTTCGAGCCCTTTCGCGGGCGCACCAGCGGCACGGGCGGAGGGCACAACGGCCTGGGCCTGGGGCTGTTCATCGTGCACCAGATCGTGCAGGCGCACTGCGGCAGCATCGAGGCCACCTCGCGGGATGGGCGCACCTGCTTCACGGTCTGGCTGCCGCGCACGAGTGCGCAGCGGGGCTGAAATCAGCTGGCGGAGCTTTGCAGCTGGGCCTGGGCGTCGTCCAGCAGCTCCTCCAGCGCCCCGATATCGAAGGGTTTGTGCAGCAGCTGCACCTGGGCGCCGCAGCCGGCCAGCTCTTCCTCCAGGTGGTAGCCCGAGCACAGCACGATGCGCTGCTGCCCGTGGCGCGCCAGCAGGGCGCGGCACAGCTCGGGCCCGCTCATGCCGGGCAGGCTGACGTCCGTCATCACCAGGTCGAAGGGCCCCTGATCGCCGTCGTGGGCCAGCGCCTCCTCGGCGCTGGCGCAGCTGACGATGCTGCGCCCTGGCGCTTCCATGAGCATGGCAATGGTGTCGCGCAGTTCGGGGTTGTCTTCGACGTACAGGATGCGCAAGGCGGAGTTCCTCAAAAGATGGACTGACAGCAGAAAGGCAAGCCCGCATTGTGGGCAAGCCAGGAATGTCCTGGGCGTAGGACGCCGCCGATGGGTGCCAGGCTCTATGCATGAAAAGTGCCTCCAGGCGTTACTGGAAAAGCGCAAGCAGCTATGTTTTGCATAGCGGTACAGGGTGTGCGACTGCAAATCCCGGGCAGGCTGCCTATAGTGGGGCGACCGTTTTTCTTTCCTCTTCATCACGCCATGAATATCTCCCGATTGCTTGCTCGCAGCGCCCAGGTGCACGGCGCGCGCCCTGCCGTGCTGGCGGGTGCGCGCGTGCTGCACGACTACCGCACCCTGGGCGCCCGCGTGGCGGCGCTGGCAGGGCACCTGCGCCAGCACTGCTGCGTGGCGCCGGGCGACCGGGTGGTGCTGTTTTCGGCCAACTGCCCGCAGTACCTGGAGGCGCTGCACGCCATCCACTGGGCCGGCGCCATCAGCGTGCCCGTCAACTACAAGCTGCACGAGCGCGAGCTGGCCTACGTGCTGCAGCACAGCGGCGCGCGCGTGGTCTGTGCCTCGCAGGTGCTGCACGGCGCGGTGCTGGCGGCGGGAGCCGATCCTGCCGCCGTGCTGCAGATGGGCAGCGCCGAATGGGAGCGCGCCGCCGCCGGGGCGCCGCTGGCGCTGCAGGAGCGCGCCCCGCAGGACGTGGCCTCGCTGTTCTACACCTCCGGCACCACCGGCCGGCCCAAGGGCGTCATGCAGACGCACCGCAACCTGCTGGCCATGACCATGGCCTATTTCACCGACGTGGACGAGGTGGACGCGGCCGACGCCATGGTCTACGCCGCGCCGCTGTCGCACGGCGCCGGCCTGTACAACTATGCCCATATGCTGCGCGGCGCACGCCACGTGCTGCCTGAGTCCGGCGGGTTCGATCCGGCCGAGCTGGTGCAGCTGGCCGCCGACGTCGGCCGGCTGTCGCTGTTTGCCGCGCCCACCATGGTGCAGCGCCTGGTGGCGCACGTGGAGGCCACGGGTGCCAGCACCGACGGCTTCAAGACCATCGTCTACGGCGGCGGCCCCATGTACGTGGAAGACCTGCGCCGGGCGCTGGCCGCCATGGGCCAGAAGTTCGTGCAGATCTACGGCCAGGGCGAGTGCCCCATGACCATCACCGCGCTGTCGCGCCAGCACATCGCCGATGCGCAGCACCCGCGCTGGGCCGAGCGCATCGCCTCGGTCGGTGTGGCGCATTCCTGCGTCGAAGTGCGGGTGGTCGATGCCGATGGCGCGCCCGTGCCCGCCGGCGAGCTGGGCGAGGTGGCCGTGCGCGGCGAGACCGTCATGGCCGGCTACTGGGCCAACGAGCAGGCCAGCAGCGACACGCTGCGCGGCGGCTGGCTGCACACGGGCGACGTCGGCAGCCTGGACGAGGACGGCTTTCTCACCCTGCGCGACCGCGCCAAGGACGTGATCATCTCCGGCGGCTCCAACATCTACCCGCGCGAGGTGGAGGAGGTGCTGCTGCTGCACCCCGGCGTGCAGGAGGTGGCCGTCATCGGCCAGCCCGACGCCGAGTGGGGCGAGGTGGTGCTGGCCTTCGTCGTCGCCGCGCCGGGCGCCGCACCCGTGACCGGCGACGAGCTGGACGCGCTGTGCCTGGCGCACATCGCCCGCTTCAAGCGGCCCAAGGCCTACCGCTTCGTGCCGGCGCTGCCCAAGAACAGCTACGGCAAGGTGCTCAAGACCGGGCTGCGGCAGTGGGCAAGCGATCCCGCTGCCGCTCTCCAGGTCTAGGATCGCTGTGATGAGCATGACCCTGAGCCGCAAACCCCTGCACCTGGACTTCGTCTCCGACATCACTTGCCCGTGGTGCGCCATCGCCCACAAGACGCTGGAGCTGGTGCGCCAGCGCCTGGCCGGCGAGGTGAGCTTCACTCTGCACCTGCAGCCCTTCGAACTCAATCCCGCCATGGGCTCCGACGGCGAGCCGCTGCTGCAGCACCTGGCGGGCAAGTATGGCAGCACGCCCGAGCAGCTGGCGCAGATGCACCAGAGCATCGCCGAGCGCGGGCGCGAGCTGGGCTTTGCCTTCAACGACGAGCGCCGCACCCACATCTACAACACCTTCGACGCGCACCGGCTGCTGTACTGGGCGCTGAAGGAGGGTTCTGCCGCGCAGCAGCTGGCGCTGGGCGGGGCGCTGCTGCAGGCTTACTTCGGCCGCGGCGAGAACCCGGGCGACCATGCCCTGCTGCAGCGCCTGGCGGCCGAGGCGGGGCTGGACGCCCAGCGCGCCGCCCAGGTGCTGGCCAGCGATGAATTCGCCACCGAGGTGCGCGAGCGCGAGAACCACTGGCAGGCCCAGGGCATCCGCTCGGTGCCGGCCGTCATCATCAACGGACGCCACCTGGTGCAGGGCGGCCAGCCGGTGCAAGTGTTCGAGCAGGCGTTGCGCCAGGTCGCGGCGCAGGGCTGAAAACTCCCTTTTTGATAGCTGCCAGCGCTTGACTGGCAAGGGTTTGAGGCCGATTTGGCTTGAAACCCTGCCGGCGCGCTACTTGACCGGAATCGGCGTTTCGCGCGGCACCGGCACGGCCGACACGCTGTTTTGCGGCGAGCCATCGATCAGCTTGTCCGAATACGTGAGGTAGACCAGGGCGTTGCGCTGCGCGTCCACCATGCGCACCACGCGCAGGCGCTTGAACAGCACGGAAATGCGTTCGCTGAAGACCTGCTGCTGGCGCGCCAGCGGCTCGGCGATGCGGATGGGCCCGACCTGATGGCAGGAAATCGACGCCTCGGCCCGGTCCTCCGCCAGACCCAGCGTGCCCTTGATGCCGCCCGTGCGAGCGCGCGAGACGTAGCACGTCACGCCCTGCACGAGCGGGTCGTCGTAGGCCTCCACGACGATGTCGTGGTCGCGCCCCAGCCACTGGAAGGCCGTGTCCACGCTGCCAATGCGCTCGGGCTGGGCCCAGGCGCCACCGGCGGCCAGCAGGACCAGGGCGGCAGCGGCCAGGCGGGCGGCGCGGCGCATCAGCGGGCCTCGGCGGCAGCGGCGTCGCAGCGGCCGGCCAGGTGCGCCAGGGCCTCTTCCACCTGGTCCACCAGCACCAGGCACAGGTCGCCGGGGCGCAGGCGCTCCAAAGCGTGGTCGATGGCGGCGAACTCGCCGTGGATCTCCGTCACGTAGCCGGTGCGCTCGGCGCCCTGCAGGCCCTTTTGCAGCAGGGCCAGCACCTCGCCGTCCTCGCGCCCGCGCTGGCAGGCGTCCTGGTACAGCACCACTTCGTCGAAGGCCCCGCCCAAGATCTGCGTCTGCTCGGTGATGTCCTCGTCGCGTCGGTCGCCCGCACCGCTGATGACCACGCTGCGCCGCTGCGCCGGCATGGCCTGCACGGCCTGCACCAGGGCGCGCATGGCGTCCGGGTTGTGGCCGTAGTCGGCGATCACGGTGGCGCCGCGGTAGTCCATGACGTTGAAGCGGCCGGGAGCGTTGTCGCTGTCGTTCATGAAGCCGGCCAGGCCCCGGCGGATGGTGTCCCACGGCAGGCCGGCGGCCCAGGCGGCGCCGATGGAGGCCATGGCGTTCTCCACCTGGAAGCCGATGGTCCCGCCGCGCGTGAGCGGGATGTCGCGCAGCGGCACGCTCTCGCGCCACGAGCCCTCGGCCGCCACGATGTGGTCGCCGTCCACGTAGACCACGCGGTTGCCCTGGGCGCGGTGCGTGGCCATGACCGGGTGGTGGCGGTCGGCGGCGAAGAAGATGACCTTGCCCGGGCACACCGTGGCCATGGCGGCCACGTGCGGGTCGGCGGCGTTCAGCACGGCCCAGCCGGTGGGCGCCACGTTCTGCACGATGACGCGCTTGAGCACGGCCACGTCGTCCACCGTGGTGATGAAGTTCAGCCCCAGGTGGTCGCCCGCGCCCACGTTGGTGACCACGGCCACCTCGCAGCGGTCGAAGCCCAGGCCCTCGCGCAGGATGCCGCCGCGCGCGCACTCCAGCACGGCGGCGTCCACCTCGGGGTGGAACAGCACGTTGCGGGCGCTCTTCGGGCCCGAGCAGTCGCCGCTGTCGATCTGCCGGCCGGCGACGTACACGCCGTCGGTGTTGGTCATGCCCACGCGCAGGCCGTGCGAGGCCATCAGGTGGGTGATCAGGCGCGTGGTGGTGGTCTTGCCGTTGGTGCCGGTGACGGCAATCACGGGGATGCGCCCGTCCTCGCCCGGGGCGAACAGCTCATCCACCATGGGCGCGCCCACATTGCGCGGCCGCCCGAACGAGGGCGACAGGTGCATGCGCAGGCCGGGCGCGGCGTTGACCTCGACGATGCCGCCGTTTTGCTCCTCCAGCGGGCGCAGCATGGTCTCGCAGACCACGTCCACGCCGCAGATGTGCAGGCCGATGGTCTGCGCGGCCTCCACGGCCCGGGCAGCGATGTCCGGGTGCACGTCGTCCGTCACGTCGGTGGCGCTGCCGCCGGTGGACAGGTTGGCGTTGTTGCGCAGCACCACGCGCTGGCCCTGCACGGGCACGGACTCGGGCGTGAGGCCCTCGGCGGCCAGGCGGCCCAGGGCGATGTCGTCCAGGCGGATGCGCGTCAGCGCCGTGCCGTGGCCGGTGCCGCGGCGCGGGTCCTGGTTGACGATGTCGACCAGCTCGCGCACTGTGTGCTGGCCGTCGCCCAGCACCTGCGGCGGGTCGCGCCGCGCGGCGGCCACCAGCTGGCGGCCCACCACCAGCAGACGGAAGTCGTGCCCGGGCAGAAAGCGCTCGACCATGATCTCGTCGCCGTACTCGCGCGCCGCGTTCCACGCGGCCTCCAGCTGCTCGCGGGTGGCGATGTTCACCGTCACGCCCTTGCCCTGGTTGCCGTCCTGGGGCTTGACGACCACCGGCAGACCGACCTCCTGGGCCACGGCCCAGGCGTCCTCCAGGTCGGCCACGGGGCGGCCCAGGGGCACGGGCACGCCGGCGGCGTGCAACAGGCGCTTGGTCAGGTCCTTGTCCTGGGCGATGGATTCGGCCACGGCGCTGGTGGTGTCCAGCTCGGCAGCCTGAATGCGCCGCGCCTTGGAGCCCCAGCCCAGCTGCACCAGCGATCCGCTGGTCAGCCGCCGGAATGGGATACCGCGCGCCACAGCCGCGTCGACGATGGAGCCGGTGGACGGGCCGATGCGCTCGTCCTCGTCCAGCTCGCGCAGGCGGGCGATGACGGCGTCGGCGTCGAACGGCGTGTCCTGCAGCGTGGCCTGGATCAGCGCGCCGGCCTGCTCCATGGCCAGGCGGCCCACGGCTTCCTCGGTGTACTCCACCACCACTTGGTAGGTGCCGGCTTCCACCGTCTGCTGGGTGCGGCTGAACGTGACGGGGCAGCCGGCCTGCGCCTGCAGCTGCAGCGCGGCCACCTCCAGCACGTGCGCCAGCGTCAGGACGTGATCGGCGCCGTGCGGCTGCAGCGCGCCGATGGCCGGAAAGCGCGCGCGCAGCCGGTCCTCGAAGCCGGGCAGGGCGGCGTGGTTGCACTCGCCGGGGTCGCAGTGCACGACGGCCTCGATGGCGGTGGCGCGGGTCCAGAGGTTGGGGCCGCGCAGGGGGCGGATGCGGGTGATCTGCATGGGGTTTCTTCTCTCAGCAGTCTTTGAAGTCAAATAGGCCTCTAGGGCTTATGGAGCATGCGCTGACAGCTATTGTTTTGATAGTTTCCGGGACGCTCACGCCAGGTATTCGAAGGTCTTGATGCCCGCGGCGATCAGCTCCGGGGTGATGTCCAGCGCCCAGGCCGTGGCGATGGCCGCCAGCAGCGGCGCCGTGTCCGGCTGCTGCCCGCCGGGCAGGCTGAGCGTGGCCAGCGTGCCCAGCACGCGCTCGCTGGCGCCGGTGGCCAGGATGACCTGGCCAGCGCGGGCGAACACCGCCCGGCCCTCGCCCTGTGCGCGGTGCTCCGTCACCCGCGGGTTGTCGGCCTCGGTGGAGTACAGCAGCACCTCGCCGTCGCACAGGCGAGCCAGGTCGGCCACCTGGGCGATGTCGGCGTTCAGCACGCCGGCGCCATCGCCCAGCACCACGTCGATCTGGGTGCGCAGCACGCGCGTCATCTGCGCGGCCTCGCGCACGTCGTGGTCGGCCAGGTCTTCGAAGCCGTCCATGTCGGTGACCACGCCTACCAGGCAGCGGTCATAGGCCAGGCCCTCGTCCAGGATGGAGCGGGCCGTGGTCTGGATGACGGCGGCCTCGGCCAGGCGGTTGGTCAGCAGGCGGTGCGCGCCGGCCCAGTGCGCGGCGCTGCCGGCCTGCGTGCGGCGGTTGGCCAGGAACATGCCTTCGCTGCTGGCCACGCCCGTCAGGCGGCCGGACAGCTGCAGCAGCCAGCCCACCAGGCGGGCGGTGAAGGCGTTGCCCTGCGTGCCGGCGATGCCCACGATGGGGATGCGCCCGCCCTCCGCGCTGCCTTCGGTACGCGGAAAGAGGTGGTCCACGATGGCCATGCCCACCGGGCGCGGCGCGCCGCTGGTGGGTTTGAGGTGCATCAGCAGGCCGGGGCCGGCGTTCACCTCCAGGATGGCGCCGCCCTGGGGCTTCATCGGCTGGGAGACGTCCTTCAGGATCATGTCCATGCCGGCGATGTCCAGGCCGACGATCTTCGCGGCCAGCTGCGCGTAGTAGGCAACGTCGGGATGCACCTCGTCGGTACAGTCGATGGCCATGTTGCCGTTGCGCTGCAGCAGCACCGTCTGGCCCTGAGGAATGACGCTGTCGGGCGTGACCTGCTGGCGCTTGAGCTCCAGCTGCACGGCCGGCGCCTGCAGGTTGATCCAGTCCAGCGGGTATTCCTGCTCGGGACCGCGGCGCGGGTCCTGGTTGACCACGTCTACCAGGGCGCGCAGGGTGTCGGTGCCGTTGCCGGTCACGCTGACCTGCTCACCACGGCAGGCGGCCACCACCTTGCCGCCCACCACCAGCAGGCGGTGCTCGGTGCCCTCGATGAAGCGCTCGACGATGACCTCCGAGCCCTCGGGCTCGGCCAGGGCGAAGGCCGCCTTGATCTCGGCCTCGCCGGACAGCTCCAGCGTCACGCCGCGCGCATGGTTGCCGTCGCTGGGCTTGACGGTGACGGGCAGGCCGATCTCCTGCGCCACTTCCCAGCCCTCGTCGGCGCTGGCCACCACCTGGCCCTCGGGCACGGGCACGCCGCAGGAGGCCAGCAGGCGCTTGGTGAAGTCCTTGTCCTGGGCGATGCCCTCGGCGATGGCGCTGGTCTGGTCGCTCTCGGCCGTCCAGATGCGCCGCTGCGCCGCGCCGTAGCCCAGCTGTACCAGGTTGCCGTCGTTCAGGCGGATGTGCGGGATGCGCCGCTCGCCGGCCGCGGCCACGATGCAGCCGGTGCTGGGGCCCAGGTAGCGGTCGTTGATGGCGGTCTTGATGTCCTGGATGGCGGCGGCCAGGTCGAACGGCTGGTCGTTGATGGCGGCCATGGTCAGGCGGTGGCCATGGGTCAGCGCCACGCGGGCCACGGCCTCCTCGGGGCAGCGGAAGACCATGCGGTAGACGCCGCGCTGCGAGGTCTCGCGCGTCTGGCCGAACTCCGCCGGCATGCCCGAGAGGTTGAGCAGCTCGATGATGACGTGCTCCAGCACGTGGCCGCACCAGGTGCCGCCCTCCAGCCGCTGCAAAAAGCCTCCGCGCTCGCCCACGCCGCAGTGGTGCTCGACCAGGTCGGGCAGCCAGCGCGTCAGGCGCTCGCTGAAGCCCGGCAGCTTGTTGGAGGGGTAGTCCTCCAGCGCGCCCAGGTCCAGCCAGACCTCCAGGACGGGGCGGTAGGTCCAGACGCTGGGGCCGCGCAGATAGGTGGTGCGCAGCAGTCGGATGTCTTCGAATGTGGCCATGGGAAACAGCGTGGGAGGAAAAGCGGCGGGCGAGGGCTGCGGCCCGGCCCGCGAGGGAGATTCTTCGGTCAGCGGCAGGCCGGCAGGGGCAGGCCGCTCTGGCCGATTGTGCGCCGGAAGTATGGTGCGGACAGCGGGGCGGCGCATGTCAGCCGGCACCGGGTGCGGTGCGTTACAGGGCGATACGGGCATTGCGGCGCCTTGCGCCTTCCGCTCCGGGACAATCCCCCGTCATCCTGTGGCGCGCCAGCCTGGCGGCGCCCGCGGCCCCGGCCTTCAAGGCCCGACCCAACGACATGCAACATCAACATCCCCTGGACGCACCTGGCGTCCTGTCTGGCCCCTGTGCGGAGCAGGTGCGAGCGGCGCTCGCCCCCGAGGAGAACGTGCTGGCCGCGTTCGAGGTTGACCTCACCCCCGGTTTGAACTTCGCCCCCGGCCTGCTGGCGCTGACCGGCACCCGCCTGCTGGCCTGCGGGCCGGAGGGCGCCGTGCAGTCCTGGCCGCTGGCGCCCGGCCAGCAATTGCGCCTGCTGGACCATGGTGGCGTGGGCACCGTGGAGCTGCACGATGCACAGCAGCGCCTGGGGCTGTGGCGCTTCACCCTGGCGCGCCACGCCCAGGCGCTGGGCTTTGCGCAGCGGCTGGAGCAGCAGCTGGAGCACCTGCAGCATCCGGACCGGGCGCTGGCCGCCCAGGACGACGTGCCGCGCTGCCCCGTCTGCCAGACGCCGCTGCCGCAGGACGCCGAGGAATGCCCGGCCTGCGCCCGCCAGCAGGCGCCGCAGACGTCCACCTGGGTGCTGCTGCGCCTGTGGCGCTTCGCCCGGCCCTACAAGAAGCAGCTGGCCGCCGGCTTCACGCTGACCCTGGCCTCCACCGCTGCGTCGCTGGTGCCGCCGTACATGACCATCCCGCTCATGGACGATATCCTCATCCCCTACCAGAACGGCCAGCAGATCCCCGCCAGCCAGGTGGCGCTGTACCTGGGCGGCCTGCTGCTGGCGGCGCTGCTGGCCTGGGGCCTGGGGTGGGCGCGCACCTACATCCTGGCCCTGGTCTCCGAGCGCATCGGCGCCGATCTGCGCACGGCCACCTACGAGCATCTGCTGCGCCTGTCGCTGGAGTATTTCGGCAGCAAGCGCACGGGCGACCTGATGGCGCGCATCGGCTCGGAAACCGACCGCATCAACGTCTTTCTGTCGCTGAACGCGCTGGATTTCGCCACCGACGTGCTGATGATCGTCATGACGGCGGCCATCCTGTTTTCCATCAACCCCTGGCTGGCCCTGGTCACGCTGGTGCCGCTGCCCTTCATTGCCTGGCTGATCCACACCGTGCGCGACAAGCTGCGCACCGGCTTCGAGCGCATCGACCGCGTCTGGAGCGAGGTGACCAACGTGCTGGCCGACACCATCCCCGGCATCCGCGTGGTCAAGGCCTTCGCCCAGGAAAAGCGCGAGGCCGAGCGCTTTCGCGCCGCCAACCAGCACAACCTGGAAGTCAATGACCGCCTGAACAAGACCTGGAGCCTGTTCTCGCCCACCGTCTCGCTGATGACCGAAATCGGCCTGCTGGTGGTCTGGGCCTTCGGCATCTGGCTGGTGGCGAAGAACCAGATCACGGTGGGCGTGCTGGCGGCCTTCATTGCCTACATCGGGCGCTTCTACACGCGGCTCGACTCCATGAGCCGCATCGTTTCGGTCACGCAGAAGGCGGCCGCCGGCGCCAAGCGCATCTTCGACATCCTGGACCACGTGAGCAACGTGCCCGACCCGGTCAACCCGGTGCGGGTGCCGCGTGTGGCCGGTGCCATCGAGATGCAGGGCGTGGGCTTCCGCTACGGCAGCCGCACGGTGATCAAGAACCTGTCCCTGTCCATCCGCCCCGGCGAGATGATCGGCCTGGTAGGCCACAGCGGCTCGGGCAAGAGCACGCTGGTCAACCTGATCAGCCGTTTTTACGACGTCAGCGACGGCGCCATCCTGGTCGACGGCGTGGACATCCGCCGCATGGCCGTGGCGGACTTCCGCCGTCACATCGGCCTGGTGCTGCAGGAGCCGTTTCTGTTCTTCGGCACCATTGCCGAGAACATCGCCTATGGCAAGCCGGAGGCCACGCGCGAGGAGATCGTGGCCGCCGCGCGCGCCGCGCACGCGCACGAGTTCATCCTGCGCCTGCCCCACGGCTACGACAGCCTGGTGGGCGAGCGCGGCCAGGGCCTGTCGGGCGGCGAGCGCCAGCGCATCAGCATCGCCCGCGCGCTGCTCATCGACCCACGCATTCTGATATTGGACGAGGCCACCTCCGCCGTGGACACCGAGACCGAGCGCGAGATCCAGAAGGCCCTGGACAACCTGGTGCAGGGCCGCACCACCATCGCCATTGCCCACCGCCTGTCCACGCTGCGCAAGGCCGACCGGCTGGTGGTCATGGACCGCGGCGAGATCGTGGAGGTCGGCCCGCACGACGAGCTGATGGACAAGCAGGGCGCCTACTGGCGCCTGTACGAGGCCCAGGCCCGCCGCGCCGAGGAAGACGCCCAGGCCGCCGGCCTGCAGATCACCAGCCACCCGCGCCACCTGGCGGGGCTGGCGTGAAAGGAGCCAGCGCCATGGCCAACGACCCCACTCACGCACCGCAGCAGGGCGACATCACCCTGACGCGCAACGCCCACGGCCGCCTGGTGCTGCGCCTGCCCGATGGCACGCAGCACGAGGGCGTCACGCCCGTGCGCGCCTTCCCCATCGCCGCGCCGGATGAGGGCGTGTCGCTGGTCGGCAGCGACGGGCGCGAGATCGCCTGGCTGCCCCGGCTGGGCGACGTGGCCTCGCCCGTGCGGGCGCTGATCCAGGAGGAACTGGCCGCGCGCGAGTTCGTGCCCGTCGTCACGCGGCTGGTGTCGGTCTCGGGCTTTGCTACGCCCAGCACCTGGCAGGTGGAGACCGACCGCGGTCCGGCCGAACTGATCCTCAAGGGCGAGGAGGACATCCGCCGGCTGGAGGAACGCACCCACCTGCTCATCACCGCCAGCGGCGGCCTGCAGTTCCGTGTGCCGGATGTGACGGCGCTGGACCGGCATTCGCGCAAGCTGCTGGAGCGCTTTCTATAGCAGCCAGCGCAGGCTGGACGGGCGCTGGAGTCCGAAAAGGCCGTCAATCCCGTTGAGTGCGAGAAGCAAGGGTAAACACCTAATTTCGGCCGATCGCCGAAAAAAGGCTTAATTCACCCTTCTTTTTGCCGTTATGGATGTACGACGAGGCGCTGGCTGCGACCAGCGCGTTTGCATTCATGCACTGGAGGGCCTTCGCCATGCAATTGCCACCCGTTGACCGTTCGACCCAGCCTTGGCGCCCGGCCACGGCGGGCGACCTGTATTCCACAGGAGCGGGCGGAGCCGTGCCCGTGCGCCCCGTGCAGTCTCCCAATGCCGTCGAGTCCACCGACCGCCTGGGTGAAGGCTCGGTCATCCGCGAACCCAATCGTCCCAGCGACCCGGACGAGACCCACCGCGACTGGACCCTGGCCGAGACTAAGAAGGAAGCGCCCGAGCAGCCCGAGGAGCCGCCGCGCGAGCCGCCGCTGTACCAGCAGATGCTGGAGTTCATCCAGTCCATGTGGCGCGCCAGCGGCAGCGCCGTGGAGATGGCGCAGGACATCAACAAGACGACCCTGGCCGAGCGCATGGCCCAGCAGGTCAAGAATAACGAGCCGCTGACCTACGCCGATCCCAAGGTCAAGCGCACGGGCGGTTGATTCCCGCCTTCGAGGTCTGCGAGTTGCTATTGAAAAAATAGCTATCAGCGTTTTCCCCGCGGGCGTTTGAGGCGCTTTTTACCGTATTGTTTGCACATTGGCTGGCGGCGCGTTGGCGATGCCCGCGCTGACGTGCCCGGCCGGCACATGCCGCGCGGCGGAGCTGACGTGGCCGCTCTGGTCGTCGAAGAAGAAATCGGGCTCGAACTCGCGCAGGAACGGCCCCTTGTCCAGCCCGCCCAGGAACATCGCCTCGTCCACCGTGATGCCCCAGTCCAGCAGCGTGCGCACGGCGCGCTCGTGCGCCGGGGCGCTGCGCGCGGTGACCAGGGCGGTGCGGATGCGCATCTGCGACGCGTCCGCCTGCTGCTGCAGCCGGTGCAGCGCCGCCAGCAGCGGCTTGAACGGTCCCTCGGCCAGCGGCGTGGCGGCCAGCGAGACCTCGTGCTGCAAGAAGGCCGGCAGGCCGCCGTCCTGGTACACGCGCTCGGCTTCGTCGGAGAACAGTACGGCGTCGCCGTCGAAGGCGATGCGCACCTCGCGCGGGTAGCGGTCGCCGGCCGGGGTCGAGTCCACCATCACCCGCGCGGCGGGAAAGCCGATGGACAGCGCCTGGCGCACGTCCGCCTCGTTGGCCGACAAAAACAGGTGCGCGCCCAGCGGGCGCAGGTAGCCGAAAGGGTCGCGCCCGCGCGTGAACACGCCGCGCTCGATGCGCATGCCCGCCGCCTGGGCCGAGGCGAACACCCGCATGCCACTGGCCGGGTCGTTGCGCGAGAGCATGACCACCTCCACCCGCGGCGCGCCGGGCGTGTTGAAGGCCAGCAGCTTCCTGACCAGCGCAAAGGCGATGCCCGGCCGCGCCGGCTGCTGCACCAGCTCCAGCTGCCGCCGCATGTAGGCCTGCTCGTCGCCGGCCTCGAACAGCCGGTTCTCCTCCTCGAAGTCAAACAGCGCCCGCGACGAAATCGCGACGACCAGCTTGTCAGCCAACGTGGTGGCCATGGTCAGCCTGCCTCCATGCAAAGGCGCGCCCGAAGCGAGCGCAGCCGAGCAAGGGCCGCCCCGCAGCGAGGGCTGCGTCCCCTGCCCGCAACGCGCAGCGTTGCGAGAGCGGGGGGGAAGGCGCGCAGCGCCTCAGGGGGGTGTCCCGTCACTTCACGAATTGGTTGAGCTGAATGATGGGCATCAGCACCGCCAGCACGATCAGCATGACGACCAGGCCCATGCCGACGATCAGCAGCGGCTCCAGGATGGTGGCCAGCTGCAGGGCGCGGCGCTGCACCTCGGTGCCCAGCTGGGTGGCGGCGCGGTCCAGCATCTGCGGCAGCCGGCCGGTCTGCTCGCCCAGGCGGGCGAACATGGCCAGCAGGCCGGGGAAGCGCTTTTTCTGCCCCAGGGCCGAGGCCAGCGGCGCGCCCTCGCGCACCAGGGCCAGGGCGTCCAGCGCGTCGGCGCGCAGGGCGCGGTTGTTCAGCGTCTCGGCGGCGGCTTGCAGCGCGCGCAGGATGGGCACGCCGGCGCCGGCCAGCATGGCCAGGGTGCTGGCAAAGCGCGCCGCGTTGTAGCCGCGCGCCAGCCGGCCGACCAGCGGCAGGCGCAGCCAGGCGCCGTCGAATTTTTCACGAAAAGCGGGGCGGGACAAGGCTGCGCGCGCGCTGGCAGCTATCAATACCAGAGCGCCCAGCAGTGCCCAGCCATAGCCGCGCACGAAATCGCTCAGGGCCAGCATGGCCACCGTCAGGAAGGGCAGGGCGCGCTTGGTGCCGGCGAACACGCTGGCCACCTGCGGCACCACGTAGCCCACCAGGAACAGCACGATGACAATGGCCACCACGGTGACGATGGCCGGGTACAGCGCCGCGCCGACCAGCTTGGCGCGCAGCTGCTGGCGCGCCTCCAGGTCGTCGGCCAGGCGCTCCAGCACCTCGCCCAGCGCGCCGCTGGCCTCGCCGGCGCCGATCACGGCGCAGTAGATGTCGGAGAACTCGGGGTGCAGCGCCAGCGCGCGGGCGAAGGGCGAGCCGGCGTTGACCTCGGCGCGCAGGGCGGCCACCAGGTGGCGCTGCGGCTGGGTGTCGGCCTCCTCGGCCAGGGCGGTGAGGGCGCGCTCCAACGGCAGGCCCGATGACACCAGCCCGGCCAGCTGGCGCGTCCAAATGGCCAGGCCCGTGGCGTTGAACACCGGCCGCGTGAACAGCCGCTGCAGCCCGCCCTGGCCGGCGCCGGTGCGGGCCTCGGCGGCCAGCGCCTGCACGTCCAGCGGCACCAGGGCCTGGGCGCGCAGCAGGCCGCGCGCCGCCTTGGGGGTGTCGGCATCCACCGTGCCGCGGCGCACGCGGCCTTCGGCGTCCAGGGCTTCAAAGGAATAGGCAGGCATGCGCTAGGCGGGCGATGGGTCGGCGGGGCGGCGAGCCTGCCATGGTAGCGCCGCTACAGCGGTCGGGGGGCTTTTTACGCTAGGCGTGCGCCTGGGCGGTGATCTGCAGCGAGCGCAGGCGCAGCTCAGGGTCGTACACGTCCGACACCAGCATGAACTCATCCGCCTGCGTGCTGCTGGCCAGCGCGCGCAGGCCGGCGCGCACGGTGTCCGGCCCGCCCACGACGCCCACGGCGAGAAAGTCGGCGATTGCCTGGCGCTCCTGATAGCCCAGGCTTTCCAGGTAGCCGGGCACGGGCGGGGCGAGCAGGCCGCGCTGGCCGGTCAAGATGCACAGCACGCGCTGGTAGGTGCTGCTGGCCAGCAGCTGCGCCTCCTCGTCGGTGGGAGCGGCGATGACCGGCACGCCGATCATCACGTAGGGCTTGGCCAGCACCTTGGAGGGCTTAAACAGCCGGCGGTACAGCTCGATGGCCGAGTGCAGCATGCGCGGCGCGAAGTGCGAGGCAAAGGCGTAGGGCAGGCCCATGTGCGCCGCCAGCTGGGCCGAGAACAGGCTGGAGCCGAGCAGCCAGATGGGCACCTCGGTGCCGGCGCCAGGCACGGCGATCAGCCGCTGGCCTGCTTCAGCCGGCGCCAGCAGGCGCTGCAGCTCGGCCACATCGCGCGGGAAGTCCTCCTCGCGCTCCACGCGGTCGCGGCGCAGGGCGCGCATGGTGGGGCCGTCGGTGCCGGGGGCGCGGCCCAGCCCCAGGTCGATGCGGCCCGGGTAGAGCTCGGCCAGCGTGCCGAAGGCCTCGGCCACCACCAGCGGCGCGTGGTTGGGCAGCATGATGCCGCCCGAGCCCACGCGGATGGTCTGCGTGGCGCCGGCAAGGTGGCCCACCAGCACGGCGGTGGCGGAGCTGGCGATGCCCGGCATGTTGTGGTGCTCGGCCACCCAGTAGCGGGTAAAGCCCAGGATTTCAGCATGACGCGCGGTGCGCACGGCCAGCTCCAGCGCCTGGGCGACGCTGCCGCCCTCGCGCACGGCGACCAGATCCAGGAAGGAAAGCAGGGGAAGGCGTGGTGTGCTCATGGCTGCCATTGTGGACACGGCGGCGTTTCCCTGCTGGCGTGGGCCATTGCTGTCGCTATCGCATAGTTGACATTCATAGCAGGCACTTGATACATCTTGAGGCGGATAATTCAGTCTGCACCACAATAGTAGAAATGCTCTGCAGCGGCGCGCGCAGTGCCTGATGAACGGGGGGAGCGCCATGGGGTTTTTCAGCCGACTATTCCAACCACGCTCAGACGGGCTGAAGGCTCCGTCCGACTGGTCGTCGCTGCCCGGCGGCGAGGCCAGCGAACTGGTGCTGTTCGACGAGGAGGCCGGCCGCGTGATGGCGCAGTTCGACATCGACGCGGCCATCGTCGGACACGAGCGCTGGCTGCCCTGGCTGGGCTCCCTGCTGCAGGGCCAGCGCGACGAGCGCCTGCGCGCCGACGTGGTGGCCGACGACCGCTGCTCCGAGCTGGGCCAGTGGCTGCACGACAGCGGCCGGACGGCGCTGGGGCACTTTCCGGCGTTCGACATGCTGATGAGCCGCCACCGCTACTTCCACCAGCAGGCGGCGGTCCTCATCCGGCATGCCGAGGCCGGCGAGATGGCGCAGGCCGAGCAGGCCTACAAGCGTTGCCAGCACGCATCGCGCCAGGTCGTGCTGCTGCTGCGGGAACTGCAGCGCGGGCTGCCCGGCGCGCGCCTTCAGGCCGCACTGCCGCAGCGCCAGCCGTGACGCTCCGCTGAGGGCCCCCAGGCGCGAGGTGAAACCGGGTTGCTGCAAAAACAATAGCTGCTAGCGCTTGATCTCTGCGGCTTTCAAGTTGTTTTGCCGTCGAGATCCTTGCTGGAAAAGCGCCAGCAGCTTACTTTTTGATAGCTGCTCAATCGCGCGTGACGCGCAGCACTTCCTCGGGGCTGGTGATGCCGGCCTGCACCAGCCGCTGGCCGTCGTCGCGCATCAGCGTCATGCCGCCGGCCAGGGCCTGGGCGCGGATGTCGGACTCCGCCGCGCCGGCGTGGATCTGCGCGCGGATGGCGTCATCCACCACCAGCAGCTCGAACACGCCGGTGCGCCCGGCGTAGCCGGTCTGGCCGCAGTGCTCGCAGCCGCTGCCGTGGCACTGCGGGCAGTACTTGCGCACCAGGCGCTGGGCCAGCACGCCCAGCAGCGACGACGAGAGCAGGAACGGCTCCACGCCCATGTCCACCAGCCGCGTGACGGCGCTGGCCGCGTCGTTGGTGTGCAGCGTGGCCAGCACCAGGTGGCCGGTCAGGCTGGCCTGGATGGCGATCTGCGCGGTCTCGAAGTCGCGGATCTCGCCGATCATGATCACGTCCGGGTCCTGGCGCAGGATGGCGCGCAGGGCCTTGGCGAAGGTCAGCTCGATCTTGGAGTTGACCTGCGTCTGGCCCACGCCGGGCAGCTCGTACTCGATGGGGTCTTCCACCGTCATGATGTTGCTGCGCGCCGCGTCCAGGCGCGCCAGCGCGGCGTACAGCGTGGTGGTCTTGCCCGAGCCGGTGGGGCCGGTCACCAGCACGATGCCGTGCGGCTGGGCGATCAGGTGCTCCATGCGCGCCAGCACGTCGCCCTGCATGCCCACCGACTCCAGCGACAGGCGGCTCTCGCTCTTGTCCAGCAGGCGCAGCACGGCACGCTCGCCGTGGGCGCTGGGCAGGGTGGAGACGCGCACGTCGATGGCGCGCGTGCCCAGGCGCAGGCTGATGCGGCCGTCCTGGGGCAGGCGCTTTTCGGAAATGTCCAGGTCCGCCATGATCTTCAGGCGGCTGATGAGGGCGGCGTGCAGCGCGCGGTTGGGCTGCACCACCTCGCGCAAGGACCCGTCCACGCGAAAGCGCACGCTGGAATGGCGCTCGTAGGGCTCGATGTGGATGTCGCTGGCGCCGTCGCGCACGGCCTGCGTCAGCAGGGCGTTGAGCATGCGGATGATGGGCGCATCGCCGGCGGACTCCAGCAGGTCCTCCACGGCGGGCAGCTCCTGCATCATGCGCGACAGGTCGGCGCCGCCTTCCACCTCGCTGACCACCGTGGCGGCGCTGGACTCGCTTTGCGAATAGGCCTGGCTGATGCGCTGGGCCAGCGGCGCTGCCTCCAGCGCCATGAGCTGCTGCACGCGGTGCTTGCGCAGCACCTCCGACAGCGCAGCCGGCGCCGGCTGCGGGCCGTGCCACAGCACGAGTTGCTGGCCGTCGTCCTCCAGCAGCAGCTGGTGCGAGCGCGCGAAGGCGTAGGGCAGGGGGTGGCGCATGGCGGGCGCGCCTTACTGCGGGCTGTACGGGTCGCCGAGCGGTGCGGCAGGCGCGACAGGCGCTGCCGGGCGCGGCTCGGGCACCACCGGGGCGAGCGGCGCGGGCAGCGCGGCGGGAGCCGCGGCACCGGCGGGCACCGGCAGGGCCGGCAGCACCGGCGCGTCGGAGACGGCGCGCATGACCATGCTGGGCGCCGGCTGGCTGCCCTGCTGCAGCGCGCGGATGGCCTCGTAGCGGTCGACCATCAGCGCGTCGCTGGTGGCGTTGTCGCGGATGACCATGGGGCGCAGGAAGACCATCAGGTTGGTCTTCTCGCGCGAGCGCCGCTCGCTGCGAAACAGGCTGCCCAGCAGCGGCAGGTCGCCGGCCACCGGCACCTTGTCCTGGTTCAGGCCGTAGTTGTCTTCCAGCAGGCCGCCGATGACGATGACGCTGCCGTCGTCCACCAGCACGGTGGATTCGATGGAGCGCTTGCTGGTGGTGGGTCCGTTGGCGTTGTTCAGCGTGTTGCCGGCGACCTTGGAGACCTCCTGGTACAGCGTCAGCTTGACGGTGCCGTTCTCGTTGATGGTGGGGCGCACGCGCAGCATCAGGCCCACGTCCTTGCGCTCCACGGTGGTGAAGGGGTTCACGGCGCCGCCGTTGCCGCCGGTGTTGGCGTACGAGCCGGTCACGAAGGGCACGTTGTCGCCGATGATGATCTGCGCTTCCTCGTTGTCCAGCGTCATCAGGTTGGGCGTGGACAGCACGTTGGCGTCGCCCGTGCCCTCCAGGAAGTTGGCCAGCGCCCCCAGGTAGTACTTGCCGTTGATGCGCGGGACGACGGCGGCGTTCAGGCCGGCCGAGGGTTTCACGTTGGCCAGGCTGGACAGGTTGCCCGTGCTGGCGCCGGCGGCGGCGATGGCCAGGTCCAGGATGTTGGTGCCCGTCACGCCGGAGTTGGTGCCCAGCACGCCCAGCGTGCTGCCGTAGTTGCCCAGCACGCCCTGCCACTGGATGCCGAACTCGGCCACCTTGCTGGCGCGCACCTCGACGATCAGACTCTCCACCAGCACCTGGGCGCGGCGGCCGTCCAGCTGATCGATGACGGTGCGGATCTGGCGGAACAGCGGCTCGGGCGCCGTGATGATCAGCGAGTTGGTGGACGGGTCGGCCTGGATGATGCCGCCCGTGGACGGCTGGCTGCCCTGGCTGCCGCTGCCGGACAGCTGCCCGCCCATCCCCAGCCCGCCCTGCTGGCCCAGGCCGCCCGCACCCTGCTGGCCCAGGCTGCTGCCGGACTGCCCCAGGCCGCCGGCCGCGCCGCCCAGCGCGCCGGTGCGCTGGCCCAGCCCGCCGGTGGTTCCGGTGCTCGTATCGGCCCCGCCGCCGCCGGCCCCGCCCGACAGCGCCGCGCGCAGCGTGGTGGCCAGCTTCACGGCGTCGGCGTTCTTCAGGTAGACCACGTGGATGTTGCCGCTGGCGGCGCTGGAGCCGGGCGCGGCCGGCTGGTCCAGCTTGGCCACCAGCGAGCGCACCAGGGCCACGCGCGCCGGGTTGGCGGCGCGCACGACGATGGCGTTGCTGCGCGGCTCGGCCAGCAGCGTGGTTTTGAAGGACGTATCGGTCTGCCCCTGGGCCGCGGCCGGCGTGGCGGCATTGGCCGAGCCGCCCTCGATCAGGCGCGCCACCAGCGGCACCAGGTCGGTGGCCACGGCGTGCTGCAGCGGGATGACCTCCACGTCGCTGGCGTTCGACACGTCCATGGCCGCCACGATGCGCGCCAGGCGCTGCAGGTTGTCGGCGTAGTCGGTGATGACCAGCGAGTTGTTGCCCGGGTTGACGTTGATGGTGTTGTTCGGGCTGATGAGCGGGCGCAGCACCGGCACCAGGTTGGCGGCGTTCTCGAAGTTCAGCTTGAAGATCTGCGTGACCACCTGCCCGCCCGCGGGCGCGCGGCCCGACGGGCCCTGGGTGACCTTGACGGCGTCGGCCTGCAGCTTGGCGTCGGCCTCGGGCACCACCTTGTACAGGCCGGCAGATTCGACCACCGTGAAGCCCTGCAGCCGCAGCGCCGCCAGGAACTGCTGGAACGCCGCCTGGGGCGGCACCGCCTTTTCGGTCACCAGCGTCAGCTGGCCCTTCACACGCGGGTCCACCACCACGTTGCGCCCGGTGATGGTGGCCATGGTGCGGGCCACGGCCTCGATGTCGGCGCCGGCGAAGTTCAGCGTCACCGGCTCGCTCGCGCGCACGCTACCGGTTTGGGCATGAATTTGGCCTATAAGCCCCGCCAGCAAAGCGCTGGCAGCTATCAAATGCAGAGCGTTGGTGCGGCCGGGCCGGAAAATCTTGATGGTCATGAGCAGCTTCTCAGCCCAGTGTGATGACGGAACGCGCGCCGCTGCGCCGCCCGATGATATTCAGAAGATTGGCCAGGGCTGCCTCGCTGCCCGGCGCGGCGCTGGCCTCGCCCGTGAAGCGCAGGCGCTGCCCCACCCACTGGCCGCTGCCCGACAGCAGCAGCGCACCGTCCAGCGTGGACAGCTGCAGCGTCGGCGCTTCGCCGCCGGCCAGCTGCAGGCGGTAGCTGCCCATGGGCCTGAGCGTGGACAGGCGCGAGGACATGGCCAGCGCATCCAGCTGCACGCTGCCGGCCAGGGCCAGCCGCCCCTGCGCCCAGGCCAGCGACAGGCCGTGCGTGGCCAGCTGCAGCTGGCCCTGGGGCTGGACAGTGTTCCACGGCGTGCCCAGGCCGGCCAGCACGGCGGCCGGCCACTGGCTGGCGCCGTCGGCCACCTGCAGGTGCAGCGTGCGCCAGCCAGCATCCGCGCGCAGGCGCAGGGGTGTGCTGGTGCAGCAATCGGCCGCCAGCTGCACGCGCGCGCCCAGCCAGGCCGGACGCAGCTGCCAGTGCAGGCGGCCCGGCAGGGCCGACTGGTCGCCGCTGCCGGCGCCGCCCGTGAGCACCAGCTGGGCCGAGCCGTTCCACAGCGTGCCCTGGGCGTCGTGCAGCAGCACCTGGCCACCGCTGGCGCGCTCCACCTGGGCCGCCAGCCAGCGCGCGGGCGCGGCCAGCACGGCCACCGCCAGCAGCCCCAGGCACAGCCCGGCGGCGGCCCAGCCCCAGGGCGCGCGGGCGCCCTGGGCGGCGGATGCGAAGCGGCGGGAGGCAGTTGACACGGGCAGCGGCCTCAGGGTGCGGGCAGGGCCAGCACCACGGTGCCGCTCCACACGGCGTCGGTGCCGGCGTCGCGCGTCAGCTGCGCCTCCAGCGGCACGGCGCGGGCGGCGGCGCGGGCCTGGCCCAGCCAGTGGGCCAGCGCCTCGGCCGGCACGGCGCGCAGGGTGACGGTGGCGCGCTCGCCGGCCAGCACGACCTGGCCGCCCTGGCCCAGGGCCTCGGCCACACCGGCCTGCAGCGCGGCGGCCGGGTTGCCGCCCTGGGCGCGCGGCGCGTCCTGCAGCTGCAGCGCCTCGGCCTGCAGCAGCTGCATCTGGCGCAGCTGGGCGTCGGCCTGGGCGTGGCGCGCGGCGGAGGTTTTCAGGGTGGACAGGGCCGGCGCCAGCAGCAGCCACCAGGCCAGTGCCAGCAGCACCAGGGCGGCGGCGGCCAGCACCAGCGTCTGCTCGCGCGGGGCCAAGCGCGCCCAGCGCGCACGGGCGGCGGCGAGGGTGTGGTTGTCGCTATTCATGGCGTGCCTCCGGCGGGCGTGGCGCGCACCAGCAGGGCATCGTCCTGCACGCTGGCGCTGGCACCGGCAGCAGCCAGGCGCTGCTGCGCCGCGGCCAGCTCGGCGTCGGCCAGCTGCAGGCCGCGCAGGCGCAGCTCGCCGCCCGCGTACTGCAGGGCGGCCGGGGTGGCGCCGGGCGGCAGGGCGGCGCCGGCGGCGGCCATCAGCGGCTCCAGGTCGTGCGGCGAGATGCCGCCGGCCTGCTGGCGCAGGCGGGCCAGCTCGCGCTCCATCTGCACCGGTGCGTCGACCACCACCTGCACCTGCGGGAAGGTCTGGGTCAGCAGGCCGCGGGCGGCGGCCTGCTTGGCGGCGACGGCCTGGCGGTCCTGCCAGGCCCACAGGTTCAGGCCGATGACCTGCACCAGCAGCGCCGCGGCCAGGCCCCAGCGGGCGGCGCGCCACTGCGGCGCGCGCAGGAAGGCGTTGGTGGCGCCAGCGGCCTTGCGCAGGGCGCGCTTGCGGCCGCTGCTGGCCAGGTCGAACTGCGCCAAGTCCCAGGGACCGCGGGCGGCGGCCAGCAGGCGTTCCGCGGCCGGCTGCATGGCGACGCGGCGCGGCGCCAGCAGGCGCTCGGCCAGCGCCACCACGGCAGGTTCGGCGCGCACGGGCGGCGCATCCTCGGCGGGCGGCGCCAGCAGGGCCGGCGCGGCTGCCAGCGGCAGGACGGCCACGGCCTGCTGCTCGCCTTGGCCCGCCAGCACCAGCTGGGCGTCCTCGGGCGGGCCCAGTACGGTGATTTCTTCCTGGCCGCTGGTCGTGGGGCCGGGCGCAAACTCGGGCACCACGCGGTCGGCGGGGCGGCCTGCCGCCTCCAGCGCCTGCAGGGCGCCGTGCAGCCAGGCGCGGTCGCACACGGCCACCCAGGCCGGAGCGCCGGACTGCGCGCCGGGCGCGAGGGCGAAGTGCAGCGTGGCTGGGTCGTCCAGCAGGTGTTCTTCCAGCAGCCCTTCGAGCACGGCGCGCACGCGCGCGGCCTGGGCCAGGGCGCCGGGGGGCAGCGTCACGCGTTGCCACGACAGCGCACGCGCTGGCACCACGGCCACGATCTCGCCGGCGCGGCCCGGGTCGGGCAGCAGCGCGGCGCTGGTGGTGGCGTGGCGGGTGACGGCGTGGCCGTCGCTGGACAGGGCGTAGCCGTAGCTGTCGGCGGCCTCCGGCGCGGCCAGGGGCAGGGTGATGACGAGGGTGCTCATGGCGCGTTGGTTGGCGGCGCATTGTAGGTGCCGGCCCCGGGCGCGGCAGCCACGGCGGGCAGGGCGCCGCGCTCGCGCCACAGGGTGCGCACGTCGCCGCGCTGCTTGAGCACCAGCGAGCGCTCCTGCACCACGGCGCCATCCAGCCGCAGCTGGCCGCGCACCTCGAAGTACTGCGAGGCCACGGTGTGCGTGGCTGGGGTGATGGCGTTGCCGGCGTTGCCCAGCAGCTTGGCGGCGTCGGCCTCGCTCTTGAAGTGCTGGCGCTCGCGCGACTGCACCAGCTGCTGGGCCTGGGCCATGGACAGGCCGTCGGCGCTGGCCCACAGCACCACGGCGCCGGCGGTGTTGACGTTGACCTTGGTGCGCACCGGCAGCAGCGTGACGTAGGGCGACAGCTGCTCCACCATGGCCGGCGCCAGGCCCCACCAGGTCAGCTGGGAGGCGCTTTGCGGCAGCAGCGGGGCGCTGCTGGCATCGCCCTCGGCCGCCAGGGCGCGCACCGTCTGGCGCGCCAGGGCGTCCAGCTGCTGCGCCGGCAGGCCCAGGTATTCGAACAGCCGGGCGAACTGGCGCAGCGCGGCCGGGTCCATCTGGTTGTCCTGCACCAGGTTGCGCAGGTTCAGCAGGGCCTGCTGGTCGGTGATCTGACCGGACAGGAAGGCGTCGGCGGTGTCGGTGCTGGCGTCCTCCACCTGGGCGACGTTGCGGTTGGCCGCTAAGAAGGTGGACAAGCGCGCCTCGGCCAGCGGCACGGACCAGGGCTCGGTCAGGTTGTCGGTGCCGTCGCCGCTGCGCGCCAGCGAGTCCTCGCGCAGAATCAGGCGCGACCAGTCCAGCGCACCCACCAATATCCACGCCGACTGCACGCGGGCGCGCTCGGCCGTCTCTACCTCGCCGGCGCGCCACTGCTGCCACAGGGCGGCGGCAGCAAAGCTGGCCACCAGCGTCACGGTGAGCATGGCCAGCAGCAGGGCCGCCCCTTTTTGGGCCCGCGCGTTCCGCCTCACGACTTGCCACCCCCCAGCAGCGGATTGGCCCAGTCGCGGACGATGGTGCCGGCCAGCGCCCCGCCGGGCGCCAGGGTGAGCTGCAGGCGCACGCCCTCGGGGATGCGCGCCGCGGCCTCGTTCAGGTCGCCCATGGCGCGGGGCTGGCCGCTGTCGGCGCCGCTGGACTGGGCATTGGCCCAGGCGCCGCCGCGAAAGTAAAACAGCTGCCAGCCGGCCAGCGGCAGCAGCACCGTCTCGCCGCGGCGCTCGGCCTGGCCGGGAGTGCGCGCCCACACGGCGGCCTGCTGCCAAGCGGCGGCCCACTCGGCGCGCGTGCGCACCGGCGGCGACTGCCAGCGCAGCCAGCGCGGCCCCTGGTCGGTATTGCGCTGCGCCCAGGCCACCACCAGCGCGCCCTCCTCGGGCAGGCGGGTGCTGCGCCGTGTCAGCCGCAGCACCTGGCCGTCCCAGGCGATGGGCTCCGTATGGGCGATGGGCTGCAGCGCGTCCAGGTCGGCCGACCACTGCGCCAGCACCGTCTGCAGCACCATCAGCTCGTCAGCACGTGCGCGTGTTTGCTCCTGCGAGCGCACCATGCCATCCAGCCCACGCCAGCTGACGATGGCCAGCAGCGCCATCACCGCAATCGCCACCAGCAGCTCGATCAATGTGAAACCCCGCGCCCCCCGCCACCGCCGGCTTTTAGTCGGGCGGCCGCGGAGCAGGCCATACCAGCAGACGCCGTGGATCTGGCTCCGCCAGTCCACCAGCGTCGTCCCCCTTGGGGGGGAAGCGGCGTAGCCGCTCAGGGGGGGCATTTCAATACCTCCCCACGATGGTGGACAGGCGCAGCACCGGGTAGCGGCCGTCGGTCACCTGTGCGTCCACGCGGCGGAACTGCGGGTTGGGCGTGGGCGAGGTGGTCAGCGCCACGCCGTACTGCCTCCCGGCCTGCTCGCAGGTGCCCGAGGCGTCGCCGATGGAGGGCATCTGCCGCGCCAGGCGCACGCGCACCAATTCGTTCTCGGCACACAGGTGGGCCAGCACCACGTCGGTCTGGCGCGAGGCGCTGCGCGTGAGGGCGGAAGTCGCCTGCAGCCCGGCCATGAGCGCAATGGCCACGATGGCCAGCGCCACCAGCACCTCCACCAGGGTGAAGCCGCGCTGGCTCTGGCGGCTGCTGCGGCGCCGGTGGTTCATTGCAGCGTCTGCACGGAAAACGGCCGCAGCCCGTCCGTGGCGACGGCCACGGCGCGGCCAGGGTGCGCCTGGCTGACCAGCACCACCTGCTGCGCGCCGATCAGGGGCTCCGGCCCCAGCCAGAGCGCGCCGGTGCCGCCGCGCACGCCGGTGGCGGCGTCCAGCCAGGTGCGCGGCGCACCCGCCGGGCCGGGCAGCCCGTCGAAGCGAAAGCTGCCGCCCTGGGCGCGCCAGCGCACCGGCGCTCCGGAGGCGCGCGACTGCGCCCGGGCGCCCTCCAGCAGCGCCGCCAGGCGTTCGCCCTCGCGCTCCAGCTGGGTGTCGCCGCTGTCGCGCAGGGCAAAGCCCACGCCGGCCGTGGCCAGGGCGACGATGGACAGCACGACTAGCAGTTCGAGAAGAGTAAACCCCCCCGAGCCGCTGCGCGGCTCCCCCCCTTTCTCGCGGCGCGGATGGGGGGGCGACGCCAGCGGCCTGGCGAAGCCAGATCCGCGGCGTCCGCTGGCCTGGTGGGGCGCCAGGGTCATGCGTGGGGCGGCTGAGCCTGGTGTGATGGCTTCACTGCCAGCTGCCGATGTCGGCATCCTTGCCTTCGCCGCCGGACTGGCCGTCCGCGCCGAAGGACATCACGTCCACCTCGCCCTTGATGCCCGGGTTCAAGTATTGGTAGGGGCGGCCCCAGGGATCGTTGGGCAGCTTTTCCAGGTAGGGGCGCCAGTTGTTCGGCGCCGGGCCCGCGCCGGGTCGCACGATCAACGCCTGCAGGCCCTGCTCGGCCGTGGGGTAGCGCTGGTTATCCAGGCGGTAGAGCTTGAGCGCCTGCATCAGGTTGGTGATGTCGGTGCGCGCGGCGGTGCTGCGGGCGTCGTCGGCGCGGTCCAGCACGTTGGGCACGATGAGCGCGGCCAGCACGCCGATGATGACCAGCACCACCATCAGCTCGATCAGGGTGAAGCCCGCGGCGATGCGGCGGCGCACGGAGCGCGCCAGGCGGCGGGGCAGGGCGGGGGAGGGCTGCGCCTCGGGGCGGCGGATCAGGTGGGGCATAGCCGGGCAATGATAAATAATCGCGCGATGGTGACACATACATTCCGCGGCCCCGGGGCCGGCCTCTGGGCGCCGCGCCTGGTCACGCTGGCGCTGTGGACGCTGGCGGGGGGCGCCGCGCTGTACTGGGCGCTGGCGCTGTCGGCGCGGCCCGAGGCGCCGGTGCCGGCGGCGCTGGCGCCGGCTCCGCAGGCCGATGCGCAGGCGGTGGCGCGGCTGCTGGGCGCGGGCGCGCCCGCGGTGGTGGCGCAGACCGCCGCGCCGGCTGCGCCCAGCCGCTTCGTGCTGCAGGGCGTGCTGGCGGGCACGACCAGCGGCCACGGCGCGGCGCTGGTCAGCGTGGACGGGCAGCCGCCCAAGCCCTTCCGCGTGGGCGCCACTGTGGCGCCGGGCCTGGTGCTGCAGTCGCTGTCGCGGCGCGAGGCGCGACTGGGCCCGTCGCCGGACGGCGCCGCCACGGTGACGTTGCAGATGCCGCTGGGCAGCAGCAAGCCCTAGATTGCTTGCCCGGGTGCCGGCAGCGGCACCACCGTCCAGCCGCCAAAGGGCGGCGCGGCGGCGGGCCATTCCTGCGCCTGCGGGGCGCGGCCCGGGCCGTGGGCCAGCAGCCAGGCCACGCAGCGCGCCACGCCGGCATGGGTGATCCAGACCACGTCGCCACAGGGCAGGCGGCGGGCGTCCTGCAGCGCCTGCCAGACGCGCTCAAGCATGGCGCGCAGGGGCTCGCCGCCTCCGGGGGCGTATTCGTGCAGCTGGCTGGCCCAGGCGTCGAGGGCGGTGCGGTCGATGCCCTGCCAGCCGCGGCCTTCCCAGTGGCCGAAGTCCAGCTCCAGAAGGCGCGGTTCGGGTTTGGGTGCCAAATTGGGCCTCAGCCCTTGCAGCTCAAGCGCCAGCAGCTCACATCTTTGTAGCGGGGAGTGCCAGACGGTGATGGCCTCGGCCGGCAGGGCCTGCGCCAGCGCCCGGGCGGCGGCGCGGCTGGCGGCGGGGTCGGCAGGCAGGTCCAGCCGTCCGTAGCAGATGCCCAGCGCCACCTCGGGCTGGGCGTGGCGCACCAGCCACAGCCGGGCGGCCGTCACGCTGCCGCCCGCTGCGCCAGGGCCACGGCCGCGCCCAGGTAAAAGCCCAGCTCGGCCAGTTGCTGCGACGCGCCCAGGCAGTCGCCGGTGAAGCCGCGCAGCCGCCGCACGAAGCGCCAGTGCATCCAGGCAGCACCCATTGCGCTACCCAGCAGCGCGGTGGCGGCCACGCCCGCACCCAAAAGCCACCCCACCAGCAGCAGCGGCGGCAGGGCCCACAGGGCGGCCACGGCCAGTGCACCAGGGCTGATGCGGTCGGCCAGGGGCTTGCTCTTGGAGGTGGCGCTGTCGCCCACGTGCGGCAGTGCGCGGATGGTCAGCAGCGGCCACAGGCGCGACAGCGGGTGCGCTCCGGCCAATGCAACCAGGGGCGCCAGCAGGCCGTGGCCGCCCAGCTGGACCAGCAGCGCCAGCTTGGTCACCAGCGCCATGACCAACGCCATGGCGCCGAAGGCGCCGATGCGCGAGTCCTTCATGATCTCCAGCGCCCGCTCGGGCGTGTAGGCGCCGCCCAGGCCGTCGGCCACGTCGGCCAGGCCGTCCTCGTGAAAGCCCCCGGTCATGAGCAGCGTGGCGGCGGTGGACAGCGCCGCCGCCACCGCGCCGGCCAGCGGCCCGCCCGCCAGCGCCCGGTACACGGCCGCGTACACGCCCAGCGCCAGCAGGCCCACCAGCCAGCCCACGCCGGGGAAATGCCCGCTGCTGGCGCGCAGCAGCGCCGGGCTGTAGCCCACCCAGGCGGCCAGCCGCCCGGTGACGGGCACGCGGGTGAAGAACTGCACGGCCAGCAGGTAGTGGCGCAGGGCGTTCTTCAGCATGGTCGTGAGGTGCTATGCAAAGAGTAGCTGCCGGCGCTTGGCTGGTACGCGCTGGAGGTCGATTGGATGCTTGAAATGCCTAGGCGCCGTTGGCCTGCAGGAACAGGCGGTAGGCGGGGTTGTCCGTTTCTTCCACCCAGGGGTAGCCCAGGGTGTGCAGGAAGGCGTCGAAGGCGGCGGCCTCGTCCGGCGGCACCTGCATGCCCACCAGGATGCGGCCGTAGTCCGCGCCCTGGTTGCGGTAGTGAAACAGCGAGATGTTCCAGGTCGGCTGCATCAGGCTGAGGAACTTGAACAGCGCGCCCGGCCGCTCGGGGAAGGTGAAGCGCATCAGCCGCTCGTCGCGCGCCAGATGGGCGTGGCCGCCGACCAAGTGGCGCAGGTGCTCCTTGGCCAGTTCGTCGTGCGTCAGGTCCAGCGCGGCAAAGCCGGCCTTGTGGAAGACGCGGGCGATCTTCTCCGACTCGCCTCGGCCGTGCGTGGACAGGCCGACGAAGACGTGCGCGCGCTGCTCGTGGCTGATGCGGTAGTTGAACTCGGTCACGCTGCGCGGGCCGCCCGGCAGGGCGCCCACCACTTCGCAAAAGCGGCGGAAGGAGCCGCGCTCCTCGGGGATGGTGACGGCGAACAGGGCTTCCTTTTCCTCGCCCACGTCGGCGCGCTCGGCCACGAAGCGCAGCCGGTCGAAGTTCATGTTGGCGCCCGACAGGATGGCCGCGTAGGTCTGGCCGCGCGTCTTGTGCCGCGCCACGTAGGCCTTCAGGCCGGCCAGGGCCAGCGCGCCGGCCGGCTCGACGATGCTGCGGGTGTCGGCAAAGATGTCCTTGATGGCGGCGCACACGGCGTCCGTGTCCACGGTGACGTAGTCGTCGACCAGCTCGTGGGCGATGCGGAAGGTCTCCTCGCCCACCAGCTTGACGGCCGTGCCGTCGGAAAACAGGCCCACGTCGGCCAGCTGCACGCGCTGGTGCGCGCGGGCGGACTGCGCCATGGCGTCCGAGTCGCTCATCTGCACGCCGATGACCCGGATCTGCGGACGCACGGCCTTGATGTAGTTGGCCACGCCGGCGATCAGCCCGCCCCCGCCAATGCCGACGAACACGGCGTCCAGGTGCCCGCCCAGCTGCTGCACCTGGCGCAGGATCTCCATGGCCACCGTGCCCTGGCCGGCGATGACGTCCGGGTCGTCGAAGGGGTGGACGAAGGTCAGGCCCTGCTCGGCCTGCAGGCGGATGGCGTGCTCGTAGGCGTCGGAATAGCTGTCGCCGGCCAGCACCACCTCGCCGCCGAGGGTCTTCACCGCGTCGATCTTCACCTGCGGCGTGGTGATGGGCATGACCACCACGGCGCGCGTGCCCAGCTTGGCCGCGCTCATGGCCACGCCCTGGGCGTGGTTGCCGGCCGAGGCGCAGATCACGCCGCGCGCCAGCTGCTCGGGCGGCAGCTGGGCCATCTTGTTGTAGGCGCCGCGCAACTTGAAGCTGAACACGGGCTGTTGGTCCTCGCGCTTGAGCAGCACCTTGTTGTGCAGCCGGCGCGACAGCGCCCGCGCGGGCTGCAGGTCGGTCTCCACCGCCACGTCGTACACGCGGGCGTTGAGGATTTTTGTGAGGTAGTCGAACGGAGTCAGGGGCTGGGTCATGGCGGCAGGGGCGGATGCTGCGCCGCAGCAAGCGTGGCGCGGGCGCCCATCATAGTGGCCGCCCAGGAGGCCGGCCGAGGCAAAAAAAAGCCCCGGACGGTAAGGTCCGGGGCTGAATCCATCCTTTTGAGGAGATGGAGGAGACAAACGGTGCGGGCCGCGGCTTTCGGGTAAACCCTGCTGCAGCCGGTGCATGGGCGGATTGTAGCCCAGCTCTTGCTGCGTTGCAGCAAAATCGCGTACCGGCGGTTGCCCGCCTTTGATGGACCTCACGCTTTTTGGAGAAGACAGACATGGAATGCACCGTCAGCTGGACCGGTAGCACCGGCGCGCGCTCGGGCATGGGCTTTATCGCGGAGACCGGCAGCGGCCATGTCCTGGCGATGGACGGCGCGCCCGACGCCGCCAGGCCCGACAATGGCGGCCGCAACCTGGCGCCCCGGCCCATGGAGACTGTACTCGCCGGCACCGGCGGCTGCACCGCCTACGACGTGGTGCTCATCCTGCGCCGAGGTCGGCACGACGTGCGCGGTTGCAGCGTGCACCTGACGTCCGAGCGGGCCGAGAGCGAGCCCAAGGTGTTCACCAAGATTCACATGCACTTCACCGTGACGGGCAAGGGCCTGGCACCGGAGGCCGTGGAGCGTGCCATCGCCCTCAGCCACGAAAAGTACTGCTCGGCCAGCATCATGCTGGGCAAGACCGCGGTGATCACCACGGGCTTCGAGATTGTCGAGGCCTGACCAGCTTCTTATATGTAATGTGCTGTGCCGGTCATGACCCTGGCCGCGCCGCGCATCAGCCAGCGGGCCGGCGCCGGCAGTTCCATGGCGCCGGCCGCAAGGGCCTGGGTGGCGTGGCGTTCCTCGTCCTCCTTCATGCGCTCCACCACGGCGCGCGAGGGCAGGTCTTCGGCGGGCAGGCGTGACAGATGACCTTGCAGGTGTTCGGACACCTGGCGTTCGGTTTCCACCACGAAACCCAGGCTGGCACGGTCGCTGACGCGTGCGGCGGCCAAGCCGATGGCGAAAGCACCCGCGAACCACAGTGGATTCAGCAGGCTGGGACGGCTGCCGAGCGCATCCAACCTCTCGCGCGTCCAGGCCAGGTGGTCGGTTTCTTCCCGAGCGGCATCCATGAGGCTTCCGCGCAAGGCCTCGTCGCGTGTCACGCAGGCCTGCGCCATGTACAGGGCCTGGGCGCAGACCTCGCCCACGTGGTTGACGCGCATCAAGGCCCCGGCGAGGCGCCTGTCGGCCTCCCGCAAGGCGGCGTCCGGCAAGCCATGGGCCGGTGACGGCTGGCTGGCCGAAGGCGAAGCGAAGAGCGTGCGCAGCGCGGTATCGGCGGCGATCAAGAAACGGTCCATGGGCGAAAGGCTGTCAAAAATCTTCAACTGCGGCTTTTTCTTGCGAACTCCATCCGCTTCTTTCGTATGGTTCGGCAACAATGGAAAGTTTTTGCGACCAGAGGTGGATGTTGCGGTCCTGCAACGAAACGCCGCTTTCCGCCCGATTGTGAGGGAATTTCTTTGCGAATCCCCGGTGGCTCTGTTGCAATAGGATCAGCTTCCCCACCAGGAGGTTGGCCCGGGGACACGGTGGCTGCACGTGAGCTGCGTCCGCACGCGTCCTCCCGATCCGGGGCCCTCTGTTTAAACCTTGGAGTAACACGCAATGAAAAAATCTCTGATTGCCCTGGCCGTGCTGGCCGCTTCCGGCGCCGCGATGGCACAGTCTTCCGTGACGCTGTTCGGTATCGTTGACACCAACGTTAGCTACGTGACCAACGCTAACGCAGCAGGCGACAACAAGTACGGCCTGGGTACCAGCGGCAATGCAACGAGCCGTCTGGGCTTTCGCGGCGTGGAAGATCTGGGCGGTGGCCTCAAGGCCGGCTTCTGGCTCGAAGGCGAAATCTTTGGCGACGATGGCAATGCCTCCGGCGTCAACTTCCGTCGCCGTTCCACGCTCAGCCTGATGGGCGGCTTCGGTGAAGTGCGTCTGGGTCGTGACCTGGTGCCTTCCTACACCAAGGTCAGCTCGTACGACGTCTTCGGCCAGGTTGGTATTGGCCAATTCATGGGCTGGAGCGCTTGGGGTCAGACAGCTACGCCTGACGCGAACGGCTTCCGTCAAGACAATATGCTGGCTTACTACACCCCCAACTTTGGCGGGTTCACGGCAGGCCTGGCCTATGGCTTTGATGAGCAGACCTCCGGTCACAATGGCCGTTACATGGGTGGTTTTGCCGCCTATGACAACGGTCCTCTGAGCGTCACGGTCGCCCTGGACCGCCGCGACATCGCCTACGGCGCAGCGCTGGCTGACGGCAACAAGGACATGTTCTCCGTGGGCGCTTCGTACGATCTGGGCATGGCCAAGATCAGCGCCCTGGCTCAGCAAAGCCGTTTCCAGGACATCCCCGGCGCTAGCGATCGCAAGATCAACAGCTACATGATTGGTGCTGCCGCTCCCGTGGGCGCCGGTCAGGTTCGTCTGCAGTACGCTCTGTACGACCAGAAGTTCATCGATTCCAAGGCTCACCAGCTGAGCCTGGGTTATGTGCACAACCTGTCCAAGCGTACGGCTGTGTACGGCACGGTGGCTTACCTGAAGAACAATGACGCTTCCAGCCTGGCACTGGGTGCCAAGGGCCTGGGCAACATCACTCCTGCCGCTGGTGAGAACCAGACTGGTGTGCAGGTCGGTATCCGTCACTCCTTCTAAGCAACAGCTGGCATTCGCCAGCTTTGCAAAAGGAAAGAAAGCCGCTGCCTTCGGGCAGCGGCTTTTTGTTTTTTCTTGATCTCTGATGTAACAAAAGCCTAGGGAAAACTCCTGTGGCTGGAATGCGATCCAGGCTTGTCCGCAAGAAGTGCTTTTTGAAGAATGGAACTTCCCCTACCCTTTGAAGAAAGACTTCTAAAATGGCCTCCTTCGTCAAGAAAACCCTGGCGCTTGCTGTGCTTGCAGCGTCTGCACCGGCTCTTTACGCCCAAACCAGCACCAGCAAGGTTCAGCTGTGGGGCATCGTGGACGCGGCCGTGCGCCACACTAACAATGAGGGGCCGGGCCAGGACGGCAAGACCCAGCTCATGGGCGGCGGCATGTCGCAAAGCCGCTGGGGCATCAACGTCGAAGAGGACCTGGGCGGCGGCAGCAAGGCGCTTGTGGTGCTGGAAAACCGCCTCAATGCTGACGATGGGTCCGTCTCCACGCCGTTCTTCCAATTGGCGCACGTGGGCTTGCAGGGGCCTTATGGCCGCATCACCGCCGGCCGCCAGTGGAACGTACTGTTCGACGTAGTGACCAGTACCTACGCATCTTTCCCCTACTCGCCCTACATGGAAGCTTACAAGCCCGAGCTGGGCATGGCCATGGGCGCGCGCACTAGTAATGCGTTGAAGTACACGTTCGCCACGCCTGACCGCAGCTTCGTCGGTTCGCTGCAATATTCGTTTGACGAAAAAAATGATTCAAGGGCGATTGACGCTATTACACCGAGCGGCGCTACGCCCGAAGCTCTCAACGCTTACGCAAATAACCTGAGGAATGCGATTGCTGCACAGACCGCAAGCACCCTGCAAGGTGGCGCCTTCAAGACCATGGGCGGCTATCTGCGCTACGCAGCCAGCGGCGCAGCGGTAGGCGCAGGGTATATGCGCACCACTCTGCCGGGAGGCACGGATGTCGACGCCTACACCTTAGGCGGCTCGTATCGCACCGGTCCCTGGTATTTTTCTACAGGCTATGGCCTGAATAAAGCCAAATTCACCGCGACCGCCAACCCCTTGTCCGTGCAAGCGCGCCGTAACGCCCTGGATGGTGCCATCCTGGGCCAGTTCTGGTCCGGTCAGACGAATGGAGGCTTCCAGCCGGGCGATGCAAACAAGCGCCAACTGTTCAAGATCGGCGTGGGCTATCAGGTCACCTCTCAGCTCAACGTGGGCATGCACTACTTCCGCGGCAAGCAGTCGGGCTCTGCCACTGGCACTTACAACGGAAACGCCAACTTCTACGTGGCCGTTGCGGACTATGCTTTCAGCAAGCGCACCGATGCCTATTTCGGTGTGGACCACACCAGTATCAGCGGCGGCAGCGAGATTAAGCTGGATCAGGCCAGCGGCGCCCGCAATCGCACCGGCATTACAGTCGGCCTGCGTCACCGCTTCTAATCTGACGCCTTCGTTCGCGCATGCGTCAGCCATGCGCGGATGGCCGTAGGCAAGACCCCCTTTGGGGGTTTTGCTTTTTTCTGCTGTTGATTTACGTCAGCGGCCACCCGCATATTTGCCGCCCGCTCCGACCCGGTGCTTTCCCTATGCCCGGGTCGGCTGCGGCATGCGGCATAGTTCAGTTTTCACATTCTGAAGGGTTCTCCAATGCAGCTCAAAAGGTTGCTTCTTTCCATGCTGGCGGCCAGCGCTCTGACCGTGGTGCCCGCCGTGCACGCCAAGACCTTCAAGTGGGCCAGCCAGGGCGAAATCTCCACCTGGGACATCCATTCGCAAAACAACGCACTGCAAAACGGCATCCATGCATACGTGTATGAGAGCCTGGTCTACTACAACAGCAAGACGTTCGAGGTGGAGCCCCAGCTGGCCACGGCGTGGACCAACGTCAGCCCCACCCAGATGCGCATCACGCTGCGCCAGGGCGTGAAGTTCCATGACGGCTCGGCGTTCACCGCGGACGATGCGGTGTACTCCATCCAGCGCGCAATGGCCAAGACGTCCAACTATGGCCCGTTCGTGCAGGGCATCGACCGCGTGGCCAAGGTGGATGCCGGCACCATCGACATCTTCCTGAAGGGGCCCAACCCCGTGCTGCTGCGCCAGCTGACCGAGCTGCGCATGATGAGCAAGGCTTGGGCCGAGAAGAACCGCTCCGTCGAGCCCAAGGACATCAAGGGCACGGATGAGAACTTCGCCCATCGCAACGCCATGGGCACCGGCCCCTTCACGCTTGAATCCTGGCAGCCGGATGTGCGCATGGTGCTGAAGCGCAACCCCAACTGGTGGGGCACGATGGCCAGCAACGTGACCGAGATCGTCTACACGCCGATCAAGTCGGGCGCCACGCGCATTGCTGCGCTACTGTCGGGCGAGGTGGACATGGTGCTCGACCCGGCGCCCCAGGATCTGCAGCGCCTGCGCAGCAGCGCCGACCTGAAGGTCATCGACGGGCTGGAGAACCGCACGCTGTTCCTGGGCATGGACCAGTTCCGCGACGAACTGGTGGGCTCCAGCGTGAAGGGCAAGAACCCGCTCAAGGACGTGCGCGTGCGCAAGGCCCTGTACCAGGCCATCGACGTCAACGCCCTCACGCGCAACATTCTGCGCGGCTTGGGCAAGCCCGCCGGCACGCTGGTGGCGCCCCAGGTGGCCGGCTGGTCCGAAACCGTGGGCAAGCGCTTCCCCTATGACGTGGAGGCCTCCAAGAAGCTGCTGGCCGAGGCTGGCTACGGCGACGGCTTCGAGGTCGATTTCGCCTGCCCCAACAACCGCTACATCAGCGACGAGGCCATCTGCCAGGCCATCACCGCCATGTGGGCGCGCGTGGGCGTGAAGGCCAGGCTGCGCACGCTGCCCACGGTGAACTATTTCCCCATGATCCAGCGCAGCGAAGCCAGCATCTACTTGCTGGGCTGGGGCGTGCCGACGTTCGACGGCCTGTACAGCCTGCAGTCGCTGGTGCGCAGCGTGGGCACGGGCGGCGACGGCAACTACAACGTCGGCAAGTACAGCAACGAGCGCATGGACTATCTGGTCGACCGCATCAAGGTCGAAACCGACGCGCCGGTGCGCGCGCGCATGATGACCGAGGCGCTGCAGCTGTCCAACGACACCGTCTCGCACATCCCGCTGTACGACCAGGTCATCCCCTGGGCGATGAAGAAGAACGTGGACTTGGTGCACCGCGCCGACAACCGTGTGGACATCCGCACGGTGAAGATCAACTGATCTTTTTCCCGGCTGAACGCCGCCGTCGCGCGGCCGGTGCGCCAAACGCCCGGCCGCGCTGTGCCTTTGCCGGCCGGGCCTTTTCGGCCTGCTAGCATGCGCCACTCTTTTCAGGCCGCCCGACCCGAATGCTTGCCTTCATACTCCGCCGCCTTGTGCAGGCCGTGATCGTCATGGTCACCGTGGCTTTCATCTCCTTCATGCTGTTCCAGTTCGTGGGCGACCCGGTCGTCTTCATGCTGGGGCAGGACGCCACGCCCGAGCAGATCGCCGAGATGCGCGCCGCCCTGGGCCTGGACAAGCCCTTCATCGTGCAGTTCTGGCAGTTCCTGGTGAACGCCGCGCAGGGCGACTTCGGTCTGTCGCTGCGCCAGGGTGCCAAGGTCTCGCGCCTGATCGCCGAGCGCTTCCCCGCCACGCTGGAGCTGGCCCTGGTGGCCGCCGCCATCGCTCTGCTGGTGGGCGTGCCCATGGGCGTGTATGCGGCCTTGAAGCGCGGCACCTTCACCAGCCAGGTGTTCATGACGCTGTCGCTGCTGGGCGTGTCGCTGCCCACCTTCCTGATCGGCATCCTGCTGATCCTGGTGTTCTCGGTGACGCTGGGCTGGTTCCCCAGTTACGGCCGGGGCGAGGTCACGCAGCTGGGCTGGTGGAGCACGGGCCTGCTCAGCGCCAAGGGCTGGCACCACCTGGTGCTGCCGGCCATCACGCTGGCGATCTTCCAGCTCACTCTGATCATGCGCCTGGTGCGCGCCGAGATGCTGGAGGTGCTGCGCACCGACTACATCAAGTTCGCCCGTGCGCGCGGCCTGACCGACCGGGCCATCCACTTCGGCCATGCGCTGAAGAACACGCTGGTGCCCGTGATGACCATCACCGGCCTGCAGATCGGCGGCCTGATCGCCTTTGCCATCATCACCGAGACCGTGTTCCAGTGGCCCGGCATGGGCCTGCTGTTCATCCAGGCCGTGACGTTCGCCGACATCCCCGTCATGGCCGCCTACCTGTGCCTGATCGCGCTGATCTTCGTCATCATCAACCTGGTGGTGGATCTGCTGTACTTCGTCGTGGACCCGCGCCTGCGCGTGTCCGGCAAGGGGCATTGAGGCCATGCAGCAACCAGCCCAGCGCTACAAGGCGGGCGGACGCGCATTCGCCCACATCGCCCAGTTCCACCCCGAGCTCACGGCCCTGCGGCGCGACCTGCACGCCCACCCGGAGATCGGCTTCGAAGAGGTCTACACCGGCGCGCGCGTGCGCGAAGCCCTGCGCGCCTGCGGCGTGGACGAGGTACACGAGGGCATCGGCAAGACCGGCCTGGTGGGCGTCATCCACGGCCGCGGGCGCGGCAGCGGCGCCATGATCGGCCTGCGCGCCGACATGGACGCGCTGCCCATGACCGAGCACAACGACTTCCCCTGGCGCTCGGCCAAAAGCGGCCTGATGCACGGCTGCGGCCATGACGGCCACACCGCCATGCTGGTGGGTGCGGCGCGCTACCTGGCGGCCACGCGGCAGTTCGACGGCACGGCCGTGCTGATCTTCCAGCCGGGCGAGGAGGGCCTGGGCGGCGCGCGCGTGATGATCGAGGACGGCCTGTTCGAGCGCTGGCCCGTGCAGGCCGTCTATGCCATGCACAACTGGCCGGCCATGCGGCCCGGCACCGTCGGCATCAACGACGGCCCCATGATGGCCGCCGCCGACCGCATCACCATCGAGATCACCGGCCGCGGCGGCCATGGTGCACACCCCTACCAGACGGTGGACGTGGTGCTGGTGGCGGCCCAAATCATCACGGCGGTGCAGAGCATCGTCGCGCGCAACGTGCGGCCGCTGGACAGCGCCGTCGTCAGCCTGTGCGCCATGCAGGCCGGCGACCTGGGTGCTTTCAGCGTGCTGCCCGGCACGGCCACGCTGGTGGGCACCGTGCGCGCGTTCGATCCGGCCGTGCAGGACATGCTGGAGCGGCGCATCAAGGAGCTGTGCAGCGCCGTCGCCCTCGGCTTTGGCGCCAGCGCCACCGTGCGCTACGAGCGCATCTACCCCGCCACCATCAACACCGAAGGCGAGGCGCGCTTCGCTGGCGACGTGGCGGCCAGCCTGCTGGGCGCCGAGAACGTGGTGCGCGACCTGGAGCCCAGCATGGGTGCGGAGGATTTCTCCTTCATGCTGCAGGCCCGGCCCGGCGCCTACCTGCGCCTGGGGCAGGGCATGGGCGCGGGCCACAGCCTGCTGCACAGCAGCCGCTATGACTTCAACGACGACATCCTGCCGCTGGGCGCCGCGCTGCACGCCAGCCTGGTGGAGCAGGCCATGCCGCTGGCCGGGGCGCTGTAGGCAGCCGGGTAGGCACCATCGAAGATGGCAGTCAATTTCAAGCAAAAAACGGCTCTAGCCCTTGTCCAGCAAGCGGCAGCAGCTATTAAATCAGTAGTAAATGGCAAGACTTGGCGCCAGCGCACCGCGCACCGCCACGGTTTGTCTCTCGCGGGCACGCATCCATGAAACAAACCCTTTTGCGCTGGTACGACAGCGACGTCGCGCACAGCTTCCGAACCTCGCCCGTGGCCATGCTCGCCGCGGCCATCGCCCTGGTGTGCGTGGTCTGCGCGCTGTTCGCCGGCTGGGTGGCGCCGCACAACCCCTTCGACCTGGCCACGCTGGAGCTGGGCGACGCGCGCCTGCCGCCCGCCTGGCAGGAGGGCGGCGGCACCAAGTACCTGCTGGGCACGGACGACCAGGGCCGCGACATCCTGTCCGCGCTGATCTACGGCGCGCGCATCTCGCTCATCGTCGGCCTGGCCTCGGTGCTGCTGTCGGTGGTGGTGGGTGTGGGCCTGGGCCTGTGGGCGGGCTTCCAGGGCGGCTGGGTCGACGCGGTGCTGATGCGCCTGTGCGACGTGATGCTGTCCTTCCCTGCCATCCTGATCGCCCTTTTGATCGCCGGCGTGGGCCGGGCGGTGTTCCCCAATGCGCCCGAGTCGCTGGCCTTCGGCGTGCTGATTTTGTCCATCTCGCTGACCGGCTGGGTGCAGTACGCGCGCACCGTGCGCGGCAGCACGCTGGTGGAGCGCAACAAGGAATACGTGCAGGCCGCGCGCGTCACCGGCGTGGGCCCGCTGTCCATCATGCGCCGTCACGTGCTGCCCAACGTGCTGGGCCCGGTCATGGTGCTGGCCACCATCCAGGTGGCCACGGCCATCATCACCGAGGCCACGCTGTCCTTCCTGGGCGTGGGCGCGCCGCCCACCTCGCCGTCGCTGGGCACGCTGATCCGCATCGGCAACGACTACCTGTTCTCGGGCGAGTGGTGGATCACCGTCTTCCCCGGCGTCATGCTGGTGCTGATCGCCCTGTCGGTGAACCTGCTGGGCGACTGGCTGCGGGATGCCCTCAACCCCCGTCTGCGCTAACCACAGGGCGACCGCCATGTCTTTACTTGAAGTCCAAAACCTCGTCGTCGAATTCCCGGGCCGCCGCGGCACGCTGCGGGCGCTGGACAACGTCAGCTTTTCCATCGCGCCGGGCGAGATCCTGGGCGTGGTGGGCGAGTCCGGCGCCGGCAAGTCGCTGACCGGCGCGTCCATCATCGGCCTGCTGGAGCCGCCGGGCCATATCGCCAGCGGGCAGATCCTGCTGGAGGGCCAGCGCATCGACAACTTGGCCGCGGAACAGATGCGCCACGTGCGCGGGCGGCGCATCGGCGCCATCTTCCAGGACCCGCTGACTTCGCTGAACCCGCTGTACACCGTGGGCCAGCAGCTCATCGAGACCATCCGCACCCACCTGCCGGTGAGCGCGGCGGAGGCGCGCCAGCGCGCCATCGGGCTGCTGAAAGACACCGGCATCCCCGCGGCCGAGCAGCGCATCGACCACTACCCGCACCAGTTCTCCGGCGGCATGCGCCAGCGCGTGGTGATCGCCCTGGCCCTGGCCGCCGAGCCCCAGCTCATCGTGGCCGACGAGCCCACCACGGCGCTGGACGTGTCCATCCAGGCGCAGATCATTCAGCTGCTCAAGAGCATCTGCAAGACGCGCGGCGCCGCCGTCATGCTGATCACGCACGACATGGGCGTGATCGCCGAGACCTGCGACCGCGTGGCCGTCATGTACGCCGGCCGCGTGGCCGAGATCGGCCCGGTGGACGAGGTCATCAACCGCCCGGCCCACCCCTACACGGCCGGGCTGATGGCCTCCATCCCCGACATGGACAGCGAGCGCGAGCGGCTGAACCAGATCGACGGCGCCATGCCGCGCCTGAACGCCATCCCGCGCGGCTGCGCCTTCAACCCGCGCTGCCCGCGCGTCTTCGACCGCTGCCGCGTCGAGCGGCCCGACCTGATGCCCGCCGGCGCCACCCAGGCGGCGTGCTGGCTGCACGCCCCGGCACGCAAGGAGGCCGCATGAACAACAGCTACAGCAACAACCTCGGCCCGCTGAAGGCCGCGCTGCCCCTGCTGGGCGAGCGTGCCGGCCTGGCCGAGCCCGGCAACGCCGGCGCCGCTGCTTCGCCCGCGGGCGGGCAGGGCGCCGGCCAGCCGCTGGTGCGCGCGCACGACCTGGCGCGCACCTTCGACGTCTCCCCGCCGTGGCTGAACCGCGTGCTGGAGCGCAAGCCGCGCCTGCTGCTGCACGCTGTCGACGGCGTCAGCTTCGAGATCGAGCGTGGCAAGACGCTGGCCCTGGTGGGCGAATCCGGCTGCGGCAAGAGCACGGTGGCGCGGCTGCTGGTGGGCCTGTACGAGCCCACGCGCGGCGGTTTCACTTTCGACGGGCAGGATGCGCACGCTGCCTTCAAGGGCGGCAACGCCAAGGCCATGCGCCGGCGCATCCAGATGATCTTCCAGGACCCCTACGCCAGCCTGAACCCGCGCTGGCTGGTGCGCGACATCGTGGGCGAGCCGCTGCGCGAGCACGGCATCCTGAAGACCAAGGCCGAGCTGTCCGAACGCGTGGGCCAGCTGCTGCAGTCCGTGGGCCTGTCGCCGCTGGACATGGCCAAGTACCCGCACCAGTTCTCGGGTGGGCAGCGCCAGCGCATCTCGATTGCCCGCGCCCTGGCCACCGAGCCCGAGTTCCTGGTCTGCGACGAGCCCACCAGCGCGCTGGACGTGTCGGTGCAGGCGCAGGTGCTCAACATCATGAAGGACCTGCAGCGCAAGCAGGGCCTCACGTACCTGTTCATCAGCCACAACCTGGCCGTGGTGCGCCACGTGAGCGACCAGGTCGGCGTGATGTACCTGGGCCGCCTGGTGGAGCTGGCCGACAAGCCGCGCCTGTTCGCCCAGCCGCGCCATCCCTACACCCGCATGCTGCTGGACGCCATCCCCAAGATGCACGACACCGGCCGCGCGCGCACGCCCGTGCAGGGCGAGGTGCCCAACCCGCTCAACCCGCCCAGCGGCTGCGCCTTCAACCCGCGCTGCCCGTTCGCCAACGACCGCTGCCGCGTCGAGCGCCCGCAGCTGCTGGACGACGGCTTGGGCACGCGCGTGGCCTGCCACGGCGTGGAGGAAGGGCGCATTCCCTTGAGCGTGGTGCCGGGCTGACGGCTGTGCGATAAAGGCCGTTGCCCTTCTTTCACCCCAGCCTCTTTGCGAAAGGAACCGCCATGGCCGCCACCTTCACCCTCACCAGCCCCGACATTGCCGCCGGCAGCAGCATCGACGCGCGCTTCGAGTTTGACGACTTCGGCTGCGGCGGCGACAACCGCTCGCCCGTGCTGGCCTGGAGCGGCGCGCCCGAGGGCACGAAGAGCTTCGCCGTCACCGTCTATGACCCGGATGCGCCCACCGGCTCGGGCTTCTGGCACTGGTACGTGATCGACCTGCCGGGCGGCACCACGGAGCTGGCCGCGAACGCCGGCGCCAAGGGCGGCGCAAACCTGCCGGCGGGCGCACGCCACATCCGCAACGACTACGGCCAGTACGCCTGGGGCGGCATGTGCCCGCCGCCGGGCGACAAGCCGCACCGCTACATCTTCACGGTGCACGCGCTGTCGGTGGAGCGCATCGACGTGCCCGACGACGCCCCGGCGGCGCTGGCCGGCTTCAACGTCAACGCGCACACGCTGGCCAAGGCCAGCTTCACGGCGACCTACGGTCGGTGATATGAAAAAGTGAGCTGGCCGCGCAGGCTGCGCCTGGGTTTGCGCATGAAAAATGCCTGAAACCCAGTACTAAAAAGCGCAAATAGCTCCTTATTTGGTAGCGTCGCGGCCGCGCCGCTTTGGCCGCGGCGCCGTGAGGTGCGTGCGCACCGTCGCCAATATCTCATCCGACAGCGCAGCGTCCGCCGGTGCGGTTGCTCGCGCCAGCACCAGCGCGCCCACCAGCGTGGCCAGCGTGAACACCGCATCGGTGCGCTGCGCCGGGCTTGGCTTCTGGCCCGGCGCCAGGCCGTGCGCCAGGGCGGCAAAACGGGTGATGTTGCCCTTCACGCCCTGCGTGAAGGCCTCTGCCACGCCGCCGCCCGCGCGCCCCACGTCCACCGCCAGCGCAGCCACGGGGCAGCCTTCCCCCGGCTGGTCGCGGTGTGCGGCAGACAGATAGGCCTGCACGAACGCCGGCCGCGCCTGGTCTGGCGAGGCGCGCTGCAGCGCGTCCTGCAGCACAGCCTTGGGCAGCTCGAACGCGCTTGCGCAGGCCTCGCGCACCAGCGCGTCCTTGGACTCGAAATGCCGGTACAGCCCGCCGTGCGTCAGCCCGGCGCCGCGCGTCACCTCGGCCACGCCCACGCCGGCCAGCCCGTGCTCGCGGTACAGCCGGGCAGCGGCCTCCAGGATGTCCTGCCGGTTCTGCGCGGCCTGCGCCTTGGACACTTTCATGCAACGGCTCCATTGATTGCTTGCATCATCAAAACCTATTTATGATGATGCGCGTCATCATAAACGCCGGAAGCGGCAGGGATTCGCCATGGACAACAGCACGAGCGCAGGCGCCAGCCGCCGCGTGGTCATCACCGGCATGGGACTGGTTTCGCCGCTGGGGCGCGGCGTGGAGCGCTGCTGGCAGCGGCTGCGCGCCGGCGCCTCGGGCCTGGTGCGGCTGCCGCCGGAGCTGGCGCCCGACGTGCCGGGCCAGGTCGCCGGCCTGGTCCCCAGCCTGGCGCAGGACGCCGAGGGCGGCTGGGACGAGGGCGCCGTGGCGCCACCCAAGGAGCTGCGCAAGATGGATCGCTTCATCCCCCTGGCGCTGGACGCCGCCGCGCAGGCCCTGGCCCAGGCCGGCTGGCCGCCTGCGGACGAGCGCGCAAGAGAGCGCACGGCCTGCGTCATCGGCTCAGGCATCGGCGGCTTCGGCGCCATCGTCCAGGCCGTGCGCACCACCGACAGCCGGGGCGCGGGACGCTTGTCGCCCTTCACCGTGCCGTCCTTCCTGGCCAACCTGGCGGCGGGGCACGTGTCGATCCGCCATGGCCTGAAAGGGCCGCTGGGCGCGCCCGTCACGGCCTGCGCGGCCAGCGTGCAGGCGCTGGGCGATGGGCTGCGGCTGATCCGCTCGGGCGAGGCCGACGTGGCCCTGTGCGGCGGCACCGAGGCGGCCATCGACCGCGTGAGCCTGGGCGCCTTCGCCGCGGCCAAGGCGCTGTCCACCGGCTACAACGACCGCCCGCGCGAGGCCTCGCGCCCGTTCGACGCCGGCCGCGACGGTTTCGTGATGGGCGAGGGCGCGGGCGCGCTGGTGCTCGAATCGCTGGAGCACGCCTTGGCGCGCGGCGCCGTGCCGCTGGCCGAGGTGGCGGGCTACGGCACTTCGGCCGACGCCTTCCACATCACCGCCGGCCCCGAGGACGGCGACGGCGCGCGCCGCAGCATGGCGCAGGCGCTGGCCATGGCCGGTGTGCTACCGACCCAGGTGCAGTACCTGAACGCGCACGCCACCTCCACGCCGGTAGGCGACCGGGGCGAGCTGGCGGCGATCCGCAGCCTGTTCGGCACGGACGGCGGCCTGGCCGTCAGCTCCACCAAGTCCGCCACCGGCCACCTGCTGGGCGCGGCGGGTGCGGTGGCCGCCATCTTCACCGTGCTGGCGCTGCGCGACCAAGTGGCGCCGGCCACGCTGAACCTGGAGCAGTCCGACCCGCTGGCCCGCGGCATCGACTTGGTGGCCGGCAGCGCGCGGCCCATGGCCATGGATTTGGCGCTGGTCAACGGCTTCGGCTTCGGCGGGGTGAACGCGTCGCTGCTGCTGCGCCGCGTCTAGGCTTCAGGTATAGCGCTTGGCGCGCAGGTTGTTCTTCATCTGCTGCAGCACGGGCTGCAGCGGCTCGCCAATGGACAGCGCCACGCGCGTGGCCAGCACGTCGATGATGAGCAGGTGCAACAGGCGCGAGACCATGGGGCTGTAGCGGTCGTAGCCCTCGGGGTGGTCGGCGGCCAGGTGGATCTGGCAGCTGTGCGCCAGGGGCGAGCCGCTGGCGGTGATGGCGATCGTGGTGGCGCCGCGCTTGCGGGCGATGTCGGCCGCGTCCATCAGGTCGCGCGTGCGCCCGGAGTTGCTGATGATGACGGCGCAGTCGCCGGGCTGCAGCAGCGTGGCGCTCATGACCTGCATGTGGCCGTCGCTGGTGGACAGGCTGGTGATGCCGAGGCGAAAGAACTTGTGCTGCGCGTCCTGCGCCACGATGCCGGAGTTGCCCGCGCCGTAGAACTCGATGCGCCGCCCGGTCTGCCAGGTGGCGGCGATCGCCTCCGCCGCGCGGTCCAGCGCCTGCACGCTGGCCGCGTTGCGGTACTGCAAAAAGGCGGCCACGGCGTTGTCCACCACCTTGACCAGCACGTCCGAGGTCTTGTCGTCGGCGTCCACGCTGCGGTGGATGAAGGGCACGCCCTCGCTCACGCTGCCGGCCAGCTTCAGCTTGAAGTCCGCCAGCCCGTCGTAGCCCATGCTGCGGCAAAAGCGCACCACCGTGGGCTTGCTGACCTGCGCCCGCGCTGCCAGCTCGCGCACCGGCAGCCGGGCGAAGGCGCGCGCGTCCGCCAGCACCAGCCGCGCCACGCGCTGCTCGGCGGGCGCGAGCGAGGGCAGCGAGGCGGTGATGCGGTCTAGCATTCCTCTATCCAAGTGTTGCCGTCGCGCGCCACCAGAGCGCTGGCGGCGCCCGGGCCCCAGGTGCCGGCGGCATACAGGCGCGGTCCTTCACCGCGCGCGTCCTGCTCCTGCCAGGACTGCATGATGGGCTCCACCCAGCGCCACGCGGCCTCCTGTTCGTCGGCGCGCACGAACAGGTTCAGCCGCCCGGCGATCACGTCCAGCAGCAGCCGCTCGTAGGCACCTACGCGCCGGGAGCCGAAGCGCTGCTCGAAGTCCAGGTCCAGCTGCACGGGGGTGAGGCCCGGCGCCTCGGCCAGGGCCTGGGCGCCGCGTGTTTCGCTGGCCGCGGCGAACAGGTGCAGCGCCAGCCCGTCGCGCGGCTGCAGGTGGATCACCAGGCGGTTGGCGCCGCACACCAGCGGCGTGGGGTAGATGGCGTGCGGCGTGGGCCGCAGGTGGATGGCGATGTGCGCCTCGCGCGCGGCCAGGCGCTTGCCGGTGCGGATGTAGAACGGCACACCGGCCCAGCGCCAGTTGGCGATCTGCGTGCGCAGGGCGACGAAGGTCTCGGTGTGGCTGGCCGGGGCCACGCCGTCCTCTTCGCGGTAGCCGGGCACGCGCTGGCCGGCGAGCGAGCCGGCGGCGTACTGGCCGCGCACCACGTCCTGCGCCAGGGTGGTGGGCGTCCAGGGGCTGAGCGAGCGCAGCACCTTCAGCTTTTCGTCGCGGATGGCGTCGGCGTGGGCGTTGATGGGCGGCTCCATGGCAATGGCGCACAGCAGCTGCAGTGCGTGGTTCTGCACCATGTCGCGCAGCGCGCCGGTGCCGTCGTAGAAGGCGCCACGCGCCTCCACGCCCAGTTGCTCGGCGATGGTGATCTCGATGCTGGCAATCGTCTCGCGCCGCCACCAGGGCTCGAACAGCGCGTTGCCGAAGCGCAGCGCCAGCAGGTTCTGCACCGAGGGCTTGCCCAGGTAGTGGTCGATGCGAAAGATCTGCCCTTCATCGAACACGCGGCGCACGGCGGCGTTGATGGCGCGGTTGGACTGCAGGTCGTGGCCCAGGGGCTTTTCCAGCACCACGCGGGTCTGTGGCGTGGCCAGGCCGGCGGCACCCAGCTGCTCGCAGGCCACGGTGAACAGCTGCGGCGCGGTGGCCAGGTACATGACCACCACGTCAGCGTTGCGCTCGGCCAGGCGGCTTTTCAGCTGCTGGTAGTCGTCCGGCTGGGTCAGGTCCATGCGCTGGTAGTGCAGCAGCTGCGCAAAGCGCTGGAATTCCTCGCCCGTGGGCTGCTTGTCGTCCTCCACGCCCTCGAAGCGGCTGCGGATGAGGGCGCGGTATTCGTCGTCCGTCAGGCTGTCGCGTGCCACGCCGATGATGCGTCCGCCCTGCGGCAGCGAGCCGTGGCGGTATGCCTGCGCCAGCGCCGGCAGCAGCTTGCGCCAGGCCAGGTCGCCCGTGCCGCCAAAGAGAACCAGGTCAAAGCTCATGGCGGCAGATGTTATCGAGTTTCATGCGCGGCGCCGGCCGACAGGCGCCGCCCCCCGGGGCGCATACACTGCCTGCGCTTTTGTCCGGGCCTGCCAGCCGAGCGGCCCTGTTCACGTTAGAGGATCTGCCCTGATGAACCAGCTCGAAGCTCTCCGCCAGTACACCACCGTAGTCGCCGACACGGGCGACTTCCGCCAGCTGGCCCAGTTCCAGCCCCAGGACGCGACCACCAACCCCTCGCTGATCCTCAAGGCCGTGCAGAAGGCCGAGTACGCGCCGCTGTTGCAGCAAAGCGTGGCCGGCGGCGCCGGCCGCCACATCGACGAGCTGATGGACCGCCTGATCGTGCGCTTTGGCTGCGAGATCCTGCAGCTCATCCCCGGGCGTGTGTCCACCGAGGTCGACGCGCGCCTGTCCTTCGACACGGCAGCCACCGTGGCGCGCGCCGAGCGCATCGTCGCCATGTACCGCGCCGAGGGCCAGGACCCCTCGCGCGTGCTGATCAAGGTGGCCGCCACCTGGGAGGGCATCGAGGCCGCGCGCATCCTGGAAGAGCGCGGCATTCGCACCAACCTGACGCTGCTGTTCTCCTTCGCCCAGGCCGTGGCCTGCGGGCAGGCCAAGGTGCAGCTCATCTCGCCCTTCGTCGGCCGCATCTACGACTGGTACAAAAGCCGAGCAGGCAGCAGCTGGGACGAGGCCGCCATGGCGGGCGCGAGCGACCCCGGCGTGCAGAGCGTGCGCGCCATCTACCACCACTACAAGCACTTCGGCATCGTCACCGAGGTCATGGGCGCGAGCTTTCGCAACGTGGGCCAGATCACGGCCCTGGCTGGCTGCGACCTGCTGACCATCTCGCCCGAGCTGATGGCGCAGCTGCAGGCCAGCGACGCCCCGCTGCAGCGCGCGCTCGACCCCGAGGCGGCGCGCACGCTGCAGCTGGAGCCCGTGCGCTACGACGAGGCGGGCTTTCGCTACGCGCTCAACCAGGACGCCATGGCCACCGAGAAGCTGGCCGAAGGCATACGCGCCTTCGCGGCCGACGCGGCCAAGCTGGAGCAGCTGATGCAGGCAGCCGCGGCAGCATGAGTACGCCGGCACCCCCCTATACCGACCCGCGCACCCGCTGCGACCGCACGCCGGCCTGGGGTCTGCTGGCCGCCCACTACGCCCGGGCGGGGCGTTCGTTTGACATGCGCCAGGCCCTGATGCAGGACGCGGGGCGCGTGCAGCGCTTCAGCCAGCAGGCGCCGCACATCCATGCCGACCTGTCCAAGAACCTGATCGACGAGGCCACCGAGGCACTGCTGCTGCAGCTGGCGCGCGAGTGCGGCGTGGAGGCTTACCGCGACGCCATGTTCGCCGGCTGCCCCATCAACCACACCGAGCGGCGCTCCGTCATGCACTGGCTGCTGCGCGAGCCGGCGCGCGCGCTACCCGCGGCCACGCCCTTCGTGGCCGATGCGCTGCGCGAGGTGCACGTCACGCTGGACGCCATGCTGCAGCTGGCCGAGCAGGTGCGTGCCGACGACGCCATCACCGACATCGTCAATATCGGCATCGGCGGCTCCGACCTGGGCCCTGCCATGGCCGTGAAGGCGCTGGACGACCTGCGCCCTTCGCGAAAGCGCCTGCACTTCATCAGCAACGTGGACGGCATGGAGCTGGGCAGCCTGCTGGCTACGCTCAAGCCCGAAAGCACGCTGTTCCTGATCGCCTCCAAGACCTTCACCACGCTGGAGACCATGACCAACGCCCAGGCCGCGCGCGCGTGGTTTGTGGCGCAGGGCGGCAGCGACGTGGCGCGCCACTTCTGGGCGCTGACCACCAACCTGGAGGCCGCCGCGCAGTTCGGCATCCGCACCACGCTGGGTTTCTGGGACTGGGTGGGCGGGCGCTACTCACTGTGGTCGGCCATCGGCCTGCCCATCGCCATCGCCATCGGCGCCGAGAACTTCCGCCACCTGCTGGCGGGGGCGCACGCCATGGATCAGCACTTCCGCCAGGCCCCGCTGGAGCAGAACCTGCCTATGCGCCTGGCGCTGCTGGACGTGTGGTATCGCAACTTCCACGGCTTTGCCAGCCGCTGCGTGGCGCCCTACAGCCACGGCCTGCGCCGCCTGCCGGCCTATCTGCAGCAGCTGGAGATGGAGAGCAACGGCAAGGGCGTGGACGCCGCCGGCGCGCCACTGCCCTACGCCACCTCGCCGGTGGTCTGGGGCGAGCCCGGCACCAACGGCCAGCACGCCTTCTTCCAGATGATCCACCAGGGGCCCGATGTCATCCCCGTGGAGTTCATCGCCCTGCGCCAGCCCGGGCGCGACCTGCCGGGCCAGCACCCACGGCTGGTGGCCAACGCGCTGGCCCAGGCCCGGGCGCTGGCCATGGGCCGCGAGTCGCCCGACGGCAACCCGCACCGTGCCTTCGGCGGTAACCGGCCCAGCACCTTCTTGCTGCTGGAGGCGCTGACGCCCGAGGCGCTGGGCGCCCTGATCGCGCTGTACGAGCACCGGGTGTTCGTGGCTGGCGCCATCTGGGGCATCAACAGCTTCGACCAGTGGGGCGTGGAACTGGGCAAGGTGCTGGCCCAGGATCTGGAGCCGCGGCTGGCCAGCGGCGATGCCACGGGGCTGGATGCCTCCACCGCCGACCTGCTGCACCGACTGGTTTGATCAGCCAAATCCGCCTCCAGCCCTTGCTGGACAAGCGCTGGAAGCTATTCAAACAATAGCACTCAGACGAAAGAAAACCCCGCAGGCCTTGCGACCTGCGGGGTTTTTCGTTTCCCTGGGGAAAAGGCGTGAAGGGCCGCGGCCCTTCACCGGGCCATTACATGCCCATGCCGCCCATGCCACCCATGCCGCCCATGTCGGGCATGCCGCCGGCGGGGGCGTCGTCCTTCGGGGCCTCGGCCACCATGGCCTCGGTCGTCAGCAGCAGCGAGGCCACGGAAGCGGCGTTCTGCAGCGCGGTGCGGGTCACCTTGGTCGGGTCCAGGATGCCCATTTCCAGCATGTCGCCGTAGGTGTCGTTGGAGGCGTTGAAGCCGTAGTTGCCCGTGCCTTCCAGCACCTTGTTCACGACCACCGAGGGCTCGCCGCCGCCGTTGGCCACGATCTCGCGCAGGGGCGACTCGATGGCCTTGAGCACCAGCTTGATGCCGGCGTCCTGCTCGGCGTTGTCGCCCTTCAGGTCGCCCAGTGCCTGGCGTGCGCGCAGCAGGGCCACGCCGCCACCGGCCACGATGCCTTCTTCCACGGCAGCGCGGGTGGCGTGCAGGGCGTCTTCCACGCGGGCCTTCTTTTCCTTCATCTCGACTTCGGTGGCAGCGCCCACCTTGATCACGGCCACGCCGCCGGCCAGCTTGGCTACGCGCTCTTGCAGCTTCTCGCGGTCGTAGTCGCTGGTGGCTTCCTCGATCTGCACGCGGATCTGCTTGACGCGCGCCTGGATGTCGTCAGCGTTGCCGGCACCGTCGATGATGATGGTGTTTTCCTTGCCCACTTCGATGGTCTTGGCCTGGCCCAGGTCGGCCAGCGTCACCTTCTCCAGCGACAGGCCCACTTCCTCGGCGATCACCTTACCGCCCGTCAGGATGGCGATGTCTTCCAGCATGGCCTTGCGGCGGTCGCCGAAGCCAGGAGCCTTGACAGCCACAACCTTCAGGATGCCGCGGATGGTGTTCACCACCAGGGTCGCCAGGGCTTCGCCCTCGACTTCCTCGGCGATGATCAGCAGCGGACGGCCGGCCTTGGCAACCTGCTCCAGCGTGGGCAGCAGGTCACGGATGTTGCTGATCTTCTTGTCGAACAGCAGCACGAAGGGGTTGTCCAGGATCGCGGCCTGCTTCTCGGGGTTGTTGATGAAGTAGGGGCTCAGGTAGCCGCGGTCGAACTGCATGCCTTCCACGACGTCCAGCTCGTTGTCCAGGCTCTTGCCGTCTTCGACGGTGATCACGCCTTCCTTGCCGACCTTGTCCATGGCGTCGGCAATGATCTTGCCCACCGACTCGTCGGAGTTGGCCGAGATCGAACCCACCTGGGCGATTTCCTTGGAGGTGGTGGTGGCCTTGGACTGCTTCTTCAGCTGCTCGACCAGGGCGACGACGGCCTTGTCGATGCCGCGCTTCAGATCCATCGGGTTCAGGCCGGCGGCCACGTACTTGGAGCCTTCGCGCACGATGGACTGGGCCAGCACCGTGGCGGTGGTGGTGCCGTCACCGGCGATGTCGTTGGTCTTGGAGGCCACTTCCTTCACGAGCTGGGCGCCCATGTTCTGCAGCTTGTCCTTGAGCTCGATTTCCTTGGCCACGGACACGCCGTCCTTGGTCACCGTGGGGGCGCCGAACGAGCGCTCCAGCACCACGTTGCGGCCCTTGGGGCCCAGAGTCACCTTGACCGCGTTGGCCAGGATGTTCACGCCTTCAACCATGCGGGCGCGGGCTTCGCCGCCGAAAACTACGTCTTTTGCTGCCATGTTTGGCTCCTCAAGAATATGCGTCAAATCCGCTGCTAACGCTTGTCTGGCAAGCGCTGGCAGCTATGAAAATTGATAGGTCTGCGAGGTGGCGGAGAATTACTTCTCAACGACTGCGAACAGGTCGTCTTCCTTCATGACCAGCAGCTCCTCGCCGTGCAGCTTGACGGTCTGGCCGCTGTACTTGCCGAACAGCACGCGGTCGCCGACCTTGACGCCCATGGCAATGCGGTCGCCGTCCTCGTCCAGCTTGCCCGGGCCCACGGCCAGCACTTCACCCTGATCGGGCTTCTCGGCAGCGTTGTCGGGGATCACGATGCCCGAAGCGGTGGTGGTTTCGCTCTCGATACGCTTGACGATCACGCGATCGTGCAGGGGGCGAAGGTTCATGGCTCTCTCCTGTGAAGAAAAAGGGTTGCTGTAGAGGTCAAACAGTGCGCCCGCTGTGGAGGGCGGGCGCTTGGGGTGTCAGCCTACGGTGCTGCTAGCACTCGTCTGCTTCGAGTGCTAATGATACGGGTGTCTGAGACCTTTTCAAGGGCTTGGCCCCGAAATGCTCGCGTAAGCCGCGTTTGTACAATCCGCCCGGCGCCGCAGATCGTCTGGCCTGCGCGCCCCCTACACCCATTTCCATCTTTGCCACGGCTGCAGGCCAGCGGCGCTGCGCTGCAACCATGCGCCCGCGGCACACGCACAGCTTTGCGTCTGGCTTGTCTATGAGGAGCGCAAGCGTCCGATGGCTTCCTTGCAAATGACCACGGCCCTGCTCGGCATCGGGCTGGCGGTGCTGATCCTGTACCTCATCCGCCGCGACCATCTCTACTTGATGCACGGTCTGTTCTGGGTGGTGGTCGCAGGCGCCGCGGCTGTGCTGGGAGCGTGGCCTGGGCTGATCGACCGGTTGGCGCGCTGGACGGGTTTCAGCTACCCGCCAGCACTGCTACTGCTATTGGCGAGCATCGTGCTGCTGGTCAAGGCGCTGCACGCTGATATGGTCAACACTCGTATCGAGCGTGACGTGCGGCGGCTGAACCAGCGGTTGGCATTGTTGGAGGCAGACCTTGAGAGCCTGCGCCAGGAGGCTGCCGAAGAACTCGCCCCTCATACGAAGCGACCGTAATGCTGTTGCCTGTCATTCTGTCTGGCGGCTCTGGCACCCGCCTGTGGCCCCTGTCGCGCAAGAACCATCCTAAGCAATTCTTGGCGCTGAACGGAAGCCGAACCATGCTGCAGCAGACGGCTCGACGGTTGCAGGCTCTGTCGACCTCTGTTCCACAGGCACCAGCCCCTGTGCTGGTGTGCAATGAAGAACATCGGTTCTTAGCAGCGGGGCAGTTGATGGAAGCTGGTATCCACCATGCTGCCATTCTGTTGGAGCCTTCTGCTCGCAATACGGCGCCGGCACTCACCTTGGCTGCGCTGTTTGCCACTGCAAATGGTGAAGACCCCGTGATGCTGGCCATGCCTGCAGACCATGTGATAGAAGATTTGCCCGCTTTTCAAGCAGCCGTGCAGACAGCCTATAAGGTCGCGTGCCTGGGAGAGATCGTCACTTTTGGCGTGGTGCCCCAATATCCCGAAACTGGCTATGGCTATATCCAATACCGCCCTGCGCATGGCCAAGAGATATTCGCGGTTGAGGGGTTTTCTGAAAAGCCTAGCCATGCAGTGGCACAGCAGTATCTGGAGTCAGGTACCTATCTGTGGAACAGCGGAATTTTCATGCTGCGCGCCAGCACCTGGGTTCAAGCCATGGGGCGCACCCGGAACGACATTCTTCAGGCCTGTCGGGCTGCCATGCAGGCGGCACGGCAGGATCTGGACTTCATCCGGCCGGATGCCGCAGCATTTAACGATTGCCCGCCAGACTCCATCGACTACGCCGTTATGGAGAAACTGCCGGCCCATCCAGAATGGGGTATTGCGGCCCGTGTAGTACCCCTGCAGGCGGGCTGGTCCGACGTTGGCGCATGGGACGCGTTCTGGAGCGTGAGTGACCGCGATCCCCAAGGCAACGCATTGGTAGGTGAATCGGTGTTGCACCATGGCTGTCGCGACTCCCTGCTGATGTCCAGTAGCCGCCTGGTGGCAGGGGTGGGGCTGCAAAACCTTATCGTGGTCGAAACTCCCGACGCTGTCTTGGTCGCCGACAAGCGCTGTACCCAAGAGGTCAAGCACGTGGTAGCTCGCTTGGTACGCGGTAGTGACCAGACCTTGGCGCAACAGCACCGCAAGGTGCACCGGCCCTGGGGCTGGTACGACCGTATCGATGGCGGTGAACGTTTCCAGGTCAAGCGCATCGTTGTTAACCCCGGGGCCAGCTTGAGCCTGCAAATGCACCGGCATCGCGCCGAGCATTGGGTGGTAGTCAAAGGGGTGGCAGAGGTCACACACGGCGAACGCTGCTTTCAGCTACAGGAGAACGAATCTACCTATATCCCGCCGGGGCACATCCACCGGCTGCACAACCCAGGCACCGTGCCGTTGGAGATCATTGAGGTCCAGTCCGGCAGCTACTTGGGCGAGGACGATATCGTTCGTCTGGACGACTCCTATGGCCGGGCGCCCCAAGTGGGCTGATGTACATGGCGGCACTAGCACCACCTACAGAAGCTCCCGCAGTCAAAGAAGTTCTGTGTCTTCGGGCTGCTTCTGCGGTTTTGGCAGGATGCAGGGGCACTGGCCAAGGCATTGGCGTGCTTGTCATCAACTACAACACGGCGCGCCAGACGCTACGTTGCCTGGAGTCCATCCAGCAATCCACCCTGCTGCCGGATTGGGTACTGGTGCTGGACAACGCCTCTTCTCCCGATGACTACCAGCAGCTGCTTCAAGGTGCGCAGCCGCCAAGGGAGGGTGCTCTCTATATCTACCGCTCAGAGCACAACCTGGGTTTTGCCCAGGGCAGCAATGTGCTGATCGACCTGCTGCTTCAGCAGCAAGCGTGCCAGTACGTCATGTTGCTGAACAACGATGCGGTGGCACAGAAAGACATGCTCGCTGTACTGAGCGCTGCGTTGGATGAGGCAGGAGAGGGAGCCGGCCTTGCAGGAGGGCGCATGCACAGGTTAGCGGACCCCACGCAGGTGGACACGCTGGGAATTGCCCTTTATGCCAGCCTGATGCCCGCGGATCGGAAGACCTTGGATGACCATTACGTGGGCCCCACGGGCGGCTGCTGCATGCTCACCAGAGAACTGGTTGATCGTCTGAATTCCGTCTCAGGTTACTGCTTCGACCCACGGTTCTTCTGTTACTGCGAAGACACCGACATGGTGGTGCGTGCGGTGCTGCTCGGATATCGCCCACTCTATGTAGACCAACTGCTGGCATTACATGAAGGACAAGCCAGCAGCGGCGGTGGACACAACCCTTTTATTGCGTATCACGGACTACGCAACACGCTATGGATGCATATCAAGCTCATGCCGGCAGGCCTGCTGTGGCGATATGGCCTTTTGCTACTGCTTGCGCATGGACTGATGGTTGCGCGCCATACCCTGTCCGGGCGCTTTTCGTTGACGCTGCGCATATATCGGGATGCTTTGCGCCGGTTACCAGAGTTTCTGGCCGAGCGCAAACAACTCAGTGACCATGTTCAGGCTCACCGCGAAATTCTCAAAACTTGCATCACCCCTCGCTTCTATCGCAAGGGCTACTTGCAATTGGTTTTGCAGGGGCATGCAGTACTCAAACGCTTTTTCTTTAATTCAAGAACATGACAATCTTGGTCACTGGCGGCGCCGGCTTCATCGGCGCCAATTTCGTGCTCGACTGGCTGGCCGGCTCCGATGAGCCTGTTGTCAACCTGGACAAGCTGACCTACGCCGGCAACGTGCACAACCTGGACAGCCTGTCGGGCGATGCGCGCCACGTGTTCGTGCAGGGCGACATCGGCGACAGCGCGCTGGTCGAGCGCCTGCTGGCCGAGCACCGTCCGCGGGCTATTGTGAACTTCGCGGCCGAATCGCACGTGGACCGCTCCATCCACGGCCCGGCGGACTTCATCCAGACCAACATCGTCGGCACCTTCAGGCTGCTGGAGGCGGCGCGGCACTACTGGAGCACGCTGGATGCTACAAAAAGGGAAGCATTCCGCTTCCTGCACGTGTCCACCGACGAGGTTTATGGGACGCTGGCCCCTGACGCCCCGGCCTTCACCGAAGAGCACAACTACGAGCCCAACAGCCCGTACTCGGCCAGCAAGGCCGCCAGCGACCACCTGGTGCGGGCCTGGCACCACACCTACGGCCTGCCGGTGCTCACCACCAACTGCAGCAACAACTACGGCCCGCTGCACTTTCCCGAAAAACTCATCCCGCTGATGATCGTCAACGCCCTGGCCGGCAAGAGCCTGCCGGTGTACGGCGACGGCATGCAGGTGCGCGACTGGCTGTACGTGCGCGACCACTGCAGCGCCATCCGCCGGGTGCTGCAGGCGGGGCGCCTGGGCGAGACCTACAACATCGGCGGCTGGAACGAGAAGGCCAACATCGACATCGTGACAACCGTGTGCGCACTGCTGGACGAGCTGCGCCCGCGCGCCGATGGCAAGAGCTACGCCGCGCAGATCGCCTACGTGGCCGACCGGCCCGGCCACGACCGGCGCTATGCCATCGACGCACGCAAGATCGAGCGCGAGCTGGGCTGGACGCCGGCCGAGACCTTCGAGACCGGCATCCGCAAGACCGTGCAGTGGTATCTGGACCACCCGGGCTGGGTGGCGCAGGTGCAAAGCGGCGCCTACCGCGACTGGGTGCAGAAGCAATACGCAATCGCTTAGAACAGAAATATGACGACCACCACACAACGCAAGGGCATTATCCTGGCCGGCGGCTCCGGCACGCGGCTGCATCCGGCCACGCTGGCCATCAGCAAGCAGCTGCTGCCCGTCTACGACAAGCCCATGATCTACTACCCGCTCAGCACCCTGATGTTGGCGGGCATCCGCGAGATCCTGATCATCAGCACGCCCCAGGACACGCCGCGCTTTGCGCAATTGCTGGGCGACGGCAGCCAGTGGGGCCTGCAGCTGCACTACGCCGTGCAGGAGAGCCCGGACGGCCTGGCGCAGGCCTTCCTGATCGGCGAACAGTTCCTGGCCGGCAGCCCCAGCGCCCTGGTGCTGGGCGACAACATCTTCTACGGCCACGACTTCCACGACCTGCTGGCCAGCGCCGATGCACGCAGCGGCGGCGCCAGCGTCTTCGCCTACCACGTGCACGACCCCGAGCGCTACGGCGTGGCCGAGTTCGACGGCTCAGGACGCGTGCTGTCCATCGAAGAAAAGCCCGCGAGCCCGAAGAGCAGCTACGCCGTCACCGGCTTGTACTTCTACGACAGCCAAGTGGTGGAGCTGGCCAAGCGCCTGAAGCCTTCTGCCCGCGGCGAGCTGGAGATCACCGACCTGAACCGCCTGTACCTGGAGCAGGGCCAACTGCACGTGGAAATCATGGGCCGCGGCTACGCCTGGCTGGACACCGGCACGCACGAGAGCCTGCTGGACGCCGGCCAGTTCATCGCCACGCTGGAGCAGCGCCAGGGCCTGAAGATCGCCTGCCCGGAAGAGATCGCCTGGCGCAGCGGCTGGATCGATGGCCCGCAGCTCGAGCGCCTGGCCCAACCCCTGGCCAAGAACGGCTACGGCCAGTACCTGCAGCGGCTGCTCAAAGAGAAGGTGTATTGACGATGAAAGCCACCCGACTGGCCATCCCCGACGTCGTGCTGATCGAGCCCAAGGTCTTCGGCGACGCACGCGGCTTCTTCTTCGAGAGCTTCAACCAGCGCGCCTTCGACGAGGCCACCGGCACGAGCCACCAATTCGTGCAGGACAACCACAGCCGAAGCAGCCGCGGCGTGCTGCGCGGCCTGCACTACCAGATCCAGCAGCCGCAGGGCAAGCTGGTGCGCGTGGCGCGCGGCGCCGTGTGGGACGTGGCGGTGGACATCCGCAAAAGCTCGCCCACCTTCGGGCAATGGGTGGGTGTGGAGCTCTCCGAAGACAACCAGCGCCAGCTGTGGTTGCCGCCAGGGTTCGCGCACGGCTTCGTGGTGCTGAGCGAGACGGCGGATTTTCTGTACAAGACCACGGACTACTACGCGCCGGAGCACGAGCGCTGCATTGTTTGGAACGATGCGCGGCTGGGCATCCAGTGGCCGTATCAGGGGCAGCCCAGCCTGTCGGCCAAGGATGCGCAGGGCGCGGCGCTGGCGCGGGCGGAGGTGTTTGTTTGATGCAGAACTTCTCTATTGCCCCCCGGGAGTTGTTTGCAAGCGCGTGGCGTCATCGGGAGTTGATTGCAGCTTCGACAAAAAGAGAAGTCTTAGGGCGCTACCGAGGCTCAGTCCTCGGCATCTTTTGGTCTTTTGCCAACCCGCTGTTCATGCTAGCGGTATACACGTTCGTTTTTAGTACGGTTTTTAAGGCGCGTTGGGTTGGGGGGAATGGGTCCAAGATTGAATTTGCACTGGTCCTCTTTGCTGGATTGATTGTTTTCAACCTGTTTGCGGAATGCATTAGCAGAGCGCCCACTTACATTGTTTCCAATGTGAATTATGTGAAGAAAGTGGTTTTCCCCCTGGAAATACTGCCATCTGTTGGCTTGTTATCTGCACTGTTTCATGCTGCAGTCAGTTTGGCGGTCTGGCTGCTGGCATATTTTTTTTTGGTAGGTATTCCTCACGTTACTGTCCTGTATCTACCATTGATTGTGATGCCGCTCCTGTTATTCATCATGGGCTTGTCTTGGATATTGGCGTCACTGGGTGTATTTTTGCGTGACGTTGCGCAGTTTGTCAATATAGTGATAACTGTCATTATGTTTTTGAGCCCGATTTTCTATCCTGTCACTGCTCTGCCTGAAGCATATCGTGAAATACTGTTGCTCAATCCGTTAGTACCGGTAATCGAGCAAACCAGGGCGGTTCTTTATTTTGGGGTTCCGCCAGATTTCCAGGCCCTTCTAATATGTTGGATTGTTGCCCTGCTTATGGCTTGGTTTGGATTTGCTTGGTTTCAGAAGACGCGCAGAGGGTTTGCTGATGTTCTCTGAAGTTGCCATAAAAGTCGAGAATATCACAAAATGCTTTCATATTTATGAACAGCCCCGTGATCGCCTTAAGCAGTTTTTGTTGCCGGCGCTGCAAAAAATGGCTGGAATGCCACTGGGAAAGTATTATCGTGAATTCTTGGCGCTTAACGGCGTAAGTTTCGAAGTGCGAAAAGGTGAGACTGTTGGTGTTATTGGGCATAACGGCAGTGGTAAGTCGACACTTTTGCAAATCATCTGCGGCACTCTCGATGCGACGAGTGGTAGCGTGCAGACCCAAGGGAGGGTTGCGGCGCTGCTGGAGTTGGGCTCTGGATTTAACCCGGAATTCACAGGTCGGGAAAATATATACCTAAATGCAAGCGTGCTCGGGCTGAGTCGTGAAGAAATCGATGACCGCCTTGCCAATATAATTGACTTCGCAGATATCGGTCAGTTTGTCGATCAGCCTGTAAAAACCTATTCAAGTGGCATGGTGGTGCGATTGGCATTCGCGGTGCAGTCGCAAATCGATCCTGATATTTTGATTGTTGATGAGGCACTGTCGGTAGGGGATGCAAAGTTCCAGGCAAAATGCTTCGATAGGCTCAAGAGTCTAAAAAAACGTGGGACCAGTATATTGTTGGTAACGCACGCAAGTGAGCAAATCGTTACCCATTGTGATCGGGCCATTTTGTTGAGTGGTGGGTCGATGCTGGAGATTGGTGAGCCGCGCCATATCGTGAATCGTTATCTTGATTTGCTATTCGGGCGCGTGCGCAATTCTGCCGAACCGTTAAAAGACAGTAGCGGTTTGGCGGAAAGCAGGGCTGTTCAGCCCAATGCCTCGATCAGCTTGACTGAAGATATCTTTTTCACGCACCATGGCTATAACCCTCATGAATATCGATGGGGCGATGGGTCGGCACGTATCTTGGATTTCTTTTTGTCGGCCGATGGCGAACCCTATCCATCCACTGTTAAAACTGGCCAACAGATCGTCTTGGCGGTATCGATCCAGTTTGAGGCAGCGTTGATCCGCCCCATACTTGGTGTCACTATAAAAACAAAAGAGGGTGTAACGGTGTATGGGGTCAACTCTGAAACCTTGGAAGTCGATGCCTTCGGCACCCTAGGTGAGGCTAACTCTGTCGTCGTCCCCGAACTTAGGTTTTGCTGCCGCCTCGCTCCGGGTGACTATTTTGTTTCTTTGGGCATAGCTACACGCCAGGGTGCGGATATTGTTCCGCATGATCGCCGGTACGATGCCATTCACCTGCACGTATCTCCCTGCGCTAGTTTTTTTGGACTTGTGAATCTCGACGCCACACTGAGTGTAAATTAAAAAATGAAAAATCTATTAGAACAGGCCGGTTACGTGAGGGAACCTGAAGTAAACATTTGGGTAAAACCAGGTTTTACAAGCATTGCCTACAGCGATGGTGATGAAGTGGAACAACGGCTGGCGCGCATAATGACCGAGGTGCCAGATCTGAGCGTATTGTCAGATAGTTTGAAAAAACATATCACCGATTGGCCATCGCTTTACCATTTGAGCAGTAGCCGCGCAAATATTTTGCGGCCGTTCGAATCCCGTCTGGCTGGAGCGCGGGTATTGGAAATAGGCGCAGGTTGCGGTGCAATTACACGGTACATGGGTGAAAGTGGCGCCTGCGTGCTCGCACTGGAAGGATCTGTCCGCCGAGCGAATATTGCGCGCAAACGCACTCATGACTTGCCCAATGTGGAGATCTTGGCTGAAAGCTTCGATCAATTCGGCGTTAACACGCAATTTGATATTGTTACCCTTATTGGGGTGCTTGAATACGCAAATATGTTTGTGCCCAGCACGCAGCCGGCGCTGACCATGCTGGAGCGCGCACGGTCATTGCTGAAGCCGGGCGGTTTGCTATTGCTTGCAATTGAAAATCAGTTAGGGATGAAATACTGGGCTGGCGCCCCTGAAGACCACTTGGGGGTGCCAATGTACGGTATCGAGGGGCGCTATCGCACGGATCAACCGCAAACCTATGGGCGTAAAAAGCTGCAGGATCTGATTGCAGCAGCAGGCTTTATGCATGCCGAATTTCTATCTGCCCTGCCAGATTACAAACTGCCTATCTCCATCGTTACCGCCAGCGGTTTTGAAAACCCCAACTTTGACCCGGCGGCGCTGGCATCACAAAGCGTGAGGCGTGATCCGCAGTTGCCACAGCAACTGGCCTTCGCGCCCGAATTGGCGTGGCCTGCCGTAGTGGAAAACGGTATGGGTGTGGACTTTGCCAACTCATTCCTGGTGGCTGCAAGTGTCTCGGAGGCATCTGCGCTCAACCCTCATGTATTGGCCTTTCACTACAGTACTGGGCGCAAACGTGAGTTTTGCAAAAAAACTGTTTTCCAAAAAAATGCGCACGATGAGATTGGTGTTTATTGCGAATTGATTGAGCCTGGGGCAGAAGAAAATTCCAAAATACTGCTGCAATTAGAAGTTCCGAAATATACAAAATATATCAAGGGACGAACGCTCGCTGACGAATTGGTGCACCTTGTTTCAGACGATGGATGGTCTCTCGAAAGTCTTGGTCAATATTTGCGGTCATATATTGAAATAGTCAGATCCATCGTTTCCTGCGATCGATCTTTAACGCTGCCTTTGACAGTGGATTCCGTTATTCCTGGGATATCTTTTGATTTATTGCCGCAAAATATAATCCGCGACTCGAGCGGCAATTGCTATGCCATAGACAGAGAGTGGAGATTGAAGGAGGATATGCCTGTTGGGTGGCTCCTTTGCCGTGCACTTCAACTATTGGTGCGCGACGTCACTCGTTTTGGAGCAGCAAGGGATTTGTTTGAGAAAACAGTATCCGGTTTTATTTTGGCGGCTATTAAAAGCGCTGGATATGAAGTCGATTTGGCGGCTCTAAAGAAATTCTCGGCCATGGAAAGGCAAGTCCAAGCAGAGGCCGCTGGGTTACCTGTGGAGCTGGTACCCGAACTACTTTCCAGTGCGCCCTTGCAGATTGGCGTGTCCGGACCGGTATCTCTTGCCCTTGCCCATCGCGTAGAGCAGCTCGAAGGCCAGTTCTCTTCGCGTGATCAGCAGTTGATCAATCTGACGCAGACCCTGACCTCACGGGATGAGCAGCTTGGAACACTCACTCGGACGCTGGCCTCGCAAGACAAGCAATTGGCGAGCCTCACAAAAACTCTCTTGGCCTTCCAAGATCGGCACATCACAGGCGTGGCAGAAGAACTGCTGCAGTCGCAAAAGCGGCAACTATCAGAGATGACAGATGCCTTGGCAGCGCAGCAGCAGCAATTAACCCACCTCGCCCACGCGTTGGCCGCCAAAGATATCCAAATCAACGCGCTATACAACTCCGCGAGTTGGCGAGTCACTGGCCCTGTGCGCTGGGCTGCCCAGCCGCTAGCGCACGTCCGCGCATCCGCACGGGCGATCAATACAGTCCTTCAACGCAATGGAGGGTTGCTGCGCACAGCCAAGTTGGCACACCGGGTGTTGCGCCAGCAAGGCATGCCTGCTTTGCTGCAGACCGTCAAGACAGCGGTCAAACCGCTTGAGTTACCGCATGCCAACTTGCTAGCGCTCCCGCAGCCCGCAGACGGTATGGCGGGTGACGCCTCAGCCCATCAAGCCCCCGTGCAAGATCGCAATGACTACACCGAATGGGTGCGCCGCTATGACACCTTGACCGCCGCTGACCGGCAGCGCATGCGCGACGTTCAAGCTGCATTTGCACTCCAGCCGTTGGTATCAGTGGTAATGCCCACGTACAACCCCAAGCCGGAATGGTTGGTGGAGGCCATCGAATCGGTGCGCGCACAGATCTACCCCCATTGGGAGTTGTGCATTGCCGACGACGCGTCCACCGACCCCGCGATCCGCCCCATCCTGGAGCGGTATGCCGAACAGGACAAGCGCATCAAGATTGTGTTCCGAAAGGAAAACGGCCACATATCGGCTGCGTCCAACAGTGCGCTTGAATTGGCGACAGGCGAATGGATTTCACTGCTGGATCACGATGATTTATTGAACGAAAACGCCTTGTTTTGGGTGGTTGAAGCGATCAATCGGGCGCCTGATGCGCGCTTGATTTATTCCGATGAAGACAAAATCTCTGAGAATGGGCGCCGCAGCGACCCTTATTTCAAGTGCGACTGGAATCCTGATCTGTTCTATTCCCACAATATGATTTGCCACTTGGGTTCATATAAGGCCAGCTTGGTGAAATCAGTGGGAGGTTTTCGTGAGGGATTCGAGGGCTCACAAGATTATGACATTGCACTGAGGTGCATAGAAAAGATCGATCCAGCGCAGATCGTTCATGTGCCCAGGGTGCTTTATCACTGGCGTGTGCATTCAGAAAGCACGGCCATGTCTGGGGACAGCAAGCCCTATGCGGCCTTGGCGGGCGAACGCGCGATCAATGAACACTTTGCCAGAACAGGTGTCAATGGTCGTGTAACGTATGCGGGTTATGGCTATGCGCCTTCTTATGATTTGCCTACGAATCTGCCTTTGGTCTCCATCATCATCCCTACGCGCAATGGTAAAGCACTCCTGAAGCAGTGCATAGACAGTATTATTAATAAAACAACCTATAAGAATTATGAAATTTTAGTCATTGATAATGGCTCCAACGAACCAGATGCTTTGGCCTATTTTGACCAATTGGCTAAAAAGAAAAATACTCGTGTTGTGAGGGATGATAGTCCGTTTAATTATTCCCGCTTGAATAATGAAGCTGTCAAAATGGCTCGGGGGGATGTGATCGCGCTTGTGAATAACGATATTGAAGTCATCTCTCCGGGCTGGCTGAGTGTGATGGTGGCACATGCCTTGCGTCCTGGGGTGGGGGCAGTGGGCGCCAAGCTTTGGTATCCCGATAAGACATTGCAGCATGGCGGTGTTATCTTGGGCATCGGCGGCGTGGCTGGTCATTCGCATAAATACTCAAGAGAAGGCGCGCATGGATATTTTTCACGCCTGCTCATAACGCAATCATTATCTGCAGTCACCGCAGCCTGCCTTGTGATCAAAAAGACCGTTTTCAATGAAATAGGTGGCTTGGAGGAAAAAAGGCTGCAGATTGCATTCAACGACATAGATTTCTGCTTGCGCGTGCGAGAAGCTGGATATCGAAATATATGGACACCCTTGGCGGAGCTTTTTCACCATGAAAGCGTGAGCCGGGGTCATGAGGACACACCAGAAAAGCAGGCGCGTTTTGCCGCCGAAGTTGCCTACATGAAGGAGCGCTGGGGCGAGCAGTTGCTGAACGATCCGGCATACAGCCCAAATCTCACATTGGATTATGAGGATTTCAGCTACGCGTGGCCTCCTCGGATGCCTGCTGTTCAGTGAGCTGATTTCTGGAGATTGAATGATGTTGCGCGTTTCTGAACGTAAGGAGACCTTCTATGATTTCAATGGTGGTGCAGAATTTTTTGAGAAGATTTCGATAGGTATTGTCATAGTTACTTTTGGATGCTTTGTCCTTTGGTACGCAGCAAGCGGGCCGACAATGCCATTTTGGGATGACTGGAGGTATTTTTTGAAGAATTCAATGAATGCCTTTGGTGCCGGTAAATGGATCTATGTCGGAAATGATACTTTAACTATTGCCACTTTTTTCGATGTGACGATATTTAAGGCTGTGAACTTTAATTTTGCATTTGCTAGATATCTTTCCCTCGTTTGGTTGCTTTTTTATCTGTTCTTTGCTGTTTTCGCCCTGCGATTGGTCTATGAAGGATATGCGCGTGCGGCAGCCACGTTGCTTTTGATGATGCCGCTGTCAATAAATGGATATTGGGATGATGGCACATATATCGCATATCACCAGGGGCTTCCGGTTGTTTTTGCCGTTGTTTCTTTTTATCTGGTGATGTCGGCATTGCGGAAGAGTGAAGCATCTCTTTTAGGGACGCTTGTTGTAGCGCTGCTTAGTGTTGTTTCTGGCTTGACGTATATATCTGGGTTTATTCCTGTTCTCGGTCTCGGGGCTGCTTTGCTAATGGGCGCATTTCTCGAGGCTGAAGGGGAGAGTTTTAAGAAGAAGCTACGGCGCCTTGGCGTTTTCCTAATTCTTCTTGCGTTGGGTGTTCTGGCCATCCAGTTTTTTATGGTTAGTACGGCTCAGGGGAGTCTTTTGGAAAAAAGTCACGCATCTTCTGTTGTTACGCCATTTGATGCGAGATTTTGGATATTCTTTCTTGGGGTTATTGGTAAGGGGGTTGGTTTTCGTGGAACTGCTATCTGGTTTGATGCCCTGATTGCAGTTGTGTTATTTTCTCCTATGGCTGTGATCGGTTATCAAATAGTTTTAGAGAAAAAATCTTTGAAAGGTGCGCCGCAGCATGATCTTTTGTTGATTACTTATGTCTATTCATCGGTAATTATTCTGATGTATGCGGCAATGGTTTCTTATGGAAGAGGTGGGTTACTCCCAGTCCATGACTATCACTCTGCCTCGATCGTTTCCAAGGCGAGATTCCATCATTGGTGGGTATCTGCTCTTGCTCCTTTTTGGATTTCTGGTTTAGTGTGGGTTTTTCTATCGAAGTTCCGATTGCGATTTTTCTCGATTTTTTTGTTTCTTACTGTTGCTCTTTGTTTGTTAAAATTTTGTGATTTGGGATTGTGGGGCTACGAAAAGGTTTTTTCATACCAAAAAAATAGGGAGCTGAATGGTATTGCATGTGTGAGAGATAATATTGACCGTAAAGAAATATTATGCCGTGATTTTTATCCTTCGAATATCAAGTATGCGATCGATCTGGTCATTGAAAAGAAAATTTGGATTGGAAATGCATTTGATAGTGCGTTGAGAAGGTGGAGGAGGGGGGATATTGTTGATGTGGAGACAACTGTAGGCGGGGGTCATGTAGATGTGCTGGAGGTGGATGGAAGAGATGTGAGGGTTTTGGGTTGGATTCCGCTGAATGCTGCTGAATCTGATGTGGCCCTGCATGTGAGTAACCGGTTAGGCGATGTTGATGTGAGTGAATATGAGTATGGAATTGTCAACCGCCCGGATGTTGCAAAAGCACTGCAAAATGACAGATTGATTAATTCTGGATTTTCTGTCGTATTCAGAGCGTCACGTCCGCTTGACGTCGACGTGGTGAAGAAACACTTCTGCATTTACGGCGTTAAAGGGCGTCAAGCGGTTTCTCCGACTTATTCGGATGGCTATCGCTGCAAATGAATTATGTTTGATGCTGGGGCTGGATTCGGTATAAATTGAGAAGTTTATGCTAATTATTAAAGTGAGGCCATTCCATGTTTTTGTGTTTTGCCTTCTGTCTTATGCCTTGATGTATTGGTTGGTGGGATTCATTCCCGTGGGGGATGGCATGGGATGGGATGGTGGAGCTTATCTTGGGTACATTATGAAGTTGACTTTGGGCGACCATATTCATGGCGACCCATATCGTCTCATACGAATTTCAGGTTTCCTGCCAAGCGTTCTGATGGCTCGTCTCAGTGTTGAGCCGCTGGGAATCATCTTTTTTCAGATGGTGGTCAATGTAATTATCTTGTCTGCGGCGGCTGCATTGTTTTTCAGGGTAATAAAATATCTGATAAATAATTCTCTCAAGGCGGTTGTTTTAACGGGGTGCCTGTTTTTTAGTTGGCCCTACCTTGTACTCCCTGTTTATTATCCAATTCTCAGTGATCATCTGGCCTTGGCCCTCACGATTTTTGCGATATGGGCATGGGTTGAGTCTCGGTTCACGATTCTTTTGGTGCTGATTTTTTACGCATGCTGGGTGATGCCAGGATTATTTTTTGTTCCGCTTGTATTGGCAGTTATGCCTTTTAATGAGCCAATCCGTCCTTTGTGTAATGAGGGTGTGAGAAAATATTTCTCTGTGTTTGCTTTTGCGGGGGCTGCATGCGCAGGTTATTATTTTTTATCCAGTATTGCAGCCCTCACTGATGATGAAATTATCGGCCGTCCTATGGGTGTTGCTGTGGGGTTTCCTGAGCTTAGATATTGGACGCTTCTTGCACTTGCTCTTTGCTTTGTCTGTGTGGCATATATATTTTCTAGAGTCTTTGCCCCAGTGCTTTCTGTAATTGGAGGTGTGAATATCAAGAGGGGTGCGCTTGCTTTGGGTGTGCTCTTGGTTGGCTTTTTCTCTATTCGCACCTTGATTGACTGGGATCATGGATTTCAAGGGCCGCCGTTGTTTTATTTTCTTAGAATGCAGGCGTCATCTGCCCCGCTCAAGCCATTGGTCGCTCATTTTCTCTACTTTGGACCAGTTTTTATATTAGCATTAATGTCGTTGATATTCGCTGGCAGAAATTTTGAAAGGGATCGGAGTTTCCCCCTTTTTCTAATTTTGGCGGCGTATCTCCCGGTTCTTATCGTTGGGTCTGAAAGCCGTCAGTGGATTGCTGCTTTTCCTGTGGCTGTCGCATTGGTTGCGATGAGTAATTTTAATATTAGAACTCTCTTGTTATTTTTGTTTTTTGCTCTGGCATTGTGTGTGCCGGCTATTTATCTTCGTGATGGGGTGAACGCTGCATTTTCTAGTGGGGCGCAAGATTATTTTAGTACTGGGTGGCAATTATATTTCGGTCGGCAGGGGCCATGGACTTCACGGAATACCTATGTGATCGGTCTTGTTTCTATATTTGTGTTTTTTATGGCATATGCTTGCATTCCGAAGTGCAAGGATAAATAATATTCTTTTAAAAATGGAATTTTATGCTTATTAATGATTTATCGGCGCACATCAATGCTTATGATGAAGCTATCAAGACTGCAGTAGGCCGCGTGATTAACAGTGGCTGGCTGGTGCTGGGGCCAGAAGTGAAGCAATTTGAGCAATCTTTTGCCGACTATATTGGGGTTGCACATTGCATCAGCTTGGCCAATGGCACGGATGCCATTGAATTGGCTCTAAGAGCGTTAGATGTTGAAAAGGGTGACAAGGTTGCCACGATTGCAAACGCCGGTATGTACACCACGACGGCGATGCTGGCTATTGGGGCGGTGCCGTTCTTTCTTGATGTGGATTTGTCTTCGCACAATGTGACTTTGCTCGAGGTGGAGCGTGCGCTGGCTGCAGGGGTAAAAGCCGTCGTGGCCACCCATTTATATGGCCTGGCGGTGCCAGAGATTGAAGCAATTGCCGAGCTTTGCGCGCGGCGGGGTGTCCCTTTACTGGAGGACTGCGCGCAGGCACACGGCGCCAGTGTTAATGGGCGGCGCGTTGGGTCGTTCGGCGATGCTGCTTCATTCAGTTTTTATCCCACCAAGAACTTGGGCGCCTTGGGTGACGGCGGCGCAGTGGTCACAGGCAGGAAGGCCGTTGCCGAGAAGGTCGCGCGCTTGCGACAGTACGGATGGACTGCCAAATACCAGGTGGAGGTCAGTGGTGCGCGCAACAGTCGCCTTGACGAAATGCAGGCGGCGATTCTGTCCGTGTTCTTGCCTGATCTTGATAGCACGAATGACCGCAGGCGTGCCATCGCGGCGCAGTATTCGGCTGAGATCACTCATCGGAGTGTGCAACTCCCTGCACAGGGCGGACCAGAGTACGTGGCGCACCTGTATGTGGTGCGCAGTGCTCGGCGCGACGCTTTGCGCGCGCACCTGCGCGAGATGGACATTGCAGCCGAAATCCATTACCCCATTCCGGACTATCGTCAGCCCGTGTTTGGCACTCGTTTCGAAACTGTCTGTTTGGAAAACACAGAGTGCCTCAGCCGCGAAGTCCTGACCTTGCCTTGCTATCCAGAAATGACGGATGCACAGGTCGGGCAAGTAATCGCAGCGGTCAATGAGTGGCAGCCATGAAATTCTCGGTCGTCATTCCCGTTTACAGGAACGAGGCTTCTATTCCGCGCCTGCTGGTGGCATTGTCAAGCATGGGCCGCCAGTTGGATGGCCGCATGGAGGCAGTGTTTGTCGTCGATGGCAGTCCCGATCAATCCTTTGCATTGCTGCGAGCTGCGCTGGATGGGCTGGAGTTTCCAGCGCAGCTACTTGCCCATTCGCGCAATTTCGGCTCCTTTCCAGCGATCCGAACGGGCCTGGCCGCCGCGCGGGGCGAGTACTTCGGGGTCATGGCTGCCGATCTTCAGGAGCCGCCTGAGTTGCTGATTGCTTTCTTCCAGGCGCTTGAATTGGATGAATGCGACGTGGCCATCGGTACTCGCACAGGGCGTCATGATCCCTACACATCAAGGCTGGCATCAGCGCTTTTTTGGGGCCTTTATCGTCGGCTCGTGGTTCCTGAAATGCCTGAAGGGGGGGTGGATGTATTTGGATGCAACCGAATTTTCCGTGATCAGTTGCTCAAGTTGGAAGAATCTCGGTCATCACTGATTGCACTGATTTTCTGGCTTGGATTTCGTCGCAAGTTGGTCAGCTATGAACGGCTCGAACGCCAGGAAGGTAAGTCGAGTTGGACTTTCAGGAAGAAAGTCGATTACATGATGGACAGCGTTTTTGCGTTCACGGACTTGCCCATCCGTTTGTTGATCCGGATTGGAGTGGCGGGGTGCGTGCTATCTGCTTTATTGGGTGTGCTGGTCTTGATTGGGAATTTGTCGGGGCGAATTACCGTGCCAGGCTATGCCGCGACGATGTTAACTGTCCTCTTTTTCGGAATGCTTAATTTGCTTGGTCTTGGTCTGGTTGGTACATATTCATGGCGGGGTTATGAAAATAGTAAAATAAGACCGCTGGCAGTGCTTGCATCGGTTATAAGAAATAATAAGGATTCACAATGATAAATACTATTTCTTCAGAAAGGGCTTTTTTCTATTCTCCCTTTGGATTTTTGAAAGGTGCTGACGATATTGGCGTGGCGTGGCTGTCAGAGCTCAGCCAGGCTATTTGTAGCGGGGTGGAGGTTTTTGAGGGAAATTCTGGTGTTTTAATTTATTTCCGAAAACTTGACTGGGATACGCAGTTTTTTGGTGTGCCGTTTTTTAGAATAGAGTTTGTGGATTTTTCTGAAAATGCTGATGCCTATGACCTTCGGCAGGCTTTTTTGAGTTTTAAAAATTATATAAGTGCATCTTGTTCAGAGTATTATATTTTTTCGGAAATACCCTGTGAAGATATAAGAATTATTGCGGGTATTACGTTATCAGGATGGCGACTGGTTGAAACAAGAATCACATGCTACCGAGATGACTTGCAGAGTTTTTCCTACCCTAGGCGAATTCCGATTCGCAGTGCTACGATAGACGATATCGAGGATCTGAGAAGGGTGGCCGTAGAGGCGGTGAATCATTATGATAGATTTCATGCGGATGATTTTTTTTTAAAAAAGGAGGCCGATGATTTTCTTGCAATTTTTATTGAGAACTCTGTTAGAGGGTTCGCTGATGAGGTAATTGTCCCGAGGGATGGTCCGGCAAATGCTTTCCTGACAGGTAATTACTTGAAATCGCCTCCCTCTCTTTCTAAAAGAAAAATTGGGAAAATGGTTTTATCTGCGGTAAGCAGTGAAAGGAGTGGTTGGTATGTCAGGCTTATTGCTGAATTGAGCTATAAATTTAAAGAAAAGGGGCTTGATACAGTTTTTATGACGACTCAGGCAACAAATAGGACGGTTTTGAAAGTGTGGCATCGGCATGGATACCAGGTTGGCAGATGCTCGCATATATTTTCAACTTATGTGAGAAATAGATAAATGCCTGTTTCAAGTTCTGCGCTGCTTCATGGGAATGTATTTATTCCTGCTTCCGCAAAAATTGGGGATTTTGTATCTGTGTATGAGGGGGCCTGCATTTCAGAGCATTGTGCTATACATGGATTTACACAAATTTGGTCGAATGTCAGGCTGGGTGCTGGCAGTAGTCTTGGCTCGGGTGTTATCTTGGAGGAGCCATCTAGGGTAAATAGTCAAGGCATTTCGCTTGGCGCGGGAGCGCAGGTAGGTGCAGGGGTGATTATTTGTCAAGGGGTAGTGATTGGTGAGGGGTCTATTGTTAAGCCGGGCTCAGTTGTGGAGCAGGGCGTTCCCCCATATGCAATTGTTTCAGGGGTTCCGGCAAGGGTGACAGGGTATGTGGAAAACCTTGAAGGTGGTAAATTAAGTCCTTGGCATCTTCAGGCTAATTTTCCAGCTTCGATCGATGCTCACCCATTGGGGGTTGGTGGTGTGACCCTACATCGACTAAAGAAGGTTTGTGACCCGCGAGGCGATTTGTCTGTTGGGGAATTTCCCAAGGACATTCCTTTTGACCCCAAGCGCTATTTTCTAGTGTTCAACGTCCCCAGTGAAAAAACGCGTGGAGAGCACGCACATCATCAGTGCCATCAGTTTTTGATTTGCGTTAAGGGAAGCTGTGCGGTGGTGGTGGACGATGGAAAATCTCGCTGCGAGGTTCTGCTTGAGTCTCCAGATATGGGCATTCATTTGCCTCCCATGACCTGGGGGATTCAATATAAGTATTCCAATGATGCGGTTTTGCTGGTCTTTGCTTCGCATGTATACGATTCCGCTGATTACATTCGAAACTATGCAGAGTTCATTGACATTGTGAATGGGCAAGCTGGCGTGTCATGAAATCGGCCAAAAAGGCAAACCTCGCGCGTGGGTTGCGATTTATTGTTGGCGGTGGAGCCAACACAGCCTTTAGCTATGTGATATATCTACTGCTGAAAACTACTATGCCCTACCAGTGGGCATATCTAATTGCCTATACAATGGGTATAGTTTTTGCGTATTGGGTTAATGCGCGCTGGGTTTTCCGGGTCCCACTGTCTTGGCGGGGGCTTCTGTCTTATCCTATTGTCTATGTGGTGCAGTATTTGATATCTGCTCTACTTCTTGGAGTGCTTGTTGAGGTGTTAGGCATTAACGTGACTTTTGCCCCTATATTTGTCGTTGTCGCGTCATTGCCACTTACCTACTTGATGAATCGTTTTGTCCTTAATTCTGGAATCAAAGAAAAAGGGCGCAAAAATCACGATTCCACAAACGTTGTCGATGCGGAGCCAAGATCCTGAGAGATTCAGGCTATCAATTCCTTGCGTTGTTCGGTGCTGTATGCCCACGCCGCCCATGCGCGATGCTGAGCAGCGAAGACACGGCCACATACCGCACGGCATTGGCCCATGAGCGAAAAATCCTGGACCGGTCCACCTTGGGCGTGTGCATGGCCAGTGCCACTTCCGTGATGCGCAGCCCCTGGCGGCGCATCAGCAGCAGGGTGCCGATGTCCTGGTAGTCCAGCAGGGTGGCTTCGGCGGATGCGGCCACTTCCATCGCCGCGCGGTTGTACAGCCGAAAGCCCGAGACGAAGTCGCGCAGGCCCAGGCCCGTGATCCAGCGGAACCATTGCCACGCGGCGCGGCGCGGCAGGCTGTCGCGCGCGGCGAAGTAAGCCACGGCCATGTCGGCCTGGCCGCGCGCGGCCAGCAGCGTGGGCAGTTCCTCCACTTCGTAGCGGCCCTGGGCGTCGATGGTGACCACGGATTCGTAGCCCTGTGCCAGCGCGTGCCGTATGCCGGTTTGCAGGCTGCCCCAGGGCGTCATGGCCAGCAGGGGGCGCAGCACGCGGGCGCCGTTGCGCTCGGCCAGGTGGTCGGTGGCGTCGGTGCTGCGGTTGTCCACCACCAGCACGGGGGCGTTGACGAGCGCGCGCACCCGCTGCAGCAGGTGGGCGATGTCGGCGGCATTGTTGTGGGTGGAGATGACCACCATCAACCCCCGCGTGGGCGGCGCGATGGTGGAGCCCGGCGCCAGGCCGCGGTAGTGGCGGGCGGTGACGCGTTCGCAGGGCCCGATGCCGAAGTGCCGGTGCAGGGCCTTAGCGCCCGCTTGGCCGAGGCGGGCGCGCAGGCCGGGGTCGTGCTGCAGGCGGGCGATGGTGCTGCGCCAGGCGTCCACATCCTCATACGGCACGTGCAGGCCGCAGCGTGCGTGTGACACGACCCACGGCATGCCCGAGCCGGGCAGGTCGGTCACCAGGCAGGGTTTGGCATGCTGCATGGCCTCCAGCAGCACGATGCCGAAGGCCTCGGTGCGCTCGCGCGATGCCAGGCAGAACAGGTCGCACTGTGCCAGCAGGGCGTGCTTCTGCGCCTCGTCCACGGCGCCCAACAGGCGTGTGGCGGGCAGGGCGCCGGGCGGGGTGGCGCTGGCGATCAGGACGTGCAGGGCGTCGTGCAGCTCGCCATCGCCGGCGATCAGCAGTTCCACCCCGGGCAGGGTAGCCACCGCACGGATCAGGGTTTCAAACCCTTTGTAGTAGGTCAACCGGCCGATGGACAGCAGGCGCAGCTGCATGCCGGCGCGCCACTGCATGGATTCGGGCAGGTCGGAGTTGGGCGGCGCATTGCGCAGGTCGATGCCCAGCGGCACCACTTCGCACTTGCCCCGCCAGCGGCGCAGCGCAGCGCTGGCCTCCAGATAGGGCGGCGACGTGGCGAACACCTGCTGCGCGCGCTCCAGCAGCGCCTGCTCGAACGGCCGGTACAGCATGTACGCCAGTGCCACCGACCATTTGATGTTGGACACCACCACGTCCGAATGCCAGTGCACCACCCACGGCACCTTGCGCGCGCCGGGCAGCGTCAGCGCCCATAGCGCCGAGTTGTTGGGCATGTGCAGGTGCAGCACGTGGGGCTTGACGCGGTCGATGGCCTGGTTCAGTGCGCGCCTGAAGCCCAGCGCCATCGGCGCATAGACCAGGTTGAACTGCACCGGCACGCGCTGCACCCAGGGCGGGTCATCGGGCAGGGGTTCGCCATGCACCAGCGCGTGGGCGTCGATGCCCTGGCGCCGCTGCTCGCTGATGAGGTCGGCCAGAAACACCTCCATGCCGCCCCGATAGGGGGGATAGAACTTGCCGACGTGCAGGACGCGCATGTAGTGGGGCTCCGCTGACCAGCGCTGGCTGCCGGCTCAGCGCTGCGGGCCGCGTGCGGCCTTAGTGCCGGCTTCAGCGACCACTTGCTCGCGCACCGCGCGGTATTGCGGGTTGCGTGGGTCCAGCTTCAGGGCCCGGTCCAGGTCTTTCAGGCTCTGGGGCAGGTTGCCGGCGGTGCGATAGGCCATGGCGCGGCCGTAGAAGGTGCTGGCCGTGGGGGCACGCGCCAGCAGCTGGTCGAACAGGGCGATGGCGCGCTCCGTCTCGCCCTTGCCCACCAAGGCCATGCCCAAGCCCATCTCCAGGCGCGGGTTGCCGGGGCTTTCCTTGAGCAGTTCGGTGAAGGCCTCGATGGCCGCATCGAACTGGTTGGCGCCGATGGCCGTCTCCGCCCGGCGCAGGCGGATGAGCTGCTGAAGCTTGTCGCCGCCGTCCAGCGCGTCGCTGGCCTCGCGGTGGGCGGCGTCGAAGGCCTGGAAGGCCAGCGCATAGTTGCCCTTGGCAAAGGCCGATTCACCGCGGTGGTAGTGCAGCGACTGCCCGGTGAAGCCCTGGGCTTCGGCGGCGGCGAAGGCGCTCAAGGCTTCGGCATGCTTCTTTTGCTGCTGCAGCGTCACGCCAATGTTGAAGCGGGCCTTGCCGCCCGTGTCGCCCAGGGCCTCGGCCATGGCAAAGTCGCGCTCGGCCTGGGCGTACAGGCCTTTTTCCAGGTGGTGCGCGCCCAGGTTCAGATAGGCGCGGCTGCGGCCCACGGCGTTGGCTGGCGCCTTGCGGTCGATCTTCTCGGCGGCGTCGGCCCAGGCGGTGCCGGCGTTTTGCAGCGACAGCACGCGCTCCAGCGCCAAGGCGCCGAAGGCCAGCCCGGCCACCACGCCCAAGATGTAGATGCTGCGCGGCCGAAAGCCGGTCAGCACGATGGCAGCCAGCCCCGGCAGGGCCACGGCCCACAGGTAGCTGCGGTACAGCACGAACGGGTCCTGCACCCACACGGAGGCAAATTCGGTGAAGTACCACAGCAGTGGCATCAGCAGCAGCAGCGCCGCCAGGCCCCACAGGTTGCTGCGGCGCAGCACCAGCCAGCCAGCGCCCAGCAGCAGCGCCAGGTAGCCCAGGGCGCCCAGCAGGTGCCAGGCAGAGGCAAAGCCCAGCGGGAAGGGCGGGCGCACGTCGATGGACATCCACTGCACGTTCGGCAGCACCCACAGCAGGCCGTAGAAGAAGAACAGCGCCGCTTCGTTGAGGATGCTCAAGGGATAGATGCGCTGCGCGACGCCGGGGCGCAGGGCGTCGAGCTGCTGCACCAGCTCCTGCGATTGCGCGTCAAACACCTGGCCGATGACGCCGCCATAAACGCGCCATAGCACGGCCACGGCTGCGGCGACGAGCAGCAGCGCCGCCGCCGCCACCTGTGCCACCTGCTTGTACGGCGGGCGGCGCACGTACACGTACAGCGGCACGGCCAGCGCGGCGGTCATCACCGCGTATTCCTTGGACAGCAGTGCCAGCACATAGGCCAGCAGCGCCCCAGCGAACCATGCAGCGGCACGCGTCTGCAGGCCGCGCACGAACATCCAGCACGCCAGCAGCGCGAACAGCGTGGCCATGACGATGGAGCGCTGCACCAGGTACGCCACCGCATACACCGCCACCGGGTTGAGCGCGAACAGAGCCACGCCCACGCGCAGCGCGGCAGTGCGCGACGCGGCGAAGTGCGCCTGCTCCTCGAAGCTGGCCGGAAAGCGCGCCGTCAGCAGCAGCGAGCGCAGCAGCGCATACAGCGCCGCCACCACGCCCAGGTGCAGCAGCACGTTGACCAGGCGCTGCTTCCACCAGCCCTCGCCGAAGACCTCCTGCACCCAAACGAAGCTGCCATACGACAGCATGCGCTGGCGTGGCTCGAGCAGGCTGCCGTAGGCCTGGAAGATCGTGCCGTCCTCCAGGCGCAGGTCATCGAACAGCAGGCCGTTGTGCAGGCCGGGCAGATACACGCCCAGCACGGCCAGGACGAGCAGCGCGGCGAACAGCCAGCGGGAGGCGGAGGGAGAAACCATGGGAAGCGGCGGCAAAAAACGGTCGCGTGAGTCTAAGCCACCGGCTTGACCGGGCCCTGACGCCGACGGGCCGGCCTTGTTGTTGGGATAAAAAAGGCATACAGCCCTTGCCAGTCAAGCGTGGGCAGCTATCTATTTTGATTCAACCCGGGCCAGAAACCCGTCCACCAGTGCATAGTGCGCCGGCACGTTCAGCGCCGGCGCATGCCCGCAGCCGGGCACTTCCACCACCTCCAGCAGGCCGCGCGCCCCAGGGCCGCGGGTGCGCATCTCGGCCACGGTCTCGGGCAGCACCAGGTCGGACGATTCGCCGCGCAGCAGCAGCACCGGCAGGCGCAGCGCGTCCCAGTGCGGCCAGATCAGGTAGTCGTTCTCGTGCGCGGTGAACTGGCGCACCATGGCCGGGTCGTAGTGCGGCGTCAGGCGGCCGTCGGGCAGGCGGCGGGCCGAGGTTTCGGCCAGGCGGCGCCACTGATCGTCGCTCAGCCAGCCGTAGGGCGCGTAGACCTGGCGAAAGAACGTCTCCAGCTCGGCCATGGTGGCAAAGCTGGGGGGCTGGCCCGCGTAGGCGCGGATGCGCTGCAGCGCGGCCTCGGCCAGGCGCGGGGCGTTGTCGTTGAGCAGCAGGCTGCGGATGCGCCCGGCCAGGGTGCTCTCCTGCAGCCCGGCCGCGCAGACCGTGCCGATGGCCCCGCCCATGGAGGTGCCGACCCAGTGGGCGTGCTCCACGTCCAACCGGTCGAACAGCTCGGCCGTCAGGCGCGCGTAGAAGGCCAGGCTGTACTCGGTGTCTGGCCGGCCGGCCCACTGGCTCAGGCCCCGGCCCAGGGTGTCGGGGCAGATGACGCGGTAGCGGTCGGACAGGTGGGCGGCCAAGTCGTCCATGTCGCGCCCGGTGCGCGCCAGGCCGTGCCAGGCGATGACCACCGGCGCGTGCGGATCGCCCCACTCCATGTAGTGGATTTCATAGCCGGCGCAGCTGGCGTAGCGGGATCGGGGTGCGGTCATGGGAAGAAGCCTTCAGGCGTGGGATGCATCAGCGCACGAGCCGCCCGCTGCTGCCGATGACAGTGACTTCAACCATGCGCGAGCCGACGCGGTTGCGCGGCGAATAGCTGACGGTCATGCCCCCTAAGTCGAACTCCTGCAGCGACTCCAGGCTCCTGAGCACCTTGGCGCGCGTGGGCTGCGGGCCGGCGCGGCGCAGGGCCTCGACCAGCACCTTGGCGCCCAGGAATTCCTCGAAGCTGGTGTAGTTCACCTCGGCGCCGGGCGCGTACTCCTTCAGCAGCTTCTGGTACTCACGCACCACGGGCAGCATGGGCCGGTAAGGGTAGGGCACGACCTGGGTGATGCCCACGCCGTGGGCGTTCTTCAGGCCGGCCAGCTGCACGATCTCGGACGGGTCGACCACCGAGATGTTGTACAGCTGCGCACCGCCGCCCAGCTCGCGGTAGCGCTTGATGAAGGCTGCGGCCGGGCGGTTGATGGCGATCAGGATCACGGCCTGCGCGTCGGCCGCCTTGATGGCCTGCACGGCCGATTCGACCTGGTCGGTGTTGCGCTCGTAGGGCGCCTCGGCGATGGCCGTGCGCCCGCGCTTGGCCAGCGCCGCCTGCACACCTGCCAGGCCGGCCTTGCCGAAGCCGTCGTCCTGGTACATCACGGCCACGCGTTCCACACCGATGGTAGTCAGCTGCTGCACCATGTGTTCGGCCTCGTCGGCGTAGCCGGCGCGCACGTGGAAGATCCACGGGTTGAACGGCGTGCGCAGCGACTCGCCGCCGGTGTAGGGCGCCACCAGCGCAGCGCCGCCCTGCTCCAGCACGCCGTCCGCCAGCAGCTGCGTGATGTTGGCCGTGCCGGCGAAGCCGAACAGCGCCACCACCTCGGGGCGGGACAGCAGTTCGCGCGTCAGGCGCACGGTCTCGGGCACCTTGTAGCCGTCGTCCACCACCTCCTGGCGGATGGTGGCGCCGTGCACGCCGCCCTGGGCGTTGACCCAGTCGAAATAGATCTTGCCGCCCAGCACCATCTGCTGGCCGGTGGAGGCCAGCACGCCCGACAGCGGCGCTACCTGGCCTACCACCACCTCGGCCGCCAGGGCCGGCCGGCCCGTGGCGCCGAGGGCGCACAGCGCCAGGGCGGCCAGCAGCCTCCTGGCGCGCCTGCCGATGGGCAGTGCTTGCTGCATGCCGGCCTCAGCGGGGCACGGTGAGGGACGAGCCGGCAAAGCCGATCTGCTCGCCCGCTGCCGGCGCGGCCACGAAGGGCGGCACGTTGGCCGCGGTGATCGCGGGCGCCGCACCGGGCGTGCCGCCGCGCGGCGTGGTGCGCACCACCTGGCTGGCGGGCAGGGCTGCGCCGTTCTTCAGGTGGGCCCACATCGCGTCCATGGCCTGGTTGAAGTACGGGTGCAGCGGCACGAAGCGGGTGTCAAAGCCCGCAAACGGCAAGAAAGCGTCGAAGTGCTGGCCGTTCACGACCTCGATGTAGCGCAGCTTGCTCGACGTGCCTTCGATCGTGCGGTTGAGCGCCGTGTAGGCGCGCGCGTTGTTGTTCACCGGCACCAGCGCATCGCTGCGGCCGGCCACGATGATGGCCGGCTTGCCGCGCAGGTTGGCGCTGTGCAGCACCTCCTGGATGCCGGCACGCACCTTGTCGCTGTCGGCCTTGGTGGGCGTGCTCGAGGCCGTGAGCGCGACACCCGTCGCCAGGTCCTTGCCGCTGACCAGCGCGTGCTGGCACAGCGCGTTGTCCAGCCCCAGGTCGGCCGCGCCGGTGGAGGGCGAGACGGCGAACTGCCAGGCCTTGGCCCCGCCCACCGAATCGTTGTAGATCACCGTGGCCGGCGTGCCGTTGGCCGTGCCGTTGGCGGTGGCAAAGCTCTGCGCCAGCGCGGTGGGCGTGGCGGCGACCACGTCGCCCGTCAGGCTGGCGGCCGCGAAGCTGGTGGCGCACAGGTTGGCGTCGGCGGCGAAGCGGCCGTAGGCCATGGTGTACATGGCCGACAGGATGGGCCCGTTGCCCAAAGCGTAGTGGGCGTTGTGCATGGTGTCGTTCTCGGCTGACCAGCCGTAGGTGTGCAGCCGGGCCAGCGCATCGGCCGCGCGCTCGGCGGTGGTGGCGCCGCTCACCAGACCCTTGGCGGCCAGGCCATCGCAGCGCGCGGTGGCGCGCGCCGTCATGGACGTCAGGCCGATGTAGTTGTAGATCGAGACCTCGGTCAGTGCCGCGTCGGCCGCCAGCGCGGCGCAGGGCTGGTAGATGTTGCCGTAGGTGGTGTACTCGGCCAGCGTGCGGCCGTAGCCGGCCACGGGCGCGCCGCCGAACTGGATGCCATAGCCGCTGGCGGTGGGCATCTCGGTGACGGGCTCGGAGGCCACCACGCCGTCGATCAGGCCTTCGCCGTCCTGCTCGGCCGCACGCAGCGAGGCCGCGCCGCCATTGGAGGCCGAGCCCGCGATGACCACCGTGTTGCCCTTGGTGAACGGCACCGGATTGGCGGCCGTGCCGTAGCGCGCATTCAGCACGTACAGCGCGTAGCGGCCGGCGGCCAGCGTGTCGCTGCCCCAGTCCTTCTCGGGGTTTTGCTGCGAATGCGCGTGCTTGACGGCGATGCGATTGGGGAAGGCTGCGTTGTAGGCCGCACGCGCCGCGTCGCCCAGGGCGGTGAAGAAGCTCTGGTTGCCGGCTGCGCTGCGCGTGGCGCGCGTGCCGTCGAGCTGGTTTACCGTGTCGTCGGCCAGGTTGTGCAGGCCCACGCCCTTGCCGGCGTCGGTCAACGCCACGGCGCAGCCCTTCTTCAGGCCCCACTCGCCGGCCGTGCCGATGGCGCCGTAGACGCCGCGCGAGCCCGAGGAGGCGCCCAGCACGATGCAGGGGTTGGCGGCGCTGAAGCTGTCGGGCACCTGCACCGCGATCACGGTCTGCTTGCGGCTGGAGCCGTCGTCGAGCACCGCCAGATATTCGTGGCCGGGGATCAGGCCTTCGCTGCTGGTCACCTGGCCGTCGGCCGTGACGTTGGGGCCATACAAAGTGCCGTAGCCACCGCCGGGCAGCGGGTCGAGGATGCCGCGGTAGTTGGAGTACAGGGCGTTGCGGCGCAGCTCGGCGGCCGTCGGGTGGGCCGGGTCGGCGTAGGCCGGCGCGGCGGCAGCGCCCAGGCCGGTCTTGCCGATGCCGCCCGTCAGCAGGTCTTGCGTGGCGGCGGTGCTGCCACTGCCGACGGTGGTGGCCGGGTAGGCGGTGGCGCTGATCTCGCGCACGCCCGCCGGCAACTCGTTGGATGGCCCCAGGGAGCCGCCGCTGCCGCCGCCGCAGGCGGCCAGGACGGCGGCTGCGGCGGCCGTCAACGCCCAGCGCGCTGCGCTGTGGTGGGAAAGGTGGGTCTCTTGCATGCTTGTCTCCTGGTAGTAGTGGGTTTCAATGGCGTGAACGCAAGCGCCCCACCACGCCGGTGGGGAAGTAATAAACCGACAACACGAACAGCAGGCCCAGCCACAGCAGCCAGCGGTCGGGGCTGAGCAGGGCGGACAGCCAGGGCAGGCCTGTGGTGGCCTCGCTCCCCAGGCGCAGCAGGTCCTGCAGATAGCTTTGGGCGACGAGGAACAGCACGGCGCCGATGGCCGAGCCGTACAGCGTGCCCATGCCGCCGATGACCACGATCAGCAGCACATCCATCATGATTTCGAAGGACAGCGAGGTGTCGGGCCCGTTGTAGCGCAGCCAGAGGGCCAGCATGCAGCCGGCCAGGGTGGCGAACAGCGCCGACAGCACCGACGACAGGGTGCGGTACACCACCACCCGGTAGCCGATGGCCTCGGCGCGGAACTCGTTCTCGCGGATGGCCTGCAGCACCCGGCCGAAGGGCGAATTGACGATGCGCAGCAGCGCCAGCACCAGCAGCGTGGCCATCACGAACAGCAGGTAGTACGAGATCAGCCGCCCGTCGATGGACACGCCCAGGAAGGGCTCCTCGAACGGCTCGAAGCTCGGCGACAGCAGCTCGGGCACGCGGAAGGTGAGGCCGTCCTCGCCGCCCGTCAGCTCCGACAGCTGCGAGGCCAGCGTCTGGAACGCCGCCGCCACGGCCAGCGTGATCATGGCGAAGAAGATGGCACGCACCCGCAGCGAAAACAGTCCCACCGCCAGCGACAGCAGCAGCGACAGGGCCAGCGCCCCGGCCGTGCCCGCGGCCAGTGCGCCCCAGGTGGCGCCCATGCGTGTGGTGGCGATGGCGATGCCGTAGGCGCCGATGCCGAAGAACATGGTGTGCGCAAAACTGACGATGCCGGTGTAGCCCAGCAGCAGGTCGAAGCTGGCCACCAGCACCACGAAGATCAGCACCTTGGCCGCCACGTTCAGCGCCTTGACGCCGGGAAACAGGAAGGGCGCCAGCAGCAGCCCGACGAAGATGGCCACCAGAAGGGCCGCCAGCACGCGGTTGCGCGGGTAGTCGCCGGAGAGAAGGCGGTTCAGCATGCGGATGTGCCTTTCTTCTGTGCCCCGGTGCGCCCTGCGCAGGGCTGCGGCGCCCTGCTTGGGCGCCACCTGGGCCAGCGGCCACCGTGCAAGGGCCGCCCCGCCGCACGGGTGGCGTCTCCCTTGCAGGGTGAAGGCGCGAAGCGACTCAGGGGGTATCTCATCGGCTCGTGACTGGAAACAGGCCCTGCGGCCGCCACAGCAGGATGGCCACCATCAGTGCGATGTTGGAAAACAGCGCTACCTTGGGCAGCAAAAAGCCCGTGTAGTTGGCCATCAGCCCCACCAGCAGCGCGCCGATCAGCGCGCCGGAGGTAGAGCCCAGGCCGCCGATGATGATGACGATGAAGATCAGGATGTTGACCTGCGCGCCCATCTGCGGCACCACGCTCTGCTGGTACAGCCCCCACATCACGCCGCCCAGGCCGGCCAGCGCCGAGCCCACCACGAACACGCCCACGAACAGCCGCCGGATGCGGTAGCCCAGGCTCTCGACCATCTCGCGGTCCTGCACGCCGGCGCGAATCAGCAGGCCGACCTTGGTGCGCGCCAGCGTCCAGGCCAGCAGGGCGAACACCGCCAGGCCCACGACCACCGCGATCAGGCGGTACTTCTCGATGGCCGCGTCACCCACCAGCAGCGAGCCACGCATGCCCGCGGGCAGCGGCAGCGGGATCTGCTGCGGGCCCCAGACCACCTTGATCAGCTCCTCGCCGATGATCATCCCGCCCATGGTGATGAGGATCTGCTTGAGGTGCTGGCCGTACACGGGCCGCACGATGAAGCGCTCGAAGGCCAGGCCCACGGCGCCGGCCACCAGCATCGCCACCACCATGGCCGGCAGCACCGCCACCAGGTTGCGCCACAGCGCGGCTGAAGCTGTCCAGTCGCCCATGGCGCCCAGCACGCTGGTGGCCACGAAGGCGCCCAGGGCGATGAACACGCCGTGGCCGAAGTTCAGCACGTCCATTAGGCCGAAGACCAGCGTCAGGCCCGAGGCGATGATGAAGATGATCATGCCCATGGCCAGCCCGGCCACGGTCAGCGTCAGCCAGGTCGAGGCCGAGCCGACCAGCGGCGCGGCGATCAGCGCCAGCAGCGGCACCAGGGCCAGGGGGCGCCAGTCCAGGTCGCGGGCGCTCATCTCGCTGCCTCCTGGAATGCTATGGTTCGAATAGCTGCCAACGCTTGTCTGGCAAGGGCTGGAGGCCAAAAAAGTTTGAAGTTCATAGGGCCAGCCCCAGCAGCGAGCGCTGCAGCTGCTCGTCGGCCGCCAGCGCGGCCATGCGGCCTGAATGCACCACGCGGCCGTTGTCCATCACGGCCACGCCGTCGCCCAGCTGGCGCGCGAAGTCCAGGTTCTGCTCCACCAGCAGGATCGTCGCGCCGCCGGCTTTCAGCTGCGCGAAGGCGTCGATCATGTTGTCGATGATGGCCGGCGCCAGGCCCTTGCTGGGCTCGTCCACGATGAGCAGGTCGCGTGGCTCGACGATGGCGCGGGCCACGGCCAGCATCTGCTTTTGCCCGCCCGAGAGCTTGCCCGCCGGGTGGCGCCAGAACTTCTCCACGGCCGGGAAGAGCTGGAAGATCCACTGCAGCCGCGCCTGGTCCATCTGCGCGGCGCGCTGTGCGCCGCGGGCGGCCAGCAGCAGGTTTTCCTGCACCGTCAGGTCCGCGAAGATGCCCATGTTCTCGGGCACGTAGGCGATGTTCGAACGGGCGATCTGCGGCGTGGCCAGCTGCGTGATGTCCTGCCCGCCAAAGCGCACGCTGCCCTGCGAGGCCCGCCACAGGCCCATGATGGTGCGCAGCGTGGTGGTCTTGCCGGCGCCGTTGCGCCCCAGCAGCATGGTCAGCTCGCCGCGCGGCACGGCCAGGTCGACGCCGTGCAGGATGTGGTACGCGCCGATGTGCGTGTGCACGCCTTGCAGGGTCAGCAGGTCGTCGTTGCCGCTGCTGCTGCTCATGCGGCCTCCTGCCGGCGGCGGCCCAGGTAGGCCTCCTGCACCACGCTGCTGGCCATGACCTCCTCGGGCGGGCCGTCGGCCACCAGCTGGCCATTGGTCAGCACCACGATGCGGTCCGCCAGCTCGCGCACCACGTCCATCTTGTGCTCGACCAGCAAAATGGTCTTGCTGCGGTCCTGCTTCAAGCGGCGGATCAGGTCGAGGATGACGGGCGCCTCATCGTGGCTCATGCCGGCCGTGGGCTCGTCGAACATGTAGACCTGCGGCTCCAGCGCCATCAACAGCGCCACCTCCAGCTTGCGCTGGTCGCCGTGCGGCAGGCTGGCCACGGGGCTGTCGGCGCGCGATTGCAGAGCGACGGATTCCAGGATGCCCCTGGCGCGGTCGGTCAGCTGGCGGTGGTCGCTCCACACGCTCCACAGGTTCAGACCGCGCCGGTGCGCGCCGCGCTGCGTGGCCTGCACGGCCAGGCGCACGTTCTCCAGCACGGACAGGGACGGGAACAGGTTGGTCAGCTGAAAGGCCCGCCCCAACCCGGCGCGCGTGCGCGCCGAGGCCGGCAGCCCGGTCAACTCGCGCCCGCCCAGCCGCACCCGGCCGCTGCTGGCCTTGAGCTGGCCCGAGATCAGGTTGAAGTACGTCGTCTTGCCGGCCCCGTTGGGCCCGACGATGGCGGTGAGCGTGCCCGGCTCGAACGAGCAGCTCACCCCATCCACGGCCACGTGGCCGCCGAAGCGGATGGTCAGGTTCTCGGTGGTCAGTGTGCCCATGGATGCATCTGCAGGAGGAAACGGCCGCGTGGCTCAGCCGCAGGTGCCGATCACGTAGTAGTCGGGGCCGGTCTGCTTGAGCGGGGTGGTCACGAAGACGTTCCACAGCCCCATGTTCTGCCCGGAACCTTTGGCGATGGCGTAGCCGCCCTGCAGCACGGCGCGGCCGGCCTGCACGTGGGCGTAGTTGCTGGCCGTGGTGCAGGTTCCGGGGGTGACCGGAGGCGCCAGCGTGGCGGCGCTGACGGCGGCGGACGCCGCACCCTCGGCGCCGCTGCCGTCCAGCGCGCGCACCGTCCAGCTGTAGGTGGTGGCGGCGGCGAGGGCCGAATCGGTGTAGGCCGTGGCGTGGACGGTGAGCGCATTGGCCTTGCTGCCGTTGCGGTAGACGTTGTAGCCGCTGGCGCGGGGCACGGCGCTCCAGGCCAGGTCCATGCTGGTGGTGGTGGCGTTGGAAGCGCTCAGGCCGGCCGGCGCGGGCAGGACCGGGTCGGGCGGGTTGGTGCCCCCGCCGTCATCGCCGCCGCCGTTGCCGGGGCCGGAGCCCGGGCCCGAGGCGATGCGGTCCACCATGGCCTTGATGGCGGCCATCTGCGTGCCGCTCTTTTGCGCGAAGTTGCCGCCGTACCAGCCCACCCAGTCCCAGCAGGCATTGGGGTTGGGCAGCATGCCGCTCTTGGCCGTGGAGCGGCTGTTATTGTCGATCTTGGCCTGTGGGTACAGCACCACGATGTTGTTGGTGTCGGCCCAGCGGCTGAAGCCGGTGTTCTTCACGAACTTGTCGCCGATCTTGTCCGTGCTCTGCTGGCAGCCGTGCAGCACGACGTGCAGCTTGCACTGTGTGCCCGTGGCGCAGTTGTGCGGCACGTACAGCCAGCCGTTGCTGGCCATGCCGGGGTTGGCCTGGGTGTAGGCGGCCTGGTCGAACTCGACGTAGTTGCCGGCCGCCGGCGCGTTGCTGCGCGCGTTGAGCGGGCCGTAGAAGTGGCTCAGGGCGGCCTTGGCGCCGTCGTAGCCGCAATTGCTGATGTAGGGCGAGGTGCTGCTGCTGCAGGCGTTGTTGCCCGTGCTGTCGAAGTCGGTGGGCAGCACGTGCGCCGTGCCGGGGCGCTTGACGTATTCGATGTTGCCCGCCGGCACGCCGTTGTTCAGGTACTGGGTCTGCAGCGCGTCCGTCAGGTTGGGGCCGACGGTGTAGTCGCTGGTGCCGGTGAAGAGGTAGATCTTCTGCCGGGCCAGCTGCGCCTTGGGATCGATGGCGCCGCTGGCGGCGTAGCCGTCCAGGCTGGACTGCATGCCGCTGAGCTGCGCGGCGCTGATGGTGGCGTTGTACATGCACGCCGTGTAGTTGCTCTGCCCGGCGCACAAGTACGGCCCGGCCGCGAAGATGCCCACGCCCATGAAGGTAGCCGAGTAGGCGGTGCCCAGCTGGTTGGCCATGAAGCCGCCCGAGGACAGGCCGGAGACGCTGATGCGGGTCGTGTCGATGTTGTACTGACCCAGCGGCGGCGCGGCGTGCGCCAGGCCGGCGGCGGCCAGTGCCGCGGCCGCCACATACTGATGCAAAGACATGGCTGATCTCTCCTGTGCAGTGGGAAATGGGAGCGACGCTGCGCCCCAGGAGCGGTGCCCAGCGCCCGTGGGCTGGGCCGGTACAAGCCGGGCGGCGTGTGCGGCCCGGGCGCGGCCGGTTCAGCGCGTGTTGCGGATCGGCACCTGCATTTCCGCAGGCTTGATTTCGCGCACCAGCTCGGGCACGCCCCAGGCGAAGGCCGGGTCGTCCTTGATGCGGAAGTGGTACATGCTCTGCATGGCCTGGTGATCCTCCTTGCGGAAGGTCATCGTGCCCTTGGGCGTCTCGAAGCTCATGCCTTCCATGGCCTTGATGAGCTTGTTCGTGCCCGTCTCACCGTTCGTGCTCTTGAGCGCCGTGACCAGCGCCATGGCGGCCGAGAAGCCTCCGGCGGTGAAGAAGTCTGGCGGCGTCTTGTACTGCTTGTAGTGCATGGCGACCATGGCGTCGTTCACCGGGTTCTTGGGGATGCCGAAGTAGTAGTACGTCGCGCCTTCCATGCCGGGGAAGTTCTTGTACGCGGCCATGGCCGGCAGGATGTTGCCGCCGGTGAAGACCTCGATGCCGAAGCGCTTCTTCAGGTCCTGCGCCGCCAGGGCGTTGAAGGGCGGGGTGCCGCCGGCCCAGATGACTTCGATGGCCTTGCGCCCGGGCTTGTCCTTGAGCGCATCGACAATGCGCTGGATGCCGGCCGTGAAGTCGGTGGTGTTTTGCGGCAGGTATTCCTCGTGCGCGATCTTGGCGTGCTTGAGCGCGTCCTTGAAGGCTTTCACGCCATCGCGGCCGAAGGCGTAGTCCTGCGCCAGCGTGGCCACGGTGACGCCTTCCTTGTCCATGGCCACGGCGTTGCTGATGGCGTCCTGGCTGCTGTTGCGGCCGGTGCGGAAGATGTACTTGTTCCACTTGTCGCCGGTGATGGCGTCGGCCACGGCGGGCTCGACCAGCAGGATTTTCTTGTACTCCTCGGCCACCGGCAGCATGGCCAGCGCCACGCCGGAGGACGTGGGGCCGACGGCGATGTCGGCCTTGTCATCGGAGTAGGCCGCCGCCAGCAGGCTCTTGCCCAGGTCGGGCTTGCCCTGGTCGTCGCGCTCGAGCACCAGCAGCTTCTTGCCGGCCACGGTCATGGTGCCGCCGGTGGCGTAGTCCAGCCCCATCATCAAGCCGGCCTGGGTCTGCTTGCCGTAGGCCTCCAGCGGGCCGGTCTTACTGTAGACGTGGGCGATGCGGATCTCGGACTGCGCGAAGGCGGGGGCAGACAGCGTGGCGCTGGCGAGGGCGGCCAGAGCCACCAGGGTGCGGCGTTGCATGGCGGTTGTCTCCTGTAGTGATGCACGAGAGACTGCACAAGCCGTGCCAGGAAGCAAGCCGTTGATTTATTATGGAATTTTCCGTTGCAGCGACGGGATTGTCCGAATTTCAGACAATTGCATTGCCTGAAAAACAGACAGTTGTCTGTTCAGCGATCAGGGTTTTCCAGCCGTTCGTAGAGCTTGGCGCGCGAGATGCCCAGGGTGCGCGCGCTGGCCAGCTTGTTGCCGCCGTGGGCCCGCAGGGCGGCGGCGATGGCGCGGCGCTCCAGCTCGGCCACTTGCACGGCCAGCGGGCGCAGCCACTGCTCGTCGCCGGCGTCGGCGCGGGCCTCCATAGGCTCCAGCGGGGCGGCGGGCTCCACGCCGGCCTCGCGCAGCACGCGCGCCAGCTGCTCGGCGTCCAGGCTCTGGCTGTCGCTGCGCATGGCGGCCTGCTCCAGCACGTTGCGCAGCTCGCGGATGTTGCCGCGCCAGGGCTGGCCGGCCAGCAGGGCCAGAGCGCCGGGCAGCAGTTCGGGCGGGGCGTCGCCGCCCCGCAGGGCCAGGTCTTCGCACAGCGCCTCGACCAGCGCCGGGATGTCGCCGCGCCGCTCGCGCAGCGGCGGCACGCGGATGGGCAGCACATGCAGCCGGTAGAACAGGTCTTCGCGGAAGCGCCCCTCGCGCACCAGCGCGGCGAGGTCGCGCGAGGTGGCGGCCAGCACGCGCACGTCGAACGGCACCAGGCGGTTGCTGCCCAGCGGCTCGGCCTCACCCTCCTGCAGCGCGCGCAGCAGCTTGGCCTGCAGGCTGGCCGGCATGTCGCCGATCTCGTCCAGGAACAGCGTGCCGCCATCGGCCAGCTTGAACTTGCCGTCGCGCCCGCGCCGGTCGGCGCCGGTATAGGCGCCCGGGGCCACGCCGAAGAACTCGGCCTCCAGCAGCGTGTCGGGGATGGCGGCGATGTTCACGCTGACGAACGGCCCGCCGGCGCGGCTGGAGGCGGCGTGGATGGCGTGCGCCAGCAGCTCCTTGCCGGTGCCGGTCTCGCCCAGCAGCAGCACCGGGCTGGCCGACTGTGCAGCGCGCCGCGCCTGGCGCTTGACCTCGGCCGCCGCGGGGCTGGAGCCGATGAAGCTGGCAAAGGTGTACTTGGCGCGGCGCTCGCCCGTGCCCGGCGCCGCCAGGCTGCGGTTGCGCTGCGCGGCCAGCTCGCGCCGGGCGTCGTCCAGGTCGCGCTGCATCTGCGCGAACTTGCTGATCAGCGGGCGCAGCGTGGTCTCCGGATGGTCGAAGAACACGATGCCGATGGCGCCGATGACGCTGCCGCCCTCGTCGCGCAGCGGGATGCGGCTGACCACGAAGGTGCCGGCACGGTTGGTGAGCAGGTCGATCAGCTCCGGCTTGCCGGTCTCCAGCACGCGGCGCATCTGGGTGCCGGGGATGGCGTCCTCGACCATCTGGCCGACGAAGTCCTGCACCGAGCCCAGGCCCAGGGCGGGCAGAAAGCGCTGGTAGCTGTCGTTGACCCAGACGATGCGCCCCGAGCGGTCGATGAGGAACATGCCCTCGCTGATGCTGGAAAACAGCTCGAACATGGAGCGCGCCGCCAGGGCGTGGATGCTCTCGGCATCCAGCGGCAGCGAGGCGGTGGGCAGGGAGGCTGTCATCGGCGGCATCGGACGATGGTAGCGCCGGCCGCGGCGCTCACAAGGGCGGCGTCAACCCCAGGAAGTGGTCCAGGATGTGGAAGTGGTCGTCGTGGAACTGGGGCTCCATGGCGCCCAGCTGCGCCAGCGGCACCCAGCGGGCCTCGCTGGCATCGTCGGCGGCCTGCACGGCGGGCAGCGGGCCGCTGCCTTCCAGGTCGAAGTAGTGCACGTGGCTGATGACGCGCCCGCGCTGGCTGCGGTCCGGGTGGTCGAACACGGCCACGCCGCGCAGCGCGGCGCGCAGCTGCGCCTCGGGCAGGGCGCACTGCGTCTCCTCGGCCAGCTCGCGCAGGCAGGACTGCCACAGCGTCTCGCGCTGCTCGATGAAGCCGCCGGGCAGCGCCATCAGGCCGCGCCCGGGCGCCTGGGCGCGGCGGATCAGCAGCACCTGGTCCTGGCAGCGCAACAGCGCGTCCACGGTGACGAACACGGGCGGGTAGGGCGCACCGGCCCAGGCGGCGCGGTACGCGCGCAGCATGCGCCACTCCTGCTGCAGATCGGCGTAGTGGGGCGTGGCGGCCAGCGCCTGCAGCTGGGCGCGCGTGGCCTCGGGCAGGCTGGCGGCCAGCGGCGCCAGGGCGGCGTCCAGCGCGCCAGGGGCAGCACCCAGCCAGGCGTCGCGGATGCGGGTGGCGTCGATGTCGCCCTGGCGCGGCAGGTCGACCAGCTGCCAGTCGGGGAACCACGCCAGATAGCTGCTGCTGGCGTCCTTGAAGTGCCCGACCAGCGCGATGCGCGCGCCGGCTTCCACATGCGGCGCCACGGCTGCGCGCACGGCCGACACCCAGCGCGCCTGGTCGTAGTAGTCGCGCACGGGCAGCACGCGCAGGCGCGCAGCCTCCTGCGGCGCCAGTGCGCCGCGCAGCATGGCCGCGCGCTCTTCCCAGGTGAAGGGGTTCTTGGGTGTGCGCGCCTGGAAGGCCGAGCCGGCGATGACGATGACCTGGCGCGCCTGCGCCAGCGCCTCGCGCAGCAGGGCCAGGTGGCCGCTGTGCACGGGCTGGAAGCGGCCGATCAGGATGGCGGTGTCGAGCATGCGGGATTGACTATCAAAAAGAGAGCTGCCAGCGCTTGATGGGCAAGCGCTGGAGGCCATTTTGGCTGTTATTTTGCGGCGGGCTCAGCCCAGGCGCGCGGCGATCGGCATCTGCCGACCGTAGGCGCCGAAGGGGCGCGGGCGCAGGCGCAGCACGGGCGCGGCCTGGTGGCGCTTGTACTCGCTGATGGCCATCAGGCGGCGCACGCGCTGCACCAGGGCGCGGCCTTCCTCGCTGCGCTGCTGCTCCTCGACGAAGGCGCGGGCGGCCTGGTACTGCGCCGGCGGCAGAGCCGGGCCTTCGACCAGGAACTTCAGCACCTCGTCGAGCACCGGGTAGGGCGGCAGGCTGTCGTCGTCGCGCTGGCCCGGGGACAGCTCGGCCGATGGCGGCTTGTCGATGACGGCCTGTGGTACCAGCTCGCGCCCGGCCCGGGCGTTGAGGTGGCGCGCCAGCTCGAAGGCCTCGGTCTTGTAGATGTCGCCGATCAGGCCCAGGCCGCCGCAGGTGTCGCCGTACAGCGTGCAGTAGCCCACGGAGATTTCGGACTTGTTGCCGGTGGTCAGCAGCAGGTGGCCGAAGGTGTTGGAGTACTCCATCAGTACCGTGCCGCGGATGCGCGCCTGCACGTTCTCCAGCGCCAGGCCGGCCAGCGGCTGGCCGAAGCTGCCCTGGAACTGCCCGCCATAGGCGGCCACCAGGTCGGCGATGGGGTGGCTGAGCAGCTCGATGCCCAGGTTGCGGCCCAGCGCCAGCGAATCCTGAACCGAGCCGGCGGTGGAAAAACGCGAGGGCATGGTGACGCCCACCACGTTCTGCGCGCCCAGCGCCTGCACGGCCAGGGCCAGGGTCAGGGCGCTGTCCAGCCCGCCCGAGCTGCCCACCAGCACCTTGGCAAAGCCGCAGCGGCGCGCATAGTCCTGCAGGCCCAGCACGATCTGGCGGCGGTAGAACTCCATGAGCGGCAGGCCCTGGGTCAGCACGTCCGCCAGCGCCTGGCCGCGCGCGCCGCTCAGGCGGCCGCCGTCGTGCAGCTCCAGCAGGGGCGCGTCCTCCTCGAAGCGCAGCGCCTCGAAGACCACGCCGGCGCCCGGCACGGCGGCCAGCGAGCCGCCGTCGTAGACCAGGTCATCGTGCCCGCCCACCTGCTGCACGCTGACCAGCGGCGCGCGCAGGCGCTCGCTGGCCTGGGCGCACTCGGCATGGTGCCGGGCGCGCCGGCCCAGGCAGCTGCTGCGCGCGCCGATGTGCACCACCAGCCCGGGGGCTGCGCCGGCCAGGGCGGCGGTGGTTGCCTCGTCCTGAAGGTCCTCGCCCACCACGAAGCCCACCCGCACGCCGCCAATGTCCAGCAGTTGGGGCGCGCCGGCCGGGCCTGGCGCGAAGTGGCGGCGCAGGTCCGGATCGCCCTGCGCGGCCAGTTGCCGGCGCGCCACGGACAGGCGCAGCTGTCCGCCCTGCAGCACCAGCAGGCTGTCGTGCGGCAGGGCGTTCGGACCGCCCGCGTGGGCCGTGGGCGCGCCCAGCACCCAGTGCAGGTCGGGCAGGGCCGCGCTTTCGCGCTGCAGCAGGGCCAGGGCGGCGTCCACGCGGTCCAGGAAGCCGGGTTCGGCCAGCAGGTCGCCGGGCTGAAAGCCCGTGACGGCCAGTTCGCCGAACACGATGAGCTGGGCGCCTTCGCCAGCCGCCTGCCGCGCGGCGGCGGCCATGCGCTGCGTGTTGCCTTCGATGTCGCCCACGGTCGGGTTGAGCTGGGCCAGGGTGATGCGGAGCATGGTGTGACTCGTTGATTCAGTCGTTGACGTTGAAGACCTGGCGCAGGTAGGCCAGGAACGTAGCATCGTCGCACAGCGTCTTGCCGGGCGTATCGGAAAGTTTCGCCACCGGTTGGCCGTTGGCGCGCACCAGCTTCATGACGATGTTCAGGGGCGTGAGGCCCAGGTCGTTGGTCAGCTGGGTGCCGATGCCAAAGCCCAGCTGCACCCGGTCGCCGAAGTGGGCGTACAGCTGCAGCGCGCGCTCCAGGTTCAGCCCGTCGGAGAACACGAAGCGCTTGGTGGAGGCGTCGATGCGCAGTCGCGCGTAGTGCGCCAGGGCCTTTTCACCCCACGCGACGGGGTCGCCCGAGTCATGCCGCAGGCCGTCGAAGAGCTTGGCAAAGTACAGGTCGAAGTCGGCCAGGAAGGCGTCCATGCCCACGGTGTCCGTCAGCGCGATGCCGAGGTCGCCGCGGTATTCCTGCACCCAGTCCTCCAGCGCGGCGATCTGGAAGTCGCGCAGCCGCACGCCCAGCGCCTGGTAGGTCTGCAGGTATTCGTGCGCCATGGTGCCGATGGGCACCAGCCCCAGGTCGCGCGCCAGCAGCACGTTGCTGGTGCCCTTGAACCAGGCGGGCGCTTGTTGCGCGAAGGCCTGCACCACCTCGCGCTGCCAGGCGCCGCTGTAGCGCCGGCGCAGGCCGAAGTCGAACATCTCGAAGGGGTGGCGCAGGCGCGGGCCTTGCGCTGCGCAGCGCTGCAGGCGGGCCACCTTGGCGGACAGGCGCGCGCGGCCCTCGGCGAGCGCCGCTGCGCTGTCGAACTGGCGGAAGTACAGCTCGTTGACGATGGCCAGCACGTAGATCTCGAAACCCATCACGTGCACCTGCGGGCCGCGCGCCACGATGGTGAGCTGCTCGCCCTGGGCCCGCGCCTCGATGAAGCCGCGCTGGAACTGGAAGATGCGCAGGAAGTCGATGAAGTCGCTCTTGATGAAGCGCAGGCCGGCCAGATAGTCCAGCTCATCGGGCGCGAAGCGCAGGCGGCACAGCGCGTCCAGCTCGGCGTTGACCGCGTCCACCAGCGAGGCCAGCGGGTAGGCCGGCTGGTTGCGGCAGACGAAGCGGTACTCGGCCTGCGTCTGCGGGTGGCGGTGCAGCAGCGCCTGCCACATGGTGAACTTGTACAGGTCGGTGTCCAGCAGGCTGGTGATGATGGGGGCCATGGATCACTCCTTGTTTGATAGCTGCTGGCGCTTGACTGGAGCGCGTTAGAGGCTGATTTCGCTTGAAACTGCCAGCCGTGCGCCCTGGGCCTGCATGGCCTGTAGGAAGGCGGCGTGCTGGGCCTCGAAGCCAGCCACCGGACTCATGCAGTCGGTCAGCAGCACCAGGCGGCTGGGCTGCCATCCGGGCACGCGCTGCGGCAGGTGGCGCAGCAGGTCCTCGGTGGTGGCGCGCACGCAGTGGCTGCTGGCCTGGCCGGCGACCAGGAGCAGCTCGGCCTGGCCCAGCGCGTCCAGCAGCCGGGTGTTGGTGTCGGTGCCGGGATCGAGCGGGTCGGGCACTTCGGCAAGCACGGCGCTGTAGTGCTCGGTCCAGGGGTTCATGCCCTTGAAGACGTTGGCGACCGCACGCTGGCGGCGCGCCTGCCATTGGCCGCAGGCGGCCAGAACATCGGCGTGCACGCCGTGGCCCCAGCTGCCGATCTCGCAGTGCACGGGCCAGACCATGAGCGTGTAGCGGCCCTGGGCCTCCAGCGCGTCCATGTAGGCCAGCACGCGCCCGCGGGCGCTGGCGTCGCACGGGGCGTATTCGCCGCTGCGCACCTGCGCCGCCGTGATCGGCGTGAAGGGCGCCACCGGGGCGCCGCCCTCGCGCTGCCAGAACAGCGGGTGGGCCACGTCGTAGCGCTGGTGCGAGTCCAGCGTGACGGTGATCTGGTCGATGCGATCGCCCTGCGCAGCAATCAGGGCGGCCAGGCGCTGCAGGTCGGCATGGGCGCCCGCCACGGGCAGGGTAGGGGCGATGGCCGCGCCGCTAGCGGCGTCGCGCCCGTGCCAGCTGGCGGGCAGGTCGCAAAAGTCGTTCTGGGGGTCGATGGCGAGCAGGTGGATGGCGGTCATGTCGGCTTCCCGGTGCGATGGGGCCAGTGTAGTGGCGTTAGTTTATGTGCGCAACTAACTGGCGCGTCCGACCTTTGCCCAGCGGCCGGCGGGGCGCCGGTGGTAGTCTTGTTAGTCCATGCCTGATCCAAAGTCCTCAAACCCAGCTTCCGGCACCGTGCTGTGCACGGTCGATGCCGTCCTGCTCACGCTGCAGCAGGGCGCGCTGCAGGTGCTGCTGGCACGCCGCGAACGCGCGCCGTTTGCAGGCACCTGGGCCCTGCCGGGCGGCTTCATCCATCCCTGGGAAGACGCCGACGCGCAGGCCAGCGCCCTGCGCGTGCTGCAGGAGAAGGCAGGCGTGCGCCCGCCCTACCTGGAGCAGCTGGCCACCTTCTCCGGCCCGGCGCGCGACCCGCGCGGCTGGTCGCTGGCGGTGGTGTACTGCGCCCTGGTGCCGGCCGAGCGGCTGCAGGGCTTGGGTGAAGGTGTGTGCCTGGCTCCGGTGGACGGCCTGCCGGCGCTGCCCTTCGACCATGGCGACATCGTGCGCCAGGCGGTGGGGCGGGTTCGCGGCAAGAGCCAGTATTCGTCGCTGCCCGTGCATCTGTGCGGCGAGCAGTTCACGCTGCCGCAGCTGCAGGCGGTCTACGAGGCGGTGCTGGGCGAGCCGCTCAACAAAGTGAGCTTTCGCCGCAAGATGGACGAGCTCGCCATGCTGGAGCCCGTGCCCGGGGCGCTGCAGGGCGGCGGCGCCCACCGCCCGGCCCAGCTGTACCGGCTGCGGCCGGCGTTCCGGCGCAGCCTGTCGCTATCGGCGCGCGGCCTGTAGCCTTATCGCAGTGCCTTGCGCGCCGCGCCCACGCCCAGCATGGCCAGCACCACGAACAGCACGGCGAGGGCCACGAAGATGAAGAACAGGACCTTCGCGATGCCGGCTGCGCCGGCGGCAACGCCGGTGAAGCCCAGGGCGCCCGCGATGAGCGAGATGATGGCGAAGATGAGGGCGTACTTGAGCATGTGGAGCCTCCTTGTGCAGTAAGCCGACGGCGGGTGCCGCGGTGTTGCCTAAGGTAGGAGCTGCCCCGATCCAATCCCGTCGGCCGCTGAAGTCGGCCTGCGTAGGAGCCTGCTGATAACGCTACCGGTTTGCGCGAATAAGCTCCTGAGGCCACGGCCACGCCGCCACTCGAGCGGGCCGCGGGGCCTTACAGCCCCGCCGCTGCACGCAGCGCCTGGGCCTTGTGCCGCAAGGCTGCCGAACCCGCTGGCGCGGGTCGCCGGGCCTTACAGTCCGGCCGCTGCCCGCAGCGCGGCAGCCTTGTCCGTCCTCTCCCAGGTGAACTCGGGCTCCTCGCGGCCGAAGTGGCCGTAGGCGGCGGTCTTGGCGTAGATGGGGCGCAGCAGGTCCAGCATCTGGATGATGCCCTTGGGCCGCAGGTCGAAGTGCTCGTGCACCAGCGCGGCGATCTGCTCGTCGGGGATGACGCCCGTGCCCTCGGTGTAGACCGTGATGTTCATCGGCCGCGCCACGCCGATGGCGTAGGCCACCTGGATCTGGCACTGGCGTGCCAGGCCCGCGGCGACGATGTTCTTGGCCACGTAGCGCGCGGCGTAGGCGGCCGAGCGGTCGACCTTCGTCGGGTCCTTGCCCGAGAACGCGCCGCCGCCGTGCGGGCAGGCGCCGCCGTAGGTGTCCACGATGATCTTGCGGCCGGTGAGACCGCAGTCACCCTGCGGGCCGCCGATGACGAAGCGGCCGGTGGGGTTGATCAGGTACTTGGTGTCCTGCAGCCACTCCTTGGGCAGCACGGGCTTGATGATTTCCTCAATGACGGCCTCGGTGAAGCTGGCCTTCATCTTGGTCGCGCTCTCGCTCTGGTCGGGGCTGTGCTGGGTGGACAGCACCACGGTGTCGATCGAGTGTGGCTTGCCGTCCACGTAGCGCATGGTCACCTGGCTCTTGGCGTCCGGGCGCAGGAAGGGCAGGCGGCCGTCCTTCCTCAGCTGGGCCTGGCGCTCGACCAGGCGGTGCGCGTAATAGATGGGCGCGGGCATCAGCTCGGGCGTTTCGTCGCAGGCGTAGCCGAACATCAGGCCCTGGTCGCCGGCGCCGGTGTTCAGGTGGTCGTCGCTGGCGTGGTCCACGCCCTGGGCGATGTCGTTGCTCTGCTTGTCGTAGGCCACCAGCACCGCGCAGCCCTTGTAATCGATGCCGTAGTCGGTGTTGTCGTAGCCAATGCGGCGGATGGTGTCGCGCGCCACCTGGATGTAGTCCACGTGGGCGTTGGTGGTGATCTCGCCCGCCAGCACCACCAGGCCGGTGTTGGTCAGCGTCTCGGCGGCCACGCGCGAGCGCGGGTCCTGTTCGAGGATGGCGTCAAGGATGGCGTCCGAGATCTGGTCAGCCACCTTGTCGGGGTGGCCTTCGGAGACCGATTCGGACGTGAAGAGGAAGTCGTTCGCCATTTGAATAAACTCCGGTGTTTGTCGTCAGCAGCTTGTTTGGGCGTTGCCCAAAGCCCTGCGGGAGCTTCATGGCGAACGCTTTAGCAGTTGTGTTTAACGTCGCCCTGCAAGTTGCTCATTTAACTCGGCGACCCCGTCATTTTAATGCCAACCGTTTTTCGCCTTTTCTCTGCGCTGCCTTTGTGGCTGCTGCATGCCGTCGGCGCGGCGCTCGGATGGGTGGTGTTTTTCGTCTCGCCCACCTACCGGCGCCGTTTCATCGACAACGCCGCGGGCGCGGGGTATTCGCTCGCCGACGTGCGCGCGGCCGTGGCCCATGCCGGGCGCATGGTGGCCGAGGCGCCACGCCTGTGGTCCGCCCAGAAGCTGCCGCCCTGCGAGATGCGCAACGCCGAATGCGTGCAGCGCGCCTGGGCCGCCGGCCGGGGCGTGGTGTTCCTCACGCCGCACATCGGCTGCTTCGAGCTGTCGGTGCAGGCAACCGCCCAGCGCTGGTCACCGGTGCACGGCCCCATCACCATCCTGTACCGCCCGGCGCGCCAGCCCTGGCTGGCCCGGGTGATGGAGACGGCGCGCAACCGCCCCGGCATCGAGGCCGTGCCCACCACGCTGCAAGGCGTGCGCCAGCTGCTCAAGGCGCTGCGCCGTGGCGAGGCCGTGGGCCTGCTGCCCGACCAGGTGCCGCCGCTCGGCCTGGGCGTGTGGTCGCCCTTCTTCGGCCGCGAGGCCTACACCATGACGCTGGCCGCGCGCCTGGCGCAGCAGACGGGCGCCGCCGTGGTGCTGGTGCGGTGCGAGCGGCTGCCGCGCGGGCGCGGCTACGTGCTGCACTTCGAGGACATGCCGCAGCAGCCCCTGGCGCCCGAGCTGGACGCGGCCGTGCTGCAGATCAACCAGGCCATGGAACACCTGATTCGCCAAAGTCCCGGGCAGTACCTGTGGGGTTACGCCCGCTACAAGCACCCGCGCAGCGAAAAGCATGCCGGCGCCCCGGCGCCGGAGGCCGGCGCGTGAGCGTGGCGCTGTCGCGCCTGGGCGTGGCGCTGATGGGGCTGCTGGCGCGCCTGCCGCTGCCCCTGCTGCGCGCCTTGGGGGCCGGCATCGGCCGGGTGCTGTTCGTGCTGGCCGTGCCGCGCCGCCGCGTGGCACTGCGCAACCTGGAGCTGTGCTTTCCCGAGGTGCCGGCGGCGCAGCGCCGCGCCTGGGCGCGCGAGTCCTTCGTGCTGTTTTGCCAGACCTTCCTGGACCGCAGCTGGCTGTGGTCGGCGCCAGAGGACGTAGTGCGCAGCCGCCTGAAGCTGGTGGGCGCCACCTCGGAGCTGGAGGGCGACACGCCCACCATCATCTTCGCGCCGCACTTCTACGGCATGGACGCCTGCGGCCTGGCGCTGCTGCTGCAGGCGCCGCGCCCCTCCACCTCCATCTTCGCGACCCACCCCAATCCCGTGCTGGACGCCTGGTTCATGGCCGGGCGCCAGCGCTTTGGCAACGTGCGCATGCTCAACCGCGCCGCCGGGGTCAAGCCCATCGTCTCCTGCCTGCGCAAGGGCGGCATGTTGTACCTGCTGCCCGACATGGACTATGGCCGCCAGGACTCGGTCTTCGTGCCCTTCTTCGCCGTGCCCGACGCGGCCACCATCCCGTCGCTGTCGCGCTTTGCGCGGCTCGGCAAGGCCAAGGTGGTCGCGCTGTACAGCCGCATGACGCCGGACGGCTACGTGGCCGAGCTGACGCCCGCCTGGGAGAACTTCCCCACCGACGACCACGTGGCCGACACCGCCCGCATGAACCGCGAGCTGGAGGCGGCCATCCGCACCATGCCGGCGCAGTACTACTGGGTGCACCGGCGCTTCAAGACGCGGCCCGAGGGGCAGCCGCCGCTTTACTAGCAAAATTGGCCTCCAACGCCCGCCATTCAAGCGCGAGCAGCTATCAAAACGGGAGTTATTCGGCCAGAAAACCGGCCAGCGCGGCCTGTACCAGGTCGGGCTGCTCGTGCACGATCCAGTGCGAGGCGCCGGGCACGGGCTGCACCCGCAGGCGCGGCACCCAGGCGTCCAGTCCGTCTAGCAGACCGGGGAGCAGGGCCGGGTCGTCCATGCCCCACAGCACCAGCGTGGGCCGGGCCACGGTGAGCAGCTGCGGCGGCAGCTGCACGGCGTGGACGCGCTCGTCGCCGTCGCGCGGCGGCGCCAGCGGACTGGCGCGGTAGTAGTGGCAGGCGCCCGTCAGCCCGGCGCTCCACACGGCGCGGTACTGCGCGCGCAGCGCGGGCGTGAGCCAGTCGGGCGCGCTGCCGTCCGGCCGGTCGAAGAAGCCGAACAGGCGCCGGAAGCCGTCCTCGGCCAGCAGCTGTTCGGCGTCCGGGCGGCGCAGGAAGTGCATGTAGGCGCTGGCCGCCTGCTGCGCCGGGCTGTGCTGCAGCTCGCGCAGGAAGGCGCCGGGGTGGGGCGCGTTCAGGATCATCAGGCGCTGCAGCAGCTGCGGGTGCAGCGCGGCCAGATTCCAGGCCAGGGCGCCGCCCCAGTCGTGCGCCACCACCGCGGCGGCGCCGGCCGGGCCCGCCTCGGCGGCGATCAGTGCCGCCAGGTCCTGCACCAGGGGTTGGGCGCGGTAGCTGGCTTCATCGGCCGGGCTGCTCGACGGTGCATAGCCGCGCAGGTAGGGCGCCACGCAGCGGTAACCGCCGTGGGCGGCCTGGGCGAAGTGCGCGGCCAGCGCGTCCCACACAAAGGCGCCTTCGGGAAAGCCGTGCAGGAATAGCAGCAGCGGGCGGCCCGGCGCGCCCGCCACGCGGCAGTGCAGGGTGATGCCGTGCGGCAGGTGGTGTTCGATGGTGTCCATCATGCGCTATGCCTTTCGTAGCTGCCAGCGCTTGATGGGCAAGCGCTCAGGGCTGATTTGGTTCGGAGTCTGGTTCGGCTTCGGGCGCGGGCTCGACCGGCGGGTGTGCCCACTGCCACAGCAGCTGGGCCACCTCGTCCACGCCCTGGCGCTTGAGCGCGGAGAACATCCTGACCTCGCCACCGCCCGCCTGCAGTCGCGTGATCGACAGCGCCTTGGCCTGCTCGGCGCGGGTCAGCTTGTCGGCCTTGGTCAGCAGTACCAGGAATTTCAGGCCGGCTTCGACGCGCGGACGCACGGCGTCCAGCAGCGCCTCGTCCAGCTCGGTCAACCCTAAGCGCGGGTCGCACAGCAGCACGATGGCCGTCAGGCTCTCCCGCTGCAGGAGGTAATTGAGCATCACGCGCTGCCAGCGCTGCTTGTCCTCGCGCGAGACGGCGGCGTAGCCGTAGCCGGGCAGGTCGGTCAGCACGGCGTCCATGACGCCCTGGCGGCCCAGGGCGAACAGGTTGATGTGCTGGGTGCGGCCGGGCTTCTTGGAGGCGAAGGCCAGCTGGCGCTGCTGCGTCAGGGTGTTGATGCAGGTGGACTTGCCGGCGTTGGAGCGGCCGACGAAGGCGATCTCCGGCACGTCGATGGGGGGCAGCTGGTGCAGCTGGGCGGCGGTGGTCAGAAAGCGCGCGGTGTGCATCCAGCCGAGGGCGACCTTGGCGTCAGGCTCGGGTGCGGCGGCTGGCGCGGCGGGTGGGGTCGTCATCACGGGGCGGGTTTAATCCAGGACAAGGTTTGGCGCGCAGGGGCGCCGTGGCGTGCATTGTAGAATCGCGGGGTTTTGCGCCCTTCACACAAGAACCAGTCCACGTTATGAAGTTGCTCGCCTCCCTGCTGATGGCTGCCGCGCTCGCAGCCCCCGCCCTTCCGGCCGCCGCTGCCGACGCCGCTGCGGCCCCGGCCGCGTCAAAGGCTCCTGCGAAGCCCGACCTGGCCAAGGGCGAGGCGACCTACGGCACGGTGTGCGTGGCCTGCCATGCCGCCGACGGCAACTCCACCATCGCCGCGAATCCCAAGCTGGCCCAGCAGCACCCCGAGTACCTGGTCAAGCAGCTGCAGGAGTTCAAGTCTGGCAAGCGCGCCGACCCGGTGATGCAGGGCATGGCCGCCATGCTGAGCGAGGACGACATGCGCAACGTCTCCTGGTGGCTGGCCTCCAAGGCAGCCAAGGACGGCTTTGCCAAGGACAAGGACCTGGTCGCCCTGGGCGAGCGCATCTACCGCGGCGGCCTGCAGGACCGCAACATCGCCGCCTGCGCCGGCTGCCACAGCCCCAACGGTGCCGGCGTGCCCGCCCAGTACCCGCGCCTGTCGGGCCAGCATGCCGACTACACCGTCAAGCAGCTCAACGACTTCCGCGCCGGCAAGCGCGGCAACAGCGCGCAGATGACGGACGTGGCCTCCAAGCTGAACGACCGCGAGATCCGCGCCGTCTCCGACTACATCGCCGGGCTGCGCTGACCGGCAGGTTGATTCACATCAAGCCAGTGGGGGCTCGCTAGGCCCTGCTGGAACCTGCGGCCGATAATGCCACCCAAGACGGGCGGGCCCATCTGAACGGATGGCCCGCCCTTTGTTCGTTTGCACCACCCGAACGCCCGAGCCTTCGTCTTCCTCTTCCATGTCTGACACCACCCTGGGCGCGCGCAGCGCCCCGCGCCTGCAACAGGCGCTGCGCCCGGTCACCGAGCTGCTGGCGTCCATGCGTTTCGCCATCGCGCTGCTGACGGTGATCTGCATCGCCTCGGTCATCGGCACGGTGATGAAGCAGCATGAGCCGCTGAACAACTACGTCAACCAGTTCGGCCCGTTCTGGGCCGAGCTGTTCCTGGCGCTCAAGCTCAACGCGGTCTATAGCGCCTGGTGGTTCCTGCTGATCCTGGCCTTCCTGGTCATCAGCACTTCGCTGTGCATCGCCCGGCACGCGCCCAAGTACCTGGCAGACATCCGCAACTACAAGGAAGACATCCGCGAGAAAAGCCTGCAGGCCTTCGGCATGAAGGCCAGCGGCAGCCTGGCCGCCGAGGCCCCCGAAGCCGCGGCCAGGCGCATCAGCCACCAGCTCGCGCACCGCGGCTGGAAGGTGCGCGTGCAGCCGCGCGAGACCAGCGCGGGCCACGGCTTCATGGTGGCGGCCAAGGCCGGCGCGGCGCACAAGCTGGGCTACATCGCCGCGCACAGTGCCATCGTGCTGATCTGTCTGGGCGGCCTGCTGGATGGCGACCTGATCGTGCGCGCCCAGATGTGGCTGGGCGGCAAGACGCCCTACCAGGGCGGCGGGCTGATCTCCGAGGTGGCGCCCGAGCACTGGCTGTCTCCTCGCAACCCCACCTTCCGCGGCAACCTGGTGGTGTCCGAGGGCACGCAGTCCAGCACCGCCATCCTGAACCAGTCGGACGGCCTGCTGCTGCAGGAGCTGCCGTTCTCCGTCGAGCTGAAGAAGTTCATCGTGGAGCACTACTCCACCGGCATGCCCAAGCTGTTCGCCAGCGAGGTGGTGATCCACGACAAGGCCACGGGCGAGGCCACGCCGGCGCGCATCGAGGTCAACCATCCGGCCAGTTACAAGGGCGTGGAGATCTACCAGTCCAGCTTCGACGACGGCGGCTCGCAGGTGCGCCTGCGTGCCCGCCCGCTGGTGCCCGGCGTGGCGCCGTTCGAGGTGGACGGCGTGATCGGCGCGTCCGCCCAGCTCGAGCGCGGCAAGCTGCCCGAGGCGGCCACGCTGGAGTTCACCGCGCTGCGTGTGCTGAACGTGGAGAACATGGGCGAGGAGGGCCCGGGCTCGGGCGCCGACGTGCGCAAGGTGGATCTGCGCGGCTCCATCGAGTCGCGCCTGGGCGCCGGCAACAAGACCGTGACGCGGCGCGAGTTGCGCAACGTCGGCCCCAGCATCGGCTACAAGCTGCGCGACGCCTCGGGCCAGGCGCGCGAGTTCCACAACTACATGCTGCCCGTGGACATGGGCGACGGCCAGCTGCCGGTGTACCTGCTGGGCGTGCGCGACACCCCGACCGAACCGCTGCGCTACCTGCGCGTGCCGGTGGACACCGAGGGTGGCATGGACGGCTTCGTGCGCCTGCGCGTGGCCCTGGCCGATGCGCAGCTGCGCGCGCAGGCCGTGCGCCGCTACGCCGCCCTGGCGGTGGACGAGTCCCGCCCCGACCTCGCCGAGCAGCTGATCCAGTCCGCCACACGCGCGCTGGCGCTGTTTGCCGGCGACGGCCAGGACGCCCAGGGCCGTGGCAACGGCGGGCTGCAGGCGGTCTCGCAGTTCATCGAGGCCAACGTGCCCGAGGCCGAGCGCGAGCGCGCCGGCGAGGTGCTGGTGCGCATCCTGAATGGCGCGCTGTTCGAGCTGGCCCAGCTCACCCGCGCCCAGGCCGGCCTGGCGCCCATGCCGCTGGACGATCGCACGCGTGCCTACATGACGCAGACCGTGCTCTCGTTGAGCGACGCGCAGGCCTACCCGGCGCCGGTGGCGCTGGAGCTGGTCAACTTCAAGCAGGTGCAGGCCAGCGTCTTTCAGGTCGCACGCGCGCCGGGCAAGAACGTGGTCTACCTGGGCTGCGCGCTGCTGATCCTGGGCGTGTTCGCCATGCTCTACGTGCGCGACCGGCGCCTGTGGGTCTGGCTCACGCCCGAGGGCGGCGGCGCGCACGCCACCATGGCCATGTCCACCAACCGCAAGGTGCTGGACAACGGCCGCGAATTCGCCCAGCTCACCACTCAGGTCCTTGGCTCGCCGCCTTCCGGAGGTACATCCACATGAATACCGCTGCCACCTCAACCACTCCCGCCGCCTACACGCTGGACCAGGGCTACTTCGCCCGGCGCACCTGGGTGGACTGGCTGTTCGCCCTGGTCGTCACGGTGGGCGGGCTGTTCGCGCTGCAGCGCTACGGCGCGCACATGGACGTGTACGAGAAGGGCATCCTGCTGGGCTCCATCCCCACCGCCGTCTGGCTGGGCTGGTTCTGGCGCCCGCTCATGTGGCTGATGGTCGTGGTGGCGGCGCTGTCGCTGTCCGCCATCGGGCTGTACCAGGGCGACGCCGGCGGCGACCTGGCGCGCGCCGACACCGTGTTCGGGCTCAAGTACTTCCTGTCCAGCCAGTCCGCCATCCTGTGGATGAGCATGCTGTTCTTCATGAGCACGGTGTTCTACTGGATCGGCATTTTCGCGGGCGGCGAGCGCCAGACCATGATGCGCATCGGCTCGCGCGTGGCCTGGGTGGCCGTGGGCCTGGCGCTGATCGGCACCATGGTGCGCTGGTACGAGAGCTACCAGATCGCTCCCGATATCGGACACATCCCGGTGAGCAACCTGTACGAAGTGTTCGTCATGTTCTGCTGGATGACGGCGCTGTTCTATCTGTACTACGAAGAGCAGTACGGCACGCGCGCCCTGGGCGCCTTCGTCATGCTGGTGGTGAGCGCCGCCGTGGGCTTCCTGCTGTGGTACACGGTGGTGCGCGAGGCGCACGAAATCCAGCCCCTGGTGCCGGCCTTGAAGAGCTGGTGGATGAAGCTGCACGTGCCGGCCAACTTCATCGGCTACGGCACCTTCGCGCTGGCGGCCATGGTGGCCTTCGCCTACCTGATCAAGCAGCAGGCCAGCGAGACGCGCTGGTGGAAGCTGGCGCCGCTGTGGCTGCTGGGCATCGTGCTGTGCTTTGAGCCGCTGGCCTTCCGCCAGGACGCGGCGGCCGGCGGCGGCAGCAGCTACTGGATGGTGTACTTCGGCATCTCGGCGCTGATCGTGGGCGGCATCCTGCTGGCGCGCAAACGCATCGCCGCGCAGCTGCCGGCGCTGGAGGTGCTGGACGATGTCATGTACAAGGCCATCGCCGTGGGCTTTGCCTTCTTCACCATCGCCACCGTGCTGGGCGCCCTGTGGGCGGCCGAGGCCTGGGGTGGCTACTGGAGCTGGGACCCCAAGGAAACCTGGGCCCTCATCGTCTGGCTGAACTACGCCTCCTGGCTGCACATGCGGCTGATGAAGGGCCTGCGCGGCACCCTGTCCGCCTGGTGGGCGCTGGGCGGCCTGGCCGTCACCACCTTCGCCTTCCTGGGCGTGAACATGTTCCTGAGCGGCCTGCACAGCTACGGCACGCTATGAATACAGGAGCTGCCAGCGCTTGACTGGCAAGCGCTGGCAGCGGTTTTCATTGGTATTTTTTCGGAATCGGCGCGGTTCAACCCATCTGGGCACCCAGGAAATGCGCCCGCCGCCCGCACCGCGGCGCGCCTTGCGGCAGACTGGTCTCCTTGCTGCCTTTTCCAGAGAGCCTGCCATGCGCATTCCTAGCCACGACAACGGTTTCACGCACCCGCACGCCAGCGAGATCACGCCCCGCGCCACCTATGAAAACCGCCGCACCCTGCTGCGCCAGCTGGCCGCGGGCGCCGGCGGGGCGGCGCTGGCCGTCTGGGCCGGCCGTGCGGCGTTGGCGGCCGATGGCGCGCTGGTGGCGCCGCCTGGCAAGCTGGCGCCGCTGCCCGCGCGGGCCTCGGCCGTGCCGGGGGCGATGACCATGGAAAAGCTCACCGACTACCAGGACGCCACCACCTACAACAATTTCTACGAGTTCGGCACCGACAAGGGCGACCCGGTGAGGAACGCAGCCACCCTGAAGACCCGGCCGTGGACGGTGGCCGTGGAGGGCCTGGTCAACAAGCCGCGCAGCTTCGACATCGACGAGCTGCTGAAGCTGTCGCCGCAGGAGGAGCGCATCTACCGCCTGCGCTGCGTGGAGGGCTGGTCCATGGTCATCCCGTGGGTGGGCTATTCGCTGGCCGAGCTCATCCGCCGCGTGGAGCCGCAGGGCAGCGCCAAGTACGTCGAGTTCGTCACCCTGGCCGACAAGCCCGCCATGCCCGGCGTGAACAGCCGCGTGCTGGACTGGCCCTACACCGAAGGCCTGCGCATGGACGAGGCGCTGCATCCGCTCACGCTGCTGGCCTTCGGCATGTACGGCGAGGTGCTGCCGAATCAGAACGGCGCGCCGGTGCGCATCGTCGTGCCGTGGAAGTACGGCTTCAAGAGCGCCAAGAGCATCGTGAAGATCCGCTTCGTCGAAAAAGAACCCGGCACTGCCTGGAACAAGGCCGCGAAGAACGAGTACGGTTTTTATTCCAACGTGAACCCGGACGTGGACCACCCGCGCTGGAGCCAGGCCACCGAGCGGCGTATCGGCGAGGGCGGCCTGTTCGCCAAGCGGCGCAAGACGCTGCCGTTCAACGGCTACGAGGCGCAGGTTGGCCAGCTGTACGCCGGCATGGACCTGAAGAAGTTCTATTGATGGCGGCGCTGCAGGGCCGGGCGGCGGCGCGCGGGCAGTGGCTGCTGACGCCCTGGGCCAAGCCGCTGCTGTTCACCCTGTGCCTGGCGCCACTGGCCTGGCTGGTGTGGGGCGCCGCGGCCGACCGCCTGGGCGCCAACCCGGCCGAGGCGCTGATCCGCTCACTGGGCGACTGGACGCTGCGCCTGCTGTGCCTGACGCTGGCCGTCACCCCCGTGCGGCTGGCCTTGAAGGCGCCTGCGCTAGCGCGCTTTCGGCGCATGCTGGGCCTGTTCACCTTCTTCTACGCGCTGCTTCACCTGATGAGCTATGCCGTGTTCGACATGGGGCTGGACGCCGGCGAGATCGCCCGCGACATCGCCAAGCGCCCCTTCATCCTGGTGGGCATGGCGGCGTTCGCGCTGCTCACGCTGCTGGCCGCCACCTCGTTCAACCGCGCCATGCGCTGGCTGGGCGGGCGCAACTGGCAGCGCCTGCACCGCAGCGTGTACCTGGTCGCCGTGCTGGCGGTGCTGCACTTTTGGTGGATGCGCGCGGGCAAGAACGACTTTGCCGAAGTGGTGGTCTACGGCGTCATCCTGGCCGCGCTGCTGGCCGCGCGACCCCTGTTGCGCCGGCGTAGCAATACTCAAAAAAGATAGCTGCTCACGCTTAATTGGCGGGCGCTGGAGGGTGATTTGGCTTGTAAAGCTCTTTATCGTCCCACAGCCTGCAGGGCCGGGCGCACCTGGCGCGTGGCCGGGTCGATCTGGGCCGTAGGCAGCTGGTAGGCGCGCTCGTCGAACAGGTCGATGCCGCAGGCCAGGCCGTCCAGCCATTGGTAGAAATCCTCGATGGCCTGCTTGCCCAGGATGGGCGCGCCGTGCTGCGGCACGAGCATGGCCACGTCCAGTTGGCGCGCCATGCGCGTCCACAGCCGCAGAATCTTGTTGGAGACCATGTAGCGGCGGTGAAAGCCCTCCATGCGGGCGATGTGCGGCGCCAGCTCGGTAACGGGCACGCGCGCCTCGGCGCCGCTGGTCATGGACACGCCCAGGTCGCCGGTAAACAGGATGCGGCTGACCGGGTCATAGAAGTGGAAGTTGCCCTCCGAGTGCATGAAGTGCGCGGGCAGCAGCACCAGCTCCTGCCGGCCCAGCGGCAAGTGGCCGCCGCCGTCAGGCACGGCAATGACGCGGTTTTCCGTCTTGCCGGCCTTGGTGAAGTGGGGCGCAAAGCGCTCCCAGATGCGCGAGATGACCAGCTTGGCGGGCGTGCTGGTCAGCCAACGGTCCAGCGAGGCGATGATGTCCGGGTCGGCGTGCGAAGCGATCAGATAGGACAGCTTGTGCGGAGGGAAGTGCTTGGTCATCCCCATGAACAGCTCGTTGAACGCGAGGTTACCGCCGGGGTCGATGATGGCGCCGGTGTCGCCGTCCACGATCAGGAACTGGTTGGCCTGCACCGCCTGTCCGTCTTCCTCGACGAGGTCGGTGAACATCAGGCAGGCGTGGTTCCTGTCGCGGTATAGCTCGATGGGTTCCAGGGACATGCGGCACTTCCAGAAGGGGAAAGCCCAAATAGTAGGGCCGCCAGGATGGTTAATCCTTGATGGGCATCAAGCTTCGCCGTCCACCAGTCTCTCGTTGCGAAACAGCTCCACCACACCCTCGCGCGCGCGCACCAGATGGGCACGGGCGCCGTCGACAAGCACTTCAGCCGGGCGCGGGCGGCTGTTGTAGATGCTGGCCATGGCGCTGCAGTAGGCGCCGGCGGACAGCACCGCCAGCTGGTCGCCGGCGGTCACGGCCAGGCTGCGGTCGCGCCCCAGCCAGTCGCCGCTCTCGCACACCGGGCCGACCACGTCATACAGCGTGCCCTCGGCGCCTGGTTGCTGCTGCAGCGGCACGATGGCGTGGTAGGCCTGGTACATCGCCGGGCGGGGCAGGTCGTTCATGGCGGCGTCGACGATGCAGAAGTTCTTCTGCTCGCCGGGCTTGAGGTACAGCACCTCGGTCAGGCACACGCCGGCGTTGCCCACCAGCGAGCGGCCGGGCTCGATCATGAGCTGGCGGTCACCGTAGCCGCGCGCATCCAGGCGCGCCAGCAGCTTGGCCCACAGGGCGTCGGCAGCGGGGGGTGTGTCGCCGTTGTAATTGATGCCCAGGCCGCCGCCGAAGTCGATGTGGTGGATGGAAATGCCCGCGGCCTCGACGGCGGACACCAGGTCCAGCATGCGCTCCAGCGCATCCATGAACGGCGTTTCCTCGGTGATTTGCGAGCCGATGTGGCAGTCGATGCCCACCACGCGCAGCCCGGGCAGCTGCGCCGCACGCTGGTAGGTGGCCAGCGTGCGCTCGTGTGCGATGCCGAACTTGTTACCCTTCAGGCCGGTGGAGATGTAGGGATGGGTCTTGGCGTCCACATTCGGGTTGACGCGGATGCTGACCGGCGCGCGCAGGCCCATGGCGACGGCCACCTCGCTGAGCACCTCCAGCTCGGCCTCGCTCTCGACATTGAAGCAGCCGATGCCGGCCTCCAGCGCCTGGCGCATCTCGGCGCGGGTCTTGCCCACCCCGGAGAAGATGACCTTGGCCGGATCGCCGCCGGCGGCGAGCACGCGCTGCAGCTCGCCACCGGAGACGATGTCGAAGCCGCAGCCATGGCGCGCGAACAGCTGCAGCACGGCCAGCGAGGAATTGGCCTTCATGGCGTAGCAGATCTGCACCCGGCGCCCGGCAAAGCCGCGCTGGTAGGCAGCCAGCGCGTCCAGCATGGCGCCCTGGGAGTAGACGTACAGCGGCGTGCCGTGCTCGTGCGCCAGATCGGCCAGGCGGCAGTCTTCGAGATAGAGCGACTGGTCGCGGTAGTGCAGCTGGGGCTGGCCGGGCAGGGGAGAGGGGATCATGGACGTGTGGAGATGGAGGAGGCAGGAGCTGTCGGCGCCACGGCGGCGGCAGGTGCCGGCCGTAGCGTGTCGGGCAGGCTGGCACGCTGGGCGGCCGCCGGCTCGGTAGGAAGGTAGAGCGGGCCGCGCTGGCCGCAGGCGGCCAGGGATGCCACGGCGGCAGCAAGGCAAAGGGTGCTGGCTAGAATGCGGCGGCTTGTGAGCATCTGCAAATTGTAGTAATGACCGACCTGGAATTCATGGACCGCGCCGAACAACTGCTGCTGGCGGTGGAGCGCGGCTGCGACCGCATCAACGACGAGACGGACTGCGACCTGGACAGCCAGCGCACGGGCGGCATGGTCACCGTGTCGTTCGCCAACCAGAGCCAGATCATCGTGAATCTGCAAAAGCCCCTGCACGAGATCTGGATGGCGGCGCGCTCGGGCGGCTACCACTACCGGTGGGACGGCGAGCAGTGGCGCGACACCAAGACTAGCAGCGAATTCTTTGCCGACCTGAGCCGCGCCGCCAGTGACCAGAGCGGCCAGGCGCTGCGGTTCGCGTCCTGACCCCCTTGCTCTTTTCTTTTAATTCCTGAACAGGTCGAGGATGCGGTTGCGCTCCTCGGCAGGCGGCGGAGCGGTGGGTGCCAGGGCGGGCGGGCTCTCGCCCGAGGAAGGCATGCTCGCCTCTAGGCCGACGCTGGATACGCCGCCGGTGCGCACGTATTCGTCGTAGTACCACTCGCCGCTGACGTTGGTCACTCCCGCAGGCACCGTGGGCTCGGCCACGGGCACACCTTTAAGCGCCTTCTCCATGAAGCTGATCCAGATGGGCAGGCTCAGGCCACCGCCGGTCTCGCGGCTACCCAGGTTGCGTGGCGTGTCGTAGCCGATCCAGGACACGGCGGCGATGGTGGGCTGAAAGCCGGCGAACCAGGCGTCCACCGCGTCGTTGGTGGTGCCGGTCTTGCCATACAGATCGGGGCGCTTGAGCGTCGCCTGAGCGCGCGCTGCGGTGCCGGAGCGGGTAACCTCCTGCAGCAGGCTGTTCATGACGAAGGCGTTGCGCGCATCGATGGCGCGCGGGTTGTCCGCCGTGGCCGGTGGCTGCACGTTGGACAGGATGCGCCCCTTGTGGTCGGTGACGCGGGTAATCAGGTAGGGATTGACGCGGTAGCCGCCGTTGGCGAACACCGAAAAGCCTGCCACCATCTGCATGGGCGTGACCGAGCCCGCGCCCAGCGCCATGGGCAGGTAGGCCGGGTGCTTTTCAGCATCGAAGCCAAAGCGCGCCACCCACTGCTGGGCCACCTTCGGCCCCACGGCCTGCAGGACGCGGATGGACACCAGGTTCTTGGAGCGCGCCAAGCCCGCGCGCATGGTCATCGGGCCGTCGTACTTGCCGTCGTAGTTCTTGGGTTCCCAGGGTTGGCCGCCCGTCACGCCGGCGCTGAAGAACAGCGGCGCATCGTTGATCACGGTGGCCGGGGTGAAGCCCTTTTCCAGCGCTGCGGAGTAAATAAAGGGCTTGAAGGCGGAGCCCGGCTGGCGCCAGGCCTGGGTGACGTGGTTGAACTTGTTCTTATCGAAGTCGAAGCCGCCCACCAGCGCCCGGATGGCACCCGAGCGTGGATCGATGGCGACGAAGGCGCCCTCGACCTCGGGCAGCTGGGTGATCTCCCAGGTCTTCTTGGGCGTTTGCACCACGCGGATCACGGCGCCGCGCCGCACGCGGATGTTGGGCGGCGCCTTGTCGGAGAGCCCGGACTGGGCGGGCTTGAGCCCGTCGCCGGTGATCTCCAGCTTCTCGCCGTCGGCGCGCGCCGCGACGATCTTGCGCGGGGAGGCCTCCAGCACCACGGCGGCCAGCACGTTGCCGTTGTCCGGGTGGCCAGCCAGTGCGTCGTCGATCGCATCCTCGGCCTCGGCGGCGGAGGTGGGCAGATCCACAAAACGCTCGGGTCCGCGATAGTGCTGGCGGCGTTCGTAATCCATGATGCCCTTGCGCAGCGCCAGGTAGGCGGCCTCCTGCTCGCCGGCATTGAGCGTGGTGTAGACGTTCAGGCCGCGGGTGTAGGCCTCGTTGCCGTACTGGGCAAAGATCAGCTGGCGCGCCATCTCGGCCACGTACTCGGCATGGATGCGTGTGTTGTCGCTGGGCGAGCGCAGGCGGATGGGCTCAGCCTTGGCTTCAGTGGCCTCCTGGGCGGTGATAAAGCCGTTTTCCTGCATGCGCTCGATGATGTAGAGCTGGCGTACGCGCGCGCGTTTGGGGTTGCTGATGGGATTGTAGGCCGACGGGGCTTTGGGCAGACCAGCCAGCATCGCAGCCTCGGCAATGGAGATGGATTTCAGTGGTTTGCCAAAATAGGTTTCGGCGGCCGCCGCGAAACCGTATGCGCGATTACCCAGATAAATCTGGTTCATGTAAATCTCGAGAATCTGGTTTTTTGATAGCAGATGTTCGAGCTTGAATGTGAGTAATATTTCGTAAATCTTTCTGGTAAATGTTTTTTCCGAAGAAAGATATACGTTGCGTGCTACCTGCATGGTAATTGTGGATGCGCCCTGGCTCTTGACCCGACCCAGGTTGGCCAGCGCCGCGCGCAGTACGCCCTTGTAGTCCACCCCGCCATGCTGGAAGAAGCGTGAGTCTTCAATCGCCAGCACTGCATTGGTCATCACCGGCGGGATGTCTTCGATGGGGGTCAGGTTGCGCCGCTCCTCGCCAAACTCGCCCAGAAGGGCGCCTTCGGTCGAGTACACCCGCAACGGCAGCTTGGGCCGGTAGTCGGCCAACTCGGAGATATCCGGCAGATTGGGGTAGGCCACCGCCAGTCCCAGCGCCACGGCCAGCACCGCGACGGCGGCCCCGGCCGCCGCGAGGCCCAGCAGCCAGGCCAGCGCAAGCAGAGGCCAGCGCACCCAGCGCGGCAGTCTGGGGGAGGGCGGAGGGGATTTTTTGGTGGGTGGCGTCGTCGTCATGAGGGCGGGATCTAGCGAACCGACCATTATAAAAATGTGGCGCGAAGGGCTGCTGGGCGCCGCCTTCTTTGCCCTCCCCATTTCTAGTCACGCCGGGGGCTGTGGTCCTCCTTTTTAACCCAACTTCAAGCGTCTGCTTTTGACAACGCCCAGACCGGCGCTGGCGGGAGAAATGCTTGGTTGCTCAAGTACCTTGCTGCTAGCATTGAAGCGAGCTGTTAAGTTTCGTTGCATGACTCAAGAATTAAGTTACAGGGGGACGCCTTGATCGAAGTGGGGTCGTTATTCAGTCGCAAGGCTGTCCCGTTGTTGGGAGTGGACGTGAGCTCCTCCAGCGTCAAGCTGGTGGAGCTGGGACGTGACAGTACTGGCAAGCTGGTCCTGGAGCGATGCGCCATTGAGCAGCTCGAGCGTGGATGGGTTACGGACGGCAACATCGAGAAATTCGATGAAGTCGCCGACGCGGTGCGCCGTCTGGTCAAGAAAAGCGGTACCAAGACCAAGAACGTGGCCATGGCGCTGCCGCCATCGGCCGTGATCACCAAGCGCATCAACCTGCCCGGCGGCATGTCCGAGCAGGAACTGGAGGTGCAGGTCGAATCCGAAGCCAACCAGTACATCCCCTTTTCCCTGGATGAGGTGAGCCTGGATTTTTGCGTCATCGGTCCCGCCAAAGGTGCGCCGGACGATGTGGAGGTGCTGATCGCTGCCTCGCGCAAGGAAAAAGTGCAGGATCGTCAGGGCCTGGCCGAGGCGGCTGGCCTCAAGTCAGTGATCATGGACATCGAGTCGCATGCGGCGCGACTGTCGGCCAGCCGTCTGATCCAGGCGCTGCCCGGCAATGGCGTAGACGCCGTGGTGGCGCTGTTCGAGGTGGGCGCATTCACCACCAGCATGCAAGTGATCCGCAACGATGACGTTCTCTATGAACGCGACCAGGCCTTTGGCGGTGCGCAGCTGACGCAGCTGATCGTGCGCCAGTACGGCTTTTCCCAAGAGGAAGCTGAGGCCAAGAAGCGCAACGGCGATCTGCCAGAGGATTACCAGTCCGCCGTGCTGCGTCCCTTCGTGGACAGCCTGTCGCAGGAGATTGCCCGCGCCCTGCAGTTCTTCTTCACCAGCACTCCCTATCACCGGGTGGACCACATCATGTTGGCAGGCGGCTCCGCGCCCTTGGCTGGACTGACCGAGCAGGTCATCAAGAATACGGGCTTTGCCTGCGTCACCGCGAACCCGTTCGACGGCATGGAGATCGGCAGCGGTGTGCGGCTGAAGAACCTGGTGCGTGAGGCGCCTTCGTATCTCACCTCCTGCGGCTTGGCCATGCGGAGGTTCCTGCAGTGATTCTGATCAACCTGCTCCCGCATCGGGAGGCGGCGCGCAAGCGCCGGCGTGAAGCCTTCCAGGCCGTGATGCTGATGTCGGCATTGGTGGGCCTGGCCATTGCCGCCGTCATTTACTGGTGGTTCCAGGTCATGATTGACGACCAGCAGGAACGCAATAACTTCCTGCGCAGCGAAATCAAGGTGCTTGAAAGCCAGATCAAGGAAATCGCCACCATCGAGGCCGAGATCGCAGCCCTGCAGGCGCGCCAGAAGGCCGTGGAGGACCTGCAGTCCGACCGCAACCTGCCCGTGCACCTGCTCAACGAGTTGGTGATGCAGCTGCCCGAAGGCGTGTACATCACCAGCCTGAAGCAGCAGGACCAGGTGGTGACCATGCAAGGCATGGCCCAGTCCAACGAGCGCGTTTCAGAAATGCTGCGCAACCTGGCCAGCAATACACCCTGGTTCTCCAAGCCTGAACTGGTGGAGATCGTCGCGGCCAACGTGGCGCTCTCGCCGAAGGATCAGCGCCGTGTCGCTTCCTTCAATCTGCGCTTCCGGCTGGTTCGTAGCTCCGAGGCGCAGCAGGCCGCCGACGCCGCCAGCGCAGCGGCAGGGAAGTAACAAACATGGCTACGAAGAAAAAAGCGCCCAAGATGGACTTTGCGCGCCTGCAGAACAACCTGCAGGGGCAATTCCAGAATCTAGACCCCAAGGATCCGTCCTTGTGGCCCATCGTGCCTCGCGTGCTGCTGTGCCTGTTCATCGCAGGTGGCGTGGCTGCAGCACTGTGGTTCTTCAAGCTGACCGAGTATGAGGAGCAACTGGCAAGCGAGCGGGCCACGGAGGAGCAGCTGCGTCAGGACTACCAGAAGAAGCTGGTCAAGGCAGTGAGCCTGGACCTGCTCAAGAAGCAGCGCGAACAGGTTCAGCAATACGTCACCCAGCTCGAGAAGCAACTGCCAAGCAAGGCGGAAATGGCGGCGTTGCTGTCCGATATCAATCAGGCCGGTTTGGGCCGAAGCCTGCAGTTCGAGCTGTTCAGGCCGGGTCAGGTCGTGGTCAAGGACTACTACGCCGAGCTGCCCATCGCCATCAAGGTGGCTGGCAAGTACCACGACATCGGCTCGTTTGCCTCCGATGTCGCCAATCTCTCGCGCATCGTCACGCTCAATAACATCGCTCTTGCGCCCTCCGCAAGAGATGCAGCGGGCGGACTGACGCTGGAAGCCACGGCACGCACCTTCCGTTACCTCGATCCCGAGGAAATTCAAGCCCAGAAGGCTGCAACGCAAAAAGCAGGCGCGAAGAAATGATGGGTTCTTTGTATAAAGCCGCGCTTTGTGCGGCAGCGCTCACGCTGGCAGGTTGTGGTCCCAGTGGCGAAGATGAATTGCGCCAATGGATGCAGGATTTGCGCGCAACGACCAAGCCGCGCGTAACGCCCTTGTCCGAACCCAAGCAGTTCACACCCCAGAATTACGTGGCGCAGGGGGGCGTGGAGCCCTTCGATCCGCAGAAGCTCACGCAGGTTCTGCGCCGTGACTCCGCGCAGTCGGCCGCCAATGCTTCGCTGATCGCGCCCGAAATGGCGCGCCGCAAGGAGCCTCTGGAGGCCTATCCGCTGGACGCTATGAAGATGGTGGGCAGTATGAACAAGAGCGGCACGCCCACCGCGCTCATCAGCGTGGACAAGCTGCTGTATCAGGTACGCGCCGGCAACTACCTGGGCCAGAACTACGGAAAGATCACAGCCATCAATGAAACCAACGTCCAGCTGCGCGAGATCGTGCAGGACTCCTCGGGCGACTGGATCGAACGCATGGTGACGCTTGAATTGCAAGAGGGAAGTGGGGGGAAGAAATAATGATTCGAATCAAGACAGGTCTGCAGCAGCGCCTCTGGGTGGTGGCCATTGCCCTGGCCACCACCTTGGGCGCCGGCGCAGCGAATGCACGCCCCAGCATTGAATCCGTTTCCGGCTTCCTCCAGGGGGGATCGGAAACGCTGCGCATTGAGCTGTCGGAACCCATCGCCGAGCCGCCGCCGGGCTTCGCCACGCAAAGCCCGGCGCGTATCGCACTGGACTTTCCCGGGGTGGGCAACGCCACGGGCCGATCGCTGATCGACATCAACCAGGGCAACGTCAAGTCCGCCAACATCGTCCAGACGGATGAGCGCTCACGCGTCGTGCTCAACCTCAAGCAGCCCACGTCGTATCGCGCCGAGGTACAGGGCCGTACCGTGGTGGTGGTGCTGGATGCGGTGACGGGTGGCGCCCTGGTGCCCAGCGCGCCGCGCACCGTCTTTGCCGAAAGTCACAACGCGGACGTACTGCCGCTCAAGGATCTGGACTTCCGCCGCGGCACCGATGGTGCTGGCCGTGTTGTCGTCGCACTGGCCAGCAACCAGGTCGGGGTGGACCTACAGCAGCAAGGCAAGGGCCTGGTGGTGGAATTTTTGCGCTCGTCGCTGCCCGAGGGCTTGCGCCGCCGCCTGGACGTGTCCGACTTCGGCACGCCCATCCAGACCATCACCGCCACCCAGCAGGGTGAGCGCGTGCGCCTGTCCATCGAGCCGGTTGGCGAGTGGGAGCACAGCGCCTACCAGAGCGACAGCCAATTCGTGGTGGAAGTGCGTCCCAAGAAGGTGGACCTGAACAAGCTGTCTCAGGGCCCGCATTACACGGGCGAGAAGCTGTCGCTGAACTTCCAGAACATCGAAGTGCGTTCGTTGCTTCAGGTGATCGCGGACTTCACCAACTTCAACATCGTCACCTCGGATACGGTCACGGGCTCCCTTACCCTGCGTCTCAAGGATGTGCCCTGGGACCAGGCGCTGCAGATCATCATGGACGCCAAGGGTCTGGGCATGCGCAAGTCCGGCACCGTGCTGTGGATCGCACCCAAGGACGAGATCGATGAGCGCGTGCGCAAGGACTATGAAGCGGCAGCAGCCATTCAAAAACTGGAACCCACCCGCACGCAGGCGTATCAGCTGAACTACGCCAAGGCGGCCGACATCGTCGCCCAGTTGACGACGTCCAATGCGTCGGGAGGTGGCTCGTCGCAGAACGCCCGCTTCCTGTCCGAGCGCGGCAGCGCGATCGCCGAGCCGCGCACCAATCAGCTGTTCGTCACGGACACGCCCGCCAAGCTGGAAGAAGTGCGCCAGCTGCTGCTGACCCTGGACGTACCCGTGCGCCAAGTCATGATCGAAGCGCGCATCGTCGAGGCGCGTGATTCCTTCGGTCGCTCGCTGGGGGTACGACTGGGCGGTGGCGACCTGCGCGCCAACCGCGGCGGTGACGGTGGCTATGGCATTGGTGGCGGAAATCGACTGGCCCTGGGCACCAATTACGGCAACGCCACCAACTCGGCCGGCTTTGGCGGCAACGTGGACGTGGGCGGCAGTTTCGTGAACCTGCCTGCCTCTCTGTCCAATGTCACGGGGGTGGGGTCGTTTGCACTGTCCATCTTCAATTCCGCTGCCAACCGCTTCCTGACGTTGGAGCTGTCGGCCATGGAGGCAGACGGGCAGGGCAAGATTGTCTCCAGCCCGCGCCTGATCACCGCCGACCAGACCAAGGCGCTGATCGAGCAGGGCACCGAATATCCGTATTCGGTCACAGCACCCAACGGCGCCACCACCATCGCTTTCAAGAAAGCCGTGTTGAAGCTGGAAGTCACGCCGCAGATCACGCCCGAGGGCAACATCATCCTGGACCTGGACGTGAACAAGGATAGCCGTGGCGAGAGCACCGAGCAGGGTGTTGCCATCGACACCAAGCACGTCAAGACCCAGGTGCTGGTGGAAAACGGTGGGACCGTGGTCATCGGCGGCATCTTCGAAATGGAAGAGACCAATCAGGAAAACAAGATTCCGCTGCTGGGGGATGTGCCGGTGGTGGGCAATCTGTTCAAGAACCGGACCAAGGAGTCCTCCAAGCGTGAAATGCTGGTGTTCATCACGCCCAAGGTCATTACTGACCGTGGTCCCGTGCGTTGAGTTTCGTAGGTAGATCAATCATGAAAATTGCAAAGATTTCCATTTTTTCTGCAGTCGTGGCTGCGGCGCTGACTGCTTGTGGCGGCGGCGGAGGGAGCGGGGGAGAATCCAGTGCTCCCTACAACATCACGTTGAGAGCCGACAAGACTCTGTTGCCGGTAAACACGGCCAATATCGGGCCTGGGCAAGGCGTCTATGCGCCTTACTCGACCACGCTGTATGTCAACGCAACAACCGGTGGCAATCCCATTCCTGGGGGCGAAGACATCTTCGGCTGCAATGTCGAGGGCGGGCTTGATACGGGTTCTCTGTATTACCTCGACGGCGACGATGAGCACGTCGAGGAAGTGGACGATGGCAATGGCGGAAAGGTGAAGATTCCCAAGGCCTATCGCAGCATTACCCTGGGCGCCAACTCCGGTGGTAACTCTTTCCATTTCCACGCGGGTAATCAGGCTGGAACGGCAAAGATCACCTGCTCGGTGCAGGACCCCCGCGACAAGAAGAACTACTCGACCAGCGTCAACATCACCGTGGGCGCAGCCAGCGGCAAGGCGGCGAGCATCCGTACCTATGGCCAGTCCAACCGGCTGGGAACGCAGGGGAATTTCAGCAATCTCGCCACCTCCACCGTCGTGGACGTGCAGGTGCTGGACGACGCCGATCAGCCGCTGCCCAACACCACAGTACAGAACGTGCAGGTCAGCCTTCGCTCCACTACGGGTGCGGCCACGGGTGCGCGTCTGATGGCTGGTGGCAAGGACGGCAGCACGCTGTGGGTCAGCACGGTGGGCGGCATCGGCAAGTTCACGCTTTCCAGCGGCTTGAATGAAGGTCCTATCGTCGTGGATGTGCTGGCAGACCGCAGCGACAACGACGTGACCAATGGCATCAAGGATCCGATTGCTGGCGCATTCGTGATCTCGGCCGTGTCGCGCATTGCCCCCGTCCTGGAGCCGTTGGTGATTTCGACTGCAACGATTCCGGCTGCTACCAATGGCCAGCCTTACAGCTATGTGCTTGAGGCTACCGGTGGTCAGGCGCCCTACACCTGGGCTGCTCTCAGCGCCCTGCCGGCAGGTCTGTCGCTCAGCTCTTCGGGCATCATTTCGGGCACGCCCAATGTGAGGATCACGGGTCCTGTCAGCTTCGCGGTGCGGGTGAGCGATGCCGCAGGCAATGTCCGGACAGCCAATTTCACCCTGACCGTGGGTGGCAACGCGGTGGTCGACCCCCTGTCCATCGTGGGCTGCAGCACGGCAGCCAATGCGGCTTGCAAGGTTGCGGACGCGACGCGTGGACAAGCCTTCTCCGGTTATGCCTTCACGGCGGTTGGTGGCTCTGCGACAGGGGAAGTCAAGTGGACCGGCACTGGTCTGCCCACATGGCTCACACTGACCGATACCGGCATCCTGACGGCTGCCGCTGGCGTGCCGGCGGATGCGCAATGCGGCGCGAACGACTTCTTCGTCACGGCTACCAAAGGCACCTCGACGGTGACCAACAAGATCCGCGTCGTTGTGACGGGTACAGGCTGCTGAGCCTATGCTGAACTCTGGCGGAGCCGGCAAGGCTCTGCCTCAGGGGCTCCAGGGCACCGCCTTGGAGCCCTTTTCGTCTGGCAGAACCACTGACTTTATATTCAGCATCATGCAGGCTGACCCGAATCCCACAGTCGTGCGCATCAACCTGGGCGCGCGCAGCTACCCGATCGCTATTGGTAGCGATTTCGCGGCGTTAGCCGCAGGCGCAGCTGGTCTGCCTGCCGGCACCGCTGCATTGATCGTCACCAACGACACCGTTGCCCCGCTTTACAACCAAACGCTGGTCGATAGGCTGGTTGCCCACTATTCCCACGTCCACACCGTCACCCTTCCCGACGGCGAAGAGCACAAAACCTGGCCAACCCTGAACCTGATCTTCGACGCCTTGCTCACCCACGGCTGTGACCGCAAGGTAGTCCTCTACGCCCTCGGTGGCGGCGTGATCGGTGACATGACGGGTTTCGCCGCTGCCTGCTACATGCGCGGCGTGGACTTCGTGCAGGTGCCCACCACGCTGCTGGCGCAGGTCGACTCCAGCGTGGGCGGCAAGACCGGCATCAACCATCCGCTGGGCAAGAACATGATCGGCGCCTTTCACCAGCCGCGGCTGGTGCTTTGCGACCTGTCCACCCTCGACACCCTGCCGGCGCGCGAACTGGCGGCCGGCATTGCGGAGGTCATCAAGTACGGCCCCATCGCCGACATGGAGCTGTTCGCCTGGCTGGAGGCGAACATGGACGCGCTGCTGGCGCGTGAGCCGCAGGCGCTGGCACACGCCGTCAAGCGCAGCTGCGAGATCAAGGCCAGCGTGGTGGGCGCCGACGAGCGCGAGGCCGGCCTGCGCGCCATTCTCAACTTCGGCCATACCTTTGGCCACGCCATCGAGGCTGGCATGGGCTACGGCGTGTGGCTGCACGGCGAGGGCGTGGCGGCGGGCATGGTCATGGCGGCGGAGCTGTCGCGCCGGCTGGGCCTGGTGGACGCTGCTTTCGTGCAGCGGCTGCGCACGCTGACCGAGCGCGCCGGCCTGCCCACGCGCGGCCCGGTGCTCGATGCGCAGGACAACGCCGGCCGCTACCTGCAACTGATGCGTGTGGACAAGAAGGCCGAGACCGGGGAGATCCGCTTCGTGCTCATCGACGGGCCGGGCAGGGCGGTGCTGCGCGCGGCGCCCGATGCGCTGGTGCGCGAGGTCATCGACGCGTGCTGCGTTGCGTGACCGCTTCCTTTACTATCATTTAAAGAGCTGCTCGCGCTTGCTGTATAAGGGCTAGAAGCCGATTTGACTCAAAACTTGTCACTCGCCCCCTACGCCTGCGACCCGGCCCAGTCGCGCGGGCGCCGCCACGCGGAGCCGCCCGCGCCCACGCGTACCGACTACCAGCGCGACCGCGACCGCATCGTGCATTCCAGCGCCTTCCGGCGGCTGGTCTACAAGACGCAGGTCTTCCTGAACCACGAGGGCGATCTGTTCCGCACGCGCCTCACGCACTCGCTGGAGGTGGCGCAGCTGGGCCGCGCCATTGCCCGCTCGCTGGCGCTGAATGAAGACTTGGTGGAGGCCATCAGCCTGGCGCACGACCTGGGCCACACGCCTTTCGGCCATGCGGGGCAGGATGCGCTCAACGGCTGCATGCAGGGCTTTGGCGGCTTCGAGCACAACCTGCAGAGTCTGCGCGTGGTCGATGCGCTGGAGGAGCGCTACCCCGCCTGGGACGGGCTGAACCTGACGTTCGAGACGCGCGAGGGCATCCTCAAGCACTGTTCGCGGCGCAACGCCGAGCTGCTGGAGGCGCGCGAGCCGCACGGCGTGGGCTGGCGCTTCCTGCACGGGCAGCAGCCCAGCCTGGAGGCTCAGCTGTGCAACCTGGCCGACGAGATCGCCTACAACGCGCACGACATCGACGACGGCGTGCGCTCCGGCCTGGTCACCCTGGCACAGCTGCGCGAAGTACCGCTGTTCGACCGCTACCGCCACGCCGCGCAGCAGCAGTTCCCGCAGCTGGGCGACGAAGGCCCGGGTCAGCGGCGCCTGCTGCACGAGGCCATCCGCCGCATGCTCAGCGACCAGGTCTACGACGTGATCGATTCCACGCGCGCGGCTCTGGCGCGCCACCAGCCCGCCAGCGTGCAGGACGTGCGCCGCCTGCCGGCCATGGTGTGCTTTTCCGACGGCATGCGCGAGCAGTCGCAGGCGCTCAAGCAGTTCCTGATGCGCTCGCTGTACCGCCATCCGCAGGTCACGCAGACCATGGACGCGGCCAAGCAGGTGGTGCAGGAGCTGTTCGACGCGTACATGGACGCACCCCAGCAGATGCCGCCTGCCCAGGCCGATGGCGCCGAGCAGGGCGACCTGCAGCGGCGAGCACGCACCGTGGCCGACTTCATCGCCGGCATGACCGACCGCTATGCGCTGCGCGAGCACGAGCGCATCACCGGCCAGCGCCTGCTGGGGTGATTGCGGCGTTTCCTAGAATTGGCGGCCTACGCACGCCCGCCGGTGTGCCCACGCCGCAAGGCCTGCCATGACAACCGAACACCCATCCCCCCCGACCTACGAACCCGCGCGCGACGATGCCGTCGTCGTGCAGGACATGGTGCGCTGGCTCGAGCGTGCCGTGATCGACCTGAACCTGTGTCCCTTCGCCAAGGGCGTGCACACCAAGGGCCAGATCCACTACGTGGTCAGCCACGCCGACGACGCGCGCGGGCTGCTGCAGGATCTGCAACGTGAACTGGAGGCACTGGCCGAGGCGCCTGCCGAGCAGCGCGACACCACGCTGCTGATGGCGCCGCTGGCCATGGCGGATTTCCTGGACTTCAACGATTTCCTGGAGCTGGCAGACGAGCTGGTCGAGGCCATGGACCTGGCCGGCATCCTGCAGGTGGCGTCCTTCCACCCGCAGTTCCAGTTCGCCGGCACCCAGCCGGATGACGTGGGCAACGCCACCAACCGGGCCCCATACCCCACGCTGCACTTGCTGCGTGAGGAAAGCATCGACCGCGCGGTCGAGGCCTTCCCCGAAGCCGAAGAGATCTTCGAGCGCAACATCGAAGTGCTGGAAAAGCTGGGTGCCGACGGTTGGAAGGCCCTGGACGTGGGTGCGCGCTGCCCTGTGCACCACAACGCGCCCAGCAGCAACGGCGGCGGCAAGGCATGAGCCGGGCACAGCGGCCACAGCAGCAGGGCCACGGCCGGGGTGCCACACCAAAGCTTGGCGTCGCTGGCATCGGGCAGGATGCCGCCGTGCTGGCCGAGTTGCGGCCGGGACAATCCATTGAGCTGCTCAAGGAGCTGCACATCCTGACCCGCGAAGGGCGGTTGAACCAGGATTCGCGGCGCAAGCTCAAGCAGGTCTACCACCTGTACCAGTTCATCGAGCCGCTGCTGGCCGAGCTGTCGGCCGACGGCCACGCTCCCTTGCTGGCTGACCACGGCGCGGGCAAGTCGTACCTGGGCTTCATCCTGTATGACCTGTTCTTCAAGCAGCTCGGGCGCGGCGAGATCTACGGCATCGAGTGGCGCGCCGAGCTGGTGCAGCGCTCGCGCGAATTGGCCGCGCGCTTGGGCTTTGAGCGCATGCGCTTTCTCGACATGTCGGTCGCGGACGCCGCCACTGCCGCGCAGGTGCCGCTGCGCTTCGACATCGTGACGGCGCTGCACGCGTGCGATACCGCCACCGACGATGCCATAGCCTTCGGCCTGCAAAAGCAGGCGCGTGCCATGGTGCTCGTGCCGTGCTGCCAGGCCGAGGTGGCTGCCACATTGCGCCAGAACAAGGCATTGAGCCTGTCGCGCACGCCTCTGGCCGAGCTGTGGCGCCACCCCATCCACACGCGCGAGATGGGCAGCCAGATCACCAACGTGCTGCGCTGCCTGCACCTGGAGGCCTCCGGCTACCAGGTCACGGTGACCGAGCTGGTGGGTTGGGAACACAGCCTGAAGAACGAACTGATCCTGGCGCGCTACACGGGCCAGAAAAAGCGCAGCGCCGCAGAGCGCCTGGCGGCGATCCTGGACGAGTTCGGCCTGCGCCAGAGCCTGTCCGCGCGCTTCGGCCTGTCCGCCTGACGGCAGCCGGCCACTCAACCGGCCCCTTGGGCTCTGACTCCAAAAATTGCCAAAAATTGGGGTCGGATTCCAATTGTTCCTACCATGGGCACTCTTTGCACCTGACCAGGAGCACTTGCCATGGCCCGCCTGCCTCGCCTCACCGTCCCCGGCTATCCGCACCACATCATCCAGCGCGGCAACAACCGCCAGATGATCTTCAAGGACAAGGCTGACTACGAGCGCATGCTGGCGCTGCTGGCCGAACAGGCGCGGCAGTGCAAGGTGGCCATCCACGCCTATGTGCTCATGGGCAACCACCTGCATCTGCTGGCTACGCCGGAGACGACAGAGGGCCTGCCGCGCATGATGCAGGCCGTGGGGCGCAGCTACGTGCGCTACTTCAACCGTCGCCACCAGCGCACGGGCACGCTGTGGGAGGGGCGCTACCGCTCGACCATCGTGCAGTCCGAACGCTACCTGCTCGCCTGCATGGCCTATGTCGACCTGAATCCCGTGCGCGCGGGCCTGGCCGGCCGTCCGGTGGACTACCCCTGGTCCAGTCATGCGCACAACCTCGGCCTGCGGGCTGATCCGCTCGTCACTCCGCATGCGCTGTACTGGGCGCTGGGCAACACGCCCTTCGCGCGCCAGGCTGCCTATGCCGAACTGGTGAAGGCCGGCCTGGGTAGCCACGAGCGCGAAGCCCTGGGCCGTGCCGCCCATGCCGGCTGGGCGCTCGGCGAGCCTGCTTTTATTGCTGCGTTGCAACAAAAAACGGAGCGCCGCGTCGCAAAAAGCCAGGCCGGACGGCCTGCTGCATCTGCTCTGGATTAGGTATAAAAATGGGCTCTATCGCTTAACTGGTGGGCGCTAGAAGCTCCTATTTTTGAACTGTCCCTTATTTAAAGCGCTGCTCTTGAATCCATCTTTAATTGGAATCTGACCCCAATTAATATGCTTGAAGTGCATGGAGTCATGCATTAATCTGCGTCTCCCACGTTTTCTGACTTGAGGAACGCGCCATGACTACGGCCGCCGAAATCCAGCATCTGCAGCAGCACGGGCTGTATGCATCCAGCAATGAACACGACGCCTGTGGCCTGGGCTTCGTGGCCCACATCAAGGGTGACAAGCGCCACGACATCGTCACCGGCGCGCTCAAGATCCTGGAGAACCTCGACCATCGCGGCGCCGTGGGGGCGGACAAGCTCATGGGCGACGGCGCGGGCATCCTGATCCAGATCCCCGACCGGCTGTACCGCGAGGAGATGGCGGGGCAGGGCGTGGAGCTGCCTCCGGCCGGCGAGTACGGCGTGGGCATGGTCTTCCTGCCCAAGGAACACGCCTCGCGTCTGGCCTGCGAGCAGGAGCTGGAGCGCGCCATCAAGGCCGAGGGCCAGGTGCTGCTGGGCTGGCGCGACGTGCCGGTGAACCGCGCCATGCCCATGTCGCCCGCCGTGCGTGACAAGGAGCCCATCCTGCGCCAAGTGTTCATCGGCCGCGGGGCCGACGTGATCGTGCAGGACGCGCTGGAGCGCAAGCTCTACGTCATCCGCAAGACGGCCAGCGCCGCCATCCAGAACCTCAAGCTCAAGCACAGCAAGGAGTACTACGTCCCCAGCATGAGCAGCCGCACCGTGGTCTACAAGGGCCTGCTGCTGGCCAACCAGGTGGGCGAGTACTTCCTGGACCTGGCCGACGAGCGCTGCGTCTCGGCCATCGGCCTGGTGCACCAGCGCTTCTCGACCAACACCTTTCCCGAGTGGCCGCTGGCCCACCCGTATCGCTACGTGGCGCACAACGGCGAGATCAACACCGTGCGCGGCAACTACAACTGGATGCTGGCGCGCGAGGGCGTGATGGCCTCGCCCGTGCTGGGCGAGGACCTGAAGAAGCTCTATCCGATCAGCTTCGCCGGCCAGTCCGACACCGCCACCTTCGACAACTGCCTGGAGCTGCTGACCATGGCCGGCTACCCCATCAGCCAGGCCGTGATGATGATGATCCCCGAGCCGTGGGAGCAGCACGAATCCATGGACGAGCGCCGCCGCGCGTTCTACGAATACCACGCCGCGATGATCGAGCCCTGGGACGGCCCGGCCTCCATCGTGTTCACCGACGGCCGGCAGATCGGCGCCACGCTGGACCGCAACGGCTTGCGCCCCTCGCGCTATGTGGTGACGGACGACGACCTGGTCATCCTGGCTTCCGAGGCCGGCGTGCTACCCGTGCCCGACAGCCGTGTGGTGCAAAAGTGGCGCCTGCAGCCCGGCAAGATGCTGCTCATCGACCTGGAGCAGGGCCGCCTGATCGAGGACGACGAGCTCAAGGCGAACGTGGTCAACACCAAGCCCTACAAGCAGTGGATCGAGAACCTGCGCATCAAGCTCGACGACGTGAAGGGCGAGGCACAGCCGCTGCCCGCGCCGACGCTGCCGCTGCTGGAGCGCCAGCAGGCTTTCGGCTTCACGCAGGAGGACATCAAGTTCCTGCTCGCCCCGATGGCGCAAAACGGCGAGGAGGGCATCGGCTCCATGGGCAACGACAGCCCGCTGGCCGTGCTGTCGGACAGGAACAAGCCCCTGTACAACTACTTCCGCCAGATGTTCGCGCAGGTGACCAACCCGCCGATCGACCCCATCCGCGAGGCCATCGTGATGAGCCTGGTGTCCTTCGTCGGCCCCAAGCCCAACCTGCTGGACATCAACCAGGTCAACCCGCCTATGCGGCTGGAGCTGCAGCAGCCCGTGCTGGACTTCGAGGGTATGGCCCGGCTGCGCCAGATCGAGCGCTTCACGCACGGCAAGTTCAAGAGCGCCACCGTCGACATCACCTACCCGCTGGCCTGGGGCAAGCAGGGCGTGGAGGCCAAGCTGGCCTCGCTGTGCGCCCAGGCCGTGGACGAGATCAAGGGCGGCGCCAACATCCTCATCATCAGTGACCGCAACCTGTCGGCCACGCAGGTTGCCATCCCCGCGCTGCTGGCCCTGTCGGCCATCCACCAGCACCTGGTGCGCACGGGCCTGCGCACCACCACCGGCTTGGTGGTGGAGACCGGCACGGCGCGCGAGGTGCACCACTTCGCCGTGCTGGCCGGCTACGGCGCCGAGGCCGTCCACCCCTATCTGGCGCTGGAGACGCTGGCCGGCCTGCACCAGGAGCTGCCCGCCGACCTGTCGGCCGACAAGGCCATCTACAACTACATCAAGGCGGTGGGCAAGGGCCTGTCCAAGATCATGTCCAAGATGGGCGTGTCCACCTACATGAGCTACTGCGGTGCGCAGCTGTTCGAATGCGTGGGCCTGAACGCCGACACCGTGGCCCAGTACTTCACCGGCACCGCCAGCCGCGTGGAGGGCATGGGCGTGTTCGAGATCGCCGAGGAGGCCATCCGCAACCACCTGGCTGCCTTCGGCGGCGACCCGGTGCTGGCGCAGATGCTGGACGCCGGTGGCGAATACGCCTGGCGCGTGCGCGGCGAGGAGCACATGTGGACGCCCGACGCCATCGCCAAGCTGCAGCACAGTGCGCGCTCGGGCAGCTTCAGCACCTACAAGGAATACGCGCAGATCATCAACGACCAGTCCAGGCGCCACATGACGCTGCGCGGCCTGTTCGAGTTTCGCTTCGACCCGGCGAAGGCCATCGCCGTCGAGGAGGTCGAGCCCGCCAAGGAAATCGTCAAGCGTTTCGCCACCGGCGCCATGTCGCTGGGGTCGATCTCCACCGAGGCGCACGCCACGCTGGCCGTGGCCATGAACCGGATCGGCGGCAAGAGCAACACGGGCGAGGGCGGCGAAGACCCGGCGCGCTATCGCAAGGAGCTCAAGGGCATTCCCATCGTGCAGGGCGAAACGCTGGGCTCCATCATCGGCGCCGACAAGGTGGCCAGCGACATCGCGCTGCAGGACGGCGACTCGCTGCGATCCAAGATCAAGCAGGTGGCCTCCGGCCGCTTTGGCGTGACGGCCGAATACCTGTCGTCCTCCGACCAGATCCAGATCAAGATGGCCCAGGGCGCCAAGCCCGGCGAGGGCGGCCAGCTGCCCGGCGGCAAGGTGACCGAGTACATCGGCCAGCTGCGCCACAGCGTGCCCGGCGTGGGTCTGATCAGCCCGCCGCCACACCACGACATCTACTCCATCGAAGACCTGGCCCAGCTCATCCACGACCTGAAGAACGTGGCGCCGCACGCGGACATCTCGGTCAAGCTGGTCTCCGAAGTCGGCGTGGGCACCATCGCCGCCGGCGTGGCCAAGTGCAAGAGCGACCACGTGGTCATCGCCGGGCATGACGGCGGCACGGGCGCCTCGCCCTGGTCGTCCATCAAGCATGCCGGCAGCCCCTGGGAGATCGGCTTGGCCGAGACGCAGCAGACCCTGGTGCTGAACCGCCTGCGCGGGCGCATCCGCGTGCAGGCCGACGGACAGATGAAGACCGGGCGCGACGTGGTCATCGCGGCGCTGCTGGGCGCGGACGAGGTGGGTTTTGCCACCGCGCCGCTGGTGGCCGAGGGCTGCATCATGATGCGCAAGTGCCACCTGAACACCTGCCCGGTGGGCGTGGCCACGCAGGACCCGGTGCTGCGCGCCAAGTTCTCGGGCAAGCCCGAGCACGTGGTGAACTTCTTCTTCTTCGTCGCCGAGGAGGTGCGCCAAATCATGGCCCAGCTGGGCCTGCGCCGCTTCGACGAGCTGATCGGCCGCACCGACCTGCTGGACACGCGGCGCGGCGTGCAGCACTGGAAGGCCCAGGGTCTGGATTTTTCGCGCCTGTTCGCCCAGCCCCTGGTCGAGCCCGGCGTGGCCCGCTTCCACCAGGAGCACCAGGACCACGGCCTGGCCCGCGCGCTGGACGTGCGCCTGATCGAACGCTGCCAGCCTGCCATCCAGCATGCCGAGAGCGTGCGCATCATGGAGGCGGTGCGCAACGTCCACCGCTCGGTGGGTGCCATGCTGTCGGGCGCCGTCACGCGCGCCCATCCCGAGGGGCTGCCGGATGACAGCATCCGTATCCACTTCGAGGGCACGGGTGGGCAGAGCTTCGGCGCCTTCCTGTGCCGCGGCATCACGCTGAACCTGACGGGCGAGGCCAACGACTACACCGGCAAGGGCCTGTCGGGCGGGCGCGTCATCGTGCGGCCCAGCCACGAATTCCGCGGCGACACGGCGGCCAACACCATCGTCGGCAACACGGTGATGTTCGGCGCCACCAGCGGCGAGGCCTTCTTTGCCGGCGTGGCCGGCGAGCGCTTTGCCGTGCGCCTGTCGGGCGCTACGGCAGTGGTCGAGGGCGTGGGCGACCACGGCTGCGAATACATGACCGGCGGCACCGTCGCCGTGCTGGGCCGCACGGGCCGCAACTTCGCCGCCGGCATGAGCGGCGGCGTGGCCTACGTCTACGACGAGGACGGGCGTTTTGCCTCGCGCTGCAACACCGCAATGGTGCGGCTGGAGCGCGTGCTGCCGGCGCACGAGCAGATGGCCAGCAGCGACCGGGGCCACTGGCACCGCGGGCAGACCGACGAAGAGCAGCTCAGGAAGCTGCTGGAGGACCACAGCCGCTGGACGGGCAGCCGCCGTGCCCGCGACATCCTGGACAACTGGGCCGCCTCCCGGGCCCGCTTCGTCAAGGTCTTCCCGTCCGAGTACCAGCGCGCCCTGGCCGAGATCCATGAGCGAAAAGTGCTCGAAGAGGGCGCCACGCCTGCGCCAGCAGCTATCGAAAAAGAAGCAGTGGCAGCGGCCGTGCCGGCCAAGTGAGCGCAACGCGGACACCACGATCACCACAGGACACACGCATCATGGGCAAGACCACGGGTTTCATGGAATACGAGCGCATCGAGGAGGGCTACGCCCCGCCTGCCGAGCGCGTCAGGCACTACAAGGAGTTCGTCATCGGACTGGACGAGGCGCAGGCCCGGATCCAGGGGGCGCGCTGCATGGACTGCGGCACGCCGTTCTGCAGCAACGGCTGCCCGGTGAACAACGTCATCCCCGACTTCAACGACCTGGTGTACCGCCAGGACTGGCACGGCGCCATCGGCGTACTGCACAGCACCAACAACTTTCCCGAGTTCACCGGCCGCATCTGCCCCGCGCCCTGCGAGGCGGCCTGCACGCTGAACATCAACAGCGCCCCGGTGGGCATCAAAAGCATCGAGCACGCCATCATCGACCGGGCATGGGCCGAGGGCTGGGTGCGGGCGCACCCGGCGGCGCGCAAGACGGGCAAACGCGTGGCCATCGTCGGCTCCGGCCCCGCAGGCCTGGCGGCGGCGCAGCAGCTGGCGCGCGCCGGCCATGCCGTGACGGTGTTCGAGAAGAACGACCGCGTGGGCGGCCTGCTGCGCTATGGCATTCCGGACTTCAAGCTGGACAAGGCGCACATCGACCGGCGCGTGCAGCAGCTGGTGGCCGAGGGTGTGGAGCTGCGCACCGGCGTGCTGGTGGCCGAACCGCAGCGCGGCCTGGGGCAGGACTCCAAGGTCACCAACTGGGCCAGCGAGGTCATATCCCCGGCGCAGCTGCAGGCCGAGTTCGACGCCGTGCTGCTGGCCGGCGGGGCCGAGGCCTCGCGCGACCTGCCCGTGCCCGGACGCGAGCTGAAGGGCGTGCACTTCGCCATGGAGTTTTTGCCGCAGCAAAACAAGGTCAACGCCGGTGACAAGCTCAAGAGCCAGCTGCGTGCCGACGGCAAGCACGTCATCGTCATCGGTGGCGGCGACACGGGTAGTGACTGCGTAGGCACCAGCCGCCGCCACGGTGCGGCCAGCGTCACGCAGTTCGAGCTGATGCCCATGCCGCCGGAAGTCGAGAACAAGCCCCTGGTCTGGCCCTACTGGCCGACCAAGCTGCGCACCAGCTCCAGCCACGAGGAGGGCTGCGGGCGCGAGTTCGCCATCGCCACCAAGGAGTTCCTCGGCAGCAAGGGCCGGCTCACGGGCGTCAGGACCGTGCAGGTCGAGCTGAAGGATGGCAAGTTCGTCGAACTGCCCGGCACCGAAAAAGACCATCCCGCCGACCTGGTGCTGCTGGCCATGGGCTTCACCAGCCCCGTGCCTGCCGTGCTGCAGGCCTTCGGCGTGGACACCGACGCGCGCGGCAACGCCCGCGCCAGCACCGATTTCACCGGCGGCTACGCCACCAGCGTGCCCAAGGTCTTCGCCGCGGGTGACATGCGCCGGGGCCAGTCGCTGGTCGTCTGGGCCATCCGCGAGGGCCGCCAGGCCGCGCGGGCGGTGGACGAGTTTCTGATGGGGCATTCGGACCTGCCGCGCTGAAGGGGCAGGGCCAAGCCGTCAGGAGGCGGCTTGCGGACGGTGCGGGAAAGCACCGGTCGCGCCGCGCGGCGTGCGCCTTACAGTGTTTCCACGGTTTTTCCGCCCCGGCCCGCGCGTTCGGAGCGCCCAACTTCCCAGGAGACACGGCCCATGCCAATCCACGGTTTCTCGCTGCGCCGCAGCTTCATGTGCACGCTGGCCGGCTTGGCCGCGGCCTGCACGCTCGGCGCGCACGCCCAGCAGCCCGCCTACCCGTCCAAGCCCGTGCGCATCGTGGTGGGTTTTTCCGCCGGCGGCACCACCGACATCGTGGCCCGCCTGATGGCGCAGGAGCTGACCGAGTCGCTGGGCCAGTCGTTTGTGGTGGACAACCGTCCCGGTGGCGGCAGCAACATTGCCACCGACCTGGTGCGCCAGGCCCCGGCCGACGGCTACACGCTGCTGTTCGTTGCCGTGACCAGCACCATCAACCAGACCCTGTACCCGAACGTCAAGTTCGACCTGATGCGCGACTTCGATGCCGTGGCGCTGGGCGCCAAGGTGCCCAACATCCTGGTGGTGAACCCCAGCGTACCGGCCAAGACCGTGCCGGAGCTTGTCGCCTGGGCGCGCGCCCACCACGACACGGCCGCCTACGCCTCGTCGGGCAGCGGCACCTCCATCCACATGGCCGGTGAGATGTTCAAGGTGCGCACGGGCCTGCAGACCCAGCACGTGCCCTACAAGGGCAGCGCCCCGGCCATGACCGACCTGATCGGCGGGCAGGTGCATTTCATGTTCGACAACATGCCCTCGGCCTGGCCGCACGTGCAGTCCGGCAAGCTGCGCGCGCTGGCAGTGACGACACGCAAGCGCTCGCCTTCGGCGCCAGATGTGCCGACCATGGAGGAAAGTGGCATTGCGCCGTTCGACGTGACGTCCTGGTTCGGCCTGCTCGCGCCCAAGGGCACGCCGCCGGAGATCGTCGCGCGGCTGAACAAGGCCATGAACGAGGCCTTCGACAAGCCGGCCGTGCAGCAGGCCTATGCCAAGCTGGGCGCCGTGGCCGAGAAGAACACGCCACAGGACTTCGCCCGTTTCATCGACGCTGAAGTCAAGGGCTGGGCGCCGGTGGTCAAGGCCTCGGGCGCACGGGTGGACTGAGCGGCGCAGCGGCGCGCCCCGAGCGCTGGCCGGCCGCCTGGCTGCAAAGGTGGGACAATTACGGGTTTGCCCGGGCCCCAGGGCCCGTTTTTCCTGTTCCTTTTCCACCTCCTTACCTTTGCATCCCATGAAGAAGTTTGCTGCTGTCGCCCTGCTGACCCTCGGGGCCGTGCTTGCCGGTTGTTCCAAGCAGGAGCCGGCCACGCCTGCCGCTGCCGCGCCCGAACCCGCTCCCGCCGCCGTGACGAAGATCGTCGTCGGCCTGGACGACAACTTCCCGCCCATGGGTTTCCGCGACGACAAGAACGAGCTGGTCGGCTTTGACATCGACATGGCCAAGGAGGCCGCCAAGCGCCTGGGTCTGGAGGTCGAGTTCAAGCCCATCGACTGGAGCGCCAAGGAGGCCGAGCTGTCCGGCAAGCGCGTGGATGCGCTGTGGAACGGCCTGACCATCACCGAAGCGCGCAAGCAGAACATCGGCTTCACCGCGCCCTACATGGAAAACCACCAGATCATCGTGGTGCCCGCAGGCTCGGCCATCAAGACCAAGGCCGACCTGGCCGGCAAGGTGGTCGGTGCGCAGGAAGGCTCCAGCGCCGTGGACGCCGTGAAGAAGGAAGAGGAAGTCTTCAAGTCCCTGAAGGAGCTCAAGACCTTCGGTGACAACGTGACAGCGCTGATGGACCTGTCCACCGGCCGCCTGGAGGCCGTGGTGGTCGACGAGGTGGTGGGCCGCTACTACGTGGCCAAGAAGCCCGACCAGTACGCCGTGCTGGACGACAACTTCGGCACCGAGGAGTACGGCGTGGGCGTGCGCAAGGACGACACCGAACTGTTGGCGAAGCTGGACAAGGCCCTGACCGAGATGAAGGGTGACGGCGCCGCCGCCAAGATTGCCGAGCAGTGGTTCGGCAAGAACATCATTAAATAAGGCACAACCCCCTGTGTCGCTGCGCTCCTTCCCCCTTCTCTCGAATTGCTGCGCAATTCGGGAAGGGGGACGACGCCGGCGCCGCGGGGCGGCCCTTGCGCGGCGTCCGCTGGTTTGGCGTGTGCCGGTTGCTGGGCGCGCGGGCGCTGCGAAGCGCTGAGCCGTCCTGATTCATGGACTACGTTCTTTCTCTTTTTGCGCCGCTGGCGCAGGGCGCGGCGGTCACGCTCAAGCTGTTCGCCATCACGCTGGCGCTGGCCCTGCCGCTGGGCCTGGCGCTGGCGCTGGCGCGGCTGTCGCCCATCAAGGCCCTGTCGGGCGCGGTGAATGGCTATATCTGGCTCATGCGCGGCACGCCGCTCATGCTGCAGATGCTGTTCATCTACTTCGCGCTGCCCTTTGTGCCGGTGGTGGGCGTGCGCCTGCCGGACTTTCCCGCGGCGGTGGCGGCCTTTGCGCTGAACTACGCGGCCTACTTCGCCGAGATCTTCCGCGCCGGCATCCAGTCGGTGGACCGCGGCCAGTACGAGGCCGCCAAGGTGCTGGGCATGAGCTACCCGCAGACCATGCGCCGCATCGTGCTGCCGCAGATGGTGCGCACCATCCTGCCGCCCATGAGCAACGAGACCATCACCCTGGTCAAGGACACCTCGCTCATCTACGTGCTGGCCCTGAACGATCTGCTGCGCGCCGCGCGCGGCATCGTGCAGCGCGACTTCACCACCACGCCCTTCATCGTCGCCGCCGCGTTCTATCTGTTCATGACGCTGGTGCTGACCTGGGGCTTCCAGCGCCTGGAGCAACGCTATGCCAAGTTCGACCAGTGAGGCCGGCGCGCCGCAGCTGATGATCGAGGCGCGCGACGTGAAGAAGCGCTTCGGCAGCCACGAGGTGCTGCGCGGCATTTCGCTGTCCGTGCGGCGCGGCGAGGTGGTGGCGCTGATCGGCCCCTCTGGCTCGGGCAAGAGCACCTTTCTGCGCTGCCTGAACCACCTGGAGACCATCGACAGCGGCCATGTGGCAATTGCCGGCGATACCCTGGCCACCACCGACGCCCAGGGTCGCTGCGTGTACGTGCCCGATCCGCAGCTGCGGCGCATCTGCGCGCGCACCGGCATGGTGTTCCAGCACTTCAACCTGTTCCCGCACCTGACGGTGCTGGAAAACCTCATCGAGGCGCCCATGGTGGTGCAGGGCCTGGCGAAGGGCGCCGCCATCGCCCGGGCCGAAGAGCTGCTGGACAAGGTCGGCCTGGCCCAGAAGCGCGACAACTACCCCGGCCGCCTGTCCGGCGGGCAAAAGCAGCGCGTGGCGATTGCCCGCGCGCTGGCCATGCAGCCCGACGTGATGCTGTTCGACGAGCCCACCTCGGCGCTCGACCCGGAGCTGACCGGCGAGGTGCTGCGCACCATGCGCGAGCTGGCCGACGGGCGCATGACCATGCTGGTCGTCACGCACGAGATGGGCTTTGCACGCGAAGTCGCCAATACCGTGGCCTTCATGGACCAGGGCGAGCTCATCGCCGCCCGCGCGGCACGCGAATTCTTCGCTGACCCCGGCCACGAGCGCGCCCGGGCCTTCCTGAACCACATGCTCTGAGAGCGTATTTACGATCTCCGCGCGGGTGTGCAGTCGCGACCTCGGGCGCCCTGCATCGTTGCAAATCCTCGCGATAGCACGAGCTATCGCTGCGGTTTGCGCCTCGCAGTCCATCCCGATTCGCATCCCGCACCCCTTCGCGCGGAAATCGTAAACACGTTCTTACCGACGCGGCCGGCCAGCCGCGGGTGGCATGATGGCCCGCATGCGTGCCTGGATCGACACCCACGTCCACCTGGACGAATTCATCCACCACGGCGGCGCCGCGCATGCCGATGCCGAACGCCGGCGCGCCGCGCAGGCCGGTGTGGCGCATTGCGTGCTGCCGGCGGTGGAGCGTGCCAACTTTGCCGCCGTGCGCGCGCTGGCCGAGCGGCATGGCGACAGCTACGCCCTGGGCATCCACCCGCTGTTCACCCGCAACGCCGGCGATGGCGACCTGGCGGCGCTGGAGCAGGAGCTCATCCAGCGCGCCGATGACCCGCGCCTGGTGGCTGTTGGCGAGATCGGGCTGGACTACTTCGACAAGTCACTGGATGACGCGCGCCAGCAGCACCTCTGGCGCGAGCAGCTGCGCCTGGCGCGGCGCTTCGACTTGCCGGTCATCGTGCATTCGCGCCGCTCGGTGGACCAGATCCTGAAGGGCCTGCGCGCGCTGCCAGTGCGTGGCGGCATCGCCCACGCTTTCAACGGCAGCGAGCAGCAGGCGCGCATGCTGATCGATATGGGCTTCAAGCTGGGCTTTGGCGGCGCCGCCACGTTCGATCGTGCCCACCAGATCCGCCGGCTGGCTGCCAGCCTGCCGCTGGAGGCCCTCGTGCTGGAGACCGACGCGCCGGACATCCCGCCGCACTGGCTGTACGTGACGGCCGCCGAGCGCGAGGCTGGCGTGCCGCCGGCGCGCAACAGCCCGGCCGAGCTGCCGCGCATCGGCGCCGCCATCGCCCAGCTGCGCGGCATGCCCGTGGACGAGCTGGCTGCCGCCAGCCACGCCAACGCCTGCGCCGCGCTGCCGCGCCTGGGCGCGCTGCTGGCGCCATGAGGTTTTGGGGTGTTTTTGGCCTCCAGCGCCCCCCAGTCAAGCGCTGGCAGCTATTAAATTGATAGTTCCGCGATCCGCTACCCTACGAAGCCCGTATTTTCTGGACCACGCCTTGACCCGCAAGAAGAACCCCGCCCCAGCCGAACTGCCCGAAGTCAGCGTCTCCGACGACGGCGAGGTGCGCCACCTGCACCTGGGCACGCCCTGGATCCAGGGCTCCATGCGCATTGCCGAGCCGTTCGCCATCGAGCTGGAATACGTGCAGCGCATGATGGCCTGGCTGCTGTTCGTGCCGCCCGAGAGCGTGTCCAAGCGCAACGCCATGCAGCTGGGCCTGGGGGCCGGGGCCATCACCAAGTTTTGCCACAAGGCACTGCGCATGCGCACCACGGCCGTCGAGCTGAACCCGCACGTGGTGGGCGTGTGCCGCGCCTGGTTCAAGCTGCCGCCCGACGGCCCGCGCTTGGGCGTCGTGCTGGCCGACGCGGCCGAGTACATCCGCCGGCCGGAGCTGGCCGGCACCGTGGACGCGCTGGCCGTGGACCTGTACGACCACGAGGCCGCCGCCCCGGTGCTGGACAGCGCCGAGTTCTACGCCGACTGCCGCGCGCTGCTGACCGATGACGGCTGCCTCACCGTCAACCTGTTCGGCCGCGCCAGCAGCTACGAGCGCAGCCTGGCGCAGATGGCCGAGGCCTTCGGCGAGCAGGCCCTGTGGGCCTTCAAACCCACGCGCGAGGGCAACACCGTGGTGCTGGCTCAGCGCACGCCCAGCCGACCCAAGCGCACCGAGCTGCAGGCGCGTGCCGAGCACATCCAGGCGCGCTGGGACCTGCCCGCCACCAAGTGGCTGCGCGTATTCAAGCCCGTCGCCGCCTGACATTTCCTCCCAAACCCCGTACCCGCCATGAGCACCGCGCCCGACTCCGACAGCAAGTCCGCCACCCCCGCCGAGGCGCCCACACCGCCCGGCGGGCCGCTGCACTGGCGCCAGGTGGTGGACTGGCTGCGCGCCGACGGCATCCTGACCGCCGAGGAGGCGCACCGCACCATCACCCGCTGCGCCCATGCCGAGAGCCACCAGCACCCGCTGGTGCGCCTGGGCGCCGTGGCCATGCAGCGCGCCTCCGACGGCAAGCCGCTGGACACCGAATGGCTGGCCGAATACGTCGCCGGCCGCGTGGGCCTGCCCTATCTGCGCATCGACCCGCTGAAGGTGGACGTGGGCCGCGTGGCCGACGTGATGAGCGCCGGCTACGCCGAGCGCCACCGCGTGCTGCCGGTGCAGGTCACGGCCAAGGAGGTGGTGGTGGCCACGGCCGAGCCCTTCATCGACGACTGGGTGGCCGAGGTGCAGCGCCAGGCCAAGCGCGAGGTGCGCCGCGTCATGGCCAATCCGCAGGACATCACGCGCTACACGGCCGAGTTCTTCGCGCTGGCCAAGTCCGTGCGCGCGGCGCAGAAGGCCGGCGGCGGCGCTGGCGGCAGCAGCTTCGAGCAGCTGGTGGAGCTGGGCAAGGCCGGCCGCCAGCTGGACGCCAACGACCAGGGCGTGATCCGCGTGGTGGACTGGCTGTGGCAGTACGCCTTCGACCAGCGCGCCAGCGACATCCACCTGGAGCCGCGGCGCGAGCAGGGCGTGATCCGCTTTCGCATCGACGGCGTGCTGCACCCGGTCTACCAGATGCCCATGGGCGTGCTCAACGCCATGGTGGCGCGCATCAAGCTGCTGGGGCGCATGGACGTGGTGGAGCGCCGCCGCCCGCAGGACGGACGCATCAAGACGCGCAACCCGCGCGGCGACGAGGTGGAGATGCGCCTGTCCACACTGCCCACGGCTTTCGGCGAGAAGATGGTCATGCGCATCTTCGACCCCGACAACGCCGTGAAGGACCTGGACGCGCTGGGCTTTGCGCCGCACGACGCGGGACGCTGGGAGCAGCTGGTCACGCGCCCGCACGGCATCATCCTGGTGACCGGGCCCACGGGCTCGGGCAAGACCACGACCCTGTACTCCACGCTCAAACGCGTGGCCACCGAGGAGGTCAACGTCAGTACGGTGGAAGACCCCATCGAAATGATCGAGCCCAGCTTCAACCAGACCCAGGTGCAGCCGCAGCTGGACTTCACCTTCCCCGAGGGCCTGCGCGCACTGATGCGCCAGGACCCGGACGTGATCATGGTGGGCGAGATCCGCGACCTGCAGACGGCCGACATGGCCGTGCAGGCGGCGCTCACCGGCCACCTGGTCTTTTCCACGCTGCACACCAACGACGCGCCCAGCGCCGTCACCCGGCTGATGGAACTGGGCGTGCCGCCCTACCTCATCAACGCCACGCTGCTGGGCGTGCTGGCCCAGCGCCTGGTGCGCACGCTGTGCAAGCAATGCCGCCAGCGCGACCGCGAGGCCAGCCCCGACGAGCTGGCCGCGCTGATCCGGCCCTGGAAGCTGTCCGGTGGCCACCGCGCCTACAAGCCCGTGGGCTGCGTGGACTGCCGCATGACCGGCTTTCGCGGCCGCATCGGGCTGTACGAGCTGCTCACGGTGAGCGAGGCCCTGAAGCACCAGATCAACGAGGCACCCTCCATCGACGCGCTGCGCCGGCAGGCCGTCAAGGACGGCATGCGTCCGCTGCGCCTGGCCGGCGCACTGCGCGCGGCCGAAGGCCTGACGACGCTGCAGGAAGTGATCGCCGCCACCCCGCCGCTGGAGGGGTGAAGCGCCTCCCATCTAAGGGTTTTGCGGTAGGTGGAATCCACATCGAGGCGCAGGGGTCTGCGCCGCACAATCGCCGCTCACGTGCAATGTGGGAGACGTTTGTGCAAATCAAGAGTCAGAAAGACTTCTTCTCGGGCCTGCTGTATCTCGCGGTGGGCGGCGCCTTCGCCTGGGGTGCGACCAATTACAGCATCGGCACCGGCGCCCGCATGGGACCGGGCTATTTTCCGCTGCTGCTGGGCATTCTGCTGGCGCTGATCGGTGCGGTCATCATGTTCAAGGCCACGGTCGTGGAGACCGAGGACGGCGAGCCGGTGGGCCGCTGGGCCTGGAAGCAGATCGTGTTCATCATCGGCGCCAACCTGGCCTTCGGCGTGCTGCTGGCGGGTCTGCCCAGCTTCGGCATCCCGGCCATGGGGCTCATCGTGGCGATCTACGGCCTGACGTTCATCGCCAGCCTGGCGGGCGATCACTTCCGCTTCAAGGAAGTGTTCATCCTGGCCACGGTGCTGGCTGCGGGCAGCTACGGGGCCTTCGTGTGGGCGCTGAAGCTGCAGTTCCCCGTCTGGCCCAGCTTCATCGTGGGCTGACAGCCCGCCTAAGGAATCCCGATCATGGAATTGTTTGACCATCTCTCCATGGGGTTCGGCGTGGCCTTCACGTTCCAGAACCTCATCTACTGCTTCGTCGGCTGCCTGCTGGGCACGCTGATCGGCGTGCTGCCGGGCGTGGGCCCCGTGGCCACCATCGCCATGCTGCTGCCGGCCACGTATGCGCTGCCGCCGGTGTCGGCCCTGATCATGCTGGCCGGCATCTACTACGGCGCACAGTACGGCGGCTCCACCACCGCCATCCTGGTGAACCTGCCGGGCGAATCGTCCTCGGTGGTCACGGTGATCGACGGCTACCAGATGGCGCGCAAGGGCCGCGCGGGCCCGGCGCTGGCCGCTGCAGGCATCGGCTCGTTCTTCGCCGGCTGCGTGGGCACCATCATCCTGGCCGCGTTCGCGCCGCCGCTGACCGAAGTCGCCTTCAAGTTCGGCCCGGCTGAATATTTCTCCCTGATGGTGCTGGGCCTGATCGGCGCCGTGGTGCTGGCCTCGGGCTCGCTGCTGAAGGCCGTGGGCATGATCGTGCTGGGCCTGCTGCTGGGTCTGGTGGGTACCGACGTGAACTCGGGCGTGGCGCGCTACAGCTTCGACATTCCCGAGCTGACCGACGGCCTGAACTTCGTGGTCATCGCCATGGGCGTGTTCGGCTACGGCGAGATCATCGCCAACCTGTCGCGCCCCGAGGATGAGCGCGAGATCTTCGCCGCCAAGGTCACCGGCCTGATGCCAACCAAGGAAGACTTCAAGCGCATGTTCCCCGCGATGGTCCGCGGCACGGCCCTGGGCTCGGCACTCGGCATCCTGCCCGGCGGCGGCGCGCTGCTGTCGGCCTTCGCGGCCTACACCATCGAGAAGAAGACCAGGCTGAAACCCGGTGAGGTGCCGTTCGGCCAGGGCAATATTCGCGGCGTGACGGCGCCGGAATCCGCCAACAACGCCGGTTCGCAAACCTCCTTCATCCCGCTCTTGACGCTGGGCATCCCGCCCAACGCCGTGATGGCGCTGATGGTGGGTGCTATGACCATCCACAACATCCAGCCCGGCCCGCAGGTCATGACCAGCAACCCCGAGCTGTTCTGGGGCCTGATCGCCTCGATGTGGCTGGGCAACCTCATGCTGATCATCCTGAACCTGCCGCTCATCGGCATCTGGATCAAGCTGCTGACGGTGCCCTACCGCTGGCTGTTCCCGGCCATCGTGCTGTTCTGTGCCATCGGCGTGTATTCGACCAACAACAACACTTTCGACGTGTGGCTGGTCGGTGCCTTCGGCTTCATCGGCTACCTGTTCTACAAACTGGGCATGGAACCCGCACCGCTGCTGCTGGGCTTCATCCTGGGTCCGATGATGGAAGAAAACCTGCGCCGCGCCCTGCTGCTGTCGCGCGGCGACTGGAGCGTGCTGGCCACCCGGCCCATCTCGGCCGGCCTGCTGGTGGCGGCGCTGCTGCTCCTGATCATCGTGCTGCTGCCGGCGGTGAGCAAGAAGCGTGAGGAGGCGTTCGTCGAGGACTGACGACGCCGGCACTCCACGAAAAAGGCGCCCGGGAGGGCGCCTTTTTTCATGTCTTGACCGTGCGGCGCGGCTGGCGGTCGGTCAGTCGGCCACGGCCTCCACCACAAACTGCACGCGCCGCTCGCCGCGCCACTCGTTCACGTCCAGGCGGAAGGCCAACAGGGCCTCGCCGGGCAGCGGCTCGGTGCGGCCGAACCAGATGGCATCCACCGCTTGCCCCTGATGCAGCAGCTTGAGCGACAAATGCCTGCCTTCGCCCACCAGCCGCTGGCTGACCACCTGCACCTCTTCGCTGAAGGTGGGTGGGGCGAAGCCCTGGCCCCAGACCTCGCGCGCCAGGGTGTCCACCAGGTCGGGGCGGCGGTATTCCGGGGCCAGCGGGCCGTCGGTCTCCAGGCGGCGGGTGAGGGTGGCGGCGTCCAGCCACTCCTGCGCCACCTGGGCGAAGGCCTGCTCGAAGGTCTCGAAGTGCTCCTCGGCCACAGTGCAGCCGGCTGCCATGGCGTGGCCGCCGAACTTCAGCAGCACGCCGGGGTGGCGCTTGGCCACCAGGTCCAGCGCGTCGCGCAGGTGAAAGCCGGGGATGGAGCGGCCCGAGCCCTTCAGCTCGTGCTCCTTGCCCGGTGCGCCGCTGGGGGCGAAGACGAAGGTCGGCCGGTGCAGCCGGTCCTTCAGGCGCGAGGCGACGATGCCGACCACGCCTTCGTGGAAGTCCGGGTCGAACACGCTGATGGCCGGCGGCGGCTCCTCGCTCTCGCCCGCCAGGCTCTCGGCCAGCGCCAGCGCCTGATCGCGCATGCCGCCTTCCAGCTCACGCCGCTCGCGGTTGATGGCGTCCAGCTGGCGCGCCAGCTCGCCGGCGCGGCTGCCGTCCTCGGTCAGCAGGCATTCGATGCCCAGCGTCATGTCGGCCAGCCGGCCGGCGGCGTTGATGCGCGGCCCCAGGGCAAAGCCGAAGTCGAAGGTGGTGGCAGCCTCGGCGCGGCGGCCGGCCGCCTCGAACAGCGCGCGGATGCCCGGCTGCATCTGCCCGGCGCGGATGCGCTTCAGGCCCTGGGCGACCAGGCGGCGGTTGTTGCCGTCCAGCCGCACCACGTCGGCCACGGTGCCCAATGCCACCAGGGGCAGCAGCGGCTCCAGGCGCGGCTGCGTGGCCTGGTCGAAGCGGCCGCGCGCGCGCAGTTCGCTGCGCAGCGCCATCAGCACGTAGAACATGACGCCTACGCCGGCGATGCACTTGCTGGGAAAGTCGCAGCCGGGCTGGTTGGGATTGACGATGGCGTCGGCCTCGGGCAGCTGGGGGCCGGGCAGGTGGTGGTCGGTCACCACCACCTTCAGGCCCAGCGCGCGCGCCTGGGCCACGCCCTCGCAGCTGGCGATGCCGTTGTCCACGGTGATCAGCACGTCGGCGCCGCGCTCGGCCACGCGCCGGGCTATTTGGGCTGTGAGGCCGTAGCCGTCCACCACCCGGTCGGGCACCAGGTAGTTGACGTGCCGCGCGCCCAGCAGCCTCAGGCCGCGCACGGCCACGGCGCAGGCGGTGGCGCCGTCGCAGTCGTAGTCGGCCACCACCATCAGGCGCTGGTCCTGCTCCATGGCGTCGGCCAGCACGCGGGCGGCCTGGGCCGCGCCGTGCAGGCCGGCGGGTGGCAGCAGGCGGGCCAGGGCGTCGTCCAGCTCCTCGTGCCCGCTCACGCCGCGCGCGGCGTACAGGCGCGCCAGCAGCGGGTGCACGCCAGCCTGCTCCAGCGCCCAGGCGGTGCGGGGCGGGCAATCTCTTACTATTATTTTCATAGCTGCTCGCGCAGGTCAGATAAGCGCTGGCGGCCAAAAAGACCTTGAATCCTCTGGCGCAGGCTGCGCGGCGCCGTGTCCCATTGCAGGGCCGAGCGCTCGCCGCACAGCGTCAGGCGTGCCTGGCCGCCGGCGGCCACGTGGGCGGCCAGGCGGGCGACGGGGCCGGCGTCCAGCTGCTGCCAGGCTTGAACCCAGGCGTCCCAGTCTTCGCGCAGCGCAGCCTGGCGCAACTGTTCAGGCATCTCGGGCGAAGCCACGGGCGCGGGCCGCTCGGCCAGGGTGCCGGCGCCGTGCAGCCAGAAGGCGTTGACGGCGGGCAGGCCGCGCGCCGCGCGCTCGTCGTTGAAGGGGTGGGTGTACAGCAGCATCTGCATCTCGCTGTGCAGGCGGTGCAGTGCGCGGGCGCTGGCGGCGTCGGGCATCCAGGTACGCACGTCGCGGCCGACCACGCGGTCCAGCGACGCCGTGGCCAGGCCCCGCAGCGCCACGCCGCGCGCCAGCCAGCGGGTGGGGGCGTCGTACTCCAGCGCGATGCCGTCCTGGGCGAACCACGGGGCCAGCACGTCCAGCAGCGCGCGCGAATCGGCCTCGTCCAGGCCCAGCTGCTGCGGGTCGGCCAGGGTGACGTGGTCCGCGCCCACCTGCCACTGGCAGGGCGTGACCCAGGCGCAGGCCTGGCCGGCGGGCACGTCGGCGCGGCTCCAGGCGGCCCAGGGCGTGGTGCCGGCGCGGCCCGCGGGCAGGCCCAGGTGACGCGCCAGGGCGCGTTCGTGCGGGGGGGAGAAGTCGGTTTCCTCGCCGGCGTCGGTGCCGGCGGGAGTCAGGCGGACCAGCAGGCGCTCCAGCTGCGGCAGCTGCAGGCCCTGCAGCGCCTGCTGGCAGCCGGGCGCGGGGCTGGCGGCCAGCGGGATCAGCAAATGGAGTTTGTCTGGCATCGGGCGTATTGTCCGGGATGCCACAATGCGCCCGCCCCAACGGGCTGCCGTGCCCCTACGGCGGGCCACGGCAAGACCCCTTTCCTCCTGCATGCAAATTCCCTACGAACTGGCCCTGGGCTGGCGCTACACGCGCGCCGGGCGCGCCACGCGGCGCAATGGTTTCATCTCGTTCATCTCGGGCGTGTCCATGCTGGGCATCGCCCTGGGCGTGGCGGCGCTGATCATCGTGCTGTCCGTCATGAACGGCTTTCAGAAAGAGGTGCGCGACCGCATGCTCAGCGTGGTCTCGCACATCGAGATCTTCGCCCCCGACGGTGGCGCGCTGCCCGACATGGAGCGCACCATGGCCGAGGCGCGTGCCAATCCCAACGTGATCGGCGCCGCGCCCTTCGTGGCGGCGCAGGCGCTGCTGGCGCGCGGCGAGGACATGAAGGGCGCCATGGTGCGCGGCATCGACCCCAGCCGCGAGGCCGAGGTGACCGACCTGGCCGCCGAGAACGTGGAGGGCCTCAAGGCCCTGGTGCCGGGCGAGTTCCGCGTGGTGCTGGGCAGCGAGCTGGCGCGCCAGCTGGGCGTGGTGGCCGGCGACGTGGTCACGCTGATCGCGCCGGCCGGCCAGGTCACCCCGGCCGGCGTGGTGCCGCGGCTCAAGCAGATGACGGTGGCCGGCACGTTCAACTCAGGCCACTACGAATACGACGCCGCCCTGGTGCTGCTGCACCACGAGGATGCAGAGCGCATCTTCCGCCTGGAAGGCCCCACCGGCGTGCGGTTGAAGCTGCGCGACCTGCACCAGGCGCCCCAGGTCACGCAGCAGCTGGCGCACAGCCTGTCGGGCCACCTCCTGATCCGCGACTGGACGCAGCAGAACAAGACCTGGTTTGCCGCCGTGCAGCTGGAAAAACGCATGATGTTCATCATCCTCACGCTGATCGTGGCGGTGGCCGCGTTCAACCTGGTCTCCACCCTGGTCATGACGGTGACGGACAAGCGCGCCGACATCGCCATCCTGCGCACGCTGGGCGCCAGCCCCGGCAGCATCATGGGCGTGTTCGTGGTGCAGGGCGCCATGGTGGGCGTGATCGGGACGCTGGGCGGGCTGGCCCTGGGCCTGGCCGTGGCCTTCAACATCGACGTCATCGTGCCCGCCATCGAGCAGCTGCTGCGCACCAGCTTTCTGCCCAAGGACATCTACCTGATCAGCCGCATGCCCAGCGAGCCGCTGGCGTCCGACATCGTGCCCATCGCGCTGATCTCGCTGGTGCTGGCCTTCGTGGCCACCCTGTACCCGAGCTGGCGCGCCAGCCGCGTCAACCCTGCGGAGGCCCTGCGCTATGAATGACAACGTGGTGCTGCAGGCGCGCGACCTGACCAAGCGCTTCACCGAAGGCCGGCTGGACGTGACCGTGCTGCGCGGCGTGGACCTGCAGGTGCATGCCGGCGAGACGCTGGCCATCGTCGGCGCTTCGGGCTCGGGCAAGAGCACGCTCCTGCACCTGCTGGGCGGGCTGGACGCCCCCAGCAGCGGCACGGTGCTGCTGGCCGGGCAGGGCCTGGCCACGCTGTCGGCGGCCGCCCAGGGCCGGCTGCGCAACGAGCAGCTGGGCTTCATCTACCAGTTCCACCACCTGCTGCCCGAGTTCAGCGCGCAGGACAACGTGGCCATGCCGCTGCGCATCCGCCGCCAGCCCTACGAGCAGTGCCTGGCCCAGGCCGTGCAGATGCTGCAGGCCGTGGGCCTGGGCGAGCGCGTGCTGCACCGCCCGGCCGAGCTGTCGGGCGGCGAGCGCCAGCGCGTGGCCATTGCCCGGGCACTGGTCACGCGGCCGGCCTGCGTGCTGGCCGACGAGCCCACCGGCAACCTGGACCGCAGCACGGCCGACGGCGTGTTCGCGCTGATGCTGGAGCTGGCGCGCAGCCGCGGCACGGCCTTCGTCATGGTCACGCACGACGAACAGCTGGCAGCGCGCTGCGACCGCGTGGTGCGGCTGGGTTCAGGTGCGCTGGTCTGACAGAGCCCTGCTTTTGCTATTGAAAGAAGAGCTGCTGGCGCTTGCCCTGCAAGGGTTTGGGGCCAAAAAGGCATAAAAAGCCCCTCCGCGCGTGCGCCGGAGGGGCTTTTTTGGGCGCTGTGCGCGGCGGGCGTTCAGCCGGCCGTCACCGTCACCGGCGGCAGCTGCGCCGGGTCGCGCACGTCGCCCAGCACGTCGCCGCTGTGGATGGGCCGGGCAGGGCGGGCCAGCAGCTCGCGCACGAAGTTCGGCTGCGCCAGCAGCGCGTGGTGCATGGCGCCGTTGTACAGCTGCAGGTCCTTGAGGCCGCGCGCGGCGATGCGCGCATCCACCTCCTGCGCCGACAGCGTCGCCGGGTCGGTGCTGTCCGAGGCCATGCCCATGCACCACAGCGTGCCGTACAGCGGCACGTACTGCAGGTAGGGCCGAAAGACCGGGAAGACTTCGCGCACCGAGGCGGCGATGCGCGCCATGCTGTCGGCCAGGTGCACGGGCGAGCCTAGGTGCAGCGACAGCACGCCGCCGGGGTTCAGCGCCTGCCGGCAGGCCTGGTAGAAGGCCACGGTGTACAGCTCGATGGCTGGGCCAAAGGGGTCGGTCAGGTCCAGCACGATCTGGTCGAAGCGCTCGCCGGTCTGGCCCAGAAAGGCGCGCGCGTCACCCAGGCGCACCTCCATGCGCGGATCGTCGAAGGCGCCGCGGTGGATGCCGGGCAGCCATTGGCGCGCCATGTCGACCACGTCGCCGTCCAGCTCGGCCAGCACCACGCGCTCCATGCCCGGCAGCTTGAGCAGCTCCTCGGCCGCACCGCCATCGCCGCCGCCCACCACCAGCGCGCGCTTCACGCCCGGGTGAGCGATGGCGGGCAGGTGCACCATGGGCTCGTGGTAGAAGAATTCGTCGCGCTCGCTGGTCATGAACACGCCGTCGATGCGCATCACGCGCCCGAACTGCGGGTTGTCGAAGACCTCGATGTGCTGCCACTCGGACTGCTTGTGCGCCAGCGTGGCGCTGCTGGACAGGTACAGGCCGAAGTCGGCGCTCAGGCGCTCGGCCACGAAGCGCGTCGTCATGCCCGGTCGACGCTGTGCAGGTGGGGATCGTTGGGGTTGAAGGCCGCCAGCAGGTCGTCGAACAGCTTTTGCGCCTTGGGGCGGTTGTTCTCGGTGTAGTTGCACACGTACACGTCCAGCGTGACGTAGCCCGACTCGGGCCAGGTGTGGATGGCCAGGTGGGACTCGGCCAGCACCACGGCGCCGGTCACGCCGCCGCCTTCGCCGAAGCCGTGGAACAGCGCGCCCACGGTGGTCAGGCCCGCGGCAGCCACGCGTTCCTTGCAGAAGTTCTCCAGGTACTGCGCATCCAGCATCAGACGGCTGTCGCACAGGCAGCCGTACAGGTCGCCGATGAGGTGCAGGCCGGTGGCGTGGCGCTGCGCCGTGGGTGTGGCGATGGGGACGACGGTTTGGTAGTTCTTCATGGTGCAACCCTTTCTGCGCTCGGCGCGAGCGCGTCAAACATGGCTAGGCCAAAGGGTGTGCACCCCCGGCGGTCGCCGACCGGCACGCTGCAAAAAGCGCCCAGGCACGATCTGGAAGGGGAGGAGGCGGGAATGTCGCTGACGGGCCGGTCGGGCCCGTCATTGCCGCGCCCTTGGGTTTCCGTCGTGCGCTTTCAAGGGCGCTTCAGGCAACGCTGACAGCAATCCGCTCGGCAAGGCGAGCGTGACATTTTCGAGAACCCGCGATTATAGCCAATCGTCATATCCAAACTACAAACGTTGCCAGTTGTGGATATCAAAGCCCGGGGTTTGCCCCTATCATGGCGGGTTCCCTGCGGCTGCCCGGAGTGCGGCCGCGCCCCAACCTCATGCCCCCAGCCTCCGCCACCCCCAGTCCCGACAGCGCACACGTGCAGCTGGACCGGGTCACGTTTGGCTACGGCGAGCGCGTAGTGCTGCGCGAGCTATCGCTCACCGTGCCACGCGGCAAGGTCACGGCCATCATGGGCGCTTCCGGCGGCGGCAAGACCACGGTGCTGCGCCTGATCGGCGGGCAGCACCGGGCCCAGTCCGGACGGGTGCTGGTGGACGGTCAGGACGTGGGCGCCATGGACCAGGCGCAGCTGTACGCCATGCGCCGGCGCATGGGCATGCTGTTCCAGTTCGGCGCGCTGTTCACCGACATGAGCGTGTTCGAGAACGTGGCCTTCCCGCTGCGCGAGCACACCGACCTGCCCGAGGCGCTGATCCGCGACGTGGTGCTGATGAAGCTGGGTGCCGTGGGCCTGCGCGGCGCGCGTGACCTCATGCCCAGCCAGATCTCCGGCGGCATGGCCCGGCGCGTGGCCCTGGCGCGCGCCATTGCGCTGGACCCGCAGCTGGTCATGTACGACGAGCCCTTCGCCGGGCTGGATCCGATCTCGCTGGGCACGGCGGCCCAGCTCATCCGCCGCCTGGGCCAGGCCATGGGCCTGACCAGCATCGTGGTCTCGCACGATCTGGAGGAGACCTTCCGCCTGGCCGACCACGTCATCATTCTGGGCCCCGGCAACGTCGCCGCGCAGGGCACGCCCGAGGAGGTGCGCGCCAGCGAGGACCCGCTGGTGCACCAGTTCGTGCGCGCCCTGCCCACGGGACCGGTGCCCTTCCACTACCCGGCCGCCAGCGTGGCCGAGGATTTCGGAGCCCTGCCATGAGCTGGTGGCGCCCCTCCGACGTCGGCTACGCCGTGCGCAGCCAGCTGGCCGGCCTGGGCGCTGGCGCGCGGCTGTTCGTGCGGCTGCTGTCGCTGGCCGGCGCGGTGGCGCAGCGCCCGGCGCTGCTGCGCGACCAGATCCACTTCCTGGGCAACCATTCGCTGTCCATCATCGCCACCTCGGGTCTGTTCGTGGGCTTCGTGCTGGCGCTGCAGGGCTACAACGTGCTGCAGCTGTACGGCTCGGCCAATTCGCTGGGCCTGGTCGTCACGCTGGGGCTGGTGCGCGAGCTGGGGCCGGTGGTCACGGCGCTGCTGTTTGCCGGGCGCGCAGGCACCTCGCTCACCGCCGAGATCGGTCTGATGCGCGCGGGCGAGCAGCTGTCGGCCATGGAGATGATGGCGGTGGACCCGGTGCGCCGCATCCTGGCGCCGCGCTTTTGGGCTGGCGTGATCGCCATGCCGCTGCTGGCGGCCGTGTTCAGCGCCGTGGGCGTGCTGGGCGGCTGGCTGGTCGGCGTGGTGCTGATCGGCGTCGACAGCGGCGCCTTCTGGGGGCAGATGCAGGCCGGCGTGGACGTGGTCAAGGACGTGGGCAACGGCGTGGTCAAGAGCGCCGTGTTCGGCGTCACGGTGACCTTCGTGGCGCTGCTGCAGGGCTTTGTCGCCAAGCCCACGCCCGAGGGCGTATCGCGCGCCACCACGCGCACCGTGGTGATGGCCTCGCTGGCCGTGCTGGCGCTGGACTTCGTGCTCACGGCGCTGATGTTCAGCATCTGATGATCAATCGATGAAAAGAGCCCAACGGGGCGCCCGAGCGGGCGCCCGGAGGTAAGCAACCATGCAGCATTCCAAGAACGACATCTGGGTTGGCCTGTTCGTCCTGCTGGGGGCCGCCGCGCTGGTCTTCCTGGCCTTGCAATCGGCCAACTTGCTGCAGCTGAACTGGCGCAGCGGCTACACCATCACGGCGCGCTTCGACAACATCGGCGGCCTGAAGCCCCAGGCGGCGGTGCGCAGCGCCGGCGTGGTGGTCGGGCGCGTGCAGTCCATCGGTTTCGACGACACCACCTACCAGGCCCGGGTGACGCTGGACATGGACAAGCGCTACGTCTTTCCCAAGGACAGCTCGCTGAAAATCCTGACCAGCGGCCTGCTGGGCGACCAGTACATCGGCATCGAGGCTGGCTTCGAGGAAGCCCACCTGGCGGAGGGCGATACGGTCACTGCCACGCAATCCGCCGTAGTGCTGGAAAATCTCATCGGCCAGTTCCTCTACGGCAAGGCCGAGGAAGGCTCCGGAGCCAAGAAATGACACTTACACAGCACTCCGCTTCACCCCTGCGCACGGGCGGCGCGGCCATGGCACTGGCCGCGGCGCTGCTGTCCGGCTGCGCCACGGGGCCGGGCGCCCATCCGGCCGATCCGCTGGAGCCCTACAACCGGGCCATGACCACGTTCAACGAACGCGTGGACGACGCCGTGCTCAAGCCCGTGGCCACCGTCTACCGCGACGTGACGCCCCGCCCGCTGCGCACCGGGGTCGGCAACTTCTTCGGCAACCTGGGCGACGCCTGGACCTTCGTCAACAGCCTGCTGCAGCTGCGCGGGCGCGAGGCCTACGACAGCCTGGTGCGCTTCAACGTCAACACCGTCTTCGGCCTGGGCGGTGTGCTGGACATCGCCAGCGAGATGGGCTTGCCACGGCGCAAGCAGGACTTCGGCCTGACGCTGGGCCGCTGGGGCGTGCCCACCGGCCCCTACCTGGTGTTGCCGCTGCTGGGGCCTTCCACCGTGCGCGACACGGCGGTCCTGCCAGTCGACCGCTGGGGCGACCTCGCGCGGCAGGCCGACCCCGTGTCGGCGCGCAATGCGCTGTACGGCTTGCGCATCGTGGACAAGCGCGCCCAGCTGTTGGGCGCGGGCTCGGTGCTGGACAGCGCGGCGCTGGATTCCTACACCTTCACGCGCGACGTATACCTGGGCGTGCGCAACCGCAATGCACCCGATGGGCGCGCGGGCGCAGGCGACGACGGCCGCCTGTCCGACGACTATTGAACGCGGTCCGCTTAGGGCGCTGTTGCAGCCGCTTGCATTCGTGCATCAACGCGTTGCACGGCCGGTGCATGCTGTCGGCACAATCGGCGTTTTCCCTTAGCCGCTCTCTCATCCAAACCTCTTGAGGACCCCCGCCATGACCATGACCCGCCGCCAGCTGATCGAGACAGCCACCCTGCTGGCTGCCGGCCTCGGCCTGCCCGGCTGGGCGCTGGCCGCTGACGAGGCGCCCGACGCACTGGTCAAGCGCCTGTCCGCCGAGGTGCTGAACACCGTGCGCAGCGACAAGTCCATCAAGGCCGGCGACGTCGACCGCATCATGGCCCTGGTGGATCAGCTGATCATGCCGCACGTGAACTTCCGCCGCATGACGGCGGCGGCCGTGGGCCCGGGCTGGCGCAGCGCCACGCCCGAGCAACAAAAGCGCCTGCAGGAGGAGTTCAAGCAGCTGCTGGTGCGCACCTATGCCGGTGCACTGGACCAGGTGGTCGACCAGACCGTCGTGGTGCGCCCGCTGCGCGCCGCGCCCGAGGATAAAGACGTGCTGGTGCGCACCGAGGTGCGCGGCCGGGGCGAGCCCGTGCAGCTGGACTACCGCCTGGAGAAGACGCCCGGCGACGGCGCCGGCTGGAAGATCTACAACCTCAACGTGCTGGGCGTGTGGCTGGTCGATACCTACCGCACCCAGTTCGCGCAGGAGATCAACAAGGAAACCGATGTCCGCAAGGGCATTGACCGCCTGATCGAAACCCTGGCCGCGCGCAACAAGTCCAACGCCGGCACCTCGTAAGAGCAAGCCATGCTGGTCCTCCCCGCCGAACTCACCCACCGCCAGGCGCGCGCCTGCGTGCAGCTGCTGCTGCAAGGCCTGAAGGGCGAGCGCGATTCCCAGGTCGTGGTGGACGCGGGGCCGCTGGTCACCTTCGATTCCTGCGCTCTGGCGGTGCTGCTGGAATGCCGCCGCGCCGCCGTGCTGGAGCAAAAGGGCCTGGTGGTGAAGTCCATGCCCGCGGGCCTGACCAGTCTGGCCGGGCTGTACGGCGTGCAGGAGCTGCTGCCCACGCTGTAGAGGGGCAGGCGCCCGCGGCTTAGAATGCCCGGTTCCCATGGCCGCCGTCTCTTTCCAGTCCGTCTCCAAAATCTTCCCCACGCCCAAGGGCCCTTTCCAGGCGCTGGACGGGGTGAGCCTGGATATCGAGGAAGGCGAGTTCTTCGGCCTGCTGGGCCCCAACGGGGCCGGCAAGACCACCCTGATCAGCATTCTGGCGGGGCTGGCGCGCGCCAGCAGCGGCAGCGTCTCGGTGCTCGGGCACGACGTGCAGTCGCAGTTTGCCGCCGCTCGCCGCCAGCTGGGCGTGGTGCCGCAGGAGCTGGTCTTTGACCCCTTCTTCAACGTGCGTGAGACGCTGCGTCTGCAGTCAGGCTACTTCGGCGTGAAGAACAACGACGCCTGGATCGACGAGCTGCTGGACGCCCTGGGCCTGGCCGACAAGGCCACGGCCAACATGCGCCAGCTGTCGGGTGGCATGAAGCGCCGCGTGCTGGTGGCCCAGGCCCTGGTGCACAAGCCGCCCATCATCGTGCTGGACGAACCCACGGCTGGCGTGGACGTGGAGCTGCGCCAGACCCTGTGGCAGTTCGTCGCGCGCCTGAACCGCGAGGGCCACACCGTGCTGCTCACCACCCACTACCTGGAGGAGGCCGAGGCGCTGTGCACGCGCCTGGCCATGCTCAAGCGCGGTCGCGTGGTGGCCCTGGCGCGCACCTCCGAGCTGCTGCAGGCGGCCTCCACCAACGTGCTGCGCTTCAAGACCGATGACGCGCTGCCGCCCGACCTGGCGGCGCTGGCGCGCGTGACCGGCCGCGTGGCCCAGCTGCCGGCGCAGGACGCGCAGGAGATCGAGCGCCACCTGAGCGCGCTGCGCGCCGCCGGCGTGCGCGTGGAGGACGTGGAGATCCGCAAGGCCGACCTGGAGGACGTCTTCCTGAACGTGATGGCCGAGGCCCAGCAGGAGCGCGTCGCATGACCGGCTGGCAGACGCTGCTCTACAAGGAGGTGCTGCGCTTTTGGAAGGTGGGCTTCCAGACCGTGGCCGCGCCGGTGCTCACCTCGCTGCTGTATCTGCTGATCTTCGGCCACGTGCTGGAGGGGCGCGTGCTGGTCTACGACCGCCTGTCCTACACCGCCTTCCTGGTGCCCGGCCTGGTGATGATGGGCATGCTGCAGAACGCCTTCGCCAACAGCTCGTCCAGCCTGATCCAGAGCAAGATCATGGGCAGCCTGGTGTTTTTGTTGCTCACGCCGCTGTCGCACCGCGCCTGGTTCGCGGCCTACGTGGGCGCATCGGTGCTGCGCGGGCTGATGGTGGGGCTGGGCGTGTTCATCGCGACGCTGTTCTTTGCCGCGCCACAGTTCGCCGCGCCCTGGTGGATCATCGCCTTCGCGCTGCTGGGCACGGCGCTGCTGGCCACGCTGGGCGTGATCGCCGGGCTGTGGGCCGACAAGTTCGACCAGATGGCGGCGTTCCAGAACTTCCTGATCATGCCCATGACGTTCCTGTCGGGCGTGTTCTATTCCATCCAGTCGCTGCCGCCCTTCTGGCAGGCAGTGAGCCACCTGAACCCGTTTTTCTACATGATCGACGGCTTCCGCTACGGCTTTTTCGGCGTGAGCGACGTCTCGCCGTGGACCAGCCTGGGCATCGTCGCCCTGGCGTGGGCCGGTGTCAGCCTGCTGGCCCTGCGCCTGCTGCGCACGGGCTACAAGATCCGCAACTGATTTCCCTCTTCTCTTCTTTTCAGGATGCCGTTCCCATGACTGCTGACCAACTCAAGGACATCATCCACGCCGGCCTGGCCTGCGAGCACCTCGAACTGGAAGGCGACGGCCGCCACTGGTTCGCCACCATCGTCTCGCCCGAGTTCGAGGGCAAGCGCCAGATCCAGCGCCACCAGCGCGTGTACGCCACCCTGGGCAGCCGCATGCAGACGGACGAGGTGCACGCCTTGTCCATGAAGACCTTCACCCCCGCCGAGTGGGCCCAGGCGCAGCAGGGCGAGGCCTGATCCGCATCCTTCGGCAACTACGATTTTGATAGCTGCTGGCGCTTGCCTGGCAAGCGCTAGAGGCCTTTTTGGCATCCCATGACCCAGCAGATCACACTGGCCCTGTCCAAGGGCCGCATCTTTGAGGAAACCCTGCCGCTGCTGGAGGCCGCTGCCATCCAGGTGCTGGAGGACCCGGAAAAGTCGCGCAAGCTCATCCTGGCCACCAGCCGCCCCGAGGTGCGGGTGGTGCTGGTGCGTGCCACCGACGTGCCCACCTACGTGCAGTACGGGGGCGCCGACATCGGCGTGGCCGGCAAGGACTCGCTCATCGAGCATGGCGGCCAGGGGCTGTTCCGCCCGCTGGACCTTCAAATCGCCAAGTGCCGCGTCAGCGTGGCCGTGCGCGCCGATTTTGACTACGCCGCCGCCGTGCGCCAGGGCGCGCGCCTGCGCGTGGCCACCAAGTACACATCCATCGCCCGCGACTTCTTCGCCGGCAAGGGCGTGCACGTGGACCTGATCAAGCTGTACGGCAGCATGGAGCTGGCGCCGCTGACCGGTCTGGCCGACGCCATCGTGGACCTGGTCTCTACCGGCAACACCCTCAAGGCCAACCACCTGGTCGAGGTGGAGCAGATCATGGACATCAGCTCGCACCTGGTGGTCAACCAGGCGGCGCTCAAGCTCAAGCAGGCGCCGCTCAAGCGCATCATCGACGCCTTCGCAGGCGCCATCCCACGGGGCTGAAGTCCGGCCTTATTACTATGAAATTCGTAGCTGCTCCCGCTCACCTGTCAACGGTTTCAGGCACTTTTGAAGCAGATTTTGCCGCCCGCCTGCACTGGTCGGCCGAGCAGGACGCGGCCATCGAGCAGCGCGTGACCGACATCCTGGGCGACGTGCGCGCGCGCGGCGACGGGGCGGTGCTGGAGTACACCCAGCGCTTCGACGGCCTGCACGCCGACGGCATGCAGCGGCTGACCCTGCAGCCCGGCGAGCTGCAGACCGCTTATCGCGGCCTGCCGCCCGAGCAGCAGCAGGCCTTGACCACCGCCGCCGAGCGCGTGCGCCGCTACCACGAGGCGCAAAAGCGCGCCAGCGGCGAGAGCTGGAGCTACCGCGACGAGGACGGCACGCTCTTGGGCCAGAAGGTCACGCCGCTGGACCGCGTCGGCATCTACGTGCCCGGCGGCAAGGCCGCCTACCCGAGCAGCGTGCTGATGAACGCCATTCCGGCCCAGGTGGCCGGCGTGGCCGAGATCATCATGGTCGTGCCCACGCCCCAGGGCGCCAGGAACCCGCTGGTGCTGGCCGCCGCCCACGTGGCAGGCGTCACGCGCGCCTACACCATCGGTGGCGCGCAGGCCATCGGCGCGCTGGCCTACGGCACCGAAACCATCCCCAAGGTGGACAAGATCACCGGCCCCGGCAACGCCTACGTGGCCAGCGCCAAGCGCCGCGTGTTCGGCACCGTGGGCATCGACATGATCGCCGGGCCCAGCGAGATCCTGGTGCTGGCCGACGGCTCAACGCCACCCGACTGGGTGGCCATGGACCTGTTCAGCCAGGCCGAGCACGACGAGCTGGCGCAGAGCATCCTGCTGTGCCCCGACGCCGAGTACATCGCCGCCGTGCAGCGCGAGATCGACCGCCTGCTGCCCGAGATGCCGCGCGCGGCCATCATCGCCAAGAGCCTGACCGACCGCGGCGCGCTGATCCACACGCGCAGCATGGAAGAGGCCTGCGCCATCAGCAACCGCATCGCGCCAGAGCACCTGGAGGTCTCCAGCCGCGATCCGCACCGCTGGGAGCCGCTGCTCAAGCACGCCGGCGCCATCTTCCTGGGCGCCTATACCTCCGAGAGCCTGGGCGACTACTGCGCCGGCCCCAACCACGTGCTGCCCACCAGCGGCACGGCGCGCTTTTCGTCGCCGCTGGGCGTGTACGACTTCCAAAAGCGCAGCAGCCTCATCGAGGTCAGCGAGGCCGGCGCCCAGGTGCTGGGCCGCGTGGCCAGCGTGCTGGCGCACGGCGAAGGCCTGCAGGCGCATGCGCGGGCGGCGGAGATGCGGCTGAAGTGATCAGCTGACGCTGCCCGCCGGCGCGCGTGCGCCTGCCAGCGCCTGGGCCAGCGCCTCCAAAGCCGGCGCGCACGGGCCGGCGTGCTTGAGGGTGAAGTCGCCGTCGGCACGCGTTGCCCCCAGGTTGATGGCCACCACCGGCAGGCCCTGCGCCCGTGCCGCGCGCACGAAGCGCAGGCCCGAATACACCATCAGCGAACTGCCCACGACCAGCAGCAGCTGGCTTGCCAGCAGGCCCTGCAAGGCGGCGTCCACGCGGGGGCGGGGCACGTTCTCGCCGTAGAACACCACGTCGGGCTTCAGGATGCCGCCGCAGCGCGGGCAGGGCGGCACCTGGAAGGTCGAAAAGTCCACTCCATGCAGGTCGGCGTCGCCATCGGGCGCGGCCGGGGCATGGCGGTGCCGCCAGCCGCCGTTGGCCTGCAGCAGTGCGTCCTGGTAGCTGCTGCGCGGCTGCAGCTGCCGGCAGTCCATGCACACCACCTGGTCCAGCCGGCCGTGCAGATCCACCACCGCGCGGCTGCCCGCCTGCTGGTGCAGGCCGTCCACGTTCTGGGTGATGAGCTGGTGCACATGGCCGGAATGCTCCAGCCGCGTCAGCGCCTGGTGCGCGGCGTTCGGCCGGGCCTGACTGAACACCGGCCAGCCGATCAGGCTGCGCGCCCAGTAGCGCTGGCGCGTGGTGGCCGAGCCCATGAAATCCTGGAACTGCACGGGGGCAGGGCGCTTCCAGGCGCCAGCGGCGTCGCGGTAGTCGGGAATGCCGCTGTCGGTGCTGATGCCCGCGCCGGTCAGCACCGTCCAGCGCGGGTGGCTGCGCAACAAGTCCTCGAGCTCGGCGGTGCAGTGCGTGACGGTGGAAGAGGGCTGCATGATGGGTGCATTGTGTGCGCCGTCCGTCGCAGCACTCAAACACGAAATTCGTGCAACACGAAGTTCGTGTACTATTCGGCCTATGAAGAACGTCACCATCACCGTCGATGACCCCGTGCTCGAATGGGCGCGGATCGAGGCGGCGCGGCGCGGCAGCAGCGTGTCGCGCATGGTGGGCGACTTCCTGGGCGAGATGCAGCGGCGCGAGGACGCGTACGAGCGCGCCTATCTGGCTTGGCGCACGGACGAGCGCACATGGCGCTCCAGGCCCCAGGGCGACGGGACCGCAGCCATCTGCGGCTTCGGCCGGACCCGCGCCGAAGCGGATGCGAGCGGCGGCGCCATGCTGCAGCGCACGCTGGCCCAGCCCGTGTTCGTTGATACCGCCGTGCTGCTGGCGGCCGAGGACGGCTGCGACGCGCCCCTGCACAACCAGGTGCGTGCCGCGCTGGACCTGCTCTGGCGCGAGCGCGCCGGCCGGGTCAGCAGCCTGGTGCTGGCCGAGTTCTACGAGACCGCCACCTGCCGCGCCACACCGCCCATGCCGCTGGGCGACGCGCGCGCCGCCATCCGGCGCTACAACGCCTGGACGCCCTGGCAGGTGGATGCCGCCACGCTGGAGACGGCCTGGGCCGTCGAGGCGCGCCACCAACTGGCCTGGGGCGACTGCCTGTCAGTGGCCGCCGCGCAGCACAGCGGCTGCGCCAGCCTGCTGTCGCTGAGCCTGCCGCACGGCGGGCTGTTCGGTGGCATTGAGGTGCTGCACCCGCAGCGCTGCGTGTTCACGCAGCCGGCATAGCCGGCCGCTTGCGCAAGACGAAAAACCTGAGTCCGGTGGATGAAAGACGATGACCACTTCTGAGCTGTCCCCTCTGGCGCGCCTCCGCGACGACGTGCGCGCCATGCATGCCTACCCCGTGGCCGACGCCACCGGCTACCTGAAGATGGACGCGATGGAAAACCCCTTCGGCCTGCCGCCCGCGCTGCAGGCCGCGCTGGGACAGCGCCTGGGCGCGCTGGCGCTGAACCGCTACCCCGGCACGCGCCAGAACGACCTGAAGGCCGCATTGGCCGCCTACGCCGGTGCGCCCGAGGGCAGCGCCGTCATCCTGGGCAACGGCTCGGACGAGCTCATCAGCCTGGTGCAGCTGGCCTGCGCCCGGCGCGACGCGGGCGGCCCGGCCAAGGTGCTGGCGCCGGCGCCGGGCTTCGTGATGTACGCCATGTGCGCGCAGCAGCACGGGCTCCAATACGTGGGCGTGGAACTGGACGAGGAATTCCAGCTGCGCGAGCAGGCCATGCTGGACGCGATCGCCGCGCACCGCCCGGCCATCACCTTCCTGGCCTACCCGAACAACCCCACGGCCACGCTGTGGGACGAAGCCGTGGTGCAGCGCATCGTCGATGCGGCGGGCGCGCAGGGCGGCATCGTGGTCATGGACGAGGCCTACCAGCCGTTTGCCAGCCGCAGCTGGATCGATCGCATGCGCGCCGAGCCGGCGCGCAACGCCCACGTGCTGCTGATGCGCACGCTCAGCAAGTTCGGCCTGGCCGGCGTGCGCCTGGGCTACATGATCGGCCCGGCGGCGCTGGTGCACGAGATCGACAAGCTGCGTCCGCCCTACAACGTGAGCGTGCTCAACTGCGAGGCCGCGCTGTTCGCGCTGGAGCATGCCGAGGTGTTTGCGCGGCAGGCCGCCGAGCTGCGCGAGGCGCGCACCGATCTGCTGGCCGCGCTGCGCGCCATGCCCGGCATCGACAAGGTTTGGGACAGCCAGGCCAACATGGTGCTGGTGCGCGTGCCCGACGCCGCCCGGACGTTCGAGGGCATGCGCGCGCGCAAGGTCCTCGTCAAGAACGTTTCTACAATGCACCCGCTGCTGGCCGGCTGCCTGCGCCTGACCGTGGGCAGCCGCCAGGACAACGCCCAGATGCTGGCAGCGCTTGAGGCCTCGCTATGACTTCTTCCGCACTCGTTCCCTCCACCGCCCCCGAGCACTTCGCCGAGCGCACCGCCGAGGTGTCGCGCAGTACCGCCGAGACCCGCATCCGCGTGCGCGTCAACCTGGACGGCACCGGCCAGGCCCGCCTGGGCACCGGCATCGGCTTCTTCGACCACATGCTCGAGCAGATCGCCCGCCACGGCCTGATCGACATGGAGGTGGACTGCGACGGCGACCTGCACATCGACGGCCACCACACGGTGGAGGATGTGGGCATCACCCTGGGCCAGGCCTTCGCCCGCGCCGTGGGCGACAAGAAGGGCATCCGCCGCTACGGACACGCCTACGTGCCGCTGGACGAGGCGCTGTCGCGCGTGGTCATCGACTTCTCCGGCCGCCCGGGCCTGCACCTGCACATTCCGTTCACGGCGGCCAGCATCGGCGGCTTCGACACCCAGCTGACCTACGAGTTCTTCCAGGGCTTCGCCAACCACGCGGCGGTCACGCTGCACATCGACAACCTGAAGGGCATCAACGCCCACCACCAGTGCGAGACGGTGTTCAAGGCCTTCGCCCGCGCCCTGCGCGACGCCCTGGCGCGCGACCCGCGCGCCGCGGGCACCATCCCGTCCACCAAGGGCGCGCTCTGAAGTTTTTCGTCAAATAGGCCCTCAGCGCTTGTCCAGCCTGCGCCAGCAGCTATGAAAAAAGAAGCAAACACCGTCGCCGTGATCGACTACGGCATGGGCAACCTGCGCTCGGTGGCCCAGGCCGTGCGCGCCGCGGCCGAGGGCACGGCCTGCTCCGTGCTGATCACCTCGCGCCCGGACGAAGTGGCCGCCGCCGACCGCCTGGTGCTGCCCGGCCAGGGCGCCATGCCCGACTGCATGGCCGAACTGCGCGCCAGCGGTCTGCTGGAGCCGCTGCTGCAGGCCGCGCGCACCAAGCCGCTGTTCGGCGTGTGCGTGGGCATGCAGATGCTGCTGGAGCGCAGCGCCGAAGGCGACACGCCCGGCCTGGGCCTGATCCCCGGCGAGGTGCTGAAGTTCGACCTGGCGGGCCGCACCCAGCCCGACGGCAGCCGCTACAAGGTGCCGCAGATGGGCTGGAACCGCGTGCGCCACGCCCGCCACGGCGGCCAGGCGCACCCGCTGTGGACGGGCGTGCCGGACGACAGCTATTTCTACTTCGTGCACAGCTTCTACGCCCGCCCGGCCGATCCCGCGCACGTGGCCGGCGAGGCCGACTACGGCGGCCCCTTTGCCGCCGCCATCGCGCGCGATAATGTTTTTGCCACGCAGTTCCACCCGGAAAAGAGCGCCGGGCACGGGCTGCAGCTGTATCGCAATTTCCTGTCCTGGAAACCCTGATCCTTCGCCTTCCCACCCCACCGGCCCAGCCGGGTGCCCTCGCGACTACGACGACCATGCTGCTCATCCCCGCCATCGACCTCAAGGACGGCCACTGCGTACGCCTCAAGCAAGGTGACATGGACCAATCCACCACCTTCGGCGAAGACCCGGCCGCCATGGCCCGCAAGTGGGCGGACGCCGGCGCACGCCGCCTGCACCTGGTGGACCTGAACGGCGCCTTCGCCGGCCAGCCCAAGAACAAGGCGGCCATCAAGTCCATCCTGGCCGAGGTGGGCGATGACATCCCCGTGCAGCTGGGCGGCGGCATCCGCGACCTGGACACCATCGAGCGCTACATCGACGCCGGTCTGTCCTACGTCATCATCGGCACGGCCGCGGTCAAGAACCCGGGCTTCCTGAAGGACGCCTGCACCGCCTTCGGCGGCCACATCATCGTCGGCCTGGACGCCAAGGACGGCAAGGTGGCCACCGACGGCTGGAGCAAGCTGACCGGCCACGAGGTGGTGGACCTGGCCAAGAAGTTCCAGGACTGGGGCGTGGAGTCCATCATCTACACCGACATCGGCCGCGACGGCATGCTCTCGGGCATCAACATCGAGGCCACCGTGCGCCTGGCCCAGGCCCTGACCATCCCCGTGATCGCCTCTGGCGGCCTGGCCGGCATGCAGGACATCGAGCGGCTGTGCGCCGTCGAGGACGAGGGCGTGGAGGGCGTGATCTGCGGGCGCGCCATCTATTCGGGCGACCTGGACTTCGCGGCCGCCCAGGCGCGCGCCGACGAGCTGGCTGCCTGACGCCCGCCGGCCCGGCACTGTCGGCCTGCGTCCATCTCTCTCCCACGAAATCTTTTTCTATGCTGGCCAAACGCATCATTCCCTGCCTCGACGTGACCGGCGGCCGTGTCGTCAAGGGCGTCAACTTCGTGGAGTTGCGCGACGCCGGCGACCCGGTGGAGATCGCCGCGCGCTACAACGAGCAGGGCGCGGACGAGCTCACCTTCCTGGACATCACCGCCACCAGCGACGGGCGCGACCTGATCCTGCCCATCATCGAGGCCGTGGCCAGCCAGGTCTTCATCCCGCTCACGGTGGGTGGCGGCGTGCGCACCGTGCAGGACGTGCGCCGGCTGCTCAACGCCGGGGCGGACAAGGTCAGCTTCAACTCCGCCGCCATTAGCGACCCGGATGTGATCGAGGCGGCGTCCGCCAAATACGGCGCGCAGTGCATCGTGGTGGCCATCGACGCCAAGCGCCGCCAGGGCGACGAGGTGGCCGCGCGCGGCGAGGGATGGGACGTGTACAGCCACGGCGGGCGCAAGAACACGGGGCTGGACGCCGTGCAGTGGGCCTCCGACATGGCGCGCCGCGGCGCCGGCGAGATCCTGCTGACCAGCATGGACCGCGACGGCACCAAGAGCGGCTTCGACCTGCAGCTGACGCGCGCCGTGAGCGACGCGGTCAGCGTGCCCGTCATCGCCTCGGGCGGCGTGGGCAACCTGGAGCACCTGGCCGACGGCGTGAGCATCGGCGGGGCCGATGCGGTGCTGGCCGCCAGCATCTTCCACTACGGCGAGTTCACCGTGCGCCAGGCCAAGGAGCACATGCGCGCCCGTGGCATTGCCGTGCGGCTGTGACTGGGTTTTTAGAAAAATCGGCCTCCAGCCCTTGCTGGACAAGCGCTGGCAGCTCTCTTTTTCATAGTATTACGGGCCTGAACACATGACCACCGAAGCCGCCGTGCCCTGGCTCGACCAGGTGCGCTGGGACGCCCAGGGCCTGGTGCCCGCCATCGCCCAGGAAGCCGCCACGGGCGACGTGCTGATGCTGGCCTGGATGGACCGCGAGGCGCTGCAAAAGACGGCCGAGCTGGGCCGCGCCGTGTACTTCAGCCGCTCGCGCGGCAAGCTGTGGTTCAAGGGCGAGGAGTCGGGCCACGTGCAGACGGTGCACGAGATCCGCCTGGATTGCGACGCCGACGTGGTGCTGCTGCGCGTCACGCAGCAGGGCCACGAACCCGGCATCGCCTGCCACACGGGGCGGCACAGCTGCTTCTTCAGTGTGCTCAAGGGCGGGCAGTGGCAGGCCGTCGATCCGGTCTTGAAAGACCCGGCTTCCATCTACAAGTAAGACTGACCTCATGCCCAGCAGCAACGACTCCCTGGCCCGCCTGGCCGCCATCATCGAAAGCCGCAAGCCCGCCAACGGCGGCGACGCCGGCACCAGCTACGTGGCGCGGCTGCTGCACAAGGGGCCGGACGCCTTCCTCAAGAAAATTGGCGAGGAGGCCACCGAGGTGGTCATGGCCGCCAAGGACGTGCAGCACGGTGCCGACCCGGCGCAGCTGGTCTACGAGGTGGCCGACTTGTGGTTCCACAGCATGGTGGCGCTGGCCCACTACGGCCTGCAGCCGGCCGACGTGATTGCCGAGCTGGAGCGCCGCGAGGGCACCAGCGGCATCGAGGAAAAGGCCCTGCGCAAGGCGCGCGCGCGCGAGCAGGAAGAACGTTCAGGAGGAAACACGCCATGAACCGCGACATCATCGACGTCGAGCCCAACCAGCGTGCCGACTCGCTCAAGGCCGTGGGCTGGGTCAGCTACCTGCTGCACCTGGTCGTCGCTCTGGGCGCCGTGCTGCCGGGCGCGCAGCCGGGCGCGGCGCTGCTGCTGGTGGCGCTGATCATCGACCTGGTCAAGAAGAGCGACGCCGAGGGCACCTGGCAGGCCAGCCATTTCTCCTGGCGCATCCGCACCGTGATCTGGGCCGGGGTGCTGTACATCGTCACGGCGCCGCTGTGGTTCCTGTTCTTCTTCCCGGGCTGGATTGCCTGGTGCCTGATTTCCCTGTGGTTCCTCTATCGCATCGTGCGTGGCATGGTCGCCATGAACAAAAGCGAGGCCATCCAAGCCTGACTCCCCATGACACACGATCCCCACTGCCTGTTTTGCAAGATCGTCGCCGGCGAGATTCCGGCCAAGAAGGCCTACGAGGACGAGCAAGTCCTGGTTTTCCACGACATCAGTCCCTGGGCGCCGGTGCACCTGCTGGTCGTGCCCAAGCAGCACATTCCCTCCATGGCCTCGGTCACGCCCGAGCACGCGCCCCTGCTGGGCCACATGATGACGCTGGCCCCCCGACTGGCGGCCGAGCACGGGTGCAACCCGTACCCGGAAGGCGGCTTTCGCCTGGTGATCAACACCGGTGAGGAGGGCGGGCAGGAAATCCACCACCTGCACATGCACGTCGTCGGCGGCCCGCGTCCCTGGAAAAAGGGGTAAGGCGCAGGTAGGGGATATGCGCCTGGTTGCCATGCCCGCCGTCTAGAATGGCTCGTATTCGTTAGGAGATTTCCATGGGTTCGTTTTCCATCTGGCACTGGCTGGTCGTGCTGCTGATCGTGGTGCTGGTCTTCGGCACCAAGAAACTCAAGAACATCGGCACCGACCTGGGCGGGGCCGTCAAGGGCTTCAAAGACGGCATGCGCGACGGCGCCACCGACGCTGACGGCAACAACGCCAACGCCAGCGCCGCCCATCCCCCCGTCGGCCAGGTGACGGGCACGCCCGCCGCACCCGAGCGCGACACCATCGACGTCGAAGCCCGCCGCAAGGGCTGAGCCGGACCGCTGCCCGACGCACCGCATGATCGACATCGGCCTGTCCAAGATGGCGCTGATTGGCGCCGTTGCGCTCATCGTCATCGGCCCGGAGAAGCTGCCGCGCGTGGCCCGTACGGTGGGCACGCTGCTGGGCAAGGCGCAGCGCTACGTGGCCGACGTGAAGGCCGAGGTCAACCGCTCCATGGAGCTCGATGAGCTGCGCAAGATGAAGGACAGCGTGGAAAGTGCCGCGCGCGACGTCGAGCAGAGCATCCACGCCGGTGCCAGCGACCTGCAAAAGGGCCTGGACGACACCGTGGCCGGCCTTGAGTCCGCCGCCGATGGCGGCAGGAGCGACGCGGCCGGCTCAGGGTTCGAATCCGCCAGCACCATCGTCCCCGCCTACAGCCACCCCGGCAAGAACTGGCGCCTCAAGCGCGGCGCCGTGCCGCGCTGGTACAAGGCCCGCGCGGGTGTGCGCACGCACGTGCAGTCCGGCGCGGCGCGGGTGGCGCGTTTTCGGCCCAAGAAATTCCATTGACCGCCTGAACTGCCTGTTGTTCTGACGGCGCCCGCCGGCGCGTGCGGCTCGCCTGCGCACACACCGGGCAGCCGCCGCCACGCCTATGTCCCAACCAACGAATTCCGAAGACGAACTGGCCGGCACCGAGCAGCCTTTCGTCGCGCACCTGATGGAGCTGCGCGACCGGCTCATGCGCGCCATCATCGCCGTGGGCATCGTCGCCGCCGTGCTGTTCTTCTGGCCCGGGCCAGGCCGGCTGTACGACCTGCTGGCCGCGCCGCTGGTGGCGCACCTGCCGCAGGGCGCGACCATGATCGCCACCTCGGTCATCTCGCCCTTCATGGTGCCCCTGAAGATATTGCTGCTGGCGGCCTTCCTGGTGGCGCTGCCCGTCGTGCTGTACCAGGTATGGGCCTTTGTCGCGCCCGGGCTGTATTCCCATGAGAAGCGCCTGGTGCTGCCGCTGGTCATCTCCAGCACGGTGCTGTTCTTCCTGGGCGTGGCGTTCTGCTACTTCTTCGTCTTCGGCCAGGTGTTTGCCTTCATCCAGAGCTTTGCGCCCAAGAGCATCACCGCCGCGCCGGACATCGAGGCCTATCTCGGCTTCGTCATGACCATGTTCCTGGCCTTCGGCCTGGCCTTCGAGGTGCCGATCGCCGTGGTGGTGCTGGCCCGCCTGGAGGTGGTGACGGTGGAAAAGCTCAAGAGCTTCCGCGGCTACTTCGTTGTCGCGGCTTTCATCATCGCCGCCATCGTCACGCCGCCGGACGTGGTCTCGCAGCTGGCTCTGGCCATTCCCATGTGTCTGCTGTACGAGCTGGGCATCTGGGCCGCGCGGCTGTTCATCCGCCACACCAAGGCGCCCGAGGACGCACCCGACCGGGCGACCTGATTCCCTGCTTTCCAGCTCGGATATAAAAAGAGCTGCCAGCGCTTGTGCACCAAGCGCTGGCAGCTCTTTTTTTGATAGCTACATGGCCTGCCTAGCGGCGGCGCTGCTGCTGGCGCGGGCGGGTGCCGGCGGTCACGGCGATCTCCAGCCGCGTGTCACCGCGCTGCACTTCGAAGGGCGAGGCCTCGCCGGGCTTGAGCGCGGCCACGGCGGTCAGCAGCTGCGGCACATTGCGGATGGCCTTGCCGGACACGCTCAGGATCACGTCGCCCGGGCGCATGCCGGCCTGCGCGGCCGGGCCGGCCTGCAGCACGCCGGTGATGATCACGCCCTCGGTGGCATGCACGCCGAAGGTCTGCGCCAGCTCGGGCGACAGCTCGCCCGGCTCCACGCCGATCCAGCCGCGCGTCACCTGGCCGTCGCGCACGATGCCGTCCAGCACCAGCTTGGCGGTGGACACGGGAATGGCAAAGCCGATGCCCATGCTGCCGCCCGAGCGCGAGTAGATGGCGGTGTTGATGCCCATCAGGTTGCCGTTCACGTCCACCAGCGCGCCGCCGGAGTTGCCGGGGTTGATGGCCGCGTCGGTCTGGATGAAGTTCTCGAAGGTGTTGATGCCCAGCTGGCTGCGACCCAGCGCCGAGACGATGCCGCTGGTCACCGTCTGGCCCACGCCGAAGGGGTTGCCGATGGCCAGCACCTGGTCGCCCACGGCCGCCTGGTCGGAGTCGCCCAGCACGATGACGGGCAGCTTGTCCAGCTCCACCTTGAGCACGGCCAGATCCGTCTCCGGGTCGGTGCCGATCACGGTGGCGCTGGCGCGGCGGCTGTCGGTGAGCGTCACCTCGATCTCGTCGGCGCCCTCGACCACGTGGTTGTTGGTCAGGATGTAGCCGTCCGGGCTGATGATCACGCCGCTGCCCAGGCCCATCTGCGCCTGCGTGCCCTGATCGCCGAAGAAGAACTGGAACCACGGGTCGTTGCTGCGCGGATGGCGCACCGCCTTGCTGGTGTTGATGCTGACCACCGCTGGCGCCGCCTTGCGCGCCGCGGCGCTGAAGCTGCCCGCGGCCGGCTGGGCCCCGGGCGTGGCCGGCGCCTCGATCAGCGAGATGCCGGCGGGCGTGGTGGTCATGCCGCCGCGCAGCCACGACGGCTGCAGCGTGGCGACGACGAAATACGCGGCAACGAGTACCGTCACGGCCTGGGAAAACAGCAACCAGTAGCGCTTCATGGCAAGGGGAGGGTGTGGGCTGGCAAAGGCTTCGATTGTCGCGCCAATGCAGTGCGCCCACAGCGGGCGATGGCGGCAAGGATGGCGGCACAATCAACAGGCATGAGCATTGACAGAGACGATCTCCTGGGCCGCTTCGACGAGCTGCTGCAGCCGCAGCGTTTCAAGGACTACGGCCCCAACGGGTTGCAGGTGGAGGGCAAGCCCACCATCGGCCGCATCGTCAGCGGCGTGACGGCCAGCCGAGCGCTGATCGACGCGGCCATTGAACTGAAGGCCGACGCCGTCTTCGTGCACCACGGCCTGTTCTGGCGCGGCATGGACGGGCGCATCACCGGCTGGTTGAAGCAGCGCATCCAGCGCCTGCTGGCCCACGACATCAACCTCTTCGCCTACCACCTGCCGCTGGACGCGCATTCCGAGCTGGGCAACAACGCCCAGCTGGGCACGCGCCTGGGCTGGCAGGCCGACGCGCACTTCGGCGAGCAGGAGCTGGGCTTTGTGGCGCCCTGCGACGTCAGCAGCGCCCAGGCTCTGGCCGGCCACGTGCAGCAGGTGCTGGGACGCACGGTGACGCTGGTGGCGCCGGGCGGCGCGCCGCGCCCCATCCGCCGCGTGGCCTGGTGCACGGGCGGCGCCCAGGGCTTCTTCGAGGGCGCCATCGCTGCCGGGGCGGATGCCTTCATCACCGGCGAAATCTCCGAACCCCAGGCCCACCTGGCGCGCGAGACCGGCGTGGCCTTCATCGCCGCCGGCCACCATGCCACCGAGCGCTACGGCGCCCCGGCCGTGGCCGGGCACGTCGCCGCCGAGCTGGGCTTGGACCACCAGTTCATCGATATCGACAACCCGGCCTGAGCCTGGATACTATTATTTTCATAGCTACTAGCGCTTGTCGGGTGGGCGCTGGAGGCTGATTTCATTGGAAGACCGACGCCATGCATTCCACGCTGCCACTGGCCATCACGCAGGGCGACCCGGCCGGCATTGGTCCCGAGATCGTCGCCAAGGCGTTTCGCGACGCGCCCGACGTGCTGCAGGGCTGCTTCGTTGTGGGCGACGCCCCCACACTGGCGCGGGCCGCGGCCATCACCGCGCAGCTGGGCCGGCCGGAGCTGGCCGTGCAGCGCATCGCCCGCCTGCAGGATCTGACGCAGCTGCCACCGCAGGCGCTGCCGGTATGGCAACTGCCAGGCCTGGGCAGCCCGCCGCCCTTCGGCGCCGTCAGCGCCGAGGCCGGCCGTGCGGCGGCCGACTGCGTGGTCTGGGCGGCGCGCGCCGCGTTGGCCGGCGAGGTGGCGGGCCTGGTCACCGCGCCGCTGCACAAGGAGGCGCTGGCCGCCGCCGGCGTGCCCTTTCCCGGCCATACCGAGCTGCTGCAGGCCGAGGCCGCGCGCCACGCTGGCGTGTCCGTGGCGCAGATGCCGGTGCGCATGATGCTGGCCAGCGACGAGCTGCGCACGGTGCTGGTCAGCATCCACGTGGCGCTGCGCGAGGCCATCGAGGCCGTCACGCAGGACGGCGTGCTGCAGACCCTGCGCATCACCCACGCCGCGCTCGCGCGCAGCCTGGGCCGCGCGCCGCGCATCGGCGTGGCCGGGCTGAACCCGCACGCGGGCGAGGGCGGCCTGTTCGGGCGCGAGGAGATCGAAACCATCGCCCCGGCCATCGCCACCGCCCGGGCCGAGGGCATCGACGCGCACGGCCCCTATGCGCCCGACACGGTCTTCATGCGCGCCCGCCATACCGCCGCACGTCCGGGCGAGTTCGACGTGGTGCTGGCCATGTACCACGACCAGGGTCTGATTCCGGTCAAGTACCTGGGCGTGGACAAGGGGGTGAACGTGACGCTGGGCCTGCCGCTGGTTCGCACCAGCCCGGACCACGGCACGGCGTTCGACATCGCCGGCAGCGGCGCCGCCGACCCGGCCAGCCTCATCGAGGCCGTGCGCATGGCCCGCGCCCTGGCGCACGGCTGAGCGCCCATGAAAAAGCCCGCCGGGCGGCGGACGGGCATGCGGCTGCGTGGCACACCTGCCAACCTGTGCGGTATTGATTTCTCATCATCCGCCATGGCGCGTGTGGTGTGAAACCGGCGCACCCCAAGCCCGTGCAGGGGCCGCCCCGCAGCGCCTCAGGAGGAGGTCTTTTTCAGGCTATCGCGAATCTCGCGCAGCAGCTGGATGTCCTCCGGGGTCGCAGCCGGCTCCTCCACCTTCTTTTCATGCTCGCGCTTCAGGCGGTTGATCTGCTTGACCATGACAAAGATGATGAAGGCCAGGATGAAGAAATTCAGGCTGATGGTCAGGAAATGCCCATAGGCAAAGACCGGAACGCCCGCCTTGCGGACGGCCTCCAGCGTGTGCGGTACGTCTGCAGGCACGCGCGCCAGCGGGATGAACAGGTTGGAAAAATCCAGCTTGCCGAACACCAGGCCTACCACGGGCATGATCAGGTCGTTCACCACCGAATCCACGATCTTGCCGAAGGCACCACCGATGATCACGCCGACGGCCAGATCGATCACGTTGCCCTTGACCGCGAATTCTTTGAATTCTTGTGCGATACCCATTTGCCAATCCTTTGTCCTGGATGAAAGACCCGAAGTATTGTCCAAGCCACTGCGCTCGCGCATCTGGGGGGAACCTTTTTCGCTCCGCTACAATTTGCAGTTGACCTTTTATAACGATGCATACCGAGGATCCCCATGAGTGATACTCCGATCGACTCCAGCAAACGGACGTGGCTCATCGCGTCCGGCTGCGCTGGCGCGGCGGGCGGCGTGGCAGTAGCCGTCCCCTTTGTGAGCACGTTCCAGCCGTCCGAGCGGGCCAAGGCGGCCGGCGCTGCGGTCGAGGTGGATATCTCCGGGCTCAAGGCCGGCGAGAAGATCACGGTGGAGTGGCGCGGCAAGCCGGTGTGGATCGTCAAGCGCACGCCCGAGCAGCTGGCCGAGCTGCCCAAGCTGGACGGGCAGCTGGCCGATCCCCAGTCCAAGCGCAACCCCGCGGAGCTGACGCCCGAGTACGCCCGCAACGAGCACCGCTCCATCAAGCCCGAGATCCTCGTGGCCGTGGGTATCTGCACCCATCTGGGCTGCTCGCCGGTGGACAAGTTCACGACCGGGCCCCAGCCCTCGCTGCCCGACGACTGGCACGGCGGCTTTCTGTGCCCGTGCCACGGCTCCACCTTCGACCTCGCCGGCCGCGTGTTCAAGAACAAGCCCGCGCCGGACAATCTGGAGGTGCCGCCGCACATGTACCTGTCGGACACCCGCCTTTTGATCGGCGAAGACAAGAAGGCCTGAGGGGACTGACACATGGCTGCTTACCGCGAATTCAAGGAAGTCTCGCCCAACGCCTCGGCCGGCGCGAAGACCATGAACTGGCTGGAGAACCGTTTTCCTACGGCCTTCGACGCCTACAAGGTTCACATGTCGGAGTACTACGCTCCGAAGAACTTCAACTTCTGGTACATCTTCGGCTCGCTGGCCCTCCTGGTGCTGGTGATCCAGATCGTCACCGGCATCTTCCTGGTGATGCACTACAAGCCCGACGCCGCCAAGGCCTTCGAGTCGGTTGAGTACATCATGCGCGACGTGCCCTGGGGCTGGCTGATCCGCTACATGCACTCCACGGGTGCCTCGGCGTTCTTCGTGGTGGTCTATCTGCACATGTTCCGCGGCCTGCTGTACGGCAGCTACCGCAAGCCGCGCGAGTTGGTCTGGATCTTCGGCTGCGCCATCTTCCTGGCGCTGATGGCCGAGGCCTTCATGGGCTACCTGCTGCCCTGGGGCCAGATGTCCTACTGGGGCGCACAGGTGATCGTGAACCTGTTCTCGGCCATTCCCTTCATCGGCCCTGACCTGGCCCTGCTGATCCGCGGCGACTACGTGGTGGGCGACGCCACGCTGAACCGCTTCTTCAGCTTCCACGTCATCGCCGTGCCGCTGGTGCTGTTGGGCCTGGTGGTGGCGCACCTCTTGGCGCTGCACGACGTGGGCTCCAACAACCCTGACGGCATCGAGATCAAGGGTCCGGGCAAGGCGGTGGACGACAAGGGCCATCCGCTGGACGGCATCCCTTTCCATCCCTACTACACGGTGCACGACATCTTTGGCGTGTGCGTGTTCCTGTTCATCTTCTCGGCCATCGTCTTCTTTGCGCCCGAGTTCGGCGGCTACTTCCTGGAGTACAACAACTTCATCCCGGCCGATCCACTGAAGACGCCCGCGCACATCGCGCCCGTGTGGTACTTCACGCCCTTCTATTCAATGCTGCGCGCCATCACGAGCGAGATGATGTATGCGCTGATCGCCTGCGTGGTTCTGGGTGCCGGCTTTGGCGTCCTGAAGGCACGACTGCCGGGCATCATGAAGGGCATCGTCGTGGTGGCCGCCGTTGTCGCCATTGCCCTGATGCTGGCCATTGATGCCAAGTTCTGGGGCGTGGTGGTCATGGGTGGTGCCGTGGTGATCCTGTTCTTCCTGCCTTGGCTGGACCACAGCCCGGCGCGCTCCATCCGCTACCGTCCCGACTGGCACAAGTGGATGTACGCGGTGTTCGTGATCAACTTCGTCATCCTGGCCTACCTGGGCGTGCAGCCGCCGTCGCCGATCGGCGAGCGCGTCTCTCAAGTGGGCACGCTGTTTTACTTTGGCTTCTTCCTGCTCATGCCCTGGTGGAGCCAGCTGGGCACGCCCAAGCCCGTGCCCGAGCGCGTGACCTTTGCCGCCCACTGAGCCGAGCTGGAGAACACCAACATGAAGAAGATCATTTTTGCGCTGCTCACCGCAGTGGGCCTGGTTGCCGGCGCGCATGCCGCTGGCGGCGGCATTGCATGGGACAAGGCGCCCGTCAACACCAGCGACACCGCCTCGCTGCAAAACGGCGCCAAGCTGTTCGTCAACTACTGCCTGAACTGCCACTCTGCCGCCTTCATGCGCTTCAACCGCCTGAAGGACATCGGCCTGAGCGACGAGCAGATCAAGGACAACCTGCTGTTCACCACCACCAAGGTGGGCGACACCATGAAGGCGGCCATCGATCCGCTGCAGGCCAAGGCCTGGTTCGGCGCCAACCCGCCCGATCTGACGGTGATCGCGCGCTCGCGTGCCGGCTCGGGTGGTACGGGCGCCGACTACCTCTACACTTTCCTGCGCACCTTCTACCGCGACCCGGCGACCGGCACGGGCTGGAACAACCTGGCCTTCCCCAGCGTCGGCATGCCGCACGTGCTGTGGCAGCTGCAGGGCGATCGTCGTCCGGTGTTCGAAGAGCGCACCGTTCACGGCGCGACCGAGCACATCTTCAAAGGCTGGGAGCAGGTTTCCAGCGGCACCATGACGCCCCTGCAGTACGACCAGGCCGTGGGCGACCTGGTGAATTACATCCAGTGGATGGGGGAGCCGGCGCAGAACACCCGTGTGCGCGTGGGCGTCTGGGTACTGGCCTTCTTGGGGGTGTTCACGCTGATCGCCTGGAGGCTGAACGCCGCCTTCTGGAAAGACGTCAAGTAATTTCCGTTTTTTACAGGGCCCGGTCCGCGTGCGCGAGTACGCTGCCGGGCTGCATGCCAGAGTGGGCGCCTGAGCGCCCACTCTTTTTGATTTTCAGGAGCCGCCTACCATGATGGTGCTTTACTCGGGCACGACCTGCCCTTTCTCCCATCGCTGCCGTTTCGTTCTGTTCGAAAAGGGCATGGACTTCGAGATCCGGGACGTGGACCTGTATAACAAGCCCGAGGACATCAGCGTGATGAACCCCTACGGCCAGGTGCCCATCCTGGTCGAGCGCGACCTCATCCTGTACGAGTCCAACATCATCAACGAGTACATCGACGAGCGCTTCCCGCATCCGCAGTTGATGCCGGGCGATCCCATCGACCGCGCCCGCGTGCGGCTGTTCCTGCTCAACTTCGAGAAGGAACTGTTCGTGCACGTCAACACGCTAGAGTCGCGCGCCACCAAGGGCAATGAGAAGGCGCTGGAAAAGGCCCGCGCCCACATCCGCGATCGCCTCACGCAGCTGGCTCCGGTGTTCCTGAAGAACAAGTACATGCTGGGCGAGGGCTTCTCCATGCTGGACGTGGCCATCGCTCCGTTGCTGTGGCGCCTGGATTACTACGGCATCGAGCTGTCCAAGAACGCTGCGCCACTGCTCAAGTATGCCGAGCGCATCTTCTCGCGCCCGGCCTACATCGAAGCGCTGACGCCCTCCGAGAAGGTGATGCGCAAGTAAGTACCAGGCACTGCGGGCGCCGCGGCGCCCACTCTCAAAGCACGATGATGAACGACGACGCTGCCGCACCGACCTTGCCCTCCACGCGGCCCTACCTGATCCGCGCCCTGCACGAATGGTGCACGGACAACGGTTTCACACCCTACCTCGTGGTGCGGGTGAACGAATCGGTCCGCGTGCCGCGTGAGTACGTGAACAACGGCGAGATCGTGCTCAACGTCAGCCACGACGCCACCAGCGCGCTGCAGCTGGGCAACGATTTCATCGAGTTCAAGGCGCGATTTGGCGGCAAGCCGCACGAGATCATCGTGCCGGTGCGTCGCGTCATCGCCATCTATTCGCGCGAGAACGGCCAGGGCATGGCTTTCCCGCTGGAGGACGAGCCCGAGGTGCAGCCTGGAGCGTCCCTGGCCGCGGCCGAACCTGTACGGCCAGCAGGAGCGGCAACGCTGCAACCCGTGGAGGCCAGCGGCGGCGAACAAACTCCCGAGGACGGGCCGCGCCCGCCCTCCGGCGGCGGACCGCGCCCGTCACTCAAGCGCGTCAAGTAACTCGGCATCAAGCCGCCTTCGGGCGGCTACAATGCGCGCTTTGCCGGTTTAGCTCAGTTGGTAGAGCACCCGCCTTGTAAGCGGTAGGTCGTCAGTTCGAATCCGACAACCGGCACCATCTTTCACGTCTCCTCGCGCCAGTCCCGGCGGCCCTGCGGCTCAGCCCTGGATCTTCAGGCGGATGGAGTTCACCTCCCACCCCCGACTGCGCAGATGCGCCTGGAACGCAGGCAGCAGTTGCCGCGTCTTGGCAGCCGCGGCGTTGCTCTTGACCAGCAGGCACCAGCAGTCGCCCTCGATGGGGCCGGCCTGCAGGGCAGGGCGCAGCAGGGGGGGCACCAGGGCCTCGATGGCCTTCAGGCGCTGGCTGGATTCCTGTGTGAGCGCGGCCAGGCGCGCCAGGGTCGGAGATTCCTGGCTGGCTTGCTGGACGGTAATGGGGTGGTGGCGACGGTTCATGGCGGGCGGGCATTATCACGGATGGTGTGTGTCTCGCATGGCTGCCAGCGGCGCGGACCGTGCCGGAGACGCAAAGGTAGAATGTTCCGTTTTGCTGCCCGTCACAGATCCGGGCTGGCAGCCCCTTCCAGAACACCCTACCTATCCTAGGACACGGGTCGCCCTGGCGCCTCTTCCTCCGGCGTGCAGCGCGGTCCTGCTCGCATGGCCACCAACTTCCTCACCAAGATATTCGGCAGCCGCAACGACCGGCTGCTCAAGCAGTACCGCAAGACCGTTGCGCGCATCAACGCCATGGAGCCGGAGTACGAAGGCTTCAGTGACGAGGCGCTGCGCGGCAAGACCCAGGAGTTCAAGGACCGCATCGCCAAGGGCGAGGCCCTGGATGCGCTGCTGCCGGAGGCGTTTGCCGTCGTGCGCGAGGCCTCCAAGCGCGTCATGAAGATGCGTCACTTCGACGTGCAGATGCTGGGCGGCATGGCCCTGCACTACGGCAAGATCGCCGAGATGCGCACGGGCGAGGGCAAGACCCTCACAGCCACGCTGCCGGTGTACTTGAATGCGCTGTCGGGCAAGGGTGTGCACGTGGTCACGGTGAACGACTACCTGGCCAGCCGCGACGCGCAGTGGATGGGGCGGCTGTACAACTTCCTGGGCCTGTCGGTGGGCATCAACCTGCCTCAGATGCCGCGCGAGGAAAAGCAGGCAGCCTACGCCAGCGACATCACCTACGGCACCAACAACGAGTACGGCTTCGACTACCTGCGCGACAACATGGTCTACGACGCGCGCGAACGCGTGCAGCGCGGGCTGAACTACGCCATCGTCGACGAGGTGGACTCCATCCTGATCGACGAGGCGCGCACGCCGCTCATCATCAGCGGCCAGGCCGACGACCACACGGCCATGTACGTGGCCATCAACAAGATCGTGCCCCTGCTCACCCGCCAGGAGGGCGAGGCCGACCCCCGCACCGGCGAGGGCGTGACCAAGCCGGGCGATTTCACGGTGGACGAGAAGACCCACCAGGTCTTTTTGACCGAGCAGGGCCACGAGAACGCCGAGCGCATCCTGGCCAGCGCCGGTCTGATCGCCGAGGGCGCGACGTTGTATGACCCGGCCAACATCGCACTGGTGCATCACCTGTATGCCGCACTGCGCGCCCAGCATCTGTACCACCGTGACCAGCACTACGTGGTGCAAAACGGCGAGATCGTCATCGTGGACGAATTCACCGGCCGCCTGATGGCCGGGCGCCGCTGGAGCGAGGGCCTGCACCAGGCGGTGGAGGCCAAGGAGGGCGTGAACATCCAGGCCGAGAACCAGACGCTCGCCTCCATCACCTTCCAGAACTATTTCCGTCTGTACGCCAAGCTTGCCGGCATGACCGGCACGGCCGATACCGAGGCCTATGAGTTCCAGGAGATCTACGGTCTGGAGACCGTGGTCATTCCGCCCAACCGCCCCAGTCGCCGCGATGATCAGCTGGACCGCGTGTACAAGACCACGCGTGAGAAGTACGACGCCGCCATCGCCGACATCCGCGAGTGCTACGAACGCGGCCAGCCAGTGCTGGTGGGCACCAGCTCCATCGAGAACTCGGAAATCATCGCGCAGCTGCTGACCCAGGCCAACCTGCCGCACCAGGTGCTCAATGCCAAGCAACACGCACGCGAGGCCGACATCGTCGCCCAGGCCGGCCGCCCGGGCATGATCACCATCGCCACCAACATGGCGGGCCGCGGCACCGATATCGTGCTGGGCGGCAACGTCGAGAAGGCGGTGGCGGCGCTGGAAGAAGACGAGTCCCTCAGCCCCGAACAGCGCGCCGCCCGTGCCGAGGAGCTGCGCCGCGAGTGGAAGGTCGAGAACGAGAAGGTCTCCGCCCTGGGAGGTCTGCGCATCATCGCCACCGAGCGGCACGAGTCGCGTCGCATTGACAACCAGCTGCGCGGCCGCTCCGGCCGTCAGGGCGACCCGGGCTCCTCTCGCTTTTACCTGAGCCTGGACGACCAGCTCATGCGCATCTTCGCCGGCGATCGCGTCAAGGCCATCATGGACCGCCTGAAGATGCCCGACGGCGAGGCCATCGAGGCCGGCATCGTCACGCGCAGCATCGAGTCGGCCCAGCGCAAGGTGGAGGCGCGCAACTTCGACATCCGCAAGCAGCTGCTGGAGTACGACGACGTCGCCAACGACCAGCGCAAGGTCATCTACCAGCAGCGCAACGAGATCCTGGACGCGCCCCAGCTGGCCACCCTGATCGAGGGCATGCGCGACGACTGCATGGCCGACCTGGTGCATCAGTTCGTACCGCCCGAGTCGGTGGAGGAACAGTGGGACCTGCCGGCCCTGGAGAAGGCGCTGGCGACCGACTGGCAGATCGAGCTGCCGCTGCAGCAGCTGGTCGAGGGCTCGGAGGCCATCACCGACGAGGACATCCTGGAGATGGTGCAAAAGGCCGCCCGCGAAGCCTTCAATGCCAAGGTCAGCCAGGTCGGCGAAGAGAATTTCACCCAGTTCGAGCGCATGGTGCTGCTGCAGAGCTTCGACACCAACTGGCGCGACCACCTCTCCGCGCTGGACTACCTGCGCCAGGGCATCCACCTGCGTGGCTATGCGCAAAAGCAACCCAAGCAGGAGTACAAGCGCGAGGCCTTCGAGCTGTTCCGCCAGCTGATCGACCAGGTCAAGAACGAAGTCACCCGCGTCATGATGACGGTGCAGGTGCAGTCGCCCAGCCAGCTGGACGAGGCCGCACAGGCCCTCGAGCAGCGCGGCGAAGGCAGCATTGCCAACGTGACCTACACCGCTCCCGGTGAGGACGGCAATCCGCAGTCCCAGGACGGCGCAGCGGAGGCTGGTGACGATGGCCAGGCGCTGGCGCTGCCCGGCGTACGCGTCGGCCGCAACGACCCCTGCCCCTGCGGCAGCGGCAAGAAGTACAAGCAGTGCCACGGCAAGTTGAACTAGACATTCGGAGCAACCCCCTGAGCGACTTCGTCGCTTCCCCCTTCTCTTGAATGGCTGCGCCATTCGGGAAGGGGGACGACACCAGCGCGGCGGGGCGGCCCTTGCGCGGTGTCTGCTGGCATTGGGGCGCGCCGTTCATAGCGCCTGGTGTTCCTATTTGCCCTCTCAAGAAAGACGATCTATGCCCGTGAATCTCTCCGCTCCCGTGGCCCAGGACCTGCACCCCATTGACGGCGTGCGCATCGGCGTGGCCGAGGCCGGCGTGCGCAAGGTCGGGCGCAAGGACCTGACCGTCTTCCTGCTCGATGAGGGCGCCACGGTGGCCGGGGTGTTTACGCAAAACCGCTTTTGCGCCGCGCCGGTGCAGGTCTGCCGCGAGCACCTGGACGGCGGCCAGGCCATCCGCGCCATGGTGGTCAACACCGGCAATGCCAACGCCGGCACCGGCGCCGATGGCTTGGCGCGTGCCCGCGCCACCTGCCAGGCACTGGCTGATCACCTAGGCCTGCAGCCGTCGCAGGTGCTGCCGTTTTCCACCGGCGTGATCATGGAGCCGCTGCCGGTCGAGCGTATCCAGGCCGGCCTGCCCGCGGCACTGGCCGATGCGCAGCAGGAGCACTGGGCGCGTGCGGCCGAGGGCATCATGACGACCGACACGATCCCGAAGGCCTTCAGCACGCAGCTGCAGATCGGCGGCGTCACGGTATCAGTCACCGGGATCTCCAAGGGCGCGGGCATGATCCGACCCAACATGGCCACCATGCTGGGCTTCCTGGCCACGGACGCCTGCATCGCTCCGGCACTCATGCGCCAGCTGGTGCGCGAGCTGGCCGACCAGTCCTTCAACCGCATCACCATCGACGGCGACACCAGCACCAACGACTCGTTCGTGCTCCTTGCCACGCACAAGGCGCAGCACGCGCCCATCACCTCGCTGGACAGCGCCGAGGGCAGCGCATTGAAGGCCGCGCTGCTGCAGGTGTCGCAGCAGCTGGCCCAGGCCATCGTGCGCGACGGCGAGGGCGCGACCAAGTTCATCACCGTGCGCGTGGAAGGTGGCAAGACAGGCGAGGAGTGCCGCCAGGTAGCCTACGCCATCGCGCATTCGCCGCTGGTCAAGACGGCCTTCTTCGCCAGCGACCCGAACCTGGGCCGCATTCTGGCGGCCGTGGGCTACGCCGGCATCGCCGATCTGGACCAGACGCTGATCGATCTGTACCTGGACGACGTGCACGTGGCCGTGCAGGGTGGGCGCAACCCGGCCTACCGCGAGGAAGACGGTCAGCGCGTGATGAAGCAAAGCGAGATCACGGTGCGCGTGGTGCTGGGCCGTGGCGATGCAGCGGACACCGTGTGGACCTGCGACCTGAGCCACGACTACGTGACCATCAACGCCGACTACCGCTCCTGATACCCCGCCGGGCAGGCTATTGAACTATTGTTTTGATAGCTGCTCGCGCTTGCTGGATAAGGCTTAGAGGCCAAAATGAGTGAGAAACTGGATCGTTTGCTGCTGCGTGCCGAGCAGCTGATTTCCCGCATCGAAGCCGTGCTGCCCCAGCCTCTGGCCGCGCCGGACTGGTCTGCTGCCATTGCCTGGCGCTACCGCCGCCGCAGCGGTGGCCAGGGCCAGCTGGTCCCGGTGCGACAGGTGGCAGCCATCGCCCTGCAGGACCTGCAGGAGATCGACGCGCAAAAGGACAAGATCCGCCGCAACACCGAGCAGTTCGTGCAGGGCCGCACGGCCAACAATGTGCTGCTGACGGGCGCGCGCGGCACTGGCAAGTCGTCGCTGATCCGCGCCTGCCTGCAGGCCTATGCGGCGCAGGGGCTGCGCCTGATCGAGGTGGACAAGAGCGACCTGACGGACCTGCCCGACATCGTGGAGGTCGTCGCCGGCCGGCCCGAGAAGTTCATCATCTACTGCGACGACCTGAGCTTCGAAGAAGGCGAGGGCGGTTACAAGGCGCTCAAATCTATCCTGGACGGATCCGTGGCCGCGGCCACGCCCAACGTGCTGATCTACGCCACCAGCAATCGCCGCCACCTGCTGCCCGAGCAGATGAAGGACAACCTCAGCTACACCACGGCGGCGGATGGCGAGATCCACCCCGGCGAGGTGGTGGAGGAAAAGATCTCCCTGTCCGAGCGCTTCGGCCTGTGGGTCAGCTTCTACCCCTTCAGCCAACACGAATACCTGACCATCGTCGCCCAGTGGCTGTCCGCTCTCGGTGTGCCGGCGGCGGACATCGAGGCGGCGCGGCCCGAGGCGCTGGTCTGGGCGCTGGAGCGCGGCTCGCGCAGCGGGCGCGTGGCGCACCAGTTCGCTCGCGATTACGCCGGACGGCTGCACCAGGCGTGACGGTGGCCGAGGTGCCCTCCCGCGAGCGCGTCGAGGTGGCCGTTGGCATCCTGCTGCGCGGCGACGACGCCTTCCTGCTGGGCTCGCGGCCGGCGGGCAAGCCCTATGCCGGCTACTGGGAGTTCCCGGGCGGCAAGGTCGAGCCGGGTGAAACCGTCGAGCAGGCGCTGCGCCGCGAGCTGCAGGAGGAGCTTGGCGTGGACGTGCAGCAGATCGAGCGGTGGCAGGTATCTGAGCATGACTACCCGCATGCCCTGGTGCGGCTGCACTGGTGCAAGGTTCGCAGCTGGCAGGGCGAGTTCGAAATGCGTGAAGGCCAGGCGGTCAGCTGGCAGACTTTTCCCCTGACCGTTGCGCCCGTGCTACCGGGCTCTTACCCCGTGCTCGATCTGCTGGCGCAGGAGCGCGGGACCACCTTCGAGCGCGGCTAGGGACCGCCGCGCCGGTGCGTCGCCTCATCGCGCAGGCGGCGCCTGAAGTGTGCCGGAATTGCCGGCAAGCCTTTAAGGGGCGATTTCATCGTCTTTTGCCCGATAAAAACTTACATATGCCTGACTGTTTACTGTTCAGGACGGGTTTCCACGATCTTCTTACGTCTGTCTGACAAAACGACTTTCCCTGACGCTAATTTGTTCAGGGTTTTCTCGTCTTGGGAGTTGATGTGGGTCACGTTAAATTGATTTCGCGCCATGAATCGTCGGTGGCGTTAGTTCTCGTGAGCAGTGATGCACTTGGACAGGTGTCAGTTTAATTCCTGATGTCAGCGGGCTTGCCCCCAAAGTCGCCTCACCGTTTCTCAAACCAACGGGTTCCGCTTGGCCCGGTCGGCACCATAAGCCGAAAGAAGGAGACACATGTCAAAGACGCAATTCACGGAAGGTTCTGCCCCCTACATTTCCCGCCGCAGCGCGCTGCAGGCGGGCGCAGGCCTGGCGCTGACCGGGGTGGCAGGGGTGCGCTGGGCCTTTGCTGCTGACAAGCCTGCCATGGGGACCTGGCCCGCGGGCTCGCAGGGCAGCACGGTCTACATCGGCGCCGCGGTGCCTCTGACGGGTGCCTATGCCGTGCAGGGCGAGGACGAGCGCAAGGGTATGGAACTGGCCATCGAGCACATCAATTCGAATCACGAGCTGATGAAGAAATTGGCGCCCAAAATCAATAATGGGGTATTGGGAAAGAAGGTCGGTTTTCTATCGGCCGACTCCGCAGCAAAGCCGAATCAGGCCTTGCAGGTCGAGCAGACATTCATCAATCAAAACAAGATTGTTGCGATGATCGGCTCGACATCGTCCGCAGTGGCGGTGGCTCTGAATAAATTCGCTCAGCGCGAGAAGATTCTCTATATGGCCGGAATCTCCGGGTCAAATGACACCACCGGCAAGGATTGCGTGCGCTATGGTTTTCGCCAGGGCGTTTATGGGGAGATGTGCGCCAATGCCATCGGCCCCATTTTGGTCAAGCAGTTCGGCAAGAACCGCAAGGCGGCCTTCATGACGCCGGACTACACCTATGGCCACACCACCACCGAGTCGGTGCGTGACTTCCTGGTCAAGCAGGCTGGCTGGACCATGGTCACCAACCAGGTCTCCCCGCTGGGCACGCAGGACTTCAGCCAGTACCTGACCAACATCGCCAATGCCGGCGCCGACTTCCTGATCAACGTGAACTGGGGCCGCGACGCCGTGCTGTCGAGCCAGCAGGCCAAGCAGTTCGGCCTGCTGCCGAAGATGACGCTGGTGCTGCCCTACCAGATCCCGTTCTTCGCCCGCGAGGCGGGGGTGGATATCAGCGAGGGGGTGTTCGCTGCCACCGACTTCTGGTGGACGCTGGAGGACCAGTACCCGCTGGCCAAGCAGTTCGTCGAGTCCTTCCAGAAGAAGTACGGCTACCGCCCCGAGTGGGGAGCTGAGAACGGCTACATGAGCTTCGCCCACTGGGCCCGCATGGTGACGGAGGCCGGCAGTTTCTACCCGCCCGACGTGATCAAGCAGTGGGAGAAGGGCGAGCCCGTGCCCCACCTGCTCGGTGACTTCCACTACCGCCCGCAGGACCACCAGTACGTGCGCCCCGTCATCATCGTGCGCGGCAAGGCCAAGAAGGACATGAAGAACCCAGAGGACTTCTGGGATGTGGTGGAAGTGGTGCCCGGCGACAAGGTGATCCAGGCACCCGACGCCTTCGGTTGCAAGCTCGGCGACTACACCTGACCGGTCGGGGCAGGCGCCGGCTTCTGCTGGGCGCCTGAGCCCCCGCTTCTGCCGTTTTCGTTCTCTGCAGATACCCGCGCCGCCAGCGGTGGGGCGGGTATCTGCCGCCCGAAAACCATTCTTCATCATTCTCGATCAAGGCAGGTCAGCGTGATCAACTGGGCCAACTTCATCTCACAGTGTTTCAACGGGCTGGTGCTCGGCGCTTTGCTGGCGCTGATCTCCTCCGGCCTGACGATCATCTATGGCACGCTGGGCGTGCTCAATCTGGCGCACGGCGCCATGTTCATGCTGGGTGGCTACGCCGGCTGGCTGGCCTATACCTACACCAGCTCGTTCATCGTCGCGGTCGTTGCCGGGGCCTTGTTCGTGATGGTGGTGGGCCTGATCACGGAGCAGTTGATCATTCGCCACTTCTACTCCCGACCGCCGGAGGACCAGCTCCTGGTGACCTTTGGCCTTGGCATCGTCTTCGTCGAGGCCGTGCGGTTCTTCTTCGGCAGCCTGTCCAAGACCGTACCGCCGCCGGCGCCGCTCACGGGCATCACGCAACTGGGCTTCATGGTCTATCCGACCTACCGGATCGGCCTACTGGCGATCATCGCGGTGGCGCTTTTTCTCCTGTACTGGGTGCTGTACCGCACCCGCATCGGGATGATCGTGCGCGCCGGCATCGAGGACTCCGTGATGGTCGACTCGCTCGGTATCAACGTCTACCGCATCTTCATGCTGGTGTTCGGCATCGGCGCCATGGCGGCGGGCTTTGCCGGCATCGTCAATGCGCCGGTGGTCTCGGTGGCGCCAGACGTCGGCGACGCTATCCTGGTGCAAACCTTTGTCGTAGTGGTGATTGGCGGCGTGGGCTCGTTCCCTGGGGCCATCCTGGGTGGGCTGATTGCTGGCGAGATCATCAGCCTGACCTCGATGGTCAACCCCGCTTACTCCTACGTCATGCTGTTCGTCGCCATGACGCTGGTGCTGGTGCTGCGCCCGCGCGGGCTGCTGGGCAGTGTTGGTCGTGAATGAAGGGAATCACACAATGACAAGACAGCGTCCCTTCCTCGTCGAGGGATTGACCATCCTCGCGCTGATAGCGGCCCCCTTCGTGCTGCCGCACCTGGGTTTTTCTCCGGCCACCATCAATCGCATCCTGATCTGGGGGCTGGTTGGCATTGGTTTCGACCTGCTGTTCGGCTACACCGGCCTGCTGTCGTTCGGCCAGTCGGCCTTCTTCGGCTCGGGTGGCATGTTCGCGGCCTATCTGCTTACGCAGACGTCGTTCACCAACACCGTCGGGGCGCTGTTGCTCGGCACCGTCTTCGCTGGGGTGATCGGCTACGTCATCGGGCTGATAGCGCTACGGCGTACCGGCATCTATTTCGCGATGATCACCGTTGCGATCGCCGAAGTGTTCTTCTTCGTGGAATTCAACCCTCTGTCGCAGTACACCGGCGGCGAGAACGGCCTGCCGGGCGTGCCGTCGCCCAACCTGAGCCTGGGTTTCACCACCCTGGAGTTCAAGAGCAACCTGGAGATGTACGCCTTCTTCGCGTTCTGGTACTTCGTAGGGCTGGTGATTGCACTACGCATCGTGCGCTCGCCTTTTGGCCTGGTCATGCGTGCCATCCGCGAGAACCCGCTGCGCGCCCAGGCGCTGGGGCACAACGTCCATGGCTACAAGCTGGTCGTGTTCGTCATCGCGGCGATGTACGCCGGCTTTGGCGGCGGTCTGCTGGGCATGATGCAGGGGTTTATGCCGCCAGACGCATTCATGTTCGCGACCTCGGGTGAGATCGTCATGCAGACCGCCATCGGCGGCGCGGGCACGCTGTTCGGGCCGTTGCTGGGTGCCATCGTCTGGCTGTACCTGAGTGACTTCTTCCAGACGGTGCTCAACCTGGGAGCGACGTGGCGGCTGATCCTGGGTATCGTGTTCGTGCTGCTGGTGTGCTTCCTGCGCCGCGGCCTGGCGGGTGCCATTTCCGACCTCTACCACATGCTGCGCAATCGGCGGCAAGTTGCTTCGCCTGCGGTGCCGGCACCCGCACCCGTGGCTGCACCGGCTGGGCGCATGGACGCCGGGGGCGATGCGACAGTGACCATCAAGACCACGGCCGGCAAGACCGGTCCCATCCTCAAGGCTACCGGCCTGACCAAGCGCTACGGTGGTCTGCTGGCCAACAGCAACATCGACTTCACCGTCGATCATGGCGAGATCCGCGGCATCATCGGCCCCAATGGCGCCGGCAAGAGCACCTTCTTCAAGATGCTGACCTGCGAGGTCGAACCCACGGCGGGACGCATCGTCTTCGACGGCAAGGACATCACGGAGATGAACGTCACGGATGCCTGCCAGATGGGTTTGACCAAGAGCTACCAGATCAATCAGCTTTTCGAGCGGCTGACGGTGCGACAGAACCTGTCCATTGCCGCCCTGGGCGAGCTGCGCGGCAAGTTCAAGCTCGACCTGTTCCGCAGCCTGAACAAGGTGCCCAAGCTGAACCGCCTGGTGGAGCAGACGGCCACGCTGGTGAACCTGACCGCCCGCCTGGATGCTCCGGTGTCCGAGCTGGCCTATGGCGAGAAGCGCCGGCTGGAGATCGGCTTGGCACTGGCAACCTCGCCCAGCCTGCTGCTGCTGGACGAACCCCTGGCCGGCATGAGCCCGCAGGAGCGCGTGGAAACCGTGGCTCTGCTCAAGTCCATCGCACGCGGGCGCACCCTGGTCATCATCGACCACGACATGGACTCGCTGTTCGAACTGGTCGGCAAGGTCACCGTGCTGCAAGAGGGGAGCTTGCTCGTAGAAGGCACACCCGAAGAAATCAAATCCAACCCCAAGGTCCAAGAGGCCTACCTCGGGGGTGTTTATGAGGAGGTGGCATGAGCTTGCTCGAAGTCACTGGCCTGAACAGTTACTACGGCGACAGCCACATCCTGTTCGACGTTGCCATGCACGTGGAGCAGAACGAGGTGGTCGCCCTGCTGGGCCGCAACGGAGCCGGAAAGTCGACCACCTTCAAGAGCCTGATGGGCGTGGTCAAACCCAGGAGCGGCAGCGTCAAGCTGGACGGCGTGGAGCTGGCCGGCAAGAAGGCGCATGTAATAGCACGCCACGGTATGCAGCTCGTGCACGAAGAGCGCCGGGTTTTCGGCAGCCTTACCGTGGAGGAGAACATCATCCTGGCGGGGCTGACGGCCGATAACAAATGGCCTCTAGCCCGCATTTACGAGATGTTCCCCCGACTCAAGGACCGCTGCCGCAGCCGCGGTACCGATCTTTCAGGCGGGGAGCAGCAGATGCTGGCCATCGCCCGGGCACTGGTGCGCGACCCGAAAATTGTCTTGTTGGATGAGCCTTTCGAAGGGCTTGCGCCGGTGATCGTCAAGGACTTGGTGCGCATCTGCCGGGAGCTGGCCCAGCAGGGACAGACCATCGTGCTGATCGAGCAGAACCTCGCGGCCACACTTTCGCTGGCCAAGCGGGTCTACATACTGAACAACGGCCATATTGCGCATGAGGGTACGGCAGCCGATCTCAAGGCCCAGCCGGAGATCATCCAGCGTTATCTGGGCGTTTGAGAGGTTCCGGACATGCCTGTTGCCTATGCCGTTGGGCGCATCAGTGTCAAAAATGCGCAGCTGTGGGCCGAGTACCGCAGCCGCGTTCCGGCCACGCTGCTCTCCTGGGGTGGGGAGTTGCTGCTGCGTGGCAAGGCCGTAATGGCGTTATGCGGCGCCGAGTCCCACGAGGATATCGTTGCGATCGCCTTCCCCGACGTGCAGGCAGCACAAGGCTGGTTTGCCTCGCCGGGCTACCAAGCGCTCACTGCATTGCGCAGCGAGGCGGCCGACGTGGTGCTGACGATCTACGAAGCCTGATCGCCAGCGCCAGGGTCGGCCGGTTCATGGCCAGGCATGCGGAATTCTTCGTTGGCCCACGCTCCCAGATCGATTTTCTTGCAGCGCTCGCTGCAGAAGGGCCGGAAAGGATTCGCCGAGCTGTACAGGCTGGGGCCGCCGCATGTTGGGCAGGGGACCTGCTTGGCTGACGATGTGTCGGTGGAAGAGGGTATCTGCGCCATGGTGGGTCGATTCAGGCACACAGCGTGAGTTCAAAGGCTGCGTCTTCGCTAGTGGGCACTAGTCGGCCGCTTTCTTCCTGACGCATCAGTCGCACGGAGACGATCAGCCGGTTGCCGCTGATCTCCGGGATCAGCTGCAGGGCCGGGTCAATCGCCAGTCGCAGCAGCTGGAAGGTGCGCCCTTGCGGCAGGTTCTGCTGGAATTGTCCGCGTTCGGCGGCCACCTTCTGGGGCGTACCCGTATCCCGCAGCAGCCGAAGCAGTAGGAGTATGGCCTCGGCCAGCGGGGCCAGGTTGGCGGTCCAGCGGTCCAGGTCATGCTGGCGCTGTGGTGCTGGCAGATGCTGCCAGGCGTAATAGGCTGGCAGATCAAACCCGCAGGTGCCACCCGGAATGCCCACGCGGCTGCGGATGCTCATCAGCCACTCGTTTTCGGTCAGCGTCTGGCCGGCTTTGCCGCTTTGCGAATTCAGCGCGGAAAAGCACTGATCCAGCTGGCTGATCACGCCGTTCAACGCAGCCTCGGAAATCGAGGGATTGCCGCGAAATCCCTCCAGCTGGTGCTTGTGCTTTTCCAGATCCTTGAGCACGTCGGCCTTGAGGTCGGCGCGTGCAGCCACGTCCATCACCTCAAAGATGGTGACCAGTGCGTAGTGATGGTCCAGCGGATGGCTGCGGCTGGCCAGCTCGCCCAGTCGGCGAAACAGCTGCTCCAGACGCAGGTAGGTTCTCAGGCGTTCGTTGAAGGGGTATTCGTAGAGGATCACGCTGCGGACTTTCCGGGCAGGCACGCGGCCGCATCGCCGGCGCCCTGTGCATCATAGTCCCAAGCTTGCACCGATCTGACGGGCTACGGCCTGTAGCTCTGGCAGTCCAAGCCCCTCGTTGAAAACCACCCAGTCGGCCGCCGCGCGCCTTGTGGCGCGGCTGCTCTGCGTGGCCATGATGGCACGCACCGCCTGCTCGTCCAGGCCGCTGCGCGAGCGCACGCGCTCGATCTGCGTGTGTTCGCTGCAATCCACCACCAGCACGGCATCGAGCTGGCGCGGCCAGCGGGCTGATTCGGTGAGCAGGGGAATGTCCAGTACCACTACGCGGTGGCCGGCATCCTGGGCATGCTGCTGTGCCTGCGCGATGGCCTGGCCCACCAGCGGGTGGATGATGGCCTGCAGCTGCTCGCGGGCATGCGGCTGGGAGAAGGCGAGTGCTCGCATCCGTGCGCGATCCATGGCGCCATGGGCGTCAATGAAATCTTTGCCGAACTGCGTTCGTATGGCGTCAATGGCGCTGCCGCCGCTCTCGGTCACGGAGCGTGCCAGCTGGTCCGCGTCCACTAGCGCTGCACCGCAGGCCTGCAGCATGGCGGCGAAGGTACTCTTGCCGCTGCCGATGCCGCCCGTCACGCCCAGCCGCAGGGGGCGGTGGCGTGCATGTGTCATGCCAGGCCCAGGGCGGAGAACACCGCCTGCATGATGCGGCCCGGCCCCCACAGCAGTGCAGCGAAGCCGCCGCCGGCCAGAAAGGGGCCAAACGGCACGTACTTGCCATCGCGCAGGCTGCTGGCGAATTTCATTGCGATGCCGACAAGGGCTCCGATGACGGATGCGAGCAAGATGATGGGCACCAACGCCTGCCAGCCAAACCACGCGCCCAGGGCGGCAAAGAGCTTGAAGTCGCCATAACCCATGCCTTCCTTGCCCGTGGCCAGCTTGAAACTCCAGTAGACGGTCCACAGCGACAAGTAGCCGGCCGCTGCGCCCGCCACGGCCTCCGTCAGCGGCACAGCGGTCAGCCCCGCGGCCGATGCCAGCAACCCTCCCCACAGCAGGGGCAGGGTGATATCGTCGGGCAGCAGGGTGGTGTCCCAGTCAATGAAGGTTAGCGCTACCAATGCCGCACAAAACGCACACCAGGCCACCGTCGTTGCCGTCCAGCCCCATTTGGTGCCGCAGGCATAGAACAGCGCACCCGTTGCCAACTCCACCAGGGGATAGCGCGCGCTGATGGGGGCCTTGCAAGAAGAGCAACGCCCACGCAGGGCCAGCCAACTGAACACTGGCACGTTTTCAAACCAGCGGATGGCGTGTCCGCAAGATGGGCAGCGTGAGCGGGGTGTCCAAAGATTGAAGCGTTCTGCCTTTTCCTCGGCAGCCTGGCTGTCTGCAGGCAAAAGGCCGCGGTCCTGGGCGTATTGCACGCACTCGGCAGCCCACTGTTGCTCCATCATCAATGGCAGCCGATGGATGACCACGTTCAGAAAGCTGCCCACGAGCAGTCCGACGATGCCGATGAATACGGCATCGGCGATGGGAGACCCCGTCATCAGACCACTTGTCCCAGCTTGAAGATGGGCAGATACATGGAAACCACGATGCCGCCAATGAGGGTGCCCAGGAATACGATGATGATGGGCTCCATCAGGCTGGATAGGCCAGCCACCATTTCATCCACCTCGGCTTCGTAGAAGTCAGCCGCCTTGCCCAGCATGTGGTCCAGGGCGCCGGACTCCTCGCCGATCGCACACATCTGCAGCACCATGGAAGGGAAAACGTTGGCGTTGCCCATGGCCGCTGTGAGGCTGGTGCCGGTGGACACCTCCTGCTGAATGCGTTCGGTGGCCGACGCATAAACGTAGTTGCCCGCGGCCCCGCCGACGGAGTCCAGAGCCTCGACCAGCGGCACGCCTGCGGCGAACATGGTGGACAGGGTGCGCGTCCAGCGTGCGACGGCTGACTTGTCGATCAGTGCGCCGAAGATGGGCAGCTTGAGCAGCAATCGGTCCATGGTCGCCTGCATCTTCTCGCTGCGCTTCCAGGCCTGCATAAAAAAGTAGAAGCCCCCCCCGATCACGCCGAAGATCAGCCACCAATAGGCGACAAAGAACTCGCTTATGGCCATGACCAGCAGCGTGGGTGCCGGCAGGTCTGCGCCGAAGGAGGTGAACACTTCCTTGAACGCAGGAATCACGAAGATCATGATGATGGTCACCACCACGAAGGCCACCACGATCACGGAGATGGGATACATCAGCGCCGAGCGGATCTTGGACTTGATGGCCTCGGTCTTCTCCATGTACAGCGCCAGCCGGTCCAGCAGTGCCTCCAGAATACCGGCTGCCTCGCCCGCCTCCACCAGATTGCAGTACAGGCTGTCGAAGTACATGGGGTACTTGCGAAACGCTGCGTTCAGCGAAGTGCCTGTCTCCACATCTGCCCGGATGTCATTGAGCAGTTTGGTTACGCTAGGGTTGCTGTTACCCCGGCCCACGATGTCGAAGGACTGCAGCAGGGGTACGCCCGCCTTCATCATGGTCGCCATTTGGCGGGTGAAGAGCGCAATGTCCTTGGGTTTGATCTTCTTGCCCGAACGCGTGCGGCGTTTTTTGATCTTGGTGGCCAGCACGCCCTGGCGGCGCAGTGTGGCTTTGACCTGGTTTTCCCCAGAGGCGCGCACCTCGCCGCGCACGATCTTGCCGCTGCGGTCTTTCCCCTCCCACTCAAAGACTGCGTCCTTGATCCCCCTCGATGCAACCGTAGCCATATCTCAACCTCTCTGTTGGCGGTCTTTATTCATTGGTGACGCCCAGGACTTCTTCCAGCGACGTCAACCCTGTTTTTACTTTGTGCAGGCCGGACTGGCGCAGCGAGCGCACTCCCTCCAGCCGGGCCTGGGCCGCGATCTCCAAAGCGCTGCCGTCGGCCAAAATGATGCGTTGCAGGTCTTCGGTGATGGGCATCACCTCATAGATGCCCACCCGGCCCTTGTAGCCGTTGTTGCAGGCCGAGCAGCCAACGGGTCGGTAGGGCGTCCAGGACCCATCGATCTCCTCCTCGCTGAAGCCGGCGTCCAGCAAGGATTCGTGCGGAATGTCCGCAGGCTCCTTGCAATTGGGGCACAGGCGGCGCGCCAGGCGTTGCGCGGTGATCAGGATCACGCTGGAGGCAATGTTGAATGGGGCGATGCCCATGTTGCGCATGCGCGTGAGCGTGGTGGGCGCGTCGTTGGTGTGCAGCGTGGAGAGCACCAGGTGGCCGGTCTGCGCAGCCTTGATGGAGATGTCTGCCGTTTCCAGGTCGCGGATTTCGCCCACCATGATGATGTCCGGGTCCTGGCGCAGGAAGGCCTTGAGCGCGGCGGCGAAGGTAAGCCCCGCCTTTTCATTCACGTTGACCTGGTTCACGCCGGGCAGATTGATTTCCGACGGGTCTTCGGCCGTGGCGATGTTTACGCCGGGCTTGTTCAGCAGATTCAGGCAGGTGTAAAGCGACACCGTCTTGCCCGATCCGGTGGGACCCGTCACCAAAATCATGCCGTAGGGGCGGCCGATGGCCTGCAGTAGTCGTTCTTTCTCTTCGGGCTCGTAGCCCAGCGCATCGATACCCAGCTTGGCGCTACTAGGGTCCAGGATACGGATCACAATCTTCTCGCCGAACAACGTAGGCAGCGTGCTGACGCGGAAGTCGATCACCCGGTCAGGACCGACTTTTAGCTTCATGCGCCCGTCCTGGGGTACACGCTTTTCGGAAATATCCAGTCGGGAGATCACCTTGATGCGCGAGGCCAGCTTGTCCTTGATGGCGATCGGCGGCGAGGCAATCTCACGCAATTCGCCATCGATACGGAATCGAACGCGGTAGTGATGTTCGTAAGGCTCGAAATGCAGGTCGGACGCACGCATGTTGAACGCGTCCAGCAGCATCTTGTGCAGGAACTTGACGATAGGCGCGTCTTCGACCTCGTTCGCCTGGGTGTCCTCCTCTTCGGTCGCCGCCTCCATAGCGGTGTCGTCGAACTCGAAGTCACCGCCGCTGACGATGGCATCCATCGACTCAGGCCCGCCCTTGGCGGTGGCATCAATCAGGCTCAGCAGCTTGTCATGCTCAGCGATCACCCAGTCCACGCCCATCTGCGTGGTGAACTTGATCTTCTCCGCGGCCTCTTGGTTGGTGGGGTCCGCTGTGGCAACGATCAGGCGGTTGCTGCGCTTGCTCAGCGCCACGACCCCATAAGCCTGGCACAACTTGATGTCCAGCAGCTCCTTGGAAATGCGCAAAGGGTCCAACGCCTCGATGTCCAGTAGCGGTGCACCAAAGACGGCAGATACGGTGTGTGCGACATCAGCGGGCGAAATACTGCCGCTGGCTGTCAGAGTCGCGATAAAACTGGTGCGCGAAGCTTGTGATTTTTTGTAAACTTCTTCAGCTGTTTGTTGCGTCAGCTTGCCCACCGACATCAACGCGCGCGCCAAGCCCGGCAGTGCGACGGGCTGGGCTTCTTTTTGAGGGGTGTTGACGGCAGCCATGTAACCAGCGGAGTCTTGTGCGGGAAAAGGAAACCATCCTATCACTGCACCTCTCGAATACTCGCCCCGCCAACCCGGCCGGCGCCGGGCGGATGCGTTTCCACCTCTCGAAGGGGGTGCATAGGCCAAAAAAAGCCCCTGGCCAATGTTGGCCAGGGGCTACATATCTGGAATAAAAGAATGAATCCTGGTCGGGGTGAGAGGATTCGAACCTCCGGCCTCTACGTCCCGAACGTAGCGCTCTACCAGGCTAAGCTACACCCCGAAAGCTCCTTGCATCCACGCACTTCAAGTGCGCCGCTCAAGCAGCTGAGCCGCCAATTGTAGCAAACCTTCAGCATAAGAATTGGCTGGCAGCTTGCGTGCCGCATCGATTGCCAGCTGTGCCTGGGTCGCTGCGGCCTGACGGGTGGCGTCCAGCGCACCCGTCTCGCGGATGATGGCTACCACGTTGGGCAGCTCGTCGGTCGAGCCGGTTTCGATCACTCTGCGCAGCAGCTGTTGCTGCTCAGGATTGCCCCGCTGCATGGCGATGATGAGGGGCAAGGTCACCTTGCCCTCGCGCAGGTCGTCGCCCAGGTTCTTGCCCATTTCGCCGGCATCGCCGTCATAGTCCAGTACGTCGTCAATGACTTGGAAGGCTGTACCTAACGCCTGTCCATAGTCAGCGCAAGCCTGCTCAATGTCGGCGTGGCTGCCTGCCAGAAGGGCCGCCAGGCGCGCGCTGGCCTCGAACAGCTTGGCGGTCTTGGACCGGATCACTTCGAGATAGCCAGCTTCGTCCAGCGAGGCATCGTGGGTGTTCATGAGCTGCTGCACCTCGCCCTCTGCGATGACATTGGTGGCGTCGGCCAGCACTTGCATGACACGCATGTTGCCCGTGTCCACCATCATCTGGAAGGCGCGCGAGTAGAGGAAGTCACCCACCAGCACGCTGGCCGGGTTGCCGAAGTTCTCGTTGGCGGTAGCGCGGCCACGGCGCAGGGTGGATTCGTCCACGACATCGTCGTGCAGCAGCGTAGCGGTGTGGATGAACTCGACCACTGCCGCCAGTTTGAAGCGTTGCGCGCCCTGGTAGCCGAGTGCACCGCTGACCAGCAGCAGCAGGGCGGGGCGCAGGCGCTTGCCGCCTGCAGAGATGATGTAACGGGCCACCTGGCCCACCAGCGGCACGCTGGACTGCAGACGGGTGGCGATGACCTTGTCCACCTCCTGCATGTCTTCGGCGATCAGAGCGAGGGCGGCGGCGGTGCTGGGGGATTGGACTGCCAAGATGGTGGCCGGTTGGTGGCAAAACCCGGGATTATAGGAATGCCCGAGCGCTGGCCCCGTGTGCATGCAGCCCTGCGGCGGCGTGCAAGTGGGCGCGGATAGTGGTGTTTTTGCCGGCCCGTAGTACAATCCTGGGTTCTGCAAAAATTCGTTTGCGGAACTCCAACTGAACGAGGTTTACATGTACGCGGTCATAAAAACCGGTGGCAAGCAGTATCGCGTTGCCGCTGGCGAAAAAATTAAGGTAGAACAGATTGCTGCGGAAGTAGGCCAGGAGATCGTGATCGACCAGGTTCTGGCTGTCGGCAACGGCGCTGAACTCAAGATCGGTACGCCCCTGGTATCCGGCGCAAGCGTGAAGGCCACCGTCGTGGCACACGGCAAGCACGACAAGGTTCGCATCTTCAAGATGCGCCGTCGCAAGCACTATCAGAAACGTCAAGGCCATCGCCAGCAGTTCACCGAGCTGCAGATCGAGGCGATTGCCGCTTAACTACCAGGAGCAGATCTCATGGCACAGAAAAAAGGCGGCGGCTCTACGCGAAACGGGCGCGATTCCAAGCCCAAGATGCTCGGTGTGAAGGCTTACGGTGGTGAGCTGATCAGCGCTGGCTCCATCATTGTGCGTCAGCGCGGCACGCGCATGCACCCCGGCCTGAACGTGGGCATCGGCAAGGACCACACGCTGTTCGCCCTGGTGGACGGCCACGTGTCCTTCGGCACCAAGGGCGCACTGTCCAAGCACACCGTGAGCGTGACTCCGGTCTGACCGCAGTCGCTCCGGCGTGATCCGCAAAGCCCCGCATCGCCGGGGCTTTGTCGTTTGCGCGCCAGGGCGGCGCGCTTTTGTAAACTGCACAATCATGAAATTTGTCGACGAAGCCTTTATCGACATTGCCGCCGGCGATGGGGGCAATGGCTGCGTGTCGTTCCGCCACGAGAAGTACAAGGAGTTCGGCGGTCCCAACGGCGGGGACGGCGGGCGGGGCGGGCATGTGTTCGCGCTGGCCGACCCGAACCTGAACACGCTCGTCGACTACCGCTACTCGCGCCGCCACGAGGCCAAGCGTGGCGAGCACGGCATGGGCTCGGACATGTTCGGTGCGGCCGGCAGCGACATCACGCTGAAGATGCCCGTGGGCACCATCCTGAGCGATGCCGAGACGGGCGAGGTGCTGTACGAACTGCTGCAGCCGGGCGAGGTCATCATGATCGCCAAGGGCGGCGATGGCGGCTTCGGCAACCTGCGCTTCAAAAGCGCCATCAACCGCGCCCCGCGGCAAAAGACGCCCGGCTGGCCGGGCGAGCGCAAGAACCTCAAGCTGGAGCTGAAGGTGCTGGCCGACGTAGGCTTGCTGGGCATGCCCAACGCCGGCAAGTCCACCTTCATCGCCGCCGTCTCCAATGCACGGCCCAAGATCGCGGACTACCCCTTCACCACGCTGCACCCCAACCTGGGCGTGGTGCGGGTGGGGCCGGAGCAGAGCTTCGTCGTGGCCGACATTCCCGGGCTGATCGAAGGCGCCTCTGAGGGTGCGGGCCTGGGCCACCAGTTCCTGCGCCACCTGCAGCGCACTCGGCTGCTGCTGCACGTGGTCGACCTGGCGCCGTTTGACGAAGGTGTGGACCCGGTGGCGCAGGCCAAGGCGATCGTCGCCGAGCTGAAGAAATACGACGCCCAGCTCTACGCCAAGCCGCGCTGGCTGGTGCTCAACAAGCTGGACATGGTGCCGGCCGAGGAGCGCGCCGCACGCGTGCAGGACTTTGTCAAGCGCTTCAAATGGAAGGGGCCGGTGTTCGAGATCTCCGCCCTGACGCGCGAAGGTTGCGAGCCGCTGATCCGCGCCATCTACCAGCATGTACACGCCGAGCAGCGGGCAGCGAACGCCGAGCCGGTCGAGGTGGATCCGCGCTTTGCCGGCGACCAGGACCAGACGGCGTAAGCTTGCCGCCGCTGCAGTACTATTGTTTTCATAGCTGCCAGCGCTTGCCAGATAAGGGCTAGAGCCCGATTTCATTCAAATATGAACTCCAGTGTGTTGCGTGATGCCCGGCGCATCGTGGTCAAGGTCGGCTCCAGCCTCGTCACCAACGAGGGGCGCGGGCTGGACGAGTTCGCCATTGGCGAATGGAGCCGCCAGCTGGCGGCCCTGGTGCGCGGCGAGGCCGGTGCGCCGCGCGAGGTCATCATGGTCTCCAGCGGCGCCATCGCCGAGGGCATGAAGCGGCTGGGCTGGGGCAAGCGTCCGCGCGAGATCCATGAGCTGCAGGCCGCCGCCGCCGTCGGCCAGATGGGGCTGGCGCAGATGTACGAGACCAAGCTGCGCGAGCAGGACATGGGCAGCGCCCAGGTGCTGCTGACCCACGCCGACCTGGCCGACCGCGAGCGCTACCTGAACGCGCGCTCCACGCTGCTGACGCTGTTGCATCTGGGCGTGGTGCCGGTCATCAACGAGAACGACACGGTAGTCACCGACGAGATCAAGTTCGGCGACAACGACACGCTGGGCGCCCTGGTGGCCAACTTGGTGGAAGCCGATGCACTGGTCATCCTGACGGACCAGAAAGGCCTGTATACGGCCGACCCGCGGCGCGACCCGTCCGCGCAGTTCGTGCACGAGGCGCAGGCCGGCGACCCGGCGCTGGAGGCCATGGCCGGCGGCGCAGGCTCCAGCATCGGCAAGGGCGGCATGATCACCAAGATCATCGCGGCCCGCCGAGCCGCGGGTTCGGGCGCCTCCACCGTGATCGCCTGGGGGCGCGAGAGCGACGTGCTGCTGCGCCTGGCGCGCGGCGAGGCCATCGGCACGCTGCTGGTGGCGCAGACTGCCAAGTACCACGCGCGCAAGCAGTGGATGGTGGACCACCTGCAGCTGCGCGGTGCGGTGACGGTGGACGCTGGCGCCGCCGCCAAGCTGCGCGGCGAGGGCAAGAGCCTGCTGCCCATCGGCATGGTGGCGGTGGAGGGCGACTTCGATCGGGGCGACGTGATTGCCGTGCGCGACGCGGCCGGCAGCGAGATCGCCCGCGGCCTGGCCAACTACGCCAGCGCCGAGGCTCGCCTGCTGTGCCGCAAGCCGTCCTCGCAGTTTGAACAGCTGCTGGGCTACGCCGCCGAGCCGGAGATGGTGCATCGCGACAACATGGTGTTGTCGCCGCAGCACTGAACAGTCAGTCCTTGTCGCCCGGCTGGGGGCCACGCGTCAATGGCGCCAAGGGCTCCAGCGGGGCCGGCACGCCGTTTTGCGGGTCCGGGTCGAAGCTGGCGCCGGGCGGCAGCTCCACCCCGGGTCGGACCAGCATGCTGCCGCCGCTGCGGTGAGAAGGCATCTGCAGGCCGTCGTATTCTCTCGAGCGCATACCGCTGCGCAGGTAGCGGTTGCGCTGTTCGTGGCGAGGGATGAAGCGGGCCAGCTCGGTCAGCGCCATCTCATAGACGCCGCGCTTGAACTCGACCACCACGTCCAGCGGCACCCAGTATTCGTTCCAGCGCCAGGCGTCGAACTCAGGGTGGTTGGTGGCACGCAGGTTTAAATCCCAGTCGTGGCCTAGCAGCTGCAGCAGATACCAGATCTGCTTTTGGCCGCGGTAGTGTCCGCGCGCATCGCGGCGGATGAACCGGTCTGGCACCTCGTAGCGCAACCAGTCGCGGGTGCGAGCAATGACACGTACCTGGCTGGGCTGCAGTCCGACCTCTTCGTGAAGCTCCCGGAACATGGCCTGTTCGGGGGTTTCGCCGCGGTCGATGCCGCCTTGCGGGAACTGCCAGCTGTGGGTGCGTATGCGCTTGCCCCAGAACACCTGGTTCTTCTGGTTGAGCAGGATGATGCCGACGTTTGGGCGGAAACCGTCCCGGTCGAGCATAATCTGACCCCAAATTTTTCAAACTGTAGTCATTATGCACGCACCCCCGCGTGCAGCAAGCGCACCCGCCGCGGTGGCCAGGCCCGTTCGATGAAAGCTTCCCAATTCTTTGTTTCCACCCTGAAAGAGGCGCCGGCGGACGCCGAGGTCGTGAGCCACCAGCTCATGACCCGCGCCGGCATGATCAAGAAGCTGGGCGCCGGCATCTATACCTATATGCCCATGGGCCTGCGCGTGATCCGCAAGGTGGAATCCATCGTGCGCGAGGAGATGAACCGCGCGGGTGCCGTGGAGTGCACCATGCCCGTGGTGCAGCCCGCCGAGCTGTGGCAGGAGACCGGCCGCTTCGAGAAGATGGGCCCGGAGCTGCTGCGCATCCAGGACCGGCATGCGCGCGACTTCGTCATCCAGCCCACCAGCGAGGAAGTGGTCACTGACATCGCCCGCCAGGAGCTGCGCAGCTACAAGCAGCTGCCCAAGAACCTCTACCAGATCCAGACCAAGTTCCGCGATGAGCGCCGTCCGCGCTTCGGCCTGATGCGCGGGCGCGAGTTCATCATGAAGGACGCCTATTCCTTCGACCGCGACCAGGCCGGCGCCAAGGCCAGCTACCAGGTCATGGCCCAGGCCTACCGCCGCATCTTCGACCGCTTCGGCCTGCGCTACCGCGCCGTGGCGGCCGACTCGGGCGCCATCGGCGGCGACCTGAGCGAGGAATTCCAGGTCATCGCCGCCACCGGCGAGGACGCCATCGTCTATTGCCCCACCAGCGACTACGCAGCCAACCTGGAAAAGGCCGAGGCACTGGCACCCGCCGGCCCGCGCTCTGCCGCCAGCCAGCAGTGCACGCTCACTCCCACGCCCGGCAAGGCCACGTGCGCCGACGTGGCCGAGCTGTTGGGCGTGCCGCTGGCGCGCACCGTCAAGTCGCTGGTACTGGCCACGGACCTGCTCAACGAGGCCGGCGTGCCGGCGGGCGTGCAGGTCTGGCTGCTGCTGCTGCGTGGCGACCACGACATGAACGAAATCAAGGTTTCCAAGGTCCCGGGGCTGGACGCAGGCTTCCGTTTTGCCAGCGTGCCCGAGATCGAGGAGCACTTCGGCTGCAAACCCGGCTACCTGGGTCCGCTGGGCCTGAAGAAGCCGGTGCGCATCGTCGCCGACCGTGAGGTGGCGGTGATGGCCGACTGGATCTGCGGTGCCAACCAGGAAGACCACCACATCACCGGCGTGAACTGGGGCCGTGATCTGCCCGAGCCCGAGGCTGTCGCCGACCTGCGCAACGTGGTGGCTGGCGACCCCTCGCCCGACGGCAAGGGGGAACTTGCCATCGAGCGCGGCATCGAAGTCGGCCACGTGTTCTACCTGGGCACCAAATACTCCAAGGCCATGAACGCCACCTTCCTGGGTGAAGATGGCAAGCCGGCGCATTTCGAGATGGGCTGCTACGGCATCGGCGTGACGCGCCTGCCTGCCGCCGCCATCGAGCAGAATCACGACGAGCGCGGCATCATCTGGCCCGACGCCATCGCCCCTTTCACCGTGGTGCTGTGCCCCATCGGCATGGACCGCAGTCAAGAAGTGAAGGCGGCTGCCGAAAAGCTCTATGCCGAGCTGCTGGCCGCAGGCGTCGATGTGCTGCTGGACGACCGCGGCGAGCGCCCGGGCGCCATGTTCGCGGACTGGGAGCTGATCGGCGTGCCGCACCGCGTGGTGCTGTCCGACCGGGGCCTCAAGGAGGGCCAGGTGGAATACCAGCACCGCCGCGACAGCAGTGCCACCAAGGTGGGCGCGGACGACATACTTGCGTACGTGAAGGAACGTTTGACAGCATGACATTCGAGGGGATCGAGACGGCAGCGGCGCCCGCGCCGCGCGGCGCGCTGTCGCGCCGCGCCTGCCTGACATCGCTGGCGGCCGGGCCGGCCGCGTGGCTGGGCCTGCCCGCGGCGGCGCACGCCAGCAGCCAGCTGGAGGAGCCGCTGATCGACTCCGTGCGCTCGGCGCTCAGCTCCGCCGTGGCCGACCTGGCGCCGCCGGAGCCGCTGTTTGCCAGCACCGAGGCGCGGCTGCTCTATCTGCGCTGGCTGGGCACCATGAGCGAGCGCCTGCGCAGCCGCAAGCCCGACTGGGAGGTGCGCCGCGACTTCCTGCAGACCGTCTGGTACGAGGCCAAGCGCGCCGGGCTGGACGTGTCCATGGTCATGGGCCTGATCCAGGTGGAGAGCGCCTTCCGCAAGTTCGCCGTGTCCTCCGTGGGCGCGCGCGGCTACATGCAGGTCATGCCGTTCTGGACGCGCGTGATTGGTGATGGCGACCCGGCCAAGCTGTTCCACATGCAGACCAACCTGCGTTTTGGCTGCGTCATCCTGCGCCACTACCTCGACCGCGAGCAGGGCGATCTGTACCTGGCCCTGGGCCGCTACAACGGCAGTCGCGGCCGCGCGCCGTACCCCAACGCGGTATTTGCCGCGCAGCGCAACTGGTTCTTTCAGGAACGTACGTCGGCCGCCTGAGGCTCCTGCCCCGCCGGCGGGAGATCATCGGCGCTGGCGCGCAGCGGACTCAGCCGTGACACCAGCACCTGGTCGACCCGGTAGCTGTCCACGTCGATCACCTCGAACTTGTAGCCGCTGAGCGTCACGCTGTCGGTGCGCCGCGGCACGCGGCGCAGCATCACGGTCAGAAAGCCGGCCAGCGTCTCGTACTCGTCCGCGTGGGGCAGCTCGTCGATGGCCAGGGTGCGCAGCACGTCGTCGATGGGCGTGATGCCGTCCACCAGCCAGGAGTTCTCGTCGCGCCGCACGATCTGCTCCTCGTCGTCCGAGCCCGGCCCCACTAGGTCGCCCATCACCGTGCTCATCACGTCGTTGAGCGTCACCACGCCCACCACCAGGCTGTATTCGTTGACGATGACGGCGAAATCCTCGTGCACCTGGCGGAACTGCTCCAGCACCTCGGCCAGCGACAGGCGGTCGGGCACGATCAGCACCTTGCGCACCAAGCCTTCTTCGGCCAGGGAGATGGGCTGGTTGTTCAGCGCGCGCTGAAACAGATCCTTGGCATCCACGTAGCCCACCACGTGGTCGATATCGTCCACGCACACCGGGTAGGTGGAAAACGGCTCGTTGGCGATGCGCGCGCGGATCACGTGGTCCGGGTCGTCGCGCAGGAAGTAGGCCACGCGGTCGCGCGTGGACATGGCACTGACCACGCTGCGCGTGTCCAGTTCGAACAGGTTTTCGATGACCTGCTGCTCGCGCGCCGCCAGCACGCCGGAACGCGCGCCGGCCTCCATCATGGCCAGGATGTCGTCCGAGGTGACGCGCTCGTCGCGCTGCGAGGGCAGGCCCGACAGGCGCAGCAGCGCATCGGCCGCACGGCTGTACAGCCAGATCAGCGGCTTGAACAGCCGCATGCACCACTGCATGGGCCTCACGACGAGCACCGCCATGCGTTCGGAGTTCGCCATGCCCAGCCGCTTGGGCAGCAGGTCGGCGAACAGGATGAACAGCGAGGTGACCAGCAGGAACGAAGCCCAAAAGCCCATCGTCTGCGCCTGTGCCTGCGGCAGCCACAGCTCCAGCACGGCGGCGAAGTAGGGGCTCAGGGCGCTTTCGCCGACGATGCCGCCGAGGATGGCCACGGCGTTCAGCCCCACCTGCACCACCGTGAAATAGTCGCCCGGCTGCTCCTGCATCAGCAGCACGCGCGCCGCGCGTGCATCACCTTCGTCGGCCATCTGACGCAGCCGCAGCCGGCGCGAAGCGGCCAGCGACAGTTCGGCGACCGAAAAGAAGGCGCTCGCGGCAATCAGCAGCGCGATGACGAAAAGGCTCTGGAACAGGGTCATACAGGGGCGGGAGGGCGTGCCACCCGCGGGCTGTGGCGGTCACGCGAGTGTAGCGGTCGCCCCGGCCCCTGCCGTCCGCTGCGCCCGGCCGCCCCGGCCCTACTGCATGAAGCCGATGCGGGCCTTGCGCCCTGCGGCCTGCGGCAGGTCGGCGGCTTCGATCTGCTCGCGCCGGGCCAGCCGGGCGTTGCCGAAGCCGGTCATCAGCGCGCGGCGCATCTCGCGCGGCGGCATCTCGGCCAGCAGGTCCAGCACGTCGGCCGGGGGCTCGGGCGCGAAATGCCGGCCCCAGTCGTGCTCGGCGCGGATGCCCCGGTACATGCGGCTGGCGATGGCGCGGGCCTGCTCGGGCGAGGGCGGCTGCACCTCGAACACGTTCATGCGGTTCAGGATGGGGTCGGGGATGCCGCGCTCGTCGTTGGCGGTGGTGATCCAGATGACCTGGCTGGCATCGATGGCCACTTCGGCGAACTCGTCGGTGAAGCTCTGCGCCGTATCGTGCTCCAGCAGGCCGTACAGCGCGCCCAGCGGGTCGTACTGCGCGTCGCACGCGGCCTTGTCGATCTCGTCCACGACGATGACCGGGTTGGCGTACTCGCCCTCCACCAGCGCCTCGAAGACCTTGCCCGGGCGCGCGCCCTTCCACTGCGACGAAGCGCCCGACAGCAGCCAGCCGGCCGTCATGGAGCTCATGGGCACCAGGCTCATGCCGGTGCCCAGCAGCTCGGCCAGCTGGCGCGCGAAATGCGTCTTGCCGATGCCCGGCGGGCCCAGCAGCAGCATGGGTGTGACCTCCAGCCCGTCGCGGCTGTCCTGCGCCAGCGCGACGTGGCGCTTGACGTCGTCCAGCACGTCGGTGAAGTTGGGTAGCTGCTCGTACAGCGCCGCCATGTCGGGCACGCCCGAGGGCTTGACCTGGAAGCGCTCGGGCCCGCGCTCGAGCATGCGCTCGTACACGGCGCGCAGAGGGTCGTGGTCGCGCGCGGCATTGCCCTCCTGCAGCCGTGAGAGCTTGCGCTCGACCTCGACGGGCTGGAACACGCTGCGCATCTGCGCCACCGGCAGCGACAGGGCCGGGGTCTGGGGCACGAGGCTGAGACTCGTCGTCATGCAACACTCCTTCGAGAAACCGTGCCTGTAGGAGCATGAACAGGCTCCAAGGACGGATTCATTCAAGCATGCGTGCCGGACGCCCCTCGTCGGAACAATCCCGCATTCATCGGCCAGAAAAAAACCGCTCCTGGGGAGCGGTCCTGTCTTGCGCCCGTGTGCGGGCAGGGCGGGGCTCAGCCGGCGGACTGCTGGCCCGAGACGACCTGCTGCAGCTCGCCCGACTCGTACATCTCCATCATGATGTCCGAGCCGCCGATGAACTCGCCGCGCACATACAGCTGCGGGATGGTGGGCCAGTGGCTGTAGTCCTTGATGCCCTGCCGGATCTCCTGGTCGTCCAGCACGTTCACGGTGGCGATGTCCTTGGGCTCCACTCCGCAGGCCTTGAGGATCTGCACCGCGCGGCCGGAAAAACCGCACATGGGAAAACTGGCGCTGCCCTTCATGAACAGCAGGATGTCGTTGGTCTTGACCAGTTGGTCGATGCGTTGCTGGACGTCGCTCATGATGGTGGTGCTCCTGGTGGGTGGGGCGCCCCGGCGCGGGGCGAGTGAAGGGGATTATTTCATCCGGGCTGGATGTTTCGCCGGCATTGTCCCGCCGCTGCAGCGGGCTATGCCAGCCAGATCGTGCCGGCTTTGTACCTGATCGAAACCGGCCGCTTGCAGTAGTGCCTGCACGGCGCTGGCTTGGTCCCAGCCGTGCTCCAGCAGCAGCCAGCCGCCGGCGGCCAGGCGTGCGGGGGCCTGGGCGATGATGGCGCGGATATCGTCCAGCCCGTCGGCGCCGCTGGCCAGCGCCGACAGCGGCTCGTGCGTGAGGGCGGCCAGGTGCGGATCGGCGGCGGGAATGTAGGGCGGGTTGCTGACGATCACCTCGAACGGACCGGCGATGCCCTCCAGCCAGTTGCCCCGGGTGAACTGCACAGGCAGGCCCAGTCGCGCGGCGTTGGCGCGGGCGACGGCCAGGGCGTCGGCGCTGGCGTCCACCGCCAGCACCCGGGCCTGCGGGCGCCGGCTTTGCAGGGCCAGGGCGATGGCGCCGCTGCCGGTGCCCAGATCGGCCATGCGCGCCGTGGACGCGGCCAGCTCCAGCGCCCAGTCCACCAGTGTCTCCGTGTCGGGGCGCGGGTCGAGCACGCGGGCGTCCACCTGCAGCGCCAGGCCGTAGAACTCCTTGTGGCCCGTGAGGTAGGCCACCGGTTCGCCCGCGGCGCGGCGGGCGCATAGCCCCTGGTAGCGGGCCAGGGCATCGTCGGGCAGGGCGTCGCCGTCATGCGTCAGCAGCCAGGCGCGGTCGTGCAGGGGACGCTGCAGCAGGTGCAGCAGCAGCATCTGTGCGTCGATGCGGGCCAGGCCGCCGGCCTGCGCCTGCGCCAGGGCACGGGCGATGGTTGCTTCTGTATTCATAGCTGCTGGCGCTTGTCTGGTAAGGGCTGGAGGCTGATTTGGCTTAAACGGCCGTTTCCAGCTCGGCCAGCAGCTCGGCCTCGCGGGCGTGCTGCAGGGCGTCCAGCACCTCCTGCAGATCGCCCTCCATGATGGCCAGCAGCTTGTACAGCGTCAGGTTGATGCGGTGGTCGGTGAGCCGCCCCTGCGGGAAGTTGTAGGTGCGGATGCGGTCGCTGCGGTCGCCGCTGCCCACGAGGCCCTTGCGCATGGCGGCCTCCTTGGCGGCGCGCTCGCTGCGCTCCTTTTCCTGGATGCGCGCCTGCAGCACGGCCAGCGCCTTGGCCTTGTTGCTGTGCTGGCTGCGCCCGTCCTGGCATTCGGCCACGATGCCCGTGGGCAGGTGCACCACGCGCACGGCCGAGTCGGTCTTGTTGATGTGCTGGCCGCCCGCGCCGCTGGCACGGAAGGTGTCGATGCGCAGGTCGGCCGGGTTCAGCGTGATGGCCTGGCTCTCGTCGGGCTCGGGCATCACGGCCACGGTGCAGGCGCTGGTGTGGATGCGGCCTTGCGTCTCGGTGGCCGGCACGCGCTGCACGCGGTGGCCGCCGGACTCGAAGCGCAGCCGGCCGTAGGCATGGTCGCCCTCGACGCGCAGCACCACCTCCTTGTAGCCGCCCAGTTCGGCCTCGTGCGCGCTCATGATCTCCACGCGCCAGCCGGCCTGCGCGGCGTAGCGGGTGTACATGCGCGCCAGGTCGCCGGCGAACAGGGCGGATTCGTCACCGCCCGTGCCGGCGCGGATTTCCAGGAACGCGTTGCGCTCGTCATCCGGGTCCTTGGGCAGCAGCAGGCGCTGCAGCTCGTCCTCCAGCTGCGCCAGTTCCTGGGTCGCGGCGGCGATCTCGTCCTGCGCCAGCTCGGCCATGTCGGGGTCTTGCAGCATGTCCTGGGCGCCGGCCAGGTCGGCCTGGCGCTGCTGCCAGCGGGCCCAGCGGCCGGCCACGGCCGTCACCTCGGCGTGCTCGCGCGACAGCACGCGGTACTGCTGCATGTCGGCCATGATGTCCTCGCGCGAGAGCAAAAAGTCCAGTTCGGCCAGGCGCTGCGCGTAGCGCTCCAGCTGGGTGCGGAGAAAGGGTGGCATGGGCGGGTGGAAAAGAGGTTGGTTTGCTACATTTTCAGTAGCTACCCGCGCTTGTTTGGCGGGCGTTTCAGGCCGATTTGGCCTGTAATGTGCGGCGGGCGCCGCTACAGCGCGCTCTTGGCTTTCGAGCGCAGGAACAGGCGCGAGACGGCCTGGGCCGTCTGCTCGCGCGCATCGGCGTCGCCGGCGCGCAGCTCGGCCATGGTGCCGTGCAGCATCTTTTGCGTCAGGCCGCGCGAGAGGGCCTCCAGCACCGTGTCCACGTCCTCGCCGCGGGCCAGCAGCTTTTTGGCGCGGGCGATCTCCAGCTGGCGCCACTCGTCGGCCTGGCGGTTGAGCTGCTGGATGAGCGGCACTACGGCGGCGCCCTGGGCCGCGGGGCGGCGCAGGTCCATCCAGTGCATGAAGCTCTGCACGCCGGCGTCGATGATGGCCTCGGCTTGGGCCACGGCCGCCTGGCGGTTGGCCTGGGCGGTCTGCACCACGCCGGCAAGGTCGTCCACGGTGTAGAGGTAGACGTCTTCCAGGCCCTTGACCTCGGGCTCGATGTCGCGCGGCACGGCCAGGTCGACCATGAAGATGGGGCGGTGGCGGCGTTTTTTGAGCGCCCGCTCCACGGCGCCCAGGCCGATGATGGGCAGCTGGCTGGCGGTGCAGCTGACGATGGCGTCGAACTCGTGCAGGTGGTCCGGCAGGTCGGCCAGGCGCATGACGGAGCCGCCAAAACGCGTGGCCAGCGCCTCGCCGCGCTCCAGCGTGCGGTTGGCTATTGATATGTGCTTAGGGCTCTTGGCCGCGAAGTGCGTGGCGCACAGCTCGATCATCTCGCCCGCGCCCACGAACAGCACGCGGATCGTGGACAGGTCCTCGAACAGCTGGCCGGCCAGGCGCACGGCGGCGGCGGCCATGCTGATGCTGTGCGCGCCAATGTCGGTGCTGGAGCGCACCTCCTTGGCCACGGCAAAGCTGCGCTGGAACAGCTGGTTGAGCGTGCTGCCCAGGGCGCCGGCGCCTTCGGCTGCGCGCACGGCGTTCTTCATCTGGCCCAGGATCTGGGCCTCGCCCAGCACCATGGAGTCCAGCCCGCTGGCCACGCGGAATGCGTGGCGCGCGGCCAGGCCGTTTTCCAGGGTGTAGGAATGCGAGCGCAGCAGCTGGGGGCTGACGCCGCCGCTGTGGGCCAGCCAGTCCAGCGTGTGCTCCATGGCCGAGGCAGGGGCGGCGCAGTAAATCTCGGTGCGGTTGCAGGTGGACAGCAGGGCGGTTTCGACCTGCGGATGCTGGCCGCCGCCGGCCAGCGACTGGCGCAGGCCCTGCAGCGTGGGCGCGATCTGGTCCAGCGCGAACGCGAAACGGCCCCGCAGGTCCAGCGGAGCGGTCGTGTGGTTGATGCCCAGGGCCCAGACTGCCATGGGGCGGGATTATAAAATTTGCCGCGCAGACGGCCAGCCCAGGGGGCATAGGCCTTGATCTGCGTCATGCCCGTATGAGTCTGCTTGCCCTCGTCATCCACCTGCTGAACCTGTTCGCGCCCGCCCTGGGCGTGGCGCTGTTGCTCGTGCTGGCCAGCCATGTTTTCATGCGAAAAAGGGCTAAAGGCCGCGGCTGGCTTGCGCCAGCAGCTATCAATTTCGTAGTTGGCGGGGCCGTGCTGGCGGCCGGCCTGGCGCTGCTGGGGCGCGACGGCCGCATGCTGACCTACGCCGCCCTGGCCGTGGCCTGCGCCACCAGCCAGTGGCTATGGCTGCGCGGCTGGCGCGCCTGACGCACCTGGCGCGGCGGGTGCCTCGGCCTGCTCGAGCAGCCAGTCGCGCAGCGCCGGCAGGGCCGGGTGGGCGGGCCCGGCGCTGGCGTGGCACAGGTGGTAGCCGCGCTCGGTGGTCACGGGCAGGTCCAGGGCGATGGCGATGCGCCCGGCGGCCAGCTCGGCCTCCACCAGGCAGCGCTGCACCACGGCCACGCCCAGCCCGGCAATCACCGCCTGCGTGAGCAGGGCTACCTGGTCGAAGTCCGCCGCCGGCGCCAGAGGCCCGTGCGCGCAGCCCACGCCGGCGAACCAGTGCGCCCAGTTGCCCGGATAGTGGGTGTGAAACAGCAGCGGCCGCGCCAGCAGGTCGGCCGGCCGGCGTATGGCCTGCGGGCCGTGCAGGTCCTGCGGGCGGCAGATGGGCACCAGCTCGCGCCCGACCAGGTAGTGCGCCGTGATGCCCGCCGGCCAGGCCTGGCCGCCCACGCGGATCCAGGCGTCGATCTCCGGCGCCGTGAGCGGGTCGTCGCGCTGGTAGGGCGCAAACGACAGGGCGACGCCGGGGTGGCGCGCGCTGAAGCAGGGCAGCCGCGGGATCAGCCACTGGCTGAACAGCGTGGGCGCCACCGACAGGCGCAGCGGCCGCGTGCTGCGCCCGGCGCGCAAGGCCTGCGAGGCCGATTCGATGCTGGCGATCGACGGACCCACCACGTCCAGGTACTGCAGGCCCTCGGCCGTGAGCACGCTGCGCCGGCCCTCGCGCGTGAACAGCAGCACGCCCAGGTGCTCCTCCAGCCGGGCGATGGCGCGGCTGATGGCGCCCTGGGTGACGGCCAGCTCGCCGGCCGCGCGCGAAAAGCTGCCCAGCCGCGCCGCGGCGGCAAAGGCGTGAAGCTCGGGCAGGGAGGGCGAGTGCATGCGCATGGGTCAGGGCGGCCGCAAGTATGAGCAGTGGTAATGGGTGAGGGTCATTTTGTCGCTTTTCACAAGGCCCGCCCGTGGCCAAGAATCGCGGCGCCCTCGCGGCACCTTGTTACACCCGCATATTCCAATTTCTCAGGAGATGACCATGGCGCTGCGCCGTACCCTGCTGTCCACCCTGGCCGCCTGCGCTGCGGCCGCGGCCTTCGCCCCGCTGGCCAACGCCCAGGCGGGCGACTACCCCAACCGGCCCATCAAGCTGATCGTGCCGTTTGCACCCGGCGGCTCCACCGACATGGTCGCGCGCATGCTGGCCGACAAGATGACGCAGGTGCTGGGTCAGCCCGTGGTGGTGGACAACAAGGGCGGCGCCGGCGGCTCCATCGGCGCCGACGCCATCGCCAAGTCCGCGCCCGACGGCTACACCATCGGCATGGCCACGGTGAGCACGCACGGCGCCAACCCGGCCATCTACGCCAAGCTGCCCTACAACGCGGTGAAGGATTTCGCACCCATCACCAACGTGATGAGCGTGCCCAGCGTGTTCGTGGTGCACCCCAGCGTGCCGGCCAAGACCATGCAGGAGTTCATCGCCCTGGCCAAGGCCAAGCCGGGCAAGTACACCTTCGCCTCGCCCGGCACCGGCTCGCTGGGCCACGCCAACATCGAGAACTTCATGAACCTGGCGGACATCCAGCTGCTGCACATCCCCTACAAGGGCGCGGGCCAGGCCATTACCGACGCGCTGGGCGGCCAGGTGGATTCGATGACCGACAACCTGCCCTCCACGCTGTCCAACATCCAGTCGGGCAAGCTGCGCCCGCTGGCCGTGCTGGCCCTCAAGCGCAGCCCTGTGCTGCCCGACGTGCCCACCTACAGCGAGCTGGGCTACCCCGGCATGGGCGACGGCGGCTGGTTCGGCCTGGTGGCGCCCGCGGGCACGCCAAAGCCCATCATCGACAAGCTCAACGCCGCGGCGCACAAGGTCATGGCCATGCCCGACTACCTGGAAAAGCAAAAGGGCATCTCCGGCGAATCCATGGCCAACACGCCCGAGCAGTTCGCCAAGCAGATCCAGGCCGCCATCGAGCGCTACACGGCCGTGGCCAAGCGCGCCGACATCCGCCTGAACTGATGGCACAGCCGCACGAGCCGGTACGGGTCTGGCAGCCCGAGGGCCAAGCGCTGCCGCTGGTGTGCGACTCGCCCCACAGCGGCACGCACTACCCGCAGGACTTCGGCCACGCCGTGCCCCTGGCACTGCTGCGCCGGGGCGAGGACACGCACGTGCACACGCTGTGGCAGCGCGCGCCGGCCCACGGCGCCACGCTGATCGCCGCCACCTTCCCGCGCACCTACATCGACCCCAACCGCGCCGAGACCGACCTGGACCCGGCGCAGATGGATGGTGAGTGGGACGGCCCGCCCCTGGCCCCCGGCCCGAAGACCCGCCAGGGCCTGGGGCTGGTGTGGCAGCAGGTGGTGCAGGCCGGCGTGGCCACGCCGCTGTACGACCGCCGCCTGCGCGTGGCCGAGGTGCGCTCGCGCATCGAGCGCTACTGGCGCCCCTACCACGCGCAGCTGCAACGCGCCATCGACGAGAGCGTGGCCCGCTTTGGCGGCGTGTGGCACCTGAACCTGCACTCCATGCCCGGCGACGTGTACCAGCGCCTGGGCCGCCAGGACGCGCCGCCGCTGGCGGACTTCGTGCTGGGCGACCGCGACGGCACCACCTGCGCGCCCGAGTTCATCCACCTGATCGGCGACACGCTGCGCGGCTTTGGCTACAGCGTGGCCTACAACGAGCCGTACAAGGGCGTGGAGCTGATCGGGCGCATCGGCCAGCCGCAGCTGCGCCGCCACAGCCTGCAGATCGAGATCCGCCGCCCGGTCTACATGGACGAGGACACGCGCGAGCCCAATGCCGGCTTCGCGCCCCTGCAGCAGCACCTGGACAGCCTGCTGGGCACCGTGGCCGCGTATGTGCGCGGACAGGCTGGTCTATAGCAAAAAACGGCTCCAGCGCTTAGCTGACAAGCGCTGGAAGCTATCAAAAAGGTAGTATTCAGCTGGTGAAGGGTGGCGTGGCCGGCGGCTCGCCTCCGTCGCCCGCCATGGCCGGGCCGCTGCCGGCGTGCGTGACGAAGGTGGTGGCCGGGGGCGACAGGTGCAGCCCCTCGGCCCGCAGCGCGTCCAGGATGGAAAACAGGATGTCGCTGCGCGCCCCGCCCACGCTGCGCGGGTTGGCCACCCAGCCAGTGGCGGTGAAGGTCAGCGTGCCGTTCTGGATGCCGTCCAGCTGCACCACGGGCGCGGGCTCCGGCAACATGGCCGGGTGCTCGCGGAAGGCCGCCAGGATCAGCTCGCGCATGCGCTTGGCGTCGGTGTTCAGGGGCGCCGGCAGGCTCAGCTGCACGCGGCCCTGGGCACCGGTCAGCGTCATGTTGCGCACGGTCTTGGTAATGAACTCCGAGTTGGGCACGATGACGGTGGAGCGGTCGCCCAGCTGGATCTCGGTGGCGCGCACGTTCACGCGGCGCACGTCGCCCTCGGTGTCGCCCAGCTTGACCCAGTCGCCCACGCGCACCGGGCGCTCGGCCAGCAGGATCAGCCCGGAGATGAAGTTCTGCACGATGGCCTGCAGCCCGAAGCCGATGCCCACCGACAACGCGCTGGCCACCCAGGCGATGCGCTCCACGCTGATCCCCAGGCCGGCCAGGGCGATGGCGATCACCACCACCCCGCCCACATAGCCCAGCAGCGTGGTGATGGAGCTGCTCATGCCCGGCTCCAGCGCGGTGCTGGGGAAGTAGCGGTCGCTCAGCCAGCGCTTGAACAGGCGGATCGCCACGAAGCCGGCCACCAGCACCAGCGCCGCCGTGGCCAGTGCTTGCGGGGCGAGGGTGAAGTCGCCGATCTTCAGGGCGCCGTCGAAGCGGCTGCCGCGGCGAAACAGCTCGTCCGGACCGGTGCCGAACGGCGCCATCAGCGCGATCACCATGTAGAAGAACAGCAGCACGCGCAGCAGGCCCGAGGCCAGGACGGCCAGCTGGTCCAGCAGCCGCGCCTCCAGCCCCAGGGCGCTGTGCAGGTGGCGGCCCACGGCGCCGCGCGAGGACAGCAGCGCCTCACTCAGGTCGTCGGCCAGCATGAACAGCAAATAGGCCGTAGCGAAGACCACGCCGAACCACACCGTCTGGCGCGCCAGCATGCTGGCCAGCGCGATGAAACCCAGTGCCAGCGTGGCCACCGAGGCCAACACGGCCAGGGCGGCGGCGGCCAGCAGCGCGCCCAGCCACAGCGGACGCACGTTGGCCAGGGGGACGGGCTCACCCGCCTCGGCGGCCGGCGCCTCGGGCGCCTCGCGCCGGCGCGCCTGCGCCAGCAGCAGACCCACGGCCCAGGCGAGCAGCAGCGCCAGCAGCGCGTGGGTGAAGACCTCGGCCGCCAGGCTGGCGCCGATGATGGCGTTGACCTCCACCGCCATCGTGCCCACGCCCGACAGCAGGGCGATCCACCAGGGGTAGGGCGCCATGCGCCGCGCCTGCGCGTCGGCCAAAGGCAGCAGGCGCCAGCTGGGCCGGCGGCGCGCCAGCAGCGCGTGGCCCAGGGTGATGACGAAGGTGGCGTACGCCGCGGCGCGCACGCTGGCATGCTCCAGCGCCTGCAGCGGCGCGCTCAGTTCGCCCGGCAGCGACAGCGCGCCCCAGGCCAGTTGCATGGCCGTGCCCACCAGCAGCACGTTGACCGCGATGGCGGCGGCCACCAGCAGCGTGCGGCGCAGCCGCGTGGTCGGCAGGTGCACGGGCAGCAGCCGCACCAGGATGCGCTCGGCCGCCCAGGTGCCGGCCACGATCAGCAGCAGTGCCGCGACCAGCGAGCCCACGAAGCCACCGCGCCGCGGCGGCTGCACGGCGGCCTGCACGGCGTCGCGCAGGTCCAGCGCCAGCGACTGCAGCCGTGCCTGGTCGCCCGGCCAGGCGTTGCGCAGGTTGCGCCAGAAGGTGGCGCTCAGGGGCGAATCGGTGCGCGAGGTCAGGGCGGCCTGGAACTGTGCATGCCGCTGGCGCGTCAGGTCGCCAGCGCGCTGCTCGGCATCCACGCTGATCAGGCGAGCCAGCTTCAGCTCGCCGTCGACGGCGGCGCGCTGTTTGGCCAGGGCGGTGCGCTGCTGCGCCACATCGGGCGCGTCGGCCGGCGCGCCCTTCTCAGGCGCCGGGCCCAGGCCCTGCAGGCGCAGGTCGATGTCGGCCAGGTCGGTGGTACGCTGGGCGGCCAGGCGGTCGGCCGCGGCGCCGATGGCGTTGGCCTCGGCCACCAGCTTGCGGCCGTCGTCCTCATCGGCCAGCTTTGGCGGTATGGCGTCCAGCCGACGGCGCAGCTCGTCCACTGAGGGCAGGGGCTGGCCGTCGCTGCTGGAGGCGGATGCCGCGGAGGCGGGGGGCGCCGGCGCTGCCCAGGCGGGCAGGGCCAGCGTACAGGCCAGCAGCAGTGCGATCAGCAGCGGCAGAAAGAAGGCAGGGCAGCGGGAGCGGTGGCGCGGCATGGCCGGCATTGTCCGCGAGCCCCTGGCGTGCCCAGGGGGACGCCTGCTGGGATTTGTGAATGGCGGCAACCAGATGCTGGCGCGCCGCCTGGGCCTGCTGCTTGGTGGTCAGCGCGCGGGGCTGAACAGGTCCACGCGGTCGCTGATGATGCCGTCCGTGTCCAGCTCGATGAGCCGCTCGGCCGCCCATTCGTCGTTCACGGTGTAGCTCAGCGCACGCAGGCCGGCCCGGTGCACGGCCTGTACGTGGTCCGCGGTCCACAGTGCGTGGTTGCAGACGATGGCCACGCAACCCAGCTGCAGGGCAGTGTCCAGCCAGCCGTCATGCAGCTTGTCCAGCAGCAGCCCGCGCGGCAGCTGCGGCGCGGTCTCGCGCGCGCCCGATAGCGCCAGCGGCTGGAACGAGGTCAGCAGCGGCGGCACGTCCTGGCCGTGCCACAGCCGCGCGGCCAGGGCGGCCACGGCGCGGCCAGTGACCTCTTCGGCGCCGGGCGTGGGCTTGATCTCGATGTTCAGGTAGTAATGGTTGGCGATGCACCAGCGCGCCAGGCTCTCCAGCGTGGGGATGGGCTCGCCGGCGTACTGGCGCGAGTGCCAGGCGCCCGCGTCCAGCTGCGCCAGCTCGCCCCAGGTCAGTTCGCCGGCCGTGCCGCGGCCGCTGGTGGTGCGGGGCAGCGTGGCGTCGTGCAGCAGAAAGGCGACGCCGTCGGCGCTGAGCTTGGCGTCGCACTCGAACATGCGCCAGCCGTGCTGCGCGCCCAGGCGGAAGGCGGCCAGGGTGTTCTCGGGCGCCAGGCGCCCAGCGCCGCGGTGGGCGATCCAGCGCGGGTAGGGCCAGGGCGCGGTGGGGGCGTTCATGGCGACTCTCCCCCTTAGCCGATGCGCTTGCCGCTCGTGGCGTCGAAGGCGTGCACGCGGCCGGCGCGCGGCATGACGTGCAGGGTGGAGCCGAGTTCGGGTGCATGGGCGCCTTCTTCCACGCGCACGACGATCTGCTCGCCGTTGAGGCGGCCGTAGATCAGGCGTTCGGCGCCCAGCATTTCCACGGTTTCCACCAGCACCGGCCAGCCCTCGCTGCCCACGTCCAGGTGCTCGGGGCGGATGCCCAGGATCTGTCCGGCCGTGGCGCCCGGCGCCTGCTGCAGCAGGTTCATGGGCGGCGAGCCGATGAAGCTGGCCACGAAGGTGGAGGCGGGCGTGTGGTAGACCTCCTCGGGCGTGCCGAACTGCTCCATGTTGCCGGCGTTCATGACGATGATGCGCTCGGCCAGCGTCATGGCCTCGACCTGGTCGTGGGTGACGAACAGGCTGGTGATGCCCAGCTCGCGGTGCAGCTTCTGGATCTCCAGGCGGGTCTGCACGCGCAGCTTGGCGTCCAGGTTGGACAGTGGTTCGTCGAACAGGAAGACCTGCGGCTGGCGCACGATGGCGCGGCCCATGGCCACGCGCTGGCGCTGGCCGCCCGAGAGCTGGCGCGGCTTGCGGTCCAGCAGGTGCGACAGCTCCAGGATCTTGGCGGCCTTGTCCACGCGCTGGCGGATCTCGTCCTTCGGCACGCTGGCGATCTTCAGGCCGTAGGCCATGTTGTCGAACACGCTCATGTGCGGGTACAGGGCGTAGTTCTGGAACACCATGGCGATGTCGCGCTTGGCCGGCTCCAGGTTGTTGACCACGCGCTCGCCGATCTTCAACTCGCCGCCGGTGATCTCCTCCAGGCCGGCGACCATGCGCAGCAGCGTGGACTTGCCACAGCCGGAGGGGCCGACGATGACGACGAACTCGCCGTCCGCGATCTCGGCGTTCACGCCGTGGATGACCGGCACAGCCAGCTTGCCGGTGCCATAGATCTTGGTGATGTTCTTGAGGGAAATGGAAGCCATGGTTGCTATTGAATCAGGAGCTGCTGGCGCTTGATGGACAAGCGATGGAGCGGTATTTGATGCTTATTTCTCGGTGTCCACCAGGCCCTTGACGAACCATTTCTGCATCAGGATGACCACCGCCGTGGGCGGCAGCATGGCGATGATGGCCGTGGCCATGACGATGTTCCAGTCCACGGCGGCCTCGCCACCGGCCAGCATGCGCTTGATGCCGATGACCACCGGGTACATGTCCTCGCTGGTGGTCATGAGCAGCGGCCACAGGTACTGGTTCCAGCCGTAGATGAACTGGATCACGAACAGCGCCGCGATCGAGGTGCGCGACAGCGGCACCAGCACGTCCACGAAAAAGCGCATGGGCCCGGCGCCGTCGATGCGCGCAGCCTCCACCAGCTCGTCCGGCACCGTCAGGAAGAACTGGCGGAAGAGGAACGTGGCCGTGGCCGAGGCGATCAGCGGCAGCGTCAGGCCGCCGTAGGTGTTCAGCAGGCCCAGGTCGGCCACCACCTTGTAGGTCGGCAGGATGCGCACTTCCACCGGCAGCATCAGCGTCAGGAAGATGGCCCAGAAGCACAGCATCTTGAACGGGAAGCGGAAATACACGATGGCGAATGCCGACAGCAGCGAGATGGCGATCTTGCCCACCGTGATGACCATGGCCACCACGAAGCTGACCCACATCATGCGCACCACGTTGGTGTTGGAGCCCAGCTTGCCCGAGCCGAACAGGGCGGCCTGGTAGTTCTCCCACAGGTGCGTGCCCGGCAGCAGCGGCATGGGCGACTGCACGATGGTCTGGGCCGTGTGGGTGGAGGCGACGAGCGCCAGGTAGAGGGGAAAGGCGACGATGGCCACGCCGAGCACCAGCACGGCGTGCGACAGGAAGGTCAGCCAGGGATTGCGATCAATCATTTATTTTCTTCACAGGAATGCCAGAGCCCGCGACCCAAAACACTGGCGCGACCCGTGCCAGGGCCGCCGTGCAAGGGCCGCCCCGCAGCACCGGCGGCGTCCCTCTGCCCGCAGCGCGCAGCGCTGCGAGAGCGGGGGGAAGGAGCGAAGCGACATAGGGGGGTGTTCCTAGTACTGCACCTTCTTTTCGACGTAGCGGAACTGCACCACGGTGAGCGCCACCACGATCAGCATCAGGATCACCGACTGCGCGGCCGAGCCGCCCAGGTCCAGCGCCTTGAAGCCGTCCTGGTACACCTTGTAGACCAGGATGGAGGTGGACTGGCCGGGGCCGCCCTGCGTGGCCGCATCGATGATGCCGAAGGTGTCGAAGAAAGCGTAGACGATGTTGATGACCAGCAGGAAGAACGTGGTGGGCGACAGCAGCGGCAGCTGGATGTTCCAAAAGCGCCGCCAGGCGCCCGCGCCGTCGATCGAGGCGGCCTCGATCAGCGCCTTCGGGATGGATTGCAGCCCGGCCAGGAAGAACAGGAAGTTGTAGGAAATCTGCTTCCAGACCGAGGCGATGACGATCAGCGCCATGGCCTGGCCGTCATTCATCATGTGGTTCCAGCCGTAGCCCAGGCGGCCCAGGTAGTAGGTGATGACGCCGATCGAGGGCGAGAACAGGAACACCCACAGCACGCCGGCGATCACGGGCGCCACGGCGTAGGGCACGATGAGCAGGGTCTTGTAGACCATGGCAAAGCGCACGATGCGGTCGGCGAAGATGGCCAGCGCCAGCGCCAGGCCGATGCCTATGCCCGCCACCAGGATGGAAAACAGTGCCGTGCGCTTGAAGGAGTTCAGGTAGGAGGGGTCGTCCAGCAGCTGCTGGAAGTTCTGCAGGCCCACCCATTCGACGCTCATGCCGAAGGCGTCTTCCATCTGGAAGGACTGCAGCACCGCCTGCCAGGCGGGCCAGAAGAAGAAGACGCTGATGATGAGCAGCTGCGGGGCGATCAGCACCCAGGGCAGCCACGCCGAGCGGAAAAGTACGCGTTTTTCCATGACGGTCCAAAAAGCAAAAAACCGCCGGTGCAGTCCATGCAGCCGTCGGGAAAGAGACGGCCCGCACGGGTGGGCGGGCCGCGGCCCCGGCGCGCCCTCTTGGGGCACGGCGCGGGGCAGACAAGGCGATTACTTCTTGTAGGACTTCTCGAAGCGGGCCAGCAGCTCGTTGCCGCGGCTGACGATGGAATCCAGGGCCTCCTTGGCGGTCTTCTTGCCGGCCCACACCTGCTCGAGCTCTTCGTCCTCGATGGTGCGGATCTGCACGTAGTTGCCCAGGCGGATGCCGCGCGAGTTGTCGGTCACCTTGCGCACCATCTGGTTCACGGCCACGTCAGTGCCGGGGTTCTGCTGGTAGAAGCCGGACTTGTCCGTCAGCTCATAGGCGGCCATGGTGATGGGCAGGTAGCCCGTGCGCTGGTGGCTGGCGGCCTGCACCTTGGTCTGCGACAGGAACTCGAAGAACTTGGCCACGCCCTTGTATTCCTCGGGCTTCTTGCCGGCCATGACCCACAGCGAGGCGCCGCCGATCACGGTGTTCTGCGGCGCGCCCTTCACGTCGGCGTAGTAGGGCAGGGGAGCGATGGCGTAGGCGAACTTGGCGTTCTTGGCCACGTCGCCGTAGAAGCCCGACGACGTCTGGATCATGGCGCACTCACCCGAGGTGAAGGACGCCTGGGCGGCCGAGCCGCGGCCCTTGTAGACGAACTCGCCGTTCTTGGCGGCCTGCGACAGGTTCTCGATGTGCTTGACGTGCAGCGGCGAGTTAACCTTCATGCGGGCCTTGTAGCCGTTGGCCGACAGGCCGTTCTTCTCGGTGGCGAACTCCACGTTGTGCCAGGCGGAGAACGACTCCAGCTGCGTCCAGCCCATCCAGGCCAGCGTCATGGGGCAGCTGTGGCCGCTGGCCTTGAGCTTCTTCGCGGCTTCGAACACCTCGGGCCAGGTGGCGGGGGCCTTGTCGGTGTTCAGACCGGCCTTCTTGAAGGCGTCCTTGTTGATGTAGAAGACCGTGGTCGAGCTGTTGAACGGCATGCTCAGCATCTCGCCGCTGGGAGCCGTGTAGTAGGCGGCGACGGCGGGGATGTAGCCGGCGGGGTTGAAGTCCGCACCCGCATCCTTCATCACCTTGCCCACGGGCACGGTGGCGCCCTTGCTGGCCATCATCGTGGCCGTGCCCACTTCAAACACCTGCAGGACGTGCGGCGCGTTGCCCGAGCGGAAGGCGGCGATGGCGGCCGTCATGGATTCGTCATAGGTGCCCTTGAAGGTGGGCACGATCTTGTAGTCCTTCTGGCTCTCGTTGAACTGCTTGGCCAGGTCGTTGACCCACTCGTTGTTCACGGCTGTCATCGAGTGCCACCACTGGATCTCGGTCTGCGCCTGCGCGGCGACGCTGACGGCGAGCATGGAGGCAGCCAGTGCCAGATGTTTGACTTGCATGGGGTGAAAGCTCCTTTTTGGGGAATGGACGGAAGGCGAAAGCGCACCATGGTGGCGCCGCCTTGTGACGGAAACATGACGTTGTGGCACAGCGAAAAGCACTCAACAACGGGGATTACCCGCCAGCCGAAAGGTGCAAATTGTGACACTTCCATTACGGTTTTCTGACATACCGGGGACTTTGCCCTTGCATCGTGCAGGTCTGTGGTGCTCACCCCGCACCATTCGCCTTCTGACAGTAAGGATTTGTGCACTGCACAATGATGAGCCTCCCTTCACTCCACCGGTGTTCCTCCATGCCCAAGACCTCCCTGGACAAAAGCAAGATCAAGTTCCTGTTGCTCGAGGGGGTGCACTCCTGCGCCGTCGACGCCCTGGCCGCCGCCGGCTACACCAACGTGCAGCGGCTGACGGGCGCGCTGGAGGGGCAGGAGCTCAAGGACAAGCTGGCCGACGCGCACTTCGTGGGCATCCGCTCGCGCACCCAGCTCACCGCCGAGGTGCTGGCCGCCGCGCCCAAGCTGGTGGCCGTGGGGGCGTTTTGCATCGGCACCAACCAGATCGACCTGCCCGCGGCGCGTGCGCGCGGCATCGCCGTGTTCAACGCGCCGTATTCCAACACCCGCTCGGTGGCCGAGCTGGTGCTGGCCGAGAGCATCCTGCTGCTGCGCGGCATTGCCGAGAAGAACGCCGTGGCGCACCGCGGCGGCTGGCTCAAGAGCGCCGAAGGCGCCTTCGAGGCGCGCGGCAAGACGCTGGGCATCGTCGGCTATGGCGCCATCGGCTCGCAGCTGTCGGTGCTGGCCGAGAGCCTGGGCATGCACGTGATCTTTCACGACGTGGTGGCCAAGCTGCCGCTGGGCAACGCGCGCCAGGCGCCGTCGCTGGCCGCGCTGCTGGGCGAGGCCGACATCGTCAGCCTGCACGTGCCCGAGCTGCCCTCCACCCAGTGGATGATGGGCGCGCAGCAGATCGCCGCCATGAAGCCCGGCGCCATCCTGATCAATGCCTCGCGCGGCACCGTGGTAGAGATCGAGCCGCTGGCCGAGGCCATCAAGAGCGGCCGCCTCGCGGGCGCCGCCATCGATGTCTTCCCCAAGGAGCCCAAGAGCAACAAGGACGAGTTCGTCTCGCCCCTGCGCGGGCTGGACAACGTCATCCTCACGCCGCACATCGGCGGCTCCACCATGGAGGCGCAGGCCAACATCGGCCTGGAGGTGGCGCACAAGCTCATCCGCTACAGCGACAACGGCACCAGCACCTCGTCGGTCAACTTCCCCGAGGTGGCGCTGCCCGCACACGAGGGCAAGCACCGGCTGCTGCACATCCACCAGAACGTGCCGGGCGTGCTGTCGCAGATCAACCGCATCCTGTCGGACAACGATGTGAACATCGCTGCCCAGTACCTGCAGACGCGCGAGGACCTGGGCTATGTGGTCATCGACCTGGACGCCCGCTCCTCCGACCTGGCGCTGGAAAAGCTGGCCCAGGTGCCGGGCACGCTGCGCACGCGCGTGCTTTTCTGATGCGGCGCGCATTGCGGTTTTTGCTATTGAAAGGGGAGCTGCCAGCGCTTGCCAGGCAAGGGCTGGAGCCGTTTTTTGCTTGAGAAACAGGCTCCGCCCCTCGCGCGGCGCGTGCGCGGGGGGCGTCGCTTAAAATCGCCAGCCCCCGAGAGCCCCAGCGGGCGCAGACCCGCCCGACCCCAGGTTGACCCCATGAACGATCCGATTGCGCTGGCTGCCCTGCAAGGCGCGCAGGGCGGGCAGACTGCCCGGCTGCGCGAGATTCCGTACAACTACACCTCGTTTTCCGACCGCGAGATCGTCATCCGCCTGCTGGGCGAGCCGGCCTGGGCCGTGCTGGACGAGCTGCGCCGCGAGCGGCGCACGGGCCGATCCGCCCGCATGCTCTACGAGGTGCTGGGCGACATCTGGGTCGTGCAGCGCAACCCCTATCTGCAGGACGACCTGCTGCACAACCCCGACCGGCGCAAGCTGCTGGTGGATGCGCTGCGCCACCGCATGGCCGAGATCGACAAGCGCCGCCTGCCGCACGAGGACCCCGAGCGCGACCGCCGCGTGGGCGTGCTGGTGCAGGCCGCGCAGCGGGCGATCGCCGAGTTCGACGCCACGCTGGCCGAGGTGGCCAGCATGCGCCGCGCCGCGCAAAAACGCTTCGCCCGGCTGACGGCCAAGGACAACGTCAAGTTCGACGGGCTGTCGCGCGTCTCGCACGTCACCGACGCCACCGACTGGCGCGTGGAGTTCCCCTTCGTCGTGCTCACGCCCGACACGGAGGCCGAGATGGCCGAGCTGGTCAAGGCCTGCATCGAGCTGGAGCTGACCATCATCCCGCGCGGCGGCGGCACCGGCTACACCGGCGGCGCCATTCCGCTGACCTGGCGCAGCGCCGTCATCAACACCGAGAAGCTCGAGGCCATGACGGCGGTGGAGATGCGCCGCCTGCCCGGCCTGGAACACGAGGTGGCCACCGTCTGGACCGAGGCTGGCGTGGTCACCCAGCGCGTGGCCGATGCGGCAGAAAACGCCGGCTTCGTCTTCGCCGTGGACCCGACCAGCGCCGAGGCCAGCTGCGTGGGCGGCAACATCGCCATGAACGCCGGTGGCAAGAAGGCCGTGCTGTGGGGCACGGCGCTGGACAACCTGGCCAGCTGGCGCATGGTGACGCCTGAAGGGCAGTGGCTGGAGGTCACGCGCATCGGGCACAACCTGGGCAAGATCCACGACGCTGCAGTTGCCAGCTTCGAGCTGCAGTACTTCCAGGCCGACGGCAGGACGCCGATCCGCACCGAGCGCCTGGACATCCCTGGCCACACCTTCCGCAAGGAAGGCCTGGGCAAGGACGTGACGGACAAGTTCCTGTCGGGCCTGCCCGGCATCCAGAAGGAGGGCACGGACGGCCTGATCACCAGCGCCCGCTGGATCGTGCACCGCATGCCCGAGCACACGCGCACCGTGTGCCTGGAGTTCTTCGGCAACGCCAAGGACGCGGTGCCCAGCATCGTCGAGATCAAGGACTTCATGTTCTCCGAGCAAAAGCGCTCCGGCGTGCTGCTGGCCGGCCTGGAGCATCTGGACGACCGCTACCTGCGCGCCGTGGGCTACACCACCAAGAGCAAGCGCGGCGGGCTGCCCAAGATGCTGCTGGTGGGCGACATCGTGGGCGACGACCCCGACGCCGTGGCCCGCGCCGCCGCCGAGGTGGTGCGCATCGCCAATTCGCGCTCGGGCGAGGGCTTCACGGCGGTGAGCGCCGAGGCGCGCAAGAAGTTCTGGGCCGACCGCAAGAAGACCGCGGCCATCAGCCGCCACACCAACGCCTTCAAGATCAACGAGGACGTGGTGATCCCGCTGCCGCGCATGGCCGAGTACACCGACGGCATCGAGCGCATCAACATCGAGCTGTCCCTGCGCAACAAGATCGAGCTGGCCGACGCGCTGGAGGATTTCCTGGCCCAGGGCCAGCTGCCGCTGGGCAAGCCCGAGGCGGTCGGCGAGGCGCCGTCGCCCGAGCTGCTGGAGGAAAAGCTGGCGCTGGCCCTGGCCCAGGTGCGCGAGACGCGCGCGCTCTGGCAGGACTGGCTGCGGCGGGTGGAGGAGCTGTTCCCGCAGCTGCAGGACCACCGCCTGCGCGCCAGCTGGAAGGCGCAGATTCGCGATCCGCTGCGCAACATCTTCACCGGCAGCGACTTCGAGCCGCTGATGCAGGCGCTGGGCGACGTGCAGCAGCGCGTGCTCAAGGGCCGGGTGTGGGTGGCGCTGCACATGCACGCGGGCGACGGCAACGTGCACACCAACATTCCCGTGCACAGCGATAACTACGACATGCTGCAGACCGCGCACGAGGCCGTGGCGCGCATCATGGTGCTGGCGCGCAGCCTGGGCGGCGTGATCTCGGGCGAGCACGGTATTGGCATCACCAAGCTGGAGTTCCTGACCGACGAGGAGCTGGCGCCGTTTGCCGCCTACAAGCAGCGCATCGACCCGCACGGGCGCTTCAACCGCGGCAAGCTGCTACGCAATCAGGAGCTGCTGGCGCAAGCTGAGCAAGGGCTGCAGGCCGATTTGGCTCACAGGGGCGCGCGCGCATCGCTGATGTTCGCCGACCTGACCAACGCCTATACGCCCAGCTTCGGGCTGATGGGGCACGAGTCGCTGATCATGCAGCAGAGCGACATCGGCGACATCGTCGCCAGCGTCAAGGACTGCCTGCGCTGCGGCAAGTGCAAGCCGGTGTGCGCCACCCACGTGCCGCGCGCCAACCTTTTGTACAGCCCGCGCAACAAGATCCTGGCCACCTCGCTGCTGGCCGAGGCCTTTTTGTACGAGGAGCAGACGCGCCGCGGCATCTCCAGCCACCACTGGCAGGAGTTCGAGGACGTGGCCGACCACTGCACGGTGTGCCACAAGTGCTACAACCCCTGCCCGGTCAAGATCGACTTCGGCGACGTGACCATGAACATGCGCAACCTGCTGCGCAAGATGGGCAAGAAGAGCTGGCGCCCGGGCAACGCCTTGGCCATGACCATGCTCAACGCCACCGACCCGCGCACCATCGGTGCGCTGCGCGCCGGCATGGTCAACGTCGGCTACAAGGCCCAGCGACTGGCCGTGGACGCTTTGCAGGCCGTGGCCCGCAAGCAGACGGCCCACCCGCCCGCCACCGTAGGGCCGGCGCCCATCAAGGAACAGGTCATCCACTTCGTGAACAAGAAGCTGCCCGGCGGCCTGCCCACGAAGACGGCGCGCGCGCTGCTGGACATCCAGGACAAGGACTACGTGCCCATCATCCGCAACCCCGAGACGGGCGCGGACAGCGAGGCGGTGTTTTACTTTCCCGGCTGCGGCTCCGAGCGGCTGTTTTCCCAGGTCGGCCTGGCCACGCAGGCCATGCTGTGGCACGCCGGCGTGCAGACGGTGCTGCCGCCCGGTTACCTGTGCTGCGGCTATCCGCAGCGCGGCAGCGGCCAGTTCGACAAGGCCGAGAAGATGATCACCGACAACCGGGTGCTGTTCCACCGCGTGGCCACCACGCTGAACTACCTGGACATCAAGACGGTGGTGGTCTCGTGCGGCACCTGCTACGACCAGCTGCAGGGCTACCAGTTCGACAAGATCTTCCCCGGCAGCCGCATCATCGACATCCACGAATACCTGCTGGAAAAGGGCATCACGCTGCCGGCGGGGCAGGGCGGCTACCTGTACCACGAGCCCTGCCACAACCCCATGAAGCAGGGCGACTCCATGCAGACCGTGCGCGCCCTGGTGGGCGACAAGGTCCTGAAGAGCGAGCGCTGCTGCGGCGAATCCGGCACGCTGGGCGTGACGCGGCCCGACGTGGCCACGCAGGTGCGCTTTCGCAAGGAAGAAGAGATCCGCAAGGGCGAGGCGCAGCTGCGCGCCAGCGGCGCCGTGGGTGCGCAGGACAACATCAAGATCCTGACCAGCTGCCCCAGCTGCCTGCAGGGCATCTCGCGCTACCAGGGCGACCTGCAGAACGGCTTGCTCGAAGCCGACTACATCGTCATCGAGATGGCGCGCCAGATCCTGGGCGAGAACTGGCTGCCCGAGTACGTGCAGCGCGCCAACGCCGGCGGCATCGAGCGGGTCCTTGTATGACCGCCGGCCCGCAATGCCCCCTGTGCGCCGCCGACGGCGGCACGCTGATCTGGCGCGGCCAGCAGCTGCGCGTGATCCATGTGGACGAGCCGGGCTTTCCCGCCTTCTACCGCGTGGTCTGGAACGCGCACGTGGCCGAGTTCTCCGACCTGGACGAGGCCGCGCGCCTGCACTGCATGCAGGCCGTCACCCTGGTCGAGCAGGCCCTGCGCGAGCAGGTGCAGCCGGACAAGGTCAACCTGGCCACCCTGGGCAACGTGGTGCCGCACCTGCACTGGCATGTGATCGGCCGCTACACCTGGGACAGCCACTGGCCCGCGCCGCTGTGGGCCGTGCCCCAGCGCCCCCGCAGCGCCGAGCACGAGGCGCAACTGGCCGAGCACTTGCCTGCCCTGCACCAGGCGCTGCGCGAGCGGCTCGCCGCCTGGGGCGGCGAGAGCGTTCAGGTGCAATCGATTTGATAGCTGCCGGCGCTTGCTGCATAAGCGCTGGCGGCCTTTTTTGCTTGAAACAAGGCACGAGGTGAACCCATGGCCCAACCGCTCGACAACACTCCCGCGCCGCAGGCCATCACCGTGCACGAGCGCTCGCGTGTGCTGGAGGTGGCGTTCAGCGATGGCGCGGTCTTTCGCATCCCCTTCGAGCTGATGCGCGTGTACTCGCCCTCGGCCGAGGTGCAGGGCCACGGCCCGGGCCAGGAGGTGTTGCAGACCGGCAAGCGCGACGTGGCCCTGGTGGGCCTGGAGCCCGTGGGCCACTACGCCGTGCGCCCAGCCTTCTCCGACGGGCACGACAGCGGCATCTTCACCTGGGCCTATCTCTATGAGCTGGGCCGCGACCAGCAGCAGCTGATGCGCGAGTACGAGCGCCGCCTGGCCGAGGCCGGCGTGGACCGTGACGCGCCCATGGGCGGCAAGGCGGCCCACGGCGGTGGCGGCTGCAGCAGCGGCGGCTGCGGCGGGCATTGAGCCCGCGGCCTTGTCCCCCATTTGTCCGAATAGCGACACAAGCCCCACGCTGGCGCGGGGTTGTCCCTGTACGCGCCGCCAACCCCTGACCTAGCATCACGCCATGAGCACCACCCACTTCGGTTTCCAGTCGGTCGACGAAAGCGACAAGGCGCGCCGCGTACGCGGCGTTTTCGACTCCGTCGCGCCCAAGTACGACCTGATGAACGACCTGATGTCCGGTGGCCTGCACCGGGCCTGGAAGGCCTACACGGTGATGGTGGCCAACCTGCGCGAGGGCGACCAGGTGCTGGACATTGCCGGCGGCACGGGCGACCTGGCGCTGGCTTTCTCCAAGAAGGTCGGCGCCACCGGCCGCGTGGTGCACACCGACATCAACGAGGCCATGCTGCGCACCGGCCGCGACCGGCTGATCAACGCCGGCGTGGTGCTGCCCACGGCGGTGTGCGACGCCGAGCACCTGCCCTTTCCCGACAACCACTTCGACCTGGTCAGCGTGGCCTTCGGCCTGCGCAACATGACCCACAAGGACGCGGCGCTGGCCGAGATGTGCCGCGTGCTGAAACCCCGCGGGCGCCTGCTGGTGCTGGAGTTCTCCAAGGTCGCCAAGCCCCTGTCCAAGGCCTACGACTGGTACTCCTTCAAGGTGCTGCCGCGGCTGGGTTCCATGGTGGCCGGCGACGCCGCCAGCTACCAGTATCTGGCCGAGTCCATCCGCATGCATCCGGGTCAGGAGGAGCTCAAATCCCTCATGAAACAAAGTGGCTTTGGGCATGTGGACTATCACAACATGACGGGCGGCGTGGTGGCGCTGCATGTTGGAATCAAGTGCTGAACGAATACCAAGCGGGCGAAATCCGCTTCCGGGGCGCTCGCCGCTCACACCTTCCTTGGGAGATGACATGAACAGCAAACTGTGGTCCGTGGCGCTGGTGGCCGTGCTGGCGCTGGTGCACCTGGACGCCGACGCGCGCCGCATGGGCGGAGGCAAGTCCTTCGGCCGCCAGTCCTCCAACGTCACGCAGCGCGAGGCCACGCCGCCGCGCGCGCCCGGCACGCCGGCGCAGCAGGGCGCCGCGCCCAACCAGGCCGCCAACGCGGCACCGGCAGCGGCTGGCGCCGGCGCCGCTGCGGCCGCCACACGCAAGCCCTGGGGCGCCATGCTGGGCGGCCTGGCTGCCGGCCTGGGCCTGGCCTGGCTGGCCAACTCGCTGGGTCTTGGCGCGGGCTTTGCGCAGTTCCTGATGTTCGCGCTGCTGGCGCTGGTGGTCATGGCCGTGGTGGGCATGGTCATGCGCTCGCGTCGTCCGGCGCAGACCGCGGCCGCCTCGCCCTTCGCCTTCCAGGGTGCGGGCGCAGGCACGCCGCCGGCGGACGTGCAGATGCCGCGCCAGTACAACCCCGAGAAGGTGGGCAACGACGCCTCGGCCCGCCCCTGGGAGCGCGCCGGCGCGGCCTTCCAGGCGCAGCCCGGCGCGGCGGCTGGCGGCTCCATGATCGGCTCGGCCCTGGCCGGCTCGCAGAACTGGGGCGTGCCCGACGGCTTTGACACCGAGGGCTTCCTGACGGCGGCCAAGCGCAACTTCGTGACGCTGCAGGCCGCCTGGGACCGCTCGGACATCGCCACGCTGCGCTCCATGATGACCGACGCCATGGTCGGCGAGATCCGCACCCAGCTGTCCGAGCGCGAGCAGCACCGCGGCGGCGCCGAGCCCAACCACACCGACGTGGTCATGCTGGAGGCGCAGCTGCTGGGCATCGAGGACCTGGGCGATGGCTACATGGCCAGCGTGGAGTTCTCCGGCATGATTCGCGAGGAGGCCTCCGCCGGCCCCAGCCCCTTCCGCGAGGTCTGGAACATGACCAAGCCCAAGAGCGGCTCCAGCGGCTGGCTGGTGGCCGGCCTGCAGGCACTGCAGTAATCCATCCACCAATCACAGCGAAGAAGGCGCCGCACTCTCGGCCAAAAAGCCGACAGTGCGGCCGCCACTTCGGGGAATAATCGGGGGCTATGTCTAAGCAGTCCCCTTTTTCGTTTCTGGACGGCCTCATGGAACGCATCGTTTCCGGCCCGCAGCCGCCGGCCTGGCTGGTGCACGAGGTGCAGCACCGGGCGGTGCTGTTCCTGAACCACGTGCTGATGCAGGAGCGTGAAGCGATGGACCGCCTGGCGCGCCAGGCCGGGCGCACGGCGCACGTGCAGTGGCGCAACTTCTTCATGACGCTGCAGCTCACCCCCGCCGGCCTGCTGGACCTGGCACCCGAGGGCGCCCAGCCCGACCTGCGGCTGCAGGTGTTCGAGGCGTCACCGCTGTCGCTGGCGCGCAGCGCCCTGGCCGGTGAGCGGCCCTCCATCCGCATCGAGGGTGACGTGCAACTGGCCGCCGACATCAACTGGGTGGTGGACAACGTGCGCTGGGACGTCGAGGATGATCTGGCACGCGTGATCGGCGATGCGCCGGCGCGGGCTGTGGCCTCGGTGGCCGAGCGCGTGGCTGCGGCCCTGCGCCGCTTCGTGGGCGCGCGCATGGGCGGCGCCGGCGACCTCGGCGCCCACGGCGCCGACAACAGCACAGCGCACCGTTCGCCGCCATGAGGCGCTTCGTGCGGGGGTTCACCATCCTGCGGGTGGTGCTGGGCCATGGCCTGGACGAGGTCGTGCTGTCCAATTTTCGCCACCCCTGGCTGCATTTGCTCACGCGCGTCATCACCTTCGGACGGCGCCTGGATGCGCCGCGCGGCGTGCGCCTGCGCCTGGCGCTGGAGCGGCTGGGGCCGATCTTCGTGAAGTTCGGCCAGGTGCTGTCCACGCGGCGCGACCTGATGCCGCCGGACATCGCCGACGAGCTTGCGCTGCTGCAGGACCGCGTGCCGCCGTTCGACCCGGCTATTTCAGTGGCCACCATCGAGCGGGCCTTTCGCCGGCCGATCGACGAGGTGTTTGTCTCGTTCGACCGCACGCCGGTAGCCAGCGCCTCCATCGCCCAGGTGCACTTCGCCGTCATCCGCGATCGGCATGGGCGCGAGCGCGATGTGGCCGTGAAGGTGCTTCGCCCCGGCATGCTGCCGGTGATCGACCAGGACCTGGCCCTGATGGGCATGATGGCCCGCTGGGTGGAGCGCCTGTCGGCGGACGGCAAGCGCCTCAAGCCCCGCCAGGTGGTGGCCGAGTTCGACAACTACCTGCACGACGAGCTGGATCTGATCCGCGAGGCGGCCAACGCCGCCCAGCTGCGGCGCAACATGAAGGACGTCGGGCTGGTGCTGATCCCGGAGGTGTTCTGGGATTTCTGCCACCCCGACGTGCTGGTGATGGAGCGCATGAACGGCGTGCCCATCAACCAGGTCGCTCGTCTGCGCGAGGCCGGCGTAGACATCAAGAAGCTGGCCCGCGACGGCGTGACCATCTTCTTCACCCAGGTGTTTCGCGACGGCTTCTTCCACGCCGACATGCACCCCGGCAACATCCAGGTCAGCCTGGACCCGGACACCTTCGGGCGCTACATCTCGCTGGACTTCGGCATCGTCGGCACGCTCACCGAGTACGACAAGGAATACCTGGCGCAGAACTTCACGGCCTTCTTCCGGCGCGACTACAAGCGTGTGGCCGAGCTGCACATCGAAAGCGGCTGGGTGCCACCCACTACGCGCGTCAATGAGCTGGAGTCGGCGATTCGCGCCGTCTGCGAGCCGTACTTCGACCGGCCGCTCAAGGAGATCTCGCTGGGCATGGTGCTGCTGCGCCTGTTCCAGACCTCGCGGCGCTTCCAGGTGGAGATCCAGCCGCAACTGGTGCTGCTGCAAAAGACGCTGCTCAACATCGAAGGCCTGGGCCGCCAGCTCGACCCAGAACTGGACCTGTGGAGCACGGCCAAGCCCTTCCTGGAGCGCTGGATGCTCGAGCAGCTGGGTCCGCAGCGCCTGTGGCGCGAACTGCGCATGGAGGCACCGCGCTACGCCAAGATCCTGCCCGAGCTGCCGCGCCTGATGCACGAATACCTCAGCCACCGCGGCCAGGGCGACGGCCGGGCGGAGCTGCAGGCGCTGCTGGCCGAACAAAAGCGCACCAACCGCCTGCTGCAAGGCGTGATCTACGGCGGCGTCGGCTTCCTGCTGGGGTTGATCGTGATGCAGATCATTGCGCGCCTGCGCGTGTTCTGAGCCGGGCACGCCTTCGGTTTTCTTTTCCCTTCCCACCCTTCTTCGTCAACCACTTTTCCTTCCTTCAGGAGTTGCCACGTGTTGCTCTTCATGGTGATCGCCTATCTGTTTGTCACCATCGGCATCGGCCTGTGGGCCGCCAGGCGTGTGCAGAACACGGCCGACTTCGCCATCGCCGGTCGGCACCTGCCCATGTACATGATCATCACCACCACGTTCGCCACGTGGTTCGGCTCGGAGATCGTGCTGGGCGTTCCCGCCAAGTTCATTCACGGCGGCTTGAACGCCGTGGTGGAGGACCCCTTCGGGGCCGGCATGTGCCTGATCCTGGTGGGCGTGTTTTTCGCCGGCAAGCTGTACCGCATGACGCTGCTGACCATCAGCGACTACTACCGCGAGCGCTATGGGCGCGGCATCGAGGTGATCTGCTCGCTGATCATCATGCTCAGCTACCTGGGCTGGGTGTCGGCCCAGGTCACGGCGTTGGGCCTGGTTTTCCACCTGCTGTCGGGCGGGGTGATCTCCATCCCCTGGGGCATGGCCATCGGCGTGGGCTCCATCTTGGTCTATACGCTGTGGGGCGGCATGTGGTCCGTGGCGGTGACGGACTTCATCCAGATGATCATCCTGGTGGTGGGCCTGCTGGTGCTGTCGTTCTTCGCGGCCGACATGGCTGGCGGCGCCGGCAAAATCATTGACCTGGCCGTGAGCCGCGACATGTTCCGCTTCTGGCCCGAGCCGACCTGGCACGAGATCATCTTCTTCTTCGGCGCGGCCATCACCATGATGCTGGGCTCCATCCCGCAGCAGGACGTGTTCCAGCGCGTCATGTCGGCCAACAGCGAAAAGGCCGCCACGCATGGCACGGTCATCGGCGGCACGGCGTACATCCTGTTCGCCTTCGTGCCCATGTTCCTGGTGGCCAGTGCGCTGATCATCATGCCCGAGCAGACTGCGGCGCTGCTGGAAGACGACCCGCAGAAGGTGCTGCCCACGCTGGTCATGGACCGCATGCCGGTCATGATGCAGGTGCTGTTCTTCGGCGCACTGCTGTCGGCCATCAAGTCCTGCGCCTCGGCCACGCTGCTGGCGCCGGCCGTCACCTTCACCGAGAACATCTGGCGCCAGTTCCGTCCCACCTACATCAGCGACGACGAGAACCTGCGCATCATGCGCATCAGCGTCTTCGTGTTCGCCATCTGCGTGCTGATCTACTCCATCAAGATGGAGGGCACGCCCATCTTCGAGCTGGTGTCGGGCGCCTACCAGGTGCCGTTGGTGGGCGCCTTCGTGCCGCTGGTCTTCGGCCTGTACTGGAAGCGCGCCAACACCCAGGGAGCGCTGTGCGCCGTGGTGCTGGGCATCGGCACCTGGCTGCTGTTCATGGCCACGCCCGCGCTCGGCGAGGTCTTTCCGCAGCAGCTGGCCGGCGTGCTGGCGGCCGTGGTCGGCATGGTGGGCGGGTCGCTGGCGCCGCAGTTTGTGCGCAACGCCCACCTGGCCGCGCAACCCGTGGCGGGCCTGGACTGAGCGCCGCAGGAAAAACCCGCCGTTGCCTATAATTGCGGGTTTTTCCTCGCCCTCCAGCGCGTTTTTGCAATGCCTATTTACGCCTACCAGTGCGGCTCCTGCGGCCATGCCAAGGACGTGCTGCAAAAAATTGCCGACGCCCCGCTCACTACCTGCCCGGCCTGCGGCGCCCACGCCTTCGCCAAGCAGCTGACGGCCCCGGGCTTTCAGCTCAAGGGCACGGGCTGGTATGCCACCGACTTCAGCGGCCGCAAGCAGCCGGCTGCCGGGGCTGCTCCTGAAAAAGGAGCTGCCGCCGCAAGTCCAGCGCCCGCTGCAAGCACTTCTGATGCCTGAAAAAATGACCAAGGCCACGCCCATGGCCGCGCTGCGCAAGTGGCTGTTCACCGGCCTGCTGGTCGTGGTGCCCGGCGTCATCACGGCCTGGGTTCTGTCCTGGATCGTGGGCGCCCTGGACCAGACCTTGGCCATCCTGCCCGGCTCTTGGCAGCCCGACCGGCTGCTGGGCTTTCACATCCCCGGCTTTGGCGTGCTGCTCACGCTGAGCATCCTGCTGGCGGTGGGCGCCCTGGCCAGCAACTTCGCCGGGCGCAAGCTGGTGGAGTGGGGCGACGCGCTGGTCAGCCACATCCCGGTGGTGCGCTCCATCTACTCCAGCGTCAAGCAGGTGTCTGACACGCTGTTTTCCGAGAGCGGCAACGCCTTTCGCACCGCCGTGCTGGTGCAGTGGCCACGTGAGGGCGTGTGGACGGTAGCCTTCATCACCGGCACGCCCAGCGGCGAGGTCGCGGCCCACCTGCGCGACGAGTTCGTCAGCGTCTACGTGCCCACTACGCCCAACCCCACGGGCGGCTACTTCGTGCTGATGCGCAAGAGCGACTGCGTGGAGCTGGACATGAGCATCGACGCGGCCCTCAAGTACATTGTTTCGATGGGAGTCGTGGCCCCGCCCGACCCCCTGGCTGCCGAGGCGGGCAGGTAGCCCCTCGGGGCGGCCGGACCGGCGGCCCCTGGCACCGCAGCACCCTCATCACCATCGTCGCGCCCCTGGGGCGCAGGAAGAAAAAAGAGCTCCCAACCATGGCCATGCGCTCCCACTACTGCGGTCTCGTGACCGAAGCCCTGATGGGCCAAACCGTCACCCTGTGCGGCTGGGTGAACCGCCGCCGCGACCATGGCGGCGTGATCTTCATTGATCTGCGCGACCGCGAAGGCTACGTGCAGGTGGTCTGCGACCCCGACCGCCCCGAGATGTTCAAGGTGGCCGAGGACATCCGCAACGAGTTCTGTGTGCAGGTCAAGGGCCTGGTGCGCCCGCGCCCCGCCGGCACCACTAACGACAAGATCAAGAGCGGCCAGATCGAGGTGCTGTGCCACGAGCTGGTGGTGCTCAACGCCTCGGTCACGCCACCCTTCCAGATGGACGACGACAACCTGTCCGAGACCACGCGCCTGACCCACCGCGTCATGGACCTGCGCCGCCCCCACATGCAGCGCAACATGATGCTGCGTTACAAGACGGCCATCCAGGTGCGCAACTTCCTGGACCAGGAAGGCTTCATCGATATCGAGACGCCCATGCTGGGCAAGAGCACGCCCGAGGGCGCGCGCGACTACCTGGTGCCCAGCCGCGTGCACGACGGCCAGTTCTTTGCGCTGCCGCAGTCGCCCCAGCTGTACAAGCAGATGCTGATGGTGGCCGGCTACGACCGCTACTACCAGATCACCAAGTGCTTCCGCGACGAGGACCTGCGCGCCGACCGCCAGCCCGAGTTCACGCAGATCGACTGCGAGACCTCCTTCCTGGGCGAGGAAGAAATCCGCGCCATCTTCGAGCGCATGATCCGCGAGGTCTTCCGGGCGCAGCTGGACGTGGAGCTGGGCGACTTCCCCACCATGAGCTACCAGGAGGCGGCGCGCCGCTTCGGCTCGGACAAGCCCGACCTGCGCGTCAAGCTTGAATTCACCGAGCTGACCGACGTCATGGCCGATGTGGACTTCAAGGTTTTCTCCGCACCCGCCACCACCAAGGGCGGCCGCGTGGTGGCCCTGCGCGTGCCCGGCGGCGCGGCCATCAGCCGTGGCGAGATCGACCAGTACACCGAGTTCGTGAAGATCTACGGCGCCAAGGGCCTGGCCTGGATCAAGGTCAACGAGGCTGCCAAGGGCCGTGACGGCCTGCAGTCGCCCATCGTCAAGAACATCCACGATGCCGCCATTGCCGAGATCCTCCAGCGCACCGGCGCGCAGGACGGCGACCTGATCTTCTTCGGCGCCGACAAGGAAAAGATCGTCAACGACAGCATCGGCGCGCTGCGCCTGAAGGTCGGCCACAGCGATTTCGGCAAGAAGAGCGGCCTGTTCGAGGACCGCTGGGCGCCGCTGTGGGTGGTGGACTTCCCCATGTTCGAGCACGACGAGGAAACGGGCCGCTGGGTGGCCGTGCACCACCCCTTCACGTCCCCCAAGGATGGTCACGAAGACCTGATGGACACCGACCCGGGCAAGTGCATCGCCAAGGCCTACGACATGGTCTTGAACGGCTGGGAGCTGGGCGGCGGCTCGGTGCGTATCCACCGCGCCGACGTGCAGGCCAAGGTCTTCGCCGCGCTGCACATCAGCCCCGAGGACCAGCGTGCCAAGTTCGGCTATCTGCTGGACGCGCTGCAGTACGGCGCGCCCCCGCACGGCGGCCTGGCCTTCGGCCTGGACCGCCTCATCACCCTGATGACCGGTGCCGAGTCCATCCGCGACGTGATCGCCTTCCCCAAGACCCAGCGCGCCCAGGACCTGCTGACGCAGGCGCCGTCGCCGGTGGACGAGAAGCAGCTGCGCGAGCTGCATATCCGGCTGCGCAACCCGGTGGCGGCCGCCAGCTGAGCGGGGGAGCTGGCTTTCCTGTGGCTGGACGAGCAGGGCGCCTTGGGCGCCCTTTTTGTTGAGGTATCCCATGTCGACTTTGCGACGATCTATTCAGAGCGCCGGCCTGTGGCTCACGCTGGCGGCCACTCTGGCGCTGCCCGCCTGCGGCGAGAAGAAAACCGAACTGGGCGAGGGCGGTTCGGTCGTCAGCGGTTCGGCCGGACCCGAGGGGGCGCAGGGTGCCTCTCGTGAGCTGCTGCGCTGCGAGGCGCCGGTGGCCACCGTGGCGCTGGCCGAGAACCCGCACGGTTACGTGATGAGCAGCCAGTACCACCTGCCGCCGTCGCCCGTGCCGCTGGTCAAGCTGCTGGCGCAGCAAAGCGGCTGCTTTCGCGTGGTGGACCGGGGTGCGGGCCTGCGCGGCACGGTGCAGGAGCAGGACCTGAAGGAGGCCGGTGTGCTGCGCAAGCAGGGCTCCACCGTGGCCCGGGGCCGGGGCTACGAAGCGCAGTACACCCTCACGCCCAGCCTGACCTTCAGCGAGCAGGACGCAGGCCGCGGACTGGGCGGGTTGATCGCGATGATCCCCGGGCTGCGCGACATCGCCGGCCTGGTGGGGCTGGTCGAGCAGGTCAAGCTCAAGGAGGCGCAGACCGCCCTCTTGCTGTCGGACAACGAGACCACCGAGCAGGTGGCCGCCGCCACCGGAGCGGCACGCACCACCGACCTGGGGCTGGGCGGCCTGGTGCTGGGGCGCCTGGGCGGCGGCGCGGGCGCGGGCTGGAGCAACACCAACGAGGGCAAGGTCATCGCCGCGGCCTTTCTGGACGCGCACAACCATCTGGTGGTGCAGGCCCGGGCGCTGCAGGCCAAGGCACTTCCGCCCGCCGTGCCATCGCGCTGACGACTGCGCCTGCGCTGCATACTGAGAACTGCGCCATGCAGCAGCCGCTCCTTCACAAGATTCCCGAATCCGTTCTCGTCGTGCTCCATACGCCGCGGCTGGACGTGCTGCTGCTGCGCCGCACCGAGTTGCACGAGGGGCGGGAGTTCTGGCAGTCGGTCACTGGCAGCAAGGACTGGCCGCAGGAATCCTGGCTGCAGGCCGCTGCGCGCGAGGTGGGCGAGGAGACAGGCATCGACGCCCACGCGCCGGGGTGCCGGCTGCGCGACTGGGGCCTGGAGAACGTCTATACGATCTACCCGCAGTGGCAGCACCGCTACGCCCCGGGTGTTTGGAAGAACACCGAACGGGTGCTGGGCCTGCAGGTGCCGCCTGATACACCTGTCACCTTGAATCCGCGCGAACACACGGCATATGCTTGGCTGGACTGGCGCGAGGCGGCAGAGCGCTGCTACTCGCCCTCCAACGCCGAGGCCATCCTCTGGCTCCCCCGACTCGCATGCCGATGAACGCCGCCGCCCCTTCAGCCATTGAACTGCCCGCCGAGCACCCAGGCATCCTGCGCGTGGCCACCTACAACATCCACAAGGGCGTGCAGGGCCTTGGCCCGGCGCGGCGGCTGGAGATCCACAACCTGGGCTTGGCCGTGGAGCAGCTGGACGCCGACATCGTCTGCCTGCAGGAGGTGCGATCGGTCAACCGGCGCGAGGCGCTGTACTTCGAGCGCTGGCCCGAGGTGTCGCAGGCCGAGTACCTCGCGCCTGAAGGCTACGAGGCCATCTATCGCACCAACGCCTTCACGCGCCATGGCGAGCACGGCAACGCGCTGCTCACCCGCTGGCCGGTGGTGGGCCACCGGCACGAGGACATCTCCGACCACCGCTTCGAACAGCGCGGCCTGCTGCACGTGGAGGTGCTGGTGCAGGGCCAGCCGGTGCACGCCATCGTGGTGCATTTGGGCCTGATCGCCGGCAGCCGCATCCGCCAGGTGGCGCAGCTGCAGCGCTTCATCGACCGCGAGGTGCCGCCGGACGCGCCTTTGGTGGTGGCCGGTGACTTCAACGACTGGGGCCTGCAGATCAAGCGCATGCTGGCGGGCTTTGGCCTGTTCGAGTACGACGAGTCTCCCCAGGCCTATACCTACCCGGCGCGCCTGCCCATGGTGCAGCTGGACCACGTCTACGTGCGAGGCCTGCGTCCCCTGTCGCTGCAGGTGCCGCGCGGCAGGATCTGGTGGCGCATGTCCGACCACTTGCCGCTGATCGCGGAATTCCAGCTGTAGCGCAGGCCATGCCTGAGCCACGGCCGCGCAGCGATCGCCCCAACCGCTCCAACCACCAGGTCGAATTGCTGCAGGGCACGGCCGAGTTCTTCCCGGCCCTGATCGCCGCCATGGACGCGGCCGTCTCCGACATCCAGCTGGAGACCTACATCTTCGACTGCACCGGCAGCGGCGCCAGCGTGGCCGAGGCGCTGGTGCGCGCCGCCGCGCGTGGCGTACGCGTGCACCTGGTAGTGGACGGCTTCGGCACGGCGGCGCTGCCCGCGTCCTGGCGCCAGGCCTTCGAGCAGGCCGGCGTGCTGCTGCAGGTCTATTCGCCTCTGGGCCCGCTGGGCCTGCTGCTGCCGCGGCGCTGGCGCCGGCTGCACCGCAAGCTGTGCGTGGTGGACGGCCAGGTGCTGTTTTGCGGCGGCATCAACGTGCTGGACGATTTCCACGACCCCAACCACGGCATGCTGGCCGCGCCGCGGCTGGACTTCGCCGTGCGCGTGCAGGGCAGCCTGGTGGACCAGGCCAGCGAGGCCATGGAGCAGCTGTGGTGGCAGCTCAAGGCCGGCCAGGACGCGCGCCGGCGCCGCCTGGGCCTGGCACTGGCGGACTGGCGCGCGGCGCGGCTGGCCAAGCTCAAGGGCCGACACGCCGAGCGCGCCAGCCGCGGCATGCGCGCCATCTTCCTGCTGCGCGACAACGTACACCACCGCACGCACATCGAGCGCTCGTACCGCCGGGCCATCGCCCGCGCGCGGCACGAGGTCATCATCGCCAACGCCTACTTCATCCCCGGCGGTCGGCTGCGCCGCGCCCTCAAGCACGCGGCCCGGCGCGGTGTGCGCGTGCAGCTGCTGCTGCAGGGGCGCTACGAATACTTCATGCAGTACCACGCGGCCCGGCCGGTGTACGGCGCGCTGCTGGCGGCCGGCGTGGAGATCTACGAGTACGAGCCCAGCTTCCTGCACGCCAAGGTGGCCGTCATCGACGCGCACGGCGCGCGGCCCTGGGCCACGGTGGGCTCGTCCAATCTGGACCCGCTGTCGCTGCTGCTGGCGCGCGAGGCCAATGTCGTGGTCAAGGACGCGGCCTTCGCCCGCCAGTTGCGCCAGCGCCTGGCCCGCGCCATGGCCGACGCCGGCCGGCCCCTGGACCCGCAGGCCTACGCCCACCGCCCCTGGCGCGAGCGGTTGCTGGACCGCATGGCCTTCGGCCTGATGCGCGCCGCGCTGTGGGTGACGGGCAAGCGCTATTGACGCGACGGGTGTTTGCTATGGTTTAAATAGCTGTCAGCGCTTGGCTGGCAAGCCCTGGAGGTCAAAAACACTACGAAGCAGCGGGCGGCCGTTCGCTGTTACCATGCCGCCCCATGTCATCCCAACCCGCAGCCCCTGGCGCGCCCACTGTCGCCGACGACGAGGGCACGCCCGTCTCCGTCAAGATCCGCGAGCGCCTGGCCGCCGCGCGACGGCGCTTCCACGCCAACGACAACATCGCCGAGTTCCTGCAGCCGGGCGAGCTGGAGCTGCTGCTGGACGAGGTCGAGACCAAGATGCAGGGTGTGCTCGACAGCCTGGTGATCGACACCGAGGGCGACCACAACACACAGAGCACCGCGCGCCGCGTGGCCAAGATGTACTTGAACGAGGTCTTCAAGGGCCGCTACGTGGCGCCGCCGCCCATCACCGAGTTCCCCAACGCCGAGCACCTGAACGAGCTGATGATCGTCGGCCCGATCACCGTGCGCAGCGCCTGCAGCCACCACTTCTGCCCGGTGATCGGCAAGATCTGGATCGGCGTGCTGCCCAACGAGCACACCAACGTCATCGGCCTGTCCAAGTACGCACGGCTGGTGGACTGGGTCATGGGCCGCCCGCAGATTCAGGAAGAGGCCGTGGTGCAGCTGGCCGACCTGATCATGGAAAAGACCCAGCCCGACGGCCTGGCCATCGTCATGGAGGCCAGCCACTTCTGCATGTCCTGGCGCGGCGTGCGCGAGATGGACAGCAAGATGCTCAACTCCGTCATGCGCGGCGTGTTTCTCACCAACCCTACGCTGCGGCGCGAATTTCTCTCGCTCATCCCCGGGCGGGCCTGACGCACAGTCACCCTCAACACAGCCGTACAAGGAACCTGAGCCATGCTGGTGCGCCTGCTCTACGTCAGCCGCGCGGTGGACCCCTCGCCCGCCGCCATCGAAGCCATCCTGGCCCAGTCGCGCCAGCACAACCCGGCCACTGGCATCACCGGCGTGCTGTGCTACGGCGGGGGCATCTTCCTGCAGGCCATCGAGGGCGGCCGCACGGCGGTCAGCGACCTGTACGGTCACATCCAGCGCGACGCGCGGCACAAGGACGTGGAGCTGCTGGCCTTCGAAGAGATCAGCGAGCGGCGCTTTGGCGGCTGGACCATGGGCCAGGTCAACCTGGCCAAGCTGAACCACTCCATCGTCCTCAAATACTCCGAGCGGCCCGAGTTCGACCCCTACGCCGCCTCCGGCAAGGTCTCCTTCGCGCTGCTGGAGGAGTTGATGGCCACGGCCTCCGTCATCGGCCGCGCCTGACCGCGCCCGCGCCGCCCCTGCGGCCGCGGCCTGCCTCAGCAGCGGGCCGCGGCCTTTTCCATTGAGCCGCCCACCCACTCCATGTCCCTGCAAGCCTTCGGCCTGATCTTGCTGGCGGGACTGATCCACGCCCTGTGGAACATCGCCGCCAAGAAGGCCGGCGGCGATGCGCGCTTCGCCTTCTTCACCTCGCTGCTGATGATGTTCGTCTGGGCGCCGCTGGGCTGGTGGCTGGGGCGCGACGTGGTGCCGCTGTGGAGCGCGCGCGAGTGGGGCATCGTGGCCCTGAGCGGGCTGCTGCACGTGCTGTACTACGTCATCTTGCTGCGCGGCTACCGCAAGGCCGATCTGACGGTGGTCTACCCGCTGGCGCGCGGCACGGGGCCGCTGCTGTCTTCGCTCACCGCCGTGCTGCTGCTGGGCGAACGGCTGACGGCCATGGGTGTGCTGGGCATCGCCGGCGTGGTGGGCGGCGTGTTCCTGATCGCCGGCGGCCCGGGGCTGCTGCGCGTCGGCCGGGGCGGCGGCGATGCGCAGCGTCGCCTGGGCAAGGGCCTGACGTATGGCGTGCTGACGGGCGTGTTCATCGCCAGCTACACCGTGGTGGACGGCTACGCCGTCAAGGCCATGCTGCTGTCGCCCATCCTGGTGGACTACATGGGCAATCTGCTGCGCGTGGCGGTGCTGACACCGGTGGCGCTGCGCCGCCCGGCCGAGCTGCGGACGCTGTGGACGGCGCAGTGGCGCTTCGCGCTGCTGGTGGCCACCGTCAGCCCCATCGCCTACGTGCTGGTGCTGTACGCCCTGCAGACGGCGCCGTTGTCGCTGGTGGCGCCGGCGCGCGAAGTGTCCATGCTGTTCGCCGCGCTGATCGGCGGCCATCTGCTGGGCGAGGGCGACCGCGCCGCGCGCATCATCGGTGCCGTGCTGATCGCCGCCGGCGTGGTAGCGCTGGCGCTGGGCTGAACCGCCTCAGGGCGCGCGGGGCGCGTCGATCTCGGCCCAGCCCGGGCCGTGCCGCCAGCCGGCGCCCAGGTGCTGCGCCAGGTGCGCCAGGGCGTCACCGTCCAGTGCCGGCATGCCGGGTGTGGGCGTCGCCGGTGGCGCCTCGGCCGCTACGCCTTCGGCCTGCACGCGCAGGCTGTTGTCTGACGGGCCGGGCAAGATGCGCACGCAGGCCGGCGCACCGACGGGTGCTTCGGCAAGCAGGTGGATGGCGCCCAGCAGCAGGCACAGCAGCGGCTGCTGCGGTACCCGGGCGCTGGGCAGGGGGGCCTCGGGCGGCGGCAGTTCCAGCTGCAGGCCGCGCATCGCCAGCAGCGGGTAGGCCAGGTCGCGCGCCAGCTGGGCGGTGGCGGCGACGGGTTCGGGTGCGTGCGGGCCTTGCAGGTCCCAGTGACGCAGACGCCGGCTGCTCTCCGCCAGGCTGGTCAGGTGCTCTTCCTGCTGCTCCAGCTGGGCGGACAGCGGCTCGCTGGCGTCCTGCGCGCGCCGGCGCAGCACTACGGCGGCCATGCGCATGATGGTCAGCATGCCGGCGATGTCATGGCGAACCACCGGCATGGCCCGGGCCAGGATGGCGTGCTGTACGCCCAATGCGGCCCAGACCGGGGCGCTGGAGAAGGGGGGGTCGTTGGCTGTCATGGATGAGGCGCCATTGGACCAGCGCCCATGCCCGGCCGGGGTAGGACAGGGCCGCATGTAAGCAGGTGTGAACGAATCAGGTCGTCGCCGTGAGCCGCAGATAAGCGGCGCGCGTGGCCGGCGAGACCGCCTTCACCAGCTGGGCGTGGGGCGTCTGGTGGCGCGCCATGACGCGGGCGCTGGCGACAGCCCGGGATTTGCAGAACCAGTGGCAGCTGTGCTGCATCAGCAGCAGCTCGGCGGTCATGGTGAAGGCGCGCTCGCGCGGGGCCAGGCCGTTCTCGTTGCGCATGGTGGCGCCGATGCCGCGTGCGTGCACGGCCAGCAGCTCGCGCATGTCGAAGGTGGCGGCCGGCAGCAGCTGGGTGGCAAACGGCAGGCCGATGGCCAGACGGCTCACGCGCGTCTCCTCGGCCGGCAGGCGGGCGAAGCCGGCGGCGAAGCGCTCGAACTGCTCGCACAGCTGCGCCTCGCTGGCGGCCAGCGTGTCCAGCACCTGCTGGCGGCGCTCGGGCGTGGCCTCGCCCATGGCGCGCAGGTAGCCCTGGGTCAGGGTTTGCATCAGGCGCTCGATCTGGTAGGGCGCCAGCTGCTGGCTCAGCAGCACGATGCGGCGGCGCTGTTGCTGGCTGTTCAGCAGCCAGGCGCTGGTGGCGGCGAAAGCCACCAGGAGGAAGGGGTCCATGGCAACGTCGAGTCGAGAAAAAACGGGAATGCAGCGCGCAGCGGCGCGCGCAAAGCCGGTATTGTGCTGCCTTGACCCGCCCGGCCAGGGCGCCACCGAATCCCCCGGAGTCACCCTATGCCCACCCTGCAGACTTTGATCGCATTCTTCGGCGTCGCCGTGCTGCTGGCCCTCACGCCGGGGCCGGACAATCTGTTCGTGCTGGTGCAGTCCGCGCAGCGAGGCTGGCGCGCCGGCATGTGCGTGGTGCTGGGCCTGTGCCTGGGCCTGGTGGGGCACACGGCGGCGGTGGCGCTGGGGCTGGCGGCCGTGTTCGCGGCTTCCAGCTCCGCGTTCACGGCGCTCAAGCTGTGCGGCGCGGCCTACTTGGCGTGGCTGGCCTGGGGCGCGCTGCGTGCGCCGGCCGCCACCGGCGGGCCGCAGGCCCTGCCGGAGCAGGCGGGCGGCGCCTTGCGCATGGTTGGGCGCGGCGTGGTCATGAACCTGACCAACCCCAAGGTGCTGATCTTCTTCCTGGCCTTCCTGCCGCAGTTCGCCGACCCGGCGCGCGGGGCCCTGGCGCCGCAGATCATGGCGCTGGGCCTGGTGTTCATGGTGGCCACGCTGCTGGTCTTTGGCGCCATTGCCTGCTTCTCGGGTGCCTTCGGCGCGCTGCTGCAGCGCTCGGCGCGAGCGCAGCGGCTGCTCAACCGCACGGCCGGACTGATCTTTCTGGGCCTGGCGGTGCGGCTGGCGACGGCGCAGCGCTGATGCTATCCAAAGAATAGCTGCCAGCGCTTGTGTGACAACCGCTGGAGCAGTTTTTGACCAGAATTCCTATCAGGCCGTCGGCGGCGTCGGCCAGGGCCGCTGCGGGCCGCGCAGCTGCTCGTAGGCATGGGCCACGCGCAGCACGCCCAGGTCGTCGAAGCGCTGGCCGGCGATCTGCAGCCCGATGGGCAGACCGGCGCCGCTGTAGCCGCAGTTGACGGACGCGGCTGGCTGCTCGGACATGTTGAACGGCACGGTGAAGGCGATGTGCTCCAGCGGCCGCAGCGGGTCGTTGGTGGGCGAGGGCAGCTCGGCGGTGAAGGCGGTGATGGGCGCAACCGGCGACAGCACGTAGTCGAAGGGCGCGCAGGCGCGCACGGTGGCCACGCGCGTGGCATGGAACTGCTGGCTGGCCTCGTACACCTGCGGGCCGTCCAGGGCCGCGGCGCTCATGGCCCAGTCGCGGATGAAGGGCAGCACGCGCGCCTGCTGCTGCGGTGCCAGGGTACGCAGGTCCATGTACGAGCGCATGCGCCAGAAGCGGTCCATGCCGTCCAGCATGGCGCGGGTCAAAAAGGGCTGCATGGGCACGATGGTGGCGCCGGCCTGCTCCAGTGTGCGTGCGGCGGCCTGCACGGCGGCGCGCACCTCGGGCTGTACCGGCAGGCCGCAGCCGGCGTCCAGCAGCAACCCGAAGCGCAGGCCGCGCAGCGTCTCCGGCCCGGAGGCGTAGCCGTCCCAGTCGATGGCCTGCGCCGGCAAGCCCATGCTGTCGCGCGTGTCGGGCTGGCTCAGCGCCTGCATCATCAGCGCCGCGTCGGCCACGTTGCGCGTCATGGGGCCGGCGGCGCGACCGGTGTAGGGCGGGTCGATGGGGATGCGGCCCAGGCTGGGCTTCAAGGTAAAGATGCCGCACCAGCTGGCCGGCAGGCGCAGCGAGCCGCCGATGTCCGTGCCCACGTGCAGCGGCCCGTAGCCGGCCGCTGCGGCTGCGCCGGCGCCGCTGCTGGAGCCGCCCGGGCCCTTGGACAGGTCCCACGGGTTGCGCGCCAGCGCATGAAAGGACGACAGGCCCGAGGACAGCATGCCGAAGTCCGGCATGGTGGTCTTGGCCACCAGCACCGCGCCGGCCTCGCGCAGGCGTGCGGCGGGCGGCGCGTCCTGCGGGGCAGGGGCCAGGTCGGTGGCGGCCGTGCCCAGAGGCGTAGGGTCGCCGGCGGTGGCGATGTTGTCCTTGAGCGTGGCGGGCACGCCGTCCAGCGGCCCGCAGGGCGCGCCGCGCAGCCAGCGCGCCTCGCTGGCGCGCGCCTGCTCCAGCGCTGCGTCCGGCCGCAGCAGCCAGGTGGCGTGCAGGTGCGGCTCCCAGCGCTCGATGTGCGCCAGCACGGCGTGCGTGGCCTCCACTGGCGAAAAACTGCGCGCGCCGTACCCCTGCAGCAGCTCGCGCGCGGACAACTCATGTAACTCGGCCATGCCCGTTTCCTCCCAAAGTCGGCCTGCATTTCACCTCGCGCCTGCTCCTCGCGCTTCGTTCTGCTGGAGCCTGGCGGAGGTGCGGGGCTGGTTGAATTGGAATCTGACCCCCCATTACGGCGCGCCCCCAGCCAGCAGACGCCATGGATCCGGCTTCGCCGTTCCACTGGCGTCGTCCCCCTTCCCAGCGCGCGAAGCGCGCGCCAGAGAAGGGGGAAGCGGCGCAGCCGCTCAGGGGGTTGCCCAAGACACTGTCGAGAGGTCGTTGACGAACACCGGCATGTCCTTCCACAGCCCGCGCAGCCCCTTGGCCGCCACGGTGACCCATTGCGGCTGGTACAGGAAGGCGTGCACGCAGTCCTCGGCCAGGAGGCGCTGGGCGTCGCCCAGCAGGCGGGCGCGGTCGGCCGGGCGGGTGGCGGTCTTGATCTGCTCGTACAGCTGGTCGAACTTTTCCGAGTGGTAGCCCCAGTAGTAGTCCGGCTTGGCGAAGTTGCCCAGGTCGAAGGGCTCGACGTGCGAAATGATGGTCAGGTCGTAGTTCTTGTTGCCGTAGGTGCCCGACAGCCACTGCGCCCATTCCACATTCTGCAGCTTGGCGGTGATGCCCACCTTGGCCAGCTGCGCGGCGATGACCTCGCCGCCCTGGCGCGCGTAGGGCGCGGGCGGCAGCGTCATGGTCAGCTCCAGCGGCGTCTTGATGCCGGCCTCGGCCAGCAGGCGCTTGGCCTTGTCCGGGTCGTAGGGGTTGATTCCGGTGGTGTCCACGTAGCCGAAGGCGCCGGGCACGTAATGGCTGCCGATCGGCACGCCCAGGCCGTCGGCCGCGCCCTGGATGACGGCCTTGCGATCGATGGCGGCGGCGATGGCGCGGCGCACGCGCACGTCGTCCAGCGGTTTCTTGGCGTTGTTGATCGCCAGGATGGTCTTGGCACGCGAGCCGCTGATGATGAGCTGGTAGCGCGGGTTGTTCTTGAACTGCGCCATGCTGCGCGGCGTGACGCGCGGGAAGAGGTCCACGTCGCCGGCCATCAGCGCGGCGACCTGCGCCGCCGGATCGGGGATGAAGCGGAAGGTGGCACGGCGGATGCGCACCTGGCCGGCCTGGCGCCATTCGGGCCAGGCGGTGAGCGAGATGGACGCTCCCCGGCTCCAGGCGCCCAGCTTGTACGGGCCGGTGCCCACGGGCTTGGCGGCGTTGGTTTCGGCGCTCTTGGGCTCGACGATGATGGCCGTGGCCTGACCCAGCAGGAACAGCAGGTCCGGGTCGATGTCCTTGTTGATGACCACCACCGTGTGCTCGTCCACCACCTGCGTGGTCAGGCTGGCGAAGGTGCGCTTGTCCTTGTTGGTGCTCTTGTCGCCGCCGGCGCGGTCGAACGAGAACTTGACGGCCTCGGCGTTGAACGGCTCGCCGTTGTGGAACTTCACGCCCTTGCGCAGGCGGAAGGTGTAGGTCTTGAGGTCGGGCGAGACCTCCCAGCCCTCGGCCAGCAGCGGCGAGACGCTGCCGTCGCTGTTGATCTTGGTCAGCGTCTCGTAGATGTTGTAGAGCGTGATCTCGGCGATGGAGGAGGCGGCGCCCGCCGTCGGGTCCAGCCCCGGCGGCTCCAGCGTCATGGCCAGCGTCAGGCTGTCCTTCTTGCCGGCCTGGGCCAGGGCCTGCAGCGGCGTGGCCAGCACGGTGGCGGCGAGGGCGCTGGTGGTGGCCAGCGCGGTACGGCGGTTGAACATGGCTTGCGTCTCCTTGTAATGGGTCGGTCAGGACCGGAATGTTGCGCCGCACAAGGCGGGGCCTGCCGCGTTTTTACACCACCAGCCGCGGCACGGCCGCCACCAGTGACTGCGTGTACGGATGCTGCGGCCGGGCAAACAGCTGCTGCGGCGCGCCGCGCTCGACCACGCGCCCACCCTGCAGCACCAGCACCTCGTCGCACAGGTGGCTGACCACGGCCAGGTCGTGGCTGATGAGCAGATAGGTCACGCCGTGCTGCTCCTGCAGCTCGGCCAGCAGGTTCAGCACCTGGGCCTGCACGGACACGTCCAGCGCGCTCACTGGCTCGTCGGCCACGATCAGGCGCGGGCGGGTGATGAGGGCGCGGGCGATGGCGATGCGCTGGCGCTGGCCACCGGAAAACTCATGCGGGTACTTGTGCGCGTCGCCCGGGCGCAGGCCGACCTGGGCCAGCACCTCGGCGGCGCGCTCGGCGGCTTCGGCGCGCGTCGGGCGGCCGAGGGCGCGCAGCGGTTCGGTGACGATGCGCTGCACCGTCTGGCGCGGGTCCAGCGAGCCGTACGGGTCCTGGAAGACCATCTGGAAGTCGCGCCGAGCCGTGCGCAGCTCGCCAGGCGCCAGCCGGTGCAGGTCGCGCCCGAGCAGCTGCACGCTGCCGCTGGCCGGCGCCTCCAGCGCCATGACCAGGCGCGCCAGCGTGGACTTGCCGGAGCCGGATTCGCCCACCACGCCCAGGCTGCGGCCGGCGGCAAGTGAGAAGTCCACGCCGTGCAGCACCGGCAGCACCGGGCGCGGGCCCAGCAGCCGCGTGCGCGGCAGCAGGTAGTGGTGGTGCAGGTCGCGCACCTGCAGCAGGGGCGCGGGGGCGCTCGTCTCGGCGCTCATCCGCGCACTCCCAGCTGCCGGCAAGAATATGAGTCAAAAGTGACTCCAGCGCTTATGCAGCAAGCGCTGGCAGCTATCGATAGGGTAGCAATCAAGCGGCTTCCCCCAGGCGGATGCAGCGCGCCGTGTGCCCCGGGCCCAGCGGCACGGGTGGGGGCAGTGCGGCGTTGCAGGCGGCGATGGTCAGCGGGCAGCGGCCGGCGAAGGGGCAGCCCGGCGGCAGGTCGGCCAGCTCGGGCACGGTGCCGGCGATGGTCGGCAGGCGCAGCCCCGGGACGCGGCCGTGGCCCAGCTGCGGCCGTGCGGCGAACAGGCCCCGGGTGTAGGGGTGGGCCAGCCGGCTGAACACGGCGCGCGTCGGCCCCTGCTCGACCACCGTGCCGCCGTACATGACCAGCGTGCGCTGCACGCTCTGGGCGATCACCGCCAGGTCGTGCGAGATCAGCAGCAGCGCCATGCCGCGCTCGGCCACCAGGCCCTGGATCAGCTCCAGCACCTGCTGCTGCAGCGTCACGTCCAGGGCGGTGGTGGGCTCGTCGGCGATCAGCAGGTCGGGTCCGCAGGCCAGCGCCATGGCGATGGTGATGCGCTGGCGCTGGCCGCCGGAGAACTGGTGCGGGTAGGCGTCCAGCCGCTCGGCCGCACGGGCGATGCCCACGCGCTCCAGCAGGGCCACGGCCTCGGTGCGTGCCTGGGCGGCGGACAGGCCGCGGTGCAGGCGCAGCGGCTCGGCCACCTGCCGGCCGATGGGGTGCACGGGGTTGAGGGCCGTCATCGGCTCCTGGAACACCATGGCCATGCGGTTGCCGCGCAGGCGGCACCACTGCGCGTCGGGCAGGCCGAGCAGCTCCTGCCCGTCCAGGCGGATGCTGCCCGTCACCTGCGCGCCCTCGGGCAGCAGGCCCATGAGGGCCAGCGCCGTGAGCGACTTGCCGCTGCCGGATTCGCCTATCAAACCCAGCGTCTCGCCGCGCGCCAGGGTGAAGTCCATCCCGCGCACGGCCTCCACGCTACCGCGCCGGGTGGACAGCGCGATGCGCAGGTCGCGTACTTCAAGCAAAGCTGCCTGCACCTTATCCATGCCTCATTGTCACGGCCAGCGCGCCCTGCACACGGCCGCGCCAGGCCAGCAGACGCCTTGGATCCGGCTTGGCCGGTCCAGTGGCGTTGTCCCCTCTCCCGGCGCGCGCAGCGCGGCGAGAGAGGGGGGAAGCGGCGCAGCCGCTCAGGGGGGTGCTCCTCATTTCACCAGACGGGGGTCGAGCACATCGCGCAGCCCGTCGCCCAGCAGGTTCAGGCCCAGCACGGCCAGGGCGATGGCCACACCCGGCCAGACGGCCAGCAGCGGCGCCTGGAACATCAGTGTCTGCGCCTCGGCCAGCATGCGGCCCCAGGACGGCTGCGGCGGCTGCGTGCCCAGGCCCAGGTAGGACAGCGCGGCCTCGGCCAGCACCGCCAGGGCGAACTGGATGGTGGCCTGCACGATCAGCACCGGGGCGATGTTGGGCAGCACGTGCTCCAGCGTGATGCGCGCCGCGCCCTTGCCGCTGGCACGCGCGGCCAGCACGTATTCGCGTGCCCAGACGGCCTGCGCCGAGGCGCGCGTGACGCGGGCGAAGGTGGGCACGTAGAAGATGCCGATGGCAATGATGGCGTTGACCATGCCCGGCCCGTAGACGGTGGTCAGCATGATCGCCAGCAGCAGCGCCGGGAAGGCGAAGGTGAAGTCGGCCACGCGCATGATCAGCTCTTCCACCCAGCCTCGGTGCGCGGCGGCCACCAGGCCCGCCAGCGTGCCCAGCGACAGGCCGATGCCCACGGCGATGATGCCCACGGCGATGGTGGAGCGCGCGCCCACCAGCAGCAGCGAGGCCACGTCGCGTCCGAAGGCGTCGGTGCCCAGCCAGTGCGCGCGGCTGGGCGGGGCCAGGGTGCTGGCCATGTCCATCTCGTAGGGCGGCCAGGGCGTCCAGACGAAGGACAGCAGGGCCGCGCCGATCAGACCCAGCGTGAGCAGGGCGCCCAGCACCAGGCTGCGGTGGCGCAGCGCGCGCGGCAGACGCGCCCTCATTGGATTACCTCCGTGCTTCGCACTGCGGTGCGAGCCCCCTTCGGGGCGGCCGGGCGGGGGCTCATGCCCCGGCCACCTTCACGCGCGGGTCGATGGCGGCGTACAGCAGGTCGACGACGAAGTTCACCAGCACCACCATGGCCGCCAGCAGCATGATGCAGTTGCGCACCACGATCAGGTCGCGGTTGGCGATGGACTGGAAGATGAGCCGGCCCAGGCCGGGCAGGTAGAACACGTTCTCCACCACGATGGTGCCGGCCAGCAGGTTGGCGAACTGCAGGCCCATGACGGTGACGACGGGGATCATGGCGTTGCGCAGCACGTGGCGCAGCAGCGCGGCGCGGCGGGTGAGGCCCTTGGCGCGGGCGGTGCGCACGAAGTCCTCGCGCATCACGTCCAGCACCGCCGAGCGGGTGATGCGCGCCAGGATGGCGCCCTGCACCACGGCCAGCGACACGGCCGGCAGCAGCAGCGCCTGCAGCGCCGGCCACGGGCCGCCACCGGCTTCCTCCGTCCAGCCGGGGAAGCCGCCGGCCGAGAACCACTGCAGCTTCACCGAGAACACCAGGATCAGCAGGATGGCGAACCAGAAGTTGGGGATGGCAATGCCCAGTTGCGCCAGGGCCATCACGCCCACATCGCCCAGCCGGTTGTGGCGCGCGGCGGCGTACACGCCGGCGGCCAGGGCCAGGGCGGAGGCCAGCAGCATCGCCAGCAGGGCCAGCGGGATGGTCAGGGCCAGGCGCTCGGCGATCAGCTCGCCCACGGGGGTGCCGTAGGCGTGGCTGATGCCCATGTCGCCGGTGAGCAGCCCGCCCATCCACTGCAGGTAGCGCTGCCAGGCCGGCAGGTCCAGGCCAAGCTGGCGGGTGAGTTCGGCCACGGCCTCGGGGGCGGCGTCCGGTCCCAGCAGCACCTGGGCAGCGTTGCCGGGCAGGATCTCCAGCACCAGGAACACCACGCAGGACGCGGCCAGCAGGGTGGCGGCCAGCGTGGCAAGGCGTTTCAGGACGAACAGGGCCATGGACGAGATGCGGGGCGGCGGTCGGCGCCGGGGCCCGCAGCATAGCGGCAAAAGCCGCAGGGGCGTTCGGGCCATGGCCGGCGCGGCCGGGTGGGCGGGGCGGATAATCCGGCCCATGCCCCAGCCCGCCGCCATCGCCCGCCCTGCGCCCGCCCCTTCGCGTGGAGCCGCGCCATGGCGTTGATGATCACCGAGGAATGCATCAACTGCGACGTGTGCGAGCCGCAGTGCCCGAACGAGGCCATCTCCATGGGCCCGGAGCACTACGTCATCGACCCGGCCAAGTGCACCGAGTGCGTGGGCCATTTCGACGAGCCGCAGTGCGTGGCCATCTGCCCGGTGGCCTGCATCCCGCGCGACCCCGCGCACCTGGAAAGCCAGGAGACGCTGCTGAAAAAGTTCGAGCGCCTGCAGGCGCAGCAGGCGCTGATCAAATAAGGATTTTTTTGGCCCTCAGCCCTTGTGGGGCAAGCGCTGGCAGCTCTCTTTTTTGAATCAAACAGGCGTCGCCGCTGGGCGCGGTGGCTTGGGCCGGGGCGGCTTGACGGTGTTGATCTGCTGCACGGCCTTGTCCATGTCGCCGGACAGCAGCACGGGCAGGGCCTTCAGGGCGTGCTGCAGGCTGTCCTCGATGCGCTCGCGCTCGGACTGCATGGGCCGCTTGAGCACCCAGTGCACGACCTCGGACTTGGCCCCCGGGTGGCCGATGCCGATGCGCAGCCGCCAGTAGTCGGGCGAGCCCAGCTGGGCGTGGATGTCGCGCAGGCCGTTGTGCCCGCCGTGGCTGCCACCTTTTTTGAGCTTGACGGTGCCGGGCTCGAAGTCCAGCTCGTCGTGGGCCACCAGCACCTCGTCCGGGGCGATCTTGAAAAAGCGCGCCAGCGCCGCCACGGACTTGCCCGACAGGTTCATGTAGGTCTGCGGCTTGAGCAGCCACACGCTGGTCCCCTGCACGTTGGCGCGCGCGGCCAGGCCCCAGTAGCTGCGCTCGGGCACCAGCTGCACCTTGAGCTGCCGCGCCACCTCGTCGACCCACTGGAAGCCCGCGTTATGGCGGGTGTCCTCGTACTCCGGCCCCGGGTTGCCCAGGCCCACAAACAATCTGATCATCTGGCGGATTATCCGGAACGCGCCTGCTTGGCGCGGAAAAGACAACGGCCCGCGCGAGGCGGGCCGTGTGGCGTGGCGGCAGGCCGGAGCCTGCCGCGTGGCGCGAAGCAATCCGGTCAGTGGATTACTTCTTGCCCTTCTTGGCCGGAGCGGCTGCGGGCGCTGCGGCTGCGGCATCCACCACCACTTCGGGCAGCTTGATCGACACCAGGGCGGGGTTCTTGTTGGAACCGCGCACCACGATCTTCACGCCGTGGGGCGTCTTGATGGACTGCACGCCAGGGGCCGTCTTGGAGGTCAGCTGGCTCAGGTCCACCTTCAGGAACTCGGGCAGCTGCGAGGGCATGCAGACCACGTCCAGCTCGTGCAGCACGGGGGTCACGGTGCAGCCCTCGACCTTCACGGCGGGGGACTCTTCCACGCCTTCGAAGTGCAGCGGCACCTTCAGGTGCACGCGGGTACGCTCGTCCACGCGCTGGAAGTCCACGTGCAGCACCTGCTGCTTGAAGGGGTGGTACTGCACGTCGCGCAGCAGCACTTTGCTGGTCGTGCCGTTCAGTTCCATATCCAGAATGCTGGAGTGGAAGGCTTCCTTCTTCAGGGCGTGCCACAGGGCGTTGTGGTCCAGCTCGATCAGCTGGGGCTCGGCGCTGCCGCCGTAGACGATGCCGGGGGCCTTGCCGGTGATGCGCAGGCGGCGGCTCGCACCCGTACCTTGCTTGGCGCGCTCAAAAGCGACGAATTGCATGTTGATAACTCCTGATGGGGGCCGGCCGCGACCAGCTCGGCCCACTGTTGAAAACGGCCCCGGTCCCCTGGGACGGGGTGGGGCCTGCGTTGTGTTCCGGAGCGAGGCGTGGTTACGCTTGCTCCGAGAACAGACTCATCACCGAGTCGCCCTTGGCGATGCGCCGGATGGTCTCGGCGATCAGCGGCGCCACGGACAGCTGGCGGATCTTGGGGCAGCCCTTGGCGGCGTCGCTCAAGGGGATGGTGTTGGTGACCACCACTTCGTCCAGGGCCGAGCCGCTGGCGATGCGCTCGATGGCCGGGCCGGAGAAGATGGGGTGCGTGCAGTAGGCATAGACGTTCTTGGCGCCGCGCTCCTTGAGCACCTCGGCGGCTTTGACCAGCGTGCCGGCGGTGTCGATCATGTCGTCCATGATCACGCAGTTGCGGCCTTCGATCTCTCCGATCACGTGCATGACTTCGGACACGTTGGCCTTGGGGCGGCGCTTGTCGATGATGGCCAGGTCACAGCCCAGCTGCTTGGCCAGGGCGCGGGCGCGCACCACGCCGCCCACATCGGGGCTGACCACGATCAGGTCTTCGTACTTCTTCTGGTTCAGATCGCCCAGCAGCACCGGCGAGGCGTAGATGTTGTCCACCGGGATGTCGAAGAAGCCCTGGATCTGGTCGGCGTGCAGGTCCATGGTCAGCACGCGGTTCACGCCCACGGCCTGCAGCATGTTGGCCACGACCTTGGCCGAGATCGGCACGCGGGTGGAACGCGGACGGCGGTCCTGGCGGGCGTAGCCAAAGTAGGGAATGACGGCACTGATGCGCTCGGCGGAGGCGCGCTTGAGCGCGTCGACCATGATGAGCAGTTCCATCAGGTTTTCGTTGGTGGGCTGGCAGGTCGACTGCACCACGAACACGTCGCGGGCCCGCACGTTCTGCTTGATCTCGACGGTGACTTCACCATCCGAGAAGCGGCCCACGTCAATGGCCCCCAGGGTGGTGCCCATGTGCTGGGCGATCTCAGAGGCGAGCGCCGGATTGGCATTGCCCGTGAAAACCATGAAATCAGGGTGATTGGCTTGCATGAGCAACTCGGCTGATGTCACGTCCCGCGTGGGACTGAAGAAATTTGGCAGGGGAGGAAGGACTCGAACCCTCGCATGCCGGAATCAAAATCCGGTGCCTTAACCAACTTGGCGACTCCCCTACACAGGTCTCCTGGCGTAGCCAGAAAACCCCGTATCTTTCAATCTTGGACCCAGCCGCTGAGCGGATGGAGCCTAAGATTCTTGCACATGCGAACCTGCCATGCTGCGGGTGCATCGAGCAGATCAACCGCATGTGCCATTTGCGCAAACACCGCACTTCCCGAGCCGGTCATCCTGGCTTCTAGTCCCTTGCTGGCAAGCCATTGAATGGCTTGTTCGACTTCGGGGCACAGCGCCTGGGCGACTGGCTGCAGGTCGTTTCTTCCGAAACTTTTGGGCGCTGCAGCAAAGTCCGAGATTGTAGCATGCCTTGAATCGCGCTTGAGGAAAGGGCTGGAAAAAATTGCTTTTGTATCCAGTCCGGCCTCGGGTTTGACCACCACATAGTGCACGGATTCGAGAGCCTGCGGCAACTCGAGAGGCCGGATTATGTCACCAATTCCTTCCACCCAGGCGTTGGTTCCGCACAAAAAAAATGGCACGTCGGCGCCCAGTTCCACGCCGATGACCTGCAGCTGCGCGCGTGTCAGGCCCAGGCCCCACAGGCGGTTGAGCGCCAGCAGCGTGCTGGCCGCATCCGATGAACCCCCGCCCATGCCGGCCTGTGCGGGCACCTGCTTGTCCACGGCGATGTGTGCGCCGTGGGTGCAGCCGGTGGCGCGCTGCAGCGCGCGCGCGGCGCGCAGGCACAGGTCGTCCGCCGGCAACGGCACGCCCAGGTCCTCGCGGGTGAGGGCGCTGCCTGACGTGCGGCGCTCGAAGTGCAGCGTGTCGTGCCAGTCCAGCAGCATGAAGATCGACTGCAGCAGGTGGTAGCCGTCGGGCCGGCGGCCCGTGACGTGCAGGAACAGGTTGAGCTTTGCCGGGGCCGGCACGTCGTGCAGCGCGCGCATGGGCCTCAGCGCTCCAGCACGAGACGCAGCACGGTCTGGGGTGCGGGCGTGTGGCGGGTGGCGACAAGCCGACCGTCTGCCAGGCGCGACAGGTCGGCCTGCCAGCCGGCGGCCTGCACGGCCTGGCCATGCAGCCAGTCGAACAGGGCTTCGATGGGCAGATCCGTGCCGGTGAGGTCACGCACCAGCTCGTGTAGTGAAGAGGACTCGCGTTCCTGTCCCCCTGTCTTGAGCAGCGCCTGGCCCGGCTGCCAGCCGAGTTCGGCCAGTGTGTTGCCCAGGGGGTTGTAGAGCGTGAGACTGCCTTGGCGGGCTGAGCCGGCGAGCACGAAGCCCGCGCTGAAGGATTGCGCCGCAGCATCTTCCACCTGCACCGCCAGGCGACCGCTCCAGCGGTCAGGACGTTCCTCTCCCGCTGCCGGGCGCGGGGGCTGGACGCAGCCGGCCAGCCAGGCGGCCGCCAGTACGGTCAGGCCCAGCCGCGCCCGCTCGGGCGTGCACACGGCGACCGCGCTCACAGCGTGACTCCCAGTCGTTTGAGTGTTTCACGCAGTGTTTCGTTGTCGCCGTTCAGGCGCTGGCCTTCGCGCCAGATCTCCAGGGCCCGCTCGCGCCGTTTCATGCTCCACAGCACCTCGCCCAAGTGGGCGGCGATCTCCGCGTCGGGCTGCGTCTTGAACGCCTGCTCCAGCAGGCTCAGCGCGCGCTCGCGGTTGCCGAGGCGAAACTCCACCCAGCCCAGACTGTCGGTGATGAAAGGGTCGTCCGGCGCGTGCTCCAGCGCCCGCGTGATGAGCGTGCGCGCCTCGTTCAGACGCTCGCCGCGGTCGGCCAGCAGATAGCCCAGGGCATTAAGGGCATGGTGGTGATCGGGCTTGCGCGCGATGATGGCGCGCAGCAGGCGCTCGGCCTCCTGCAGTCGGCCGGCTTTCTCGGCCAGCATGGCCAAGTCGTACGCCAGGTCGTTGTCCTGCGGGGCCAGGGCCACGGCCTTGCCTTGCATCTCATAGGCCTGCTGGTAGTCGCTGGCGTCGCGCAGCAGCTGGGCCTCAGCCTGCCACTTCAGGCGCTCCTCCTCGGCGGAGTCGGCCGGCATGGCGCGGATCAGCGCCCGTGCCTGGCTGAGCTTGCCTTGACGCGCCAGCAGCGAGGCGCGCCGCATCTGGGTGCTGAGCGTCTGCACGCCGCCGTCGATGCGCTCCAGCCAAGCCTCGGCCTGGGCGTAGTCGCCGCGCTTTTCCGCGACCTGGGCGTGCATCAGCCAGGCCTGGTTCAGCGCCCGCGTACGCGCCTCGCTGGGCGGTACCTGTTCCAGCAGCTTCGTGAATTGCTCCAGCGCAGTATCGGCGCCGGCCAGATCGCCCGACTGCAGCTTGAGCGAGGCCTGGATCAGCCAGGGCTCCGACGCGTCGGGCCGCTCACGCGTAACGGCGTCGATCTGCGCCTGCGCATCAGCCAAGCGCTGCGATTCGAGCAGCTGGCGCGCATAGGCCATGCGCACCTCCGGCAGCGGGGTGGCGGCCAGATAGGGGAGCAGTAGCGCTTCGGCATCCTTGCTGCCCTCGTCCAGCAGTTGCACGGCCAGCATGGCGGCACCGTCGTCCGTGTGGTCCAGATCCAGGGCGCTGCGCGCCGCCTCCAGGGCGCCGGCCTTGTCGCCGGCCGTCAGGCGCATGCGCCCTATGGTGGTCCAGGCGGCGGAGCCCAAGGCCGGGTGCTTCAGCTCTGCCTGCAGCGCCTGCGCGACCACGCGGGCGGCGGCGGCCTTGTTGCTGGCCCGGGCATACAGCTGAGGCAGGGCGCGGATGGTGGAGAGCTTTTCGCGCGTGGTGGCGCGCGCCACCTCCTTGGCCAGAGGCTCCGCGCTTTCATTCACGCGGTTGAGCGTGACCAGCACATACAGCAGATACCGGTTGGCGTCGCGCGACTCGGGATAGGCGGCGTTCCAGGCGTGGATGGCGATCAGCGCCGCCTCGGCCGAGCGCGACTGCAGTGCCAGTTCGCTGGCGCGGCGGTACAGGCGCGGATCGTTGCTGCGCCGGGCGGCATCCAGCATCAGCGCATAGCCAGTGGCAGCATCGCCGTTGCTCGCGCTCATCTCGCTCATCAGCAGCTCGTAGAACAGCTCGGCGGTCAGTGCGGTTTCGTTGTCGTCCAGGGGGTGCTCGGTGTCCTCGACCTCCGGGGGCGGGGCAGGCACCATATCCTGCGGCGCGGCGGGCTGCGCCAGCGCTGCGGGGAGCAAGCCTGCAGCCAGCAACCAAGCCAGCGCAAAAGGCCTGAAACGGCGGTGAGATAAGACCATCGGCCCATAATAATCCAAGCCCAGGGCGGCTTTTGCCGGCCGCCAGCCTCTCGCTTCCGCATTGAATTTCCGACACAAAACCGCATGCCCGAACTGCCCGAGGTAGAGGTCACGCGCCGCAGTTTCAGCGACGCCATTGCTGGCGCCGCCGTGCAGGGTGCGGTACTGGGCAAGCCGCTGCGCTGGCCGCTGGGCTGCACGCCAGGCCAACTGGCGGGCAGGCGCGTGCTGGGCGTGCGCCGGCGTGGCAAATACCTGCTGCTGGACCTGGACGAGGGCCTGCTGCTGTTACACCTGGGCATGTCCGGCAGCCTGCGCTTTGCCCGCTGTCTGCCGCCGCCGGGACCGCACGACCACTTCGACCTGCTGACCGACCGGGGTGTGCTGCGCCTGCACGACCCGCGCCGCTTTGGTGCCGTGGTCTGGGCGCCACACGAGCAGGACGAGCGGGCGCGCAAGCTGCTGTCCGGCCTGGGCGTGGAGCCGCTGGACGAGGCGGCCTTTGGCTTCGACGCCTTCCTGGCCGGCTTGCGGGCCAGCCGTACGCCTATCAAGCAGCTTCTTTTGGGCGGCAGGCTGGTGGTGGGGGTCGGCAACATTTACGCCAGCGAGGTGTTGCACCTGGCTGGCATCCACCCGGCCACGCCCGCGCAACGTATTGGTCCGATACGCGCCCGCAGGCTGCATGCGGCCATCCGCCAGGTGCTGGCGCGGGCGGTGGAGCGCGGCGGCTCCACGCTGCGCGACTTCTCCAATGCTGAGGGTGCGGCAGGGCACTTCCAGCTGGAGGCCAGCGTCTACGGCCGCGAGGGCCAGCCCTGCCACGGCTGCGGCACGCCCATCAGGCTGCTGCGCCAGGGTCAGCGCAGCAGCTACTTCTGTCCGCGCTGCCAGCGCGCCTGAGCGGCACGGGCGCCGCAAGGGGCGGTGCTATATTGCGGCGGCATGCGCCCCGCGCGGCTGCAGCCCCTTTCTTGTCCTGATTGCCAAGCGCAGTGATACCTTCATTCAACGAACAGTTCGACCAGCACGGCACATGGCGGCGGGCATTTGCCCAGCAGCTGCACCAGCTGGGCCAGTGGCTGGCCTCGCACGACCTCATGGACGCCGCCGTGCAAGAGCGCGTGCAACGCCTGGAAGAGCAGGTGCGCCGCGACAAGGTGGTGGTCGCCTTCGTGGCTGAGTTCTCGCGCGGCAAGTCCGAGCTGATCAACGCCATCTTCTTCGCCGACTATGGCCGGCGCATCATGCCCGCCAGCGCCGGGCGCACCACCATGTGCCCGACCGAGCTGAGCTACGAGAGCGGCAGCGCACCCAGCCTGCGCCTGCTGCCCATCGAGACGCGCATGCAGTCGCCGGGCCTGGCCGAATGGCGGCTGCGCACCGACCGCTGGGTGGAGGTGCTGCTGGACATGGACGATCCGGCGCAGCTGGCCGGCGCCCTGGAGAAGGTCGCGCAGGTGCGCCGCGTGCCGGTGGACGAGGCGCGCGCCCTGGGCTTTTGGCATGACGACGCCGAGGACGACAACCCCGTGCCCGACGCCGCCGGCCTGGTGGAGGTGCCCATGTGGCGCCACGCCCTCATCAACATTCCGCACCCGCTGCTGGCGCAGGGCCTGGTCATCCTGGACACGCCCGGCCTGAACGCCGTGGGTGCCGAGCCCGAGCTGACCATCAACCTGATACCGCAGGCGCACGCCGTGGTCTTCATTCTGGGCGCAGACACCGGCGTGACGCGCTCGGATCTGTCCATCTGGCGCGACCACCTGGGCGGGATGGAGGGCGCGCAGGACGCGCGCCTGGTGGTGCTCAACAAGATCGACACCCTCTGGGACACGCTGAGTTCGCCCTCGCAGGTGCAGGCGCAGCTGGAGCGCCAGCGCGTCACCTCGGCCGAGATGCTGGGCGTGCCGCTGGAGCGGGTGGTGCCCGTGTCGGCGCAAAAGGGCCTGGTGGCCAAGATCCAGTGCGACGACGTGCTGCTGGAGGCCAGTGGCCTGCCGCTGCTGGAGGAAGCCCTGGCCGACGGCGTGGTGGGGCGCCGCCAGACCATTCTGCGCGCCAACGTGGCCGCCGGCGTGGCGGCGCTGCACGAGCAGGTGCAGCGTGCCATCAACGTGCGCCGCCGCGACCTGGACGACCAGATGCTGGAGCTGCGCAGTCTGCGCGGCAAGAACGCCACCGTGATCGACGCCATGCGCTCTCGCATCGAGATGGAGCAACGCGAGTTCGAAGCCAGCGCCGCGCGCATCCAGGCGCTGCGCATGGTGCACCTGAAGATGCTGCGCGAGCTGTTCCACCAGCTGGGCGCGCGCTCGCTCAAGGCCGAGCTGACGGCACTGTCGGACGCGCTGACCCCCGTCGGGCTGAAGCTGGGCCTGCGCCGTGTCTATGGCGAGACCTTCGCCCGCCTGCGTGCCATCGTGCAGGCCGCGCAGGCCACGGGTATCGAGATCCAGGCCATGCTCGGCGGCACCTTCCGCCAGCTGAACGCCGAGTACGGCTTTTCGCTGCAGGTGCCGGCGGCGCCGCAGCTGGCGTCCTACGAGCAGGACATCATGGCCATCGAGCAGCGCCACCTGCAGTACGTGGGCATGGGCAACGCGCTGCGCCTGACGCAGCCGGAGTTTTCGCAGCGCCTGCTGCGCGCGCTGGGCCTGCGCCTGCGCACCGTCTTCGAGAGCGCGGCCAACGAACTGGAGCAGTGGAGCAAGACTGCCACCGCCCAGCTGGACGCCCAGCTGCGCGAGCGCAAGCGCAGCTTCGCCCGGCGCATCGAGGCGGTGGAGCGCATCCAGACGGCGGCCAACAGCCTGATGGACCGCATCGCCGAGATCGAAGACGGCGAGCGCGAGCTGACCGAGCTGCAAGTGCGCCTGACCAGCCTGACCGACGGGCTGATGCACACGCCCGCCCAGGCAGCGACGGCCACGGCGCTGCACGAGCCGGACATCGACATCACCGAGCCCATGCCCCTGCAGGCATGAGCGTGCCCGCAGCAGGCGGGCGCGGCGGCGCGGCGACGGACGTGGCCGGCCGCGTCGTGCAGTGGCAGGCCGCGCACGGGCGCAACCACCTGCCCTGGCAGAACACGCGCGACCCCTACCGTGTGTGGCTGTCCGAAATCATGCTGCAGCAGACCCAGGTGGCCACGGTGCTGGGTTACTACCAGCGCTTCCTGGACCGCTTCCCCAACGTACAGGCGCTGGCCGCCGCGCCGCAGGACGATGTGCTGGCGCTGTGGAGCGGCCTGGGCTACTACAGCCGTGCGCGCAACCTGCACCGCTGCGCGCAGATCGTGGTGGCCGAGCACGGCGGACAGTTCCCGCGCAGCGTGGAGCAGCTGGCCGCGCTGCCGGGCATAGGCCGCTCCACGGCCGGGGCGATTGCCGCTTTTTGCTTTGGCGTGCGCGCACCCATCCTGGACGCCAATGTGCGGCGCGTGCTCACCCGCGTGCTGGGCTTTGGCCAGGACCTGGCGCAGGCCGCCAGCGAGCGCGCCCTGTGGCAGCAGGCAGAGGAGCTGTTGCCGACGGAAGACCTGCAGCAGGCCATGCCGCGCTATACCCAGGGCCTGATGGACCTGGGTGCGGGCATCTGCCTGCCGCGCAAGCCCAGCTGCATGCTGTGCCCGCTGCAGGAGGTGTGCGTGGCCCGCCGCGAGGGCGAGCCCGAACGCTACCCGGTGCGCACCCGCAAGCTCAAGCGCAGCGCCGGCAGCTGGTGGCTGCTGTTGCAGCGCGATGCGGACGGGCGGGTGTGGCTGCAGCGGCGCCCGGCCACGGGCATCTGGGCCGGCCTGTACTGCCCGCCGGCCTTCGACAGTCACGAAGCGCTGATGGACGCGGCGCCGACCGGCCCGCTGCAGGACCTGCCCGCCTTCACCCACGTGCTGACCCACCGCGACCTGCATCTGCACCCGGTGCTGGCGCCGGTGCAGCTCGCCGCCGTGGCACTGGCCCAGGAGGATGAAGCTCCCGGCGCTTGGTTCGCGCCCGCGCAGTGGCGCGCCCTGGGCCTGCCGGCGCCCATCCGTGCGCTGCTGGAGCGGCTGGCGCAGGACAGCGGCCTGCAAAATTGATAGCTGCTGCCGCTTAATCTGCGTAGGTTTGCGGTGGTTTTAATGTTGAAATTGGCTTGCAGCAAGCGCAGGCAGCTACTAAAGATGTAGCGACTGCGCTGCTACGTTGTGGCCTGCGCCTTCAGCCCATCCAGCTCGCGGTGGCGCAGCAGCGTGTTCCACTGCCCGCCAAAGTGCTGCGCCAGCTGCTCCGCCAGGTACACCGAGCGGTGCTGCCCGCCCGTGCAACCGATGGCGACGGTGACATAGCTGCGGTGGTTGCGCGCCATGGCCTCCAGCCACTGGTCCAGAAACTGGGTGATGTGCGACTGCATCAGCCCCACCTCGGGCTGCTGGCGCAGGAACTCGGCCACCGGCGCGTCGCGCCCGGTCAGGGGGCGCAGCAGCGGCTCGTAATGCGGGTTCGGCAGCATGCGCACGTCGAACACATAGTCCGCGTCCATGGGTACGCCGCGCTTGAAGGCGAACGACTGGAAAATCAGCGTCAGCCGGTCCGTGGACACGGGCAGCAGGCTCTTCACGTAGCCCAGCAGCTGGGCCGGGCGCAGCGTGCTGGTGTCGATCACGTGCGACTGCTCGCGCAGCTCGGCCAGCAGCTCGCGCTCCAGCTCGATGGTCTGCACCAGGGCGTGCTGGCCGTCCAGCAGCGCCTTGTTGGACAGCGGGTGGCGCCGGCGCGTTTCGGAAAAGCGCCGCACCAGGGTGTCGGTAGAGGCGTCCAGGAACAGCGAGCGCACGGACACGCCGCTCTTGCGCAGCTGCTCCAGCTGGCGCGGCACCTGGGGCAGGGTGCTGACGCTGCGCACATCCATGGCCACGGCCACGCGGTGGCCGTGGTGCGCGTGCTCCAGTGCCAGCAGGCCGGCCAGCAGCTCGGGTGGCAGGTTGTCGACGCAGTAGGTGCCGGAGTCCTCCAGCGCATGCAGCGCCACGGATTTGCCCGAGCCGGCCATGCCGGTGATGACGGTGACGTCCAGCTTTTTCATGGCGTCGCCTGCTGCGGCTTCTTGCGCGCGGCGCGCGGGCCGGCCGCGGCGGGCTGGGCCGCGCCCTGCAGCATCTCGCGGGCGTGCGCCAGCGTGGTGGCCGACAGGCGTTCGCCGCCCAGCATGCGTGCCAGCTCGGCCACGCGGGCCTCGCCTTCTGCCGGGGCGACGGTGCTGGTGGTTTCCGTGGAGCCCTTGTGCTTGGCCACCACCAGATGGTGGTCGGCGCAGGCGGCTACCTGCGGCAGGTGGGTGACGGCCAGCACCTGGCGCGCGCGGCCCAGCTGCTGCATCAGCCGGCCCACGGTTTCGGCCACGGCGCCGCCCACACCCGAATCCACCTCGTCGAAGATCAGCGTGGGCGCCTCGCCCAGCTCGCTGGTGGTCACCGAGATGGCCAGCGCGATGCGCGACAGCTCGCCGCCCGAGGCCACGCGGCCGATGGGCCGCGCCGTCATGCCGGGGTGGCTGCTGACGAGAAAGGCCACCTGGTCGGTGCCGTGGGGGCCGGGCTCGCCTGACTCCAGCTGCACCTCGAAGCGCCCGCCGGTCATGCCCAGGCCCTGCATGGCCTGGGTGATGGCGGCGCCCAGACGCGGCGCGGCCTGGGCGCGCTGGCTGCTCAAGGCGCGGGCGGCCTTGCGGTAGGCCTCGCCATGGCGCTGGGCCGCGGCCTCCAGGGCCTGCAGATCGGCAGAGGCCTCCAGCCGCTGCAGCTCGGCGCGCCAGCCGGCCAGCAGGGCGGGCAGCTCCTCGGGCGTGCGGCGGTAGCGGCGCGCCAGCTGCAGCCACTGCGACACGCGGGCGTCCAGCTGGGCCAGCTGGTCGGGGTCGGGCTCGGCGTGGCGCAGGTAACCCTGCAGCGAATGCAGCACGTCGCCGGCCTGGGCCATGCAGGAGGTCAGCACCTCGTTCATGGCGCGAAAGCTTTCGTCCACGTGCTCGTAGCCCTGCAGCAGCTCCTGCGCCTGGGCCATCGCGCTCAGGGCGCCGCCGCCTTCGTCGCCGCCTTCCAGCAGCGCCAGTGCGCCCTGGGCGTTGTCGATCAGCGACTGGGCGTTGGACAGGCGGGCGTGCCGGGCGTTCAGTTCCTCCCACTCGCCCTCGGCGGGGGCGAGCTTGTCCACCTCGCCGATTTGCCACTGCAGCCGCTCGCGCTCCTGCGCCAGGGAGTTCTGCGCGGCGCGGGCGTGTTCCAGCGCCTTGTGCGCGTCGCGCCAGGCGGCCCACGGCGCGGCCAGGGGCTGGCCCTGCACGCCGGCATAGGCGTCCAGCAGGGCGCGCACGGCCTCGGGTCGGGTCAGGCTTTGCCAGGCGTGCTGGCCATGGATGTCCAGCAGGTGGTCGCCCAGAGCACGCATCTGCGTGGCGGTGACGGGGGTGCCGTTGATCCAGGCGCGGCTCTTGCCGGCAGTGTCGATGGTGCGGCGCAGCAGCAGCGTGTCCTCGGTCTGGATGCCGGCCTCGTGCAGCCAGGCGGCCAGTGCCGGCGGGCCATCGGCGTCGAACTCGGCGCTGATGTCGGTGCGCTGCGCGCCCTCGCGGATCACGCCGGTGTCCGCGCGCGCGCCCAGCAGCAGCTGCAGTGCGTCGATCAGGATGGATTTGCCCGCGCCCGTCTCGCCGGTCAGGACGGTGAAGCCAGCCTGCAGGTCCAGCTCCAGCGAGCGCACGATCACGAAGTCCGAGAGCGCGATACGCCTCAGGGCCATGGTCAGGAACCTCCCTCGTTCCAGCGGAGCTTCTTGCGCAAGGTGGCAAAGTAGCTCCAGCCGCGCGGATGCAGAAAACACACGCGGTGCGCCGAGCGGCGCACCAGGATGCGGTCGCCGTGCTGCAGCGAGGCCAGCGACTGCATGTCGAAATTGGCGCTGATGTCGCGCCCGCCCACCACCTCGATCGCCACCTCGCTGGCGTCGGACAGCACGATGGGCCGGTTGGACAACATGTGCGGCGCAATCGGCACCAGCACCCAGCCGGGAATGGACGGGTGCAGCATGGGCCCGCCCGCAGACAGCGCATAGGCCGTGGAGCCGGTGGGCGAGGCGACGATCAGACCGTCTGCCCGCTGGTTGGCGACGAAGACGCCATCCACCTCGATGCGCAGCTCTACCATGCCCGATGTGGAGCCGCGGTTGACCACCACGTCGTTGAGCGCCAGCGCCTGGAACACGCATTCGCCGCCCCGCATCACGCAGGCCTGCATGAGCGGGCGCACGTCTTCCTCGTATTCGCCGTGCAGGATGGGCGTGAGGGCGTCCTGGTAGCTGTCCAGCGGCACGTCGGTGATGAAGCCCAGCCGTCCCTGGTTGATGCCCACCAGCGGCGTGCCGTAGCTGGCCAGGTGCCGGCCCACGCCCAGCATGGTGCCGTCGCCACCCACCACCAGACACAGGTCGCACTGGCGGCCAATACCTTCCACGTCCAGCGTGGGGTAGCGAGCGCCCAGGTCCAGCAGAGCGGCGGTTTCGGCCTCCAGCGCCAGCTCGCAGCCCTGGGCAAGGACGAACTGCGCAATGCCGTCGATGACCTCGCGCGAACCCTCGGCAGCCGTTGCGGCTGGGGGGCGCTGGTATTTGCCGATGACTGCGACGCGGCGGAAGATGGGCATCATTGGGTGGAAATTACATCACTAAAATGACGTGATGCTGGATGACCGTGCCAAGGTGCTGCTCAAGGCGCTGGTAGAGCGCTACATCTCCGAAGGCCAGCCCGTCGGTTCGCGCACGCTGTCGCGCGCTTCGGGGCTGGACCTGTCGCCGGCCACCATCCGCAACGTGATGGCCGACCTGGAGGAGCTGGGCCTGATCGTCAGCCCCCACACCTCTGCCGGGCGCATTCCCACCGCCAAGGGCTACCGCCTGTTCGTGGACACCATGCTCACGGTGCAAAAGGGCGAGCTGCCGGCGCTGCAGCTGATGCCCGAGCAGCCGCAGAAGGTGATCGCCAACGCTGCGCACCTGCTGTCCAACCTGTCGCAGTTCGTCGGCGTGGTCATGGCGCCGCGGCGCGCGTCGGTGTTTCGCCACATCGAATTCTTGCGCCTGTCCGAGCGGCGCCTGCTGGTCATCATCGTCTCGCCCGACGGGGACGTGCAAAACCGCGTCATCTTCACCGAGGTGGACTACACCCAGTCGCAGCTGGTGGAGGCCGCCAACTTCCTGAACTCCAACTACGCCGGCCTGGCCATGGAGCAGGTGCGCGAGCGCCTGAAGGGCGAGGTCGAGCAGCTGCGCGGCGAGATCGCCGACCTGATGCAGGCAGCGGTGAGCGCCGGTACCGAGGCCATGAGCGAGTCGCGCGAAGAGGTGGTGATCTCCGGCGAGCGCAATTTGCTGTCGGTGAGCGACTTCTCCAGCGACATGGGCCACCTGCGCCGCGCCTTCGACCTGTTCGAGCAAAAGACCCAGATCCTGCGCCTGCTGGACATCTCCAGCCGCGCCGAGGGCGTGCGCATCTTCATCGGCGGTGAAAGCCAGGTGGTGCCGTTCGAGGAGCTGTCGGTGGTCAGCGCGCCCTACGAGGTGGACGGCCAGGTGGTGGGCACGCTGGGCGTGATCGGCCCCACGCGCATGGCCTACGACCGCATGATCCAGATCGTGGACATCACCTCCAAGCTGGTCTCCAACGCCCTGAGCCACCGCAAGTGAGCCCCTTACAATAGCGCCCGCCGTGAACGGCGCCTCCGGGGCGTTAGCTCAGTTGGTCAGAGCAGGGGACTCATAATCCCTTGGTCGCTGGTTCGAGCCCAGCACGCCCTACCAAGCCGGACAGAAAGAGCCCGCCATCGAACCACAGATGGCGGGCTTTTGCTTTTTTCTGCCGCCAATCCGGCCTCCTTGCTAACCCTATTTACCCGGATGGGGTGCATGCCAGAATGCCGCGCATGCACGCCAGCACAGCCCAGGCCGCCTACGCGACGCACTCCGGCGGCGCGCCGGGGAGCATGGCGGCGCCGACCAGCATGACGGTGGCGCTGTACCGGGCGGCGCTGGGGCCGGTGGGCTCCGCGGAGCACTACCTCGCCGCCTTCGCGCGCATGGATGCCACCGAGCGTGTGCTGCCCGGCTGGAACAGCGCCGCAGCTTTCTGCACGCTGGGCTGGATGGTCTTCCGGCGGCTGTGGGGCGCGCTGCTGGCCTATCTGGCCGGGCTGCTGGTGCTGGCCCTGCTGCTGGGCGCCCTGGCGGCGGGCGGGCGGGCGCTGCCGGCGCCGGTGCTGGCGGGGCTGATGCTGGCTTTGGCGCTGCTGGCCTTTGCCGTGCCTGGGTTGTACGGCGACGCGCTGGTGCACCGGCAGGTACAGCGGAACATTGCCGCCGCCGTCGAGGCTGCGCCGACCATGTTGGAGGCCATGGGCCTGCTGGAGCGGCGCGCGGCCAGCCGGGCGCGCCTGGCCGCCGTGGCGACTGGCGGCGCGGCCCTGGCACTGCTGGCGACGGCGGTTGCCACGCTCTACCTGCTGGGACCGCAGCGCGAGCAGGCGCTGCGCCAAACATCGACCCCGCCGCCCGTAGCCTTGCCGAAGGCCGAACCGCGAGCCGCGCCTTCAGCCGCTGTCGATGCGCCGGCTGCGGAGAAACCGGTGGCTGAAGAGGCGGCTGCCGCAGAGCCGGCGCTTGCCGCCGCACCTCTAGAGGGCGCACCGCAGGCCGATGCACTGGCAACCATGGCTCCCGCGACCGCCGTTGAACCGGTTGCAGCACCCACAACGGCCGAGCAGCCGACCCAAGCAACCGCGAACAAGCCCGCTCCCGAGCCGGTCCCACCGGCGATCAAAAAGCCGGCCAAAGAACCGGTAAAACAGTCGGCCCAGCCGGCCCGCCGCCTCTACATCAACGTCGGCCTGTTCGCCGAGCCTGCCAATGCCCAGCGCACGCATGCGCGGCTCCTGCGCGCCGGCCTGCCGTCCGCCGTACGCCAGGTGACAGCGGCCGATGGGCGGCAGCTGCAGCGCGTGCGCGTGGGACCGTTTGCCTCGTCCGCCGATGCCAACGCAGCGGTTGCACGGGTGCGGGCGCTGGGCCTGGACGCGGTGGCCGCGGCCGAAAAACCGGTCGAATAGCCCACTGCGCCTGCCTGTTACCTGTGGTGACCCCCGGCCTGCGGGCCGCGCGCTAAGGTCCTGGCCTTTTTACGCTCGAACAAGGAGAAGCAAGCGATGCCTGTGCAGTGGATGAACAAGGTGGTGGCGGGTGCGGCGCTGGCGGTGCTGGCAGGGTGCTCGTCGATCGGCCTGCCCGGCGGCGGCACCGGTGCGCCGGCCACGCCCGCGCCCGCGCCGATCGGCGCCAGCACGGCGCCCGTGGGCAGCACGTGCGATGCGCAAGGCGCGCAGTGGGCGGTGGGCCGCAGCAGCACGGCCAAGGTGGTGGAGGAGGCACGGGTACGCGCCGGCGCGCGCATGGCCCGCGTCCTGGGCCCCGGCCAGGCGACGACTATGGAGTTCAACGGCGAGCGGCTGAATCTTCAGGTGGACGGCGCCGGCAAGGTGATGGCCGCGCGCTGCGGCTGAAAGGCCCCCGCGGCGCTGCGGGCGATTCAGTCCGGCAGGAACAGCGCCTGCAGATCCGACAGGAAATCAAACCCCCGCTCGGTGGGCCAGGCGCGGTCCCTGTCGCGCCCGATCAGGCCCTGCTGCTCGGCCTGCTGCAGCCCTTGGGCGATGGCCGTCAGGGGCAGGCCGGTGCGGGTGGTGAAGTCCGCCAGCGCAAAGCCCTCGCGCAGGCGCAGCGCGCCCAGCATGTACTCGAACGGCAGGTCGGCGCGGCGCACGTCTTCGTCCTGCGCGATGGCGTTGCCGGCCAGGGCCTGGGCCATGTAGCGCTGCGGATCGCGAAAACGCACCTGGCGCACCACGCGGTGGGCAAAGCTGAGCTTGCTGTGCGCGCCCGCGCCAATGCCCAGGTAGTCACCAAACTGCCAGTAGTTGCGGTTGTGCAGGCACTGGTGGCCCTCGCGCGCATAGGCCGAGACCTCGTAGCGCTGCATCTGCGCTGCGCCGGTCAGCTCGGTGATGCGGTCCAGCATGGCCCAGGCGTCGTCGTCTTCGGGCAGGCCGGGGGGCGGGTGCTTGGCGAAGAAGGTGTTGGGCTCGATGGTCAGGTGGTAGATGGACAGGTGCGGCGGAGCGTGCGCCAGCGCGGTGTGCACGTCCTCCTCCAGCTGCGCCAGCGTCTGGCCAGGCAGGGCGTACATCAGGTCCAGGTTGAAGGTCTCGAACGCCTCGGCCGCCTCCTGCACGGCGGCCAGGGCCTGGGCGCGGTCGTGCACGCGGCCCAGGGCGGCCAGGTGAGCGTCGTTGAAGCTCTGCACGCCGATGGACAGGCGCGTGACGCCGGCGCCGCGGTAGGCGCGAAAACGCTCGCGCTCGAAGGTGCCGGGGTTGGCCTCCAGCGTGATCTCGCAGCCCGGCTCCAGCCGCAGCCGCGCGCGGATGGCGGCCAGCAGCCGGTCGATGGCCTCGGGCGCGAACAGGCTGGGCGTGCCGCCGCCGATGAAGATGCTGTGCACGGTGCGGCCCCAGATCAGCGGCAGGGCGGCCTCCAGGTCGGCGATCAGGGCGTCGATGTAGCGCTGCTCGGGTAGGCCGTCCGTGCCGGCGCGGGCCTCGTGCGAGTTGAAGTCGCAGTACGGGCACTTGCGCAGGCACCAGGGGATGTGCACGTACAGCGACAGCGGGGGCAGGCTGGTCAGCTGCAGCAGGCCCGGGCGCATGTAGTGCAGCACGTCGCGCCGCGGGGCGGGCTCGGCTGCCGGGGTGATGGGGATGGTCATGCGGCGCTCATAAAACCATAGCTGCTGGCGCTTGATTGGCAATGTTTTGAGGCATAAATCTCATTCAAAACCTTGCTGCACAAGCGGTAGCAGCTCATATTTTCATAGCCAGCGCTCGCGCATCAGCGCCAGCATTAGCTGGGCGGCGCGGCCGCGGTGGCTGCGGGCGTTCTTCTCGTCGGCGGGCAGCTCCGCGAAGGTCTTGCCCAGCTCGGGCAGCACCATGACCGGGTCGAAGCCGAAGCCACCGCTGCCGCGCGGCGCGCGTGCGATCTCGCCGGCCACGCGGCCCACGGCGATCAGCGGCTCCGGGTCGCCCGGGCTGCGCACGGCCACCAGGGTGCTGACCATGGCGGCGCGCCGGTCGTCGATGCCCTGCATCTGCTCGAGCAGAGCGCGCACGTTGTTGGCGTCGCCCTTGTCATAGCCGAACTGGGTGGCGTAGTAGGCCGTCTGCACGCCCGGCTGGCCGCCGAAGGCGTGCACGCACAGGCCGGCGTCGTCGGCCAGCGCCGGCAGGCCGGTGTGGGCAGCAGCGAAGCGGGCCTTGGCCAGGGCGTTTTCCACAAAGGTGTCGAACGGCTCCTCCGCTTCGCCCACGCCGAGCTCGCCCTGGGCGATCAGCTGCACGCCCAGCGGGGCGAACATGTCCTGCAGCTCGGCCAGCTTGCCGCGGTTGTTGGAGGCGAGAACCAGTTGCATGGGAATATGAGTAAAAAATGCCTGCAGCGCTTGCCAGTCAAGCGCTGGCAGCTATTTAAATGATAGCGAGCGCCTGGCGCTGCAGGGTGATCAGGTCGGCGATGCCGGCTTCGGCCAGGGACAGCAGCGCGTCCAGCTCGGTGCGCGAGAAGGCCGCGCCCTCGGCCGTGCCCTGCACCTCCACGTAGTGGCCGGCGCTGGTCATCACCACGTTCATGTCGGTGTCGCAGGCCACGTCCTCGGTGTATTCCAGGTCCAGCAGCGGCGTGCCCTGCACCATGCCGACGGACACGGCGGCGACCGCGCCGGTCAGGGGCGATGCGGCGATCTTGCCCGAGGCCAGCAGCGTGGCCACGGCGTCGTGCGCCGCCACCCAGGCGCCGGTGATGGCGGCCGTGCGCGTGCCGCCGTCGGCCTGCAGCACGTCGCAGTCCAGGTGGATGGTGCGCTCGCCGAGGGCGGCGAGGTCGAACACGGCGCGCAGGCTGCGCCCGATCAGGCGCTGGATCTCCTGCGTGCGCCCGGTCTGCTTGCCGCGCGCGGCCTCGCGGTCGCTGCGCGTGTGGGTGGCGCGCGGCAGCATGCCGTATTCGGCCGTGACCCAGCCGGCGCCGGTGCCGCGGCGGTGCGGGGGCACGCGCTCCTCGACGGAAGCCGTGCACAGCACGCGCGTCTGGCCGAACTCGATGAGCACCGAACCTTCGGCATGCATGGTGTAGCCGCGCGTGATGCGCACCGGGCGCAGCTGGTCTGCGGCCCGCGCGCCGCTGCGTTCGAACGTCATGGGTTTCTCCTTCTTCGGCGGCCCGGGGCGGCGCGTGCCCGGCCGGTGCCTCTTACAGCTTCTTTTCCGCGGAGCGGCGGATGGCTTCGTTGATCTCGGCGATGGAGCGCTCGATGGCCTCATCGTCCAGTTCGTCATCCAGGTCGTCGTCCAGGCCGTCCAGCGGCTCGCACTGGATGGTGGAGGCGAACACGTCCTCCTGGATGTCCTCGGTGGACACGCCCTGGGTGGTCTCGAAGGCGTCGGGCGTCTCCCACTCCATGGCCACCACGGTGACGTTGTCGCTGGAGTTGCCGGCCTTGCGCAAAGCGTCCTCCACCAGGTCGGGCACGGCCTGGGCGACGGCCTGGCGCGCCATCTGGCGCGCGATGGTGGCGTCGTCCAGCGTGCCCCACAGGCCGTCGGAGCACAGCAGGATGCGGTCGCCGTGCTCCAGCAGGAGTGGCGAGGAGACGTCGAACAGAGGCTTGGTGGGCGAGCCCAGGCAGGTGAACAGCACGTTGCGGTTGATGCGCTCCAGCCCGGCGATGGCGGCGTTGCGCAGCTCCTGGTAGGAGTGGTCACGCGTGCGCATCAGCACCTCGCCATCGCGCACCAGGTACAGGCGCGAGTCGCCGCAGTGGATCCACTGCGCGCGCCCGTCCTGCACCACCGCGGCCACCAGCGTGGTGCGCGGCGTGTCGACCATGCCGTGGCGGCTGCCGTGGCGCAGGATCTGGTGGTGCGCGGCCAGCAGGGACGCGGTGAGAAAGTCCGGCACGCTCTTGAGCGCCGGCCGCGCCTGGCGCTGGAACATGGCCGAGACGGTCTGGATGGCGATCTGCGCCGCCAGTTCGCCCTGCGGATGCCCGCCCATGCCGTCGGCCAGCACGAACAGGCCGGCTTCGCGCGTGTAGCAGTAGCCCATGCGGTCTTCATTCTTCTCGCGCCCGCCGCGGCGGCTGATCTGGAAGACGGAGAACTTCATTTGGGCCGCGCGCCAAGTCCGGTGGCTTCGCCCACCTTCTGCACGTTTTTCTTGGTGTCGGACACGAGGGTGTCGAGCTGCATGCGCATCTTTTCGCCAACCGACAGGCGGGTGTAGCGGCGCTCGCCCTCGCGCGAGAGCTCCTTTTGCAGCGCGAAGACCGACTGCGGGCGCGACATGGGGTCCAGCGCCATGCACCACTCCACCACCTCGATCAGGTTGTCGGAGTACACGCCGCGCAGCTTGTTCAGCGCCAGCGCCAGGCGGTCCTTGTCCTGGCGCTGCGGCGCCTCGTTGGGCGGAAAGCCCTGCATGCAGGCGTAGATGCAGGCACCGATGGCGTAGATGTCCGTCCACGGGCCCATCTGCGAGTCGCGCCGGTACATCTCGGGCGCGGCGAAGCCGGGCGTGTACATGGGGCGGATGAAGTTGCCTTCCTTGGACAGCACCTCGCGCGCGGCGCCGAAGTCGATCAGCACCGAACGGTTGTCGTCGGTGATGAAGATGTTGGCCGGCTTGATGTCCAGGTGCAGCATCTTGTGCTGGTGCACCACGCGCAGGCCGCGCAGCACCTCGTCGAACAGCGAGCGGATGGTGGACTCGCGGAACACCTTCTGCGCCTTCAGGTCGCGCGCGGTGATGATGAAGTCCTGCAGGGTGCCGCCCTCCAGGTAGTTCATCACCATGTAGACGGTTTCGTTCTCGCGGAAGAAGTTGAGCACGCTCACCACCGAGGCGTGCGAGATCTGCGCCAGCGAGCGGCCTTCTTCAAAGAAACTCTTGAGGCCCAGGCGGTACAGCGAGAGCTTTTCCGGCGGCACCTTGGGCAGCAGCTCGCCCGGCTCGCGCGTGGCCAGGGAGGCGGGGATGTATTCCTTCAGGGCCACCTGTTGGCCTTCAGGGTCGAGCGCGAGGTACACCACACCGAAGCCGCCGGAGGCCAGGCGGCGCACCACGCGGTAGCCGCCCAGGACGGTGCCAGGAGGCAAGGGAGCCGGCTTGGTTTTTGACATGGGCAGGAGCGAGGAGAACGCGGGCGCTGGCCGGAGGCCGGATAATCGCGGGTTTGCAGGCAACGAATCCACCTGAGAGATCCCATGGCAGTTTACAGCATGACCGGTTACGCCAGCGCGCAGCTGCAGGCCCCTGGAGCCGGGGGGGAAGGCGCTGGCGCGGGGCGCCGCCTGGGCCTTGAAATCCGCTCGGTCAACAGCCGTTTTCTGGACCTGACGTTTCGCCTGTCCGAAGAGCTGCGCTCCCAGGAGCCGGCGCTGCGTGCCCTGCTGACGGCGCGCCTCAAGCGCGGCAAGGTAGAGGTGCGTGCGTTTGTCGAAGGCGGCGAGGGCGCCGGACTGGCCGAGCCGCCGGCGCCGCTGCTGGCCCGTCTGGCCCAGGTGCAGGCCGCCGTGCAGGCCCAGTTGCCGGGCGCACGTCCGCTGTCGGTGGCCGATGCCCTGCGCCTGAGCGCCGGCGCCGCCGCACCGCAGCAGGACCTGGGCCCGGCGCTGCTGGAGCTGGCGCGCGGCGCGCTGGACGAGTTGACGGCCGCCCGCGAGCGCGAGGGCGCCCGCCTGGTGGCCATGCTGCGCGATCGCCTGGCCCAGCTGGCCGAGCTGGCCCGCCAGGCCGGCCCGCTGGTGCCTCGCCTGGTGGAGCACCAGCGCCAGCGCTTCATGGAGCGCTGGAAGGAGGCCATGCAACTGGCCGAAGGCGCGGCCGTGCCCGAGGCCGCTCAGGAGCGCGCCCTGACCGAGGCCACGGCGTTCGCCATCCGCATCGACGTGGCCGAGGAGCTGACCCGGCTGGCCGCGCATCTGGATGAAATCACGCGGCTGCTGGACAAGGGCGGCGAGGTCGGCAAGCGGCTGGACTTCCTGATCCAGGAGTTGCACCGCGAGGCCAACACGCTGGGCTCCAAGTCGGCCACCATGGAGCTGACGCGCATCGGCGTGGACATGAAGGTGCTGATCGAGCAAATGCGCGAGCAGGTGCAGAACGTCGAGTAATAATCCTGTTTTGATAGCGCCCACCGCATGTCTCGTATGGACTATCCCGGAAATCTCTTCGTCGTCTCAGCCCCCAGCGGGGCGGGGAAATCCAGCCTTGTAAAGGCGCTGATGGAGGTGGACTCGCACGTTCAGCCCTCGGTGTCGCACACAACGCGGGCGCCGCGCGGGCAGGAAAAGCACGGGCGCGAGTATTTCTTCGCCTCCGAGCAGGAGTTCGACGCCATGGTGGCCGCCAACGGTTTCGTCGAGTGGGCCAACGTGCACGGCCGACGCTACGGCACCTCGCGCCGGGCCATCGAGGAGCGCGTGGCCCAGGGCGCGGACGTGGTGCTGGAGATCGACTACCAGGGCGCGCTGCAGATCAAGCAGGCTTTCGTGAATGCCGTGCTGGTATTCATCCTGCCGCCGAGCTGGGAAGAACTGCGCTCGCGCCTGGAGCGGCGCGGCGAGGATTCGTCCGAGGTGATCGAGATGCGCCTGAAGAATGCGGCCCAGGAAATGGCCCAGGCCGGAAAATTCGACTTCGTTATAATCAATGAAGTTTTCGAGCGGGCGCTTTTCGACCTGAAAACCATCGTCCATGCCCAGCGGCTGAAGTACATCGCCCAGCGCCGCGCCCGGGCCGACACCTTCGCCTCGCTCGACATTCCCTGACACCCCGATCCCCTGGAGAAGACCATGGCCCGCATTACCGTGGAAGACTGCCTCGAGCAGGTCCCCAACCGTTTCCAGCTGGTGCTCGCCGCCACCTACCGCGCCCGCATGCTGAGCCAGGGCCACACGCCCAAGATCGACAGCCGCAACAAGCCGGCCGTCACCGCCCTGCGCGAGATCGCGGCTGGCAAGGTGGGGCTGGAAATGCTGAAGAAGGTGCCGGGCTAAGCCGCCGGGGCTGCCTGATCCCAGCGCATAAGCACCGCCCAGGCGGTGCTTTTTTGTTGGTGCGTCATGGACATGGCGCGTGTTGCCGCGCAGGCATCGGGATGCGGCGCTATAGTTGCAAGGCTATGGCTTCCTCCCAGAACGCGGTATTGACTGACAGGACTGCGGCGCCCGATGTGGCAGCGCGGCCAGCGGCAGCCAACGCCGCTGCTGCCAGCTTTGCCGCCTTGCTGGAAAAGCTGGACTATCTGGACGATGCCCAGATCGAGCAGGTGCGCCAGGCCTACCGCTATGCGGACCAAGCCCACCTGGGCCAGCTGCGCAGCAGCGGCGAACCCTATATCACCCATCCCATCGCGGTCGCCGCGCTGTGCGCCAGCTGGAAGCTCGACGCCCAGGCTCTGATGGCGGCACTGCTGCACGATGCGATGGAGGACTGTGGCATCACCAAGGCCGATCTGGTCGAGCGCTTTGGCTCTCCCGTGGCCGAGCTGGTGGATGGCCTGACCAAGCTGGACAAGCTGCAGTTCAACACCCGCGAGGAAAACCAGGCCGAGTCCTTTCGCAAGATGCTGCTGGCCATGGCGCGCGACGTGCGCGTCATCCTCATCAAGCTGGCCGACCGTACGCACAACATGCGCACCCTGTCGGACATGCCGCGCTCCAAGTGGGGCCGCATCTCCTCCGAGACGCTGGAGGTCTACGCGCCCATCGCCCACCGCCTGGGGCTGAATCAGACCTACCGCGAGCTGCAGGACCTGTCTTTCCGTCACCTGCACCCCTGGCGCTATGCCACGCTGGCCAAGGCCGTCACCCGCAGCCGCAACCGCAGCCGCGACAGCGTGCAGAAGATGCAGGCCGAGGTGGAAGCCGCCTTTGTGCGCGCCGGCATGTCGGTACGCCTGGCGGGGCGCGACAAGACTCTGTTCGCCATCTACCAGAAGATGAGCGACCAGCACCTGAGCTTTGCCCAGGTCATCGACCTGCACGGCTTTCGCGTGGTGGTGCGCTCCATTACGGATTGCTACACCGCGCTGGGCGTGTTGCACCAAGCCTACAAGCCGGTGCCGGGCAAGTTCAAGGATCACATCGCCATTGCCAAGCTCAATGGCTACCAGTCGCTGCACACCACGCTGGTCGGCCCGGCGGGCCTGAACGTGGAGTTCCAGATCCGCACCGAGGAGATGCACATCGTCGCGGAGGCGGGTATCGCCGCGCACTGGCTGTACAAGGCCCAGGAGGCGGCCGGCACGACCGAGCGCCTGGGCACGCAATGGCTGCAGTCGCTGCTGGACATCCAGAACGAGACGCGCGACGCCGCCGAGTTTTGGGACCACGTGAAGGTCGACCTGTTCCCAGACGCGGTCTACGTCTTCACGCCCAAGAGCCAGATCCTGGCGCTGCCGCGCGGCGCCACCGTGGTGGATTTTGCCTATGCCATCCACAGCGACGTGGGCGACCGCACCGTGGGTGCGCGCATCAACAATGAGCAGGTCCCGCTGCGCACCGAGCTGAAGAACGGGGACGTGGTGGAAGTCACTACCGTGCAAGGTGCGCGGCCCAACCCGGCCTGGTTGGGCTTTGTACGCACCGCCCGGGCGCGCTCCAAGATCCGCCACTATCTCAAGACGCTGGCGCAGAGCGAATCCGCCGGGCTGGGCGAGAAGCTGCTCACCCAGGCGCTGCGCGCCGAGGGTATCGAGCAACTGCCCGATGCGCAGAACCATGCCGCCTTGTGGGATCGGCTGCTGCGCTTCACGGGCAGCCGGTCCCAGGCCGAGCTGCTGACCGACATCGGCCTGGGCCGACGGGTGGCCGGCATCGTGGCCAAGCGGCTGGTGGGGCTGCTGGCCGAAAGCGGCCTGCGCCCGGACGCCGTGCTGCTCAGCCGTGAACGCTACGCCGCGCACGAGAACGTCTCCCAGGGCGGCATCATGCTGGACGGCAGCGAAAGTGCCTCCATCCAGTACGCGACCTGCTGCCGTCCCGTGCCGGGTGATCCCATCGTCGGCTATTTGGGGCGGGGCGAAGGCCTGGTGGTGCACCACGCCCGCTGCGGCGTGGCCCAGCGGCTGCAGCGCAAAGACGCCGAGCGCTTCATCGCGGTGGACTGGGCCGACGAGCCGACGCGTCTTTTCGAGGCCGGCATCACTGTGACGGTGAACAACGGCAAGGGGGTGCTGGCGCGCGTTGCCTCCGAATTGTCCAGCTCGGAGGCGGACATCGTGCGCATGGACATGGATGACGCCATGGCGACCACCGAGCTGCGCTTCGTGGTGGCCGTGCGCGACCTGACCCATGTCGAGGCGACGCTGCGCAACCTGCGCCGCACGCCTTCGGTGCTGCGCGCCTGGCGCGTGCTGCCCCAGCCCGCCGCCGATTGACGGGCAGGCAGGGCTGCCGTCAGCGGCCGCCTTGCTCGGGCGCGGGGTAGCTCACCTGCAGCACCTGCAGCGTGCGCTGGCCGGCCGGCGTCATCAAGGTGACCTCATCGCCCTCGCGGGACTTGAGCAGCGCCCGGGCCACCGGGGAGATCCAGCTGATCTGCTGCGATGCGTTGTCGGCCTCGTCGACGCCCATGATGGTCACCGTGCGTTCTTCGTCCTCGTCGTCCACATAGGTGACGGTGGCGCCGAAGAAGACCTGATCGCTGCCGGCATGCACGGATGGGTCCACCACCTCTGCGATCTCCAGTCGCTTGGTCAGGAAACGGATGCGGCGGTCGATCTCGCGCAGGCGTTTCTTGCCATACAGGTAGTCGCCATTTTCCGAACGGTCGCCGTTGCTGGCGGCCCAGTGCACGATGTCCACGACCTTGGGCCGCTCCTCGTCGATCAGCTGCAGCAGCTCGCCGCGCAGGCGCGCGTAGCCCTGGGGAGTGATGTAGTTTTTGCCGCCTGCCGGAATGGGTGAGGCAGGGGCCGCGCCGTCGTCGTCATCTTCGGGGGCGTCGGCTTCGCGGGTAAAGGCTTTGCTCATGCCGCAATGGTGCCGCGTTTCGTGCGGCACATACGAAAAAGCCCTGAGTCCTTTCAGACTCAGGGCTTACCGTTTGGTGCGGCTGGCAGGAATCGAACCCACGACCCCTTGGTTCGTAGCCAAGTACTCTATCCAGCTGAGCTACAGCCGCGAAGCTTTGAATTGTAGCACGAAATTTTCGGGCTCTTTTCAAAAATTGTCGTTTTGCTGTTCCGGCTGGTTGCCAGACCGGATTGCGCTGCGACAACGGGGCGAATTCTAGCCCAGGTTTTGAACAGTTCCGGGCACCCGGGCCGCTTTTTTCAACGGCGCGTGTAGCCCAGGCAGGCGCCGGCGTTGGGCAGGCCCTTGCATTCGCGGTACAGGCGGCGGTCGCGCTCGGCGGCGGTTTCCTGCGAATTGTTCTGCTGCGGCTTGACCTTCACGGCCTTGGATTTCTTCGGGGGCGCACCGGATGCCGGTGCTGCTTGCGCCATGCCGGCAGTGGCCAGGGCGAGCAGGGCGCATAACAGCGCGCGGTGCAGCGGAAGCGGGGCAAAGTGCATGGCGTGGACGTGGTTTCTGGCGGGCTGCGATCATGGATGGCCCGTCGCCGGCCGGCCATCCGTGGGGCTGCGGGTACCGGAAAAAGAACGCAGGCGATATAATCGACAGGTTTTGCATAGTGCAAGACGCACGCCGGCGGCCTTTCCAGTTGCCGGCGCAAGTCACAACCAGGCATCGGACACAGGCCTTTGCGTGGCGCGCGAACTCTCAGCTTCCGCCGCCCGCCTGCCGCCCGGCCTACATCAGGAAAAATTCATGATCGCATCCTCCGTCAAGGCCGAAGTCGTCAAGGCCAACCAGCGCGCCGCCAACGATACCGGCAGCCCCGAAGTGCAGGTGGCCCTGCTCACGGCCCGCATCAACGAGCTGACGCCCCACTTCAAGCAGCACGCCAAGGACCACCACGGCCGCCGTGGCCTGCTGCGCATGGTGAGCCGCCGCCGCAAGCTGCTGGACTACCTCAAGGCCAAGGACGCCGAGCGCTACACGGCGCTGATCGCCAAGCTGGGCCTGCGCAAGTAAGCGCCATGCCCGAGAGCAACGCCTGAGTTGGATGGTCTGACTCAGGCGTTTTTACTTCAAGTTTCCCGTTTGGAGATCCGTCGGCAGAGCGAAGCTGTGTCATTCCACGTGCGCGTTGGCTCATTTTTTGATAGCTGCCAGCGCTTGCCTGGAATGGCATCGCGGTCTGTTTGACCTCCAAAGCATTGCTGCTCAAGCGTGAGCAGCTATTTTTTCAGGAGCAAACCATGACGATGTTCAACAAGGTCACCAAGACGTTCCAGTGGGGCCAGCACACGGTCACTCTGGAGACGGGCGAGATCGCCCGCCAGGCCGGCGGCGCCGTGCTGGTCAATGTCGACGACACCGTGGTGCTGGCCACCGTGGCCGCGTCCAAGACGGCCAAGCCGGGCCAGGACTTCTTCCCGCTGACGGTGGACTACATCGAGAAGACCTACGCCGCCGGCAAGATCCCCGGCAGCTTCTTCAAGCGCGAGGCCAAGCCCTCCGAGCTGGAGACGCTGACCAGCCGCCTGATCGACCGCCCGATCCGCCCGCTGTTCCCCGAGGGCTTCTACAACGACGTGCACGTGGTCATCCACACCATCTCGCTGAACCCCGAGGTGGACGCCGACATCGCCGCCATGCTGGGCGTGAGCGCCGCGCTGTCGGTCTCGGGCATCCCGTTCAACGGCCCCATCGGCGCCGCGCGCGTGGGCTACATCAACGGTGAATACGTGCTCAACCCCGGCCAGACCGAGCGCAAGAACTCGCAGCTGGACCTGGTCGTGGCCGGCACCGAGGCCGCCGTGCTGATGGTCGAGTCCGAAGCCGAGCAGCTGCCCGAGGACGTGATGCTGGGCGCCGTGGTCTTCGGCCACGAGCAGGGCCGCATCGCCATCGAGGCCATCCACGAGCTGGTGCGCGAGGCCGGCAAGCCCACCTGGGACTGGCAGCCCGCCGCCAAGGACGAGGCCTTCATCGCCAAGGTTACGCAGCTGGCCGAGGACAAGCTGCGCGCCGCCTACCAGATCCGCAGTAAGCAGGCCCGCACCCAGGCGCTGCGCGAGGCCTCCGCCGCCGTGCTGCAAAGCCTCAAGGACGAGGGCGCGGCGTTCGACGCCACGGCCGTGGAGGCGCTGCTGTTCGACATCGAGGCGCGCATCGTGCGCAGCCAGATCCTGGCCGGCGAGCCGCGCATCGACGGGCGCGACACGCGTACCGTGCGTCCCATCGAGATCCGCAGCTCGCTGCTGCCGCGCACGCACGGCTCGGCCCTGTTCACGCGTGGCGAGACGCAGGCCCTGGTGGTGACTACGCTGGGCACCGAGCGCGACGCGCAGCGCATCGACGCGCTGGCCGGCGAGTTCGAGGACCGTTTCCTGTTCCACTACAACATGCCTCCCTTTGCCACCGGTGAAGTGGGCCGCATGGGCTCCACCAAGCGCCGCGAGATCGGCCATGGCCGCCTGGCCAAGCGCGCGCTGATCGCCGCGCTGCCCTCCAAGGACGAGTTCCCCTACACCATCCGCGTGGTGTCCGAGATCACCGAATCCAACGGCTCGTCCTCCATGGCCTCGGTCTGCGGCGGCTGCCTGTCGCTGATGGACGCCGGTGTGCCCATGAAGGCGCACGTGGCCGGCATCGCCATGGGTCTGATCAAGGACGGCAACCGCTTTGCCGTGCTGACCGACATCCTGGGCGACGAGGACCACCTGGGCGACATGGACTTCAAGGTGGCCGGCACCACGGCCGGCATCACCGCGCTGCAGATGGACATCAAGATCCAGGGCATCACCCGCGAGATCATGGAAGTCGCCCTGGCCCAGGCCAAGGAAGCGCGCATGCACATCCTGGGCAAGATGCAGGAAGCCATGGGCGAGGCGCGCACGGAGATCTCCAGCTTCGCGCCCAAGCTCTACACCATGAAGATCAACCCCGAGAAGATCCGCGACGTGATCGGCAAGGGCGGCGCCACCATCCGCGCGCTGACCGACGAGACCGGCTGCCAGATCAACATCGAGGAAGACGGCACCATCACCATCGCCTCTAACGACTCCGCCAAGGCCGACGAGGCCAAGCGCCGCATCGAGGAGATCACGGCCGAGGTCGAGGTGGGCAAGATCTACGAAGGCCCGGTCACCAAGATCCTGGACTTCGGCGCCCTGATCAACCTGCTGCCCGGCAAGGACGGCCTGCTGCACATCAGCCAGATCGCCCACGAGCGCGTGGAAAACGTGAACGACTACCTCAAGGAAGGCCAGGTCGTGCGCGTGAAGGTGCTGGAGACGGACGAGAAGGGCCGCGTCAAGCTGTCCCTGAAGGCCCTGACCGAGCGTCCCGCCGGCATGGAGCGCCCGGAGCGTGGTGACCGCGGCGATCGTGGTGAGCGCAGCGAACGCCGTGAAGGCGGCCGCGGCGAGCGCCGCGACGGCAACGGCCATGGCCAGCAGCACAACGGCCAGAGCGGCCATGGCGGCAACGCCGGCGGCGAGGCACCGGGCTCCACAGAGCTCTGATTGCTATTGAAAAAGTAGCTGCCAGCGCTTGTCCTACAAGCGCTGGCGCCTGTTTTAATGCCAATTTTTGCGATGAACGAAACCACCATGCAGGCCGTGGAAATCACGGCCTTTGGCGCGCCTGAAGGACTGCGCCTGGCGCAGCGTCCGCGCCCGCAGGCCGGCAGCGGCGAGTTGCTGATCCGCGTGGCCGCCAGCGGTGTGAACCGCCCCGACGTGCTGCAGCGCAAGGGCCACTATGCGCCCCCGCCCGGCGTATCCGATCTGCCAGGCCTGGAGGTCGCGGGCGTGGTCGAGTCCGGCGACGAGGCCGCCATGGAGCGTGCGGGCATCCGCGTGGGCGACCGCGTCTGCGCCCTGGTGGCGGGCGGCGGCTACGCGCAGTGGTGCGTGGCGCCCGTCGGGCAGTGCCTGCCGGTGCCGGCCGGACTGTCCGACGTCGAGGCCGCCTCGCTGCCCGAAACCTTTTTCACCGTCTGGAGCAACGTCTTCGACCGCGCCCGCTTGCAGTCGGGCGAGGTGCTGCTGGTGCAGGGTGGCTCCAGCGGCATCGGCGTCACGGCCATCCAGCTTGCGCGCGCCCGCGGCGCCACGGTGATCGTCACCGCCGGCTCCGACGACAAGTGCGCCGCCTGCCTGGGGCTGGGCGCGCACCACGCCATCAACTACCGCACGCACGACTTCGCCGCCGAGGTGCTGCGCATCACCGAAGGCCGCGGCGTCGACGTGGTGCTGGACATGGTGGCGGGCGACTACGTGGCGCGCGAACTCAGCTGCCTGGCCGAGGACGGGCGCATCGTCATCATCGCCGTGCAGGGCGGCGTCCAGGCGCAGATCGACGCCGGCGCGGTGCTGCGCAAGCGCCTCACCGTCACCGGCTCCACGCTGCGCCCGCGCCCGGTGGCCTTCAAGGCCGCCATCGCGCAGGCCCTGCGCGAGCAGGTCTGGCCGCTGCTGGCGGCGGGCACCATCCGCCCGGTGATCCACAGCACCTTTGCCGCCGCCGACGCGGCGCAGGCCCACACGCTGATGGAATCCAACCAGCACGTGGGCAAGATCGTCCTGACCTGGAGCGCGTGATGGCCAGAACCAAACTCATCGCCGGCAACTGGAAGATGAACGGCAGCCTGGCCGCCAACGAGGCCCTGCTGGGCGCGCTGCGCGCCGGACTGGAAGGCCAGCAGGGCGCTTGCACCGTAGCCGTGGCCGTGCCCGCGCCCTACCTGGCGCAGGTGCAGTCGCTGGTGGCGGGCTCCGCCATCCAGTTGGCCGCGCAGGACGTGTCGCAGCACGACGGCGGCGCCTATACGGGCGAGGCCTCGGCCACCATGCTGCGCGAGTTCGGCACGCGCTACGTGCTGGTCGGACACTCCGAGCGGCGCCAGTACCACGGCGAGAGCGATGCCGCCGTTGCGGCCAAGGCGCAGAAGGCACTGGCTGCCGGCATCACGCCCATCGTCTGCGTGGGCGAGACGCTGGCCGAGCGCGAGGCCGGCCAGACCATGGACGTGGTGCGCCGCCAGCTGGCCGCCGTGGTCCATACGAACGGTCATTGCATCAGCGAGATCGTCGTCGCCTACGAGCCCGTCTGGGCCATAGGCACCGGCCGCACGGCCACGCCCCAGCAGGCGCAGGAGGTGCACGCCGTGCTGCGCGCCCAGCTGGCCGCCGCCACCGGGCAGGCCGATCGCGTGCCGCTGCTGTACGGCGGCAGCATGAACGCGGCCAACGCCGCCGAACTGCTGGCCCAGGCCGACATCGACGGCGGGCTGGTGGGCGGGGCCTCGCTCAAGGCCCAGGATTTCTTGCAAATTATTGCTGCAGCCCGCGCCACGCAAGCGTGAGTAGCTATCAAATCAGGAGTTAAACGCGTATGAATGCCTTTGTGAACATCATCCTGGCGGTGCAGATACTGACCGCCCTGGCCATGATCGGTTTGATCCTCATCCAGCATGGCAAGGGTGCCGACATGGGTGCGGCTTTTGGCAGCGGCGGCTCGGGCAGCCTGTTCGGCGCCAGCGGCAGCGCCAACTTCCTGTCGCGCACCACGGCCGTGCTGGCCACCGTGTTCTTCGTGGCCACCCTGGCCCTGGCCTACCTGGGCAACCAGCGCACGCCCAGCGTGGGCAGCGTGCTGGAAGGCCCGGCGGCCGCGGTGCCGGCCAGCAGCGCCCCGGCGCCCGCCGCCGAGCCGGCCGCATCGGCCGAGGTGCCCGCACCCGCTGCCGAGCCGGCCTCCGGCGCGGCGCAGATCCCGACCAAGTAAGGCTGGGCAGGGCGGCGCAAATAATCCGCCGCCCGATCTGTCACAGGGTTTTTCCGGGTTAGAATCGCTGTCTGTCTGGAAAGCCGTGCCGGCCATCGGTCCGTGCTTTGAGGATGCGCAAAACAACAAGACAGCCGTCGTGGTGGAATTGGTAGACACGCTATCTTGAGGGGGTAGTGGCGAAAGCTGTGCGAGTTCGAGTCTCGCCGACGGCACCAATCACATAAGGCCGCCTTATCCGGGTCGCATGGCGATACGGGCAGGGCGGCTTTTCAACGGTGAGCAGGTCTCCACATGAATCTCGATCAGTACCTCCCAGTCCTCCTGTTCATTCTGGTGGGGGCTGCCATTGGGGTTGTACCCCTGCTGCTGGGCTACGTACTGGGCCCGAACCGGCCCGATCCGGCCAAGAACTCCCCTTACGAATGCGGCTTCGAGGCCTTCGAGGACGCGCGCATGAAGTTCGACGTGCGCTACTACCTCGTGGCCATCCTGTTCATCCTGTTCGATCTGGAGATCGCCTTCCTGTTTCCCTGGGCGGTGAGCCTGCAGCAGGTGGGAATGACCGGCTTCGTTGCCGTGCTGATCTTCCTGGCCATCCTGGTCGTGGGTTTCGCCTACGAGTGGAAAAAGGGTGCGCTGAACTGGGAATGAGCGCCGCAGAGCCGCTAGAAGGAATGACACGATGATTGAAGGTGTGATGAAGGAAGGCTTCATCACCACGAGCTACGACTCGGTGGTGAATTGGGCCAAGACCGGGTCGCTGTGGCCCATGACCTTTGGCCTCGCCTGCTGCGCCGTCGAGATGATGCACGCGGCGGCCGCGCGCTACGACCTGGGTCGCTTCGGCGCCGAGGTGTTCCGTGCCAGCCCGCGCCAGTCCGACCTGATGATCGTGGCCGGCACGCTGTGCAACAAGATGGCCCCGGCCCTGCGCAAGGTCTACGACCAGATGGCCGAGCCGCGCTGGGTCATCTCCATGGGTTCGTGCGCCAACGGCGGCGGCTACTACCACTACAGCTACTCGGTAGTGCGCGGCTGCGACCGCATCGTGCCGGTGGACGTCTACGTGCCGGGCTGCCCGCCCACGGCCGAGGCGCTGATCTACGGGATCATCCAGCTGCAGCAGAAGATCCGCCGCACCAACACCATTGCGCGTGCGTGAAAGGCATTCGATGATAGATATCGCTTCCGCCACCGCCGTTGCGCCCGAAGCCCTGCGCGACGCTGTCGCCTCTGCCCTGGGCGCCAAGGCACGTGCCATCACCCTGGCGCTGGACGAGCTGACGGTGGTGGTTTCCGCCGCCGACTATCTTGGTGCCATGCAGATTCTGCGCGACGCGCCCGGCTGCCGCTTCGAGCAGCTCATCGACCTGTGCGGCGTGGATTACTCCACCTACCGAGACGTTGGCGTCGAGGGCGCGCGCTACGCGGTGGTGGTGCACCTGCTGTCGGTGTCGCTGAACCAGCGCGTGCGCGTCAAGGTCTTCTGCCCGGACGATGACTTTCCCGTCGTGCCGTCGGTCAACGACCTGTGGAACTCGGCCAACTGGTTTGAGCGCGAGGCCTTCGACCTGTTCGGCATCGTCTTCGACGGCCACGCCGACCTGCGCCGCATCCTGACCGACTATGGCTTCATCGGCCACCCCTTCCGCAAGGACTTCCCGCTGTCGGGCCACGTCGAGATGCGCTACGACCCCGAATTGCGCCGCGTGGTCTACGAGCCGGTGACCATCGAGCCGCGCGAAGTCACGCCCCGCATCATCCGCGAGGAAAACTACGGAGGCCTGCACTGAAGCGCTGCCGCGCCCAGGTGAATCATCCATGGCTGAAATCAAGAACTACTCCCTGAACTTCGGTCCGCAGCACCCGGCAGCGCACGGTGTGCTGCGCCTGGTGCTCGAACTCGACGGCGAGGTGGTGCAGCGCGCCGACCCGCACATCGGCCTGCTGCACCGCGCGACCGAGAAGCTCGCCGAGCACAAGACCTACATCCAGTCGCTGCCCTACATGGACCGTCTCGACTACGTGTCCATGATGAGCAACGAGCACGCCTACTGCCTGGCGATCGAGAAACTGCTGGGTATCGAGGTGCCGCTGCGCGCGCAATACATCCGCGTGATGTTCGCCGAGATCACCCGGCTGCTGAACCACCTGATGTGGCTGGGCTCGCACGGCAACGACTGCGGCAGCTCGACCATCCTGATCTACACCTTCCGCGAACGCGAAGACCTGTTCGACATGTATGAGGCGGTGTCGGGCGCGCGCATGCACGCTGCCTACTTCCGTCCGGGTGGTGTGTACCGCGACCTGCCGGACAGCATGCCGCAGTACCAGGCCAGCAAGGTGCGCAACGCGCGCGCCATCGAGGAGCGCAACCGCAACCGCCAGGGCTCGCTGCTGGACTTCATCGACGATTTCACACAGCGCTTCCCCAAGTGCGTGGACGAATACGAAACGCTGCTGACCGACAACCGCATCTGGAAGCAGCGCACCGTGGGCATCGGCGTGGTGGCGCCCGAGCGCGCGCTGAGCCTGGGCATGACCGGCCCCATGCTGCGCGGCTCCGGCATCGCCTGGGACCTGCGCAAGAAGCAGCCCTACGAGGTCTATGACCGCATGGATTTCGACGTGCCCGTGGGCGTGACCGGCGACAGCTATGACCGCTACCTGGTGCGCGTGGCCGAGATGCGCCAGTCCAACCGCATCATCAAGCAGTGCGTGGACTGGCTGCGTGCCAACCCCGGCCCGGTCATCGTGGACAACCACAAGATCGCTCCGCCGCCGCGCGAGCGCATGAAGAGCGGCATGGAGGACCTGATCCACCACTTCAAGCTCTTCTCGGAGGGCTTCCGCGTGCCCGAGGGCGAGGCCTATGCCGCCGTGGAGCACCCAAAGGGCGAGTTCGGCATCTACATGGTGAGCGATGGCGCCAACAAGCCCTACCGCCTGAAGATCCGTGCCCCCGGCTTCGCACACTTGGCGGCGCTGGACGAAATGACCCGCGGGCACATGATCGCCGATGCCGTGGCCATCATCGGCACCCTGGATATCGTGTTCGGAGAGATTGACCGATGATCACGCAAGCGACCCAAGAGCGCTTTGCCCGCGAGGTGGCGAAGTACCCGCCCGAGCAGAAGCAGTCCGCCGTCATGGCCTGCCTGGCCATCGTGCAGCAGGAGCAGGGCCATATCACCCAGGCGGCCGAGGCCGAGATTGCCGAGTACCTGGGCATGCCCGAGATCGCGGTGCGCGAAGTCACCACGTTCTACAACATGTACAACCAGCAGCCCGTCGGCAAGTACAAGCTGGCCGTGTGCACCAATCTGCCGTGCCAGCTGCGCCGCGGCCAGGAGGCGCTGCACCATCTGGAGGCCAAGCTGGGCATCAAGATGGGCGAGACCACTCCCGATGGCATGTTCACGCTGCAGCAGTGCGAGTGCCTGGGCGCCTGCGCCGATGCGCCGGTGATGCTGGTCAACGACCGCAACATGTGCAGCTTCATGGAAGACGACAAGCTGGACCAGCTGGTGGACGGCCTGCGGGCCGCGGAGGGCCGGGCATGACGAGCGCGAGCCAAGTGCTGGAGCAGTTCCTGGCCACGGGCAACCAGACCTGCTTCCATGACCGCCACATCAACCCGCAGATCTACGCCGGCCTGAACGGCAGCAACTGGAGCCTGAAGGACTACGAGGCGCGCGGCGGCTACGCGGCGCTGCGCAAGATCCTGGGCCAGGACGGCGGCGAGGGGATGACGCAGGACCAGGTGATCGCCACCATGAAGGAGTCCGCCCTGCGCGGGCGCGGCGGCGCGGGCTTTCCCACAGGCCTGAAGTGGAGCTTCATGCCGCGCCAATTCCCGGGACAGAAGTACCTGGTGTGCAACTCCGACGAGGGCGAGCCGGGCACCTGCAAGGACCGCGACATCCTCATGTACAACCCGCACATCGTGATCGAGGGCATGGCCATCGCCGCCTACGCGATGGGCATCACCGTGGGCTACAACTACATCCACGGCGAGATCTTCCAGGTCTATGAGCGGTTCGAGGCTGCGCTGGAAGAGGCGCGTGCGGCCGGCTACCTGGGCGACGGCATCATGGGCAGCGGCTTCAACTTCCAGCTGCACGCCCACCACGGCTTCGGCGCCTATATCTGCGGCGAAGAAACCGCACTGCTGGAATCGCTGGAGGGCAAGAAGGGCCAGCCGCGCTTCAAGCCGCCTTTCCCGGCCAGCTTCGGCCTGTACGGCAAGCCGACCACCATCAACAACACCGAAACCTTCGCGGCGGTGCCCTGGATCATCCGCAATGGCGGCCAGGCCTACCTGGAGTGCGGCAAGCCCAACAACGGCGGCACCAAGATCTTCTCGGTCTCGGGCGACGTGGAGCGTCCCGGCAACTACGAGATTCCCCTGGGCACTCCCTTTGCCAAGCTGCTGGAGCTGGCCGGCGGCGTGCGCAAGGGCCGGCAGCTCAAGGCGGTGATCCCTGGTGGATCGTCCGCTCCGGTTTTGCCCGCGCACGTCATCATGGAATGCACGATGGACTACGACTCCATCGCCAAGGCAGGCTCCATGCTGGGCTCGGGCGCGGTGATCGTCATGGACGACTCGCGCGACATGGTTGAATCGCTGCTGCGCCTGTCGTATTTCTACATGCACGAATCCTGCGGCCAGTGCACGCCGTGCCGCGAGGGCACGGGCTGGATGTGGCGTGTGATCGACCGCATCCTGCACGAGAGCGGGCGCGATGGCGACCTGGACCTGCTGAACTCCCTGGCCGACAACATCCAGGGCCGGACCATCTGCGCTCTGGGCGATGCGGCGGCCATGCCGGTGCGCGCCATGATCAAGCACTTCCGTCCGGAATTTGAGACGCTGATTCGTCAGGCCAACCGCGAGGGCTCTCCCTCGGCGGGCGCCTGACCGCGAGTACACATATGGTTGAAATCGAACTGGACGGGCGCAAGGTCGAGGTCGGCGAAGGCTGCATGATCATGCATGCCGCCGAGAAGGCCGGCACCTACATCCCGCATTTTTGCTATCACAAGAAGCTTTCCATCGCCGCCAACTGCCGCATGTGCCTGGTGGACGTGGAAAAGGCGCCCAAGCCGCTGCCTGCCTGTGCCACGCCGGTCACGCAGGGCATGGTGGTGCACACCAAGAGCGACAAGGCCATCAAGGCCCAGCAGTCGGTGATGGAGTTTCTGCTCATCAACCACCCGCTGGACTGCCCGATCTGCGACCAGGGTGGGGAGTGCCAGCTGCAGGATCTGGCCGTAGGCTACGGTGCCAGCAGCTCGCGCTATGGCGAGGAAAAGCGCGTGGTGGCGCACAAGGACGTGGGCCCGCTGATCTCCATGGAAGAGATGACGCGCTGCATCCACTGCACCCGCTGCGTGCGCTTCGGCCAGGAGATCGCCGGCGTCATGGAGCTGGGCATGGTCAACCGTGGCGAGCACTCCGAGATCACCACGGTCATCGGCGACTCGGTGGACTCCGAGCTGTCGGGCAACGTCATCGACCTGTGCCCGGTCGGCGCCCTGACCAGCAAGCCCTTCCGCTACAGCGCCCGCACCTGGGAGCTGTCGCGCCGCAAGTCGATCAGCCCGCATGACTCGACCGGCGCCAACCTGATCGTGCAGGTCAAGAACCACCGTGTCATGCGCGTCGTGCCCTTCGAGAACGAAGAGGTCAACGAGTGCTGGCTGGCCGACCGCGACCGCTTCTCCTATGAAGCCCTCAACGGCGAGGAGCGCCTGACCCGTCCCATGCTCAAGCAGGGAGGGCAGTGGCAGGAAGTGGACTGGCAGACGGCCCTGGAGTACGTCGCCAACGGCCTGCAGTGCGTGACCAAAGAGCATGGCGCGCAGGCCATCGGCGCCCTGGTCAGCCCGCACAGCACGCTCGAAGAGCTGTACCTGGCCGGCCGCCTCGTGCGCGGCCTGGGCAGCGACAACATCGACCACCGCCTGCGCCATGCCGAGTTCGCGCCGGCCGACGGGGTGCGCTGGCTGGGCCTGCCCATCGCCGCCCTGAGCAATCTGCAATCGGTGCTGGTGGTGGGCTCCAACCTGCGCAAGGACCATCCGCTCTTTGCACAGCGAATTCGCCAGGCAGCCCGCTCCGGATGTGCGGTGGCAGCTATTAATTCGGTAGCATACGACTGGGCTATGCCGGTGCTGCAGACCCTGCTGGCGCCCGCCGCCGGCTGGGCCGGCCAGCTGGCCGCCGTGGCTGCGGCCGTCGCCGAGCACAAAGGTATCGCCGCTCCGGTGGCCGGCGCCCAGGCGGGCGACGAGGCCCGCGCCGTCGCCGCCTCGTTGCTGGCTGGCGAGCGCAAGGCCATCCTGCTGGGCAACGGGGCCGCGCACCACGCGCAGGCGGCGCAGCTGCTGGCCCTGGCTCAGTGGCTGGGCGAGCAGACTGGCGCCGCCGTCGGCTACCTGACGGAAGCGGCCAACACCGTGGGCGCGCAGTTCATCGGCGCGCAGCCGCAGCAGCAAGGCTTGAATGCCGCGCACATGCTGCAGGGCGGCCTGAAGGCGCTGCTGCTGCTGCAGACCGAGCCCGTGCACGATTCCGCCCTGGGCGCCGAGGCTGCGGCCAAATTGGGCCAGGTGGACATGGTCGTGACTCTGAGCCCCTTCAAGGCCAACATGGAATTCAGCGACGTGCTGCTGCCGATCGCGCCGTTTACAGAAACGTCGGGTACTTTCGTCAATGCCGAAGGGCGGGTGCAGAGCTTCCATGCCGCGGCCCGCCCGCTGGGCGAGACCCGCCCGGCCTGGAAGGTGCTGCGCGTGCTGTCCAACCTGATGGGCATCACCGGCGTCGACTACGAAACCTCGCAGGAGGTGCTGGCCGCCGCCACCGGCCAGCCGGCCGGTGCCATGACGCATCTGCCGGCCGAGCGCCTGAGCAACCACACGCAGGTGCAGCCCGCTGGCACCAGCGGCGAGTGCTCCGAGCCCGTGGTCGCCAGCATCTACCAGCTCGACGGGCTGGTGCGCCGCGCCCCCTCGCTGCAACTGACTGCCGATGCGCGCGCTGCGCGTGGCGAAGGAGTCGCCGCATGATCGACGCGCTGTACAACGGCGGCCTGAATCTGGTCGCCGCCGACTGGTGGAGCGCGGTGGCCTGGCCCATCGTGTGGAACCTGATCAAGATCGTTGCCGTGCTGCTGCCCCTGCTGGGCGCCGTGGCCTACCTGACGCTGTGGGAGCGCAAGTTCCTGGGCTTCATGCAGGTGCGCATGGGCCCCAACCGCGTGGGTCCCTTCGGCCTGCTGCAGCCTATCGCCGACGCGCTGAAGCTGCTGACCAAGGAGCTGATCCAGCCCACGGCCGCATCCAAGGGCCTGTTCTACCTGGGGCCGGTCATGGCCATCATGCCGGCGCTGGCCGCGTGGGTGGTCATCCCCTTCGGGCCGGACATGGCGCTGGCCAACATCAACGCTGGCCTGCTGCTGGTGATCGCCATCGCCTCGATCGAGGTGTATGGCGTGATCATCGCCGGCTGGGCTTCCAACTCCAAGTACGCCTTCCTGGGTGCGCTGCGCGCGTCCGCCCAGATGGTCAGCTACGAGATCGCCATGGGCTTTTGCTTCCTGGTGGTGATCATGGTCTCGGGCAGCATGAACCTGACCCAGATCGTGGCCGTGCAGGAGCGCGGGACGATGGCCGCCATGGGACTGAACTTCCTGTCCTGGAACTGGCTGCCGCTGCTGCCCATCTTCATCGTCTACCTGGTATCCGGCGTGGCCGAGGTGAACCGCCACCCCTTCGACGTGGTGGAGGGCGAGGCCGAGATCGTCGCCGGCCACATGGTCGAGTACTCGGGCATGGGTTTTGCCATCTTCTTCCTGGCGGAATACGCCGCGATGTGGCTGGTGTCCATCCTGGCGGTGCTGATGTTCCTGGGCGGCTGGCTTCCCCCGTTCTCCTTCCTGGCCTTCATCCCGGGCTGGATCTGGCTGGGCATCAAGACCTTCATGGTCGTGTCCTGCTTCATCTGGATCCGCGCCACCTTCCCGCGCTTTCGCTATGACCAGATCATGCGCCTGGGCTGGAAGATCTTTATCCCGGTCACCCTGGTGTGGCTGATCCTCGTGGGCGGCTGGCTGCTGTCGCCCTGGAACATCTGGAAATAACGGGGGCATCCATGGCTGCTGTTGCTGCTCCTTCTTCGTCCTTCTCCCTGAAGGACTTCTTCAAGAGCTTCCTGCTCTGGGAACTGGCCAAGGGCATGGTCCTGACCGGCCGCTACGCGTTTGCCCGCAAGGTCACCGTGCAGTTCCCGGAGGAGAAGACTCCGCTGTCGCCACGTTTTCGTGGCCTGCATGCGCTGCGTCGCTATGACAACGGCGAGGAACGCTGCATCGCCTGCAAGCTGTGCGAAGCCGTGTGCCCGGCGCTGGCCATCACCATCGAGTCGGACGTGCGTGCCGACGGCTCGCGCCGCACCACGCGCTACGACATCGACCTCACGAAGTGCATCTTCTGCGGCTTCTGCGAAGAAAGCTGCCCGGTCGATTCCATTGTCGAGACGCAGATCCTCGAGTACCACGGCGAAAAGCGCGGCGACTTGTACTACACCAAGGACATGCTGCTGGCCGTGGGCGACCGCTACGAGCCGCAGATCGCCGCTGCCAAGGCCGCGGACGCCAAGTACCGGTGACCCGCACGGCGACGACACCCTCACGCCTGAATTTTTGAAAAGACCCGATTCATGGACGTCAAGACCGGCTTTTTCTACCTGTTCTCGGTGGTGCTGCTGTATGCAGCCTTCCGGGTCGTCACGGCGCGCAATCCTGTGCACGCCGTTTTGCACCTGATCCTGGCGTTCTCGCAGGCGTCCGGTCTGTGGCTGTTGCTCAAGGCAGAATTTCTTGCCATCGTGCTGGTGCTGGTGTACCTGGGCGCGGTGATGGTGCTGTTCCTGTTCGTGGTGATGATGCTGGACATCCGCATCGAGAACATGCGGCGCAGCTTCTGGCGGCACTTCCCCCTGGCCGTGCTGATCGGTGCGCTGATCGCCCTGGAGATGGCGGCGGTACTGATGACGGGCTTTCGCGGCATGGAAGAGCCCAAGGTTGCGGGCGCGCTGGTTGACGCGGCTGGCAAGGCGCTGCCGTATTCCAACACCCAGGCGCTGGGCCAGCTGCTCTATACCGAGTACCTCCTGCCCGTGGAGATCGCCGCCGTGATTCTGCTGGTGGCCATGATCTCCGCCATCGCCCTGACGCTGCGCCAGCGCAAGGATTCCAAGGCCATCGACCCGGGCGAGCAGATCCGCGTGCGCGCCCAGGACCGCATGGTGCTGGTGAAGATGGCGCCCACCGCCGCACCCGTGCCGCAGGCCGCACCCACTGCCGAGGAGAACAAGCAATGACACCCACCCTGGGCCACTACCTGTCGCTGGGCGCCATGCTGTTTGCGCTGTCCGTGATGGGCATCTTCCTGAACCGCAAGAACCTCATCGTGCTGCTCATGGCCATCGAGTTGATGCTCTTGGCCGTGAACATGAATTTCGTGGCGTTCTCCAGCTACCTGGGGGACATGCACGGACAGGTGTTCGTGTTCTTCATCATGACGGTGGCGGCAGCCGAGGCGGCCATCGGCCTGGCCATCCTGGTGCTGTTGTTCCGCAACCGCTCCAGCATCGACGCGGAAGATCTCAACACCCTCAAGGGTTGATGCGGCCCCGCCACTTGCAAGGTTCTCAACAATGAGTCAAACGCTTTCTGTTTCGACGCTGCTGGCGGTGCCACTGGCGCCGCTGGCCGGCTCGCTGCTGGCAGGTGTCTTCGGCACGGCCTTTGGCGGTAACCGCATCGGCCGCGGCGTGTCCCACACGCTGACCATTCTGGGCGTGTTCATCGCCTTCGTGCTGTCCGCCATGACGCTCAAGAGCGTGGCCATGGACGGTGCCTACTTCAACGAAACCCTCTACACCTGGATGGTGGTGGGCGAGCTGAAGATGGAAGTGGGCTTTCTCATCGACAGCCTGACGGCGATGATGATGTGCGTGGTGACCTTCGTGTCGCTGATGGTGCACATCTACACCATCGGCTACATGGAAGAAGACCCGGGCTACAACCGTTTCTTCTCCTACATCTCGCTGTTCACCTTCTCCATGCTCATGCTGGTCATGAGCAACAACCTGCTGCAGCTGTTCTTCGGCTGGGAGGCGGTGGGCCTGGTGTCGTATCTGCTGATCGGCTTCTGGTTCAACAAGCCCACCGCCATCTTCGCCAACATGAAGGCGTTTCTGGTCAACCGTGTGGGTGACTTCGGCTTCATCCTGGGCATCGGGCTGATCGCGGCTTACGCAGGCACCTTCAACTATTCCGAAATCTTCGCCAAGTCGGGTGAGCTGGGGTCGGTAGGCTTTCCCGGTACCGACTGGATGCTGATCACCGTGATCTGCATCTGCCTGTTCATCGGCGCCATGGGCAAGAGCGCGCAGTTCCCGCTGCACGTGTGGCTGCCCGACTCCATGGAAGGCCCCACGCCGATTTCCGCGCTGATCCACGCCGCCACCATGGTGACGGCCGGCATCTTCATGGTCTCGCGCATGTCGCCGCTGTTCGAGCTGTCCGACACGGCACTGAACTTCATCCTGGTGATTGGCGCCATCACGGCACTGTTCATGGGTTTCCTGGGCATCATCCAGAACGACATCAAGCGGGTGGTGGCGTATTCCACGCTGTCACAGCTGGGCTACATGACGGTGGCGCTGGGCGCATCCGCCTATTCGGTGGCCGTGTTCCACCTGATGACGCACGCGTTCTTCAAGGCCCTGTTGTTCCTGGGTGCGGGCTCGGTCATCATCGGCATGCACCACAACCAGGACATCCGCTGGATGGGTGGCGTGCGCAAGTACATGCCCATCACCTGGATCACCTCGCTGCTGGGCTCGCTCGCGCTGATCGGCACGCCTCTGTTCTCGGGCTTCTATTCCAAGGAGAACATCATCGAGGCTGTGCACCACAGCAACCTGCCAGCCGCCGGCTTCGCCTACTTTGCCGTGATGGCCGGCGTGTTCGTGACGGCGTTCTACTCGTTCCGCATGTACTTCCTGGTTTTCCATGGCAAGGAGCGCTACGACCAGAACCCGGATGCCCACCACGACGACCATGGTCACGGCCACGATGCCCACGCCAAGCCGCACGAGTCTCCCTGGGTGGTGACGCTGCCGCTGATCCTGTTGGCGATTCCTTCGGTGGTCATCGGCTTCCTGTACGTGCAGCCCATGCTGTTCGGCGACTTCTTCAAGGACGTGATCTTTGTCGATGCCGCACGCCACCCCGCCATGGCGGCGATTGCCGAGGCCTTCCACGGCCCCATGGCCATGGCCACCCATGGCCTGATGACGCTGCCTTTCTGGCTGGCTGCCGCTGGTGTGGCGCTGTCGTATTACATGTACATGGTCAACCCCGCACTGCCAGCGGCCATCAAGCGCACCTTCCAGCCCGTCTACACACTGCTGGACAACAAGTACTACCTGGACTGGATCAACGAGAACATCGTCGCGCGCGGCGCGCGCGGTCTTGGTATTGCCCTGTGGAAGGGCGGCGATCAGGCGCTGATAGACGGCGCCGTGGTCAACGGTTCCTGGAAGCTGGTTGGCCGCATCGGGACGGTGGTGCGCTGGATGCAGTCCGGTTACCTCTACCACTACGCGCTGATCATGATCCTTGGCGTATTCGCCCTCATGACGTACTTCGTGTGGCTCAACAAATAACGGGAGCAGAAGAAAAATGGGTTTGTTGAGTCTTGCCATCTGGGTGCCCATCGCCTTCGGCGCCCTGGTGCTGGCCCTGGGCCGGGAGGGGCAGGCGCCGCTGGTGCGCTGGCTGTCGCTCATCGGTGCCCTGATCGGACTAGCCGTGACGGTACCGCTCATGAGTGGCTTCGACAGCACCAGCGCCGCCATGCAGTTCGTTGAAAAAGCGGTCTGGATCGAGCGCTTCAGCATCCACTACCACCTGGGCGTGGATGGCATTTCGCTGTGGTTCGTGCCACTGACGGCCTTCATCACGGTGATCGTGGTGATCGCCTCCTGGCAGTCGATCACCGAGCGCGTGAACCAGTACATGGGCGCGTTCCTGATCCTGTCGGGCCTGATGACCGGCGTGTTCGCCGCGCTGGACGGCATGCTGTTCTACGTGTTCTTCGAGGCCACACTGATCCCGATGTACCTGATCATCGGCATCTGGGGTGGCCCCAACCGAATCTACGCGGCGTTCAAGTTCTTCCTGTACACGCTGATGGGTTCGCTGCTCACCCTGGTGGCTTTCATCTACCTGTACAACCAGGCGGGCGGCAGCTTCGACATCCTGACCTGGCACCAGCTGCCCTTGACTGGCACGGCGCAGACGCTGCTCTTCTTCGCCCTGTTCGCCGCCTTCGCGGTAAAGGTGCCGATGTGGCCGGTGCACACCTGGCTGCCCGACGTGCACGTGGAAGCCCCCACCGGCGGCTCCGCCGTGCTGGCGGCCATCATGCTCAAGCTGGGCGCCTATGGCTTCCTGCGTTTTTCGCTGCCCATCGCACCCGATGCCGCGCATGAGTGGGCCTGGCTGATGATCACCTTCTCGCTGATCGCCGTGATCTACGTGGGCCTGGTCGCCATGGTGCAAAAGGACATGAAGAAGCTGGTGGCCTACTCGTCCGTGGCACACATGGGTTTCGTGACGCTGGGCTTCTTCATCTTCAATGACCTGGGCATCTCCGGCGGCCTGGTGCAGATGATTGCCCACGGCTTCGTCTCCGGCGCCATGTTCCTGTGCATCGGCGTGCTGTACGACCGGGTGCACTCGCGCGAGATCGCTGCCTATGGCGGCGTGGTCAACACCATGCCCAAGTTCGCCGCCTTCGCGCTGCTGTTCGCCATGGCCAACTGCGGCCTGCCGGCCACGGCGGGCTTCGTGGGCGAGTGGATGGTCATCATTGCCGCCGTGCGCTTCGACTTCTGGGTCGGCCTGGGCGCCGCCATCGCCCTGATCCTGGGCGCCAGCTACACGCTGTGGATGTACAAGCGCGTCTACCTCGGCCCCGTGACCAACGCCAACGTGCGCGCCATGGCCGACATCAACGGTCGCGAGTTCCTCATGCTGTCGCTGCTGGCCATCGCCGTGCTGTACATGGGGATCTATCCGAAGCCGTTCACCGACGCGATGGATCCGTCCGTGGCGCAGCTGCTCAAGCACGTAGCGCAAAGCAAGCTTCCCTGACCAGACTGAACCGAGAGATTGAAGATGATTGACAACATCAGCTGGCTGGCGATCTATCCCGAGATCGTGCTGCTGGTCATGGCCTGCGTGATCGCCCTGGTGGACCTGGGCGTCAAGAGCAGCCAGCGCACTGCGACCTACGTGCTGACCATGCTCACCCTGGCCGTCGTGGCCGCCATGCAGGCCATGTACGCCAGCACCGGCAACACCTTCTACGGCTGGGCCAACATGATCGTCAGCGACGCCATGGGCAACTGGCTCAAGTGCTTCGCCACCCTGGCCGTGATGGTCACGCTGGTCTACAGCCGTCCCTATGCCGCCGACCGCGACATGCTGCGCGGCGGCGAGCTGTTCACGCTGACCATGCTGGCGCTGCTGGGCATGTTCGTGATGATTTCGGGCAACAACTTCCTGGTGCTGTACCTGGGCCTGGAGCTGTTGACGCTGTCCAGCTATGCGCTGGTAGCCCTGCGCCGCGACCATGCGCAGGCCACCGAGGCGGCCATGAAGTACTTCGTGCTCGGCGCCATGGCCAGCGGCTTTCTGCTGTACGGCCTGTCGATGATCTACGGCGCCACCGGCTCGCTGGACATCGGCCAGGTCTTCAAGGCCATCAACGCCGGCCAGATCCGCCACCAGGTGCTGGTCTTCGGCCTGGTGTTCGTGGTGGCCGGCCTGGCCTTCAAGCTGGGCGCCGTGCCCTTCCACATGTGGGTGCCGGACGTGTACCAGGGCGCGCCTTCCGCCATCACGCTGTTCATCGGCAGCGCGCCTGAGCTGGCGGCCTTCGCCATCATCATTCGCCTGCTGGTGGACGGCCTGCTGCCGCTGGCCATCGACTGGCAGCAGATGCTGGCCGTGCTGGCCATCGGCTCGCTGCTGGTGGGCAACCTGGCCGGTATCGTCCAGACCAATCTGAAGCGCATGCTGGCCTACTCCACCATCGGCCAGATGGGCTTCGTCATGCTGGGCCTGATGTCGGGCGTGGTGCACGGCAACGTGGACGCCACGGCCGTCGAGAACGCCTACAGCTCGGCCATGTTCTACATCGTCACCTACGTGCTGACCTTCCTGGCCACGTTCGGCGTCATCCTGCTGCTGGCGCGCGACGGCTTCGAGAGCGAGGAGATTGCCGACCTGGCCGGCCTGAACCAGCGCAGCCCGCTGTACGCCGGCGTGATGGCGATCTGCATGTTCTCGCTGGCCGGCATTCCGCCGCTAGTGGGTTTCTACGCCAAGCTGTCGGTGCTGCAGGCGCTGGTCGCCTCCGGCCAGTCGCTGTACATCGCCCTGGCCGTGTTTGCGGTGGTCATGTCGCTGATCGGCGCCTTCTATTACTTGCGCGTGGTCAAGGTGATGTACTTCGACGCGCCGCTGACGGCTGCGCGCGTCACGGCGCCGCTGCAGGTGCGCGTGGTGCTGACGCTCAACGGCGCGCTGGTGCTGGTGCTGGGCATCCTGCCCGGCGGCCTGATGGCCCTGTGCGCGGACGCCATCGTGCGCGCGCTGGCGACCTGAGCATCGGTGCGCTGCACCCGGCCTGATCTTTCAATCCGATGACCCAGACTGCCGCCATCTGGCTGGTGATCGCCGCGGCCTTTGCCGCGGCCAACCTGCCGTTCCTGAGCGAGCGCTGGTTGATCGCCGGCCCGCGCGTTAAGGGCGGCCCCAAGCCCTTTGGCATGCGACTGGTCGAGCTGGTGCTCATGTATTTCATCGTCGGCGCACTGGCGCTGCTGATCGAGCAGCGCGCCGGCCAGATCGCCCCGCAGAACTGGGAGTTCTACGCCGTGACGGGTGCCCTGTTCGTCACGCTGGCCTTCCCGGGCTTCGTCTACCGCTACCTGGTCCGCCGCAAGGGGGCGGTCGTGGCCGAAGAGGCTTGAGGCCGCCGTGAAGGTGCTCGACCTCCTGTGCGCCCACGGCCACGGCTTCGAGGGCTGGTTCGGCAGCGAGGACGACTTCCAAAGCCAGCTGGCCCGCGGCCTAGTGCAGTGCCCCATGTGCGCCAGTGCCGACATCCGCAAGGCTCTGAGCGCCCCCCGCCTGAACCTGCGCAGCAACCAGGGCAGCGGCCCCGACCAGCCGACCGCGGCGCCTCATCCCCCACCGTCCACGGGCAAGGATGCCGCCCTGGCCTCCGTGCCGGCCGAGCTGCAGGCCGCCTGGCTGCAGCTGTCCCGCAGGATCATGGCCAACACCGAGGACGTGGGCACGCGTTTCGCGCAGGAGGCGCGCCGCATGCACCACGGCGAGATCGAGGAGCGCGGCATTCGCGGCCAAGCCACGGCGCAGGAGGCGGCGCAGCTGCTCGACGAAGGCATCGCCGTGCTGCCCTTGGCCCTGTCGGCGGCCGCCAAGGAATCGCTGCAGTAGTAGGGCGGCCAGGCCCTGCTTAAAAAAGGCCAAAGTGCGCCGCGAAGGCCTCGGCAAAGGCCGGCAGCCCGCTTATCGACAGCGTGAGGGTAACGCGTCCATCGCTTCCCGCCTGCAGGGCGGGCACCAGCTCGCCGCGCGCCCCGTCGTAGCGAAGCTCCTGCAGCGGCTGTCCCCGGCGTTCGCATTGCAGGTCGTATTGCCACAGGCCTCCCTCCTCATGAGGACCGTGCAGCGCGCCGAATTCCGTCCAGGCCCAGGCCAGTATGCTGTGCACCTCCTGGGCGAGCTCCTGCCGCCGCGCCTCGGGCACGCTGGCAATGGCGTCCCAGGTGGCGACGCCGTCCTCCGCCTCGCTGTAGTCGAAATCAAGAAAATGCAACGCCATGGCCTTTCCAACGTCTGAAATGCGAGCCCCGAGTGTGACCCAGGGCGCGGGCGCGCCGTCCTTCGTGCTGGCGGCGCATGCGGTGGATCTCGGCTTTCCCGGCAAGCCCCTCCTGCAGGGCTGGAGCCAGCATCTGCCGGCCGGCCTGGTCCTGGTGCTAGGGGACGAGGGCGCTGGCAAGACCAGCGTGCTACGGCTGCTGGCTGGCGAAATCGTGCCGGCCGCAGGCCGCCTGCAGCTGAACGGCCTGGCCCACGGCAGCCCCGGCTACCGCCAGCAGGTGTTCTGGCGCGACCCGCGCGATGCCTGGCTGCGGGACATGACGCCGCTGGCCTGGAGCATGGCCTTGGCCGCGCAATACCCGCGCTGGAGCGCCCCGGCATGGCAGCGCCATGTGCAAGGCTTTGCGTTGCAGCCCCACCTGGACAAGGCGATGTTCCAGCTCTCCACCGGCAGCCAGCGCAAGGTGCTGCTGGCCGCGGCCTTGGCCAGCGGCGCGCCGCTGACGCTGATCGACGAGCCCGTCGCCGCGCTGGACCGTGCCTCCATCGGCTACCTGCGCGCCGCGCTGCAGGACTGCGCCACGGCCGAGGCGGGCCGCGCCGTAGTGGTGGGCCACTACGACGACCTGGACGGCCTGCCCTGGCTGTGCACCGTGGCGCTGGACACGCACTAAACTGCGCTCCCGCCGTCCCGCCAACCAGGAGCGCGCCATGCAAGCCCTGCTGTTCTTCCCCGTGGCCTTTGCCATCGCGCTCACGCCCGGACCCAACAATTTCTGCGGCCTGAACAACGGCATGCGCGCCGGCGGGGGCGCCGCGCTGGTGGCCACCACCGGGCGCGTGGCGGCCTTCGCCATCTTCCTGGCCATCTCGGCCGTGGGGCTGGGCGCCATGCTGCTGGCTTCCGAGACCGCCTTCACCGCCGTGAAGTGGCTGGGCGCGGCCTATCTGTTCTGGATCGGTTGGCGCGCCTTTCACAGCCGCTCACTGGGCGGCACGGCGGACCTGTCCGAGGGAGCGGACGGGGCCATGGCGGGACGTGCGCCGCTGCGCGCGCTGGTGGCCCAGGAATTTCTGCTGGGCATCACCAACCCCAAGGCCATCATCCTGTTCGCGGCCATCTTTCCGCAATTCATCGACCCGGGTCAGCCCGCGGCGCGGCAGTTCCTGGTGCTGGGCTCGACCTATCTGCTGGCCGAGTTCGTCTCCACGGCCGTGTATGCCAGCTGCGGGCGGCAGATCCGCCGCCTGATCCGCACGCCGCGCGCCGTGGTGCGGCTGAACCGCGCCACGGACGGCTTCTTCATGGGCGCGGGCGGCCTGCTGCTGGCCGCCCCGCGCTGACGAAGGCTGCCGCTTAGACCACGCCCTGCGCCAGCATGGCGTCGGCCACCTTCACGAAGCCGGCGATGTTGGCGCCGTCGATGTAGCTCACGCGGCCGTCTGCGCGCTGGCCGTGCTGCAGGCAGGCCCCGTGGATGCCCTGCATGATCTGCAGCAGGCGTGCGTCGACTTCGTCGCGCGTCCAGGACAGGCGCGCCGAGTTCTGGCTCATCTCCAGGCCCGAGGTGGCCACGCCGCCGGCGTTGCTGGCCTTGCCGGGGGCGTACAGCACGCCGGCCGCTTCAAAGGCCTTGGCGGCCTCGTTGGTGGAAGGCATGTTCGCGCCCTCGGCGACGCACAGCACGCCGTTCTTGATGAGCGTGGCGGCGTCGCGCTCGTCCAGCTCGTTCTGCGTGGCGCAGGGCAGGGCCACGTCCACCGGCACGTGCCAGGGGCGCACGCCGGCCTCGAAGCGCACGCCGGTGCGCTCGGCGTAATCGCTCACGCGGCCATAGTGGTGGTTCTTCACGTCCATCAGAATGGCCAGCTTCTCGGGAGTGAAGCCTTCCTCGTCGATCACCGTGCCGCTGGAGTCGGACACCGTGACCACCTTGGCGCCGTGCTGCATGGCCTTCTCGACCGCGTACTGCGCCACATTGCCCGAGCCGGAGACCGACACGCGCAGCCCGTCCAGCGAGCGGCCGCGCGTCTTGAGCATCTCCTCGGCGAAATACACCGTGCCATAGCCCGTGGCCTCGGGGCGGATCAGCGAGCCGCCAAAGGCCAGGCCCTTGCCCGTGAACACGCCGGCAGCGGTGTTGGCCAGCTTCTTGTACATGCCGGCCATGAAGCCCACCTCGCGCCCGCCCACGCCGATGTCGCCGGCCGGCACGTCCGTGTCGGCACCCACGTGGCGGAACAGCTCGGTCACGAAGGCCTGGCAAAAGCGCATGACTTCGGTCGGGCTCTTGCCCTTGGGATCGAAGTCCGAACCGCCCTTGCCGCCGCCCATGGGCAGCGTGGTCAGCGCGTTCTTGAAAGTCTGTTCGAAAGCCAGGAACTTGAGCACCGACAGGTTCACCGAGGGGTGAAAGCGCAGGCCGCCCTTGTAAGGGCCGATGGCCATGCTGTGCTGGATGCGGTAGCCGCGGTTGATGTGCACCGTGCCGTGGTCGTCGAACCAGCTCACGCGGAACATGATCACGCGCTCAGGCTCGACCAGGCGTTCCAGCAGGCCCTGTTCGGCGTAGCGTGGGTTCTTCTCGATGAAGGGCCACAGGCTTTCCATCACTTCGGTGACGGCCTGCAGGAATTCCGGCTGGCCGGGGTTGCGCTGGGCGACATGCTCGAGGAATTGGCCCACGGACTGATGCTTCATAAAACAGGGACTTTCTGCAGGGAGAGAAGGGGAACAGAGTAACGGCCTTGCGGCGGTGCAGCATAGGATTATGTCTAAACGACATGAACTTATGCGCGACCAGCCTTTATCCGACTGCTCTTCGGGTTATTTCTGCTGTTTTTTTGCATCAGGAGCCGGTTTTCTTGCGTGCGCAGGCCTTCCCAACCCTGGGTCAGCAAGGCTGATCGACAGAACACAGGGGGCGGGCCGGTGGCCCGTACGGTCAGCGGCCGCGCAGGAAGAGCGCGTCCAGCTCTTTCATCGACAACTGGCGCCAGGTGGGCCGGCCGTGGTTGCACTGGTCCGAGCGCTCCGTCACCTCCATCTGGCGCAGCAGGGCGTTCATCTCCTCCAGCGTCAGGCGACGGTGGGCGCGCACGGCACCGTGGCAGGCCATGGTGGCCAGGATCTCGTTGTGTGCCCGCTGCAGCACGGTGGATGCGTCATGCGCCGCCAGCTCGGCCAGCACGCTGCGCGCCAGCTCCACGGCATTACCCTGGGCGAGCGTGGTGGGCACGGTGCGCACGGCCAGGGTGCGGGCGGAAAACGGCACCACCTCCAGCCCCAGCGCCGCCAGGGTCTCGGCCTGCATCTCGGCCGTGGCGACTTCCTCGGGCGTGGCGGCGAAGGTGGCCGGGATCAGCAGCGGTTGGCTGGCCATGCGCCGTCCCTCGCCCACCTGGGCCTTCAGCCGCTCGTAGACGATGCGCTCGTGCGCGGCGTGCATGTCGACCAGCACCAGGCCCTGGGCGTTCTCGGCCAGGATGTACACACCGTGCAGCTGCGCCACGGCGCGCCCCAGGGGCCAGGTGTTTTCCTCGGGCAGCGGGGCGGCAGGCAGGGAGGTCGGCGGCACCTGAAAGGCGGGGGCGGGTGCCGGCGGGTTCCACGGCGCGCCCTGGTCCGAGACCATATGGCCGGTCTGCGGAGTCTCAAATTTGATAGCTGTCTGCGCTTGATTGGCGGGCGTTAGAGGCTGTTTTGACCATATATCTCCCAGCATGGGCAGGGCCGCCGGCGCCGCGGGCTGCGGTGCCGCCTGCTGTTGCTGCTGCAGCTGTTGTGCGCGCGGAGCGGCCAGGGCGTCGTCGATGGCATGGCGCACGGCCTGGTGCACCTCGCGGCTGTCGCGAAAGCGCACCTCGATCTTGGTCGGGTGCACGTTCACGTCCACCCGCTGCGGGTCCATCTGCACGTACAGCGCGTACACCGGCTGGCGGTTGCCGTGCAGCACATCCTCGTAAGCGCTGCGGGCGGCGTGGGCCAGCACCTTGTCGCGCACGAAGCGGCCGTTTACATAGCAGTACTGCTGGTCGGCCCGGCTGCGCGCGGCGTCCGGCAGACCGGCCCAGCCCGTGACCTCCACGCCGCCCAGGCGCCGGTGCACGGGCACGGACTGCTGCAGGAAATCCTCGCCGAGCACGTCCGCCAGGCGGCGGCCCAGGGCGGCTCGCCAGGCTTCAGCGTCATCGGCGGCGTTGGCGTCCAGCGCAGGGCGCCACTGCTCCACCAGTCGGCCTTCATGCCAGATGGCAAAGCCCACGTCGGGCCGTGCCAGGGCATGGCGTCGCACCGCCTGCACGCAGTGCGCCAGTTCGGTCGCGTCGCTCTTGAGGAACTTGCGCCGCGCCGGGGTGGAGAAGAACAGCTCCTTGACCTCCACCGTCGTGCCCTGGCTGCGCGCGGCCGGGCGCAGCTCGCCGCTGCGTGCGTCCAGCAGGAAGGCGCTGGCCTGGCCGGGCGGGCGCGACAGCAGCGCCATCTCCGACACCGAGGCAATGGCGGCCAACGCCTCGCCGCGAAAGCCCATGGTGGCCACCGATTCCAGGTCGTGCAGATTGGCGATCTTGCTGGTGGCGTGGCGGCGCAGGGCCAGATGCAGCTCTTCCTCTGGAATGCCGGCGCCGTCGTCCTCCACGGCGATCAACCGCACACCACCGGCCAACAGCCGCAGGGTGACCTGGGTGGCACCGGCGTCCAGGGCATTGTCCACCAGCTCGCGCACGGCGGAGGCAGGACGCTCCACCACCTCGCCGGCCGCTATCTGGCTGATGAGTTCGTCGGGCAGGTCGCGTATCGAGCGGCGGGTAGAAGGCAGTTCGGAATGCACCCGGCAGATTCTATGCAGGGCCTGCGGCGCTACATTACGGCGCGATGCCGCTGGCACCCGGCCGGCGCGCATGCATGTTTTGGGGACGTTGTGGAAGTTCTGTCGTTTCTGGTCGATTTCATCCTGCACGTGGACAAGCACCTGGCTGCCTTCGTCGCCAGCTATGGGCCGTGGGTGTATGCCCTTTTGTTCATCATCGTGTTCGTGGAGACGGGCGTGGTGGTGATGCCCTTTTTGCCGGGCGACTCGCTGCTGTTCGTGGTGGGTGCGCTCAGCGGAGCAGGGCTGATGAATTTTCCACTTGCCTGCGCGCTGTTGCTGGCTGCGGCCATTTTGGGTGACCAATGCAACTACAGCATCGGCCGCTGCCTGGGGCCCAAGGTGTTCCAGTGGGAGCAGTCGCGCTGGTTCAACCGCCGGGCCTTCGACCAGGCCCATGCCTTCTATGAGCGCTACGGCGGCGTGACCATCGTGCTGGCACGCTTCATGCCGTTCATTCGCACCTTCGCACCCTTCGTCGCCGGAGTGGCGCAGATGGAACGGCGCAGCTTTACCGCGTACAACGTGGGCGGGGCCGTGCTGTGGGTGCTGGGCATCTGCACGGCAGGATATTTCTTCGGCAACCTGGACTGGGTGCAGCAGCACCTGGACAAGATCATCTGGGCCATGATCTTCGTGCCCGGGTTGATTGCCATCTTTGGCGCTTGGCGAGCCGGCCGCAAGGCCCAAAGCGCTTCAAATTAAATAGCTGCCAGCGCAGGCTGGGCCTGCGCTGGAGCTAATTTTCACCGTTAAAAGACTAGGCTGCCTTACCGGCGGCCCCGGCGCTGGTCGCGGTCCCGATCCTCGCCCAGCTCATGGCCGACCAGGGCCCCTGCACCGGCACCAACCACGGTAGCTGCGGTGCCGCCCACGGCGCTACCCAAAACGCCGCCGGCCACGGCGCCTACGCCCGTACCGATCTGGGCATTGGTGGGGTTGCTGGAGCAGCCGACCAGGCCCAGGGTGGCGGCGCTGGCTGCGACACACAGAAGATGGCGGTAATTCATGATGGACTCCTTGTGAAGAATGGGCCTTGCGGCCGGAGGCGCCGCCGGGTGGTGGTGCCCTTCCTAGCCCCCGAGGGGTCTGTATCTTCACTATGGCTGCGGCCTTTCTTGGCCGCTGTAGTCCGCCCTTGCCGCCCCCTGTAGGAACGTTGTCGCGCCAGCCTCGGACCGGGCTCAGCCCGGTTGTAGGCAGATGGTGACCAGCAGCGAGCAGTCGTGCACGGCGCGCAGAGCGTGCGGTGCACGGGCCTGCAGGTGCAGCAGGTCGCCCGCGCGCAGCAGATGCACGTCCTGGTCAAGCTGGAACTCCACTTCGCCCTCCAGGCACTGCACGGTGATCTCGCCGGGCGTGTCGTGCTGGCGCATGAGTTCGCCCGCGCGCAGCACGACGCGGATCACCTCCAGCTGCTGCGCCTTGATGATGGCGTAGGACTGTGTCTGCGGCAGCACCGCGCCCAGCGGGCGGATGCTGACGACCTGGGCAGATTGGGCGTGGGGCAGGGCCATGGCAACCTCCTTGTGCAAACACGACAAGGCCGGCTGGCGCACGGGCCTACACGGTGCGGCTGCGCGCCAGCGGCGGGTTCTTGGCGAAGTATCGGGTGATGCCGCGCATCAGCGCGTCGGCCAACTGCTCCTGGTAGGCAGCCGAGCGCAGGCGCGATTCTTCCTCGGGGTTGCTGATGAAGGCGGTCTCCACCAGCACGCTGGGAATATCGGGCGCCTTGAGCACGGCAAAACCAGCCTGCTCCACCCGCGGCTTGTGCAGCTTGGCCATGCCGCCGATCTCGCCCAGCAGCACGCTACCCAGCTTGAGGCTGTCGTTGATCTGCGCGGTGGTGCTCATGTCCAGCAGCACGCGCTGCACGTGGCGGTCCTGTCCGCCCACGTTCACCCCGCCGATCAGGTCGGCCTGGTTTTCCTTGTTGGCCAGCCAGCGCGCGGCCGAACTGGAGGCGCCGCCCTCGCTCAGGGCAAAAACGCTGGCGCCGCGCGCGGCCGGGTTGGTGAAGGCGTCAGCGTGGATGGAGACGAACAGGTCGGCCTGCACACGCCGGGCTTTTTCCACGCGCGTGGCCAGGGGCACGAAGAAGTCGCGGTCGCGGGTCAGGAAGGCGCGCATGGGATTGCCGCCCACGGTGGTGGCGTTGATGCGATCGCGCAGCAGCAGGGCGACCTTGAGCACCACGTCCTTCTCGCGCGTGCCGGCGGGGCCGATGGCGCCCGGGTCTTCGCCGCCGTGGCCGGGGTCCAGCGCCACGATGATCAGCCGGTCGGTGGCCCGGGCGACGGCCGGCGCGGGCGGGCGGGCGGGCGTGGAGGGGACCGGTGCTGGCGACGGTGCGCTGGCGACGGGGGGCTTGGCCGGCACGGGCAGGGGCAGGCCCTGGGGCGGGGCTTCGCCGCGGGCGCTGTGGCGCGCGATCAGCTCCTCCAGCGGGTCGGTGGACGGTGCGGCCGCCGCCATGGGGGGCAGCGCCGGGGCGGTGGCCACGGGAGCCGTGGGGTCGCGCAGGCGCTCGGCGATCAGCGCTTCCAGGGGGTCGGTCGCCTGCTCGGGGTATAGGTCGAACACCAGCCGGTGCCGGTAGGCGGCCACGGGTTCCAGCGAGAACACCTGGGGCAGCGCGGCCTGCTTGAGGTCCACCACCAGCCGCACCACGCCCGGCGCGTACTGGCCCACGCGGATGCCCGCGATGTTGGGGTCGTCCGGCTTGACCTTGGCCACCAGCTCGCGCAGCGACGAATCCAGGTCCAGACCGTCGATGTCCACCGCCAGGCGCGGCGGCGTGGCCACGAAGAACTGCCTGGCCACCAGCTTGCGGTCGGACTCGATGGTCACGCGCGAATAGTCCTGCGCCGGCCACACGCGCACGGCCACGATGCCGGCGCCGCGCGCGATCTGCTGGGCGCCCAGCAGCAGCACCAGCGTGCCCGCGCGCAGCAGCGTGCGCCGCGCGGGGTCGGTTGCGGGGCGGACGATGGAGGCGGAGGAGGGGGGCGCGGCTTCGTTCATGGCATGTCCGGCAGGGGCTGGGCCAGGCCTTGCAGCATGTCGCGCCCGCGAGGCGTGTGGGCGGTCAGCGTCGCCTGCCGGGACGCATCATCGTTCGCATGCAGGCAAATGGCAACATCGGCCGGCGGCAGGGCGGCGCCCGCTTGCTGGGGCCATTCCGCCAGCTTCAGGCCGGGGCTGGCGAAGACGTCGCGAAAACCCGCGTCCTCCCACTCGCGCGGATCGGTGAAGCGGTAGAAGTCGAAGTGCCAGATGTCCAGGCCCGGGGCCTGGTGAGGCTCGACCACGGCGTAGGTCGGGCTCTTGATGCGCCCGGCCACTCCCAGCGCGCGCAGCAGGTGGCGCACCAGCGTGGTCTTGCCGGCGCCCAGGTTGCCGTGCAGCGTGATGAAGGCGTCGCGCAGCTGCGGCTGGCGCGCCAGCGCGGCGGCAAAGCGCTGCGTGTCGTCCTCGTCGTCCCACTGCAGCTGCAGGGTCAGCAACGCCTGCGCGCCGCGCGGGGTTTCTACAATTTCATGTTGATGGTGATCGGCAGCAGTCAACTCATTCCCCAGATCCGGCAGTGGGCCCGCGAGCTGGGATTTTCCCAAATCGGCGTGGCCGGCGTGGATTTGTCCAGCGCCGAACCCGGTCTGATGCAGTGGCTTGCCCAGGGGTTCCATGGCGAGATGCATTACATGGCCGCGCATGGCACCAAGCGCGCCCGCCCGGCCGAGCTGGTGCCCGGCACGGTGAGCGTGATCACCGCCCGCATGGACTACCTGCCGCGCGACACGCCGCCCGAATGGCAGGCCGTGGAATGGAGCCGCCTGCAGCGCCCAAACGAGGCCATCGTCTCCGTCTATGCCCGCGGGCGGGACTACCACAAGGTGCTGCGCTCGCGCCTGCAAAAGCTCAGCGAGCGCATCGCCCAGACGCTGGGCCCTTTCGGCCACCGCGTGTTCACCGATTCGGCCCCGGTGCTGGAGGCCGAGCTGGCCCGCCGCAGCGGCCAGGGCTGGCGCGGCAAGCACACGCTGGTGCTCAGCCGCGAGGCCGGCTCGATGTTCTTCCTGGGCGAGATCTACGTGGACATGGCGCTGGAGCCCACCGAGCCGGTCAGCGCCCACTGCGGCAGCTGCCAGGCCTGCATCGACGTGTGCCCGACGCAGGCCATCGTCGCGCCGCACCGGGTGGATGCGCGCCGCTGCATCTCCTACCTGACCATCGAGCACGCCGGCCCCATCCCCCTGGAGCTGCGCCCGCTGATGGGCAACCGCATCTATGGCTGCGACGACTGCCAGCTGGTCTGCCCCTGGAACAAGTTCGCCCAGGCCAGCAGCCTGCCGGACTTCGACCTGCGCGCCGGGCTGGTGGGCCAGCAGCTGGCCGCCCTGTTCGCCTGGGACGAGTCCACCTTCCTGCGCATGACCGAGGGCGGGCCCATCCGCCGCATCGGCCACGAGCGCTGGCTGCGCAACATCGCCGTGGCGCTGGGCAACGCGCTGCGCGCCGCCGATGCACAGCAGGCCCCGGCGCTGCGCGCCGCGCTGGCCACGCGCGCGGACGACGCCAGCGCCCTGGTACGCGAGCACGTGGCCTGGGCGCTGGCCCAGCAAGTTTGAATGAAATCGGGCTCAAACGCCCGTGCAGAAAGCGCCGGCAGCTATCAATAAGGTAGCTTCAGCGCAGCATGCCCAGCGCGAGCGTCAGGCTTGCCGCGCCCAGCACGGTGGACAGCGTCACCAGCCCCGCCACGTAGGCGCCGTTGTGGCCCATGCGCGCCGCCAGCACGTAGCAGCTGGAGGCCGTGGAGACGGCGCAAAAGGCCATCAGCACCGAGGTCTGCACCGCATCGAGCCGCAGCAGATGCGCCAGGGCCCAGGCGACCAGGGGCATCGCCACGTGCCGTATGGCCAGCACCGACGCCGACAGCAGCTTGCCGCGCGAGAGCAGTCCAAACTGCATGCCTGCGCCCGCCGCCATGAGGCCCAGCGCCAGCGAGGCCGCGCCGATGCGGCTCACCGCGGGATCCAGCCACTGCGGGATGCGCAGGCCCAGCAGGTTGGCCGCCAGGCCCGTGGCGGTGGCGATGATCAGCGGGTTGCGCAGCAACTCGCGCGCAAAGCCCAGCTGGCCGCCGCGCGCCATGGGCCAGACGGCAGCGACGTTGACCAGCGGCACGCACACGCCGATGAGAACGGCCATCATGAGCAGGCCCTGCGCGCCGGCCAAGCGCTCGGCCAGGGCCAGCACGATGAAGGAGTTGAAGCGGAACGCCACCTGGGCAGCGGCCGCGTGGTCGCGCCGGTCGATGCGCCGGCCCAGCCAGGGCAGGTGCGGCAGGCTGTAGGCCAGGGCCACGCCGCACAGCGTGGTGCCCGCGCCGGCGGCGACCAGGCCCGCGGCCTCGCCCACGTCGATGGGGCTTTTGACGACCGACTGGAACAGCAGCACCGGGAACAGCAGGTAGTACACCAGGCCTTCCACCGGCTGCCAGACCGAACGGTTCAGGGGCGTGTGGCGGCAGACCAGGTAGCCGCACAGGATCAACAGGAAGTCCGGCGCCAGCAGTTGCAGGTAGGACATGGCGTGTTCAGCCGGGGGCGCCGTCGGCGTGCGGCTGCGTGCAGGCAGACAGCAGCGTGATGCCTCCGTCCGAAGGCAGCCAGTGCCCCATGGGGCGGCAGCTGCCGTGCACGCACAGCGTGAAGTCGGGGGTGAATTCCGAGCGGGTCAGGCGCAGCGCCTCCGGCAGCGGTGTGGTGGGCCGGTAGTGGTACCAGCCGCCCCGCAGTTGCGCGTCGTCGGGCGGCTCCATGCCAGCGGCCGATCCGCGCACCCGCGCCGAGAGGGCGCGCAGCGCCACCGGCGGACCAGGGAGCACGGCATAGTCTTCTTCCCAGCGCACCTTCTCGATGGAGTGGGTCCACGCCACGGTGAACTGGGAGGCTGGAATGAAGACCTGCGCGGCGGCCGAGGCCGCCAGCGCCAGGCAGATACCCGTCAGCGGCATGGATCAGGCCACGGCGACCTGCTTGCGTGAGCGCCGCGCGTGCCACACCAGGAACAGGCCGACGGCCAGCAGGCCGACCTCGTCCGTCATCGGCAGCGCCACCACCAGCAGACTGGCGGAGGCGACGGCGACCAGGCGCTCGAGCCAGTTCAGCGGGCCGAACAGGTAGCCGATGGCGCCGGCGCCCCACATGGTCACGGCCACCAGGGCCTTGAACACCACCCAGACGGTGGCCAGCCACGTACCTCCCTGCAGCATCAGCGCCGGGCTGTACACGGCCATGTAGGGCACGACGAAGCCGGCGATGGCGATGCGCACGGCCTGCATGCCGATCTTCAGGCCGCTCTCGCGCGCGATCGGCGCGGCGGCGAATGCGGCCAGGGCCACGGGCGGCGTCAGGTCCGCCATGATCCCGAAGTAGAAGACGAACATGTGCGAGACGATGAGCGGCACGCCCAGCTGCAGCAGCACCGGCGCCGCCAGGGAGCTGGTGATGATGTAGTTGGGAATGGTCGGGATGCCCATGCCCAGCACCAGGCAGGTCAGCATGGTCAGGAACAGCGCCAGGAACAGGCTCTTCTCACCGATCAGGATGATGCGCCCGCCCAGTTCCGCGGCCACGCCGGTGAGGTTGATGATGCCGATGATCACGCCGACCAGCGCGCAGGCGATGGCCACGGGTAGTGCGTGGCGCGCGCCGTCGGCCAGCGCGGCCAGCGCCAGGCGGCGCGCGTCACCGCCCGTGCGGCGGATGTAGGTCAAGGCGACGAGCATCAGCGTGACCACGATGAAGGTGCCGACGCCGAAGTAGAAAAAGCCGGCGCAGGCAAAGCCCAGCAGCACCCAGAACAGCGCCCGCAGCGGCGTGCCACGCACGCCGCTGGCGACGGCCGCGCCGAAGATCAGCACCACCGTCAGCGCCAGGCCCACCGTGCCCGAGAACATGGGCGTGTAGCCGGAAAACAGCAGCGCCACCAGGCCGATCAGCGGCAGCAGCAGGTACCAGCGCTGGCGCACGGCGGTCCAGGGGTTGGGACACTCCTCGCGCGACAGGCCGGTCAAACCCTTGCGCCCGGCCTCCAGGTGCACCATCCAGAAGGCGGTGAAGAAGTACAGCATGGCCGGGATGACGGCGGCCTTGACGATGTCCACGTAGGGCACGTTGATGGTCTCGGCCATGATGAAGGCCACGGCGCCCATCACCGGCGGCATGATCTGCCCGCCCATGCTGGCGGTGGCCTCCACGCCGCCCGCAAAGGCCGGGGCGTAGCCGAAGCGCTTCATCAGCGGGATGGTGAACTGGCCGGTGGTCACCACGTTGGCCACGCCCGAGCCGTTGATGGTGCCCATGAGAGCCGAGGAGATGACCGAGACCTTGGCCGGGCCGCCGCGTGTGTGGCCCACGGTGCCCAGGGCGAAGTCGTTGAACAGGTTGATCATGCCCGCCTGCTCCAGAAAGGCGCCGAACAGGATGAACAGGAAGATGTAGGTGGAGGACACGTAGGCGGGCGTGCCGTAGATGCCCTCGGTGCCGAAGGCCAGCGTGCTCACGATCTGGTCCAGCCCGAAGCCGCGGTGCGCCAACGGACCCGGCAAGTGCTGGCCGAACAGGCCGTAGAGCAGAAAGATGCCGCAGATCAGCGGCAGGCCCCAGCCCATGGCGCGGCGCGCCGCTTCGAACACCAGGGCGACGATGGTCACGCCGATGACCCAGTCCATGGGAATGAGCTCGCCGGCGCGGGCCGTCAGGTCGGACTCGAACACCCAGTGGTACAGGCTGAAGACGAAGCCCACCAGCCCCAGCGTCCAGCCCAGGATCTTGCCCAGCCGCGCCGCGCCGGTGCTGCCGCCCTGCAGCGGCGGGTAGAGGATGAAGATCATCAGCAGCACGAAGCCCACGTGCAGTGCGCGGATGACCTGGCTGGACAGCGGGTGGAATGCCGCCATCCAGATCTGGTAGCTGGAAAACAGGATGGCCACCGCAAAGACGGCGCCGCGCAGGCCGGTACCCGGGCTATCGGTCGTTGAATCGTTCATGGGTATGTCTCATGCGGAAAAAAAACGGCCCCTTGAAGCGGGGCCGGTTTCCAGTGCCAGGCGTCTTACTTGATGACGCCCACTTCCTTGTAGTAGCGCTCGGCCCCCGGGTGCAGGGGGATGGGCATGCCCTTGGTGGCGTTCTCCCTCTGGATCGCCTTGGCCGCATTGTGTGCGGATTTCAGGGTATCCAGATGTTCGTACAACTGCTTAGCCATCTGGTAGGCCAGCTCGTCGGACACGCCGGCGTGCGTGATCAGGTAGTTGGGGATGGCTGCGGTCGGCACATCCGCGTCCTGGCCGCCATAAGTGCCGGCCGGGATGGTGGCAGGCTGGTAGGCGGCGTCGCCCACCTTGGCCACTGTCTCGGCGGGAATCGGCACCACCACGATCTTCACGGCCGTGGCCAGGTCGCGGATGGAAGCCACGCCCAGACCGGCGGACTGCAGCGTGGCGTCCAGCTGGCGGTTCTTGATCAGCTCCACCGACTCGCCGAACGGCAGGTATTCCACCTTGGCCAGGTCCTTGTAGTCGATACCCGCGGCCTTGAAGATGGCGCGTGCGTTCAGCTCGGTGCCGGAGCGGGCGGCGCCCACGGAGATGCGCTTGCCCTTCAGGTCGGCCAGCGTCTTGATGCCGGCGTCGGCGTTGGCGACGATCTGGATGTAGTTGTTGTAGGTGGCGGACAGGCCGCGCAGTTTGTCCAGCTTCTTGGGGAAACCGGCTTCGGCGTCGCCCTTCCAGGCGTCGGAGACAGAGTCACCCAGGGAGAAGCCCACTTCGCCGCGGCCTGCCTGCAGCAGGTTCAGGTTCTCGGCGGATGCCTTGGTCACCTGGGCCGTGGCGCGCACGTTGGGGATGGACTTGGCGTACACCTGCGACAGCGCCACGCCCAGCGGGTAGTAGACGCCGCTCTGGCCGCCGGTCAGGACGTTGACGAACTGTTGTTGCTGGGCATGGGCCACCGAGGCCACGAGGGCCGTGCCCAGGGTGAGGCCGAGGCCGAGTTTCTGAAGCCAGCGCATGTAGGGGTCTCCTGTTTTTCGAGCAAAAGGGAGCGGGCAGAATAGCGTAACCAGAGGCATCCGACAGGACGGGTCCGACAAACCTTTCAAGGGTTTTCGCGGATTGCCGCAGGGCGTGATAACCATCCGTGATACTCGCTTTCCGACTGCGTGCGCCATGATTTCCTCAGCCGTCTCCCCTCCGAAGGCCGCCCAGCAGGAGCCGCTCATCGACCAGTTCGTCGATGCGCTGTGGCTGCAGGATGGTCTGGCGCGCAACACCTTGCAGGCCTACCGGCGCGACCTGGTGGCGCTGGCCGACTGGCTGGCCGAGCAGGGCACGGGCCTGGCGCGGGCCGGCGAGGCGGAGCTGAACGGCTACCTGGCCCACCGCCACGCGCAGACGCGGGCCACCACGGCCAATCGGCGGCTGACCGTGTTCCGGCGCTTTTATGCCTGGGCGTTGCGCGAGCGCCTGGTGCTGCAAGACCCCACGGTGCGCCTGCAGGCGGCGCGCCAGCCCCTGCGCGTGCCCGGCACGCTGACCCAGGGGCAGGTGGAGGCACTGCTGCAGGCACCTCCGGTCGACACCCCGCTGGGCCTGCGCGATCGCGCCATGCTGGAGCTGATGTATGCCAGCGGCCTGCGCGTGAGCGAACTGGTAACCCTCAAGACGCTGCATGTGGGCATGGCCGAGGGCGTGCTGCGGGTGCTGGGCAAGGGGGCCAAGGAGCGGCTGGTGCCGTTTGGCGAAGAGGCCCGCAGCTGGCTGGAGCGCTACCTGGCCGAGGCGCGCGGCGCCATTCTGGGTAGCCGGCAGACGGACGACCTGTTCGTGACCCAGCGCGGCGCTGCCATGAGCCGGGTGATGTTCTGGATGGTGGTGAAGAAATATGCGCGCGTGGCGGGCATCACCGCGCCGCTGTCGCCGCACACGCTGCGCCACGCCTTTGCCACGCACCTGCTCAACCACGGCGCGGATCTGCGCGTGGTGCAGCTGCTGCTGGGGCATGCGGACATCTCCACCACCACCATCTACACCCACGTGGCGCGCGAGCGGCTCAAGCTGCTGCACGCGCAGCACCACCCGCGCGGCTAGCGCCGGAGCGCGCGCTTTTTTTAATCCTCGGCGGTGAGGCTCTCGGCCCAGGTCAGCGCCTGCAGGTGGGCCCAGTTGACCTGGCGGTTGGACAGGTGCAGCGCCTCGGCGGCGCGGGCGAAGGCCTCGTCGTCGCCGCTCTCGCAGGCGCGGGTCAGCTCCAGGAACGGCGCGAACACGCCCTGGTTGTGCATCAGCGCATCCACCACAGGCTGGGGCAGGGCGACGGTCTCCAGGGCGCGCTCCAGGGGCACGCCCAGCATGGCGTCCAGCAGCGAGAACACGCCCACCACGAAGGCATTGTCGCAGTCCTCGGGCGGCAGCAGCTCGGCGGCCAGCAACTCCATGAGGCGCCCGCGCACCACGGCGGTCTGGCCCACGGCCGGGGGCGAGCCGGTGTTGCGCGAGGTGGTCAGCAGCAGCGCTGCCCAGCGAAACAGCTTCTTCAGGCCCAGGATCATGACGGCGTGGCGGAAGGAGGTGATCTCCACCGACAGCCCGAAGCCCGAGGAATTGATGAAGCGCAGCAGGTTGAACGACAGCGTCGGGTCCTTCTTCAGCAGGTCCTCGATTTCCGATACCGCCGCCTGCTTGCGCACCAGGTTGATGAGCTGCAGGATGGTTGCCTGCGACGGCCGGATGGTCTGCGCCTGCACCAGCGTCGGGCGGGCGAACCAGTAGCCCTGGAAGAGCTTGACGCCCAGCGCGGCCATGCGCTCGTACTGCTCGGCCGTCTCCACCTTCTCGGCCACCAGCTTGGCCTGGCTGTGTGCCGTGGCGAACTTCACCAGCGGCTCGGCCAGCTCGGGTTTGAAGGCCTGCAGGTCCAGCTTGATGAAGGAGGCCAGCGGGACCCAGGCGGCATAGGCGCGGCGCAGCACCTCCTGGTTGAAAGCGATGCGAAAGCCGCGCGAGCGCAGGCCCTGCAGCGTGGGGATGATCCCGGCGATCTGCTCGGGCGTGGCGCTGGCACCCAGGGTGGGTACCTCCAGCACCACCTTCTCGGGGTGGATCAGCTCCAGATGCGCGCCGGACAGGCTCTCCAGCATGCAGTTGATGAACACCGTCTTGCGCCCCACCAGGGCCTCGGAGCCGGCATAGGACAGGGCGTTGAACAGCAGCGCCGCATCGCTGGCGGCGGTGTGTGCGTCGGCGGCCGTGGAGCGGTCGAACAGCTCGTAGCCGAACACCGCGCGCTTTTCGTCCAGGATGGCTTGGCGGGCGATGCTGACCAGGTTGTCGGTACCGGCTTCGCTGGCGTCGGTGATCGGGGGAGGGCTGTCCAGGGTGTCGGGCATGGAAAGAGAGGATGCAAGGAGCTGCAACAGGAGTTGCCGGATTCTAGAAGGCTGCTGCTACACGGCGATGGCATCGGCCCAGGCAATCGCCTGCAGGTGGGCAGCGTTGACCTGTTCACTGCTCAGGCCCAGGGCCTGGGTTGCTTGGGCGAAGGCGGCGTCGTCACCGCTCTCGCAGGCCTGCGCCAGGGCCAGCAGCGTGCCGTGCGGGCCGCGGTGGTGCAGCAGGGCCTGGGCCGTTGCCTCGGGCAGGGCCAGCAGGCCGATGGCGTCGGGCAGAGGCATGTTCAGCAGTTGGTCGAGCAGGGAGAACAGGCCGATGACGAAGGCCTGGTCGGCCTCTTCGGGGCCCTGCAGCTGCAGGGCCAGCAGCTCCATCAGCCGCCCGCGTACCACGGCGGTCTGGCCCACGGCCGCCGGCGTGCCGCTGCTGCGCACGGCGGTGAGCAACAGCGCCGCCCAGCGGAACAGCTTCTTCAGGCCCAGCAGCATGACGGCCTGGCGCAGCGAGGTGATCTCGCGCGTCATGCCCAGCCCAGCAGAGTTGATCAGCCGCATCAGGTTGAAGGCCAGGCTGGCGTCCTTCTTCAGCACGTCCTCGATGGCCTCGGCCTCGGCCTGGCTGCGCACCAGGTTGAGCAGCTGCACGATGGTGGCCTGCGCCGGGGTGAGCACCTTGGCCTGCACCAGCGTGGGGCGCGAGAACCAAAAGCCCTGGAACAGCTGAACGCCCAGGGTGGAGACCTGGTCGTACTGCTGCGCGGTCTCGATCTTCTCGGCGATCAGCTCGGCCTGGCAGTGCCGGCCGGCGTAGTTGATGAACACCGCCACCTGATCGGGCGCCAGCACCGACATGTCCAGCTTGATGTAGTCGGCCAGCGGCAGCCAGGGCGCGTAGGCCGACTGCAGCACCGTATGGTTGAAGGCCAGGTGAAAGCCGCGCCCCTGCAGCTCGGCCAGGATGGGCAGGCGGGCGTGCACCTCGTCGGCCGCGGCATGGCCCAGCGGGGGGATCTCCAGCACCACCTTGTCCGGGTTGACCAGGTCCAGGTGGCCGCCGGACAGGCTCTCGTGCGTGCAGTTCACGAAGATGAGCATCTTGCCCACCAGCTCCTCGGTGCCGGCGTGCGACAGCGCGGTGAACACCAGGGTCACGTCGCTGGCGGCCGTGTGCAGGCTGCGCGAGCGGTTGAACAGTTCATAGCCCACCACGGACTGCTGGCCGTTCATGATGGCCTGGCGCGCGATCATGGCGCCCTCTCCGCCGGCGGGGGTCAAGGGGTAAGGCTTTGTCATGGCAGCGGTCATTGTAGGGAGGCGCCCTGCGCCCTAGCCGTGTTCCAGCCACTGCAGCTCGGCTTCGGAAAAGCCGGCCGCGCGGCGGGCGGCGGTGTTCAGCGGGGGTTTGGGCCGCGGCGCCTCGTAGCGCTGCACCAGCTGGGCGTAGTGCGCCACGGGCTCCAGCCCCTCGCGCGCGCACAGCCAGCCGTACCAGTGGTTGCCGATGGCCACGTGGCCAACCTCTTCGCACAGGATGATGTCCAGGATGCCGACCGCCGCCAGCGCATCGGCCGTGCCGGCGTTGCGCAGCTTGCGCTGGATCTGCGGCGTGGCGTCCAGCCCGCGCGCCTCCAGCGTGCGCGGCACCAGAGCCATGCGCGCGACGATGTCGTGCGCCGTCTTCTCGCACATGCTCCACAGGCCCTGGTGGGCGGGAAAGTCGCCGTAGTCGTGATCCAGGTGCTGGCGCAGATGGTCGCGCAGCAGGCGAAAGTGCTTCGCCTCCTCGCCGGCCACCTGCAGCCAGTCCAGGTAGAACTGGCGCGGCATGCCGGCAAAGCGCCAGATGGCATCCAGCGCCAGGTTGATGGCGTTGAACTCGATGTGGGCGATGGCGTGGATCAGCACGGCCCGGCCCTCGGGCGTGGCGGGCGAGCGCCGCGCCAGCTGCGTGTGCTGCAGCAGCTGCGGCCGCGCCGGGTGCCCGGGCAGGGCCCGGGTGGGCTTGAAGGTGGCGTCGATTGCTATCGGAACGATAGCTGCCTGCGCATGCAGGGCAAGGGCTGCGGCCGATTTTTCTTCTGCATCGGTGAGGCACAAGACCTCCAGGGCGCGTTGGCGAAGCTCCATCCCTACAATTGTAGTTTTCTGGCAACTACACGAAGGGCGGGTGCGATGGCGATCTATGAACTGGAAGGCGTGGCGCCGCAGCTGGCGGAGAGTGCCTGGGTGGCCGACAGCGCCCAGGTCATGGGCAACGTGCGCCTGGGCAAGGACGCCAGCGTGTGGTTCGGTGCCGTGGTGCGCGGCGACTGCGAGTGCATCACCATCGGCGCCGGCTCCAATGTGCAGGACGCCAGCGTGCTGCACGCCGACTTCGGCAAGCCCCTGGTCATCGGCGAGCGGGTGACGGTGGGCCACCAAGTCATGCTGCACGGCTGCACCATCGGCGACGAGACGCTGATCGGCATCGGCGCCGTGATCCTCAACGGCGCCAAGATCGGCAAGAACTGCCTGGTGGGCGCGGGCGCCCTGGTCACCGAGGGCAAGGAGTTTCCCGACGGCTCCATGATCCTGGGCAGCCCGGCGCGCGTGCTGCGCCAGCTCACGCCCGAGCAGATCGAGGGCCTGCGCCAGAGCGCCCAGCACTACGTCGACAACGCCCGGAGCTTCCGCACCACGCTGCGCAAGATCGGCTGAGCACTGCCGCCGTGGCCCCACTGAAGAGATTGATCCCCCCGTGTCCGAACTGCATAAATTTCTGTTTGACGGCCTGCCCGTGCGCGGCGCCATCGTGCGCCTGACCGACGCCTGGACCGAGCTGCTGTCCCGTCGTGCCAGCAACAGCGAGACCGGCGCCTATCCCCCGCCCGTGGCCGAGCTGCTGGGCGAGATGGCCGCCGCCGGGGTGCTGATGCAGTCCCACATCAAGTTCAACGGCGCGCTGGTGCTGCAGGTGTTCGGCGACGGCCCGGTCAAGCTGGCCGTGGCCGAGGTGCGCTCCAGCCTGGCGCTGCGCGCCACGGCCACCATCAGCGGCGAGGTGCCGGACGGCGCCCGCCTGCCCGATCTGGTGAACGCCGGCGGCCAGGGCCGCTGCGCCATCACCCTCGACCCGCAGGACCGCCTGCCCGGCCAGCAGCCCTACCAGGGCGTGGTGCCGCTGAACGACGCGCAGGGCGACAAGCTGGGCAGCCTGGCCGAAACCATCACGCAGTACATGCGCCAGTCCGAGCAGCTGGACGCCACGCTGGTGCTGGCTGCCAACGACCAGGTGGCCGCCGGCCTGCTGATCCAGCGCATGCCGGTGCAGGGCGAAGGCAACCTGGCTGGCGGCGCCGGCAGGGCGGACGACGACGAGCAGCGCGCGCAGCAGGACGAAGACTACCGCCGCATTGCCACCCTGGCCGCCAGCCTGACGCGCGAGGAGCTTTTGAGCCTGGACGTGCCGACCATCCTGCACCGCCTGTTCTGGGAGGAGCGCCTGCTACGCTTCGAGCCGCGCCAGGGCGCCGATGGCCCGCGCTTTGCCTGCACCTGTTCGCGCGAGCGGGTGAGCGCCATGCTGCGCAGCCTGGGGGCCGAAGAGGTGCAGTCCATCCTCCATGAACGCGGCGATGTCGAGGTGGGCTGCGACTTCTGCGGCCGCCAGTACCACTTCGACAAGGTGGACGCGACCCAGCTGTTCACCGAGCCGGGCAAGCAGCCGCCCGCGTCCTCGGGCGTGCAGTAAACGCCAAAAAAAGCATCAAAAGTGGCTGAAACCCGCGCCGGATAAGCGCGAGCAGCTACTATTTTTGCGTGGGTTGGGGCTGCTGCGCGGGAGTGACGTGCACGTAGATCTCGCCCTGGCGCACCATGCCCAGTTCGCTGCGGGCCTTTTCCTCCACCATGTCCAGGCCCTCGCGCAGGTCCTGCACCTCGGCGGCCAGGCGCTCGTTGGCCTGGCGCGCCTGGGCGTTGGCCTGCTGCTGCTCGGCCAGCTGGCGGCGCATCTCCTGCACCTGGCCGATGCTGCCGCGCCCGGTCCACAGCTGCCCGTGCAGTACCACGAGCAGCAGCAGCAAGGTGAGGGCGACCAGGCGCGAGCCCATGGCGGGGTGGGGCGCAGTCAGCCGGGCGGCAGCCAGGAGCGGGGCGACGCCGTGCGTCAGCGCAGGTTGTAGAAGGCCGCGCGACCGGGGTATTCGGCCACGTCGCCCAGGTCTTCCTCGATGCGCAGCAGCTGGTTGTACTTGGCGATGCGGTCCGAGCGCGACAGCGAGCCGGTCTTGATCTGGCCGGCGTTGGTGCCCACGGCGATGTCGGCGATCGTCGAGTCCTCGGTCTCGCCCGAGCGGTGGCTGATCACGGCGGTGTAGCCGGCGCGCTTGGCCATCTCGATGGCGGCGAAGGTCTCGGTCAACGTGCCGATCTGGTTGATCTTGATGAGGATCGAATTGGCGATGCGCTTGTCGATGCCTTCCTTCAGGATCTTGGTGTTGGTCACGAACAGGTCGTCGCCCACCAGCTGCACATCCTTGCCCAGACGCTCGGTCAGGGTCTTCCAGCCGTCCCAGTCACCCTCGGCCATGCCGTCCTCGATGGAGATGATGGGGTACTTGTCCACCCAGGTGGCCAGCATGTCGGTCCACTGCTGGGCGGTGAGCTGCAGGCCGCCTTCGCCCTCCAGCACGTACTTGCCGTCCTTGAAGAACTCGCTGGCCGCGCAGTCCAGGCCCAGGGCGATCTGCTCGCCGGCGGTGTAGCCGGCGGCCTCGATGGCCTGCAGGATCAGCTGGATGGCGGCCTCGTGGTTCTCGACGGAAGGCGCAAAGCCGCCCTCGTCGCCCACGGCGGTGCTCATGCCGCGGTCGTTGATGATCTTCTTCAGGGCGTGGAACACCTCGGCGCCCCAGCGCACGGCTTCGCGAAAGCTCGGCGCGCCCACGGGGATGATCATGAATTCCTGCAGGTCCAGGCTGTTGTTGGCGTGTGCACCGCCGTTGATGACGTTCATCATCGGCACTGGCAGCTGGCAGCCGCCCATGCCGCCGAAGTAACGGTACAGCGGCAGGCCGGCCTCTTCGGCGGCGGCGCGTGCCACGGCCATGGAGACGGCCAGCATGGCGTTGGCGCCCAGGCGCGACTTGTTGTCGGTGCCGTCCAGGTCGATCAGGGTTTTGTCCAGGAAGGCCTGCTCGGAGGCGTCCAGGCCCAGCACGGCCTCGCTGATCTCGGTGTTGATGTGCTCCACGGCCTTGAGCACGCCCTTGCCCAGGTAGCGGCTCTTGTCGCCATCGCGCAGTTCGATGGCCTCGCGGCTGCCGGTGGAGGCACCGCTAGGCACGGCGGCGCGGCCCATCACGCCCGATTCGAGCAGCACGTCACATTCGACGGTGGGGTTGCCGCGGCTGTCCAGCACTTCGCGGCCTACGATGTCAACGATTGCACTCACTTTAAAGCCTTTTTATGGAGCAAAAAATAATCAGACCAACTTACGGACGGATGGCAGCATTGTTCAGCGTTATTTCTTTGACGCGTCGAGTAATTTCTCCTTTATTGTCGGCTTCCTGAATGGGGAAGCCGCGCCATACCCACTCTTGCCTATCATCAATAATAAATTTACATGCTTTAAGTTGGCCTACTTGCGTAGTGATCGCATCCTTGCCCACATACTTAATTGTCTTTGCCCTCTCAATGACTCCCTCTTCTCGTCCAGGAGAGCCGGGGTAGTAGGAATTTTTTACAAATCTCCCGGTGATGGTAAATTTCAAAGTTTCACCACTCTTCAGATTGTATCTGGAATCGGTATAAGCGGGATTATAGTATTCAGTGTTATTCCAAGAGCTAATGTTGAGTTGTCCCGCATTGATGTAACCATACACGGTCTTCTCGCTGTTTTCTCCAAGGCGGAAATAACTTTTATAGTTCTCAGTGACGATAGTTCCGGGAGTGACCTGAGTTTCACTTAAACTTAAAACTGTCAATTCTTTTTGGTCGGAAAATTCTGCATTTAAAGAATCTATGTGGAATGTTTTGGTAACTATAACTGCAGATACCGATCCATTTTGGAAGGTTTCATAAGTCAGTTTCCACGTATTGTCTGTATTCTTTAAGAGATCTTTATCTTGACAGTCGCGTGCGGTATCCTCCTCGACTGGCAACGGGTCATTCCCTGCGCTGCCGCCTCCACACGAGGAAAGAGTAAAAATAAATAGAAAAAGGAGGTGCCGCATGAAAATCTCCAAAGAAATTACATTCCTTCGACGCAGACCAGCCGCATGACGGCCGCGCCCTCGCGCGCGGCGCGCGCCTTGCCGTACTCGGGCGAGTCGTAGAAGGCCTTGGCGGCCTCGAAGCTGGGGAATTTGGCGATCACCACGCGCTCCGGCTCCCAGTCGCCTTCCATCACCGCCACCTGGCCGCCGCGCACGCAGATCTCGGCGCCGTGCGCCTGAAAGGCGGCGGTGGACCACTTCTTGTATTCCTCGTACTGCTCGGGGTTGGTCACGCGTACGTTGGCAATTAGGTATCCGCTGGGCATGGGGGTCTCTCTTTCGTTCGTGTGGAAGGGTCAGGCGCCGAAGTCGTTTTCCAGGAAGCCATTCTTCTTGGTCACGGCGTCCAGCTGCACCAGGGTCTCCAGCAGCGCGCGCATGTGCTTGAGCGGCACGGCGTTGGGGCCGTCCGACAGCGCGTTGCACGGGTCCGGGTGCGTTTCCATGAACAGGCCGGCCACGCCCACGGCCACGGCGGCGCGCGACAGCACCGGCACCATCTCGCGCATGCCGCCGCTGCTCGTGCCCTGGCCGCCCGGCAGCTGCACGCTGTGCGTGGCGTCGAAGACGACCGGCGCGCCGGTCTCGCGCATGATGGCCAGGCTGCGCATGTCGCTCACCAGGTTGTTGTAGCCGAAGCTGGCGCCGCGCTCGCAGGCCATGAAGCGGTCCTCGGACAGGCCCGCCTCGCGCGCGGCGGCGCGGGCCTTGTCGATGACGTTCTTCATGTCGTGCGGGGCCAGGAACTGTCCCTTCTTGATGTTCACCGGCTTGCCCGACTGGGCCACGGCGCGGATGAAATCGGTCTGGCGGCACAGGAAGGCGGGCGTTTGCAGCACGTCCACCACGGCGGCGACGTGCGGCACTTCGGCTTCGGTGTGCACGTCGGTCAGCACGGGCACGCCGATCTCCTTCTTCACCTTGGCCAGGATCTCCAGCCCCTTGTCCATGCCCGGGCCGCGAAAGCTCGTGCCCGAGCTGCGGTTGGCCTTGTCGAAGCTGCTCTTGAAGATGAAAGGGATGCCCAGTGCCTGGGTGATCTCCTTGAGCTGGCCGGCCACGTCCAGCTGCAGCTGCTCGGACTCGACCACGCAGGGGCCGGCGATCAGGAAGAAGCGGTGTTCAAGGCCGACGGGAAAGCCGCACAGTTGCATGGTGGTGGTGTCCTTGTAGAGGCCTCAGGCGCTGGCCTGCGCGCCCTGCTGGTGGTGCCGCACGGCGGCGGCCACGAAGTCGTTGAACAGCGGGTGGCCGTTCCACGGCGTGGACTTGAACTCGGGGTGGAACTGCACGCCCATGTACCAGGGATGCACGTCCTGCGGCAGCTCGACGATCTCGGTCAGCTGCTCGCGCTGGGTCTGCGCCGAGATGACCAGGCCGGCGTCGCGCAAGCGGTCCAGGTACTGCACGTTGGCCTCGTAGCGGTGGCGGTGGCGCTCGGTCACCGTGTCGCCGTAGATGCGGTGGGCCAGGGTGCCGGGCTGCACGTTGGAGGTCTGCGCGCCCAGGCGCATGGTGCCGCCCAGGTCGGAGTTCTCGTGGCGCGTCATCACGCGGCCGTCCTCGTTCTTCCACTCGGTGATGAGGGCGATGACGGGATGCGGGCTGGCCTGGTCGAACTCGGTGGAGTTGGCGCCGTCCAGCTGCGCCATGTGCCGCGCGTATTCGATGGTGGCCACCTGCATCCCCAGGCAGATGCCCAGGTAGGGCACCTTGTGCTCGCGCGCATAGCGGGCGGTGCTGATCTTGCCCTCGACTCCTCGTGAGCCGAAGCCGCCGGGCACCAGGATGGCGTCGAAGCGGCCCAGCTGCTCGGCGGCGTTGGCGTCGGTGATGCCTTCGGAGTCCATGTGCGTGATCTGCACGCGCACGTGGTTTTGCATGCCGGCGTGCTTGAGCGCCTCGTTGACGGACTTGTAGGCGTCCGACAGATCGGTGTATTTGCCCACCATGGCGATGCGGATCTCGCCGCCCGGGTGCTCGCACTCGTGCACCAGGTCGTCCCAGCGCTTGAGGCTGGCCGGCGGCGTGTTCAGGCGCAGCTTGTCGCAGATCAGCCCGTCCAGGCCCTGCTCGTGCAGCATGCGCGGCACCTTGTAGATGGTGTCCACGTCCCACATGGAGATCACGCCCCACTCGGGCACGTTGGTGAACAGCGAGATCTTCTCGCGCTCCTCATCGGGCACGGATTTTTGCGCGCGGCACAGCAGGGCGTCGGGCTGGATCCCGATCTCGCGCAGCTTCTGCACCGTGTGCTGGGTGGGTTTGGTCTTGAGCTCGCCGGCGGTCTCGATCCAGGGCAGGTAGGTCAGGTGCACGAAGGCCGAATTGTTCGGCCCGAGCTTCAAAGACAGCTGGCGCACCGCCTCCAGGAAGGGCAGGGATTCGATGTCGCCCACCGTGCCGCCGACCTCGCAGATGGCCACGTCCACCGCGTCGGGCGTGCCGATGCCGGCGCCGCGTTTGATGAACTCCTGGATCTCGTTGGTGACGTGCGGGATGACCTGCACCGTCTTGCCCAGGTAGTCGCCCCGGCGCTCCTTCTCCAGCACGGACTGGTAGATGCGTCCGGTGGTGAAGTTGTTGGTCTGCTTCATGCGGGTTTCGATGAAGCGTTCGTAGTGGCCCAGGTCCAGGTCGGTCTCGGCACCGTCATCGGTCACGAAGACCTCGCCATGCTGGAAGGGGGACATGGTGCCCGGGTCCACGTTGATGTACGGGTCGAGCTTGATGAGGGTGACTTTGAGGCCGCGCGATTCGAGGATCGCGGCAAGGGAGGCTGAGGCGATTCCCTTGCCCAGGGAAGACACCACACCGCCGGTGACGAAGACGAATTTGGTCATGTCGGGATGGAGTGGGAAATGGCGATTATAGGTTCGACCCCGGGACCGGCCGGCTGGCGCAGGCCTTTGCCGGGGCCAGGCGGCAGCTTTGCACCTGTGGCGCCCTGCAGCCTGCGAGGGCCAGTCCCGCACCCGCTTGCCGCCGACGCCTGGCGACGAGCCGTCCTACACCCGGGATGCCCCAGACGCGCAAGCTGACGGCTGCGCGCCCGCTCTGGCGCGAGCCTTTCCAGGAGCCTGTGCATGCCCTCTTGCATCCGTCCCCTTGTGCTCTCACGCGGCCCCGTGGCCAGCCTGTGCCTGGCCGCTGTGCTGGTCGCCTGCGGGGGCGACAACACCAGCTCGGCAGTGCCTCTGGCAGGTGCCCCGGCTGCCCCCGGCACGCGGGCGCTGGATGCCGGTGCCGCGCTGCTGCAGGACAAGCCCCCCCGTCGAGGCCCTCAATGCCTACCTGGACGGTTTTCATTTCTACAACGGCCGCATGCAGGCGCAGACCGAGGCGCACCACTATTGCGCCATCCTGGGCGAGGAGCTGATCCAGTGCGTGATCTTCGATGGCAACGTGCAGGACGCCCGCTTGATGGGCGTGGAGTACATCGTCAGCCAGCGCCAGTTCGAGTCGCTGCCCGAAGCCGAGAAGGACCTGTGGCACAGCCATGTGCACGAGGTGAAGTCCGGACAGCTCATCGCGCCCGGCATTCCCCAGGCGGCGGAACATGCGCTGATGGCTCGCCTGGTGGGCACCTACGGCAAGACCTGGCACACCTGGCACACCGACCAGGGCAAGGGCCTTCCACTGGGCACGCCCCAGCTGATGATGGGCTTCACCGCGGACGGCCAGGCCGATGCCGTCATGGTGCAGACGCGCGATGAGCGGTTTGGCGTGAGCACCCAGGAGCGGCGCGCCAGCCGCGCCGACATCCCGGCGCCCCCGATCGCCCCGGGCGCCAACGCCTGGGAGCAGGGCGTGGTGGTGCAAATCCCGGACCTGACTGGTGCCCATGCCACCATGCCCGCTCACGAGCCGCCGGCGGCTGCCGGCAGCGCCGGCGGCTCGTGAGCGGGCGGCGTCCGCCGCTGCCTGCGCGGGAGTGCTTCAACTCCTTAATCCATAGCTGCCTGCGCAGGCTGCACAAGGGTTTGAGCCGTTTTTTGTTTCAAACTTGCTATTGACCCCAGGTCTTTCCAGCCCAACCACCCAGGAGGACATATGAGCGAACGCGACACCGCATCCACCCGGCCCGGCAGCGCCCTGCCTGAACCGCCTCGGCCGCAGGCCGGGCCCGCGCCGGCCGGCGCTGCGGACCCGCAGGAGCAGCCAGAGCTGCAGGTGCGCAAGGTCCCCGAAAGCACGCTGGACGACGCTGTGGAAGCCACCTTCCCGGCCAGCGATCCGGTGGCCGTGGTCACGACGAAAACCATTGCGCCCGAGGAGTAGCTACGCCCGCACGGCCGCGTCGGCGGCCCTCTGCCAGAATCGCGGCCCATGACTGCACTCGCTGGCAAACACATCGTGCTGGGCCTCTCCGGAGGCGTGGCTTGCTACAAGGTGGCCGAGCTGGCCCGGCTGCTCATCAAGGCGCAGGCCACCGTACAGGTGGTGATGACCGAAGCGGCCGAGCAGTTCATCACTCCCGTGACCATGCAGGCTCTGACCGGCCGCCCCGTGTACGGCTCGCAGTGGGACGCTCGCGAGGCCAACAACATGGCCCACATCAATCTCTCGCGCGAGGCCGACGCGGTACTGATCGCCCCCTGCAGCGCGGACTTCATCGCGCGTCTGGCGCAGGGCCGGGCGGACGAGCTGCTCAGCCTCCTGTGCCTGGCCCGCCCCAGCGAGCGCGTACCCCTGCTGCTGGCCCCGGCCATGAACCGCGAGATGTGGGCCCACCCCGCCACCCAGCGCAACCTGGCCCAGGTGCAGGCCGACGGCGCCACCGTGCTGGGCGTGGGCCACGGCGACCAGGCCTGCGGCGAGACCGGCGACGGGCGCATGCTGGAGGCCGCCGAGATCCTGGAGGAGCTAACCGTCTTCTTCGCGCCGAAGCTGCTGGCGGGGCAGCAGGTGCTGATCACCGCCGGGCCGACCTTCGAGGCCATCGACCCGGTGCGCGGCATCACCAACCTGTCATCGGGCAAGATGGGCTTTGCCATTGCCCGCGCCGCGCGCGAGGCCGGTGCCGAGGTCACGCTGGTGGCCGGCCCGGTGCACCTGCCCACTCCGCGCGGCGTGCGGCGGCTGGATGTGGTTTCGGCACAAAATATGCTTGAAACCGTTGCTGGACAAGCGCAGACAGCTACTGTATTAATAGCAACAGCGGCCGTGGCCGATTGGCGCCCGGCGACCAGCGCCGATCACAAGATCAAGAAGGACGGCTCGGGCACCGTGCCGGCCCTGGCCTTCGTGGAGAACCCGGACATCCTGGCCACCGTGGCGCAGTCGCCGCGCGCGCGCAGCGGCCAGCTGTACTGCGTGGGCTTCGCCGCCGAGAGCGAGAACCTGCTGGAGCACGCCAGCGCCAAGCGCCAGCGCAAAGGCGTGCCGCTGTTGGTGGGCAACATCGGCCCGGCCACTTTCGGCCAGGACGACAATGCCCTGCTGCTGGTCGACGCCGACGGCCACCGCGAGCTGCCGCGCGCCTCCAAGGCCGAGCTGGCGCGCCAGTTGGTGGCCGAAATCGCCCGGCGCCTGCGGCACACTCGCGCCGCATGAACGTCGACATCAAGATTCTTGACCCCCGCCTGGCGGATCAGCTGCCCGCCTATGCCACGCCGGGCAGCGCCGGCCTGGACCTGCGCGCCTGCCTGGACGCGCCGCTGCTGCTGCAGCCCAACGCCTGGCAGCTGGTGCCCACCGGCATCGCCATGTACCTGAAGGACCCCGGCTACGCCGCGCTGATCCTGCCGCGCTCGGGCCTGGGGCACAAGCACGGCATCGTGCTGGGCAACCTGGTGGGGCTGATCGACAGCGACTACCAGGGCCAGCTGATGGTGAGCGCCTGGAACCGCAGCGACACCGCCTTCACCCTGCAGCCCATGGAGCGCCTGGCGCAGCTGGTCATCGTGCCGGTGGTGCAGGCGCAGTTCCGCGTGGTGCAGGAATTTCCCGCCAGCCAGCGCGGCGAGAGCGGCTACGGCTCCACCGGGCGCCATTGACGGGGCGCCTGTCAGCGCCTGCTGACGGCCAGGCGCTGGCGCGAACTACGCGCCCGCCGGCCTTTGCCCGGCCCGCGCGCGCGGCGTCCCTTGCTTCAATCGAAAGCCTGCAGCGTGGGTCGTGTCGCCTGCGCCGCTGTCTTTCCGTCTGACAGTCAACAAACAAGGAGTGAAGCCATGCGCACATATTCCCGTCTCGCCGCCATTGCCGGCGCCGTCACGCTGGCCGGAGCGCTGGCCGCATGCGCCGAGGCGCCGCGCTACGGCGACCAGCCCTACTACTCGGGCCAGCCGGCACAGACCTACCCGAGCTACGACGAACGCGTGACCGAATACGGTACCGTCTCCTACATCGAGGGCCTGCAGGCGCGCAACCGCACCACGGGCGCCGGCGCCGTACTGGGCGCCGTGGTGGGCGGCGTGCTGGGCAACCAGATTGGCAGCGGCGGTGGCCGCACCGCCGCCACCGCCATCGGCGCCGTGGGTGGTGCCCTGGCCGGCAATGCCATTGAATCGCGCAACGACCGCGTTGACTACGAGGCCTACCGCATCACCATCCAGCTGGACCGTGGCGGCCAGCGCGTGTACGAGGTGCCCACGCCGGGCGACTTGCGAACGGGCGACCGCGTGCGCCTGTACGCGGGGCAAATCTCGCGCATTTGACGTGAAAGGAGCTGAGGGCGGTGCTTAACCGCCTTCGGCCCTTCAATGCAGCGTGTCGCTGCCCGGTGCCTGCGGCTGGATGCGGAAGAACCCCGCACCAGCCGTACGGCGTTCCAGCTCTTGCTCAGTGGCCTCGCGCACGGCGTGTACCTTGACCTGCAGCCGCAGCGCCATGCCGGCCAGGGGGTGGTTGCCGTCCAGCACCACGTGGTCCGGATAGATCTGTGCCACGGTGTACAGCGCGTCGCGCGGGGCGTCCACGCTGGCGCCCGCCGGCAGGGCCGAGCCCTCGAAGGTCATGCCTTCTTCCAGCTCGTCCGGGAAGAGGGCGCGCGGCTCCAGGAAGAGCAGCTGGCCGTCATAGTCGCCAAAGGCGTCCTCGGGCTCCAGATGCAGGGATAGTTCGGCCCCGGCTCCATAGCCTTGCAGGGCCTGCTCGATGCGCTCCAGCAGATCGTCGCCGCCGACGAGGAATTCCACCGGATCGTCCAGCACATCCAGTTCCTCGCCCAGGGTGTCCTTGAGCACCCAGGTCAGGGCGACCACGCATTGTTCGTTGATTTCCATAGGACAATTGTCGCAGCTCCCTTCTGCCTTGCCGCCGCCCGCCCGGCCGCCACACCCCATGGACGTACAACAACCGCTGCCGCTGCTGGGCGGCCTGAGCGCCGAACAATTCATGCGTCGCCACTGGCATAAAAAGCCGTTGCTGGTGCGCCAGGCCATTGCCGGCTTCAAGCCGCCCGTCTCGCGCAGCGCCCTGCTGCAGCTGGCGGGCAGCGAGGATGCGGAGTCGCGCCTGATCCAGCACAAGGACGGGCGCTGGCTGCTGCGCCACGGGCCGCTGCCGCGCCGCGCCATTCCACCCCTGTCCATCCGTGAATGGACCGTGCTGGTGCAAGGTGTGGACCTGCACGACGATGCCACGCACGCGCTGATGCAGCAGTTCGCCTTCGTGCCGCAGGCGCGCTTGGACGACCTGATGATCAGCTACGCCAGTGATGGTGGCGGTGTCGGCCCGCACTTTGACAGCTACGACGTGTTCCTGCTGCAGGCCCAGGGCCGCAGGCGCTGGCGCATCGGCCGGCAGAAAAACCTGGAGCTGGTGGACGGCCTGCCGCTCAAGATTCTGGCGAACTTCGAGCCGGAAGAGGAATATGTGCTGGAGCCCGGCGACCTGCTGTACCTGCCCCCACGCTGGGCGCACGACGGCGTGGCCGAGGGCGAGTGCATGACGTACTCCATCGGCTTTCGCTCGCCTAGCCGGGCCGGTCTGGCGCACGAGGTGCTGCTGCGCATGGCCGACGCCGCGGCCGACGAGGAGGGCGGCCCCATCTACCGCGACCCGCAGCAGCCGGCCGTGGCCACGCCGGGCGCCATTCCGCAAGAGCTGCAGGCCTTTGCCCGCCAGGCTGTCGAGCGGGCCCTGGCCCAGCCGCAGGCGCTGGAGTGCGCGCTGGGCGAGGCGCTGACCGAGCCCAAGTCCAACGTCTGGTTCGAGCCGGGCGCGGGCGCCGGCCTGCTGGAGAGCGTGGCGCTGGACCGGCGCACCCGCATGATGTATGACGCGCGGCACATCTTCATCAATGGCGAGAGCTACCGCGCCGCCGGGCGCGACGCGGCGCTGATGCGGCGCCTGGCCGACGCCCGCGCGCTGACGCCGGCCGAGCTGGCCCGCGCCAGCGATGAGGCGCTGGAGCTGCTATCCACCTGGTGCGACGCCGGCTGGGCGCACGCCGGGCCGGGCCCGACTGAGGCCGAGGGGTTCGTGCATGGATGACATGAATGCAGTACCGCCCGCCCTGCCTGAGGGGCGCTTCGAAGGCCGCGAGGAGTTTCGTCAGCGGGTGCGCGATGCGCTGGCCACGGCCGCGCGCGAAGGCTGGGGTGAACTGATCCTGGCCGATGCCGAGTTCGTGGACTGGCCGCTGGGGGAGCGTGAGGTCGTCGAGACGCTGCAGCAGTGGTCGCGCGCCGGACGGCGCTGCACGCTGCTGGCGCTGGACTATGCCGAAGTGGTGCGCCGCCATCCGCGCTTCGTGCAGTGGCGCCGCCAGTGGGACCACCTCATCACCTGCCGCAAGGGCACGGGCACCGACCCGCTGGCCCTGCCCAGCGCCCTGTGGTCGCCGGCCTGGGTGCTGCATCGCCTGGACCCGGTGCGCAGCGTGGGCATCACGGGCAGCGAGCCCAGCCGGCGCGTGCAGCTGCGCGAAACCTTGAACGAATGGATAGAGCGCAAGAGCAGTCCGGCCTTTCCCGCCTCGGTGCTGGGGCTGTAGCGGCGGGCTACGCGTTATTCAGGATTGACGGATAATCATCGGCTGGTTTTGCCCCGGGGCATGTGGAGTGCCCCAGCCGGTCCTTGGCCATCGCGGCAAGGGTCACGGCGTTTCATAACTATCCCTGTCCATCATAGGAAGACTGCAATGAAGAACTCCGTTGTTCTGGCTGCCCTGGTTGCTGCCGTTGCCCTGGCCGCCTGCGGCAAGAAGGAAGAGCCGGCACCTGCTCCTGCTCCTGCACCGGTGGAAGCGCCCGCTCCGGCACCCGAGCCCGCGCCCGCTCCTGCCGAGGCCCCCGCTTCGGTCGAAGCCCCGGCTGCCGCCGTCGACGCCGCTTCCGATGCCGCTGCTGCAGACGCCAAGGCTGCTGCGGACGCTGCCGCTGCCGCTGCGACGGGCGCCGCTTCGCAAGAAGCCAAGTAATCCGGGCCTTCCTGCTGCCTTCTGCTGGGCCCCATGGCCCAGGCAGTGGGCAACGCAAAGCAAAAACCCCGTACCGCTCAGGCGGACGGGGTTTTGTTTTGCGTCAGCTCCAGTGGCAGTCGCGGGCTAATAGCTGGCTTCGACCCAGCCGGTGCCCGTGCGCTGGTCGGCGACGATGATGTCCGTGTCGGCGCAGCCCCAGGCACCGGCCAGTGCGGCCTGGGCCAGGTGCGGCTGATTGTTGCGCACGCTCAGGTGGGCGGCCACCACGTGGCGCAGGCCGGGGTGACACAGCGCGTGCAGCAGGTCGGCGCTGGCGTCGTTGGGCAGGTGGCCGTAAGGACCGGCGATGCGCCGCTTCAGAAAGGCCGGGTAGCGGCCGCCCTGCAGCATGTCGCTGTCGTGGTTGGTCTCCAGCAGCAGCGCGTGGCAGCCCTGCAGCTGCTGCAGCACGTGTTCGCCGGCATGGCCCAGGTCGGTCATCAGGCCGATGTGCGTGGCCCCGTCGCTGCAGCGCAGGTGCAGCGGCTCGCGCGCATCGTGGGGCACGGCAAAGGGCCGGGCCTCGAAGTCGCCCAGGTCGATGGGCTCGCCGTCGCGCGCGATGCGCAGCAGGCCCTCCAGCTCGGGTGCGCCCATGCCTTCCCAGGTACCTTGGCTCATCCACACGGGGATGCGCTCGCGCAGCGCCAGCTTGAGCACGCAACCCGTGTGGTCCGAGTGTTCGTGGGTGATGAACACGGCGTCCAGCTGCGCGGCGCTGGTGCCGGCGGCGGCCAGGCGCGCGTCCACCTGGCGCAGGCTCAGGCCGCAGTCCATGAGCAGCCGGCGCGTGTGAGCGCCGCTGCGTCCTTCGATCAGGGTGGCGTTGCCGCCACTGCCGCTGGCCAGGTTGCGAAAGCGCAGCAAGTTACTTCAGGTCGTCGGCGATGACGCGCACGATGCGCTCGGCGTTGGCCGAACTCTCGGGCGCGCCGGCGGCGTTGAGCACGGACACCGTGCTCTGGTTGCCCTCGCTGCGCACCACGATGCGGTACTTGAGCGGCGCCGCGGCATCCGCGTTGCGGCTGAACAGCTTGCCGAAGAAGCCTTGCTCCTTCTTGTTGGCGTTGGGCTCCACGTAGCGCACGAAGTACACGCCCTGGCTACGGTCACGGTCCTCGACGGTGAAACCCGTGCGGTCCAGCGACACGCCGATGCGGCGCCAGGCGCGGTCGAAGGGCTCGTCCAGCTGCACCACGGGCACGCCGCCCACGTTGCCGATGCGCGCCGAGGGTGCGGCCGGGATGGGCGCGGCCGCAGCAGCACGCGACTGCTCCTCGCTCACGCCCAGCTTGACCATCATGCGGCGCAGGAATTCGGTTTCCAGTTCGGGATCGGACGCGCGCGGCTGCCAGACGGTCTGGTCCTTCTGCGAGCTGCTGTAGACCTCCATCATGCCGCGGTGGGTCACGTAGATCTCGGTGCTGCCGTCGGCACGGCGCTCCATGCGGGTGCGGAACTTGTCGCGCTCGCCGGTGGAATACAGCGAATCGAACACCTTGCCGATGGTCTGGCGGATGAAGTCCTGCGGCAGCTTGGCGCGGTTCTCGGCCCAGTCGGTTTCCAGCAGGCCCAGGTCGCGCTGCTCCAGGGTGTAGACGAAGCCGTTGTCCAGCCAGAAGTCGCGCACCGGCTCCCACAGCTGGTCCACCGGGCGGTCCACCACCAGCCAGCGCTGGTTGCCGTCACGCTCGATGCGCACGTCGCCGATCTTCACGGGGGCGGTGCTGGCGGCCGCTCCGCGGGGCTGCTGGGCCTGACCGGCCTCGAAGGCCGCGGCCGAGACCACGCCGCCGGGCACGGTGTAGCGGGTGTCGCGCGACAGCTGCGTCAGGTCCGGCGGCACCTCCAGCGTGGCTCCCTTGGTGGCGCTTTTGTAGTCGATCTTGTCGCCCTCCAGGACGGAGCAGGCCGACAGGGACAGGGCGAGGCCGATCAGGCCGATGCGGGTGCCAGGGTTCACGCGTAAATCCTCGTTGGTGCGCGAGCGCAAAGAAAAGGGCAGCAGGGGAAAGGCGGCAGGCGGCGCTCAGGCCACCAGGCCGGCGGCGCGCAGGGCGCCTTCCACCACGGGTTCGTTGGCCTGAGTCAGCGGGGTCATCGGCAGGCGCATGGCCGGGCCGCACAGGCCCATGCGGGCCATGGCCCACTTGACGGGAATGGGGTTGGCCTCGACGAACAGGTGCTTGTGCAGGGGCAGCAGGCGGAACTGGATCTCCATGGCACGGCGGGCGTCGCCGGCGATGGCGGCGGCGCACAACTCGCGCATCAGGCGCGGGGCCACATTGGCCGTCACGCTGATGTTGCCCTGGCCGCCGCACAGCATCAAGGCCACGGCCGTCGGGTCGTCGCCGGAGTACACGGCGAAGCCCTTGGGCACGTCGCGGATCAGCCATTGCGCGCGGGAGATGTCGCCGGTGGCTTCCTTGATGCCGATGATGCCGGGCACCTGGGCCAGACGCAGCACGGTCTCGTGGTGCATGTCCGCTACTGAGCGGCCGGGCACGTTGTACAGCACCATGGGCAGGTCGCCCACGGCTTCGGCGATCGCCTTGAAGTGCTGGTACTGGCCTTCCTGCGTGGGCTTGTTGTAGTAGGGCACAACCTGCAGCTGGCTGCTCGCGCCCACTTCGCTGGCGTAGCGCGCCAGGGCGATGGCCTCATGCGTGGAATTGGCGCCGCAGCCGGCCATCACGGGCACGCGGCCGGCGGCCTGCTCCACGGACACGCGGATGATCTCGCGGTGCTCCTCGACATTGACCGTGGGCGACTCTCCCGTCGTACCCACCACGCCGATGCAGTCCGTGCCTTCCTGGATGTGCCAGTCGATGAGTTTGCGCAGGGTGGGGTAGTCCACGCTGCCGTCATCGTGCATGGGAGTGGCAAGGGCGACGATGCTGCCCGTCAGGGGGGCGCTGGGAAAGGTCATGGCGCGGTCGGAAACTGCAAAAAAAGCATTCTAACTAGGGCTTGCCATCCCTCAAGCCCGAGGCACCAGGGGCAGGCGAACGACCCCGGCGGGCGCGGCGGGCGGGCGCACGGCGGCGATGCGCTGCACGAAGCGCGGCGGCCCGTCCAGGAAGCCGTCCTCGTAGGCCACCACCCGCAGCGGCGCGCAGGCGCGCAGCAGCTCGCCCGGCGCCAGCAGGAAGTCGGCCCGCGCGGGCCGTCCCACGGTCTCGTTGCCCTGAGCGAAGGTCTCGTACAGCAGCACGCCGCCGGGAGCCACGCAGTCCACGATGTGCGGCAGCAGCGGGCGCCACAGGTAGTTGGTGACGACCACGGCAGCGAACTGCCGGCCGACCAGCGGCCAGGGCCCGCCTTCGATGTCGGCCTGGATGGCTTCACCGTAGGGTGCTATTGATTCAATAGCTTCTGGCGCTTGATCCACGCCTGTTACAGGGTGATTTCGCTCATGAAACCAGCGCAGGTGCCGGCCCGGCCCGCAGGCCACGTCCAGCACCGCGCCGCCGGCGGGCACCAGATGCGCCCAGCGCACGATCCACTCCGAGGGCCGGCCGTGCGGGTGCATGGTCAGAAGCAGGCCCAGAGCTGGTCGGCCAGCGTGAGCATGAAGTCCGGCCGCAAATACCAGGTGAAGACCGCCAGCAGCACGGCGGCGCAGGCCACGCCGGCCAGCCAGTTGCGTATGCGCGGTGCCATGGCGGAGCCTCCTCGGTTCTTCAGGCTGCCTGGGCGGCCGGGCGCGCGATGGCGCTTTCGCGCACCGGCAGGTTGACCAGGCCGGCCGCCACGCCCAGGGCGATGGCCAGGTACCACACGACGTCGTAGCTGCCCGTGCGGTCGTACAGGTAGCCGCCCAGCCACACGCCCATGAAGCTGCCGATCTGGTGGCTGAAGAACACGAAGCCGCTGAGCATGGACAAATGCTGCACGCCAAAGATCTGCGCCACCACGGCATTGGTCGGCGGCACGGTGGACAGCCACAGGGCCCCCATCACGGCCGAGAACACATACACCGACAGGGGCGACAGCGGCACCAGCAGGAAGACGGTGATGACCACCGCCCGCGCCAGGTAGATGAACACCAGGATGTTGCGCTTGGGAATGCGCTGGCCCAGGGAGCCGGCCGCGTAGGTGCCAAAGACGTTGAACAGGCCGATCAGCGCCAGGGCGAAGCTGGCCACCTGCGGCGACAGGCCGTGGTCCTTCAGGTAGCTGGGCATGTGCACGCCGATGAACACCACCTGGAAGCCGCAGACAAAGTAGCCCAGCGTCAGCAGCACGAAGCTCTTGTGGCGCAGGGCCTCGACCACCGCGTCGCCCATGCTCTGCGAACGGTGGGCCGGCGCGCCGCCGTGAAAGCCGGGCTCGCGCAGGCCGAAGGCCAGCGGGATGATCAAGAGCGCCATGGCCGCCAGCACCAGCAGGGCCTGCTGCCAGCCAAACGACAGGATCAGCTGCCCCTCCAGCGGCACCATCAGGAACTGCCCGAACGAGCCGGCCGCGGCCGCCACGCCCATGGCCCAGGAGCGCTTGTCCGCCGAGATCTGCCGCCCCAGCACACCATAGATGATGGCGTACGTGGTGCCCGCCTGGGCCGCGCCGATGACGACGCCCGTGGTCAGCGCGAAGAGCCCCGGCGTGGGCGACAGCGCCATGCCCACCAGGCCGGCGGCGTACAGCAGAGAGCCGCCGATCAGCACGCGGAAGGCGCCGAAGCGGTCGGCCACCATGCCTCCGAAGATGCCGAACAGGCCCCAGGCCAGGTTCTGGATGGCCATGGCCAGGGCGAAGGTCTGGCGCGTCCAGCCCATGTCCTGCGTGATGGGCTGCAGCCACAGCCCGAAGCCATGGCGTATGCCCATGGACAGCGTGACCACGGCGGCGCCGCAGAGGAGGACCTGGGCCATGGAAAGCTGGCGTGCGGGGGAGGCGGGAGGGTGCATTGCAGGGAATGTAATCAAAACCCGTGCCGCCTGCCGGGGCGGGTAAAAAGGCGAAAGACTGTTGTTATAACCAGTCCTACAATCCGCCGCCATGGCAGCCAAACCCGCACCCCACACCACCAACGACTACGCAGAAGGCTCGATCCGCGTGCTCAAGGGCCTGGAGCCCGTCAAGCAGCGCCCGGGCATGTACACCCGCACCGACAACCCCCTGCACATCATCCAGGAGGTGCTGGACAACGCCGCCGACGAGGCCCTGGCCGGCTTCGGCAAGAAGATCCGCGTGACGCTGCACCTGGACGGCTCGGTCAGCGTGGAGGACGACGGCCGCGGCATCCCTTTCGGCCTGCACCCCGAGGAAAAGGCCCCCGTGGTGGAGCTGGTCTTCACCCGGCTGCACGCCGGCGGCAAGTTCGACAAGGGCAAGGGCGGGGCCTACAGCTTCTCCGGTGGCCTGCACGGTGTGGGTGTGTCGGTGACCAACGCCCTGTCCACCCGCATGGAGGTGACCACGCACCGCGAGGGCCAGGCCGCCCGCCTGGTGTTCGCCGGCGGCGACGTGACCGAACCGCTGGCGGCCCGCCCCCTGGTGGCCGGCGAGCGCAAGCAGGGCACCACCGTGCGCGCCTGGCCGGACGCCAAGTATTTCGAGTCCAGCCACCTGCCCATGGCCGAGCTGACGCACCTCTTGCGCAGCAAGGCCGTGCTGATGCCCGGCGTGGCCGTCACGCTGTTCAACGAGAAGACCCGCGAGACGCAGACCTGGCAGTACAAGGGCGGCCTGCGCGACTATCTTCAGCAGACTCTGCCGGTCGACCCGGTCATCCCGCTGTTCGAGGGCGCGGGCTTCGCCGACGCCGGCAGCGACAGCTTTGCCGAAGGCGAGGGCGCGGCCTGGGCCGTGGCCTTCACCGAGGAAGGTGCGCCGGTGCGCGAGAGCTACGTCAACCTGATCCCCACCAGCGCCGGCGGCACGCACGACAGCGGCCTGCGCGACGGCCTGTTCCAGGCCGTCAAGGGCTTCATCGAGCTGCACGGGCTGCTGCCCAAGGGCGTCAAGCTGATGCCCGAGGATGTGTTCGCGCGCGCCAGCTACGTGCTCTCGGCCAAGGTGCTGGACCCGCAGTTCCAGGGCCAGATCAAGGAGCGGCTGAACTCGCGCGACGCCGTGCGGCTGGTTTCCAGCTTCGTGCGACCGGCGCTCGAGCTGTGGCTGAACCAGCATGTGGACTACGGCAAGAAACTGGCCGAGCTCGCCATCAAGGCCGCGCAGACGCGTCAGAAGGCCGGCCAGAAAGTGGAAAAGCGCAAGGGCTCCGGCGTGGCCGTGCTGCCGGGCAAGCTCACGGACTGCGAAAGCCGCGATACCGCCTACAACGAGGTCTTCCTGGTCGAGGGCGACTCGGCCGGCGGCAGCGCCAAGATGGGCCGCGACAAGGAGACTCAGGCCATCCTGCCGCTGCGCGGCAAGGTGCTCAACACCTGGGAGGTCGAGCGCGACCGCCTGTTTGCCAACACGGAGGTGCACGACATCGCCGTGGCCATCGGCGTGGACCCGCACGGGCCGAATGACGAGCCCGACCTGTCCGGCCTGCGCTACGGCAAGGTCTGCATCCTGTCGGACGCGGACGTGGACGGCTCGCACATCCAGGTGCTGCTGCTGACGCTGTTCTTCCGCCACTTCCCCCGGCTGATCGAGGCTGGCCACATCTACGTGGCGCGCCCGCCCCTGTACCGCGTGGACATCCCGGCGCGCGGCAAGAAGCCGGCCGCCAAGCTGTATGCGCTGGACGAGGGCGAGCTGGCCGCCATCCTGGACAAGGCCGCCAAGGAAGGCGTGGCGCGCGAGCGCTGCCAGATCAGCCGCTTCAAGGGCCTGGGCGAGATGAACGCCGAGCAGCTGTGGGAAACCACCCTGAACCCCGACACCCGCCGCCTGCTGCCCGTGCAGCTGGGCAGCGCCGGCTACGAGGCCACGACCAGCCTGATGACCCGCCTGATGGGCAAGGGCGAGGCGGGCTCGCGGCGCGAGCTGATGGAGCTGCACGGCGATACGGTGGACGTTGATATCTAAGCTCCCTGACTACAAGTCTTTTTGGCCTCCAGCCCTTGCCAGTCAAGCGCTGGAAGCTCCTGTTTTTGAAGCATGACAGAACAACCCGCTCTCGATCTCTCGCCCGCCCCGCAGGCGGATGATTCGCTGGCCAGCTACGCCCAGCGCGCCTATCTCGAATACGCCCTGTCCGTCGTCAAGGGCCGGGCGCTGCCCGACGTGTGCGACGGCATGAAGCCGGTGCAGCGGCGCATCCTCTACGCCATGGGCGAGATGGGCCTGGGCTACAGCGGCCCGAACCGCAACACCGCCGCCAAGCCGGTGAAGAGCGCCCGCGTGGTGGGCGATGTACTGGGCCGCTTTCACCCGCACGGCGACCAGTCGGCCTACGACGCGCTGGTGCGCCTGGCGCAGGACTTCAACCAGCGCTATCCGCTCATCGACGGGCAGGGCAACTTCGGCAGCCGCGACGGCGACGGCGCCGCGGCCATGCGCTACACCGAGGCCCGCCTGTCGCGCATCACCAGCCTGCTGCTCGACGAGATCGACATGGGCACGGTGGACTTCGTGCCCAACTACGACGGCTCCACGCAGGAGCCGCGCCAGCTGCCCGCGCGCCTGCCGTTCGCGCTGCTCAACGGCGCCAGCGGCATCGCCGTGGGCCTGGCCACCGAGATCCCCAGCCACAACCTGCGCGAGGTGGCCGACGCCTGCGTGGCGCTGGTCAAGAACCCAAAGCTGGCCGACGAGGCGCTGTTCGCGCTGATCCCGGGCCCGGACTATCCCGGCGGCGGGCAGATCATCAGCCCGGCGGCCGACATCCAGGCGGCGTACCGCACGGGTCGCGGCAGCCTGAAGGTACGTGCGCGCTGGAAGATCGAGGAGCTGGCGCGCGGGCAGTGGCAGCTGGTGGTGACCGAGCTGCCGCCGGGCGTGTCGGCGCAGAAGGTGCTTGAGGAGATCGAGGAGCTCACCAACCCCAAGGTCAAGACCGGCAAGAAGGCCCTTAATCCCGAGCAGGTGCAGCTGAAGGCCAGCATGCTGGCGCTGCTGGACGGCGTGCGCGACGAGTCCAGCAAGGACGCGCCGGTGCGCCTGGTCATCGAGCCCAAGACGTCGAAGATCGCCCAGGGCGAGCTGACCACGGCGCTGCTGGCGCACACCAGCCTGGAGACCTCCGCGCCCATCAATCTGACCATGGTGGGCCTGGACGGGCGGCCGGTGCAGAAGTCGCTGCGGCAGATGCTCGATGAGTGGATCGCCTTTCGCCAGCAGACCATCACGCGCCGCAGCCAGCACCGCCTGGCCAAGGTGCAAGACCGCATCCACATCCTCGAAGGGCGGCAGACCGTGCTGCTGCACATCGACGAGGTCATCGCCATCATCCGCGCCAGCGACGAGCCCAAGGCGGCGCTGATCGAGCGCTTCCAGCTATCGGACCGGCAGGCCGAGGACATCCTGGAAATCCGCCTGCGCCAGCTGGCGCGGCTGGAGGCCATCAAGATCGAGCAGGAGCTCAAGGACCTGCGCGAGGAGCAAAGCAAGCTGGAGGACATCCTGGCCAACCCGGCCTCGCTGCGCCGATTGATGGTGCGCGAGATCGAGACGGACGCCAAACAGTTCCAGGATGAGCGCCGCACGCTGATCCAGGAGGAGCGCCGCGCCGTGGCCGAGGTGCGCGTGCCCGACGAGCCGGTCACCGTCATCGTCTCGCACAAGGGCTGGGTGCGCGCGCGCCAGGGTCACGGGCTGGATGCGGCCAGCTTCACGGTCAAGGCCGGAGACAGCCTGTACGGCACCTTCGAGTGCCGCACGGTGGACACGCTCATCGTCTTCGGCAGCAATGGCCGGGTGTACTCGGTGGCCGTGGCGCAGCTGCCCGGCGGGCGCGGCGATGGCCAGCCCATCACCACGCTGATCGAACTGGAGTCGGGCACGCAGCCGCTGCACTACTTCGCCGGTCCGGCCAACGCGGCGCTGGTGCTGGCAGGCTCGGGCGGCTACGGTTTCGTCTCTACGGTTGAGCACATGACCGGGCGCAACCGCGGCGGCAAGGCCTTCGTCAGCCTGGGTGAGGGCGAAACCCTGTGCCGGCCCTCGCACGCGGCCTTCACCAGCGCCAGCCAGCCGCTGGCGCCTGCCACCCACGTGTGCTGCGCCTCCGTGGGCGGGCGCATCCTGACCTTCGAGATCAGCGAGATGAAGTTCATGGAAAAGGGTGGTCGCGGCCTGATGCTCATCGACCTGGAGGACAAGGACCAGCTGGCCGGCGTGGCCGCCTACACGCGCAGCGTGCGCTTCGCAGGCACGGGCCGCGGCGGCAAGGCGCGCGAGGAGCAGCTGGAGATCCGCTCGCTGAACAACGCCCGCGCCGCCCGCGGCCGCAAGGGCAAGGCGGCGGACCTGGGCTTCAAGGTGGCGGACGTGCTGCGCGTGGAATGACGGATGCTGCGAAAACAATAGCTGCCAGCGCTTGCTGGTATTGGCCTGGAGACCAAAAAGGCTATTGTTTGCCGGTAGGTGCGGCCGGGGCGCGAAAGGGCCGCGCCAGGCCGGCGGCGGCCGCTTTTGCTGCAGTGCGGCAAGGACTCGGTTGCGTTTGGTAGCATTCTCGGGCAGGGGCGCATGCCCTGGACCGCCCTTCTTTTGTCATCCACCGCAGGAATTGCCCCATGAAAACGCTGCGTCTGTCCCACAAGCTCTGGCTGGCCGTCGTGGCCATCGTGGTGGCACTGGTCGCCGTGGTCGGCGCTGCCGGCTACCGCTCGGCCACCTCCCAGGCCGAGGCCGATGCCGTCACTCAGGAGACCACGCGCCGTGTGCAGATGGCCACGCAGTGGATGGCGCTAACCGAGCTCAACGCCACGCGCACGCTGGCACTGGTGCTCAGCAGCGAGATGGCGGTGGAGCAGGCCTTCCAGGCCGACCTGGTCGCCACCAGCGAACGCATCACGCAGATGCAAAAGGCGCTGCAGGAGCTGCCCTTGTCGCCCGCCACGCGCCAGCAGATGGAGCGCGTGGCCAGTGCCCGCGTCGCCATGACGCAGCTGCGCGCCGAGGCGCGCAAGCTGCGCGACGAGAGCGACTATGACGCCGCCTCCAAGCTGGCCCTGCAGTCGCTGGTGCCGGCCGTGAAGTCTTACCTGGGCACGCTGCAGCAGCTGGTGCAGCTGTTCGAGCAGGAAGCGCGCGAGCGCCACGCCGAAATGTCCGGCGCGCGCATGGCGACCGTCAAGATGGCCGGCGCCGCCGTGGCGGTGCTGCTGCTGGCGATCATCGTCGGGGCGTATTTCCTGATCCGCAGCATTCAGCAGCCGCTGGCACAGGCCAACCAGGTGGCGGCGCGCATCGCCCAGGGCGACCTGCGTGCGCAGGCGCTGGAGGGGGCCGGTCGCGACGACGAGTTCGGCGAGCTGCTGGCCTCGCTGGCGGCCATGCGCGGCTCGCTGGCCGGCACGGTGCAGCAGGTGCGGCGCAGCACTGACAGCATCGCCACGGCCAGCGCGCAGATCGCCGCCGGCAACCAGGACCTGTCGGCGCGCACCGAAAGCACCTCCAGCAACCTGCAGCAGACGGCCGCGGCCATGGAGGAGTTCACCAGCACCCTGCAGCAAAGCGCCGGCAGCGCCAGCCAGGCCAGCCAGCTGGCCGGCGCTGCCCGTGAGGTGGCGCTGCGCGGTGGCACGGTGGTGACCGAGGTCGTCGCCACCATGGAGGAGATCCAGGGCAGCAGCCGCAAGATCGCCGACATCATCCAGGTCATCGACTCCATCGCCTTCCAGACCAACATCCTGGCGCTGAACGCGGCCGTGGAAGCCGCCCGCGCCGGCGAGCAGGGCCGGGGCTTTGCCGTGGTGGCCGGCGAGGTGCGCAGCTTGGCCGGCCGCAGCGCCGAGGCGGCGCGCGAGATCAAGGCGCTGATCGGCTCGTCCGTGGACCGGGTGGAGGACGGCTCGCGCCTGGTGCAGCAGGCCGGCAGCACCATGGGCGAGATCGTGCAGTCCGTGCAGCGCGTGGCCGACATGATCGGCGAGGTGACCGCCGCCTCGGCCGAGCAAAGCTCCGGCGTGGCGCAGGTCAACCAGGCGGTGGGCCAACTGGACCAGATGACGCAGCAAAACGCCGCCCTGGTCGAGGAAAGCGCCGCCGCCGCGCAGAGCCTGCGCGAGCAGGCCCAGCAGCTGGCGCAGCTGGTGGCCACCTTCCAGGTGGACGACGCCGGCCCGGCGGCCGTGGCGCGGCCCGTGCCCGCTGCGGCGCCCGTGCCGGTACCAGTACCAGCACCCGTGCGCACTGCTTCCAGCGCGCCCGCGGCGGCGGCGGCGCCGCGCAAGCACGCGCCGGCCGCTGCCGCTGCCGCTCCCGCGCTGGCCTCGGGCGCCTCGGACGACTGGGAAAGCTTCTGAGCGCGCCAACACACTCCAGGGGCCACGCGCGCCCATGACAAAGGGACGCCGTGGCGTCCCTTTTTTTCGTGCCGCGCAGCCCGCGCGGGGGCGTGTCAGGCCAGCTCGGCGATGAGCTCGATCTCAACACACGCCCCCATGGGGATCTGCGCCACGCCGAAGGCGCTGCGCGCGTGCTTGCCGGCGTCGCCGAAAACCTGGCCCATCAGCTCGCTGGCGCCGTTGGTCACCAGGTGCTGCTCGGTGAAGTCGCCGGTGGAGTTGACCAGGCTCATCAGCTTGACGATGCGCTTGACGCGGTTCAGGTCGCCCGTGGCTGCGTGCAGCGTGCCCAGCAGGTCGATGGCCACGGCGCGCGCGGCCTGCTTGCCTTCCTCCACACCGATGTCGCGGCCGAACTGCGCCACCCAGGGCTTGCCGTCCTTGCGCGCGATGTGCCCGCTCAGGAACACCAGGTTGCCCGTCTGCACGTAGGGCACGTAGGCCGCTGCCGGCACGGCCACCGGGGGCAGGGTGATGTCCAGTTCTTTCAGCTTGTCGTAAACGCTCATGGCGATCCTCAGGTCAAGGAAGGGGGAGAGGGAGGGAGAAAAAGCGAAGCCCGGCAGAGTAGTGCCGGGCCGGCGAGCAGTGTTGCACAGGCGCGCTCAGAGGCGCTCCTTGATGTAGGAAGGCCGGTCCATGTCCACCACGTCCACGCTCAGCTGCACCAGCAGACCGGCGGGGCGGGGTGTGAGGCGGCGCAGCACGGCGGCCACACGCTCGGCCAGGTCGGCCTTGGCTTCGGGCGTGCGGCCGGACAGCAGGCGCAGCTCGGCGTGCACGAACGCCCGGTTGGCCGGTGCGGTGCCGATCTCGAAGGCGCTGGTGCGCACGAAGCGGGTCTTCAGATCGGCCTCGTCCTTGACCTCGGGGCTGGCACAGACGGCGGCGTTCAGCGCAGTCAGCGTTTCGGCCTCGGGATAGTTGGCGAGGTTAGAGCTGTATTCGACGATCAGATGCGGCATGGCGTGCAGGGTAATGGGGTGAAAAGCCGTAGTTGTATCAGCTCGCCAAGTTTGGTAACACCTGGATGCACTTGTCGCATCTTTACATAGACTAGGAAGCAGGACGACGCCCCGTGCCTGTGGTTGGGGCCACGTCGTGGCTGCACCGTATTTTTGGGGCCCTCGTTGTAGGGATTGGCACCCGCGGCAGGGTGCGAAGAATGGGTTGCACCGTAGTAGCTGGATACGAAATCGCAAGACGTGACACGTCTTGGTCCAAAAACACCGTGGAGCACGCCCTGCCATGACCGACCACCCACCACCCCCTCCGCCGCGCTACTGCGCCGACCCCCGCCGCGGCGGCCGCTTCGAGGACTGCAGCCCGCTGTGCGCCCTGCTGTCGGTGCTGTTCCTGCTCGTGGCCACCGGCTACCTGATCTGGCGCGCCACCACCTTCAACCAGGAGCATCTGGTGTTCTCCTGCCTGGTCTACGCCGCCGAGGTCTACGGCGTGCTGGTGGCGGCGGTGCACATCTTCATCATGTGGCGCCTGACGCAGCGCGAGGCGCCCGAGCCCGAGGCCGGCCGCACGGTGGACGTGTTCGTCACCTGCTTCAACGAGCCGGTCAGCATGTTGCGCCGCACCCTGATGCTGGCGCGCGATATGGACTACCCGCACGAGACCTGGCTGCTGGACGACGGCAACCGCCCCGAGATGCGCGAACTGGCCCGCAGCCTGGGCGTGTGGTACCTCTGCCGCACCAGCAACGAGCACGCCAAGGCCGGCAACCTGAACCACGCCCTCGAGCGCACGGGCGGCGAGCTGATCGCGCTGTTCGATGCCGACCACGCCCCGGGGCGCGACTTCCTGGTGCGCACGCTGGGCTACTTCCGCGACCCGGCCGTGGCCTTCGTGCAGACGCCGCAGGAGTTCTTCAACCTCGACTCTTTCCAGCACCGCCTGCGCCGGCGCACGCGGCGGCTGTGGACGGAGCAGTCGCTGTTCTTCAAGGTCATCCAGCGCGGCAAGGACTACTGGAACTCGGCCTTTTTCTGCGGCACCTGCGCGGTGGTGCGGCGCAGTGCCCTGCAGGAGATCGGCGGCTTTGCCACCGGCACGGTGACCGAGGACCTGCACACCTCGCTGCGCCTGCACAAGGCGGGCTACCGCTCGGTCTATCACGCGCAGGCGCTGGCGTTCGGCATCGCGCCGGCGCAGGTCGCGCCGTTCCTGGCGCAGCGCGTGCGCTGGGGCCAGGGCGCCATGCAGGTGCTGCGCCAGGAGGACGTGCTGTTCACCCCGCGCCTGAGCGCGGCGCAGAAGCTGAACTACCTGGCCTCCATGACCACCTATTTCGATGGCTGGCAAAAGGGCCTGTTCTGGCTGGCCCCGGCCATCGTGCTGCTGACCGGCTGGCTGCCGATCGACGCCAGCGGCTGGGTCTTCCTGTGCTGGTTCGTGCCCTATTTCGTGCTCAGCATCTGCGTGTTCGAGGAATTGAGCCGGGGCTATGGCAGCTGGCTGTACGCCGAGCAGTACAACTTCGCCCGCTTCGCCGCCTTCATCCGCGCCACGCTGGGCCTGGTGCTGGGGCCTGTGCGCTTCAACGTCACCGACAAGTCCTTCTCGCCGCGCCGGCGTGTGCTGCTGCAGGTGCTGCCGCAGACGCTGCTGCTGGCCTTCAATCTGCTGGCCATCGTCTGGGCGCTGTACCGCAGCAGCCAGCAGCCCTACCTCCCGCCCTATGCGCTGTACTTCAACCTGGCCTGGGTGGGCACCAACCTGCTGTGCGGCTGGCAGCTGACGCGCCACTTCCTCACGACCGAGGCGCATCACCACCGTAGCGACTACCGTTTCGACATGCCGCTGCCCCTGGTGCTGCTGCCCGAGGCGGGCGCCGCCCAGGCCCCGCCGCAGGAGACGCTGGTCATCGAGAACGTCTCGCCGGGCGGCTGCCGGGTGGTCGGCCTGCTGCCGCCGGCGTTGGCGCAGGGGCGCAGCGTGCGCGCGGCCGTCATGCTGCCCTCGGGCCTGCAGCCGGTACGGCTGGTGCCGGTGGCCGGGCCGCAGGCCGATGGCGAGGGCGCACAGCAGACCGCCGCCGTGCGCTGCCGCCTCGAGTGGCCCGACACCCGCGCCCGCAACCAGATGGAGCTGATGCTCTACGGCAACGACCTGCAGTGGCAGCTGCAGGAGCTGAACGAGCGCGGCACCACGCCCACCGACTGGCTGGGCGGGCGCTTCCTGGCGCCCGACCACGGTGCGCGTGCGCATTGGGGCGTCTGCGACGTGCAGGTGGGCTCGGCGCAGGGCCCGCACACGCTGCTGGGCCTGCTGCCGCTGCAGGAGCAAGCGCCGCGGCGTTTGATCCTGTTCGAGCCCGTGGCCGAGGGCGCCAGCCTCAAGCTGTCGCTGCGCACACGCGCCGGCTGGCGCCGTGTCACCGCCCGGGCCGGGCGCGTGGCGCCGCTGCGCTCCACGGCCGGCACCTTCTACGCCTGCACGCTGGAGCAGGCGCGCCAGGCCGTGGCGCTGGGCACGGCCGCACCCAGCCAGGAGGAGCCGCCATGCCCGCCCGCCATCCTTACCGCCTGAGCCTGGGGCTGTGCCTGGCGACCGCCGCCGCGCTGCCGTTGCCCGCGCTGGCCGAGGGCCTGTGGCTGTCGGGCGCCGAGGCCTCGCGCGGCGCCAGCTACCTGTACCTGGGGCGCATCGCCTCGCTGGAGCACGATCAGCTGCAGAACGGCTGGGCCACGCGGCTGTGGCTGGACCGGGCCGGCTACACCTACCGGGTGGACGGCCAGCGCTACCGCGGCCGCAGCGTGGGGTTGGAGGCGGGCGTGGGCTACCTGTTCGGGCAGGCGCCGTTCACCGGCTCGGCGTTTGTCAGCCTGATGGCGCGCGACACCCACCTGTCGCCCGCCGATCCGGGCAGCGAGGTCAGCGGCTTTCACCTGCGGCCCAAGGTCAGCAGCGACCTGAACTGGCAGTTCAACCCGCGCTGGGCCGCCAACGCCGGCCTCAGCTACACCCCGCTGGGCCACGCCTGGTGGGCGCGGGCGCGGCTGCTGTGGGGCCGGGCCGACGGCCTGCGCTGGGGGCTGGAGCACGCCCAGCACGGCGACGACTCCTACCGCGCGCGCCAGACCGGCGTGGTGCTGACCGGCGTGCCCGCCGGCGCGGCGCACTGGTCCTTCAAGGCCGGCGTGCGCCAGCTGCGCGGCGAAAGCAGCGCGCCCTACGTGGGCGTGGATCTGAACTGGACCTTCTGAAACAGCCCCTACACGGGGGTGTAGGCCAGCCGCACGTAGATGGGCGCGAAGGCCTCGGCCTGGGTGATCTCCACCAGCGTCTCCTTGGCCAGCTCCAGCAGGGCGATGAAGGTGACGACCAGCACGGTGGCGCCCTTGTCGCGCTGGAACAAGTCCTCCAGCAGCACGAAGCGCCGCCCCTGCAGGGCCTTGAGCACGTGGCTCATGTATTCGCGCACCGACAGCTCCTCGCGTGTGATGCGGTGGTGCTGCACCAGCCTGGCGCGCCGCAGCACGGCCTGCAACGCCTGCTGCAGCTCCTGCACGCTGACGTCGGGAAAGCGCGCCTTGAGCCCCTGCTCGATGTGCACCCGCGCCGGCAGAAAGTCGCGCCCGTACTGGGGCAGGGCGCCCAGCTGCTGCGCGGCCAGCTTGATCTGCTCGTACTCGAGCAGGCGGCGCACCAATTCGGCGCGCGGGTCCTCGGGCTCGTCCTGGCCTTCCTGGCGGCGCGGGGGCAGCAGCATGCGCGACTTGATCTCGATCAGCATGGCCGCCATCAACAGGTATTCGGCGGCCAGTTCCAGGTTGCGGCTGCGGATCTCGTCCACGTAGCCCAGGTACTGGCGCGTGACATCCACCATCGGGATGTCCAGGATGTTGAAGTTCTGCTTGCGGATCAGGTACAGCAGCAGGTCCAGCGGACCCTCGAAGGCCTCCAGGAAGACCTGCAGCGCATCCGGCGGGATGTACAGGTCCTGAGGCAGGGCGAACAGCGGCTCGCCGTACAGGCGCGCCAGCGCCACCGAGTCCACCTCGCCGGGCATCAGGGTGTCGGCGGACTCGGCCATTCGTTTGCTATTGTTTCAGGAGCTGCTCGCGCTTGTCTGGAGGGCGCTGGAGCGTGTTTTGGCTGTTAATTCAACCAGCGCCGGGGCGCGCCGCGGCTCAGCTGCGCGACTGGTACACGTAGGGCTGCTGGGGCACGCGGCCGGCCGTGTATTCCTGCCAGACGTCGCGGTCCACTTCCTTGTCCCACAGCAGCGCGCGGCCGGCCTGCTGCTGCGCATCCAGCTCGGGGCGGCTGGCCTTGAGCTTTTCGATGAACTGCGTGGTGTCGGATTGGTAGTCGGGACGGCGAAAGAAGGACATGGCGGATACGGCAAAGATGCGGGAGCGGGCTACATTTCGTGGCAGCCGGGCATTCTATCCAGCCTGGTCCAAAGGACCGGTACACCCATGACCACACCACATTGGATCAAGTCTCTGGGCGCGGCGGCGCTGGCCCTGCTGGCGCTGGCCGGCTGCGACGAGCAGCGCATTCGCGAGCTGGAGGAGGGCGTCTCCACCGAAAGCCAGGTGCGCGAGCGCTTCGGCGAGCCTGACCGCGTCTGGCCCGAGGAGGGGGGCGCGCGCACGCTGGAGTACAACCGCCAGCCGGCCGGCCGGCGCAACTACATGATCACCATCGGCACCGATGGGCGCATGAGCGCGCTGGTGCAGGTGCTGGCGCCGCACCACTTCGCCAAGGTGGTGCCCGGCATGCACGAGGACCAGGTGCGCCGCCTGCTGGGCCGCCCGGCCAAACGCACCACCTACGAGCTCAAGCAGCAGACCGAGTGGGACTGGTACTGGAGCGACGGGCCGGGGCGCGAGATGATCTTCACCGTGGTCTTCGACGCCGCCGGCCAGGTGCTGCGCAGCGGCTCCAGCGAGCGCCTGCACGACGGGCCTTGAGAGCTCTCAGGGGGCGATGCCGCGTTTGAGCGCCGCCGCCAGCGGCCGCGGCAGGTGGGCCAGCGACTGCAGCAGGTGCGGCAGCACGCGCAGCTTCAGCCCCGTCAGCGTGGGCGGCACCACGGCCTCGATCAGGTGCGGGCCGGGCGTGGTCAGGGCGTGCTGCAGCGCCTGGACGAAGTCCTCGGTGGTGGCGGCGCGGCGCGCGCTCACGCCCATGCCGCCGGCCAGCTGCACGAAGTCCAGCGCCGGCGTGCCGATGTCCAGCTGCGCGCGCGCCTTGTCGCCGGCGCCGGCGGCGCCCACGCGCTGCAGCTCCACGTTCAGGATGGCGTAGGACTGGTTGTTGAAGATGATGCTGACCACGTCCAGCCGCTCGCGCGCCATGGTCCACAGCGCCTGCAGCGTGTACATGGCCGAGCCGTCGCCCGACAGGGCCAGCACCTTGCGCTCGGGGCAGGCGATGGCCGCACCCACGGCGCAGGGCAGGGCCTGGCCGATGGCGCCGCCGGTCAGCGTCAGCACGTCGTGGCGCGGGCTGCCGGCCGTGAACAGCGGCAGCATGATGCCGCTGGTCTGCGCCTCGTCCACGATGATGGCGCGCTCGGGCAGCAGCTGGCCGATGGCCTTGCAGACCTTGTCGGCGGTGAACTTGCCCTGCGGCAGCCCGGGCCGACGCGGCGCCTGCAGCAGCGGCTGAGCGGCCTGCGCGCCGCTGGCCTGCAGCAGGCGCGCCACGCCGGCGGCCACATCCTCGTGCGCAGCGGCCAGGGTGTGCAGCCGGCAGCCGGCGGGCAGCAGGTCGCTTTTCTTGCCCGGGTAGGCAAAGAAGGACACGGGCGACTTGGCGTCCACCAGCACCAGGTGCTCCAGGCTCGACAGCTGCACCGAGGCCAGCTCGGCCAGGTAGGCGATGCGCTCCACCGGCGGCAGCCCGGCGCCGCGCTCGATGCGGGCCGGGAAGACCTCGGCGAACAGCCGCGCGCCGGTGTGCCGGGCGATGCGCGACAGGTCTTGCAGCGTGCTGCCCTGCAGCGCTCGGCTGCCCAGCAAAAAGGCGGTCTTGCGGCCGCTGGCCGCCAGCGCCTGGGCGATAGCTAGCACGCGATCGGCCTCGGGCGCCGGCGCGGGCGGCAGGGGCGGGCAGGCCTGCGGCACGCCGCCCTCGCCCCAGGACACGTCGGCCGGCAGCACCAGCGTGGCCACGCCGCCCGGCGGGCCCATGCAGGCGGCGATGGCGTCCACGGCGTCCTGGCACAGCGCGGCGGTGCTGGCGCTGGTGCGCACGAAGTGCGGCGACACGTTGCGCGCCACGGTCTCGATGTCGGACTGCAGCTGGGCGTCGTAGCGCACGTGGTGCGTGGCGTGGTCGCCCACGATGTTGAGCACCGGCACCTTGCCCTTGCGGGCGTTGTGCAGGTTGGCCAGGCCATTGCCCAAGCCGCACCCCAGGTGCAGGAGCGTGGCGGCCGGCTTGCCGGCCATGCGCGCGTAGCCGTCGGCCGCGCCGGTGGCCACGCCCTCGAACAGGGCCAGCACGGCACGCATGCGCGGCTCGGTGTCGAGCGCGGCGACGAAGTGCATCTCGCTGGTGCCGGGGTTGGTGAAGCAGACCTCGATGCCCGCATTGGCCAAGGTCTTGAGCAATGCCTGTGCGCCATTCATGGTGTCGGTCCTTGCGTTCGAGAACGATTGTTCGCTATGGGTTAAGTAGCTTCCAGCGCTTGCTGCATAAGGGCTAGAGGCCGATTTGGCTTGAAACCCGGTCCAGCTGGTCCGGACCGATGTCGGCCACGCGGGTGACGCCGGTCAGCGTCATGGCCAGCAGCAGCTCGCGCTGCCAGCTGGCCAGCAGCTGGCGCACGCCGGCCTCGCCGCCGCCGGCCAGCGCCCAGATCCACGGCCGCCCGATCAGCACGCCGCGCGCGCCCAGGGCCAGGGCGCGAAACAGGTCGGTGCCGCTGCGCACGCCGCCGTCCACCAGCACCTCGACCTGGCCGCCCACGGCGCGGGCGATGGCTGGCAGCGCCGCCGCCGTGGCGGCCACTCCGTCGAGCTGGCGCCCGCCGTGGTTGGACACGACGATGCCCTCGGCCCCGGCCGCCACGGCGGCGCGCGCGTCCTGCTCGTCCAGAATGCCCTTGAGCAGCAGCCGTCCGCGCCACTGGCCGCGCAGCCAGTCGATGTCGCGCCAGGTCACGCCCGGGTCGAACTGCGCGTCCACCCAGGCCTTGAAGGCGCCCAGGTCGCGCCCGCCGGGCACCTGGCTCGCCAGGCTGCCAAAGGACAGCGGCTTGCCGCGCAGCGCCACGTCCCACACCCAGCCGGGGCGCGCCAGCACCTGCGCGGCGCGCAGCAGCGCCGGGCGCGCGCCCTGGTGGGCCATGCCGTTGCGCACGTCGCGCTGGCGCATGCCGGGCAGGGGCAGATCCACCGTGAAGACCAGGGTGCGGCAGCCGGCCTGCCAGGCCTGCTCCAGCAGCGCGCGCACGGCGCCGCGGTCGCGCAGCATGTACAGCTGGAACCACGGCGGCGGCGCGCCGGCGGGGGCCGCGGCGCGCACTTCAGGCAGCGCGCAGATGCCCACGGTGGACAGGGTGAAGGGCACGCCGGCGTGGCTGGCCGCGCGCATGGCCTGGGCCTCGCCGCGGCGCGCCATCATGCCGGCCAGGCCCACGGGCGCCAGCGCCAGCGGCAGGGCGCAGTCCTGGCCGGCCAGGCGGGTGCGCGTGTCCACTTGGCTCACGTCCACCAGCACGCGCTGGCGCAGCGCGGTCTGGCCCCAGGCCTGCACGTTGGCGGCCAGCGTGCGTTCGTCGCCGGCGCCGCCGTCCAGAAAGTCGAACAGAAAGCGCGGCAGGCGCCGGCGCGCCTGCTCGCGCCAGTCCTGCGCGGTGGCGGGGTAGCGTAGTCGGTTCATGGCGTGGTCCTCCCGGTGATGGATGCGGCGGCGGCGTGCGCCGTCAGGATGCAGCCGGGCAGGAAGGTGCCCTCCAGCGAGCGCCGCCCGCATGCCCCGCCGCCGCCGAAGCCCGCCGCCTCGCCCACGCAGTACAGCCCGGCTATGGGCGTGCCGGCATCGTCCAGCACGCGGCTTTGCAGGTCGGTGGCCAGGCCGCCCAGGCTCTTGCGCGTGATCAGCTGCATGTGGATGGCGATAAAGGGCCCCGCGCCCTTCATCTGCAGCGGTGCCGGCGCGCAGGTGCGCAGCCGGTCCGGGCCCCACTGGCGGGCGTGCAGGATGCGGCGGATCTGGTCGTCGTCGTGCAGCCTGAGCGACGAGCCGCCGGCTGCGAAGTTGGCGTCGAAGGCATCGGCCGTGGCCTGCAGCACCTCGGGCCGCACGTCGGCGGTGCCGGTGAGCTGGTTCATTTTCGCGGCCAGGCCCGCCAGGGTGTCATCCACCAGGAAGTGCGGGCTTTGCTGCTGCATCTGGCGCACCAGACGGTGGTTGCCCAGCAGCGTTTCCTTCAGGAACTGCGGGAACTGTTGATCGCGGATGCGCTGGTTGTGCTCGGCCCCGGAGATGGCGAACTCCTTGGCTGCGATGCGCCAGTTCAGCAGGTGCCAGGTCCAGGGCTGGTCTTGGCTTGCCACGCGCTGGCACAGCCAGTGCGTGTCGAAGCCAGTGACCAGTGGCTCGGGGCCGATGCGCTCGCCCCGGTGGTTTAGCCACAGCGCCGACTTGGCCGGAATGGCCGACAGCCCGTGGCCGTCGAAGTGCGGCTGAGGATGCGGAAAGCCGGCGGCGTAGTTCCACATCTCGCCCACGTTGCGCAGCTGCCCGCCCAACTCGGCGGCCTGCTGGTGCAGGGCGCCGTCGGCAAAGGGGTGGGCTCCGTTGAGCATGGCGGCCGGCAGCGGCCGGCCCGCCGGCCAGTGCGCGCGCGCCTGGGTGTGGCTGCCGTTGAGGCCGCCCATGGCCAGCACCACCACCGGGGCCTGCAGCCGCAGCGCGACGCCGCTGGCCTCGTCGGTGGCCAGCAGGCCGTCCACCCGGCCGCCGCTGCGCTCGATGGCCGTCACGCGGTGGCGGTGCAGCAGGGTCAGGCGGCCGCTGCCGCCGTCGGCCTCGCGCAGCGCGGCGATCATGCGCCGCGTCAGCTCGCGCGAGGTGCCCCAGACGATGTGGTAGCGCGGCAGGCGGTTGCCTTCGCCGAAGCGTCCGCGCTCCACCCAGTTCACCGCCGGCATGAATTTCAGGCCGTGGGCCAGCAGCCAGTCGTAGACGTCGGGGCGCGAGCGCTCCACGTAGCGGCGCGCCCACGGCAGCGCCAGGGTGTCGCCGCTCGCCAGCTCGCCAAAGCGCACCCAGTCCGCCAGGGCCTGCTCGGGCGTGTCGGGGATCTTCATGCGCGCCTGCAGCGGCGTGCCCACGAGCGCCATGCCGCCGAAGGCCCACAGCGCCAGGCCGCCGAAGCGCTCGGGCGTATCCCGGTCCACCAGCGTCACGCGCCTGCCGGCGCGCAGGCAGTGCAGGGCGGTGACGATGCCCGCCAGCCCGCCTCCGGCGACCAGCACGTCGGATTGCAATGGGGTTGCTGCCATGCGGTGTGTCTCCTCTCGCGCGCTCTGTTGTGCGTATGCAGGTGCGGCGCGCTGCACGGCAGGTTAGCCCCCTATCATCCGTGCCAGTTGACTTTGGAGGACAGCTGCCTTGACCCTGCAGGCCACGGTTTCCATGAGCTGGGTGGGTACGGTGCTGGCCGCGGCCGAAGGCGCCGGCGTGCCCCGCGCCGCGCTGCTGGCCCGCGCCGGCATCGGCGCGGGCGAGCTGGCGCTCGAGCGCTGGCCCATCGACCACATCACCCGGCTGTGGCGCGCGGCCGCGCACTGCACGCAGGACGCGGGCTTCGGCCTGAAGGCCGGCTCGCTGGTCGGGCCGGGCAGCTTCAACGTGGTCAGCTACCTGCTGCAGTCCGCGCCCAGCCTGCGCGCGGCCATCGGTGCGGTGCAGCAGTACCAGCGCCTGATCAGCGACGGCGGGCGCTTCCAGATGATTGCCGGCGCCCAGGCCGGCTGGGTGGTCTACCACCCGCGCCAGGGCACGCTGGCCTTCAGCCCGCACCAGATCGAGGCGGTGCTGGCGGCGGTGGTGGCTTTCTCGCGCTGGGTCACGGGCCGGGCCGTGCGGCCGCTGCAGGTGCAGTTCAGCCAGCCGCGCTTGGGGCCGCTGGCCGGCTACCGCGACGTGTTCGGCTGCCCGGTGGCCTTCGAGCAGGCCTTCAGCGGCGTGCTGCTGGACAACGCCCTGCTGGACGCGCCCCTGCCCCAGGCCGACGCGCAGCTGGCGCGGCTGCACCACCAGCACGCGGCCGAGCGCCTGGCCGTGCTCAGCCAGGGCGGGGCGCTGGCCCAGGAGCTGCGCGCCTGGATCGCCGCCGCGCTGCCGGCTCGCGTGCCCACGCGCGCCGAGGCCGCCGCCGCCCTGTCCTTGAGCGAGCGCACGCTGGCGCGGCGCATGCGGGCGCAGCAGCTGAGCTTTTCCGCCCTGCTGGACGCCGTGCGCCGCGAGGCCGCCCTGCAGGCCGTGGCCCAGGCGGACCGGCCCCTGGCCGACATCGGCCAGGCCCTCGGCTTTGCCGAGCCGGCGGTGTTCTGGCGCGCCTTCAGGCGATGGACGGGGTGCACGCCGGCGCAGTGGCGGGCGCGGCAAGGCGAGCAGGGTTGATTGCTACGCTATTGATAGCTGCTAGCGCTTGCTAGATAAGGTCTGGAGGCCGATTTGGCTTGCAATTTGCACCAGGCAGCCAAGGAGGCGACCGGCCTTGCGCCTGAGATTGCGAGGAAAAAGGGCTCCAGCCCTTTGCCATCAAGCGCCAGCAGCTCTCTTTTCGATAGTGCCGGTCAGCGTCCGCCACCCATGGGCGTGAGGCGCCCGAGCTTGTGCGCCAGTTCGATGGCGGACTCCACGCCCATCTTCTCGAAGATGTTGGCGCGGTGGAATTCCACGGTACGCGCGGTGATGCCCAGGTGCTCGGCGATGTTCTTGTTGTAGTGGCCGTGCAGCAGCTCCTTCAGCACCTCGTGCTCGCGCGGGCTCAAGCTGTCCAGGGCCTGGCGCAGGCGCCGTGCTTCGCGCTCGGCGTCGGTCTGGGCCAGGGCGGCCTGCATGGCCTGCTCCACGCGGTCCACCAGCATGTTGTCCTGGAAGGGCTTTTCCAGAAAGTCCCAGGCGCCGTTCTTGACGGCCTCCACGGCCGTGCCCACGTCGCCGTGGCCGGTCAGGAACAGCACCGGCCAGGGACAGCCCAGGGCTTTCAGCCGCTCGAAGGTGACGGGGCCGGACAGCGGCTGCATGCGCACGTCCAGCAGCACCACGGCCAGGCCCCAGTCGCCGCTGGCCTGGCGCTGCTGCGCGTCGGCCAGCAGCTCGGGGCCGCCGGCCCAGGTGCGCGCCTGCCAGCCGCGCGAGTCGAACAGCCAGGCCAGGCCGTCGCGCACGTCGGCGTCGTCGTCAACGATGTGGATGTCCACGGCGGCGTGCGGGGGCTCGGAGGTCATGGGGCGGTGGATGCGGTGGCCGGTGCCAGGGGCAGGTCGGCGGTGAACAGGGCGCCGCCCAGCAGCGCGTCTCGGCCCACCAGGATACGCCCGTGGTGCGCCTCGGCGATGGAGCGGCAGATGGCCAGGCCCATGCCCATGCCGCCTTCCTTGGTGCTGAAGAAGGCGTCGAAGATGCGCGCCTGCGCCTCCTCGGGCACGCCGGGGCCGTTGTCGGCCACGGCCAGGCACATGTGGCCGGGGGCGTCCTCGCAGGGCTGCAGGCGCACCTGCACCTGGGGCGCGTGGCTGCCGCGGCGCGCCCAGTCCAGCGCGTTGCCGCACAGGTTGTGCACCAGGTGTTCCAGCAGCAGCGCATCGCCCTGCACCCAGGCAGCCGTGTGCGGCAACTGCAGCAGCAGGGTGGCGCCGTGGGTCTCCTGCACGGCCGCGGCGGCGCGCCGCACCAGCGGGACCAGGTCCAGGCGCTTGAGGTTGAGTTCGCGCCGGCGCGCGAAGGCGTTCACGCGCTGGGTCACGCCGCCGGCGCGTTCGGCCAGAGCGGCCATGCGCTGCACCACGGTGCGCAGCTCGGCGTCGGTCATGGTGCCGCGCTCCAGCCGGTTGAGCAGGCCGCTGGCAAAGCTGGACAGGGCGCCCAGCGGCTGGTTGAGCTCGTGCGCCAGGGTGGAGGCGACCTCGCCCACGGCCACCAGGCGGGCCGAGGCCTCCAGCTTTTCCTGCTGGGAGGCGGCCAGCTGCTGTGCGCGCTTGCGCTCGCTGATGTCCAGGATGGAGCTCATCCAGCCCAGCTGCGTGCCGTCGGCGCGGGTCAGGGGCGCCTCGTGGATCAGCACGTCCACCAGGTGGCCGTGCTTGTGGCGGAACTGCGCCTCGATGCCCTCGGGCCGCGTGCCCTGGCGGATCACGCTTTCGTGCAGCGCGGCCAGGCGCTCGGCCTGCTCGGGCGGCCAGTAGGGCAGGGGTGCGCGCGTGCCGCGCAGCTCCTCGCTGCTGTAGCCCAGCATGGCGCAGAAGGCGTCGTTCACGTAGAGGATGCGGCCGTCCATGTCCCAGGCGCGCATGCCGATGGTGACCGAGCCCTCCATGGCGGTGCGGAGCGCCACCTCGGCCTGCAGGCGCTGCTGCACCTGCTGGCGCTTGCCAAAGTCGCGCCGCAGTGCCGCCAGGCTGGCCAGCATGCCCAGCAGGAACAACAGCGCCACCAGGAAGAAGATGCGCGGCACAGGCGAGGTGCGCGGACCCTGCGGCACGACCTCCAGCAGCAGGTCGGTGCCGGGCAGGTTCATGACGGTGCGGTTGGGCGGGGCCTGCTCGGTGGCGGCGGGCGCGGGCGCGCCGTCCACCACCAGGCGCACGGTCTGCTTTTGCAAGAACCACGGCGGCAGCAGCGCGTCCACCGCCTGGCGCATGGCCAGCTGCACGGCGTACATGCCCACCAGCCGCGTGCCGTCGAAGTAGGGCACGGCCAGCCAGACGCGGTCGGTGGCCTCACCCTCGGCGGTGCGCATGGGGCCGGCGTAGCTGGCGCGGCGCAGGCCGCGCACGATGTCCTGCAGCGTCTGCAGGGCTTGGCGGTTGTCCTCATGGCGCGCGGCGTCGTCGTACCAGGCGGCCAGGTCGCCGCCGCCCGCGCCCTGCTCGGCCAGCCAGGCCTGGGCCAGCACCACGCCCTCGGCGCGCTGCAGCAGGCCGGCGGGGACGCCGGCGTCGCCGGCCTCGGGCCGGGCATCGGCGTTCCAGGCGCGCGGGCCGTCCAGCGCCGCCTGGCGGGCCTGTTGGGCCACGTCGTCCTCCAGCCGGCGGAAGTGGAACTGCACGCTTTGCTCCAGCCATTGGGCGTCGGCGCCGCGGCGGCGCTCCTCCTCTTCGCTCTCGAAGCGGTTCAGGTACCACACCAGGGCCACCACGGCGGCCACGATGAGGACGGCCAGGCCCATCATCCACAGCACCGTCCAGCGGCTGCGGTCGGGCAGGCTGCGCGTGCTGGCGTGCAGCAGGGCGAAGTCGTCGGCGGGCGGGGGCGTCAGTGGAGGCACGGCGCAGGGCGTGGCGCGGCAGGCAGGGGGATGAAAAAGCGCTGGCGATAATACCGGCCATGTGCGCCGCCCCCCTTCGCCGCCGCCGGCTCGTGCAGGCCCTGGGCCTGGCGGCCCTGCCTGGCGCGGGCATGACGGGCGCGGCGCCGGCGCGGCGCGCGCGCGTGACCATCCGTCTGTCACACGTGGTGGCGCGCCAGACGCCCAAGGGCCTGGCGCTGGAGCACTTCCGCGAGCGCGTGCAGGCGCTCAGCCAGGGCGAGATCGAGGTGCTGATCTACCCCAACTCGCTGCTGTACGGCGACGAGGACGAGATGCAGGCGCTGCAGCTGGGCGCGGTGGACATGCTGGCGCCCTCGCTGTCCAAGTTCGGTCCCATCGGTTTTCCCGAGTTCGAGCTGTTCGACCTGCCCTTCATGTTCGACGCGGCCGAGCAGGTGCACCGCACCATGCAGGGCGCCGTGGGCCAGGAGCTGCTGGGCCTGCTGGCGCGCCAGCGCCTGCTGGGCCTGGGCTACCTGGACAACGGCTTCAAGCACATGAGCGCCAACCGCCCACTGCTCGGGCCCGAGGACTTCGTGGGCCTGCGCGTGCGCATCCAGTCCTCGCGCGTGATCGCGCACCAGATGCGCGCGCTGGGCGCCAAGCCGGTGGTGCTGTCCTTCGGCGAGACGCGCCGCGCGCTGGCGGCGGGCGTGGTGGACGGCACGGAAAACCCGGTCTCCAACTTCTGGACGCAGCGCATGCACGAAGCGCAGACCGACCTGAGCCTGACTTCGCACGGCTACCTGGGCTACGCCATCGTGGTGCACCAGCAGTTCTGGCAGTACCTGGAGCCCGCCGACCGCGCCCTGGTCGAGCAGGCCCTGGCCGAGTCGCTGGCCTGGGGCAACGCCATCGCCCAGCGCGAAAACGACGAGGCGCTGGCCGCGCTGCGCGCCAGCGGCGCCACCCGCATCCACGCGCTGGACGCCGTGCAGCGCCAGCGGCTGCGCCACGCCACGCGCGGCGTGCACGACACGCTGGCGGCGCGCATCGGGGTGGACTGGTTGCGGCGCATGCGCGGCGCAGCGGCCTCCGCGGCCTGACGTTGCGGGTTGTTACTTACGGGTTCTCCCTAGCTGTGGAACGCCACAGTTACCAGGCGTAAGCGCGTTGTCTACAGTCCGCCCCGTTTGAACCCTATCCCATGGAGACTGTCATGCGTTTTCCCGTGAAAAGCATTCTGGCCGGCGCGCTGCTGGCCTTTGGCGCCACCTTTGCCCAGGCGCAAACGGTGATCAAGTTCAGCCACGTCGTGGCCCAGGATACCCCCAAGGGCAAGGCTGCCGAGTTCTTCGCCAAGAAGGCGGAGGAGCTGACCAAGGGCAAGGTCAAGGTCGAGGTATACGCCAACAGCGCCCTGTACAAGGACAAGGAAGAGATGGAGGCGCTGCAGCTGGGTTCGGTGCAGATGCTGGCCCCGTCGCTGGCCAAGTTCGGCCCGCTGGGCGTGAAGGAATTCGAAGTCTTCGACCTGCCCTTCATCTTTGATAACCGCGACGAGCTGCACAAGATCACCACCGGCCCCGTGGGCGAGAAGCTGATGAAGAAGCTGCAGACCCGCGGCATCACCGGCCTGGCGTTCTGGGACAACGGCTTCAAGGACTTCTCGGCCAACAAGCCGCTGCACAGCGTGGCCGACTACAAGGGCCTGAAGTACCGCATCCAGTCGTCCAAGGTGCTGGAAGAGGAAATCCGCGCCCTGGGCGGCATCCCGCAGGTGATCGCCTTCGGCGAGACCTACCAGGCTCTGCAGACCGGGGTGGTGGACGCCACCGAGAACCCGCCGTCCAACTTCTACACCCAGAAGATGCACGAGGTGCAAAAGCACGTCAGCCTGACCAAGCACGGCTATTTGGGCTACGCGGTCATCGTCAACAAGAAGTTCTGGGACGGCCTGCCCGGCGACGTACGCGGCCAGCTGGAAGACGCCATGCGCCAGGCCACGGCCTACGCCAACCAGATCGCGCAGGACGAGAACGACCGTGCCATGGAGGCCGTCAAGGCCAGCGGCAAGACCACCATCTACACGCCCACCGCCGAGGAGCGCGCGGCGCTGAAGAAGGCCCTGGTGCCGGTGCACGAGAAGATGTCCGGCCGCATCGGCAAGGAAATCATCCAGGACGTGTACAAGGCCACCGGCTTCGACCCGAAGAAGCTCTGAGCCTCTTTGTTGAGCTGAGCTGAAGAAAGACCGCCGGGGCGCTAGCGCAGCGCCCCCGGCCCAGGGAGGGCGCCCGCATGGGCGCCCTCGCCGTGCAATCCGCACCGCGCACCGACCTTCTCTGCGGAGAACCATCCCATGATGAAAATCCTCGATCACCTGGAAGAGTGGCTGATCACCTTCCTGATGGGCGCTGCCACGCTCATCGTCTTCATCGCCGTGCTGCACCGCTACACCGCCGGCTACGCCATCCCCGGCCTGCAGGACTGGCTGCTGTCCATCAACATGACCTGGGCGCAGGAGCTGACCATCATCATGTTCGTGTGGATGGCCAAGTTCGGCGCCGCCTACGGCGTGCGCACCGGCATCCACGTGGGCGTGGACGTGTTCATCAACCGCATGGGCAAGGACACGCGCGGCAAGTTCATCATCTTCGGCATGGGCGCGGGCGCGCTGTTCACCGGCATCGTGGCCATCATGGGCGCCACCTTCGTCTGGGACAACGGCGCGCACTACGCCTTCTTCAAGGCGGTCGGCATGAACGTCGAGGAGCTGATCGAGGGGCCTACCACGCCGGACCTGGAATGGCCGACCTGGATCGTCTACAGCGCCATTCCCCTGGGCAGCAGCCTGATGTGCTTCCGTTTCCTGCAGGTGCTGGTCGGCTTCGTCCGCACCGGCGAGCTGCCGCACCACGACCACGGCCACGTTGACGGCCTGGAGGAGACGCCGGCCGAGGAAGCGGCGCAGAACACCGAGTTCTACAACCTGCAGGACAACCTGCACCCCGACGAGGACCGCCCCGGCAACGCCCCCAAGAACGCAGGTGACCGCAAATGAACGCCGCCATCATCTTTTTCATCCTCGCGGCGCTGATGCTCACCGGCATGCCGGTGTCCATCTCGCTGGGCCTGACGGTTCTCACCTTCCTGTTCGGCTTCACCGACGTGCCGTTGGAGTCGGTGGCGCTCAAGCTGTTCACTGGCATCGAGAAGTTCGAGATCATGGCGATCCCGTTCTTCATCCTGGCGGGCAACTTCCTCACGCACGGCGGCGTGGCGCGGCGCATGATCAACTTCGCCACTGCCATGGTCGGCCACTGGTACGGCGGCCTGGGCCTGGGCGGCGTGCTGGCCTGCGCGCTGTTCGCGGCGGTGTCGGGCTCCAGCCCGGCGACCGTGGTGGCGATTGGCTCCATCCTGCTGCCGGCCATGGTCAAGGCGGGCTTTCCCAACCGCTTCGGCGCGGGCGTGATCACCACCTCGGGGGCGCTGGGCATCCTGATCCCGCCGTCCATCGTGATGGTGATGTATGCCGTGGCCACCAACACCTCCGTGGGCGCGCTGTTCATGGCCGGCGTGGTGCCGGGCCTGGTGCTGGCCCTGGTGCTGGGCGGCGTGACCTACTGGCGCGCGCGCAAGTACAACTACCCGCGTCTGCCCAAGGCCACCTGGGGCGAGCGCTGGACGGCTTTTCGCAAGTCGGCCTGGGGCCTGTTCCTGATCATCGTGGTGATGGGTGGCATCTACGCCGGCATCTTCACGCCCACCGAGGCCGCGGCCATGAGCGCCGTCTACGCCTTCATCGTCGCCGTTTTCATCTACAAGGACATGACGCTCAAGGACGTGCCGCGCGTGCTGCTGTCCTCGGCCAACATGAGCGCGATGCTGCTGTATATCATCACCAACGCGGTGCTGTTCAGCTTCATCATGACCAACGAGAACATCCCGCAGGCGCTGGCCGACTGGATGCTGGGCAACGGCCTGGGTGTGGTGGCCTTCCTGCTGGCGGTGAACGTGATCCTGCTGCTGGCCGGCAACTTCATGGAGCCGTCGTCGATCATGCTGATCTTCGCGCCCATCCTGTTCCCCGTGGCCATGAAGCTGGGCATCGACCCCATCCACTTCGGCATCATCATGGTGGTGAACATGGAGGTCGGCATGTGCCACCCGCCGGTGGGCCTGAACCTGTACGTGGCCTCGGGCATCACCAAGATGGGTATTACCGAGCTCACCGTGGCCGTCTGGCCGTGGCTGCTGGCCATGCTGGGCTTCCTGGTCGCGGTGACCTACGTGCCCGAGCTGAGCCTGTGGTTCCCCCGCATGCTGGGCATGCTGTAGTAGCCGCGGCGGCGCGCGGCTGCTGGAAGGCCGGCGCGCCCCGCCCGTGCAACCCTGGGGCGGCGGCGCCCGGAGCATCGCGCCATGCGCATCGAAGATTTGCGAATCTCCTCCTGACTGGTGCTGGGTTTTTTCCTGCTGGGGCTGATGGTGCTGGCCATGGTGGCGGCGGTGTGGGTGCAGCTGGCGGCCATGAACGGGCTGTTCGGCGACGTGGCGGGCACGCGCATGCCGCGCATGGTGGCTGCCAACGCCATCAAGGAAGAGGTGCTGGGCATCGGCACCAGCGTGCGCAACATGATCCTGATGAGCGACAGCTCCGCCATCATGGCCGAGGGCGAGCGCATCGTGGCCACACAGCGGCGCATCGACCAGCACTTCGCCGAGCTGGACCGCTTGCTCGCCGGCGACGCCACCGCACAGACGGTGCTGGCCCAGGTGCAGGCCGCGCGCAAGGTGTACGAGCCGCTGCAGGAAGAGGCGCGCGACCTGTCCGCTTCGGGGCAGGTGTTCGACGCCAAGGAGCTGCTGGTCGAGAAGATGCACCCGGCGCAGCAGGCCTACCTGGGTGCCATCGACACGCTGCTGGCGCAGCAGCAGGGCCAGCTGGAGCAGGCCACCGGCGCCACCGAGCGCGCGGCCACCAGCGTGCGCAGCGTGCTGTTGGGCGTGCCGCTGGTGCTGCTGGCGCTGGGCGCCGCGCTGGCGTGGTGGATCACGCGCTCCATCAGCGTGCCGCTGCGCCAGGCGGTGCGCGTGGCGCGCTCCGTGGCGGCCGGACACCTGAGCGAGCCCATCCAGGCCAGCGGCCGCAACGAGGTGGCCCAGCTGCTGCTGGCGCTGAAAGACATGCAGGGCGCGCTGGCCGGCGTGGTCACTCACGTGCCCCAGGGCGCGCACAGCGTGCTGGGCGCCAGCACCGAGATCACGCAGGGCAACATCGACCTGTCCAACCGCACCGAATCGCAGGCCGCGGCGCTGCAGCAGGCCTCCGCTTCCATGCAGGAGCTGCGCCACGCCGTGGACCTCAACGCGGACAGCGCCCAGCAGGCCAACGCCCTGGCGCGCGAGGCCAGCGCGGTGGCCGAGCGTGGCGGCGCCGTGGTGGGCGAGGTGGTGCAGACCATGCGCGGCATCGACACCGCCAGCCGGCGCATCGGCGACATCATCGGCGTCATCGACGGTATTGCCTTCCAGACCAACATCCTGGCGCTCAATGCCGCCGTGGAGGCCGCCCGCGCCGGCGAGCAGGGCAGGGGCTTTGCCGTGGTGGCCGGCGAAGTGCGCCAGCTGGCCCAGCGCAGCGCCGAGGCGGCGCGCGAGATCAAGGCGCTGATCGCCGACAGCGCCGGCCAGGTGCAGCAGGGCACGCAGCTGGTGGACCGCGCCGGCGCCACCATGCACGAGGTGGTGGCGGCGATTGCCCGCGCCACGGCGCTCATGGGGGAGATCAGCCGCGCCAGCGACGAGCAGCGCGCCGGCGTGGCGCAGATCGGCGAGGCCATTGCGCAGATGGACCACGTCACCCAGCAAAACGCCGCGCTGGTGGAGCAGGTGGCGGCGTCGGCCGGCAGCCTGGGCAGCCAGGCGCAGGAGCTGGTGAACGCCGTGGCGGTGTTCCGGGTGGACGAGGCTCAGGCCACACCCGCCGGCTTGCTGAGACTATCGAATTGATAGCTGCCAGCGCTTGGCTGGTAAGCGCTGAGGGCCTTTTTGATGCCTAAAACTTGAGGGCGCCTCAGGCCACCGTAATGGCCTTGGAGGCGCTGGTGCTCTGGCCCGCGTCGTCCTTCCACAGCAGCTTCAGCTCGCCGCTGGCGCGCGCCACGAAGGTGAACTCGATGTAGGGGTTCTGCGCCACGGAGATGCCGGGCTCCCACGCGAACAGCAGGGCAGGCCCCAGGCGCGCCTCGAAGCGCGTGACGATGTTGCGCGGGCGGATCTTGCCTGCGCCGTCGCTGCGCAGGCCGCTTTCCATGACGTGCTCGATCTGGGCGCGCACGCGCAGCACCTCGCCGGCCTTCGGGCTGGCGTTGCTGACCCAGACGCGGGGCGGTTTCTGGTTCATGCGGGGCTCTTTCTGGTCACATGCCGCAGCCGCTGGCGGCCACGGTGACGGCCTGGCTGGCGGCCAGCAGCCTGCCGCTTTTCATGCGGGCCAGGGCGTGGATAGTCTGCGACTGCGACAGGCGCACACGCACGGCGGCCTCGGCCGTGCCGGCCGCCGCCGTGAACTGCAGCCGGCAGGCCTGCGGCGAGGGGTTCATGTCGGCCAGCACGATCACTTCCTCGCACCAGTCCTGCTCGGTGATGGGCAAGGTCACCTTCACTTTCACCGGCACGGCGCCGGGGTTGTCGGCCAGCGTGGGCACGTCCAGCAGCAGGCCCTCGGCCTGCGCCACGCGCCCCTGCGTGAAGTCGGCCATGGCCTTGCGGAAGGCCACAGGGTTGGGCGCCAGGGCATCGGCCAGCGGCGCCTTGCTCTGCGCCTGCGCCAGCGCCGCGCCCGGCAGGGCCAGCGCCGCGCCGGCAGCCATCAGCGCGCGGCGGGAAGGATGTCGTTGCATGTCAGGTGAAGTGAGAAAGCTCGGTTGAAAACAGGCGCCGCCCCGTGCCAGCAGACGCCGCGGATCCGGCTTCGCCGGTCCGCCAGCGTCGTCCCCCTTCCCAGCGCGCGAAGCGCGTAGAGAGAAGGGGGAAGCCGCGCAGCGGCTCAGGGGGTTGTCAGAGGAAGTCTGCGAACTTGGAGCGCGCCCAGGCAAAGTCTTCCTTCACCAGATCGGCGGAGCGCACGTCCATGTCGATCTGGTTCTGGATGACCTGGCCCGTGGCGTCCACCTCGTACTCGAACTTGACCGAGATTTCTTCCTGCGGCTCGGTGTTGACCATCATGTAGCACAGGTTGTCGGGCAAGAGCGGCTTGACTTCCTGGCCCGCCACGCGCTGGGCGATGTACTTGGCGACGATCTGGCCGATGTAGTTGGCCACGTGCGCGCTCTTGGGGTAATGGCCGAACTGCGGCGAGATGGCGCCCATCAGGTCGCCCACGAAGTACACGCTGTCGTCGCCGTTGGCGTGGAACAGGCGCGTGTGCATGTCGGCCCAGCCGGTGGGCTTGCCCGTGGCAGCATCCTTGCCGATCAGGCCGGCGTGCCAAACCATGTCGGCGGCCTGGTGCGGCGGCATCAGGATGGCCTCGTCGAACTTCAGCTCGCCGGCCGTGGTCTTGACGCGCTTGGCGAACGGATCAACCTCCTGCACGCGCGCGTTGGGCACGTGGGTGATGATGTCCGGGTACAGCTCGTCGAAGGCCTGCTTGTAGCCCATGCCGATCGGGGCGATCTTGGGCTTGGGGTCCAGGATCACGATCTTGCCCGGAATCTTGTTCTTCTTGATGTGCGAGGCAATCAGGCAGGCGCGCTCGTAGGGCGAGGGCGGGCAGCGGTGCGGCGGCGGGGGCAGCGTCATGACCAGCGTGCCGCCCTTGAAGTCCTTCACGCGCTGCTTGAGCGCGAACATCTGCTGGTTGGGGATGTAGGCGCTGGCAAAGTGCGCGCGCGTGTGGTCGATGGCGCGCTGGTCGTCGCCGAACCAGGCGTCCCAGGCGTCGCGGATGCCGCCCGAGAGGACAAGATAGTCGTACTCGACCAGGCCGTGGCCGGTGCGCACCAGCTTCTTGTCGCGCTCGAAGCCCGTCACCTCGGTCTGCAGCAGCGTGTAGCCGTACTTGTTGGCCGGGCGCAGCATGTCGTGCTGCACGAAGTCGGTGTTCACGATGTCGATGAGCCACTTGTTGCTCATCGGGCCAGACCAGAAGGTGGCGTTGCGCTCCAGCACCACCACATCGGCATCGGGGATCTGCTCGCGCAGGTGGCGCGCGGCCGTCAGGCCGCCCCAGCCGCCACCGCAAATCACGATGCGCGGGCCCTTGCCGCGGCGCGGCAGGATGCGCGACTGCGCGGAGATGACGGCCGGCGCGGCCAGCACGGGGCCGGCCGCGGCGCCCAGGGCCAGGGCGGGCGGGGTGATCAGGAAATGGCGGCGTTGCATGGCGAGGCTCCCTCCTTGTGGAACGGCGAAAAAAACGATTGCAGGCGCAGCACGCCCAGAGCGCCCGCGGCGATGCCCAGGCACGCGGGCAGACTGGCCAGGGCCAGCGTGGACAGGCCCGACAGGCCCTGGCCGATGGAGCAGCCCACGGCCAGCACGCCGCCAAAGCCCATCAGCAGCCCGCCGCAGGCCGAGGCGGCCAGGCGCCTCGGGCTGTCAAAGCCCTCCCAGCGCGCGCTGCGCGTGATCAGCGCGGCGGCCGCCGCCCCCGCCAGCGTACCGGCCACGATGGCCGGCCCCAGGCTGGGTGCGCGGCCCACGGCCAGCTGCAGGAACAGCAGGCCCTCGGCCACCGGGCCGATGAAGCTCAGCGAAGTGAGGGGCGCGGGCTCGAACGGGTCCACGCCGACCTGGGCGGTGATCCACCAGCCGGCGGCCACCAGCGCGCCGATGGCGGCGGCGCACAGCAGCTGCAGGGGCTGGCGGCGCAGCGCAGGGCGCCACAGCGCAAAGCCCAGCAGCGCCAGCGCCGGCACGGCGGCGGCGCACAGGAGGGCGGCGCCCGCCGGCAGGCCTAGAGCGCTCAGCTGCCCGGGCAGCGTGGCCTGGGCCAGGGCGACCATGCCCCAACCCTGCAGCGCCTGGCGCAGCGGGGCCAGCACACCGGTCAGCGTGGCCTGCGCTGCCAGGCCCAGGCACAGCAGGGTCACCAGCGCACGCAGATTGCCGCCAGCCAGCAGCACCAGGGCGCGCGCGCCGCAGTTGCGCGCCAGCGCCATGCCGGCGCCAAACAGCAGGCCGCCCAGCAGCACGCCGGGCACGGAAAACTTGGCTCGCACGACCTGCGCCGCGCCCAGATCCACCAGGTCGGCCCAGGCCAGCGCCTGCGAGGCCAGCAGCGCCACGGCCAGGGCCAGTGCGAAGGCCTGCAGCGCCGGCGCGCCGTCCACGGGCCGCCCGTGCCACTCGCGCAGGCCGCGCGCCAGGCAAAAACGCCCCAGCCGCGCCGCGACGCCGAAGGCGCAGCCCAGCAGGAATCCGGCCCACAGCAGCATGTCAGTGCTCCACCGTGCCGCCGCGCATTGGGCACAGCCTTTGAAACGGGCGCGCGCCAGGCCAGCGACCGCCGTGCAAGGGCCGCCCCGCAGCACCGGCGGTGTCCCCCTTCCCGCACTGCGCAGCACTGCGAGAGAAGGGGGAAGGCGCGCAGCGCCACAGGGGGATGTTCATCTACCCACCCCAGATGTCGGCGGAGATGGCGGCGTACCAGGCCTCGCCGTAGCGCGCTTCCGCCGCGCGGTAATCGGCATTGCCATCCAGGGGGCTCACGCCGCCCGAGCCCGCGGGCTCGACCAGCTTGCCACCCTCGGCGCGGTACACGCCCGCCACCGAGATGCCGTAGCCCGGCCCGATCAGGCTGTAGCAGGTGTTGGCGTAGCTGGCCGTGGGCGCGGGCAGGCCCAGCAGGTCGGCGGCGATGGCGGCGGCGGCCACCTTGCCCTGGGTGTTGGCCGCAAAGCCGGACTTGGGCATGGGCGCGGCGATGGTCGCATCGCCCAACGCGTAGATGCCGCTCGCCTGGCGCGACTCGAAGCTCTCGGCCTTGACGGGCACCCAGCCGCTGGCGTCCGTCACGCCGGCGCGCTCGGCGATGAAGCCGGCCTTTTGCGGCGGGATGACGTTCAGCACGGCGGCCTTGTGGCGCGTGCCGAAGGCTGTTTCCACCTCCAGCCGGGCGGCGTCCACGCGCATCACCTGGCCGTCGTCCTTCTGGCCTACCCACTCGATCATGTCGCCGTACAGCGCCTTCCAGCCCTGCTGGAACAGCGCCTGCTTGGAGAAGCTGTCCTTGGCGTCCAGCAGCAGCAGCTTGCTGCGCGGCTTGTGCTGCTTGAAGTAGTGCGCCACCATCGCCGCCCGCTCATACGGCCCGGGCGGGCAGCGAAAAGGGTTGTCGGGGATGGCCATCACGAAGGTGCCACCGTCCTCCATGGCCTGCAGCTGGCGGCGCAGCAGCAGCGTCTGCTCGCCGGCCTTCCAGGCGTGCGGGGCCCGCTGCGCGGCGGCTTCGCCATAGTCCTCCAGCGCGTCCCAGCGCATGTCCACGCCGGGCGAGAGCACCAGGCGGTCCCAGCGCAGCACCTGGCCGGTGGACAGGCGCAGCGTGCGCGCGCTGGCGTCCACGTCCTCGGCGCGGGCATGGACCACGTCCACGCCGGCGGCGCGCAGGCCGGCATAGCCGTGGCCGATGCTGTCCCAGCTGCGCAGGCCGGCCAGCACCAGGTTGGAGAACGGGCAGGTGTAGAAGCGCTCCGCCGGCTCGACGAGCGTCACGCGCACGCCCGGGGCGTGGCGGCGCAGGTAGCGCGCCGCCGTGGCGCCGCCGAAGCCTCCGCCCACGACGATCACATGGGCCGATGCGGCACGGGCCTGCACCAGGGCGGGCAGGACCAGGGCGCCGGCCAGCACGGTGCGGCGCGTAGGGTGGTGCGCTGCGGCCATCACTGGCCCTCCTTGCGCGCGAACCACTGGGCCAGTGCCTCGATCTGCGCGTCGTCGTAGCCCTTCATCAGCCGTGTCATCACGGTGGCGTCCGGCGCCTGTCCGCGCTGGAAGGCGTGCAGGCGCTGGCGCAGTTCAGCGGCGCTGCGGTCCTGCAGGCTGGGGATGGCGCCGGCGGAGCGGCCGTCGGGTCCGTGGCAGTTGAAGCAGGTGCCGGCCAGCACCGCGGTGTCCAGCGCGCCCGGCTGCGCGCTGGCAAAAGGCGATGCCAGCAGCAGCGCCAGCCAGAAGGCGCGGTACAAGGACGGCAAGAGAGGGGGCATGCAGACTCCTGGGATGCGAGAGGCCCGGCGCTGGTAGCGCAGGGGCCCTGCACCGGAGCAGTCAACGTGGGCAAGCGAGGTGCTTGGGCGTTGTGTGGAGCCCGAAGGGCTCGCTGCTGCACCGGCTGGTGCATCCCTCTCGACCGGCACGCGGCACAAGCGGAGTTGTTGAGTGAGGGCGATTCTACAAGACGCCGCCGGCGCGGAGACGCCGGGGGATTTATAGGTCAAAAGTGGCTCCAGCCCTTGTGTATCAAGCGCTGGCAGCTCACCTTTTTGATGATCAGTGGATGCGCATGCCCGGCTGCGCGCCGGCAAAGGGCTCCAGCACGTAGATGCCCGGCTGCGCTTTCTCGTCGGCATGGCTGGCGGCCAGCACCATGCCTTCGGACACGCCGAACTTCATCTTGCGCGGCGCCAGGTTGGCCACCAGCACGGTTAGCTTGCCCGTCAGCTGCTCGGGCGCATACATGCTGGCGATGCCGGAGAACACGTTGCGCAGGCGGCCCTCGCCGGCATCCAGCGTCAGCTGCAGCAGCTTGGTCGAGCCTTCCACGGCCTTGCATTCGACTATTTTTGCGATGCGCAAGTCGACCTTGGCGAAGTCGTCGATGGTGATGGTAGGGGCAATTTCCTCTCCGCCTGGCAGCACCTTTTCCACCACCGGCTCGGGCAGCGCGAACAGGGCGTCCAGCTGCTCCACCACAACGCGCTGCATCAGGTGCTGGTACTGGCCGATGGCGTGGCCCGCGCCCAGCAGGCGCTGGGTGTCGGCAAAGGCCAGCGGCGCCACGTTCAGGAAGCCCTCCACCTGCGCGGCGACGGCCGGCAGCATGGGTTTCAGGTAGACGGTCAGCAGGCGGAAGGCCTCGATGCAGGTGGTGCACACGTCGTGCAGCCGCGCGTCCATGCCTTCCTGCTTTGCCAGCTCCCAGGGCTTGTTGGCGTCTACGTAGCTGTTCACGCGGTCGCACAGCAGCATGACCTCGCGCGCCGCGCGGGCGGTGTCGCGCGCTTCGTAGGCCTGGGCGATGGCGTCGGCCTGCGCGCGCAGTGCAGCCAGCAGCTCCTGGCCGTCGCTGCTGACCTCGCCCAGCTGGCCGCCAAAGCGCTTGGCGATGAAACCCGCCGCGCGCGAGGCGATGTTCACGTACTTGCCGATCAGGTCGGCGTTCACCCGGGCCATGAAGTCCTCGGGATTGAAGTCGATGTCTTCGTTCTTGCCGTTGAGCTTGGCGCCCAGGTAGTAGCGCAGCCACTCGGGGTTCATGCCCAGCGACAGGTACTTGAGCGGGTCCAGCCCGGTGCCGCGGCTCTTGCTCATCTTCTCGCCGTTGTTCACGGTCATGAAGCCGTGCACGCAGATCTTGGTGGGCGTCTTGCGGCCGCTGAACTTGAGCATGGCCGGCCAGAACAGCGTGTGGAAGGTGATGATGTCCTTGCCGATGAAGTGGTACTGCTCCAGCAGCGGGTCGGCCATGTAGGCGTCGTAGCTCTCGCCGCGCCGCTCCAGCAGGTTCTTCAGCGAGGCCAGGTAGCCCACGGGCGCGTCCAGCCAGACGTAGAAGTACTTGCCCGGCGCATCGGGGATCTCGATGCCGAAGTAGGGCGCGTCGCGCGAGATGTCCCAGTCGTCCAGCCCTTCGCTGGTGCTGCCGTCGGGGTTGGTGCGGGTGCCGAACCATTCCTTGATCTTGGCGGCCACTTCGGGCTGCACGTGCTGGCCGTTTTGCGTCCACTCCTGCAGAAACTCCACGCAGCGCGGATCGGACAGCTTGAAGAAGAAGTGCTCGGAGGTTTTCAGCTGCGGCTTGGCCCCGGACAGGGCGGAGTAGGGCGCTATCAGCTCGGTGGGCGCGTAGACGGCGCCGCAGACCTCGCAGTTGTCGCCGTACTGGTCCTTGGCGTGGCAGCGCGGGCACTCGCCCTTGATGAAGCGGTCGGGCAGGAACATGTTCTTCTCGGGGTCGAAGAACTGCTCGATGGTGCGCGTTTCGATCAGGCCGGCGGCCTTCAGGTCCAGGTAGATCTGCTGCGCGAGCGCGTGGTTTTCCGGCGCGTCCGTGCTGTGCCAGTTGTCGAAGGCGATGTGAAAGCCGTCCAGGTACTGTGCGCGCCCGGCGGCGATGTTGGCCACGAACTGCTGGGGCGTGAGGCCGGCCTTCTCCGCCGCGATCATGATGGGCGCGCCGTGTGCGTCGTCGGCACCCACGAAGTTCACCTCGGCGCCCTGCATCCTCTGGTACCGCACCCAGGTGTCGGCCTGGATGTATTCCATGATGTGGCCGATGTGGAAGTTGCCGTTGGCGTACGGCAGGGCGGTGGTGACGAAGATCTTGCGGGCAGTCATGGCAAACGAGGTGGGGCTTTCGCTGAACAACCCGCCATTTTAGGAAGAAGGCCGCGGCGGCCTGGTCGGTGCCTCGTCCTGCTGGGGATCGCGCCAGCCAAAGAAGGCGCAGATCTGCGCCCGCTGCGCCAGTGCGTCGGCGCGGCCCAGTGCCATCAGCTCGTGCGTGTAGGGACGCTCGAACAGCAGGTAGCTGGCCAGCGCGGCGTTGCGCGGATCCCGGCTGCTGGCGGACACGCCCAGGGCGCCCAGCAGCGCGCGCACGGGCACCGGCAGGCGTGCCACGTGGCGCACGGCCAACCCGTCCAGGCGCTGCGACGGCGAGATCAGCAGCAACTGCACCGGCCGCAGGCTGCTGGCGCGCCGCGCCTCGGGCGGGATCAGCGACAGCGTGGTGTTGATGCGTTGCAGCCGCTCCAGGTCCACCGGCAGCGCGTCCAGGAAGATGCCCGACAGCGCGTGGCCGGCTATCTGGGCCAGTGGTGGGTAGCCGGCGGTCATGGGGGCCTGCGGGTCGTCCTTCTGCGTCTCCTGCATGTGCCCCGCGCCTATGACCAGGATGCGCTCGGCACCCAGGTGAATGGCCGGGGCGACGGGTGCGGTCTGGCGCATGGAGCCGTCGCCGAAATAGCGCGTATGCCCGCCCATGCGGATGGCCGTGGCCGGAAACACGAAGGGAATGGCCGAGGAGGCGAGCAGGTGCTGGTGCGTGATGCGGCTGTGCACGGCGCGCCGCTGCCAGCGCACCCAGGGCTGCAGCTCCTGGGCCGCATCGAAGAAGGTGATGTGCTCGCCCGAGGTGTAGCTGGAGGCGGTCACCGCCAGCCCCTGCAGGTGGCCCCGCTCCAGCAGCATCGGCAGGCGGGCCAGGGGCACCATGTCGTGCAGCAGGTGGGCCAGCGGCGTGTTGTCCAGCAGCGAGCGCGGCCGTGTGTAGCGCCAGCGCGCCAGCGCCCAGCCCAGCGACAGCAGCGTGAGCCAGTGCGCGCCGCTGCGCAGCATGCTGATGGGGTCGGTGCGGTAGACCTGCTGCGACTCGAAGTGGCCCCACACCCGCGCCATGTTGCGCACCGCGTGGTCGAAGTCGTCGGCGCCGCTGGCCAGGGCGGCGGCGTTGATGGCCCCGGCCGAGGTACCGGCCAGGATGGGAAAGGGGTTGGGGTCGCGATGTGCGTTGCAGGCCCGGCGCAGATCGGCAATGGCCTCCAGCACGCCCACCTGGTAGGCCGCGCGGGCGCCGCCGCCGGTCAGCACCAGGCCGGTGCGGGAGGCGCTGGCGGGCGGTGCGGCGGCGGGCATAAGGGAGCTTTACGAGCCGGGCTGGCCCTTGAGCAGCAGCGCGTCCAGCGCCGCGCCCTCCAGCAGGGCCAGGCCGTGCGTGGCGGCGAACTGGCGCGCCGCGTCGCTCACGCTGCCCTGCAGCACCACGTAGGTGCCGGCCTGGGCGCCCTGGCTTTGCACCAGCGCATGCAGGGCGCGCAGCGGCTCCACGCCGTGGCTGGCGGCCTTGTAGCGGCGCGCCGCCACCAGGATGGACTGGCCGGAGCCGTCGCCACGCACCAAGCGCAGGTCGGCTGCCTGTGCGCCGCCCGGCAGCGGCTGCACGCCATGGCCCTCGGCCGTCCAGGCGCGGGTCAGCAGTGCGCTGAATTCGCGCCAGGGCAGGGCGGCGGCCGCGGCGCGCGCGGCCTCCACCCGGGCCGCGCTGGGCGCGCGCCACTGGCGCCAGGCGGCGATGCAGCCGATGACCGCGATCGGCAGGGCGCCTGCGGCGGCGAAGGGCACCAGGTGCGAGGGCAGCAATGCGGCGCACACCAGCACGATGGCGCCGGCCACGGCGAAGCTCACCCACCAAGGCGAGCGCAGCAGGACGGCGAAGCCCGAATTCGGGGCCATTTTGAATTTCACGGCGAGGCGGTCTTTCTGAAAGGGGAGAGAAGCGGCACAGTTATCTTGCTATTGAAAATATAGCTACTGGCGCTTGACTGGAAAGCGCTGGAGGCATATTTCATTGGAAATCCTCAATCCAGTGCGCGTATGGCCTGCGCCAGCGTGTCGATGCCGGCGGGCGACAGGTCGGGTGCGGCCACGCGCTGGCGCTCGTCCCAGCGGGTGAAGTTGCGCGCCTGCGAGCGGCCGTAGTGCGGGTCGTAGTGCAGGCGCATCAGCTCGTCGAAGAGAGCCGGCAGCTCGCCGGCGTGCGCCCACTGCTGCCAGCGCTGCACGGTCTGGCGGCCGTGCAGCTCCGTCAGCTGGGCCAGGCGGTCGGCCAGGGCCTGGCGGTCGTCGCCCAGGTAGCGGTAGTCGCGCAGCAGGAAGGCCAGGCGTTCCTCGGGGGGTGCTTCGATCTCGATGCAGCGCGCGTTGCGCAGGCCCTGCACCAGCGGCACGGGCACGGAGATGCGGCCGATGCGCGCGCTCTCGCCTTCCACGTACACGGGCTGGTCCAGGTCCAGGCGTTCCAGAACGGCGGCCAGCTGGGTCTCGAAGTGCTTTTGCGAGGGCTGGGCCACGCCGGGCAGCGCGCCCAGCAGCGAGCCCTTGTGCCGGGCCAGGCCTTCCAGGTCGATGGCCTGCGCCCCCTGGGCCTGCAGGGCGTGCAGCACGCGCGTCTTGGCGCTGCCGGTTGCGCCCACCAGCACGCGCAGCTGCAGCCGCGGCACCAGGGCCTGGATCTGCTCCATGACGTGGCGGCGGAAGGACTTGTAGCCGCCGGCCAACTGCTGTGCGTCCCAGCCCACCAGGCGCAGCCACTGCACCATGGAGCCGCTGCGCAGGCCGCCGCGCCAGCAATACACCAACGGGCGCCAGCCGTGCGGCTTGTCGGCCAGCGGCCCGGCCAGGTGGCGCGCCAGGTTGGCCGCGACGAAGCCGCCGCCGACGCGCCGTGCCTCGAAGGCGCTTTGCTGGACGTAGATGGTGCCCACGATGGCGCGCTCCTCGTCGCTCAGCACAGGGCAGTTGATGGCGCCGGGAATGTGGTCCTCGGCGAACTCGGCGGGCGAGCGCGCGTCGATGATGGCGTCGAAGCCGTGGCGGTCTTCGGGGCGGATGGGGCTGCGGTGGGACACGGACGGGCGGGGCGGTGAATCTGGGATGATGGGGCGCCCGGCCGCCATGCGGCGGGCGCTGCTCATCCTTCGGAGAGGGCAGCCGATTGTCCGTCAACGTGTATTTCCGCTTGCCATGAATGCTTCCGAACCCTCCACTCGCGCTCCCCGTCTGACCTCCCTGTCGCACGGCGGCGGCTGCGGCTGCAAGATCGCGCCGGGCGTGCTGTCGCAGATCCTGGCCCAAAGCGGCGCGGCCGGCGTGGTGCCGCCCGAGCTGCTGGTGGGGCTGGAGACGGCCGACGACGCGGCCGTCTACCGTCTGAACGACACGCAGGCGCTGGTGGCGACGACCGACTTCTTCATGCCCATCGTGGACGACCCGTACGAGTTCGGCCGCATCGCCGCGACCAACGCCCTGTCGGACGTGTACGCCATGGGCGGCAAGCCCATCATGGCGCTGGCGCTGGTGGCCATGCCGGTCAACCAGCTACCCCTGGAGACCATAGGAGCCATCCTGCGCGGCGGGCAGGACGTGTGCCGCGCCGCCGGCATCCCGGTGGCGGGAGGGCACACCATCGACTCGGTCGAACCCATCTACGGCCTGGTCGCCATGGGCCTGGTGCATCCCGAGCGGGTGCGCAGGAACGCCGGCGCGCGGCCGGGCGACGTGCTCATCCTGGGCAAGCCGCTGGGCGTGGGCGTGTACTCGGCGGCGCTCAAGAAGGAGCAGCTCTCCGATGCCCACTACCGCCAAATGATCGACAGCACCACACGCCTGAACACCCCCGGCCCGCTGCTGGCAGCGCTGGACGGCGTGCACGCCATCACCGACGTGACGGGCTTCGGCCTGGCCGGCCACGCGCTGGAGATGGCGCGCGGCGCGGGCGTGGCGGTGCAGGTGGACTGGGCGCGCGTGCCGCTGCTGCCCGGCGTGCCCGAGCTGGCCGCGCAGGGCTTCGTGACCGGCGCCAGCGCACGCAACTGGGCCGGCTACGGCAAGGACGTGACGCTGGGCGCCGGACTGCCCAGCACGGCTCAGGCCCTGCTGACCGACCCGCAGACATCGGGCGGCTTGCTGGTGGCCTGCGCGCCGGACAGCGTGGACGAGGTGCTGGCCACCTTCGCGCGCGAAGGCTTCGCGCATGCGGCCGTGGTCGGCGGCGTGCAGGGCGGGGCGGCGGGGCTGCAGGTGCGGGCCTGAGGGTGCTACTGAAACAATAGCTGCTTGCGCTTGACTGGCGGGCGCTGGAGCCACTTTTGGCTTGAATCGCCCTGCCGGCGGCATGACAAGTGCGGCTGGCTAGACTCGGAGCTCTGGGCGGCCTGGCGCCGCCTGCATCGAACCAACGACACAGCGAGGGCATCCCTTTCATGGCAATCACAGAACAGGACCTGCTGGCGGCGCTCGCCAGCGTCAAGGACCCGCAGACCGGCAGCGACTTCGTCAGCACGCGCGCCGTGCGCAACGTGCAGATCAATGGCGGCGACGTATCCTTCGAAGTGGAGCTGGGCTACCCGGCCAAGAGCGTCATCCCCGCGCTGCGTAGCCAGTTCATCGCCGCCGCCCGTACCCTGCCGGGTGTGGACAACGTCTCGGTCAACGTCGCCAGCAAGATCATTGCCCACGCCGTGCAGCGCGGCGTGCAGCTGCTGCCGGGCGTGAAGAACATCATCGCCGTGTCCTCCGGCAAGGGCGGCGTGGGCAAGAGCACCACCGCCGTGAACCTGGCCCTGGCCCTGGCGGCCGAGGGCGCTCAGGTGGGCCTGCTGGACGCCGACGTCTACGGCCCCAGCATGCCCACCATGACCGCCACCAGCGGCAAGCCCGAGAGCCTGGACGGCAAGTTCATGGAGCCCAAGCGCGCCATGGGCCTGCAGATCAACTCCATCGGCTTCCTGGTGGACGAGGCGCAGGCCATGATCTGGCGCGGCCCCATGGCCAGCCAGGCGCTGGAGCAGCTCATCACCCAGACGCGCTGGGACAACCTGGACTACCTGGTCGTGGACATGCCGCCGGGCACGGGCGACATCCAGCTGACCATGGCGCAGAAGGTGCCGCTGACCGGGGCGGTGATCGTCACCACGCCGCAGGACATCGCCCTGATCGACGCCAAAAAGGGCATCACCATGTTCCAGAAGGTGAGCGTGCCCATCCTGGGCCTGGTGGAGAACATGGCCGTGCACGTGTGCAGCAACTGCGGCCATGCCGAGCACATCTTCGGCCACGAGGGCGGCAAGAAGATGGCCGAGGCGCAGGGCCTGGACTACCTGGGCGCGCTGCCCTTGAAGATGTCCATCCGCGAGCAGGCCGACAGCGGCCGGCCCACGGTGGCGGCCGAGCCGGACGGCGAGGTTTCGGGCATGTACAAGGACATTGCCCGGAAGGTAGCGGTGAAGATCGCCCAGCAGTCCAAGGATTTCTCCGCCAAGTTCCCGACCATCACCATCAGCAAGAAAACCTGAGCGGCGCCAGGCGCCAGGCGCCAGGCGACGGGGGACTTGCCCGTCTGCCCAGCTGGCATGTGCTTGCTGCTCATTTGATAGCTGCTGGCGCTTGCTGCACAAGGGATAGAGGGAAAAAAACACCTAAACCCTCCGCCGCCTGCGCTCAGCGTGCCGGCGGCACGGGAATGGCCGGCGCATTCGCCCCGGTGGCGGTACGGCTCTCTGGCAGGTAGGGATCGTCGCTGGATGCGAACAGCCGGCCCAGCCCCGCCACCAGCAGCACCAGCGCCAGCACCACGGCGATGATGCCCACGGCGCGGCGCAGGTCCACGATGGCCAGCACCTTGCGGGGGTGGATGGGCGGGTCGGACGGTTCGATCTTCGAGTCGGGTATGTGGGCCATCGGCGCCTCCGGTGGAAAGTGAATGAACGAAGTGGCAAGCGGGCAACGGCCTTCTTGTAGACACCCGCGCGGCGCCGCGCTGTCAGAAGAAGCCGCAGCGCATCCGGCTCGATTGACACCGCGCGCCAAGGCCGCAAGATGCAGGGCATGACCACCGAACAGAAGATCACCCGCTATGACGGCCCCGCAGGCGGGTGGCGGGCGCTGGCCAGCGTGAAGGACACGCTGCTGGCCCAGGGCATCCCCTTCAAGGGCGCCAAGACCCTGCTGTCTGCCAACCAGCCGGACGGCTTCGACTGCCCCGGCTGCGCCTGGCCCGACCGCAACCACCACTCCACCTTCGAGTTCTGCGAGAACGGCGCCAAGGCCGTGGCGGCCGAAGCCACGGCGCGGCGCGCCACGCCGGAATTCTTCGCCCGCCACACCGTGGCCGAGCTGGAGCGGCAAAGCGACTTCTGGCTGGAGGATCAGGGCCGCCTCACCCACCCCATGCGCTACGACGCCGCCAGCGACCGCTATCTGCCCATCGCCTGGGACGAGGCCTTCATGCTCATCGCGCGGCACCTGAATGCGCTGGCCGACCCCAACGAGGCCATCTTCTACACCTCCGGGCGCACCAGCAACGAGGCGGCCTTCCTGTACCAGCTGTTCGTGCGCCAGTTCGGCACCAACAACTTCCCCGACTGCTCCAACATGTGCCACGAGGCCAGCGGCGCCGCCATGCGCGCCCAGGTGGGCACGGGCAAGGGCACGGTGACCTTGGCGGACTTCGAGCGCGCCGACGCCATCTTCATCTTCGGCCAGAACCCCGGCACCAACCACCCGCGCATGCTGGGCGAGCTGCGCGCGGCGCACAAGCGCGGCGCGCGCATCGTCAGCTTCAACCCGCTGCGCGAGCGCGGACTGGAGCGCTTCGCCGACCCGCAGGACAAGCTGCAGATGGCCACGCTGGGCTCCTCGCCCATCAGCACGCACTACCTGCAGCTGCGCGTGGGCGGCGACCTGGCGGCCGTCACCGGCATCGCCAAGCACGTGCTGGAGATGCACGCGCAGCGCGGCGGCGTGCTCCACGAGGACTTCATCGCCGAGCACACCACGGGCTTTGATGCCCTGGCCGCGCAGATCGCGCAGACGCCCTGGGCGCAGCTGCAGGACGCCTCGGGCCTGAGCGAGGCGCAGCTGCGCGCCGCCGGCGACGTGTACATCGGCGCCGAGCGCGTGATTGCCTGCTGGGGCATGGGCATTACCCAGCACCGGCACGCGGTGGCCACCATTGGCGCCATCGTCAACCTGCTGCTGCTGCGCGGCAACATCGGCCGCGAGGGCGCAGGCCCCTGTCCGGTGCGCGGGCACAGCAACGTGCAGGGCGACCGCACCATGGGCATCTGGGAGGCGCCGCCGCCGGCGCTGCTGGACCGGCTGCAGCAGGTCTATGGTTTTGCGCCGCCGCGCGCGCATGGCGTGGACACGGTGGGCGCCATCCGCCAGATGCGCGAAGGGCGCTGCAAGGTGTTCTTCGCCCTGGGCGGCAACTTTGCTGCCGCCACGCCCGACACCGCCGCCACCTGGGCCGGCCTGCGCCGGTGCGGCCTGACCGTGCACGTGGCCACCAAGCTCAACCGCAGCCACGTGGTGCATGGGCGCGAGGCGCTGATCCTGCCCTGCCTGGGCCGCACCGAAATCGACATGCAGGCCGGCGGCCCGCAGGGCGTGACGGTGGAAGATTCGATGAGCATGGTGCACCTCTCCATGGGCATGAATCCGCCGGCCTCGGCCGAGCTGCTGTCCGAGCCGGCCATCGTCGCCCGCCTGGCCGCCGCCACGCTGGGTGAGCGCTCCAGCGTGCCCTGGGCCTGGCTGGTGCAGGACTACGCCCGCATCCGCGATGAGATCGAAAAGGTCTTTCCCGATTTCGCCGACTTCAACGCCCGCGTGGCCGTGCCCGGCGGCTTTCGGCTGCGCAACGCCGCCAGCCAGCGGCAGGGCGCAGTTCTCCGTGCACGCGGTGCCGGCACCCGGCCCGCAGCGGCACGAGGGGCGGGCGCTGTTCACGCTGCTGTCCACCCGTTCGCACGACCAGTACAACACCACCATCTACGGCCTGAACGACCGCTACCGCGGCGTGCAGGGCCAGCGCCAGGTGGTCTTCATCCACCCCGAGGACATCGCCGCGCTGGGCCTGGCCGGCGGCGACCGGGTCGACATCCACACCGTCTGGGACGACGGCGTGCAGCGCAGCGTGCACGGCTTCGTGCTGGTGCCCTACGACATCCCGCGCGGCAACCTGGCGGCCTACTACCCCGAGACCAACCCGCTGGTGCCGCTGGATTCGGTGGCCGAGGGTGTGGGCACGCCCACCTCCAAGTCCATCCCCGTGGTCCTGACGCCGCACACGCCACGGCCATGAGCCACGAAGAGGCCGCGCTGCCACCCTTGGCACTGGCGATCCTGCGGGAGCTGGCGCAGCCCGGCCTGCAGGACGGGCTGGCGCTGCCGGCCCTGTCCAAGTGGCTGGGCCTGGGCGCCAGCGCCGTGTTGCGCCAGCTCAGCGCCCTGGGCGACGCGCCCCTGGGCGGCGGCCAGCGTGGCCCCGGCTGGGTGCACGTGTGGCAAGACCAGGGTCGCTGGCGGGTGGCGCTGACCGCTGAGGGCCGGGCCTGGTGCGCGCAGGCGCTGCCGCCATGCCCGCCCACCGCGTAGCGCGCACCTTCTGGCTGGGCACGCCGGCGCTGCTGGGCGTGGTGCTGGGCACGGCGCTGCAGCTGCAGCAAAGCGCGCTGCTGCCGACCACCGTTTATGGCGCGGCCCTGACCTTCGGCGCCGCGGCGATTCTTATGGCCTGGCTGCGGGGCGGCCGGCTTGCGGCAGCCCTGGCCGGCCTGGGCGCTGCGGTGCTGGCCTGGGGCCTGTGCGGCCTGCGCGCCGCGGCCTTCCTGGCCGGCGCTCTGGCGCCCCAGCTGCAGGGGCAGGACCTGCGCGTGACCGGCGTCATCGCCGCCATGCCTCAGGTGCGGGCCGACGGCGTGCGCCTGCGCCTGGCGGTGGAGTCGGCGCGGCAGGACGGCCAGGCCGTGCGCCTGCCGGAACTCATCGACCTGACCTGGTACGCCCAGGGCTGGCGCGGCCAGGAGGTGGAGCAGCCGCCACCCGCCCTGCGCGCCGGCGAGCGCTGGCAGCTGACCTTGCGCCTGAAGGCCCCGCACGGCGCACGCAACCCGCACGGTTTCGACTACGAACTGTGGCTGTGGGAGCAGGGCGTGCAGGCCGGCGGCTACGTGCGCACCGGCGCGCCGGGCGAGCCGCCGCGCCTGCTGGCCGCCACCTGGCGCCACCCTGTGGAGCAACTGCGTCAGCGGGTGCGCGACGCCATCCTGCAGCGCCTGGCTCCGGTGGACGGCGACCCGGCGCGCCGGCGCGCGGCCGGCGTGGTGGCGGCGCTGGTCACCGGTGACCAGCGCGCCATCGACCGCGCCGACTGGGACGTGTTCCGCATCACCGGCGTGGCCCACCTCATGAGCATCTCGGGCCTGCACATCACCTTGTTCGCCTGGCTGGCCGCGGCCGTGCTGCGCCGCGCCTGGGCCCGCAGCACCCGCCTATGCCTGGCGGTGCCTGCGCCCAGCGCGGCGCTGGTGGGCGGTGTGCTGCTGGCCGGGGCCTATGCGCTGTTCAGCGGCTGGGGCGTGCCGGCGCAGCGCACCGTGCTGATGCTGGCCACCGTGGGCCTGCTGCGCCTGTCCGGCCGCGCCTGGCCCTGGCCCCAGGTCTGGCTGCTGGCCTGTGCCGCCGTGCTGCTGGCCGACCCCTGGGCGCTGCTGCAGGCGGGCTTCTGGCTGAGCTTCGTCGCCGTGGGCATGCTGTTCGCTACAGATATGAGAGCTGCCAGCGCCGATGGGACGGGCGCTGGAGGCCGATTTGGCTTGAAATTCGTAGCGCTGCTGCGCGAGCAGTGGGCGGTCACCGTGGCGCTGGCGCCGCTGACGCTGCTGCTGTTTGGCCAGGTCTCCCTCGTCGGCCTGGTGGCCAACCTGGTGGCCATCCCCTGGACCACGCTGGTGCTCACCCCGCTGGCCCTGGCCGGCGTGCTGTGGCCGCCCCTGTGGCAGGCGGCGGCGTGGAGCGCCGAGCTGCTGGGCGCCTGGCTGCAGTGGCTGGCCGGCTGGCCCTGGGCGCAGCTGAGCCTGGCCCTGGCGCCGCTGCCGCTGGGCATGGCGGCCGTGGCCGGCGGCCTGCTGCTGGTGCTGCGCCTGCCCTGGCGCCTGCGGGTGCTGGGCTTGCCGCTGCTGCTGCCGGCGCTGGCCTGGCAGGTGGCGCGGCCGGCCGCCGGGCAGTTCGATCTGCTGGCGGCCGACGTGGGCCAGGGCCAGGCCGTGCTGGTACGCACCGCGCACCACAGCCTGCTGTACGACGCGGGCCCGCGCCTGTCGGCCACGGCCGATGCGGGCGAGCGCGTGCTGGCGCCACTGCTGCGCGCTTTGGGCGAGCGCATCGACCTGCTGGTGCTCAGCCACGGCGACAGCGACCACACCGGCGGCGCCGCCGCCGTGCTGGCGCAGCAGCCCCAGGCGCGCGTGCTGGGCTCCATCGACGGTGGCCTGGCGCCCGGCACCCAGGTGCCGGTGCAGCCCTGCGCGGCCGGCATGCGCTGGCAGTGGGACGGGGTGGAGTTCGCCGTGCTGCACCCGCCGCCCGGCCCGGCGCCGGAAGGCCGCGCCGCGCGGCCCAACGCCCGCAGCTGCGTGCTGCGGGTGGCGGCCGCTGTGGGGCAGGGCGCCCGCGCGGCGCTGCTGGCGGGAGACATCGAGCGGGCGCAGGAGCAGGCCCTGGTGGAGGCCGGCGCCGAGCTGTCCGCCGACGTACTGCTGGTGCCGCACCATGGCAGCAAGACCTCGTCCAGCGAGGTCTTCCTCGATGCCGTGGCCCCCAAGCTGGCGCTGGTGCAGGCGGGCTGGCGCAACTCGTTTGGCCACCCTGCGCCCGAGGTGGTGCAGCGCTACCGCGCACGCGGCATCGCCCTGGCTGCCACGCCCGGCTGCGGCGCGGCAGCGTGGCAGTCGGCCGACGGGCGGCTGCGCTGCGAGCGCGCCGCCACGCAGCGCTACTGGCAGCGCCCGCCCCAGGAGGTGGACGCGCCGCCCTGACCGGCGGCAGGTCCGGTCTGGGTATTTTTACAAAGCAATCGCTTGCTAAAAATAAATGGCTTTGCTAAGGTCTGACCATGCCACCAGCAAAGCCTTCCAGCAGCGCCGCGCCACTGGCCGGCGCCAATCCGCAGCCTGCTGCCGATCCGCCGCAGCGCCGGCCGCGCGGCCGCCCGCGCAAGACGGCCGAGGAGCAGGACGACGGCAACCGCCGCCGCAAGCTCATGGACAAGGCGGCGCGGCTGTTCTTGTCCAAGGGCTACGCGGCCACCAGCACGCGCGACATCGCCGCCGCCGTGGGCATGCACAGCGGCTCGCCCTACTACCACTTCAAGAGCAAGAGCGCGCTGCTGCACGCCGTGATGGCCGAGGGCATGGCCGAGGCCTTGCACAGCCAGCAGCGCACCCTGCAGGCCCTGGGCGACGCCGCCAGCCCGCACGAGCAGCTGCGCGTGCTGGTGCGCCACCACTTCGAGATCCTGCTGGGCCCGCGCAGCGGCTTCATCCCGGTGATGCTGTACGAGTGGCGCTCGCTCACCGCCGCCCAGCGCAAGGACGTGGCCCGCATCAAGGACGCCTATGAGGCCGCCTGGATGCCCGCACTGCAGGGCCTGGCCCGCCAGGGCCTGCTGCAGGCCGAGCCGGCCGTGGCGCGCCTGTTCATCTTCGGCGCGCTGAACTGGTCGGTGAGCTGGTATTCGCCCAAGAAGGGCCTGAGCCTGGACGCGCTGGCCGAGCAGGCCATGGCGCTGTTCACCAGGGCGCCGGCAGAAGGAGCCCATCCATGACTGCCGCACTTCCCCAAGCACCGGCCGCTTACGGCTCGGTTTTCGCGCCCGGTCTGTTTGCCGGGCAGGTCGTCGTCGTTACCGGCGGCGGCTCGGGCATCGGCCGCTGCACGGCGCACGAGCTGGCCCACCTGGGTGCCAAAGTGGTGCTGGTCGGGCGCAAGGCGGACAAGCTGGCCGCCGTGCAGCAGGAGATCGCCGCCGACGGCGGCTTGGCCACCTGGCAGGCCTGCGACATCCGCAGCGAAGACGGCGTGGCCGCCCTGGTGCGCGAGGTGCTGGCCACGCATGGGCGCATCGACGGCCTCGTCAACAACGCCGGCGGGCAGTTCATGTCGCCGCTCGAGGCCATCTCCGCCAAGGGATGGGAGGCAGTGGTCAGCACCAACCTGACGGGTGGCTTTTTGCTGGCGCGCGAGTGCTTCACGCAGTGGATGGGCGCGCACGGCGGCGCGATCGTCAACGTGGTGGCGGACATGTGGGGCTCCATGCCAGGCATGGGCCACAGCGGCGCGGCGCGCGCCGGCATGGTCAGCTTCACCGAGACGGCGGCCGTGGAGTGGGCGCGTGCCGGCGTGCGCGTGAACGCCGTGGCGCCGGGCTACATCGCCTCCAGCGGCATGGACAACTACCCGCCGCAGGCGGCCGAGCTGCTGCGCGCCATGCCGCGCACCGTGCCGCTGGGCCGCATGGGGACCGAGGCCGAGATCTCCGCGGCCATCGCCTTCCTGCTCAGTCCGGCGGCTGCCTTTATCAGCGGCACCACGCTGCGCGTGGACGGCGCCCGCCCGCAGGCGCGCATGGGCTGGCCCATGGAGCAGCCCGATGAAGCGGTGCGCCAGCGCGTGGCGGTGCGGCCGTTCCAGGGCTTTCACCGCGCGCAGACGCCGCGGGTGTTCGCCAGCGCCCCGGCGCCGCGGGAGGACGCATGAGCAGTCCCACCGCCTTCACCTCGCGCCACAACGCCGGCGCCCCCGATGCGCTGCGCCGCCGCGAGGCGCTGCTGGCGCGCCTGCAAGGCCTGCGCGCTTTGCAGGAGCGCGCGGCCGCCGCGTCGGCGCGCTCGCTGCCACAGTTTGAAAAACGCGGCCAGCTGCTGCCGCGCCAGCGCGTGGCACTGCTGCTGGACGCGGGCGCACCCTGGCTGCCGCTGATGGACCTGGCCGGCTACCTGCATGACACCCAGGACGCGGCCAAGTCCGTGCCCGGCGGCGGCGTGATCGCCGGCATCGGCTTCGTGTCAGGCGTGCGCTGCATGGTGGTGGCCAGCGATTCGGGCATCGAGGCCGGTGCCATCCAGCCGATGGGCCTGGAGAAAATCCTGCGTCTGCAAGACATCGCCCTGGAAAACCGCCTGCCCTTCGTGCACCTGGTGGAGAGCGCCGGCGCCAACCTGATGCGCTACCGCGTGGAGGGCTTCGTGCACGGCGGCGCGCTGTTTCGCAACCTGGCGCGGCTGTCCGCCGCCGGCATCCCGGTGGTCACCGTGCAGCACGGCTCGGGCACGGCCGGCGGGGCCTACATGCCGGGGCTGTCGGACGTGGTGGTCATGGTGCAGGGCCGCTCGCGCGCCTTTTTGGCCGGCCCGCCCCTGCTCAAGGCCGCCACCGGCGAGATCGCCACCGAGGAGGAGCTGGGCGGCGCCGAGATGCACACGGCCGTCTCCGGCCTCGGTGAATACCTGGCCGGCGACGACCGTGAGGCCATCGGCATGGCGCGCGCCGTTCTGGCGCAGCTGGACTGGGCGCGGCCGGCGCCGCCGCGCGCGGCCTTTGAACCGCTGCTGCCCCAGGATGACCTGCTGGGCCTGATGCCCGACGACCTGCGCCAGCCGGTGGACATGCGCGAGGTCATCGCGCGCCTGACGGACCGCTCCGAGCTGCTGGAGTTCAAGGCCCGCTACGGCGCCGCCACCGTCTGCGCGCAAGGGCGCATCGCGGGCCACGCCGTGGGCTTCATCAGCAACAACGGCCCCATCGACGTGGCCGGGGCCAGCAAGGCCACGCACTTCATCCAGTGGATGTGCCAGCTGGGCCAGCCCATCGTCTATCTGCAAAACACCACCGGGTTCATGGTGGGCAAGGACAGCGAGCAGGGCGGAATGATCAAGCACGGCAGCAAGATGATCCAGGCCGTGACCTGCGCCGCCGTGCCGCAGCTGACCATCCAGTGCGGCGCCAGCTTTGGCGCCGGCAACTATGGCATGTGCGGGCGCGGCTATGCGCCGCGTTTTCTGTTCAGCTGGCCGGGTGCGAAGACGGCGGTCATGGGCGGCGAGCAGGCCGCGCGCACCATGCAGATCGTTACCGAAGGCGCCCTGGCGCGCAAAGGCATCACGCCCGACCCGGCCGAGATGCAGGCCCAGTACGAGCGCATCGTCGCCATGTTCGAGCAGCAGGCCGACGTGGCCTACACCAGCGGCCTGCTGCTGGACGACGGCGTGATCGACCCGCGCGACACGCGCGCCGTGCTGGCTTTCTGCCTGGACACCATCGCCGAAGGCGCCGCCCGCGCCGTGCGCCCCATGCAGTTCGGCGTGGGGCGCATGTAGCGCCCGCGCCCCACACACAGGACAAGAACGGAGACAACACCATGCAACTCACGCACGAGCACCGCGAGATCCAGAAGACCCTCAAGCGCTTCATCGATGAGGAGATCAACCCCCACGTGGACGAGTGGGAGGCGGCTGAGATCTTCCCCGCCCACGAGGTCTTCAAGAAGCTGGGCGACCTGGGCCTGCTGGGCCTGACCAAGCCCGAGGCCTACGGCGGCGCCGGGCTGGACTACTCCTACGGCATGGCCATGGCCGAGACGCTAGGCCACATCCACTGCGGCGGCGTGCCCATGGCTATCGGCGTGCAGACGGACATGTGCACGCCGGCGCTGGCGCGCTACGGCAGCGATGAGTTGAAGCGCCAGTTCCTGGCGCCGGCGATTGCGGGCGACATGGTGGGCTGCATCGGCGTGTCCGAGCCCGGCGCGGGCAGCGATGTGTCCGCCATCAAGAGCCATGCGCGCAAGGACGGCGGCGACTACATCATCACCGGCCAGAAGATGTGGATCACCAACAGCCTGCAGGCCGACTGGATGTGCATGCTGGTCAACACCAGCGACGGCCCGCCGCACAAGAACAAGAGCCTGGTCATGGTGCCGCTGCGCGAGGCGGGCCGCCTGCTGCCGGGCATCGAGGTGGCCAGCAAGATCCGCAAGATCGGCATGGACAGCAGCGACACGGGCCTCCTGTACTTCGACGAGGTGCGCGTGCCCCAGCGCTACCTGATCGGCCAGGAAGGGCAAGGCTTCATCTACCAGATGCAGCAGTTCCAGGAAGAGCGCCTGTGGTGCGCGGTCAGCTGCCTGGTGTCGCTGGCCAACTGCATTGACTGGACGGTGGAGTGGGCGCAGGAGCGCAAGATGTTCGGCGCCACGCTGGCCGACCAGCAGTGGGTGCAGTTCAAGCTGGCCGAGGTCAAGACCGAGGTGGAATGCCTGCGAGCCCTGACCTGGCGCGCCGGCGAGCTGTACGTGAGCGGCCAGGATGTGCTGGAGCTGGCCAGCATGGCCAAGCTGAAGGCAGGCCGCCTGAACCGCCTGGTGACCGACACCTGCCTGCAGTTCTGGGGCGGCATGGGCTTCACGCTGGAGAACAAGGTGGCGCGCATGTACCGCGACGGCCGGCTGGGGTCCATAGGCGGCGGTGCCGACGAGGTCATGCTGGGCATCATTGCCCGGGCCATGGGCATCGCCAAGCGCCCGCCGCGCTGAGGAGCCGCACGCCATGGCCGACGAACTGCTGATCGACCGCCAGCCCCTGGCCGGCGGCTGGCTGGAGACCTGGACGCTGAACGCTCCGGCCAGCCGCAACGCCCTGAGCGACGCCATGGTTGACGCCCTGCTGGCCGCCTGCGAGCGCGCTGGCCAGGATGCCGCCCTGCGCGGCGTGGTGCTGCGCGGCGCCGGCGGGCACTTTTGCGCCGGCGGCAGCCTGGGCGGCTTTGCCCGAGCCGTCGGCCAGCCGCTGGCTGCCGGGCAGGACGACCCGCTGGTGCCCGTGAACCGGCGCTTTGGCGTGCTGCTGCAGGCGCTGTGCGCCCTGCCGCAGTGGCTGATTGCCGTGGTGGAGGGCGCGGCCATGGGCGGCGGCATCGGCCTGCTGTGCTGCGCCGACCACGTGCTGGCGGCCGAGGGCGCGCAGTTCGCCACGCCCGAGGTGACGCTGGGCATCGTGCCGGCGCAGATCGCGCCCTTCGTGGTGCGGCGCCTGGGGCCCGCCGCCGCCCGCCGCTGGCTGCTAACCGGCCAGCGCCACGGCGCCACAGCGGCCTTGCGCGACGGCATGGCCGACGAGATCGCCGGCGCCGACGGCCTGCAGGCCGCCCTGAACGCCGCCGTGGCCCGCCATGCCCAGGGCGCCCCGCAGGCCGTGGCTGCCACCAAGCGGCTGCTGCTGGCCGAGCGCGAACAGCCTTTATTCGACTTGCTGGACGCAGCCGCACAGGCCTTCGCCCAGTCGCTGCGCGGCATCGAAGCCGCGCAGGGCCTAGCCGCCTTTGGCGCTCGCCAGCCGGCACCTTGGAGCCACGCATGAAAAAAATCCTCATCGCCAACCGCTGCGGTCATGCCGCAGGCATGGCGAAGCACATCGCTCGGGCCCGCGTAGCGGGCAGGCGGGCGATCTTGCCGCAGGGGAGCGACGCATGAAAAAAGTCCTCATCGCCAATCGCGGCGAGATCGCCCGCCGCGTCATCCACACCGCACGTCGCTTGGGGCTGGACACCGTCGCCGTCTACTCCGAGCCCGACGCCCGCGCCCTGCACGTGCGCGAGGCCACGCAGGCCGTGGCGCTGGGCGGCGCGGCCAGCGCCGACAGCTACCTGCGCATCGACAGGCTGCTGGACGCGGCGCGCGCCAGCGGTGCCGATGCGGTGCACCCGGGCTACGGTTTTTTGAGCGAGAACGCCGACTTCGCCCAGGCCGTGCAGGACGCCGGCCTGGCGTGGATCGGCCCGCCGCCCGCCGCCATTCGCGCCGTGGGCAGCAAGTCCGGCGCCAAGCAGCTGGCGCAGCAGTACGGCGTGCCCTGCCTGCCGGGCTATGCGGGCGACGACCAGAGCGACGAACGCTTCGCGGCGGAGGCCGCGCGCATCGGCTTTCCTCTCATGGTCAAGGCCGTGGCTGGTGGCGGCGGGCGCGGCATGCGGCTGGTGGCCGACGCAGCGCAACTGCCGGCGGCCCTGGCCAGCGCGCGCTCCGAGGCGCTGGCCGGCTTTGGCTGCGGCGACCTGCTGATCGAGCGCGCCCTGCTGGCCCCGCGGCACGTCGAGGTGCAGGTCTTCGCCGACGCCCACGGCCATTGCATCCACCTGGGCGAGCGCGACTGCTCGGTGCAGCGCCGCCACCAAAAGCTCATCGAGGAGTCGCCCAGCCCGGCGATGCATGAAGCCCTGCGCGCGCGCATGGGCGCCGCCGCCGTGGCCCTGGCGCAGGCCGCGGGCTACGTGGGCGCGGGCACGGTGGAGTTTCTGCTGGACGGCGAACAGTTCTATCTGATGGAGATGAACACCCGACTGCAGGTCGAGCACCCGGTGACCGAGGCGCTCACCGGCCTGGACCTGGTGGAGTGGCAGATCCGCGTGGCACGGGGCGAGCCGCTGCCGCTGGCGCAGCAGGACGTACGCCTGCAGGGCCACGCCATCGAGGTGCGCCTGTGCGCCGAGGACGCGCAGTTCCATCCTCACACCGGGCGCGTGCTGCACCTCGCCGCGCCGCCCGCCACGGCCTTCGGGCGTGCCGCGCCGGGCGCTCTGCGCTTCGACCACGCGCTGGAGCAGGGCACCGAGGTATCGCCGTACTACGACGCCCTGCTGGGCAAGCTGATCGTGCACGCCGCCACGCGGGACGAGGCCATCGCCGCCCTGGTGCGCGCGCTGCAGGCCACCAGCGTGCTGGGCCTGCCGACCAACCGGGCCTTTTTGGCCGAATGCCTGGCGCACCCGCAGTTTGGCGCCGGGCAGGCGCTGGTGCCCTTCCTGGCGCAGCAGGCCGATGCGATCCGCGAAACGCTATTGAAAAAGGAGCTGTCAGCGCTTGCCCCATCTGCGCTGACGGCCATTTTTACTATGAATCCGGCAGGCGCCCCTGCGCTGCCCTGCAGCCTGCAGCGCCCGCTGCGCCTGCGCCACCAGGGCCGGGTGCACGCCCTGGCGGTGCGCGAGCTGGGCGGCGGCCGCTTGCACGTCCAGGGCGCCGACCCGGCCATGGGCGAAGCGCTGGACGGCCGCGTGCATCTGGCCTGTGAGGCCGACGGTGGCGTGCGCGTCACTCCGCTGGGCGCGGCCGGGGCCGACCAGCGCGTGCACGCCGTGGCCGTCGGTGCGCGGCGCTGGCACTGGCAGGCCGGCGGCATCGACGGCTGGGTGGAAGACGCCTCGTACGAAACGGCGGCCCGGGCCGGCGGGCAGGGCGGGGCGGGCGAGCTGCGCGCGCCCTTCAACGGCCGCGTGGTGGCCCTGCCGGCAGTAGCCGGCCAGCAACTGGCCGCGCACGACACGGTGCTGGTCATCGAATCCATGAAGCTGGAGCACAGCCTGACGGTGCCCGCGCCGGCGGTTCTGGCCGAGCTGATGGTGGCCGTGGGCCAGCAGGTCACCCCCGGCCAGGTGTTGGCGCGCCTGGCACCCGCCGCGCAAGCGCAGGAGGCAGACGCATGACCGACAGCACCCTCGACCCGCAGCGCGGCCTGGGCGACGCCCGCGCCGACCGCGAGGCCCTGGCAAACACCGTCACCCGCTTCGCCCGCACCGAGATCGCGCCGCATGTGGACGCCTGGGACGCGGCGGGTGAATTTCCCCGTGCGCTGTACCGCCGCGCGGCTGACCTCGGCCTGCTGGGCCTGGGTTATCCCGAGGAATACGGCGGCACGCCCGCCAGCTACGCGCTGCGCCTGCCGCTGTGGCGGGCACTCAGCCGCCACGGCGCCAGCGGCGGGGTGCTGGCCAGCCTGCTGTCGCACAACATCGGCCTGCCGCCCGTGGTGGCCCATGGCAGCGACGCCGTGCGCGCCGAGGTCATCCCGCCGGTGCTGGCGGGCGAGGCGATCGCGGCGCTGGCCATCACGGAGCCGGGTGGCGGCTCCGACGTGGCGCGGCTGGCCACCACCGCGCGGCGCGACGGGGATGACTACGTCGTCAGCGGCGAGAAGGTGTTCATCACCTCAGGTCTACGCGCGGACTGGATCACCACTGCCGTGCGCACGGGCGAGCCGGGCGCGCGCGGCAGCGGCGGCATCTCCATGCTCCTGATCCCCGGCAGCAGCCCCGGCCTGTCGCGCAGCCGGCTTGCCAAGATGGGCTGGCTGTGCTCCGACACCGCCCACCTGCGTTTCGACGAGGTGCGCGTGCCGGCCCGCTACCTGCTGGGCGAGGAAGGCCAGGGCTTTCGCATCATCATGGGCAACTTCAATGCCGAGCGCTTCGGCCTGGCCGCTTCGGCGCTGGGCTTTGCCGAGGCCTGCTTCGACGAGGCCCTGGCCTGGGCGCGCCAGCGTCGGACCTTTGGCGCGGCGCTGGTGGAGCACCAGGCCATCCGCCACAAGCTGGCGGACATGCAGATGCGCATCCAGTCCACAGCCGCATGGTGCGAGGCCATCGCCGCGCGTGCCGATGCGGGTGACACGGGGCCCGAATGGGTGGCCCAGGTCTGCCTGCTCAAGAACCACGCCACGCAGACCATGCAGTTCTGCGCCGACCAGGCCGTGCAGATCCTGGGCGGCATGGGCTTCATGCGCGGCACCGTCAGCGAGCGCATCTACCGCGAGGTCAAAGTCATGATGATCGGCGGCGGCGCGGAGGAAATCATGAAGGACCTGGCTGCGCGGCAGCTGGGCTGGTGACAGCGAACCCCGGAGGCAACCCCCATGAGCCACAACCCCGCCCACAAGGCCGTCGTCACCTGCGCCATCACCGGCGTGCTGACCGACCCGCAGCAGCACCACGTGCCCGTCACGCCCGCGCAGCTCGCTAGGGAAGCGCGCCGCGCCTTTGAGGCCGGCGCCAGCGTCATCCACGTGCACTTTCGCAGCCAGGAGCCGGGCAAGGGCCACCTGCCCAGCTGGGACCCGCAAGTCGCCACCGACTGCGTGCAGGCCATGCGCGAGGCCTGCCCGGGCATCATCATCAACCAGACCACCGGCGTGGTCGGCCCGCACTACCAGGGCCCGCTGGACTGCCTGCGTGCCACCCGGCCCGAGATGGCGGCGTGCAACGCCGGATCGCTGAACTACCTGAAGGTGCGCGCCAACGGCAGCTGGGCCTGGCCGCCCATGCTGTTCGACAACCAGCCGGCCAAGGTGCAGGATTTTCTCGACGTGATGGCCGAGACCGGCACGCTGCCGGAGTTCGAGTGCTTCGACGTGGGCATCGTGCGCTGCGTGGAGATGTACGTGCAGACCGGCATGTACACCCGCGGCCTGCCCGAATACAACTTCGTCATGGGCGTGGAGTCCGGCATGCCGGCCGACCCCGAGCTGCTGCCCATCCTGCTGCGCCTGAAGATCCGGGACGCGCCCTGGCAGGCCACCGTGATCGGCCGCGCCAACATCTGGCCCGTGCACCAGCGCGTGGCCGAACTGGGCGGCCACCTGCGCACGGGGCTGGAGGACAGCTTCTACCTGCCGGACGGCGCCAAGGCCGAATCCAACGGTCCCATGATCGAGCAGCTCGTGCAGTGCGCCCGCCGCGCCGGGCGTGAGGTGGCCAGCACCGACGAGGCGCGCGCCATCCTGGGCTTGGCAGCGGCCTGAAGCCGGGGCGCTGTCACCACCCATGCCGGCCGGGGTGGCGCTGTCCGTGCTGCGAAAAGCATAGCTGCCAGCGCTTGATTGGCGGGCGCTGAAGGCCAAAAAGTCTCACAATCGACCGCTGGACCATTCCATGCCAATCCCATGAAGCTCGTTACCTGGAACACCCAATGGTGCTGCGGTCTGGACGGCCGCGTGGACGTTGCGCGCATCGTGCACCACGCTCTGTCCATGGACGCGCCCGACGTTCTGTGCCTGCAGGAGATCGCCGTCAACCACCCCGGCCTGCCGGGCGAGCCCGGCGACCAAGTGGCGCAGGTGCGCGCGGCGCTGCCGCCCGGCTGGCAGGTGTTCTTCGGCGCCGCCGTGGACGTGTGGACGGCTGCCGGCCGCCAGCGCTTTGGCAACCTGATCGCCACCCGGCTGCCGGTGCTGCAGCTGCAGCACCACCCGCTGCCCTATCCGTCTGATGCCGGCGTGCGCAGCATGCCGCGCCTGTGCAGCGTGCTGACCGTGGCCAGCCCCCTGCTGGGCCCCGTGCGCGTCATGACCACCCACCTTGAGTACTACTCGCGCGTGCAGCGCATGGCCCAGGCCCGGGCCCTGCGCGCCCTGCACCTGCAGGCCTGCGCCCAGGCGGCGTGCCCGCCCGCGCCGGCAGCCGACGGCTCGCCCTTTCAGGACCAGCCGCACACGCCCCACGCCGTGCTGTGCGGCGACTTCAACCTGCAGGCCACCGAGCCCGAATACGCCCACCTGGCCGCGCCCCTGTCGGCCGAGGAGGCCGCCGGCTGGGCGACGCCCGGCACGCCGGCGCTGCACGACGCCTGGCGGCTGCTGCACCCGCACACGCCCCAGCCGCCCACGTTCTGCCTGTTCGACCGGCGCTTCTCGGCCCAGCCCATCGCCTGCGACTTCGTCTGGGTCAGCGATTCGCTGCGCTCCCGGGTCCAGGATCTACAGATCGACGGCGCCACCCGGGCGTCGGACCATCAGCCGGTGCTGCTGGCGCTGGGCTGATCGCCGTCCGCGCCGTCTCCGTCACCCCGCGCGCCCTGGCCCTCCTCGGGAGGCAGCCACTCGGCCCAGTCCGGGCCGAAGAGCTCCGCCGGGTGCTGGCTGCGCTCCGAGCCGTTGCCGCACAGCATGGCGTCCGCCGCGCAATAGCGGTCGCAGCCCCAACAGGTGCGCTCGGGGTGGGCGGGGTTGACGGGAAACTTCTTGCGGCGCGGGCCGGGCGGCGGGGTGGACATGCCAGGCAGTCTGGGCACGCGCTGGCGGTGCGGTTTTGACATGGGTCAAGCGGGCCGGGCGCAACGCCGCACGCTTACCATGGTGCCGCCCTGCATTTTTCTCCCGCTGCCCGTCTTGCCGTACGCCCTTCGCCTCCTGTTGCCGCTGTGCCTGGCCCTGGCCGCGCCGCTGGCGCACGCCCTTCCCACCTTCGACGAAGTGCGCGCCGCCACGCGGCCGTCCGACCTGGAATTGCTCTCGCGCGAGGGCGAGGTGCTGCAGCGCGTGCGCATCGACGCCACGGTGCGCCGCGGCGAATGGCTGGGCTTGGCCGACGTGTCGCCGGCGCTGCGCACCGCCCTGGTGCTGAGTGAGGATCGGCGCTTTTACGAGCACAGCGGGGTGGACTGGGCCGCTGTCTCCGCCGCCGCCTGGGCCAACCTGTGGAACCAGCGCACGCGCGGGGCCAGCACCATCACCATGCAGCTGGCCGGCCTGCTGGACGAGGACTGGCGCCAGAGTGCGGGCGGGCGCAGCGTGGCGCAAAAGCTCGGCCAAGCCGTGGCCGCGCAGGTGCTGGAGCGCCGCTGGCGCAAGGACCAGATCCTGGAGGCGTACCTGAACCTGGTGCCCTTTCGCGGCGAGATCGTCGGCCTGGACGCCCTGTCGCGCACGCTGTTCGCCAAGGCCGCCCACGGCCTGGACGAGCGCGAGGCCGCCGTCGCCGCGGCCCTGGTGCGGGCCCCTAACGCCCGGCCGGACGTCGTGGCGCGCCGCGCCTGCGGCGTGCTGCGCGACATGGCAGCGCAGCGGGCCGCCGGCCGAAAGGAAAAGGCTGCTCCAGTGGACTGTGGCGCGCTCGAGCTGTTCGTGGCCGGCGCGCTGCAGCGGCGCGCCTGGGCGCCCAGCGAGGGCATTGCGCCGCACTTCGCGCGCCAATGGCTGCGCGCGGTGGGCGGCGGCGCGCGGGCCGCGGCGGCGCCCGAGCGGCTGCCGCTCAGCGCCCCCCTGCAGCGCGTGGCCGTGCAGTCGCTGTCGCGCCACCTGCGCGAGCTGGCCGGGCGCAACGTGCAGGACGGCGCCCTGGTGGTGCTGGACAACGCCAGCGGCGAGGTGCTGGCCTGGGTCGGATCGTCCGGCCCCTTGAGCCGGGCCGGCGAAGTGGACGGCGTGCTGGCGCTGCGCCAGCCGGGCTCCACGCTCAAGCCCTTTCTGTACGCCCAGGCGCTGGCCGAGCGGCGGCTGACGGCCGCTTCGCTGGTCGAGGACTCCAGCGCCCACCTCCCCACGGCCAGCGGGCTGTACATCCCGCAGAACTACGACCGGCAGTTCAAGGGCCTGGTGTCGGTGCGCACGGCGCTGGCCGCGTCGCTGAACGTGCCGGCGGTGCGCACCCTGGTCATGGTCACGCCGGATGCCTTCTTCGCGCAGCTGCAGGCATTGGGCCTGCAACTGGCCGAATCGGGCGGCTACTACGGCTACAGCCTGGCGTTGGGCAGCAGCGAGGTGCAGCTGCTGCACCTGGCCAACGCCTACCGCGCGCTGGCCAACGGCGGGCGCTACGCGCCGGCGCGGCTGCGCCTGGGCGGCTCCGCGCCGGCCGCGCCCGTGCAGGCGCTGGACGCGGGCGCCGCCTTCATCGTGGGCGACATCCTGTCGGACGCCCATGCCCGCGTGCGCACCTTCGGGCCGGACAGCCTGCTGGCCACGCGCTTCTGGACGGCGGTGAAGACCGGCACCAGCAAGGACATGCGCGACAACTGGGCCGTGGGCTGGTCGCAGCGCTACACCGTCGGCGTGTGGGTGGGCAACGCCAGCGGCGCGGCCATGCACGACGTCAGCGGCAGCAGCGGCGCCGCGCCCATCTGGGTCGAGGTCATGCAGTGGCTGCACCAGGCCACGCCCAGCCGCCCGCCCGCGCCGCCGGCCGGTGTGGTGCGCCAGGCCGTCCGGTTCGAGGCCGGCGCGGGGGGCGACTGGATCGAAAGCCCGCGCCAGGAATGGTTCGTGCGTGGCACGCAGCAGGCCGTGTTTGCTACTGATACCATAGCTGCCAGCGCAAGCAGGGCGGTCGCTGGAGGCCAAAAAGACATGAAATCCATCGACGGCTCGGCCGCCGCGCCCGCGCGCATCGTGGCGCCGGCGCCCGGCACCATCGTGGCGCTGGACCCGGACATCCCGCCGGCGCACCAGCGCCTGCGCTTTGCCGCCGGCGACGGCCTGCCCGGGCAGGCGCTGGCCTGGCACATCGACGGCAAGGCGGCGGGCCGCGGGCGCGAATGGGACTGGCTGCCCTGGCCCGGGCGCCACCGCGTGCAGCTGCGCGACGCGCGCGGCCAGGTGCTCGATGAACTCCACATCGAGGTGCGCGGCGCAGGCCTGCGTGCCGCGCGCCGGTGACGGCCGGGCCGTCCCGCGCCGGCGCCGCCCCGGCACCCGCTCATGCCCCTGGCATGGCCGCCCACGTGGGCGCGCCGGTGGCCTTCGTGCTGATCTGGTCGTCGGGCTTCCTGGTCGGGCGCGACGTCAGCAACCACGCCGATCCGTTCTACTTTCTGGCGCTGCGGCTGCTGTGTGTGGCGGCGCTGTTCGCCGCCGCCGCCTGGGCCGCGCGCGCGCCCTGGCCGCGCGGTGCGCGGCGCATCGGACTGCATCTGCTGGCCGGGGCGCTGATGAGCGGGCTGTACCTGGGCGCCGGCTGGTGGGCCATGGGGCACGGGCTGGGCGCGGGCATCACGGCGCTCATCGGCGCGCTGCAGCCGCTCTTTACCGCGCTGATCGCCGTGCTGGTGCTGCGCCAGCGGCTGCCGCTGCGCACCTGGGCCGGGCTGGTGCTGGGCTTTGGCGGCGTGGCGCTGGTGCTGTGGCCGCGGCTGCAGGCCGGCGCCCAGCAGGCGCTGGCATTGCCCGTGGTGCTGGTGGCCGTGGGCTCGGTGCTGTCGCTCACCGTGGGCTCCATGGTGCAAAAGCTGCCCCTGGCCGCCGGCGACCTGCGCAGCGCCAGCTGCGTGCAGAACCTGGGCGCCGTGGCGGTGCTGGCGCTGCTGGCCTGGACGGTGGGCACGCCGCGCTGGGACGGCTCGGCCCTGCTGTGGTCCTACATGGCCTACGCGGTGCTGGTGCTGTCGGTGGGCGGGGCCACGCTGCTGATCTGGCAGATGCGCCATGGCGATGCCACGCGCACGGCGGCGCTGCTGCTCATCGTGCCGCCGCTGTCGGCGCTGCAGGCCTGGGCGCTGCTGGGCGAGACGCTGACGCTGGTGCAAGTGGCCGGCTTCGTGGTGGCCACGGCAGGCGTGGCGCTGGCGCGCAGCCGCTGACGGGCTGCCTGCAAAATTTTCAGGCGGGCCGAAAAAGCGTCAAGCAGCGCGCTCACAGCCGGGACTACCATTGCCGACCGCCTGAAAGCCCGCGAGGAGAAGCCGTGCCCGACCTGTCCAAAATCACCACCATCGAAGACCTGCGCCAGGTCGCCGTGCGCCGCGTGCCGCGCATGTTCTACGACTACGCCGACTCCGGCTCGTGGACCGAGACCACCTACCGGGCCAACGAAACCGACTTCACGCCCATCAAGTTCCGCCAGCGCGTGGCCGTGAACATGGAAGGCCGCACCACGGCCGCCACCATGGTGGGCACGCCGGCGCGCATGCCGGTGGCCATCGCTCCGGTGGGCCTGACGGGCATGCAGCACGCCGACGGCGAGATCCACGCCGCCCGCGCGGCGGAGAAGTTCGGCATCCCGTTCACCCTTTCCACCATGAGCATCTGCTCCATCGAGGACATCGCCGAGCACACCAGCGCGCCGTTCTGGTTCCAGCTGTACATGATGCGCGACCGCGAATCCATGGCCCGCATGATCCAGCGCGCCAAGGACGCCAAATGCAGCGCCCTGGTGCTGACCCTGGACCTGCAGGTCATCGGCCAGCGACACAAGGACATCAAGAACGGCCTGTCCGCCCCGCCGCGCCCGACGCTGGCCAACATCCTGAATCTGATGACCAAGCCGCGCTGGTGCCTCGGCATGGCCGGCACGCAGCGGCGCACCTTCCGCAACCTGGTGGGGCATGTGAAGGGCGTGTCGGACATGAAGTCGCTGGCGTCCTGGACCAACGAGCAGTTCGACCCGCGTCTGTCCTGGGCCGACGTGGCCTGGGTCAAGGAGCAGTGGGGCGGCAAGCTGATCCTCAAGGGGATCATGGAGGTCGAGGACGCGGTGCTGGCCGTGCAGCACGGCGCCGACGCCATCGTGGTCAGCAACCACGGCGGGCGCCAGCTGGACGGCGCGCCGTCCTCCATCCATGCGCTGCCGGCCATCGTGGATGCCGTGGGCAGCCAGACCGAAGTGTGGATGGACGGCGGCATCCGCAGCGGCCAGGACGTGCTGAAGGCCTGGGCCCTGGGCGCGCGCGGCACCATGATCGGCCGCGCCATGGTCTACGGCCTGGGCGCCTACGGCGAGGCCGGCGTGACCCGGGCGCTGGAGCTGATCCACAAGGAGCTGGACGTCTCCATGGCCTTCTGCGGCCACACCAACATCCAGAACGTGGACCGGCGCATCCTGGTGCCGGGCACCTACCCGCTCGCCCCGCAGCAGGCCTGAACGTCCCCAGCCGGCCATCGCCGGCCGCTGCTGCTGCCCTCGCCAGATGCCGGGCCCGGGCGGCCCGGCGCGCCGATATGCTCGGGCGCACATGACTGCCGCTATGGATGTTTCCTCGTTTGCCGCCGGCAGCCTCTGGGTGCCCGTGGTGCTGTTCGCCGCCCTGGCGCAGACCGCCCGCAACACCGCCCAGCGCTCGCTGACGACCGAGCTGGGCACGCTGCCCGCCACCCTGGTGCGCTTTCTGTACGGACTGCCGTTCGCCGCGGCCTGGCTGGCGCTGCTGTACTGGGTGCCGGCGCAGGCGCCCGCCGTGCCGCACTTCAGCGGCGCCTACCTGGGCTGGATCGCGCTGGGCGCGTTCTTCCAGGTCATGGCCACGGCGGCGCTGCTGCTGGCCATGAAGGAGCGCAACTTCGCCGTGGCCGTCACCCTGTCCAAGACCGAGGTGCTGCAGGTGGCCCTGTTCGCCAGCGTCTTCCTGCACGAGCTGCCCACGGCGCTGGCCCTGGCAGCCATGGTCATCGCCACGCTGGGCGTGCTAATGCTGTCGCTGCCACCGCGCGGGCAGCTGCTGAGCGCGGCGGCCTGGCTCAGCCGGCCGGCGCTGTACGGCCTGGCCTGCGGCGCCTGCTTTGCCATCGCCACGGTGGGCTTTCGCGGCGCGGCGCTGGCCCTGGGGGCCGAGACGCCCTGGCTGTCCGGCGCCTGGGGAGTGCTGATCGCCCAGGCGCTGCAGACCGTGGGCCTGGGCACCTGGGTGGCCTTGCGCACGGAGCGCGGCCTGGCGTCCCTGTGGCCCGCATGGCGGCTGTCGCTGGTGGCCGGCAGCATGGGCGCGGCGGCGTCGCTAGCCTGGTTCACGGCCTATGCCATGCAGGGCGCCGGGCCGGTGCGCACGCTGGGCATGGTGGAGGTGGTGTTCAGCTACCTGGTGTCGCGCCGACTGCTCAGCGAATCGTTCTCGCGGCCCGAGAAGATCGGCATGGGCCTGATGCTGGTGGGGCTGGTGCTGATCTGCCTGCAGGGGGTTTGAGCGGCGCGCCACAATGCCCGGCCGTGACCGCCGCCGACCGCTCCCGCCGCATTGCCCACCTGGACATGGATGCGTTCTACGCATCCGTCGAACTGCTGCGCTACCCGCAGCTGGCCGGGCTGCCGGTGGTCATCGGCGGCGGGCGCAGCGCGCACGACGAGGCCCTGGCCCGGCAGTACGCCGGCCGCTTGCACGCCGTGCCGCTGGAGGCCTTCGACCGGCTGGGCGCCTACGTGGGCCGGGGCGTCATCACCACCGCCACCTACCCGGCGCGCGCCTTCGGCTTGGGCTCGGCCATGGGCATGATGAAGAACGCCCACCGCTGTCCCGAGGCCATCCGCCTGCCGGTGGACTTTGCCGAGTACCGGCGCTTCTCGCGCCGCTTCAAGGAGGTCATCCTGGCGCACGCGCCGGTCATGGAGGACCGGGGCGTGGACGAGGTCTATATCGACTTCACCGATGCCCCGGGCGGGCAGGAGGAGGGCGGCTTGCCCCTGGCGCGGACGATTCAGCAGGGCATCCTCGAGGCCACCGGCCTGACCTGCTCCATCGGCGTGGCGCCCAACAAGCTGCTGGCCAAGATGGCCAGCGAGTTCAACAAGCCGCGCGGCATCTCCATCGTGCGCCACGAGGACCTGCAGGCGCTCATCTGGCCGCTGGCCTGCCGCAAGGTCAACGGCGTGGGCCCCAAGGCCGACGCAAAGCTCAAGAGCCACGGCATCCACACCATCGGCGAGCTGGCCGCGCGCGAGCGCGCCTGGCTGCAGGCGCACTTCGGCCGGGCCTATGGCGCCTGGCTGCACGACGCGGCCTGGGGCCGCGACGAGCGGCCAGTGGTCACCGAGAGCGAGCCCGTCTCGATGAGCCGCGAGACCACCTTCGACCGCGACCTGCACGCCGTGCACGACCGCGCCGAGCTGTCGCGCATCTTCACCGAGCTGTGCCAGCAGGTGGCGGCGGATCTGCAGCGCAAAGGCTACGCCGGCAAGACCATCGGCATTAAGCTGCGCTACGACGATTTCCGCATCGCCACGCGCGACCAGACGGTGGGCCAGTACACGCAGGACGCCGCCACCATTCGCCGCGTGGCCGGCCTGTGCCTCAAACGCGTGCCGCTGTCGCAGCGCCTGCGCCTGCTGGGCGTGCGCGTGGGTGCGCTGGTGCGCGAGCGCGAGCTGGAGGCGCAGCCGCGGGGCGTCAACGCCGAGCTGTTCTAGGCTGTTGCCGGCGCAGACAACGGCGGATGCAAGCGCGCCCTGGCGCCTCGGGCGCCTGCGCAAAGCCTCGCGACAGCCGGTGACCCCGCCGCGCTACTGCCGCGCCGTGCGCACGTTGGCCGGCAGCGGCTGCGGGTGGCTGGTGCGAAAGGGGTTGATGTCCAGCCCGCCGCGGCGCGTGTAGCGGGCGTACACGCTCAGCTTGATGGGGCGGCAGCGCGTCCACACGTCCATGAAGATGCGCTCCACGCACTGTTCGTGGAATTCGTTGTGATCGCGAAAGCTCACCAGGTACTGCAGCAGGCCGGCCTGGTCGATCTGCGCGCCGCTGTAGGCGATCTGCACGCTGCCCCAGTCGGGCTGGCCGGTGACTAGGCAGTTGCTCTTGAGCAGGTGGCTGACCAGCGTCTCGGTGACCGGGGCTTCGTCGTGGCGGGCGGCCAGCAGCTCGGGCGCGGGCGTGTAGTGGGTGCAGTCCAGGTCCAGGCGGTCCAGCGGCAGGCCGTCCAGTTCGCGCACCTGCTGGGCGTCGAACTGCTCGGGCAGGAGCAGCTTCACGCCCACGCTGCCGGTCTGGCCCGAGCCGCGCCAGACGGCCTCGCTGACGTCGGCGCGAATGCGCGCGCGCACCTCGTCCGCGCTGTCAAAGCGGGTGCCGTTGAAGCTGCCCAGGTACAGCTTGAAAGACTTGCTCTCGACGATGTGCGGCGTCTCGCACGGCACGGTGACGTGGGCGATGGCCACCTGCGGCTTGCCGCGCTCATTCAGCCAGGACAGCTCGTAGGCCGTCCACAGGTCGGCGCCGAAGAAGGGCGTGGCCTGCTGCAGGCCGAGCTCCTGGCGCTTGGGCGCGCGCGGCAGGGGAAACAGCAGCGAGGCGTCGTACTGCGCCGGGTAGTGCGTGGCCTGGCCCAGCGGGGAGTGTTCGGGCGTGTACATGGTTTGCTATTGAAAGGTGAGCTGCCAGCGCTTGCACAGCAAGGGCTGGAGCCGTTTTTTACTTGAATTCCCGCTCGCGCAGCCACTTGGTGGCGATCCATTTTTCGCCCTCGATCACAGGGGCGCCGCCGTGCAGCGTGCGGGTGCCGGGATGGGGCCGGTCGTAGCTGAAGAACACGGCGTTGCCGCGGCAGGGGGCAACCTCCAGCGACACGTCGGGGAAGGTGGTGCCGCCGCCCTTGATGGGATCGTTCAGGTAGATGACCAGGGTGGCCACGCGCTGGCCGCCGCGGCTGGTGATGGTGGCGGTGCCGGGCTCGGCCGGGTCGAAGTAGTCGTAATGCGGCTTGTACTCGGCGCCCGGGCGGTAGTGCAGCACCTGCAGGCCTTCGCCGTTCTCGACGGGCCAGCGCACCAGGCGGGCGATGCGCTCTTCCAGCCGCTGCACGATCTCGTTCTCGCCGCGCTGGAAGAACATGCCGTCGCTGGTGCGGTCGTCGTTGACCTCGTCGCCGCCGGTGGCCGTGGCCACGGTGAGCGAACGCGCCATGCGCGGGCGGGCGGCGGCGATCAGCGCCTCGCATTCCTCGGGCGACAGCAGTCCGCCCAGCAGCACGATGCGCGGCTGCTCCATGCGCATCAGCACCTGCACCTGGCGGTCGCCGGCATCCAGGAACAGCGGCGAGTCGCCCAGGGCGGGCTCGGGCACGGGCACGCCGGCGGGCTGGGCCTGGCGGGCGGCGTGCTCCTGCAGATGCTCGCGCAGCACCTGCTCGACGGCGGCGATGGCCACGTCCTCGTTCCAGCCGGACTGGCGCATGGCCTGGATCAGCGCCGGCGCCGCGACACCGGCGCCGGCCTGCTCGACGATCCAGCGGCGCAGGTCGGGCGTGATGGGCTGGGAGGCGGTGGCGGCAGCGGTCATCTCGTCGGTGCTTTCCTGGTGGGCGGCAAAAGAGCGGGCGTCGGTTCAGTCCTGGCGGCGGCGGAACACCAGCCGCTCCGGCACGGAGGCGGCGGCGTCAAAAGCATAGCCCTGCTCGGCAAAACCCTCGAGCTGGCGCGGCGTGGACGCGCGCTGCTGGATGGCCCAGCGCGCCATCAAGCCGCGGGCGTGCTTGGCGTAGAAGCTGATGACCTTGTACTGCCCGGCGCGCCAGTCCTCGAACACGCATTCGACCACGCGCGCCTGCAGGGTGCGGCGGTCCACCGATTTGAAGTATTCCTGCGAGGCCAGGTTGACCACCACCGGCGCCTTGGCGGCAGCGGCGCCCTGGGCTGCCAGCAGCTCGTCCAGATGGCGGGCGATGCGCGTGCCCCAGAAGGCGTACAGGTTGGTGCCCGCGTCCGTGGTCAGGCGCGTGCCCATCTCCAGGCGGTAGGGCTGCATCCAGTCCAGCGGCCGCAGCACGCCGTACAGGCCGCTCAGGATGGCCAGGTGGCTCTGTGCCCATTTCAGCTCGGGCAGGGTGAGGGTGTGCGCGTCCAGGCCGCCGTATACGTCGCCGTTGAAGGCCATCACGGCCTGGCGGGCGTTGTCGGCGCTCGCTTTGGGTGACCAGGCGGCGTAGCGCGCCACGTTCAGCGCCGCCAGCTTGTCGCTGATGGACATCAGCTCGGCGATGTCCTGCGGCGCCTTGGTGCGCAGTACGGCTATGAGCTGGCGTGTCTCGTCCGCGAAATGCGGCAGGGTGTGCGGCAGGCCGGCCGGCAGGGGAGTGTCGTAGTCCAGCGACTTGGCGGGGGAGAGCAGGAACAGCATGGGGCCTCCGTGGGGGCTGCCGTGCCGGCGCTCGGGACTTGAAGCCAAATTGGCCTCCAGCCCTTGTGTGGCAAGCGCTGGCAGCTATGGTTTTTGATAGGTCCTGCGCTTGTTACGGCGCATGTGGGAGCGCGGCACAGGCCAACGGCCACCGCGCAAGGGCCGCCCCGCAGCGCCGGTAGCGTCCCCCTTCCCGCAAAGCGCGAGCTTTGCGAGAGAAGGGGGAAGCGGCACAGCCGCTCAGGGGGTTGTTCCCTCAAACGGTAGTTGCAGTTCGCGCAGGTCGCGGCGGGTTTCCACCAACACCAGCGGGCCTTCGTCCAGCACCGGCACCGGGGGCCGTTCGCGCGGCACGTGCACGGGAGCGGGCTCGGCAGCGATGGCGGCCTGGGCAGCGGCGATCTTGTCCGCGTCCGAGTTCACCCACTGCAGGCCGGAGGCCTGGGCCATCTGGGCCAGGTCGTCCACGGGCAGCACGAAGGCCTGGGCCTGTGGCGCGGGGCTGGGGGCTGCCTGGGCGACCACCGGTGCGGCTGCGACAGGGGCCAGTGCAGGAGCAGGAGCAGGAGCTGCGGGCGCGGGAGCAGGGGGTTCGGCCCCCATGACCGGCTGCGCTTGCGCTGCCACTTCTTCGACCGGTGGTGCCGGCACGGGCAGGGCCTCGCGGACGGCGGCGGCCTGCGGAGCGGGTGCGGCTTCTTCGGCGGCGGGGGCGCTGAAGTAGCTGCGGCGCGCCGGCTGCTCGGCGCCCTGGGGGGCGGTGCCGGCGGCGGTCAGATCAATGTCCAGCATCGTCTCGGCGCTCTCGTCCTGCTCGGCGGACAGCGGGGCGTCAGCATCCACGGTGCGCGGTGCGCGCTCGCGGCGGTCACGGCCGTAGCGGTCGCGCGAGCGGCGCTCGCGGCGCGGCTCGGCCGCCTCGGGCGCGCTGGCGTCCTGGGCCGCGCCGGCACTGACGGCCGGGGCCGTCAGGTCCAGGTCGGGCAGGGCGGACAGGGGCGCGGTGTCGACGAAGTCCTGGCCGGCGGCCGGGGCAGGTGCGTTGGCGTCGATGGTGCGCGGGCCGCGCTCGCCGCGGCGGCTGCGGCGTTCGCCGCTGCGTTCGCCGCTGCGTTCGCCGCGCTCGCCATTGCGCTCACCGCCACGCGGCGCGCGCTCGCCGCGCTGGGCGTTGCCCGCGTCGTCCAGCGGGGTGGCCTGGGCCGCGTCCAGCGAACCATCTTGCAGTGCGGCGCCGGCCTGGGCAGGTGCGCGCTCGCGGCTGCCGCGGCCTTCGCGCGGCTCGCGGCGGCCTTCGCCCTCGACCTGTTCGCCGCGCTCGCGGCCACCACGGCCGCCACGGCCGTTGCGCAGTTCGCCCGGTTCACGGGCCTCGCCGCCATTGCCACGGCCTTCGCCGCGGCGGCCGCGGCCTTCGCCGTTGCCCTGGCCGCTGCCATTGCCGTTGCTGTTGGCGTCGCGGCTGCCTTCGCCGCCACGGCCACCGCGGCCGCCACGGCCGCGTTCGCCGCCGCGGCGGCCTTCGCTGCTGCGTGCGGCACCTTCAGGCTGGGCGGCGGACTGGGGCGCGGGCTGCACGGCCGGGGCCGGTGCGGCGGCCGTGGGGCCCAGGCCGAACAGGCTCTTGAGCCAGGCGAAGAAGCCCTGCTCCGGCGCCGGTGCGGGTGCCGGGCGCGCCGCCGGGGCGGGCGCGGCAGCACGCGGCTGCTGCTGGCCGCCGGTGCGGCCGGCGGCGTTGCCGCGCGGCTGCTGGCTGGCGCCTTGCGGGCGCGGCTCGGCCACCGGGGCGGGCGCGTCGGGCAGCACGCCCTTGATGACGGGCGTCTGCTTGTTGGTCGGCTCCTGCGAGCGGCGGGTGATGTGCGTCTGCTCCTCGGCCTCGTCGGCCAGCTTGTAGCTGGCTTCCAGGCCGTCCAGGCGCGGGTCGTCGTGCTTGAGGCGCTCGAGCTTGTAGTGCGGCGTCTCCAGCGTCTTGTTGGGGATCAGCACCACGGAAACGCGCTGCTTGAGCTCGATCTTGGCGATCTCGGTGCGCTTTTCGTTCAGCAGGAAGCTGGCCACCTCCACCGGCACCTGGCAGTGCACGGCGGCCGTGTTGTCCTTCATGGACTCTTCCTGGATCATGCGCAGCATCTGCAGCGAGAAGCCTTCCGTGTCGCGCACGTGGCCGGTGCCATCGCACAGCGGGCAGCGGATGTGGGCGCCTTCGGACAGGGACGGCTTCAGGCGCTGGCGGCTCATCTCCATCAGGCCGAACTTGCTAATGGTGCCGAACTGCACGCGGGCGCGGTCCTGGCGCAGCGCGTCGCGCAGGCGGTTCTCGACCTCGCGGCGGTTCTTCGATTCCTCCATGTCGATGAAGTCGATGACGATCAGGCCGCCCAGGTCGCGCAGGCGCATCTGGCGCGCCACCTCGTCGGCGGCCTCCAGGTTGGTGCGGGTGGCGGTTTCCTCGATGTCGCCGCCCTTGATGGCGCGGGCCGAGTTCACGTCCACGCTGACCAGCGCCTCGGTGTGGTCGATGACGATGGCGCCGCCCGAGGGCAGGGTCACGGTGCGCGAATAGGCCGATTCGATCTGGTGCTCGATCTGGAAGCGCGAGAACAGCGGCGCGTCGTCGCGGTAGCGCTTCACGCGGGCGGCATGCTCGGGCATGACGTGCGCCATGAACTGCTGCGCCTGCTCGTAGATGTCGTCCGTGTCGATCAGGATGTCGCCGATGTCGCTGTTGAAGTAGTCGCGGATGGCGCGGATCACCAGGCTGGATTCCTGGTAGATCAGGAAGGCGCCGCGGCCGGCCTTGGCCGCGCCGTCAATGGCGTTCCAGAGCTTGAGCAGGTAGTTCAGGTCCCACTGCAGCTCGGGCGCGCTGCGGCCGATGCCGGCGGTACGCGCGATGATGGACATGCCCTTGGGGTACTCGAGCTGGTCCATCGCCTCCTTGAGCTCGGCGCGGTCCTCGCCCTCGATGCGGCGCGACACGCCGCCGCCGCGCGGGTTGTTGGGCATCAGCACCACGTAGCGGCCGGCCAGGCTGATGAAGGTGGTCAGCGCCGCGCCCTTGTTGCCGCGCTCTTCCTTCTCGACCTGGACGATGAGTTCCTGGCCCTCGCGGATCACCTCGTTGATGCGCGCCTGGCTCGGCGAGACGCCCTCGGCGAAATACTGCTTGGAGATTTCCTTGAACGGCAGGAAGCCGTGGCGGTCCTCGCCGTAATCGACGAAGCAGGCTTCCAGCGACGGCTCGACGCGCGTCACCACGGCCTTGTAGATGTTGCCCTTGCGCTGCTCGCGCCCTTCGATTTCGATCTCGTAGTCCAGCAGCTTCTGGCCGTCCACGATGGCCAGGCGCCGCTCCTCGGGCTGCGTGGCGTTGATGAGCATCCGCTTCATGATGCGATTCCTTTGTAATTCAAATCCATGCGTTGCCGGACGGGCCACGCCGCATTTGCCAAAAAGGGCTGCGGGGGGCGCTGGACCGGCATCGACTCACACTCAAGCACACAGGCTCATACCGAGCCAACAATGCCGGGGCGGACGCATCGAAACAAAGGAAGGGCCGGGACGCTGCACGGCTCTGCGCGGCGTGAGGAATTCAGCTGCGCAGGCGTGAACGAGGGGGCGCGTGGATGGGGGCGAGGCGCAAGTCGCGCAGCGATGCTATGAAAAGCGGAGCTGCTGGCGCTTGTCGGACGGGCGTTTGCGGCCTGATGTGTGCCCACGGCAGGGGCTGGCGCCCCGGCCACAGCGACACGATCCATGCCAACAGTACCCACATGATTTCGCTTTGATCCGCCAACCGCCGGGCCCTGCGAGGGGTGGGCGAGATGGCCTGGAATTTCCGTGTTTCAGTGTTTCGATGCGTCAGCCCGCCGGGCGGCGTGCGGGCCGGTGCAGGCATCTCATGGACCTGCGGGTGGCGCGTACAAAGCCCGTTGGCATTGACCAAACTGCGCGGCGAGCCGGGTTTTGTCCCTTAAACTCAAGAAAAATCAACCACTTACATTTTCGTCGCGCAGGTGAAACAGATTATAGGGGGCAAATCGGCCACGCATGGCTCCCCGCCCCAGCCAGCGCCCGCTCCGACGGCACGCATTCTCGAGGTCGATGCCGAGTCCGCCGGCCAGCGTCTGGACAACTTTCTCGTGCGCCACCTGAAGGGCGTGCCCAAGACCCACGTCTACCGCATCATCCGCAGCGGCGAGGTGCGCCTGAACCGCGGCCGCACCAGCGCCGATGCCCGGGTTGCCGAGGGGGACCAGGTGCGGCTGCCCCCCGTGCGCGTGGCCGAGCGCGTCCAGCCCGAGGGCGAGCGCGCCGCGCCGGCGCGCGAATTCCCCATTCTGCTGGAGGACGACCACCTGATCGCCCTGGACAAGCCGGCTGGCGTGGCAGTGCACGGCGGCAGCGGCGTGAGCTTCGGCGTGATCGAGCAGCTGCGCCGGGCGCGGCCGCAGGCGAAATTCCTGGAGTTGGTGCACCGGCTGGACCGAGACACCTCCGGCATCCTGCTGGTGGCCAAGCGGCGCAGCGCGCTGACCCACCTGCAGGAGCAGTTCCGCGGCCGCGAGACCGGCAAGACCTACCTGGCCCTGGTGGCCGGCCAGTGGCCCGCCGCGAAGAAGGTCATCGACACCCCGCTGCACAAATACCTGCAGGAGGATGGCGAGCGCCGCGTGCGCGTGACCACGGCCGACGACCCGGACGCCATGCGCGCGCTCACGCTGGTCAAGGTGCGCAGCCAGCTGCCTGCCCGGCCCTTGCAGGGCCTGCCGGCCATGAGCCTTCTGGAGGTGACCATCAAGACCGGGCGCACGCACCAGATCCGCGTGCACTTGGCCAGCAGCGGCCACGGCATCGTGGGCGACGACAAGTACGGCGACTTCGACCTGAACCGCCGCCTGCCCCGGCAAGGCCTCAGGCGCATGTTCCTGCACGCCTGGCGGCTACAGTTCCAGCACCCGGCCAGCGGCGAGCGTGTCACCCTGCACGCCGAGCTGCCGCCCGAGCTGGTCGGCTTTCTGGCCCCACCGAATGTTTGATTGACTGACATGCCCGTATCCCGTCCCCGCCGCTTCGACCTCATCGCCTTCGACTGGGACGGCACGCTGTTCGATTCCACTGCCATCATCACCCGCTCCATCCAGCAGGCGGTGAGCGACGTGGGCGGGCGCATGCCCACCAGCGAGGCCGCCGCCTGGGTCATCGGCATGGCGCTGCCCCAGGCCCTGGCCCACGCCGCGCCGGACGTGCCGCGCGAGAAATACACAGAGCTGGCCAACCGCTACCGCTACCACTACCTCAAGCACCAGGACGACATCAGCCTGTTCGACGGCGTGCTGCCGCTGCTGGATGCGCTGAAGGGAACCGGCCACCTGCTGGCCGTGGCCACTGGCAAGAGCCGCCGCGGGCTGGACCACGTGCTGCAGGCGGTGCAGCTGCGCGGCATGTTCGACGCCTCGCGCACGGCCGACGAGACCGCCGGCAAGCCGCACCCGCTGATGCTGCACGAGCTGATGGCCGAGCTGGGCGTGGCCCCGGAGCGCACCCTGATGATCGGCGACACCACGCACGACCTGGAGATGGCCCGCGCTGCCGGTTGCGCCAGCGTGGGCGTGGCCTACGGCGCGCACAGCACCGAGGGCTTCGCCGCGCTGCAGCCGCTGTTCGTGGCCGCCTCGGTGGCCGAGCTGCACGGCTGGATGGCGGGCAACGCCTGATGCATCAGCAGCAGGGCGGCACCTCAAGCCAGGCCATTGCCCTGTGCGCCAGCGGCGAGCTGACCGAGGGCGGGCGCGCCGTGGCCTTCGACGTGCTGTATGCCGGCGAGCACGTGCGCGCCTTCGCCATCCGCTACGCTGGCCAGGTGCATGCCTACCTGAACCGCTGCACCCACGTGCCCATGGAGATGGACTGGCAGGAAGGCCAGTTCTTCGACGACAGCGGCCGCTGGCTGCTGTGCGCCACGCACGGCGCGGCCTACCAGCCGGACACCGGCCAGTGCGCCAGCGGCCCCTGTCGGGGCGGCCTGGTGCGGGTCGGGCTGTCGGAAGAGGGCGGCATGGTGCGCTGGCATACTGCGCCCCTGCTGCAACCCCTGGCGTTCTGAACCTCTGTTTTCATCATGACCGACACCCCCAGACAAGACCCCCACGGTTCGCAGCTCAATGAGCCTGCAGCGCCCGACTTGTGGACGCAGGCAGCTATCAAAAAAGAAGCGGCCGCAGCCGCGCCGGGTACGGCCTGGGAACGCCAGGTGCTGGAAAAGCTGGTGCTGGCCACCGTGGCCGAGCAGCGCGCCGCGCGCCGCTGGCGCATCTTCTGGCGCTTCGCCTGGATCGCCCTGCTGGCGGCGGTGGCCTGGGCCCTGGCCTCGCGCGACCTGAGCGGCACGACCAAAAGCGGCCCGCATACGGCGGTGGTGGACATCAAGGGCGAGATCGCCTCGGGCGCCGAGGCCAGCGCCGAGTTCGTCGTCGCGGCCATGCGCAGCGCCTTCGAGGACGCAGGCTCGCAGGCCGTCGTACTGCTGATCAATTCGCCCGGCGGCAGCCCCGTGCAGGCTGGCATCATCAACGACGAGATCGTGCGGCTGAAGGCCAAGCACGGCAAGCCGGTGTACGCGGTGGTGGAGGAGACCTGCGCGTCGGCCGCCTACTACATCGCCGCCGCAGCCGACGGCATCTTCGTGGACAAGGCCAGCATCGTGGGCAGCATCGGCGTGCTGATGGACGGCTTCGGCTTCACCGGCACCATGGACAAGCTGGGCGTGGAGCGGCGCCTGATCACCGCGGGCGAGAACAAGGGCTTCCTCGACCCCTTCAGCCCCATGAGCGCGCAGCAGCGCGAGTACGCCCAGGCCATGCTCGACCAGATCCACCAGCAGTTCATCGCCGTGGTCAAGGCCGGGCGGGGCGACCGGTTGAAGGAGACGCCCGAGACCTTCAGCGGCCTGTTCTGGACCGGCCAGCAGGCCGTGGAGATGGGCCTGGCCGACCAGCTGGGCAACCTGGACTACGTGGCCCGTGAAGTGGTCAAGGCCGAGGAGGTCATCGACTACACCCGCCGCGACAACGTGGCCGAACGCCTGGTGCGCAAGTTCGGCGCGGCCGTGGGTGCCAGCGCCATGAGGGCCATGGCCGCGCTGCAGGTGCCCCGGCTGCGCTGAGCGGGGCGCCGCCCAAGGCGCAAAAAAGGGGACAGGCCTGGCGCCCGTCCCCTTTTTTGTTTGCGCCCCTTTCCTTTCAGTAGCGCGGTTGGTGCTGCTCGATGGCGGCGCGCGCCCGCGCGTCCAGCGCGAAGCCGGCGCCGTGGCGCTGGGCCAGTTCGTCCGCGCGCCGCAGGAAGGCGGGCACGCCCGTGCCGTAGATGAACTGCATGGCGCCGCCCGTCCAGGCCGGGAAGCCGATGCCGAAGATGGAGCCGATGTTGGCGTCATGCACGCTGGTCAGCACACCCTCGGCCAGGCAGCGGGCCGTCTCCACGGCCTGGCGGTACAGCAGTCGGTCCTGCACGTCCTGCAGCTGCCAGGACGCGCCGGACTTCTCGAACAGGCCGCGCAGCTCGGGCCACAGGTGCTTCTTTGCACCGGCGGGATAGTCGTAGAAGCCGCCACCGCCGGCGCGTCCCGGGCGTTTGAGCTCCTTGACCATGCGCTCGACCAGCAGCTCCCCCGGCGTGGCGGCGTAGACCTTGCCCTCGGCGGCGCAGTCGGCGCGCGTCTGGTCCAGCACGTGCACGCTCAAGGTGAGGGCCGTCTCGTCCAGCACCGCCAGCGGCCCCACGGGCATGCCGGCCTGCATGGCGGCGTTCTCGATCACCGCGGCAGGGATGCCCTCGCCCAGCATGGCGGCGCCCTCCATCACGAAGGTGCCGAAGGTGCGGCTGGTGTAGAAGCCCCGCGAGTCGTTGACCACGATGGGGATCTTGCCCAGCGCCTGCACGTAGTCGAAGGCGCGGGCGACGGTCTCGTCGTCGGTCTGCCGGCCGCGGATGATTTCCACCAGCTTCATCTTGTCCACGGGGCTGAAGAAGTGGATGCCGATGAACTTCTCTGGCCGGCTGCTGGCCTCGGCGAGGCCAGTGATGGGCAGGGTGGAGGTGTTGCTGGCAAAAAAGCCGCCCGGCGCCAGCTGCGGCTCGGCCTCGCGCGTGACCTGGGCCTTCAGCTCGCGGTTCTCGTACACGGCCTCGATGATGAGGTCGCAGCCGGCCAGGTCAGCGGCATCCTGCGTGGGCGTGATGCGCGCCAGCAGCGCCTGTGCGGCCTCAGGCTGCATGCCGCCCTTGTCCACGCGCTTCTGCGCCAGCTTGGCGCTGTAGGCCTTGCCGGCTTCGGCCTTCTCCACGCTCACGTCCTTGAGCACGGTGGCGATGCCCCGGCTGGCCTGCGACCAGGCGATGCCCGCGCCCATCATCCCTGCGCCCAAGATACCCACCTTGGCCGGCTTGAAGCGCGCTACACCGGCAGGGCGCGACTTGCCCGCCTTGATGGCGTTCATGTCGAAGAAGAAGGTGCTGATCATGTTGCGCGCCACCTGGCCCGTCATCAGGCGGGCGAGGTAGCGGCTTTCGATGCGCAGCGCCGTGTCGTAGTCCACCAGCGCGCCCTCGACCATGGCCGACAGCGCGGCCTCGGGCGCCGGGTAGCGCCCGCGGGTGGTCTTGGTGAGCATGGCCGGGGCCACCACCAGGGCGTTGGCCACCTTGGGGCTGGCGGGCGTGCCGCCGGGCATCTTGTAATCCTTGGCATCCCACGGCTGCTGCGCCTGGGGGTGGTCGGCGATGTGGGTCAGCGCCGCGGGCAGCAGCTGCGCGGGCGCGTCCACCAGGGCATGCACCAGGCCCAGGCGCTGCGCCTCGGCAGGGCTGAACAGCTTGCCTTCCAGGAGGTAGGGCTGCGCGCCCATCAGGCCCAGCAGCCGCACCATCTTGGTGATGCCGGTGGCGCCGGGCATCAGGCCCAGCGTCACCTCGGGCAGGCCGAACTGGATCTTGGCGTCATTCACGGCGATGCGGTGGTGGGCGATCAGCGCCACCTCCCAGCCTCCCCCCAAGGCCGTGCCGTTCAGGCATGCGACGACGGGGATGCCCAGCGTTTCCAGCGTGCGGAAGTGCTTCTTCATGCGTTCGATCTCGGCGAACGCGGCGGGCGCGTCGGCTTCGGTCAAGCGCATGGTGGCCTTCAGATCGGCGCCGGCGAAGAAGCTGCTCTTGGCCGAGACCAGCACGATGCCCTTGAGCGCATCGCCCAGCTGGTCGTGGTCGGCCAGCACGCGGGCCGTGGCCTCGGCCAGGTCCTGCTGCCACTGGCGGCACATGGTGTTGACGGGTGAGCCCTGCTCGTCGAAGGTGATGAGCGCCACCTGGCCGTCGCCGTTCTGCGCGGGGATGAGTTCATAGCGGATGGTTTGCATGTGGTGTTCTCCCCAGATCTCAGATGGCTTCGACGACAGTTGCAATGCCCATGCCGCCCCCGACGCACAGCGTGACCAGGCCGTAGCGCAGGCCACGCCGGTGCAGCTCGTCCACCAGTGTGCCCAGCAGCATGGCGCCGGTGGCGCCCAGCGGGTGGCCCAGGGCGATGGCCCCTCCGTTCACGTTCACCTTCTCGTGCGGCACCCCCATCTCGCGCATGAAGCGCATGGGCACGGCGGCAAAAGCCTCGTTCACCTCGAACAGGTCGATCTGGTCCACCGTCATGCCGGCGCGCGCCAGCGCCTTGCGTGTGGCGGGCATGGGGCCGGTCAGCATGATGGTCGGGTCGTCGCCGCTCACGGCGGTGGCGACGATGCGCGCGCGCGGCGTCAGGTTGTGGGCCTTGGCCGCGGTCTCGCTGCCGATCAGCACGGCGGCGGCGCCATCGACGATGCCCGAGGCGTTGCCTGCGTGGTGCACGTGGTGGATGCGCTCGACCTGCGGGTAGCGCTGCAGGGCGACGGCGTCGAAGCCCAGGGCGCCCAGCTGCTCGAACGACGGCTTGAGCCCGGCCAGGCCCTCCAGCGTGGTGCCGGGCTTGATGAACTCGTCTTCTTCCAGGATGGTCTGGCCCAGGGCGTCGCGCACCGGCACCAGCGAGCGCTGGAAGTGCCCGGCGCCGCGCGCGGCCATGGCGCGGCGCTGCGATTCGAGCGCGTAGGCATCCACGTCCTGGCGGGTGTAGCCGTCCAGCGTGGCGATCAGGTCGGCGCCTATGCCCTGGGGCACGAACAGCGTGGCCAGGCTGGTGGCCGGGTCCTGGGCCCAGGCGCCGCCGTCGGCGCCGATGGGTATGCGGCTCATGCTCTCCACGCCGCCGGCCACGACGAGATCCTCCCAGCCGCTGGCAACCTTCTGAGCGGCCAGGTTCACCGCTTCCAGGCCCGAGGCGCAGAAGCGGTTGACCTGCACGCCGGCGCAGCGCCAGTCCCAGCCGGCCTTGAGCGCCGCGACCTTGGGCAGCACCGCGCCTTGTTCGCCCACGGGCGAGACCACGCCCATGACCACGTCGTCCACGCGCGCGGTGTCCAGGTCGTGGCGCTGGCGCAGCTCGGTCAGCAGGCCGGCCAACAGGTCGATGGGCTTGACCTCGTGCAGGCTGCCGTCCTTCTTGCCCTTGCCGCGCGGGGTGCGCAGGGCGTCGAATACAAAGGCTTGGGTCATGGCGGTCTCTCCACAGATTGACTAGAAAATAGGCCTCTAGCGCTTATGCAGCAAGCGCTGGCAGCTATGAAAGTAGTAGTGCAGCGGGCTGAGGACTTCAGCGCGCGGGCAGGCCCATGGCGCGGGTGATCACTTCTTTCATGATCTCATTGGTGCCGCCGTAGATGCGCTGCACGCGCGCGTCGGCCCAGGCGCGGGCGATGGGGTATTCCCACATGTAGCCGTAGCCGCCGAAGAGCTGCACGCATTCGTCCAGCACCTTGCACTGCAGGTCAGTGGTCCAGTACTTGGCCATGCTGGCCGTTTGCGTGTCCAGCTCGTCCTTCAGGATCAGCTCGCAGCACTTGTCCACGAAGACGCGCGCCACCTGCACCTCGGTCTGGGCCTCGGCCAGGGTGAAGCGGGTGTTCTGGAAAGCCGCCACGGGCTGACCGAAGACCTTGCGCTCCTGCACGTACTGCACCGTCCAGTCGATCGCCGCCTGGGCCGAGGCCACGGCGCCGATGGCGATCTGCAACCGCTCCCAGGGCAGCTGTTCCATCAGGCAGACGAAGCCCTTGCCCTGCATGGCGGGGCCGCCCAGCAGGTTCTCGGCCGGCACCTTGACGTTGTCGAAGAACAGCTCGGAGGTGTCCTGCGCCTTCATGCCCACCTTCTTCAGGCGCTGGCCCTTGTCGAAGCCTTCCATGCCGCGCTCCACCAGCAGCAGGCTGGTGCCCTTGGCGCCGGCGGCCGGGTCGGTCTTGGCCACGACGATGACCAGGTCGGCGTGCCAGCCGTTGGTGATGAAGGTTTTGCTGCCGTTCAGCACGTAGTGGCTGCCGTCGGCTGACAGCAGGGCGGTGGTGCGCACGCCCTGCAGGTCGCTGCCGGCGGCCGGCTCGCTCATGGCGATGGCGCCGACCATGCTGCCGTTGGCCAGGCGCGGCAGGTATTTGCGCTTTTGCTCTTCGGTGCCGTAGTGCAGGACGTAGGGCGCCACGATCTCGCTGTGCAGCCCGAAGCCGATGCCGCTGCAGCCGGCGCGGGCGATCTCCTCCATCTGCGCCACGCTGTAGAGCTTGTCGGCCCCGGCGCCGCCGTACTCCTCGGGCATGCTCATGCACAGGAAGCCGTTGGCGCCGGCCTTCTCCCACACCTCGCGGTCCACATAACCCTGCTCTTCCCAGCGGGCGTGGTGCGGCGTGATCTCCTTGTCGATGAAGCGGCGGAAGCTGTCGGCAAAGGCCTGGTGGTCGGGCTGCAGGAGGGTGCGTTCGATCATGGTGTCAGGTATTTTTGAAAAGCATTTGCTTGGTGAAATTCTGCCATCTCTTTGCGAACGATAGTGCTTTTTTCGGAGGCAGAAAAAAGCCGCCCGCAGGCGGCCTGGAGATGGACAGGAAAGGCTCAGTTCTTGGCGTAGTCGGAGACCACGTGCCAGCGCCCGTCCTGCAGCTGCGACAGCCGCGACAGATCATTGCCCAGGCGCTTTTGCGGACCAAAGGTCATCTTGGGGCTGCCGAAGATGTCGGGCTCCAGGACCATGGTGTCCATGGCCTTGATGAAGCTGTCGGTGCTCAGGTTGGGCCCGGCCTTCTGCGCGGCCTTTATGAAAGCGTCGATGGCGGAGTAGCCGTAGACCGAGAACACCGTGGGGTCCTCGTTGAATTTGGTCTTGTACTTGTTGGCCCAGAAGCGAATCGGCTGCGAGCTTTCGTCCAGGTAGGGGTGCTGCACCGTCATCGCGGCGTACAGCCCGTCCATGGCCTTGCCGCCCAGCTTGTGGATCAGGTCGGTGTAGGCGGCGCTGGAGCCCAGGAAGGTCGGGTTGAAGCCCGTCTTGCGCGCCTCGGCGATGGTGCCGATGGTCTCGCGGATGATGGTGCCCAGAATGACGAAGTCGCAGCCGGCGGACTTCATCTTGGCCACCTGCGAGGAGAAATCGGTCGCGCCGCGCTTGAAGGTGGTCTTCTCGGTGTATTCGCGGCCCATGGCCTTCAGGGCCGCCTCCCCGCCGCGCATGACCTCCAGGCCGAACTCGTCGTCCTGGTAGATGGTGCAGACCTTCTGCGCGTTCTTTTCCTTGATGAGCTTGGGCGCCTCCAGGCGGATCTGGTCGTAGTAGGTGGCGGCGAACGAGTACTTGAGCTTGTGGAAGGGCTCGTACATCTCGCGCGCGGCGGTCACGGGGAAGAAGTTGATGACGTTCTTGCTGAACTGCACCGGCATGGCCGCCAGGTTCTGCGCCGTGCCGATGTGACCGACCATCATGAAGATCTTGTCCTGGTTGACCAGCTTTTGCGCGGCCAACACGGCGCGCTTGGGGTCGTAGCCGGAGTCTTCCACCTTCAGCTCGAGCTTGCGGCCGTTCACGCCGCCCTGCTCGTTGGCCTCGTCCACGCGCAGCAGCATGCCCATGCGCACCTGCTTGCCAAAGCCCGCCAGCGGCCCCGACAGGTCCTGGATGGAGCCCAGCGTGATGCTGTCCTTGGTGACGCCCTGCGAGGCCTGGGCCGAAGCGCCGGCGCTGGCCGCCAGTCCCAGGGCTGCGGCAGCAGCGAGATAACGGGTCTTCATGGCTTGTCTCCTGTTGTGGTGTGGTGGATGCGGCATAGCGTAGAAGGGCGCGCCGTGGCGGCCATCCGCACTATCCCTGGCCGTACATGGCGTCGATCTGCTGCGCGTACTTGGTCTGCACCAGCTTGCGCTTGAGCTTCATGGTGGGGGTCAGCTCCTCGTCCTCGGCGGTGAGCTGGGTGTCCAGCAGGAAGAACTTCTTGATCTGCTCGACGCGGGCGAACTTGGCATTCACCCCGTCGATCACCTCCTGGATCAGCGCCTGTACCTCGGGCGCGCGCGTCAGGCTGGCGTAGTTGGAGAACGGCACGTCATGGTCCTGCGCGAATTTCTCCACGTTCTCCTGGTCGATCATGATGATCACCGTGAGGTAGGGCCTGGCGTCGCCGATCACCACCGCGTCGGTGATGTAGGGGCTGAACTTCAGCTCGTTTTCCAGCTCGCTGGGCGTCACGTTCTTGCCGCCGGCGGTGATGATGATGTCCTTCATGCGGTCGGTGATGCGGAAGTACCCCTCGCCATCCACCGTGCCCACGTCGCCCGTGCGCAGCCAGCCGTCGGCGGTGAAGGTCTCGGCGGTCTTGTCCGGCAGGTTCAGGTAGCCCTTGAAGACGTTGGGGCCCTTGACCTGGATCTCGCCCGTATCGGGGTCGATGCGCACCTGGTTGAAGCCGGCGGCCGGCCCGATGGAGCCCGGCCGGATGCGCGTGGCCAGCATGCCGGTGGAGGCGCCGCAGGTCTCGGTCATGCCCCAGACCTCCAGCATGGGCACGCCCAGGGCCAGGTACCACTTGACCAGCTCGGGCGAGATGGGCGCGGCGCCCGTGACCAGGTAGCGCGCGCGGTGGATGCCGATGAGCTTGCGCACGTTGTCCAGCACCAGCCAGCGCGCCAGGCGGAACTGCGCCTTGAGCCCGGCGCCCACGGGCTGGCCGGACAGCACGCGTTCGGCAATGCGCGTGCCCACGCCGATGGCCCAGGCATAGGCCGCCTGCTGCACGCGCGAGGACTCCTTGAGCGCGATCATCACGCCGGAATAGAACTTCTCCCACACCCGCGGCACGCCGGTGAACACCGTCGGAGCGATCTCGCGCACGTTCTCCGGCACGGTGTCGGGGTTCTCCACGAAGTTCAACTTGCAGCCCGTGTAGAGCGAGAAATACTCCCCGCCCATGCGCTCGGCGATGTGGCACAGGGGCAGGAAGCACATGGCCTCGTCCTGCGCGGAGCGTGCGATCAGGGTGTTGTAGCCGCGCGCGGTGTAGGTCAGCGCGGCGTGCGTGTGCATGGCGCCCTTGGGCCGCCCCGTGGTGCCCGAGGTGTAGACCAGGATGGCCACATCCTGCGGCTGCACGCTCTGCGCGCGCTGCTCCAGGGCGCCCGCATGAATGGTGTTCCATTCACGGCCCAGTGCGCGCAATGCGTCCAGGCTGAGGATGTCGGGGTCGTCCAGGTCGCGCAGGCCTTCCATGTCGAAGACCACGATCTTGCGCAGCTGCGGCAGTTGGTCGCGCACCTGCAGGGCCTTGTCCAGCTGCTCGTCGTCCTCGACGAACAGCATGGTGGTGGTCGAGTCCTGGCACAGGTACTGCACCTGCTCGGGGGCGTCCGTGGGGTAGATCCCGTTGGCCACGCCGGCGCAGCTGAGCACGGCCAGGTCGGCCAGCACCCATTCGATGCAGGTGTTGGACAGGATGGAGACGCATTCGCCCCGCGCAAGGCCCAGGGACAGAAGCCCGCCGGCGATCTCGCCCACCGCTTCGCCGGTCTGCTGCCAGGTCCAGCTCTTCCAGATGCCCAGCTCCTTCTGGCGCAGCCAGACGCCGGTGCCGCGCTGGTGCACGGCGTTCCAGAACATGGCGGTGATGGTGTCGCCGTCGAGCACGCTGGCCGCGGCGGGTTGGATGTGGGACAGATCCCAAAGGTTGGACATGGTGCGGCTCACCTCCAGGTCTTCTTCTTCTTCCAGCGCCGCTCGCCGCGCACGCTGTCGGCCTTCATGCCGAGATAGAACTCCTTGATGTCGTCCTTCTCGCGCAGCCGTGCGCAGCTGTCCTCCATGACGATGCGGCCGTTCTCCAGCACGTACCCGTAGTCCGAAGCGTTCAGCGCCATGTTGGCGTTCTGCTCGACCAGGAGGATGGTGGTGCCGCGCTCGCGGTTGATGCGCACCACGATCTCGAATATTTCCTTGGTCAGACGGGGCGACAGGCCCAGGCTGGGCTCGTCCAGCAGGATCAGCTCGGGCCTGGCCATCAGCGCGCGAGAGATGGACAGCATCTGCTGTTGCCCGCCGGACAGCAGGCCTGCGTCCTGATCCCTGCGCTCGGCCAGAATGGGAAAGTAGCCGTACACCGCCTCGATGTCGCGCGCCACCGCATCACGGTCGCTGCGGGTGTAGGCACCCATCAGCAGGTTGTCGCGCACCGACAGCAGCGGGAACACCTCGCGCCCCTCGGGTACGTGCGACAGGCCGCGGCGCACGATGGCCGCCGGGTCGTGGGCGGTGATGTCCTGGCCGTGAAACTGCACGCTGCCCTTGCGCGGGTCGATGATGCCCGAGATGGTCTTCAGGATGGTGGTCTTGCCCGCGCCGTTGCTGCCCAGCACGGTGGCGATCTCGCCGCGGCGCACCTGCAGGCTGACGCCGCGGATGGCCTTGATGGGGCCATAGGCGCTCTCGACGTTCTGCAGGCTCAGGATGGGCTCGTCCCCGGGTCGCGCGGCGAGGGCAGGGGCGGTAGCGTTCATGCGCGTACCTCCCGGCTGCTGGCCTCGGGCCGGCGCAGGCCGCTCACGTCGTCGATGGTGCCCAGGTAGGCCTCGACCACGCCCGGATGGGTCTGCACCTCGTGCGGCGTGCCCGTGGCCAGCACCTGGCCCTGGTTCATGGCCAGCACCCGGTCGGACACGCGCGACACCAGCGACATGTCGTGCTCCACCATCAGCACGGTGATGCCCAGCTCGTCCCGGATGTCCTGGATCCAGAAGGCCATGTCGTCGGTTTCCTCCACGTTCAGGCCGGACGAGGGCTCGTCCAGCAGCAGCAGGCGCGGCTCGGTGCACAGCGCCCGGGCCAGCTCGACCACCTTGCGCACGCCGTAGGGCAGGCCCGCCACCAGCGTGTCGCGGTAGTGCTGGAGTTGAAGGAAGTCGATGACCTCCTCGGCCTTCTCCCGCGCCCGCACCTCGGCGGCGCGCGCCCGCGGCGTGAAGAACATGTCGGCCCACAGGCTGGTCTCGCGCCGGGTGTGGCGGCCGATCAGCAGGTTATGCAGGACGCTGGCGTGTTCGAACAGCTCGATGTTCTGGAAGGTGCGGGCGATGCCCAGGCCGGCCACACGGTGCGCGGGCTGGTCGGTCAGGGTGAGCATGGCGCCGCTCGGCCCGGCGTAGGCGATGCTGCCGCTGGTGGGTGCGTAGATGCGGCTGATCAGGTTGAAGACCGTGGTCTTGCCGGCGCCGTTGGGCCCGATCAGCGTGAAGATCTCGCCGCGACGCACCTCGAAGCCCACCTGGTTCACGGCCAGCAGGCCGCCAAAGCGCACGCTCAGATCGCGAGCCTCAAGCAATACATCACCACTCATGACAGCCTTTCGAGGCGGCGTGCGACCGCTGATACCGGCGCACCCCAAGCCAGCAAACGCCGCGCAAGGGCCGCCCCGCCGCGCGGGCGTTGTCCCCCTTCCCGCATCGCGCGGCGATGCGAGAGAAGGGGGAAGGAGCGTAGCGACATAGGGGGATGTACCGTCACTTCAACCGCTCCGATTTCTGGAAGCTCTTTTGCCGCCTGAACATGCCTTTGCGGTAGAACGGGAACAGCTGCAGCCAGGTGCGGATCTTCAGCCAGCGGCCGTACAGACCCAGGGGCTCGAACAGCACGAAGGCGATCAGCACCAGTCCGTACACCACGGCCTGCAGGCCGGGCGCCTGGCCGATGGCGTCGGGCAGCATGTCCTTGCCCAGGGCGATGAGCTGCGGCATCAGGATCAGAAAGGCCGCGCCCAGGAAGGCGCCGTGCACCGAGCCCAGCCCGCCGATCACGATCATGAGCAGAAGGTCGATGGACTGCAAGATGCTGAACTGGTCGGGCGAGATGAACTGCATCTTGTGCGCATACAGCGCCCCGGCGATGCCGGCCAGTGCCGCCGACAGCGCGAACGACAGCGTCTTGTAGTACGCCAGGTGGATGCCCATGCTCTGCGCCGAGATCTCCGAGTCGCGGATCGCCACGAAAGCACGGCCCGTGGGGGCGCGCAGCAGGTTCACGATGCCCAGCGTGCAGACCACGGCCAGAGCCAGGCACAGGAAATAGAAGGCGCTGGTGGAGTCCAGCGTGTAGCCGGCGATCTGGGGCGACAGCACGGTCTTGCCCGAATTGCCCCCGGTCACGCTCTCCCAGCGGGCGAAGATCTCTTCCACGATGAAGCCGAAGGCCAGCGTGGCGATGCCAAGGTAGATGCCCTTGACGCGTAGCGCGGGCAGGCCGACCACCACACCCGCTGCTGCCGACAGCCCGGCCGAGCAGGCCAGCGCCAGCGCGAAGGGCCAGCCCATGCCGGTCAGCACGGCCTGCGTGTAGGCGCCCACGCCCAGGAAAGCGGCGTGCCCCAGTGAGAACTGCCCGGTGAAGCCGGCCAGCAGCATCAGCCCCAGGCCGGCGATGCCGTAGATCAGCACGAAGGTCAGCTGCGCTACCCAGTACTCGGGCGCCACCCAGGGGGCGGCCAGCAGGGCCAGGCACAGCAGGCCATACCAGAAGACGTGGCCGCCGTGCTTGGCCAGGCGGATGTCCTGCTCGTAGCTTGTCTTGAAGAGGAATCTCATACCTTCTTGAACAGCTTTTCGCCGAACAGGCCGTTGGGTTTGACCATGAGCATTAGCAACACCACGATGTAGGCGGCCGTGTCCTTGAAGCCCTCGGGCAGGTAAAAGCCCGACAGCGACTCGATCACGCCGATGACGAGTCCGCCGACGATGGCTCCCGGCAGGCTGCCAAAGCCTCCCACCACGGCGGCGGGAAAGGCCTTGAGCCCGATGAAACCCATGTTGGCGTGCACGAAGGTGATGGGCGCCAGCAGCAGGCCGGCGATGGCCGCCACTGCCGCGGCCAGGCCCCAGGCCAGGCCGTTGAGCCGCTGCACCGGGATGCCCATGTAGTAGGCTGCCAGCTGGTTCTGCGACGAGGCCTGCATGGCCACGCCCAGTCGGGTGTAGCGGAACATGGCGTACAGCAGGGCGCAAAGCACCGCGGTAGCGGCGATCACCACCAGCTGCTCGGCCGCCAGCACCAGCGGGCCCAGCTGCACCGGCTGGTCCTTGTAGGGCACGGGCAGGGCGTGGGTGTCGGTGCCGAAGCCCGGAATCATGGTCACCAGGCCGCGCAGCACGTAGCCGATGCCGATGGTGAGCATGACGATGGAAAACGCCGGCTGGCCCAGGATGGGACGGATGACCACGCGCTCCAGCAGCACGCCGAACAGCGCCATGGCGGCGATGCTGGCCAGCACCGCGATCCAGAACGGCATGCCCAGCAGCTTCATGAGCACCAGACCGCAGAAGGCACCCAGCATCATCAGTTCGCCCTGGGCAAAGCTGACGGTCTCGGTGGCCTTGTAGATCAGCACGAAACCCAGCGCGATCAGCCCGTAGATGCACCCCTGCGAGATGCCGCTGACCAGCAGTTGGAGGAATTGCACGCGGCGTCTCCATGTATTTTCACAAAGCGGGTGCTTTGCATAAATGATCCTGCCCGCAGCAGGCGGCCAACGCAGTCCGGACTAACCCTGAACGGTGTATGGTGATGCCGACTTTCTTCCCGCCAAAATCAACAAGGAGCAAATTCATGGGTTATCCGGACACCCAGCTTTTCATCAACGGCCAGTGGCAGGACGCCGCCGACGGGCGCACGCTGGCGGTGCACAACCCGGCCACGGGACAGCCCATCGGGCGCGTGGCCCATGCCGGCATCACCGACCTGGACCGGGCCCTGGCCACTGCGCAAAAGGGCTTTGAGGCCTGGCGCGCGCTGGCCGCGGTGGAGCGCGCGCGCATCATGCGCCGCGCCGCCACGCTGATGCGCGAGCGTGCCGACGCCATCGGCACCCTGCTGACACAGGAGCAGGGTAAGCCACTGGTCGAGGCGCGCGGCGAGGCCGCGGCCGCGGCGGACATCCTGGAGTGGTTCGCCGACGAGGGCCAGCGCGTGTATGGCCGCATCGTGCCGGCGCGCAACCCGGCGGCGCACCAGATGGTGCTCAAGGACCCAGTGGGCGTGGTGGCGGCGTTCACGCCCTGGAACTTCCCCATCAACCAGGTGGTGCGCAAGCTGGGGGCGGCGCTGGCCGCGGGCTGCGCCGTCATCGTCAAGGCGCCCGAGGAGACGCCCGCCAGCCCCGCCGAGCTGGTGCGGGCGCTGGCCGACGCCGGGCTGCCGCCGGGCGTGGTCAACCTGGTCTATGGCAATCCGGCGGAGATTTCCGGCTACCTGATCCCGCACCCCATCGTGAAGAAGGTGACCTTCACCGGCTCCACCGCCGTCGGCAAGCAGCTGGCGGCGCTGGCCGGCCAGCACATGAAGCGTGTGACCATGGAGTTGGGCGGCCACGCGCCGGTCATCGTCTGCGAGGACGCCGACGTGGCCCTGGCCGTCAAGGCCACGGGCAGCGCCAAGTTCCGCAACGCCGGGCAGGTGTGCATCTCGCCCACGCGCTTTCTGGTGCACGAGAGCGTGCGTGCCGAGTTCGTCGCCGCACTCACGCGCCATGCCGAAGGGCTGCAGGTGGGCGACGGCTTGCAGGAGGGCACGCGCATGGGGCCGCTGGCCAATGCCCGCCGCGTGGCGGCCATGAAGGACTTCCTGGGCGATGCGCGCCAGCAGGGCGCGCGCGTGACCACGGGCGGCGAGACCATCGATCGGGACGGCAACTTCTTCGCGCCCACCGTGCTGGACGACGTGCCGCTGTCGGCACGCATCTTCAACGAGGAACCTTTCGGCCCCGTGGCTGCGGTGCGCGGCTTCACCGATCTGCAGGACGCCATTGCCGAGGCCAACCGCCTGCCCTACGGGCTGGCGGCGTATGCGTTCACGCGCTCGCTCAAGGATGCCTACCAGCTCGCGCACCAGGTGGAGGTCGGCATGCTGTGGGTCAACCAGCCGGCCACGCCAAGTGCCGAGCTGCCCTTTGGCGGGCTGAAGGATTCGGGCTATGGCTCGGAGGGCGGCCCCGAGGCCGTGGAGGCCTGCCTGAACACCCGCGCGATCTCCATCACGCCGGTCTGACGGCGTCCGCGCCGCCGCGCTCCACGGGGCGGCGCGGGTCGCTGCACCAGTCGCTCCAGCTGCCGGCGTACAGGGCCGTCGGCGGATAGCCCGCGATCTCCATGGCCAGCAGGTTGGGGATGGCGCTCACGCCGCTGCCGCACTGGTGCACCACGCTGGCCGGATCGCGCCCGGCCAGCAGTGCGTCGAATTCCGCGCGCAGCTGGCTGGCCGGCTTGAAGCGGCCGTCCTCGCCCAGGTTCTGGCCGAAGGGTCGGTTGAGCGCGCCGGGGATGTGCCCGGCCACCGGGTCCAGCGGCTCCACCTCACCGCGAAAGCGTGGCGCTGCGCGCGCGTCCAGCACTGTCTGGCCGGCGTCATGCAGGCGTTGCTGCACCTGCCTTGCGTCCACCAGGCGGCGCAGCGGCTCACGGATCTCAAAGTTGGACTGGAAATGCGCCGGCTCGTCGCCCTTGGATACGGCGCCGCCCGCGGCCTTCCAGGCCTGCAGACCGCCGTCGAGCACGGCCACGGCGTCGTGGCCCATCCACTTGAGCATCCACCACAGCCGGCCGCAGTAATTGGCGCCGTTGCGGTCGTACACCACGGCCTGCATGTCGTTGGCAAAGCCGATGGACGACAGCCAGGTGGCGAAGCGCTCGCGGTTGGGCAGCGGGTGGCGCCCGCCGGAGCAGGGCGCATCGGCGGCGCCGGCGACCAGGATGCCGCTGGGGCCGGGCGCACCGTGGCGCGCGCTCAGGTCGGTGTCCAGGTCAGCGTAGACGGCGCCGGGGATGTGCTCCTCCTGGTACATGGCCGGTCCGTGCGAGGGCGTGGCCAGGTCGAAGCTGCAGTCGAACACCATCGCCGGCCGGCGCTCTTGTAGCAGCCGCTGCAGTTCAGGTGCGGAGATCAACAGGGTGTAGGGCATGGTGGATTGCGCACTGGGGTAACCGTGAGGGCCCGATTGTGGCGTTGTACCGCGCCCGCGGCGCGTCGGCGCGCGCCGCGTCGTGGTCAGTCGCCGCCGGCGCCGCGGGCGCGCAGCACCGAGGCGGTGATGCCGCTGGCCGCGATCAGCGCCATGCCGCCCCAGGCCAGCGGCGACAGGGCGTCGTCAAACACCAGCACGCCGTACAGGCTGGCGAAAATGATGCCGGTGTACTGCAGGTTGGCCACGAACAGCGTGGCGCGCGGGGTGAGGGCGCGGGAGTAGGCCAGCGTCATGCACAGCTGGCCGCCGGCGGCCAGCAGGCCCAGGGGCAGCAGCCACAGCGCCGGCCAGCCCGGCCAGGGCGACGCGCCCACGGCCAGGGTGGCGGCGCCGCCCGCCACGGCCGAGCCCAGCGCGAAATAGAACACCGTGCGTGCTTCGGGCTCGCCCAGGCGCGACAGCGCCGACACCTGCATGTAGGCCAGCGCCGCGCAAAAGCCCGACAGCAGCCCCACGGTGCCGGCGAAGCCCTGGCCCTCGCCCACGCTGGGGCGCAGCATCAGCAGCACGCCGGCAAAACCCACCAGCACGGTCAGCACCAGCGGCACCTGCAGCGGCGGGCGCGGCGAGCCTGACGAAGGGCGCCAGGTGAGCAGGGCGCCGCCCATGACGAAGGCGGCGATCCAGACGCTGCTCATGTAGTTCAGCGTGGTGCCTGTGGCCAGCGGCAGGAAGGCAATGGCGTAGAACCACGCACCCAGCGATATCACCCCCACCAGGCTGCGCCAGGCGTGCATGCCGGGGTAGCGCGTGGCCAGGCCCACGCCCTGGGAGCGCGCCAGCAGGGCCAGCAGCGCCATGCCGATCAGGCCGCGATAGAACACCAGTTCGGCGGCGGAAAACCAGGCCGAGGCGATCTTCACGCACAGCCCCATGCTGGCGAAGAGGAATGCCGCCAGAACCATCCAGAGGGCTTGCATGGGGTGTTGAATAAAACGGGTTTATGAATGAAAAAAGCTGCTGGCGCCCGTGGATAGGGCGCCAGCAGCTATCATTTTATGAGTAATCGAGAGAGCGCCGGCGCTCAGCCTGCACTCAGTGCGCTGCCCATCTTGCCGCGGTACCACTCGTGGAAGTGCTGCATGCCGTCCTCCATGGGGCTTTGGTAGGGGCCGGCCTCGTCGTCGCCGCGCGCCAGCAGGGCCTTGCGCCCGGCGTCCATGCGCTCGGCGATCTCGTCGTCCTCGATGGCGGTCTCCATGTAGGCGGCGCGCTGGGCTTCGACGAACTCTCGCTCGAAGGCCACGATCTCCTCGGGGTAATAGAACTCCACCATGTTCAGCGTCTTGTCCACGCCCAAGGGGTGCAGCGTGGAGACGGTGAGCACGTGCGGATACCACTCCACCATGATGTGCGGGTAATAGGTCAGCCAGATGGCGCCGCGTTTGGGTAATTCGCCGTCCTGGTAGCGCAGCAGCACGTCGTGCCACTGCTTGTAGACGTCGGAGCCGGGCTTGCCGAAGGTGGGCGCCACGCCCACGGTCTGCACCGAGTACTCGCGGCCGAACTCCCAGCGCAGGTCGTCGCAGGTCACGAAGTTGCCCAGCCCGGGGTGGAAGGGGCCCACGTGATAGTCCTCCAGATAGACCTCGATGAAGGTCTTCCAGTTGTAGTTGCACTCGTGCAGCTCGACGTGATCCAGTGCATAGCCCTCGAACGACAGGTCGTGCGCCGGGCCCATGCCGGCGAGGTCGGCGGCGATGTCGCGGCCGTTGTCCTCGAACAGCAGACCGTTCCATTCGCGCAGGCCGTAGTTGTTCAGGTGCAGGCAGGGGTCGTGCGCGAAATGCGGCGCGCCCAGCAGCTCGCCCTTGGGGGAGTACGTCCAGCGGTGGATGGGGCAGACGATGTTGCCGCCGGCGTGGCCCTTGCCCTGGCCCTGCAGGCTGCCGCGGCCCTGCAGCATGATGGCCTGGCGGTGGCGGCAGACGTTGGAGATCAGCTCGACGCCGCCCTGCGCGTTGCGCACCAGGGCGCGGCCCTGCTGCTCCTGCGCCAGCGCCAGATAGTCGCCAGGCTCGGGCACCCCCAGCTGGTGGCCGACATAGCGCGGCCCCGGCCGGAACAGGGTGTCCAGCTCACGCTGCAGTAGCGCCGGGTCGAAATAGCTGGAGACGGGAAGTTGGCTTGTGGCCTGCTGCAGTTGAAGACTTAAATCAGACATGGGTGACCTGACCTAAAGACCCCCCACAGGGAGACTGCGCGTACGCGCGCGGCTGAAAAAAACGAAACCGGCGGAGAGCGCTAACCCATCGCCGGTTCATGACAAGGAATGGGATTATAGGTGGTGGGGTTATTTCCTCGGCGGGGGTGCGTGTATTGGCGTGTCAAAGCGCCGCAGGGCGCTCGCCTGGATGGTGCGGCCTAAAATGGCCCGTTGACCACCCGCGCGCCTGGCGCCGCACACCCCGCTTTTTCTTCATGCCCAAGGCCCCTGCCGCTCCCGCACCACAGCCCGAACCGGCGACCTACGAGGCCGCCCTGCAGGAGCTTGAACAACTCGTCGCCCGCATCGAATCAGGCCAGCTGCCGCTGGACCAGATGCTGGCCGGCTACCAGCGTGGCGCGGCCCTGCTGCAGTTGTGCCGGGCGCGGCTGGAGGCCGTGCAGGAGCAGATCCGCGTGCTCGACGAAGGCGCGCTGCAGCCGTGGAACGAGCCATGACGGCCGCCATCGCTGCCACCACGGGCCCCGCCGCCTTTGCGCTGGCGCCCTGGATGGACTCCCAGCTGGCCTGCGTGGAGCAGGCGCTGGGGCGCTTCCTGCCCGTCGACGCGCCGGCCGGCCTGGGCGAGGCCATGCGCTACGCCGTGCTGGACGGGGGCAAGCGCCTGCGCCCGCTGCTGGTGCTGGCCGCGGCCGAGGCCGTGGGCGGTCAGCATCAGGCCGCCCTGCGCGCTGCCTGCGCGGTGGAACTGATCCACGCCTATTCCCTGGTGCACGACGACATGCCCTGCATGGACAACGACGTGCTGCGCCGGGGCAAGCCCACGGTGCACGTGCAGTTCGGCCAGGCCCAGGCGCTGCTGGCCGGCGATGCGCTGCAGGCACTGGCTTTTGAACTGCTCACACCCGAGGACGGCGTGCCCGCCGCCATGCAGGCCCAGCTGTGCCGGCTGCTGGCCCGCGCGGCCGGCGCCGAGGGCATGGCCGGCGGTCAGGCCATCGACCTGGCCCACGTGGGCCAGCGCCTGACGGAGGACGAACTGCGCCACATGCACCGCCTCAAGACCGGCGCCCTGCTGCGCGCCAGCGTGGAGATGGGCGCCGCCTGCGGCGCGCCCTCCGAGGCCGCGCGCGCGGCGCTGGCCCGCTACGGTGCGGCCATCGGCCTGGCCTTCCAGGTGGTGGACGACGTGCTGGACGTGACGCAGGACTCCACCACCCTGGGCAAGACCGCTGGCAAGGACGCCGCCAGCGACAAGCCCACCTATGTGTCGCTGATGGGCCTGGAGGGCGCCCGCGCCTATGCCGCCACGCTGCTGGACGAAGGCCTGGCCCAGCTGGACGCCAGCGGCTTGCCTGACACCCGCGCCCTGGCGGCCCTGGCCGGCATGGTGGTGCACCGCACCTACTGAGTTTGGGGTCTAAAAGCCCCGCAGCGCATGTCTGACAAGCGCTGGCAGCTACGAAAACAATAGCTTATGTCCACCACGAACTACCCGCTGCTCGAGCGCATCAATGACCCGGCCGACCTGCGCCGCCTCTCGCGCGCCGATCTCAAGATCCTGGCCGGCGAGCTGCGCGCCTTCGTGCTGGAAAGCGTCTCGCAGACCGGCGGCCACCTGTCGTCCAACTTGGGCACGGTGGAGCTGACCGTCGCCCTGCATGCCGTGTTCAACACGCCCGCGGACCGGCTGGTGTGGGACGTGGGCCACCAGACCTATCCGCACAAGATCCTGACCGGCCGGCGTGATCGCATGAACACGCTGCGCCAGCTGGGCGGCCTGTCGGGCTTCCCGCAGCGCGCCGAGAGCGAGTACGACACCTTCGGCACGGCCCACTCATCCACCAGCATCTCCGCGGCACTGGGCATGGCGCTGGCCGCGCGCCAGCAGGGCGTGGACCGCCACTGCGTAGCCATCATCGGCGACGGCGCCATGACGGCCGGCATGGCCTTCGAGGCGCTGAACAATGCCGGCGTGGCTGACGCCAACCTGCTGGTGATCCTGAACGACAACGACATGAGCATCAGCCCGCCCGTGGGCGCGCTCAACCGCTACCTGGCGCAGCTCATGAGCGGCAATGTCTACACCCGTGCCCGCGACGTGGGCAAGAACGTGCTGAAGAACGTGCCGCCCCTGCTCGAACTCGCCAAGCGCCTGGAGCAGCAGGCCAAGGGCATGGTGGTGCCGGCCACGCTGTTCGAGAACTTCGGCTTCAACTACATCGGCCCCATCGATGGGCACGACCTGGATTCGCTCATCCCCACGCTGGAGAACATCCGCGGCCTGAAGGGTCCGCAGTTCCTCCACGTGGTGACCAAGAAGGGTCAGGGTTACAAGCTGGCCGAGGCCGACCCCGTGGCCTATCACGGCCCGGGCAAGTTCGATCCCAAAATCGGCCTGGTCAAGCCGGCCACGCCTGCGAAGCAGACCTTCACCCAGGTCTTTGGCCAGTGGCTGTGCGACATGGCGGCCAAGGACGAGCGTCTGGTGGGCATCACACCGGCCATGCGCGAGGGTTCGGGCATGGTGGAATTCGAACGGCGCTTTCCCGGCCGCTACTACGACGTGGGCATCGCCGAGCAGCACGCCGTGACGTTCGCTGCCGGCATGGCCTGCGAGGGCGTGAAGCCTGTGGTAGCCATCTACTCCACCTTCCTGCAGCGCGGCTACGACCAGCTGATCCATGACGTGGCACTGCAGAACCTGCCCGTGGTCTTCGCGCTCGACCGCGCCGGCCTGGTCGGCGCGGACGGCGCTACCCACGCCGGCGCCTACGACATCCCCTTCGTGCGCTGCATTCCCAACATGAGCATGGCCTGCCCGGCCGACGAGCGCGAGTGCCGCCAGCTGCTGACCACCGCCTACGAGCAGAACCACCCCGTAGCCGTGCGCTATCCGCGCGGCGCCGGCGTGGGGGCCCAGCCGCTGGCCAGCCTGGAGGGCCTGCCTTTCGGGCGTGGCGAGGTGCGCCGCGAGGGCCGGCGCATCGCCATCCTGGCCTTTGGCACGTTGCTGTACCCGGCGCTGCAGGCGGGGGAGGGCCTTGGCGCGACAGTGGTCAACATGCGCTGGGCCAAGCCGCTGGACACCGAGCTGCTGCTGCGCATCGCCGGCACGCACGAGGCGCTGGTGACGGTAGAGGAAGGTGCCATCATGGGCGGTGCCGGCAGCGCCGTGTGCGAGGCCTTGAACGCCGCCGGCCTGACGCTGCCGGTGTTGCAGCTGGGCCTGCCCGACGACTTCATCGAGCACGGCGACCCGGCTCGCCTGCTGGCCCTGCAGGGACTGGACGCGGCGGGCATCGCGCGCGCCATTGACGAGCGTTTCGGCAGGCCTGCCGAAGCGCGCGCCCGCAGCGCGGCATAGCGCTTGCCGCCCGGTTGCCAAGCTGTCGGCCCGCGCCCTGCGGGCCGCGCCGTCCCACGTGCCAGGCACCGCAAGTCTTTGCAATGAAAGTGCGCCAAAGGGCGATTTCAAGGGGAAACCCGTAACGGCCGCGCCCGGTGCGGTTTTTACAATTTGTCGTCGTGCAGCGCCGCATGCCGCTACCGCGGAAACCACGCGCTGCCGTCTTGCTTTTGTACTTTCGTACCTACCCCCAACTGGAGAACCAAGTCCATGGATCGTCGTTCCATCATCAAGCAGGCCGGCCTGGCTGGCGTGCTCGCCGCAGGCGTGGCGCCTGCCGTGCATGCACAGGCCACAGTGCGCTGGCGCATGGCTGCCAGCTTCCCCAAGTCCCTGGACACCATCTTCGGCAGCGCCGTGAAGTTCTCCGAGACCGTCAAGGAGCTGTCCGGCGGCAAGTTTGAAGTCTCGGTGCACGCCGCCGGCGAACTGATGCCCGCCTTCGGCGTGGTCGACGCGCTGGAGAAGGACACCATCGAGATGGCCCTGTCCGCCGCCTACTACTTCACCGGCAAGGACCCCATCTTCGCCTTCAGCTGCGCCGTGCCCTTCGGCCTGACGGCCCTGCAGAACATGGCCTGGAAGGACTACGGCAACGGCCGCAAGCTGCTCAACGAGTTCTTCTCCAAGTACAACTTCCACACCCTGAGCGCGCTCAACACCACCACCCAGATGGGCGGCTGGTACCGCAAGGAGATCAAGGGCGTCGACGACCTCAAGGGCCTGAAGATGCGCATGGGCGGCGGTGTGTTCGGCGAAGGCATGGCCAAGCTGGGCGTAGTGGCGCAGAACCTGCCGGCAGGCGACCTGTACCAGGCGCTGGAAAAGGGCACGCTGGACGCGGTCGAGTTCGTCGGCCCTTACGACGACGAGAAGCTGGGCTTCAACAAGGTCGCCAAGTACTACTACTACCCGGGCTGGTGGGAAGGCGGCGCCGACCTGGAGTTCTTCATCAACAACAAGGCGTTCGAGAAGCTTTCGCCCGAGAACAAGGCCATCGTTCGCGCTGCCGCCGCCGTGGCCGCCGCTGACGGCACGGCCAAGTACATGGCCGTGAACCCACAGGCCCTGAAGCGTCTGGTGGCCAGCGGCACGCAGCTCAAGGCCTTCCCCAAGGCCGTGAACGACGCCGGCTTCAAGGCCTGCATGGAAGTCTTCGCCGAGCACGAGGCCAAGTCGCCCGAGTTCAAGAAGATCCACCAGGACATGCGCGCCTTCCAGCGCGACCAGATCCTGTGGAACCGCTTCTCCGAGTTCCCGTTCAACCAGTACATGAACAGCGTGAAGATCTGACGCTCCACGCGCCCACAAAAAAACCGCAGCAGCCGCTGCGGTTTTTTTCTGCCTTTTGCTATCGTTTAAATAGCTGCTGACGCTTGTTTGTCGCGCGCTGGACGGTGTTTTGGCACTGATGGCCGTCCGGCGCCGGTGCCCGCCGCGGCGGGCACCAGACCGCTTTGCTACTGGCTCGCCGCCGGGGCGGGCGCCTGCGGCTGCACGGCGTCCTGGATGGCCTTGAACGGGTCGTCGTCCTCGGCCGGGGCCACCGACTCGGGCTCGGGCATGGACGCCGCGCCGCCGGGCGGCTGCGCCTCGGCGTCGCCGTAGTCGTTGCCGTCCTGGTTCAGGCTCTCCAGCATCTGCGCGCCCACGGCGTCCATGTTCACGTCGACCTTCTTGTCCAGGCTGCCCGTGACCAGGCCCGGGAAGGCGATCAGCACGCTCACCATGATCAGCTGTATGAACAGGAAGGGGATGGCACCCTTGTAGATCTGCATGGTCGTCACCGGCTCCATGATCCGGCCGGTCACCGCGTCCTTGTAGGGCTTTTCGGGCGCAACCGAGCGCAGGAAAAACAGCGCGAAACCGAACGGCGGGTGCAGGAACGAGGTCTGCATGTTCACCGCCAGCAGCACGCCGAACCAGATCAGGTCGATGCCCAGCTTGTCGGCCACGGGCGCCAGCAGCGGCACCACGATGAAGGACAGCTCGAAGTAGTCCAGGAAGAACGCGAGGAAGAAGATCATCACGTTCACGAAGATCAGGAAGCCCACCTGGCCGCCGGGCAGGTCGGCCAACAGGTGCTCGACCCACACCGGACCGTCCGCGGCCTGGAACACCATGCTGAAGATGGTGGCGCCGATCAGGATGAACATCACGAACGAGGACAGCCGCGTGGTCGAGGCCAGCGCCTGCTTGAGCAGCGACCAGGACAGGCGCCCGCGCAGCAGGGCCATGATGAGCGCGCCCACCGCGCCCATGGCGCCGCCCTCGGTGGGCGAGGCCACGCCCAGGAAGATGGTGCCCAGCACCAGGAAGATGAGCAGCAGCGGCGGGATCAGCACGAAGGTCACGCGCTCGGCCAGCTTGGACAGAAGCCCCAGGCCGGTGAGGCGGTTGGCCGAGGCGATCAGCCAGGCAACGAAGGCGCCGCCGCAGGCAGCCACCACCACTTTTTCGTCGGTCGGCACGGACTCCACGAGATGGCCTTCCCACCAGCTGTGGATGTCGGCCATGTGCGACTCCAGCACCCACGCCACCAGGGCGGAGATAACCAGCACGGCGACCAGCGAGGGGTAGCCCGCGCTGCCGTTGGGCTCGCGCAGCGTGCGCGCTTCCGGCGGCAGGGCCGGCACGGCCTGAGGCTTGAAGATGGCCAGCAGCACCACCCACAGCACGTACAGGCCCACCAGCATGAAGGCCGGCATGAATGCGCCCTTGTACATGTCGCCCACGCTGCGGCCCAGCTGGTCGGCCATGATGATCAGCACCAGCGACGGCGGGATGATCTGCGCCAGCGTGCCCGAGGCGGCAATGACGCCGCTGGTCAGCGGCCGGCTGTAGCCGTAGCGCAGCATGATGGGCATGGAGATCAGGCCCATCGAGATGACGGAGGCGGCGACCACGCCGGTGGTGGCGGCCAGCAGCGCGCCCACGAAAATCACGGCCAGCGCCAGGCCGCCGCGCAGCGGGCCGAAGACCTGGCCGACCGAGTCCAGCAGATCCTCGGCCATGCCGCTGCGCTCCAGGATCAGCCCCATCAGCGTGAAGAAGGGCACGGCCAGCAGCGTGTCGTTGGCCATGATGCCGATCAGCCGCTCGGGCAGCCAGGCCAGGATGGTGGCGGGAAACACGCCCAGCTCGATGCCCAGCAGGCCGAAGAACAGGCCGCAGGCGCCCAGGCTGAAGGCGACGGGAAAGCCCAGGATCAGGAACAGGGCCAGCCCCGCGAACATGATCGGGGCGAAGTTGGTGGAGATGAATTCCATGGAAAGGGTGCTCCGGTCGGTCGGGCGTTCAGCGGGAAGCGGCCGCGCCGGCCTGGCGCTCCTGCTCGGTCTGCAGGCGCAGGGCTTCGATCAGCGCTTCTTCATCGCTCTTGTCGGTCAGGCGGCCCATCGGGTCCGGCCCTTGGCCCTTCAGGAAGGCGATGCGCTTGATCAGCTCCGACCAGCCCTGCAGCATCAGCAGCGTGAAGCCCAGGGGCAGCGCGACCCATACCGGCCAGCGGATCAGCCCGCCCGGGTTGCCCGAGACCTCGCCCGATTCGAAGCGGCTGATGAGCATGGGGATGCCCAGGTACAGCACCAGGATGCACACCGGCGTGAGGAAGAACAGGAAGCCGAAGATGTCGATCCACACCTGCGTGCGCTTGGACAGGCGGCTGTTGACCACGTCGATGCGCACATGCTCGCGGTGCAGCAGCGTGTAGCCGGCGGCCACCAGGAACGACCACGCGAACAGGTACCACTGCACTTCCAGGAAGGCGTTGGAGCTGTAGTTGAAGAGCTTGCGCACCACGGCGTTGGCGGCGCTGATGACGGTGGCGGCAAAAATCAGCCAGATGCAATATTTCCCGACGAAGGCGTTTAGCCTGTCTATGGCCCGTGATAGGGCAAGTAGTGCCTGCATGGTGTCTCCAAGATAAAGGCGGTGGGCACGCGCACGGCCCGCGCGGCGGGTAGGTGCGCGGGCCGGACAAAGTTTTACAAGGGCGGCATTTTACGGACGCCGCGGACCGCCCTTGCCCCGGTGTTTCCCTCTCTTGGTGTCGATTCCGCGCGGATACGCTGCTATGGCTTGTATAGCAATGAGGGATATTGCGTACACGTCCCTTCAATCGGTCAGGGCGGCGCCCTTGACCTGGGCGAACAGCTCTTCGCCCTCCTGCAGGGCCAGTTCGCGGCGCGAGCGCTGGCTGATGCGCGCCAGCAGCCGCGTGCCGCCGGCGTCCAGTGCCACCAGGACCTGGCCGGGCGCCTCGGGCGCGATCTGCACGATGCGCGCCGGCAGCACGTTCAGCACGCTGCTGCCTTGCGGCCGTCGGCGTGCCAGGCTCACGTCGCGGGCCGGCACGCGCAGGCGTGCGGCTTGGCCCACGGGGCGGGCGTGGCCCGTGGCCAGGTGCAGCTGGCCGCCGGCAAAGCCCACGGTGAGCAGCTGGTCCTGCGCGTCCCAGGCCAGCACCCGGCCCTGCACCAGGGCGCTGGCGCCGTCGCCGGCGGCCAGGGGCAGGTCCAGCCGCGCCATCAGCTCGGCGGGGGCACCCTGGGCCAGCACGCGGCCGGCCTGCAGCAGCACCAGGTGCGAGGCCAGGCGTGCCACCTCGTCGGCGGAATGCGTGACGTACAGGATGGGGATGGACAGCTCGCGCTGCAGCCGCTCCAGGTAGGGCAGCACCTCGGCCTTGCGCGCCGCGTCCAGGGCGGCCAGCGGCTCGTCCATCAGCAGCACGCGCGGGCTGGCGGCCAGGGCGCGGGCGATGGCCACGCGCTGGCGCTCGCCGCCGGACAGTGTCTGCGGCATGCGCCCCAGCAGGGCAGACAGGCCCAGCAGCTCCACCGCCTGCTCCAGCGACACGCGCCGACGCCCGGGCGGCAGGCGCTTCCAGCCGTATTCGATGTTGCGCCGTGCGTCCAGGTGGGCGAACAGGCTGGCCTCCTGGAAGACGTAGCCCAGGGCGCGGCGGTGCGTGGGCAGCCAGGTGCGGCTGGCGTCGTGCTGCCAGGCCTCGCCATTGACCCGCACCTCGCCGCGCGCACGCTCCAGTCCGGCGATGGCCCGCAGGCAGGTGGTCTTGCCGCAGCCCGAGGGGCCGAAGAGGGCGGTGACGCCCTGGCCGGGCAGCTGCAGCTGCACGTCCAGCGAGAAATCGGCCCGCTCCAGCCGCAGCCGGGCGTGGATGCCGCCGGAGTTGCCGTCGCTCATCTTGCCTTCCTCGGCTGCAGCCACTGCAGCAGCATCAGCACGATGAAGGAAAAGGCCACCATGCCGCCGGCCAGCCAGTGCGCATGGGTGTATTCCATGGCCTCGACGTGGTCGTAGATCTGCACCGAGACCACCCGCGTCACGCCCGGGATGTTGCCGCCCAGCATGAGCACCACGCCGAACTCGCCCACGGTGTGGGCGAAGGTGAGGATGGCGGCGGTGATGAAGCCGGGGCGCGCCAGCGGCAGCGCGACGCTGAAGAAGCGGTCCAGCCGGGCGGCGCCCAGGGTGGCCGCCACCTCCAGCGGGCGCGACCCCAGCGCCTCAAAGGCGCGCTGCAGCGGCTGCACGGCAAAGGGCAGCGAATACACCAGCGAGCCCACCACCAGCCCGGGGAAAGTGAAGGGCAGGCGGTGCAGGCCCAGTGCGTCCGTCAGCTGCCCGAGAAAGCCGTTCGGCCCCATGGCCACCAGCAGATAGAAGCCGATGACCGTCGGCGGCAGCACCAGCGGCAACGCCACCACGGCACCCACCGGGCCGCGCCAGCGCGAGCGCGTGTGCGCCAGCCACCAGGCCAGCGGCGTGCACAGCAGCAGCAACAGTGCGGTGGTGATGGCGGCCAGGCGCAGCGTCAGGGCGATGGCGGCCCAGTCGTCCGGGGTCAGCGAAAAGGTTGGCAAGTGCTATTGAAAAAAGAGCTGCCAGCGCTTGACTGGTAAGGGCTGGAGGCCAAAAAGGCTTGAAACTTGCTGACGGTGCTTCAGAACGAGTAGCCGTAGGATTGGATCACGGCGCGCGCCTTGGGGCCGCGCAGGTACTGCATCAGCGCGCCGGCCGCGGGGTTGCCCTGGCCGGGTTTGAGCACGATGGCGTCCTGGCGGATGGGCTGGTGCATGGCGGCCGGCACCACCCAGGCCGAGCCCTCGCGCAGCTGGCCGCCCTCGGTCACCTGCGACAGCGCGACGAAGCCCAGCTCGGCATTGCCCGAGGCGGCGAACTGGTAGGTCTGGCCGATGTTCTCGCCCTGCACCACGCGGCCCTTGACCTGCTCGGCCAGGCCCAGCTTCTCCAGGGTCTGCATGGCAGCCAGGCCGTAGGGGGCCAGTCTGGGGTTGGCCATGGCGAGGTGGCGCCAGTCGCTCTTGCGCAGCACCTGGCCCTCGGGGTCCACATAGCCGGGCTGCTTGCTCCACAGCACCAGCTGGCCGATGGCGTAGGTAAAGCGCGTGGCCGCGTCGCCAAGGCCCTCCCTGCCGATCTTCTCGGGTGTGCTGTCGTCGGCAGCCAGCAGGATGCCGAAGGGGGCGCCGTTGGCGATCTGCGCATAGAACTTGCCCGTGGCGCCGAACGAGAGGCGGGCCTTGTGGCCGGTGTCCTGCTCGAACAGCCGGGCGATCTCCTGCATGGGTGCGGTGAAGTTGGCAGCCACGGCCACGGCCACCTCGTCGGCCTGGGCGCCCAGGGGGGCAAGCGCGGCCACCAGCGCCAGGGCTGCGGCAGAAAGTATCTTGTGGGGCTGGGACATGCGCGGGTCTGTTCGCTATTCATTTATGGAATAGCGAAAAGTATAGCCGGGTCCTCGTGCCTGCCTGGGTGCATGATCATGGCCATGCAGCAGCCATCTGCTTCCATCCTCGACGCGCTGGGCCACGGCCCGGCCGACCGCCGCCTGGCCGTGCTGCGCGAGATTGGCGCGGGGGGTTCCATCTCGCAGGCCGCTCGCGCCGTGGGCGTGAGCTACAAGGCCGCCTGGCAGGCGCTGGACACGCTGACCAACCTGGCCGGCGTGCCGCTGGTCGAGCGCGTGGTGGGCGGCGCCGGCGGTGGCGGGGCCCGCCTGACCGAGGCGGCGCACGAGCTGCTGGCGGCGGCCGGCGCCATGCACGCGGCGCGTGCCCAGCTGGCCGCCCAGCTGCATCCGGGCGCCGGCGCACAGGCGACCGCCCTGCGCCTGACGGTGCAGACCAGCATGCGCAACCAGTGGCCTTGCAGCGTACAGGCGCTGCACGCCAGCGGCCCGCTGGTGCGCGTGCAGCTGCGCGGCGAGGCAGGGGCGGGCGCGGCGTTCACCGTGTGGTCGCGCATCACGCGCGAGAGCTGCGAGCTGCTGGCGCTGCGGCCCGGCGCCAGCGTGCAGGCCCTGTGCAAGGCCACTGCCGTGCGCGTGCTGCCGGCAGCGGGGACCGACTTGCATCAGCTCGGCCCGTCCAACTGGTGGCCGGGCCGCGCCACGCGCATCGCCCGCGGCTCGCTGGGGGACGAAGTGGCGGCCGACGCGGCCGGTGTGCAGATGGTGGGTTTCGCACCGCCCGGCTCGCGCCTGCGCACCGGATCGCGGGTGCTGCTGGGGGTGGAGGAGTCGGCCGTCGCGCTGGTACTGGCAGGGCACTGAAAGCGCTCAGGAAGCACATCGCCGCCGTCGCCCGGTAGGCGTTTATACATAGGCACTATTCCCAGTGCGAGTACCAGAATGGCGCCCTTACGATGCCCGGCAACATACCAATGGAGACATAGCCGCGCAGCGCTCCCATGCTCTGCGCGCCTGTTTGCGAATGAGCGACGTCATACTGGAAACTTCCCACCTCACCAAGGAATTCAAGGGCTTCACGGCCGTGAGCGACGTGAACCTGTCCGTGCGCCGTGGTTCGATCCATGCGCTGATCGGACCCAACGGCGCAGGCAAGACGACGTGCTTCAACCTGCTGACCAAGTTCCTGGAACCCACCTCGGGCACCATTCGCTTCAACGGCACGGACATCACGCGTGAGCAGCCGGCGCAGATCGCCCGGCGCGGCGTGATCCGCTCGTTCCAGATCTCGGCGGTGTTTCCCTACCTCACGCTGCTGGAGAACGTGCGCCTGGGCCTGCAGCGCAGGCTGGGCACCAGCTACCACTTCTGGCGCAGCGAGCGCAGCCTGCACCAGCTGGACGGCCGCGCCATGGAGCTTTTGGCCGAAGTCGGCCTGGAAGACATGGCGCACGAGGTCACCGTTAACCTGCCCTACGGCCGCAAGCGCGCCCTGGAGATCGCCACCACGCTGGCCATGGAGCCCGAGCTGATGCTGCTGGACGAGCCCACGCAGGGCATGGGCCACGAGGACGTGGACCGCGTCACGCAGCTCATCAAGAAGGTGTCGGCCGGCCGCACCATCCTGATGGTCGAGCACAACATGAAGGTCATCTCGACGATCGCCGACCGCATCACCGTGCTGCAGCGCGGCGCCGTGCTGGCCGAAGGCCCGTACGAAGAGGTATCGAACAACCCGCAAGTCATGGAAGCCTATATGGGTACGACTGACGGCCAGCTGCAGGGAGCCCACTGACATGGCCGCACCCGCACTGGAAATCAAAGGCCTGGAGGCCTGGTATGGCGAATCCCACGTGCTGCACGGCGTGGACATGGTGGTGCAGCCCGGCGAAGTCGTCACGCTGCTGGGGCGCAACGGGGCAGGACGCACGTCCACCCTGCGCGCCATCATGGGCCTGACCGGTTCGCGCCGCGGCTCGGTGCGCATCGATGGCGTGGAGACCATCGCCATGGCCACGCATCGCATCGCCCACCTGGGCGTGGGCTACTGCCCCGAGGAGCGCGGCATCTTCTCCAGCCTGTCGTGCGAGGAGAACCTGCTGCTGCCGCCCACGCTCAAGACCGGTACCCAGGGCATGAGCCTGGACGAGATCTACGACATGTTCCCTAACCTGGCCGAGCGCAAGAACAGCCAGGGCACCCGCCTGTCCGGCGGCGAGCAGCAGATGCTGGCCGTGGCGCGCATCCTGCGCACGGGTGCCAAGCTGCTGCTGCTCGACGAGATCTCCGAGGGCCTGGCGCCGGTCATCGTGCAGGCGCTGGCCCGCATGATCACCATGCTGCGCCAAAAGGGCTACACGGTGGTCATGGTGGAGCAGAACTTCCGCTTCGCTGCACCCCTGGCCGACCGCTTCTACGTGATGGAGCATGGCCGCATGGTCGAGCGTTTCGGCGCCTCCGCGCTGCAGGACAAGATGCCCGTACTGAACCAGCTGCTGGGCGTGTAGGGCGCGATTTCGGCCTTTTTCCAAAAAAACATTTCAACGACCTTCGACCCTCTACAAGGAGACTTCCCCCATGAAACATCAACTTCGCACCCTCGCCGCCCTGCTGGGCGCCGCCGGCCTGTCGCTGGCCGCCGTGCAGGCGCATGCGCAGGACAAGGTCAAGATCGGCTTTATCACCGACATGTCCAGCCTGTACGCCGACGTGGAAGGCAAGAACGGCGCGCTGGCCATCCAAATGGCCATCGACGACTTCGGTGGCAAGGTGCTGGGCATGCCCATCGAGCTGCTCACGGCCGACCACCAGAACAAGGCCGACATCGCCGCCAGCAAGGCGCGCGAGTGGATCGACACGCAGAACCTGACCATGCTGTTTGGCGGCACGAACTCGGGCACGGCACTGGCGTCTGCCAAGGTCGCGGCCGAGAAGAAGCGCGTCTACTTCAACAGCGGCGCCGGCTCCTCGGCCCTGACCAACGAGCAGTGCAGCCCCTACACCGTGCACTACGCCTACGACACCGTGGCCCTGGCCAAGGGCACGGGCGCGGCGGTGGTCAAGAACGGCGGCAAGAGCTGGTTCTTCCTGACCGCCGACTACGCCTTCGGCCACGCGCTGGAGGCCGACACCTCCAAGGTGGTCAAGGAAGCCGGCGGCACCGTGGTCGGCAGCGTGCGCCACCCCCTGAACGCCTCCGACTTCTCGTCCTTCCTGCTGCAGGCGCAAAACTCCAAGGCGCAGATCCTGGGCCTGGCCAACGCCGGCGGCGACACCATCAACGCCATCAAGGCCGCCAAGGAATTCGGCATCAACAAGAGCATGAAGATGGCCGGCCTGCTGGTGTTCTTGACCGACATCCACAGCCTGGGCCTGAAGAACACCGAAGGCCTGCTGCTGACCACCAGCTGGGACTGGAACCTGAACGACCAGACGCGTGCCTTCGGCAAGAAGTTCTTCGAAAAGACCAAGCGCATGCCCACGGACATCCAGGCCGCCGACTACTCGGCCACCATGAACTACCTGAAGGCCGTGCAGGCCGCGGGCACCGTGGATGCCGACAAGGTCATGGAAAAGCTCAAGTCCACCCCCATCGACGACTTCTACGCCAAGGGCGTGATCCGTCCGGACGGCCGCTTCGCCCACGACATGTACCTGATGCAGGTGAAGTCGCAGGCCGAGTCCAAGCAGCCCTGGGACTACTACAAGGTCGTGGCCAAGCTGCCCGCCGACCAGGTCTGGACCACCAAGGCCGAAAGCAAGTGCGCCCTGTGGAAGTGATGCCGCGCTGAGCTGACCCAGCCCGCTCCGCCGCCATGGCGGAGCGGGTTGTGACCGAGGACGACAAGAGCACAACAACCCGACTGGAGACACACCGTGAACACTCGCACCACCGCACTCATCCTGGCACTCGCCGCGGCAGGCCTGGCCCCCGCTGCGCACGCCCAGGACAAGGTCAAGATCGGCTATATCAGCGATATGTCCAGCCTGTACGCTGACCTGGAAGGCAAGGGCGGAGCCACCGCCATCCAGATGGCCATCGACGACTTCGGCGGCAAGGTGCTGGGCAAGCCCATCGAGCTGCTCACCGTGGACCACCAGAACAAGGCCGACATCGCCGCCAGCAAGGCGCGCGAGTGGATCGACACGCAGGGCCTGACGATGATCTTCAGCGGCACCAACTCCGGTACCGCCCTGGCGCTGGCCAAGGTGGCCGACGAGAAGAAGCGCGTGATGATCAACAACGGCGCGGGCAGCTCTGCCCTGACCAACGAGGCCTGCACGCCCTACACCGTGCACTACGCCTACGATACCGTGGCCCTGTCCAAGGGTGCGGCGGGCGCCATCGTGGACGGCGGCGGCAAGAGCTGGTTCTTCCTGACCGCCGACTACGCCTTCGGCCACGCCATGGAGGCCGATGCCTCCAACGTCGTCAAGGCCAAGGGCGGCACCGTGGCCAACGCTGTGCGCCATCCGCTGAACGCGTCGGACTTCTCGTCCTTCCTGCTGCAGGCGCAGAACTCCAAGGCCCAGGTGCTGGCCCTGGCCAACGCTGGTGGCGACACCATCAACACCATCAAGGCGGCCAAGGAGTTCGGCATCGACAAGACCATGAAGATCGCCCCGCTGCTGGTCTTCTACAGCGACATCCACAGCCTGGGCCTGAAGAACACCGCCGGCATGCAGTTCGTCACCAGCTGGTACTGGGACATGGACGATGCCTCGCGCAAGTTCGCCGACGCCTACATGAAGAAGACCAACCGCCGCCCGACCGAAATCCAGGCCGCCGATTACTCGGCCACCATGAACTACCTGAAGGCCGTGCAGGCCGCCGGCACCACCGATGCCGACAAGGTCATGGAAACCTGGCGCGGCATGAAGATGGACGACTTCTTCGCCAAGGGCTACCTGCGCGCCGACGGCAGCTACATCCACGACATGTACCTGGTCCAGGTCAAGGAGCCCAAGGAGTCCAAGGGCACCTGGGACTACTACAAGATCGTCAAGAAGCTGCCCGGCGAAGAAGTTTTCACCACCAAGACCGAAACCAAGTGCGCGCTGTGGAAGTAAACCACGCCGCCGCCTGATCCACTACCCCTACTCACCGCGTCGTCGTTTTCCATGGAATTCTTTGGTGTCTCCATGCCAGCCATGATGAGCCAGCTCCTGCTGGGGCTGGTCAATGGCTCGTTCTATGCCATCCTCAGTCTGGGGTTGGCCGTCATCTTCGGCTTGCTCAACGTGATCAACTTCGCGCACGGCGCACTGTTCATGCTGGGCGCCCTGACCACGTGGATGGCGCTGAACTATCTCGGCATCAACTACTGGGCGATGCTGATCCTGGCGCCGCTGGTGGTAGGGGTGGTGGGGGTGCTTATCGAGCGCCTGCTGCTGCGCTGGATCTACAAGCTCGACCACCTGTATGGCCTGCTGCTCACCCTGGGCCTGACCATGCTGATCGAGGGTGTCTTCCGCTCCATCTACGGCGTCTCGGGCTTAGGGTACGACACGCCCGAGCTGCTGGAGGGCGCAACCAGCCTGGGCTTCATGATCATGCCCAACTACCGCGCCTGGGTGGTGGTGGCCTCGCTGGTGGTGTGCATCGGCACCTGGTACGTGATCGAGAAGACCAAGCTGGGCGCCTACCTGCGCGCCGGCACCGAGAACCCGCGCCTGGTCGAGGCCTTCGGCGTGAACGTGCCCGTCATGATCACGCTGACCTACGCCTTCGGCGCGGCGCTGGCGGCCTTCGCCGGCGTGCTGGCGGCGCCGGTGTACCAGGTCACGCCGCTGATGGGGCAGAACCTCATCATCGTGGTGTTCGCCGTGGTGGTGATCGGCGGCATGGGGTCCATCATGGGTTCCATCCTCACCGGCCTGGGTCTGGGCATCGTCGAGGGTTTCACCAAGGTGTTCTACCCCGAGGCGTCCTCCACCGTGGTGTTCGTCATCATGGCCATCGTTTTGCTCATCCGCCCCGCCGGCCTGTTCGGCAAAGAAAAGTGAAGCCGCCGGGGTGCACCACATGAACGTCAAGAAATTCGCTCCCATCGGCTACGGCATCCTGCTGCTGGCCCTGATCGCCGCGCCCTTCGTCGGCGCCTACCCGGTGTTCGTGATGAAGCTGCTGTGCTTCGCGCTGTTCGCCTCTGCCTTCAACCTGCTGCTGGGCTACACCGGGCTGCTGTCCTTCGGCCACGCGGCCTTCCTGGGCGGGGCGGCCTACGTCACCGGCCACTCGATGAAGGTGTGGGGCTTCACGCCCGAGCTGGGCCTGCTGGCCGGGCTGCTCAGCGGCGCGCTGCTGGGCCTGGTCATGGGCTGGTTCACCATCCGCCGCCAGGGCATCTACGCCACCATGATCACGCTGGCCCTGGCCCAGATGCTGTTCTTCGCGGCGCTGCAGCTGCCCTTCACGGGCGGCGAGGACGGCCTGCAGGGCGTGCCGCGCGGCAAGCTGTTCGGCGTGATCGACCTGTCCAGCGACCTGACCATGTACTACGTGTGCCTGATCGTCGTGGTCGCCGCCTTCCTGCTCATCGTGCGCACCATCCACTCGCCCTTCGGCCAGGTGCTCAAGGGCATTAAGGAAAACGAGCCGCGCGCCACCTCGCTGGGCTACGACACCAACCGCTTCAAGCTGCTGGCCTTCGTCATCTCCGCGGCCATCGCCGGCCTGGCGGGCGCGCTCAAGACCCTGGTGCTGGGCTTTGCCACGCTCTCCGACGTGCACTGGTCGGCCTCCGGGCACGTGGTGCTGATGACGCTGGTGGGCGGCATGGGCACGCTCAGCGGCCCGCTGGTCGGCTCGGCCGTGGTGGTGCTGCTGGAAAACAAGATCGGCGAGCTGGGCAACCTGCTGGCCAGCATCACCTCCATCGAGTGGTTCAACACCCTGGGCGAGTCCGTGACCATCGTCACCGGCCTGATCTTCGTGGTCTGCGTGCTGGCCTTCCGTCGCGGCATCATGGGCGAGCTGATCGCCTGGCTGGAGCGCCGCCGAGGCGGTGGCGGGGCCGCCGGCCCGCACTGACCGGCGCAGCGATGCACCCACACAAGCGGGCCCAGCGCCCGCTTTTGTTTTGATAGCTGCCTGCGCTTGTCCAGCAATGGCTGGAGGCCAAAAAGACTCTTAGTGCCTCAGCCCAGCCGCAGCCGCTGCGCGTAGCCCGTCATCTCCAGATAGCCCCGGCCCACCTCGTGGCCGCCAGCGTCCATCAGGGCGCACAGGCCCTCCCAGTAGATGGCGCCGGTGGAGGCGCGGCTGTCCAGCTCCTGCGCGTCCAGCAGCGCCTGCACCGTGAACCGGCCGGCGGGCGTGTGCACCGCCCACTGCACCGGATAGGTCGCGCCGCTGGCGCTGCTGCTCCAGCGGCGCAGCGGCTCGAAGCGCACCTCGTCGGCGCCGAAGATGCGCGCCTGCTCCTGGCCCGCCGCGCGCACCGAGCCGCCGGCCCACAGCGCGCTGCCGTCGGCCCGGCGCAGGCGAAAGGCCGTCAGCGCCCCGCCGTCGTGCAGGTTCATGCCGATCCAGTCCCAACCCACGGCTTCGGGGTGCAGCAGCGCCTCGCTCCACTCGTGGTCCATCCAGGCGCGGTTGTCGGTGGCGGGCACATCGGCCGCCAGGGCCAGGCGCTGCCCGGCCAGCATCAGACTGCCGGAGACGGCCAGCTGCGGCTGGCTGTAGTAGTAGCTGGCCTGGTCCGGCTGCGGTCCCTTGCGCGATAGGCCGGCGCTGCCCTGCAGCAGTACCGGCTGGGTGCTGGCGCAGTGCAGGTCCAGGCCAAAGCCGTCCGCCGGGGCGCGGATGGCCCAGCGACTGGCGCCGGGCAGTTCCGGCGCCTGGGCGCGCTCCAGTGACCAGTCCTGCAGACGGATGTGCGCGTCGTCCTGGCTGGCCTGGGCGATGCCGAAGCCTGCACGTGCGATCCGCTGGTCGTGCCATTGGCGCGCGCCCTGCACGTCGGTCAGCGCAGCATGGGCGAACAGCAGCTGGCGCGCCGCGAAGGCCGAGCGCATGTCCTGCGTGGCCGCCACGCGCGAGCGAAAGAAGGTGATCTGAAAGCCCCACAGCCGCCCGTCCTGGGTGCGCGCGTGGCCGGTGATGTACCACCACTCGGTGCGCAGATCCGGATGGCTGCCATGGTCGCGCGGGAAGGCCAGGGTGCGCGGCGGCAGCGCCAGGGCCGGCGCGCCCCAGGCCAGCAGGCCGGCAGCCAGCAGCCAGTGCCGGCGCGCCGGGGACCGTGGCGGCTGCGTGGGCGAGGGCATCAGGCCAGCAGTCGGGCGATGCGCTGCTGGGCGGGCGCGCAGTCGCCGGCCGTGCGCAGCACCCAGGCCTCATCGTGGTAGGTGGGCAGGTAGCGCTCGCCCGCGTCGCACAGCAGCGACAGGATGGAGCCCTGCTCGCCGCGCTCGCGCATCTCCTGCGCCAGCCGCAGCATGGCGACGAAGTTGGTGCCGGTGGACGGCCCCACGCGCCGCCCCAGCAGGCCCGACAGCGCGCGCATGGCGGCGATGGACTCGTCGTCCGCCACCTCCTCCATGCGGTCCACCAGCTCGCGGATGAAGCTGGGCTCCACGCGCGGGCGGCCGATGCCCTCGATGCGCGAGCCGGGTGCTGTCAGCTGCGCGTCGCCCGTGCGGTGGTAGGCGGCGAACACCGAGCCGGCCGGGTCGGCCACGCACAGCCGGCTTTCGTGCATCTGAAAGCGCACGTAGCGGCCGATGGTGGCGCTGGTGCCGCCCGTGCCCGCGCCCACCACGATCCAGCGCGGCACCGGGTGGCGCTCGCGCTGCATCTGCGTGAACATGCTCTCGGCGATGTTGTTGTTGCCGCGCCAGTCGGTGGCCCGCTCGGCGTAGGTGAACTGGTCCATGTAGTGCCCGCCCGTGTCCTGCGCCACGGCGCGCGCCGCGTCGTAGACGTCGCCGGCGTGCTGCACAAAATGGCAGCGTCCGCCGTAGAACTCGATCAGCGCGATCTTCTCGGCCGACGTGCTGCGCGGCATGACGGCCACGAACGGCAGGCCCAGCAGCCGCGCGAAGTAGGCCTCGCTCACAGCCGTGGAGCCGCTGGAGGCCTCGACGATGGTCGAACCCTCGCGCACCCAGCCGTTGCACAGTGCGTACAAAAACAGCGAGCGTGCCAGCCGATGCTTCAGGCTGCCCGTGGGGTGGGTGGATTCGTCCTTCAGGTACAGGTCGATGCCGACGCGCTCGAACGCCGGCAGCGGCAGCGGAATCAGGTGTGTGTCGGCGCTGCGCTGGTAGTCGGCCTCGATGCGGTCGATGGCCTGGTGCAGCCAGGACGGCGCGGCGGCAGGAGCGGAGGAAGAGGGCGTATGCGGCATGGGCGCGATTGTCCCAGGCGCCTGGCGGCTATTGGGCCCATTCGATGCGGCTGCGCCCGGCCGCCTTGCCACGGTAGAGCGCGGCATCGGCCTCCTGCATGGCCGCGTCCAGCCCGTCCGGGCCATGGAAGGGGCGAGAAACGCCCACCGTCGCGGTGCAGCGCAAGGGCTCGGGCGCGCCGGGCAACGGCACCGCCAGCTGCTCGATGGCCGAGTGCACGCGCCCGGCCAGCTGCCTCACGCCCTCGTCGTCCGCGTCCAGGCAGACGATGGCGAATTCTTCGCCCCCTGGGCGGCTGACCAGGTCTCCGCCGCGCGCGTTGCTGCGCAGCACCTCGGCGACCTGGCACAGCACCAGGTCGCCGGCCTGGTGGCCATGGGTGTCGTTGATGCGTTTGAAGTGGTCGAGGTCCAGCATCAGCAGGCGTGCGGGTCCCGCGCTGCGTATGCCGAAATGCCCCTGCAGGCCGGCCAGCAGGCCACGCCGGTTCAGCAGTTGCGTCAGCGGGTCGCGCGCCGCCGTGGCGCGCAGCTCGTCGGTCAGCCGGCGCAGCACCAGCCAGATCATGGCGGGCGCCAGCATCGTCGCCAGGAAGGACATGTAGATGTAGAACACGACCTGGAAGCGATGCTTCATATCCAGCGCTTCCAGGCCGCCCTGCACCACCAGAACGCCCTTGATGGCGTTCATCACGCCCAGACCCCCGATGAGCAGCGCGAACAGCGCCATCTCCATGCGCAGATCCTTGGCGATGTCACGCATGGCGTAGATCACCCCAAGGGTCATGGCCAGGAACATCAACACCATGACGAGCGCCAGCATCGCGTAGCGGGCGACCGGGCCCGCCAGCCACTGCACCAGTACCTGCGCCGCTGCATAGGCCAGCGCCAGGCCAAGCAGAGGCTTGAGCAAGGGAGCCGGCCGGCCAAAGAACCGCATGGCCCCCACCCAATAGGCCAGGGGCGTGCACACCGTCAGCGTGTGATTGACCACGCCGGCCGCATTCCAGCCTGGCCCGCCGCCCAGCAGCTGCAGCACATAGGCCGAGCCCAGCAGGGCGTTGCCCAGCGCGAACGCGTCCATGCCCAGCCGGTTGCCCTGCAGGCGCCTGCCGATCAGCCAGAACATGATGGCAAAGAAGATCAGGTGCATGCAGAGCATGCCGACGATGACGGTGGCGACCATGAACGGGGAAGAAGGCGAGCGGCGGGGCAGACGCGGGGGGCCTGCAGTGTCCCCGATCTGCGGCCCGCCTGCCGCCTGCGCTACCAGTCTTCCTTCACCGCCATGACCGCGTCCCGTCCCGCCGCCATGCGGCCCGTGGCCCAGGCGGTCAGCGTGCCCGCGGCCACCACGGCCAGCGCCAGCGCGGCCAGGCGCGCCCAGGGCACGGTCAGGTCCATGGTCCAGTGGAAGCTCTGCGGGTTGACCACGTGCACCAGCACCACGGACACCGCCAGGCCCAGCAGCGTGCCGGCCACCGTGCCCACCGCCGTCCAGGCCGCGCCCTCGCCGGCCACCACGACCAGGATCTGGCGCCGCGTCAGGCCCAGGTGGGCCAGCAGGCCGAACTCCTTACGCCGCGCCAGCACCTGGGCGCCGAAGCTGGCCGCCACGCCGAACAGCCCGATGGCGATCGCCACGGCCTGCAGCCAGTAGGTGACGGCAAAGCTGCGGTCGAAGATGGCCAGCGAGCGCGCGCGGATGGCGCCGGCCGAGGTGAACTCCAGCGCCTGCGCATCGGCGCCCAGCTGCGCGTGCGCCAGCGCCAGCACGGCCGCGCGCACGGTCTCGTCGCTGGCGCCGGGCACCGGCCACAGCGCCAGGTCGCTGGCACGCGCGTCACCCGTCAGGCGCACCCAGTCCTGCCGGTCGATGGCGATGGCACCGTGCTGGCGCACGTAGTCGCGCCACACGCCCGCTATGAAAAAAGAAGCGGCTTGCGCTTGCCCCGCCTGCGCTACAGGCCTAAAAGACTCTGAGAGCGCCGGCCAGTCGGCGCCCGGGCGCACACCGTACAGGTCGACCACGGCCTCGCTCACGTACAGGCCCACGCGCCCCGGCGGCACGGGCAGCGGTGCGCCCAGCAGCGGCAGGGCATGGGACGCATCGGGCAGCAAAGGCCGCGCCAGCAGGGCCACGGGCGCCCGGCCCGGGGCGATCTGCACGCTGCTCACGCGCAGCGGCTGCACGCGCGCCACGGCCGGCAGGCGCTCCACCTGCCCGACAAAGTCGGGCGGGAACACCGCCGCATCGTCGCCCGCCACGCTGCCGGCCGCGCGCAGGTACAGCGGCGCGGGCAGCACGCCGCCCAGCCACTGGTCGACCGAGGTGCGAAAGCTCGCCACCATCACCGTCAGCGCCACCGACAGGCTGAGCGCCGCCACCACCCCGCCCACGGCCACGGCGGCGCTGGCGCGCTGGCGCTGGGCCCGGGCCAGCGCCAGCAGGCGCAGCGGCCCGCGTGCCGCCAGCGGCGCCAGCAGGCCCAGCAGCAGCTGCACCAGCCAGGGCAGCAGGGCAATGCCGCCGACCAGCAGAAGACCCACCGACACATAGGCCGCCAAAGGGATGCCAAAAATGGGCGGAAGCAGCGCCAGCAAAGCGCTGGCAGCTATCAAAAGCAGACCGACCCAGGCGCGTGCGGCGCGGGTCTCGGCCAGGCCCACGCCCTTGAGCGCCGGGGCCGGCGCCAGGCGCTGGGCCGCGCGCGCCGGCCACCAGCCGCCGGCCAGCGCCGCCGCCACGCCCAGCAGGCCGTACAGCAGCGCGGCGGCGCCGCTCCACTGCAGCGCCGGCTGCACGCCGCTGAAGTAGCCCCCGCCCAGGTCGCCGCCCAGCAGGCGCAGGGCCAGCGCCGCCAGGCCCGTGCCCAGCGCCACGCCGGCGGCGCTGCCCAGGGCGCCCAGCAGGCCGGCCTCCAGCAGCACCAGGGCCAGGCGCTGGCGCGGCGTGGCGCCCAGCACGGCCAGCAGCGCCAGCTGCGGCGTGCGCCGCGCCACGGACAGCGCCAGCACCGAATACACCAGGAAGGCGCCGGTGAACAGGGCCACCAGCGCCAGCACCGTCAGGTTGACGCGGTAGGCGCGCGAGAGCTGGTCCACCTGCGCGGCGGCGCTGCCGGGCGGGGCCAGCACGGCGCCGGGCGGCCAGCCGGGTAGGGCGGCCAGGTGGCGCTGCAGCGCGTCCGGCCGGGCGCCGGGCTGCAGCAGCAGGTCGATGCGGGTCAGTTCGCCGCCGCGGCCGAACAGATCCTGCGCGGCGCCGATGTCCATCACCGCCAGCGGCGCGCCGCCGGCCGCCACGCTGCCGGCCACGCGCACCTGCACCTGCCGCAGCCCGGCCTGCAGCGCCAGGCGGGCGTCCGCGCCCGGCTGCAGGCCGAGCGCCTGCGCGGCGCTGGCGTTCAGAAACACGGTGGCCGGGGCAAACAGCGCCAGCCGGTCGGCGCCGGGCGCCAGCCGCGGCATCAGCTGCGGGGCCATGGCGGGCAGGGCCAGCGCGTCGGCGCCCACCACGCGCAGGGCAACCGGGACCGAGGTGCGGCCGGGCGCGTCGCGCCGGGCGGTGGCCGCCAGCTCCAACACCGGCGCGGCGCGCGCCACCTGCGGCGCGGCGGCGACAGTGGCGAACACCTGCTCGGGCAGCGCGCCGCGCGCCGCGCGCAGCTGCAGGTCGGGCTGGCCGCCGGCAGCGCGCACGGCGCGCGAGAACTCGTCCAGCGCCGAGGCGTTGATCAGGTGCACGGCCAGCGCCAGCGCCACGCCCAGCATGACGGCGGCCGCCGCGACCAGGTTGCGCCCCGGGTTGCGGCGCATGTCCTCCCAGGAAAGGGTGCGCAAAAAGCCAGCCATGGGGACATTGTGCGGGCCGCGCCCGGGTGGTCTTGAAAGCCGCGCCGGCGTACGTATTTACCCGCTATCCCGCCGACCGGCGGGCCTGTTCCACCTCTCTTCTTTGTGTACTTGCCTCATGAAAAGGAGCTTTGACATGAACTCTCTGGTTTCTCGTGGCAGCAGCAGCCTGTTCGACGACTTCTTCAAGGACTTCGCCCCCGGCTTTTACGTGCGCCCGCTGCACGGCGACAACCTGCCCCAGCCGTCGCAGATCAAGATCGACGTGAAGGAGGACGACGGCGCCTACACCGTGCAGGCCGAACTGCCCGGCGTGCCCAAGGAAGACATCCACGTCTCGGTCGACGGCGCCGTGGTCACGCTGCGCGCCGAGGTGCGCCAGCACGACGAGAAGAAGGACGGCGAGAAGCTGCTGCGCAGCGAGCGCTACTACGGCGCGGTGGCGCGCAGCTTCCAGCTGCCGATGGAGGTCGAGGCCGGCCAGTGCAAGGCCCGCTACGACAACGGCGTGCTGAGCCTGACGCTGCCCAAGAAGCAGGGCGGCCGCGTCCAACGCCTGTCCATCGAATAAAGCGGGGGGGGCTGCGCGGGCTCAGGGCTGCGTGTGCGCGGCCGCCCGCATGCCCTGCGCCGTCAGCCGCAGGCTGCGGTCGGCCCGCGCCGCCGCTGCATCCGAGTGCGTGACCAGCACCAGCCCGGCGCGGTGCTCGCGCGTCTGGGCGACGAGCAGATCCATGACCTGGGCGGCCGTGCCCGGGTCCAGGTTGCCGGTGGGCTCGTCGGCCAGCAGCAGGGCGGGGCGGTGCACCAGGGCGCGGGCAATGGCCACGCGCTGCAGCTGCCCGCCGCTGAGCTGCTGCGGCAGCCGCCCACCCAGGCCGTGCAGGCCCACGGCGTCCAGCATCTGCTGCACGCGCTGCGGGTCGGGCCGGCCCAGCAGCATCAGCGGCAGGGCGACGTTCTGCGCCACGTCCAGGTGCGGCAGGACGTGGAAGGCCTGGAAGACGAATCCCACGTGGGCGCGCCGCCACAGGGCGCGCTGGGTGTCGTCCAGCGGGCCGAGGTCCAGGCCCTGGTGCAGCACCTGGCCGGCGTCCCAGTGGTCCAGACCGGCCAGGCAGTTGAGCAGCGTGGACTTACCCACGCCCGAGTCGCCGACGATGGCCACGAACTCGCCGCGCTGCACCTGCAGATCGACGTTCTCGAACACGGCCTGCGCGCCGTAGCGCCGGGCCAGGCCGCGCAGTTGCAGCAAGGGTGCCGTGCTCATGCGGCCATGTCCGATTGGACGTGCGCACAGACGGCGCGCACCAGCTCCTGGGTGGCGCCGGGTGCGTCGCAGGCGATGGTGCGGCGCTGCGGCATGCCACGCAGCCAGGTGATCTGTCGCTTGGCCAGCTGGCGCGTGGCGGCGATGCCGCGCTCGGGCAGGCTGGCCATGGGATGCAGGCCGTCCAGCGATTCCCAGGCCTGGCGATAGCCCACGCAGCGCATGCTGGGCAGGTCGGGGTGCAGGTCGCCGCGCGCGCGCAGGCGCATGACCTCGTCCAGAAAGCCCGCGGCCAGCATGGCGTGAAAGCGCCGGGCGATGCGGTCGTGCAGCCAGGCGCGGTCTTGCGGTTCCAAGGAAAAAAGGGCTCCAGCGCCCATGGGGCTTGCGCTGGCAGCTCCTGTTTTTGTCGTATGAAAGCTCGACAGCGGCCGGCCGGAGACGTGCCATACCTCCAGCGCGCGCTGGATGCGCTGGCTGTCGCCGGGCGCCAGCCGTGCGGCGGTCTGCGGGTCCACCTGGGCCAGGCGAGCGTGCAGGGCGGGCCAGCCCTCGGCGGCGGCCTGGGCGTCCAGCCGCGCGCGCACGTCGGGATCGGCGGCGGGCATGTCGTCGATGCCGTCCATCAGCGCCTTGAAGTACAGCATGGTGCCGCCCACCAGCAGCGGCAGGGCGCCGCGGGCCTGGATCTCGCGGATGTGCCGCGTGGCGTCCTGCACGAACTCGGCGGCGCTGTAGGCCTCGCGCGGGTCGCGGATGTCGATCAGGTGGTGCGGCACGGCAGCGCGCTCGGCCGGCGTGGGCTTGGCGGTGCCGATGTCCATGCCGCGGTAGACCAGGGCCGAGTCGACGCTGATGATCTCCACCGGCACGCGCGGCGCCAGCGCCCGGGCGATGGCCAGCGCGGCGTCGGTCTTGCCCGAGGCAGTGGGGCCGGCCAGGGCGATGGCGGCCCGGGCGTGCGTCACAGCGCCGCGCGCAGCCGGGCCGCGTAGTCCTGCAGCACCTGCGCGCCTGGCTCCTTGCGCGGCCAGGACAGGGCGATGCCGTCGCCCTCATGGCGCGGCACCACATGCATGTGAAAGTGCCCCACGGTCTGCCCGCCCACGGCGCCGTTGGCCTGCAGCAGGGTCAGGCCGGCCGGGTCGAAGGCGGCCTGCACGGCCAGCGCCACGCGGCGCACGGTCTGCATGACGGCGGCGGCTTCTTCGGGCGTCACGTCGGCCAGGGTGGCGGCGTGGCGGCGCGTGGCCACCAGCACGTGGCCGGGGGTGACCTGGCCGATGTCCATGAAGGCCAGGGTCAGCTCGTCCTCGCACACCAGGGCGGCGGGGATCTGGCGCGCCGCCAGGCGGCAGAAGATGCACTCGCCGGGGGGCGAGGTGTCCACGAACATGGGCATGGCGGTGACCTCCGTCTTTGCTATGAATAGATGAGCTTCCGGCGCTTGACTGACGGGCGCTGGAGCCCGTTTTGGCTTGAAATTTTCCGGGGCGAAAAGCAAAAGCCACGCGGCGGGCGGCGCCGCGTGGCTTGCCCGGCCCGCGGGCGCTCAGAAGCGGTGGCGGATGCCCACGCCGAAGCTGTTGCCGGTGCTCTGGCGCGTGATCTTGTCGTTCATCAGCATGGCGTACACGTCCGTACGCTTGGACAGGTTGTAGTCGTAGCCCACGGTCAGCGTCTTGCGGTCGACGTCGGCGGCGGTGAGTTCGGTGCGCGCCCACGAGGCCAGCACCTTGCCGGCGCCCAGCGGCGCGGACAGGCCCAGCTGCAGCGTCTTGGCCTTGCCCGGCAGGTTGTCGGCCTCGGCCTGGCCGTAGGTCAGGTAGGGCTTGACGACGGTGAAGTCATACGCGGCGCCCAGCATCCAGTCCTTCTTGGTGGTGCCCAGGTAGGCGCCCTGGCCGGGGTTGGCGATCTGGTCGCGCTCGTAGTAGCCGGTCAGCAGCAGCGGGCCGCCGAAATAGAAGAAATTGGCGCCCACGTTCTTCTTGCCGTTGTCGCCGGCCTGCTCGCCGAACTGGTACTGCAGGTTGGCCTTGAAGCCGCCGATGTCGGGCGTGGTGTAGGCGATCTGGTTGCTCCAGCCGGTGTCGGAAGGCGTCGTCGCCTGCCAGCCCGAGGCGTTGAACAGCGGCACGTTCATGTGCAGGATCAGCGGCGCGAAGGTGAACGAGTCGCCCAGCGGGTTGGCCAGCACGGAGGGCAGGAAGTTGGGCGCCATCCAGCGGCCCAGGCGCAGCGTGCCGAAGCCGCCTGACAGGCTGACGTTGGCGTCGCGCGAGAAGAAGGTGTCGCCCGGAAAGCGCCCCTGCGTGCCATCGTCCACCTGGATGAAGGAGGTCAGCGCAAAGCCGGCCTTCAGCCCGCCGCCCAGGTCCTCGGTGCCGGTGAAGCCGAACCACGAGGTGGTCATGCCACCGCTGTTGACGACGGTTCTGCGGCCGGCGTCGCCCGCCATGCGGATGGAGCCGGCGTAGACGTCGGTCAGCCCGGTGATCTGGACGGAGCTTTGCGCGTGGGCGCCGGCGGCGCACAGCACGGCGGCCAGCGTGAGGAGTTTGCGGTGCATGGGGTTTCCTGTTCTTGAGGGAAAAAAGGCCCTGCGGCCCGCGGGTATTGTGTGCGAATGGCAGGCCGGTGGCGGCCTTGGGGCGCATTTTTGATATTGCTCAAAGCGCCCGGCGAGGGGGCGCGGCACAGTGGGCGCCATGTTGCCCCTCCCGTCCTCCGAACCATCCGCCCAGATCGAGGTGGCCGCCGCGGGCGAAGTGCTGCGCGAGCGCCACCAGCAACCGTTCTCCGTGCTGTACCTGGACAGCGGCCGCGTCCTGATGGGCGTGCGCGAGGAGGGTGTCATGCGCCACCAGTTGGGTGTGGTGGAGGGGCCGACCTGGCTGGACGCGGCCACCGCGCTGCTGGATCAGCCCAGCGCTGTGGACATCGTCGCCGACACCCGCGTACAGCTGCGCCGCGTGCCGCTGGAGGACTTCCGCCGCGGCCTGGAGCAGCTGCCCGAGTCGGCGCAGATCCTGCTGCGCGACATGGCCACCGGCTACTGCCGCCAGACCGAACTGGCCGTCAGCCGCCTGGCGCAGGACGCCGAGGCGCGCTGCGCCCAGTGGCTGCTGCGCCACGCGCAGAGCGACGACAGCGGCAGCCTGCGCGTGACGCTGCAGCAGCGCAAGCGCCTGATCGCCGCGCAGCTGGGCATCGCCCCCGAGACGCTGTCGCGCGTGCTGCGCCAGCTGCGCGAGCACGGGTTGATCTCCGGCACGGGCAACGTGCTCAGCCTGCCCCAGCCGCGCGCGCTGCGCATGGTCGCCGGCGGCTGAAGGCGCGCGCGCCGGCAGGGCCGGCCAGCTGACCAGCTGTCGGATTTTTCCGTCAGGGTTTTCCTGCGCGGCTCCGAGGGTTGTACCCCAAGCGCATGGGCGATGGCGCTACGTATATTGGTTGGCGCCCGCACGGCACGCTGCGGGATCGCAGCCTTCGCCCCCCATGTCCCGCGCCACGCCCTTCTTCTCTGGCACAGGTGCTCCGCTTGTGGAGCACGCATGACGCCACCCAGCCACGTCGCCGCACTGCACGCGCCGCTGCCCGCGGCCGACGGCCCGCTGCCCGCGCTGGCGGCCGACGCACTCCTGCACGAGGAACTGCAGGAGGACGAGCGTGATGGCGGGCCCGAGGGCCTGTCGGGCTGGTTCCCCGGCCCTCTGGTGCGCCGCCTGCTGCTGGTGGCTGTGTTGGCCGTGGCGGCCGCAGGCGCCCTGGCCGGCTGGCTGGTCTGGCGCGCCGCTGCGCAGGACGCCATGCAGCGCCTGGTGGTGCAGCAAAGCGACGAGGTGGAGCTGGTCTCGCGCCTGCTGGCCAGCAAGATCGAGCAAAGCCAGAAGGTGCTGGCCACCGTGGCCGAGGGCATCACGCCGTCCATGCTGGAGTCGCCCGCCTCGCTCGAATGGCTGCTGCAGCAGGGCCTGCCTGCCGTGCGCTTCTTCGACGCCATGCAGGTCGCGCGCAAGGACGGGCAGCTGAGCGTGAACCTGCGCTACGGCCAGCTGGAAAAGGCCTCGGCCCTGGACCCGGCCGAGCGCGACTACCTGCTGCGCACCCTGGTGGACGGCAAGCCTCTGGTGTCCGAGCTGATCGGCACCACGGCGCAGGACGCGCGCGTCATGTTCACCGTGCCGCTGCTGCGCGAAGGCCGCGTGAGCGGCGCCGTGGCCGGCGTGCTGCGCCTGCAGTCACAGGGCCTGCTGCCGCACTCGCTGGCCCTGCCGGCGCGGCCCGAGTCACAACTGATGGTGTTCACGCGCGACGGCATCATCCTGTCGCACCCGCAGCCCGAGCGCGTGCTGGGCGACGTGCGCGACGAGCCCGGCCTGGCCGAAGCCTTTGAGCGCTGGCGCAGCCGCGGCAAGCCCCTGAGCGGCACTGAGGACATGACCGAGCTGCGCTCGGGCTACGTGGTCAGCCTGTCCAGCGTGCCCATGCCACAGTGGATGGTGGCCCGCGTCACCCACGCGCAGGCCATGCTGGCGCCGGTGCAGGGCGTTCAGCGGCGCGCCTGGGCCCTGGCGGCAGCCGCCACGCTGGCCGTGAGCCTGCTGGCGCTGGCGGCACTGGTCTGGCTGGCCCGGCCGCTGGCCCAGCTGCGCCAGCGGGCGATGCAGCTGCTGGAGTCCGATCCCGCCATGCCTGCGCCGCCCGAGACGGAGGCCGGCGCCAGCACCTGGCCGCGCTCGGCCGGCGAGGTGGACGACGTGGTGCATGTGTGCACCCGGCTGCTGGCCCACCGGCGTGTGCATGAGCAGGACTCTCAGGCCCTCATGCGCCAGCTGCAGGCGGTGCTGGCGCACGTGCCCCTGGGCATCGCCGTGACGCGTGCCGAGCGCGTGGAGGTGGTCAGCCTGCAGGCCTGCCGGCTGCTGGACTACACCCCGGCCGAGCTGTATGGGCGCGACCTGCTGGACCTGCTGGCGCCGGCCAGCGTCGAGGTCGGCAGCATGGCGCGCCAGGTGCGCGCCCAGTTCGCCGCGCACGGCGCCTTCGACGGCGAACTGCCGCTCTTGCGCCGCGACGGCGGCGTGCAGTGGGTGCGCGCCCAGGGCCAGCTAATCCACGCCGGCGAGCCCGACCGGGGCACGGTGTGGATGCTGGAGGACTGCACCGCCACGCGCGATGCGCGCCAGCAGCCCGACTGGAAGGGCGAGCACGACACGCTGACCATGCTGCCGCACCGCGCCGCCTTCGAGCAGCGCCTGCGCGCCCTGCTGGCGGCCCGCGCCGGTCGCGACGGCATGCCGGCGCCGGGCCGCGCCGCGCCCGGGTTGTACGGCGAGGAGGGCAGCGGCGTGCTGCTGTTCCTGGACCTGGACCATTTCACCGTCATCAACGACGTGGCCGGCCACGACGCCGGTGACGACGTGCTGCGCCATCTGGCGCGACTGCTGGAGTCCGAAGTGCGCCAGATGGGCTGGGCCGCACGCCTGGGCGGCGACGAGTTCGCCGTGGTGCTGCCCGGTGCCACGCCGGCGCGCGGCCAGGCCGTGGCCGAGCAACTGCGCGCCGCCGTCCAGGCCTGGGAGCCGGCCTATGGCGGGCGCAGCTTCACCCTGGGCCTGAGCATCGGCCTGGTGCCGCTGCCGGCCGGCCTGCGCGAGGTGGCGCCGCTGGTCTATGCCGCCGACATGGCCTGCTACGCCGCCAAGCGCGCCGGCCGCAACCGGGTGGAAGTGCGCCGCGTCGCGCCCCAGCCGGAATCCGAGGGACTGGCGCCCTGAACTTCGGCGAGGTCTTCACTCTCTTTTGTATAGCTGCCAGCGCTTGACTGGCAAGCGTTTGAGGCCGATTTGATGCCTGAATCGGCCCTCAGTCCGGCACCCGCCCCAGCGCGCGCAGCACGTTCTCGGCCGTCGCGGGCGCCCTGAGGGCGACGCGGGCGGCGCCGGGCGCATCGCCCCGGCCGGCGGCCACGGCGTTGCGCAGCGCCTCGTACACGCTCACCGCCAGCATGAAGGGCGGCTCGCCCACGGCCTTGCTGCCGCCCACGTTGTCCTCGCGGTTGGCCTCGTGCCACAGGGCGATCTTCAGGTGCCCCGGCACGTCACCGGTGGCCGGGATCTTGTAGGTGCTGGGGGCGTGCGTGGCCAGGCGGCCGGTGCTGTCCCAGACCAGCTCCTCGGTGGTGAGCCAGCCCATGCCCTGGATGAATCCGCCCTCGATCTGGCCGATGTCGATGGCCGGATTGATGCTGCGGCCCACGTCGTGCAGAATGTCCACGGCCAGCACGCGGCTCTCCCCGGTCTGGGTGTCGATGGCCACCTCGGTGCAGGCCGCGCCATAGGCGAAGTAGAAGAACGGCCGGCCCGTGAGGGTGGTCTTGTCGTAGTGGATCTTGGGCGTGCGGTAAAAGCCGTCGCTCCACAGCTGGATGCGGTTGGCGTACGCCTCCTTGACCACGTCCTCCCAGCGCCGCGTGGCCGTTGGGGACATGACCTGCCCGCCCTGGAAGCGCACGGCCCCGGCGCCGCAGCGGTCCAGCCCGGCGACGAAGGCTGCCAGGTTGTCGCGGATGGTGCGCGCCGCGTACTGCGCCGCGCGGCCGTTCAGGTCGGTGCCGCTCGAGGCAGCGGTGGCGCTGGCGTTGGGCACCTTGCTGGTGTCGCTGGCGGTGACCAGCACGCGCCCCAGAGGCACGCCCAGCTCGTCGGCCACGATCTGCGCCACCTTGGTGTGCAGGCCCTGGCCCATCTCGGTGCCGCCGTGGTTGACCTGCACGCTGCCGTCCGTGTAGACGTGCACCAGCGCGCCGGCCTGGTTGAACAGCGTGGCCGTGAAGCTGATGCCGAACTTGACGGGCGTGAGCGCCAGGCCGCGCTTGAGCACGGGGCTTTGCGCGTTCCAGGCCGCAATGGCCTTTTGCCGTTGCCTGTACTGCGCGGACTGCTCCAGTTGCGGTAGCAGCTCGTGCAGGATGTTGTCCTCCACCCGCATCTGGTAGTGCGTCACGTCGCGCTCGCCCACGCCGTACAGGTTGCGCAGGCGCACGTCCAGCGCGTCCAGGCCCAGGTGCCGGGCGATGTCGCCCAGGATGGCCTCGATGGCCAGCACACCCTGCGGCCCGCCGAAGCCGCGGAATGCCGTGTGGCTCTGCGTGTTCGTCTTGCAGCGATACGAAGCGATCTCGACGTGTTCCAGGAAGTAGGCGTTGTCGCAATGGAACACCGCGCGGTCGGCCACCGGGCCGGACAGGTCGGCGCTGAAGCCGCAGTTGGCGGCCATCATGAGCTTGAGGCCGGCGATGCGGCCGCTGTCGTCAAAGCCCACGTCCCATTCATAGGCGAACGGATGGCGCTTGCCGGTGACGACGAAGTCGTCGTCGCGGTCCAGCCGCAGCTTGACCGGGTGGCCGAACTTGTGCGCTGCCAAGGCTGCCCACACGGCCAGGTGCCCGGCCTGGGTCTCCTTGCCGCCGAAGCCGCCTCCCATGCGCCGGCATTCGACGCGCACGGCGTGGCTGTCGATACCGAGGGCGTGTGCCACCCAGTGCTGCACCTCGCCCGGGTGCTGGGTGCTGGAGTGGATCCACCACTGCCCCTGCTCCAGCGGCAGGGCGTAGGCGATCTGGCCCTCCAGATAGAAGTGCTCCTGCCCGCCGACCTCCATGCGGCCCTGCAGGCGGTGCGGCGACGCGGCCAGCGCGCCGGCCGCGTCGCCGCGGCGCACGTGCACGGGCGGCAGCACCCAGCTTTGCGCGGCCAGGGCGTCCTGCACCGTCAGCACGGCGGGCAGGGGGGCGATGTCCAGCTTCACCTTGCGCGCGGCGCGGCGCGCGGCCATGACGGAGTCGGCCACCACCAGGCCGATCACCTGGCCCACGTGCTGGACGGTGTCCCGCGCGAAGATGGGCTCGTCGTGGGCGAAGGCGGCCAGCACCGGGTCGCCCGGGATGTCGCCGGCCAGCACCACGCCGCGCACGCCGGGCAGGGCCAGGGCCTCGGCCGGGTCCACGCCGCTCAAGGTGCCGTGGGCCACGGTGCTCAGGATGGGCGCGGCGTAGAGCGTGCCCTTGAGCTCCGGCAGGTCGTCGATGTAGTGGGCGCTGCCCATCACCTGGGCGCGCGCGCTTTCGTGCGGGTGGGCGCGGCCCATGGCGCTTTCCGCCACGGGCGAGCGGGGCGGGCTGGGCACCTGGGGCGTGGCGCCGGCCGCGCCGGCGGCATCGGCCACGATGGCGATGGGGTCGTCCTCGGCATCGCGGCTCAAGAGGGCGTCTTCACGCTGGTTCATGCCAGCACCTCCGCGTTGAGTTGGTCCAGAGAGACGGGCTGCGGCCCGCCCCGAGTTTCGAGCCAGAAGCGCTGCAGCAGCGCGCCCAGCACCGCACGGCGGTAGGCGCCGCTGGCGCGCATGTCGCTGATGGGGCTGAACTCGGCCTGCAGCGCGGCGGCGGCGCGCTCGGCCGCGGCCTGGCTCCAGGGCTGGCCGACCAGGGCGGCCTCGGTGGCGCGGGCGCGCGCCGGGGTGGCGGCCACACCGCCGGCGCCGATGCGCGCGGCGGCCACGGTGCCGCCCTCCACCTGCAGGTTCAGCACCAGGCAGACGGCGGAGATGTCGTCGTCGAAGCGCTTGGAGACCTTGTAGGCCGCCAGCTGCTGGCCGGCCACGGGCGGGGGCACGTGGATGAAGGCCAGCAGCTCGTCCGGCTGCATGACGTTGGTGCGGTAGCCGGTGTACAGGTCTTCCAGGCCTAAGCGGCGGCTGCCGCGGGTGCTGGCCAGCTCCACCTGCGCGCCCAGGGCGATGAGCAGCGGCATGGAGTCGCCGATGGGCGAGCCGTTGGCCACGTTGCCGCCCAGCGTGCCGGAGTTGCGCACCGGCATGCCGGCAAAGCGCTCGGCAAAGCGCGCCAGCTGCGGCCAGCGCGCCACCAGGGCGGCGAAGGCGTCGGTCAGGGTGACGGCGGCGCCGATGGTCAGCAGTCCGTCCGGCTGCTCGCGCACTTCGCGCAGCTCCTGCGCGCGCGTCACGTCCAGCACCTGGGCGAAGCGCTTGTGGCCCTTGGTGATCCACAGGCCGACGTCGGTGCAGCCGGCCACCACCTGGGCCTGCGGGTGGGCGGCGCGGGCGGCCAGCAGCTCGGCCAGCGTGCCCGGGGCTTTATATGTCAAATCGGCCTCCAGCCGTTGACCATCAAGCGCAATCAGCTCCAATTTTTGTAGCAATGCGGACTCGTCCACGCGCATGGGCGGCAGCTCGGGCAGGCTTTGTGCCGCGTCCAGGATGGGCCGGTAGCCGGTGCAGCGGCACAGGTTGCCCGACAGCTCGCGCACCGCCATCTCGCGCGTGACGGGGCGGCCCTGGCAGACGTGGTTCTGGTACATGCCGAACAGGCTCATGGCAAAGCCGGGCGTGCAAAAGCCGCACTGCGTGCCGTGGCACTCCACCAGCGCCTGCTGCACGGGGTGCAGGTCGCCGGCGGGGCTGGCGCTGGCGCCGGCCTCGGGCTGGATCAGCGGATCAGCCGTCAAGTCCTCCACTGTCCACAGCGCCATGCCGTCGATGGAGTGCGCCAGGCGGATGCAGGCGTTCACGGCCTCGTAGCGCACCCGCCCGTCGTGCACGCTGCCCAGCACCACGGTGCAGGCGCCGCAGTCGCCTTCGCCGCAGCCCTCCTTGGTGCCGGTGGCGCCGAGGTCTTCACGCAGCACCTCCAGCAAGGTGCGGTCGGGGGCGACGTGGTCCAGCTGCACGCGCTGGCCGCGGCGGATGAAGCGGATGGGGCTTGTGGTGCTCATGCCCCAAGGGTAGGCCCGCTGCGGCGCCCAGGCATAAGCCCCTGCATATAACCCGGATGCCCGCCGCGCTATGGCGCGTGTAGAGTAGCCCGCACTTTTTCGCCGCCGCCGCCGGCGCGCATGGCGCGTATAGCCCGGCAGGCGGGGCGGTGCATACGCCGCCGCCCATGGCCTGCATGCCCGAGCGCATATGAGAGAACCAGCCCTTTTCGACAAGATCGACCTTCATCTCATCCGGGTCTTGCACACCGTGCTCACTGAACGCAGCGTTTCGCGTGCCGCCATCCGCCTGGGCATGCACCAGCCGGCCGTCTCCAGCGCGCTGCGGCGCCTGCGCGAGCTGGCGGGTGACCCGCTGCTGGTGCGCTCGGGCGCCAGCATGCAGCCCACGGACGCGGCGCTGGCCATGGTGGAGCCGGCCGCCAGCATCCTGCGGGCGGCCGAGGTGCTGTTCTCCGACGCGCGCGGCTTCGAGCCGCGCAGCGCCACGCGCACCTTCCGCATCGCCGCCAGCGACTATCTGGACCCGCTGTTCCTGCCCATGCTGGTGGCGCGCATTAAGGCCGAGGCGCCGCTGTGCCCGGTAGAGATCCTGCCCCTGTCGGCCGACGCCCACTACCACGCCCACCTGGCGCAGGGCGAGGCCGACGTGGTGATCGGCAACTGGCCCGAGCCGCCGGGCGATCTGCACCTGGGGCGGCTGTTTTCCGACGAGGTGGTGTGCCTGGTCAGCCGCGAGCACCCGGCCGTGCGCCGCGGCTGGAGCGAAGGCGAATGGCTGGCCGCCGAGCACGTGGCGCCCACGCCCACCCACCCCGGCGCCCGCGGGGTGATCGACGCGCACCTGGACAGCCTGGGCCTGGCGCGCAACGTGACCGTGCGCTGCGCCCACTTCAGCCTGATCCCGGCCATGGTGGCCGGCAGCCTGCTGGTGCTGACCACCGGCCGGCAGTTCTGCGAGCGCTACGCCGAGCGGCTGCCGCTGGCCGTGCTTGAGTGCCCCGTCGCCTTTCCCCGGCTCATGTACTACCAGCTGTGGCACGCCCGCACGCACCACTCGGCGGCCGGGGCGTGGCTGCGCGAATGCATTCGCAGCGTGGCTGCGTCGCTACGAAAAACATAGCTGCTGGCGCATGGCTGGTAAGCGCTGGGTGCCGATTTGACAAAAAAATACACCGCACGAACTTCGGAGACAATCGCACAGATGAATCCCATCCCCCCTGAAGCCGCGCCGGCCCAGGCCCCGCCGCGGCTGCAATTGACGGGCATCACCAAGCGCTATCCGGCCGTGGTGGCCAATGACGGCGTCTCGCTCACCGTTCTGCCGGGCCAGGTGCACGCCGTGCTGGGCGAAAACGGCGCCGGCAAGTCCACCCTGATGAAGATCATCTACGGCGCCACCCGCCCGGACGAGGGCCAGATGCTGTTCGATGGTCGGCCCGTGCAGGTGAAGAACCCGCAGGAGGCGCGTGCCCTGGGCATCGCCATGGTGTTCCAGCATTTCAGCCTGTTCGACACCCTGACGGTGGCCGAGAACGTCTGGCTGGGCCTGGACAAGGGCCCGCCGCTGGCCGAGGTGACGCGGCGCATCGCCGACAAGGCAGCCGAATACGGCCTGGACATCGACCCGCAGCGCCCCGTGCACACCCTGTCCGTAGGCGAGATGCAGCGTGTGGAGATCATCCGCGCCTTGCTGACCGACCCGCGCGTGCTGATCCTGGACGAGCCGACCTCCGTGCTGACGCCGCAGGCCGTGGACAAGCTTTTCGTGGTGCTGCGCCAGCTGGCCAGCGAGGGCTGCTCCATCCTGTACATCAGCCACAAGCTGCACGAGATCCGCGAGCTGTGCCACGCCTGCACGGTCATGCGCGGGGGCAAGGTGACGGGCGTGTGCGACCCCACGCAGGAGTCCAATGCCTCGCTGTCGCGCCTGATGATCGGCGCCGAACCGCCGGCGCTCGAGCATCGCGCCTCGCAGGTGGGCGAGGTGGTGCTGCGCACGCGCGGCCTGTCGCTGCCGGCCGGCGACGCCTTCGGCGTGCCCCTGGTCAGCGTCGACATGGAGGTGCGCGCGGGCGAAGTGGTGGGCATCGCCGGCATCTCCGGCAATGGGCAGCGGGAGCTGCTGTACGCCCTGTCCGGCGAGGACACGCGGGCCCAGCCGGCCATGGTGGAGGTGGCGGGCCGCCCGGCCGGGCGCCTGGCCCCGCGCCAGCGCCGCGCCCTGGGCCTGCACTTCGTGCCTGAGGAGCGGCTGGGCCGCGGCGCCGTGCCCACCATGGGCCTGGCGCACAACCTGCTGCTCACGCGCGGCAACGCCTTGGGCGCCGGCGGCTGGCTGCGCATGCGCCGGCTGCAGGCCCAGGCGCAGGGCATCATCCAGCGCTTCGGCGTGAAGGCGGGTGGGCCGGATGCGCCGGCCAAGTCGCTGTCGGGCGGCAACCTGCAGAAGTTCATCGTCGGGCGCGAGATCGATGCCAGCCCGAAGCTGCTCATCGTCTCCCAACCCACCTGGGGCGTGGACGTGGGCGCGGCGGCGCAGATCCGCGGCGAGATACTGAAGCTGCGCGACGCCGGCTGCGCCGTGCTGGTCGTCAGCGAGGAGCTGGACGAGCTGTTCGAGATTTGCGACCGCCTGCATGTGCTGGCCAAGGGGCGGCTGTCGCCCTCGGTGCCACGCGCGGAGGCCAGCGTGGAGCGCATCGGCGAATGGATGAGCGGGCTGTGGCACGCCGAGGTGCAGGAGCACCTGGCGCGCCAGGCCGCGGGGGAGGGCAGCCATGCTCAAGCTTGAGGCGCGGCCACAGGCCTCGCGCCTGTGGACCTGGGGCTCGCCCGTGCTGGCGCTGGCCATCACGGTGCTGATCGGAGTGATGCTGTTCGCGCTGCTGGGCAAGGACCCGATGCGCGGCCTGCAGGTGTTCTTCTGGGAGCCGGTCAAGTCGGCCTACGCCCTGGGCGAGCTGGCCGTGAAGGCCACACCGCTGCTGCTGGTGGCGCTGGGGCTGGCGGTGTGCTTTCGCTCCAACATCTGGAACATCGGCGCCGAGGGGCAGTTCGTCATCGGCGCCGTGGCCGCCGGCGGCGTGGCCCTGCTGGCGGACAAGACCACCGGGCCATGGATCATCCCGGCCATCCTGGTGGCCGGCTGCCTGGGCGGCATGGTCTGGGCGGGCATCGTGGCGCTGCTGCGCGACCGCTTCAACGCCAACGAGATCCTGGTCAGCCTGATGCTGGTCTACGTGGCCACGCTGCTGCTGGGCTACCTGGTCTACGGGCCCTGGAAGGACCCCATGGGCTACAACTTCCCGCAGACGCGCATGTTCGAGCGGGTCACGCAGATGCCGAAGCTGTTCACCGGCTCGCGCGTGACCATCGGGCTGCCGCTGGCGCTGATCGGTGCGGCGCTGCTGTGGGTGTTCCTGTTCCGCACGCGGGCGGGCTTTGCCCTGCAGGTGGGCGGCCTGGCGCCGGCGGCGGCGCGCTACGCGGGCTTTTCCTCGCGCCGGGCGCTGTGGACGGCGCTGCTGATCTCCGGCGCCACGGCCGGACTGGCGGGCGCGCTGGAAGTCGCCGGGCCCATTGGGCAGCTGACGCCCTACGTGCCGGCCGGCTACGGCTTCGCGGCCATCATCGTGGCCTTCGTCGGGCGGCTGCACCCGGTGGGCATGGTGCTGTCGGCGCTGCTCATGAGCATGTTCTACATCGGCGGGGAGCTGGCGCAGTCGCGGCTGGGCCTGCCCAAATCACTCACCGGCGTGTTCCAGGGTCTGCTGCTGTTCACGCTGCTGGCCTGCGACACGCTGATCGCCTACCGGGTGCGCTGGGTCGGCATGAACCGCGGGGGGCGGGCCTGATGGAATCGTACGCATTGCTGCTGGGCTCCACGCTCAGCGCCGGCACCGTGCTGGCACTGGCCTCGCTGGGCCTGCTCATCAACGAAAAATCCGGCATCGTGAACCTGGGGGCCGAGGGCATGATGCTGTGCGCCGCCGTGGCGGCGTTCGCCACCGTGGTGCATACGGGCAGCTTCACGCTGGGCTTCGTGGCCGGCATGGCCACCGGGGCGCTGCTGGCGGCGCTGTTCGGCGTGCTGGTGATCTGGTTCAACACCAACCAGTACGCCACGGGGCTGGCGCTGTCGCTGTTCGGCGTGGGCTTCTCGGCTTTTCTGGGCATCGGCTATGTGCAGGCCAAGCTGCCCGACACGCCGAAGTTCGCCTGGCCGGTCTTGAGCGACCTGCCGCTGGTCGGGCCGGCGCTGTTCAAGCTGCATCCGCTGGTCTACCTGACCATGGCGCTGGCGGCGGCCATGGTGTGGTTTTTGTACCGTACGCGCGCCGGGCTGGTGCTGCGCTCGGTGGGCGAGTCGCCCGAGTCGGCGCACGCGCTGGGCTATCCGGTGCGGCGCATCCGCCTGGGCGCGGTGGCCGCCGGCGGCGCGCTGTGCGGGCTGGCCGGGGCCTACATCTCGACCGTCTACACGCCGCTGTGGGTGGAGGGAATGGTGGCCGGGCGCGGCTGGATCGCGCTGGCGCTGACCACCTTCGCCACCTGGCGGCCGGCGCGGGTGCTGCTGGGCGCCTACCTGTTCGGCGGCGTGACCATGCTGCAGTTCCATTTGCAGGCCTCGGGCGTGCAGGTGGCTAGCCAGTTGCTGTCCATGCTGCCTTACGTGGCGACGATCGTGGTGCTGGTGCTGATCTCCCGCAACCCGGCATGGATTCGTGCGAACATGCCGGCCTCGCTCGGCCGGCCCTTCCATCCGGGCGGCTGAGGGGCTCTTTTTCTTTCCATTCCCAACTCCGTCATTGCAATGAATTCGTACCTGAACAAACGGTCTGTGCTGAAGGCTGCGGCGCTCTCGGCCGTGGCGCTGGCCACGCTCGCCGGCTGCGGCAAGAAGGAAGAGGCGGCACCCGCCGCCCCGGCTCCCGAGCCTGCCGCCGCCGCGCCCGCGGCCGACAAGCTGAAGATCGGCTTCATGTACGTCAGCCCCATCGGCGACGGCGGCTGGACCTACCAGCACGACCTGGGCCGCAAGGCAATCCAGGAGAAGTTCGGTGACAAGATCGAGACCTCCTTCGTGGAGAGCGTGCCCGAGAGCGCTGACTCGGAGCGCGTCATGCGCGACATGGCCGGGCAGGGCACCAAGCTGATCTTCGCCACCAGCTTCGGCTACCAGGAATTTGTGCAGAAGGTCGCGGCCGACCTGAAGGACGTGAAGTTCGAGCACGCCACCGGCTACAAGCAGCTGGACAACGTCGCCACCTACGACACCAAGACCTTCGAGGGCGCGTATCTGGCGGGCATCGTCGCCGGCGGCATGACCAAGACCAAGACCATCGGCGTGGTCGCCTCGGTGCCCATTCCCGAGGTGGTGCGCAACGTCAACAGCTTCGTGCTGGGCGCGCAGAGCGTGGACCCGTCCATCAAGGCCAAGGTGGTCTGGGTGAACGAGTGGTTCAGCCCGCCGAAGGAGGCCGAGGCCGCCACGTCGCTGATCAACGGCGGCGTGGACGTGATGTACCAGAACACCAACTCGCCCTCGGTGCTGAAAACCGCCGAGGAGCGCGGCGCGCGCGCCTTCGGCAAGGACGGCGACATGAGCAGCTACGCGCCCAAGGCGCACCTGGGTTCGGCCGTGATCGACTGGACGCCGTACTACACCAAGGTGGTCGAGGACACGCTGGCCGGCAACTGGCCCCAGGGCAACTACTGGTGGGGTGTGAAGGAAGGCGCCATCGACCTGGTGAAGATCGCCGACGACGTGCCCCAGGAGATCAAGGACCGCGTGGCCAAGGCGCGCGACGGCCTGAAGGACGGCAGCTTCGCCGTCTGGACCGGCCCCATCAAGGACAACGCCGGCAAGGAGCTGCTTGCCGAAGGCCAGAAGGCCGATGACAAGTTCCTCACGGGCATCAACTTCTTCGTCGCTGGCGTCGAAGGCAAGGTGCCCGGCACCGAAGGCAAGTGAGCGCAGCACCGTCAACCCAACCCATACTCGTTTAAGTGAAGGACTGCTCCATGACCGATCTGCACAAGCGTTCCCTGTTCAAGCTCGCCGCCCTGGGCGCGGCCGCCGCGGCCCTGGTGGCCTGCGGCAAGAAGGAAGAGCCGGCGCCTGCCACAGCACCGGCCGAGCCTGCCGCTGCTGCCCCGGCACCCAGCAGCGGGCCGCTGAAAATCGGCTTCGCCTACATCGGCCCGGTGGGCGACGGCGGCTGGACGTTCGCGCATGACCAGGCGCGCAAGAAGCTGGAAGCCGAGTTCGGTGACAAGATCCAGACCACTTACGTGGAAAGCGTGCCCGAGGGCGCGGACGCCGAGCGCGTGCTGCGCGACCTGGTCACCCAGGGCAACAAGCTGATCTTCGGCACCACCTTCGGCTACATGGACACCATGCAGAAGCTGGGCGCCGAGTTCCCGGACGTGAAGTTCGAGCACGCCACCGGCTACAAGACCAGCGCCAACGTGCGCACCTACGACAGCCGCACCTATGAGGGCGCCTACCTGGCCGGCATCATTGCCGGCGGCATGACCAAGACCAACACCCTGGGCGTGGTCGGTTCGGTGCCCATCCCGGAGGTGCTGCGCAACCTGAACAGCTTCACCCTGGGCGCGCAGAGTGTGAACCCGGCCATCAAGACCAAGGTGGTCTGGGTGAACGACTGGTTCAACCCGCCGAAGGAAACCGAAGCCGCCACCTCGCTGATCAACGGTGGCGCCGACGTGCTGTTCCAGAACACCGACTCGCCGGCCGTGCTCAAGACCGCCCAGGAAAAGGGCAAGCGCGCCTTCGGCTGGGATTCGGACATGACCAGCTACGGCCCGCAGGCCCACCTGGGCTCGGCGGTCATCAACTGGGTGCCGTACTACACCAAGAGCGTCAAGGACGTACTGGACGGCACCTGGACCACCGGCCAGGCCTGGTGGGGCGTGAAGGAAGACGCCGTGGACCTGGTGTCCATCGCCGAGGACGTGCCTGCCGAGCTGAAGGCCAAGGTCGAGGAGGCCAAGAAGGGCCTGAAGGAAGGCACGCTGGTCATCTGGAAGGGCCCGATCGCCGACAACGCCGGCAAGGAAGTGCTGGCCGCCGACGCCGCGGCCGACGACAAATTCCTCACCGGAATCAACTTCTTCGTCAAGGGCGTGGAAGGCCAGGTGCCCGGCGCCAAGTGACGCCGGGCCGGTGCTCCGGCGTGCCCCGGGGCGCGCCGCACGCATGATGCAGGGGCCGCCGCGAGCGGCCCTTTTCTTTTTCCTTTCTGCAGCGCCTGGCGCGCTGCACCCACCGTTTTGGCCCCACCGCCCATGCCCGCGCTGCCCCTGCCACCCCAGCACCCCGATCGGGCCGTGCTGCACAACGAAGTGCACGCCCGGCCGCCCGAAGCGCTGAGCGCGCCGCTGGCGCTGACCCACATCGTCATGCAGGCCGACGCCGCCGGGCGCGAGGCCAGCCGCGCCCATCTGGCCGCGCTGCTGCGCGACCACCACTTGGCGCCGCCCGACGCCCACTGCGTTCATCTGCGGGTGGACCTGGGCGCCTGGCGCCTGCGCTGGGAGCTGCACACCGAGTTCGTCACCTGGACCTTCACCGTGGCGCTGGAGGACGGCGAATGGGACGAGCGCAACCCGCCGCCCAGCGCCCTGCAGTCCGTACCCCAGGCGTGGGTGGCCGGGTTGCCCGGCCAAGCCCTGACCGCCATGCACCTGTGGGTGCTGCCGGCGCGCAGCGTGCCCGAGGGCGGGCTGGTCCGGCACCTGCTGCGCGAGGAGAACCTGGTCGCCTCCACCGTGGCCGACGGCTATGGCGAGGTCTACACGGACTTCTGCATCCACGCCGATGGCTACTCGCGCATGGTGCTGCTGGCCGGCAGCCTGACGCCGCGCCGCCTGGGGCGCCTGGTGCTGCGCCTGCTGGAGATCGAGACCTACCGCATGGCCGCCATGCTGGGCCTGCCGGCCGCGCGTGCCGCCGGGCGGGAACTGGCGCTGGCCGACAACGAACTGGCCGCGCTGGCCGAGGCCATCCGCAGCGCCAGCCGCAATGACGAGCCCGAGCTGCTGGACCGCCTGACCCGCCTGGCCGGCAAGGTGGAGAGCCAGTACGCCGCAACGCACTCGCGCTTTTCCGCCAGCCGGGCCTACTTCGAGCTGCTGGACACGCGCATCCAGGACATCGCCGAGTCGCGCCTGGCCGGCCTGCAGACCATCCGTGAATTCATGGACCGGCGCCTGTCGCCCGCCCGCGCCACCTGCGAATGGGCGGCGCGGCGGCAGGACGCGCTGTCGCAGCGGGTCTCGCGCATCAGCAATCTGCTGCGCACCCGCGTGGAGATCGAGCAGCAGCAAAGCAGCCAGGCCCTGCTGGCCGCGATGAACCAGCGCCAGGGCCTGCAGCTGAAGCTGCAGTCCACCGTGGAAGGCCTGTCGGTGGCGGCCATCACCTACTACATCGTCGGCCTGGTCAGCTACCTGGCCAAGGGAGCACAGGCCCTGGGCTGGCCGCTGGCGCCCGAGACCACGGCGGCGCTGGCCATTCCCGTGGTGGCGCTGTCGGTGTGGTGGTCGCTGCGCCGGCTGCACCACCGGATGTTCTCCGCTTCCCCCCATTGATGACGAAGACGACGACTGGAGATGATCGCCATGTACACACCGCCCCCCATCGCCCGAGAGCGCCTGCCGGCGCTGCTGGCGGCCATGCCCAAGGCCGAGCTGCACATCCACATCGAAGGCTCGCTGGAGCCAGAGATGATCTTCGCCCTGGCGCGGCGCAATGGGGTGGATCTGGCGTACGACAGCGTCGAGGCGCTGCGCCGCGCCTATGCCTTCACCGATCTGCAGAGCTTCCTGGACATCTATTACGCCGGCGCCAGCGTGCTGCTGCATGAGCAGGACTTTTACGACATGGCCCGCGCCTACCTTGCGCGGGCAGCTATGCAAACGGTAGCGCACGCCGAGATCTTCTTCGACCCGCAGACGCACACCGCGCGCGGCGTGGCGATGGACACGGTGGTGCGCGGCCTGCACCGCGCCTGCGTGGACGCGCAGGCCGAGCTGGGCATCTCCTCCTCGCTCATCCTGTGCTTCTTGCGCCACCTGAGCGAGGAAGACGCCTTCGCCACGCTGGAGCAGGCCACGCCGCTGCTGGAGCACATCATCGGCGTGGGCCTGGACAGCAGCGAGCTGGGCCACCCGCCGGAGAAGTTCGCGCGCGTGTTCGCGCGCTGCCGCCAGCTGGGCCTGCGCCTGGTGGCGCACGCGGGAGAGGAAGGCCCGCCCGCCTATATCTGGAGCGCGCTGGACGTGCTGAAGGTGGAGCGCATCGACCACGGCGTGCAGGCCGTGCATGACGCAGCGCTGATGCAGCGCCTGGCGAGCGAGCGCATCGCGCTCACCGTCTGCCCGCTGTCCAACCACAAGCTGCGCGTGTTCCAGGATCTGTCGCAGCACAACCTCAAGCAGCTGCTGGACGCGGGCCTGGTGGCCACCGTGAACTCCGACGACCCGGCCTACTTCGGCGGCTACGTGAACGACAACTTCACCCAGCTCTTTGCCGCCGTGCCCCAGCTCACCGCGCAGGACGCCTGGCAGCTGGCGCACAACAGCTTTGCCGCCAGCTTCGCGCCTGAAGCTCAACGCCGCGCCTGGCAGGACCGGCTGGCCGAGAGTTTCGAGGCCTTCGCTCGCGTGTAGGACAAGACGCCGTCTTCTTCGCCCGGACGAAGGCGCGCCGGGCGCATTTGCCCTGTAGCCCCTTAAGCTGCTCCTGCCCGGCCGCTGCGTGCCAGCGGCCAGAGGGCATAGCAACGACAACAGGAGACAACGCATGAGACAGACGATGCAGCGCGGCGCCCAGCCGCGCCTGGTACTGACGCTGGCCGCCGTGGCGGCGCTGGCAGCCTGCGGCGGCAGCGGCGGGGGAGGGGATGACGGCGTCAACTACCGCGCCGAGATCCGCCGCACCACCATGGGCGTGCCGCACATCAAGGCCGATGACTGGGGCGGCCTGGGCTACGGCGTGGGCTATGCCCAGGCGCAGGACAACCTGTGCACCATGGCCGATTCCTTCCTGACCTACCGGGGCGAGCGCTCGCGGTACCTGGGCGGCGACGCCATCGCGGTGTACGACAGCACCATCGACCGGCCGCGCAACATCGACTCCGACTTCTTCTTCCGCCACGTCGTCTCGTCCGACGTGGTGGCCGCCATGTCCGGCGCCCAGGACGCCAAGATGCATGCCATGGTCGGCGGCTTCGTGGCCGGCTACAACCGCTACGTGGGCGAGGCCAAGGCCGGCGGCACGGCTCACGCCGCCTGCCGCGGCGAGGCCTGGGTGCAGCCCATCACCGAGCAGGACCTGTGGCGGCGCATGTACACCGCCAACCTGGCCGGGGGCTACAGCAACTTCCTGGCGGCCATCGCCAACGCCACGCCGCCGGGCGCGGCTGCGCCGGCGGCCAAGGAGCAGCTGGCGGCGCTCGAGCCCGGGGACATCACGGCGCCGCGCCTGCAGGTCGGCGGCACCACGGGCATCGGCAGCAACATGTACGGCTTCGGCAGCGCCGTCACGGGCGGCGACGGCCCCGTCATGTTCGGCAACCCGCACTGGTTCTGGAAGGGGCCGGACCGCTTCTACCAGGCCCAGCTGACCATCCCCGGCGAGGTCAACGTCAGCGGCGCCACCTTCCTGGGCGTGCCCATGGTGCTGATCGGCTTCAACGACAGCGTGGCCTGGAGCCACACCGTCTCCACCGCGCGGCGCTTCGGCTTCTTCCAACTGACCCTGGCCCAGGGCGACGCCACCAGCTACATGGTGGACGGCAAGCCGGTGAAGATGAAGGCCGTGCCGATCAGCGTGGAGGTGCGCCAGGCCAACGGCAGCACCGCCACGGTGAGCCGCACCCTCTACAAGAGCGAATACGGGCCCATGGTCAACCTGGGCAGCATGAACCCGGCGCTGGGCTGGAACGCCCAGTCGGCCTTTGCCATCCGCGACATCAACGCCGACAACTACCGCACCTTCCGCAACTGGATGCGCTGGAACCAGGCCAAGAGCCTGGACGAATTCATCGCCATCCAGAAGCAGGAATCGGCCATCCCCTGGGTCAACACGGTGGCCGTGGGCCGGGGCAGCAGCCAGGCCTGGTATGCCGACATTGGCGCCGTGCCCAACGTCTCGCCCGCGCAGGTCGCCCAGTGCACCACGCCGGTGGGCCAGGCCATGGCGCCGCTGCTGCCGGGCGTGCCCATCTTCAACGGCTCCAGCTCGGCCTGCCAGTGGCAAAGCGATGCCGACTCGGTGCAGGCCGGCGCCATCGGCCCGTCGCGCATGCCCAGCCTGCTGCGCGACGACTATGTGGGCAACATGAACGACAGCTACTGGCTGGCCAACGCCACGGCGCCGCTGACGGGCTACCCAGCCATCTTCGGGCCGGCCGGCACCGCCGCGCAGAGCCTGCGCACCCGCCTGGGCCACACCATGGCGCTGGAGCGCCTGGCCGGCACCGACGGCTACGCCGGCAAACAGGCCAGCAGCGCCATCGTGCGCCAGATGGTGCTCAACAGCCGTGTCTTCAGCGCCGAGCGCTTCAAGGACGAGGCGCTGGCACTGGTGTGCGGTGACGCCGCCACGGCCGCCGCCTGCGACGTGCTGCGCCAGTGGGACAACCACGGCAACAAGGAGTCGCGCGGCTCGCACCTGTGGGACGAGTTCTGGACGCGCGCGGCCAAGTTGCCAGACGCCCAGCTGTACGCCGTGCCGTTCGACCCGGCCCAGCCGCTGGACACGCCCAAGGGCATCAACCCGGCAGCGGCCGGCGCGCTGAAGCAGGCATTTGGCCAAGCCGTGCAGGCGGTGCAGGCCTCCGGCTTTGCGCTGGACGCGCCGCGCGGCGAGGTGCTGTTCGCCACCCGCGGCAGCGGCAAGATTCCCTTATACGGCGGCTGCGGCGGCGTGGGCTACTTCACCATCACCTGCTCGGAGAACCCCATCACCGCAGGTGGCTACAGCATGGACGGCCAGCCGCACGGCAACAGCTACATGCAGGTGGTGAACTTCCCCGCCGGCGGCGTGCAGGCATACACCTTCCTGACCTTCTCGCTGTCGGACGACCCGGCCTCGCCGCACTACGGCGACTACACCCGCGCCTACGGTGCCAAGGAGTGGGTGCGCATGCCGTTCACGGAGGGCGAGATTACCGGCAACGCCGACTACCGCACGCAGACCGTGAGCCAGTAACGCCGCTCGCCGGCTGAAAAGCACGAAGGCCCCGCTGCCGCAGCGGGGCCTTTTTCTATGGTTTTGATAGCTGCCAGCGCTTGTCCCATAAGCGCTGGCGGCATTTTTGACTGATATTTTTCAGTGCAGCGTCAGGGCGCCGGCGCTCTTGCTCTTGCCGGCGCGCGCCGGCGGGTTGCACAGGCCGCAGGTGTAGTGGCGGTTCTCGTACAGCTCGGAAACGAACTGCCCGCCGCACTGCGAGCACTTGGTGCGCGTGAGCATGCCCGCGTCGACGAACTTCACCAGCCGCCAGGCACGGGTGAAGGACAGCAGCGGCTCGATCTCGGCGGCCGCCACCTGCTCGTTGTACAGACGGTAGGCCTTGGTCAGCAGCTCCACCGCGTCCAGCGCCACGCCCTTGGACAGGTATTCGTAGATGTTCAGGAACAGCGAGCTGTGGATGTTTTCCTGCCAGGTCAGGAACCAGTCGGTGGAAAACGGCAGCTGGCCCTTGGAGGGCGACTTGCCCGCCACTTCCTTGTACAGGCGGATCAGCCGCTCGTACGACAGTGTGGTCTCCGACTCCAGCACCTGCATGCGGGCGCCCATTTCGATCAGCATGACAGCGCGCTCGATCTGCTTGGAATCTTGAAGGACGCTCTTGGCGGGTGCGGACATGGCAGGCTTTCGGTAGAAGTCGGTAGGCAGGGGGCAGGCTGTCTGGCTGCGAGCGGTCAGAGCACTTCGGATACGCGGCTGGCCATCAGGATGTTGGCGTGCAGCGCGTTGGTGGCCTCGCTGCTGTTCTTGCGCGGCGCGTTGTGGCTGGTCAGCAGGCTCCACACCAGCTCGTCGTCCACGCGGAAACTGCAAAGAAGGGTGTTGCGCGACGCCAGTTTCAGGATTTGCGCGGCCGACAGGGCTGCCAGAATGTCGGCGGCCTCCTCGCTCAGGCCGAGGCGGAACACGGCTTCGGCCTTGTCCTGGCGCACCAGGGTCTGGGCCAGCATCAGGTAGGTGAGGTTGGCTTCGCGGATTTCGGCGAGCAGTTGTTCGGAGGTCATGGCGCGGTTCCTTTTCAGCGGCGTCTCGTTGCGTTGCATGCGGTTGCATGTGTTGCGCGATTCGTTGAAATGGATTGTGAAACCAGGCCAAAAGGAAATTAAGTCGGGGTTCGGCGCTGCGCTGCGTCTGGTCGGGGGTCGTGCCTTGTAGGAATTTGCCTTACAAGCGCGTCGGGTCCACCTCGCCTTGCACGGGCATGAAAAAAACGGGCGCGCGGCCCGTTTTCCCTCGGTGCGGCAGCCCGGCCGCGCGTCAGCTGCCGTCGCCCATCTGCGACTGCAGGTAGTTCGGCAGGCCGACCTTCTCCACCAGGGCGATTTGCGTCTCCAGGTAGTCGATGTGCTCCTCGGTGTCCTCCAGGATGTCCTCTAGCAGGTCGCGCGAGACGTAGTCGCGCACCGATTCGCAGTAGGCGATGCCGTCCTTGATGGTGGCCTGGGCGCCGCGCTCGGCGCGCAGGTCGCATTCGAGGATCTCGGGCACGTCCTCTCCCACCTGCAGCTTGGCCAGGTCCTGCAGGTTGGGCAGGCCGTCCAGCATGAAGATGCGGTCCATCAGCCGGTCGGCGTGTTTCATCTCCCCGATGGACTCGTCATATTCGCGCTTGGCAAGCTTGTCCAGGCCCCAGTGCTTGAGCATGCGGTAGTGCAGGAAGTACTGGTTGATGGCGGTAAGCTCGTTCTTCAGCTGGGCCTGCAGATGGGCGATGACCTGGGGGTCGCCTTTCATGATGCTTCTCCTTTCGTGGGTGACAGGGCATTGTCATGACAGGTGCGGGTTGCGGCAAGACAATGACCGGTGGTCCGGAGCTTGATATAGATTAAAACTATTAACTTGATGCCATCAATTAATTGGATTTATTATCAATAAAGGCCTAGACTTCAGTCTCGTTCCACCCATCAACCAACCCGAGAGGAAACGCAATGTCCGTGCTCAACACCACCATCAAGCCCTTCAAGACGCAAGCCTTCAAGAACGGCAAGTTCATCGAAGTTTCCGAAAAGGACGTCCTGGGCAAGTGGGCCGTGTTCTTCTTCTACCCCGCCGACTTCACCTTCGTGTGCCCCACCGAGCTGGGCGACGTGGCTGACCACTACGACGAGCTGCAGAAGATGGGCGTGGAGGTGTATTCCGTCTCCACCGACACGCACTTCGTGCACAAGGCCTGGCACGACACGTCCGACACCATCCGCAAGATCAAGTACACCATGCTGGGCGACCCCAGCTGGCAGATCAGCCAGAACTTCGACTGCCTGCGTGAAGGCCAGGGCCTGGCTGACCGCGCCACCTTCATCGTCGACCCCGATGGCGTGATCCAGGCCATGGAAATCACCGCCGAAGGCATCGGCCGCAACGCCGCCGACCTGCTGCGCAAGGTCAAGGCTGCCCAGTACGTGCGCAACCACCCCGGCGAGGTCTGCCCCGCCAAGTGGGAAGAGGGCGCCAAGACCCTGGCTCCCTCGCTGGACCTGGTCGGCAAGATCTAAGGCGGCACGCACCTGACCGCAGCGGCCCTTCAAGCGGCCGACTCAAGACGCCCGGGTGCCTGGCGCCCGGGCTTTTTTTTGCCCAACAACTACACCTACAGGAGTGAACGCATGCTCGACACCACCTTGCAAACCCAATTGAAAGCCTATCTGGAGCGCCTGCAGCGCCCCGTGGAGCTGGTGGCCACCCTGGACGACAGCGCCACTGCCGCCGAGCTTCGCGAACTCCTGCACGAAATCCGCGACCTGTCGGACAAGATCACTGTGGTCGAGGCCAACGATCTGCCCGTGCGCAAGCCGTCGTTCCTCATCACCAACCCCGGCGTGGACACCGGCGTGCGCTTCGCCGGCGTGCCACTGGGCCATGAATTCACCTCGCTGGTGCTGGCGCTGCTGCAGGTCGGCGGCCACCCGAGCAAGGAAGCGGCCGACCTGCTGGAGCAGGTCAAGAACCTGCCCGGCGAGCACCACTTCGAGACCTACTATTCGCTGTCCTGCCACAACTGCCCGGACGTGGTGCAGGCGCTCAACCTGATGAGCGTGCTCAACCCCAACATCACGCACACGGCCATCGACGGCGGCGTGTTCCAGCAGGAGATCAAGGACCGCGAGGTCATGGGCGTGCCCACCGTGTTCCTGAACGGCGAGCGCTTCGGCCAGGGCCGCATGGAGCTGGCCGAGATCGTCGGCAAGATCGACTCCGGAGCCGCCGCGCGCGACGCGCAAAAGCTCAATGCCAAGGAAGCGTTCGATGTGCTGATCGTCGGCGGCGGCCCCGCCGGCGCGGCGGCTGCCGTGTACGCCGCGCGCAAGGGCATCCGCACCGGTGTGGCCTCCGAGCGCTTCGGCGGCCAGGTGCTGGACACCGTGGACATCGAGAACTACATCTCCATCCAGAAGACCGAAGGCCCGCAGTTCGCCGCCGCGCTGGAGCGCCACGTGCGCGACTACGAGGTGGACATCATGAACCTGCAGGCCGCCCGTGCCCTCAAGCCCGCGGCAACCGAAGGCGGCCTGGTCGAGGTGGAGCTGGAGAACGGCGCTACCCTGCGCAGCCGCACCGTCATCCTGGCCACCGGCGCGCGCTGGCGCAGCATGGGCGTGCCCGGCGAGGAGCAATACCGTACCAAGGGCGTGACCTACTGCCCGCACTGCGACGGCCCGCTGTTCAAGGGCAAGCGCGTGGCGGTGATCGGCGGTGGCAACTCCGGCATCGAGGCGGCCATCGACCTGGCCGGCGTGGTGGCGCACGTGACGGTGCTGGAATTCGCGCCCGAGCTGAAGGCCGACGCCGTGCTGCAGCGCAAGCTGCGCAGCCTGCCCAATGTGGACATCATCCTGAACGCCCAGACCACCGAAGTGACCGGCGACGGCAGCCGCGTGAACGGCCTGGCCTACAAGGACCGCACGACGGATGAGGTCAAGCAGCTTGCCCTGGAAGGCATCTTCGTGCAGATCGGCCTGCTGCCCAACACCGATTGGCTCAAGGGCACGGTGGAGCTGAGCAAGTTCGGCGAGATCGTGGTGGACGCGCGCAACCACACCAACGTCCCCGGGGTGTTCGCCGCCGGCGACTGCACCACGGTGCCCTACAAGCAGATCGTGATCGCCGCCGGCGAAGGCTCGAAGGCCGCGCTGTCCGCCTTCGACTACCTGATCCGCACGACCGCGCCTGCTTAAACACTCCCGTAGGCTGCCACGGACCGATGAACGAAAAAGCGCCCGGCAGGCAACTGCCGGGCGCTTTTCTTCTTTGGTTTGTTCAGCCGTCCGCTCAGCGCGTGGCCCACGCCGCCTCCTGCAGCGGTGCCGGCAGCTCGTGCGCCAGGGCCGTGTGCTCGCGCTCGTGGTGGTGCTCGATCACGTGGCGCAGCGCATGCGCGCCGTCCACCAGGGCCAGGATGGCCTCGCGTCGCTGCTGTTCGCCCTGCGCCGGGTGCGCCGCCGCCGCGCGCACCTTTTCCAGGTATTCGTCGGCCAGCAGGGCGATGCGGTCGTGCTCCACCAGATACACCCGCGCTGCCCAGCGCGCGCCTTCGGGCACATGCGGCAGCAACTGTGTGTTCTCGATCTCGATGTGCCGCACCAGCGCCCCGCGCCAGTCGATCAGGCGGCGCAGCGCGGCGGCGAAGTCGCCGCCGATCACGTCCAGCAGGTGGGCGTGCAGCTGCGCGTCCAGCTGCTGGTGCTCGCGCTCGAAGAACGGCGGGGACGAAGGCGGTGGGGTGGACGATGGCATGGAATGCGGCCTGTGAGTGTGGTGGATGCTATTGAAAGAGTAGCTGCCAGCGCTTGTCCAAAAATGGCTGCAGCCCAAAAACACGTGCAATGATGAGCCTAGGATAAACCCTTGCCGCCCGGCGCCATGCAGGCCAGGCGTGCAGAACCCGGACGGATGCGCCATCCTGCCGGTGAGCGACCGACCAAGGGACCCGCAATGAACCCCACCTCCACGCCGCCAGCCGGTGCCTTTCGGCACGTGCCGGATGCCGTCATCCACCTCAACGCCCTGAAACCTGACGAGGCCATCGTCTGGGCCGGGCAGCTGGACGATGCCACGCTGGCCGGGGTGCTGGAGAGCCCCGAGCTGCGCCGCGGCCCGGCCATCGCCCAGGCCGTGGTCGAGGCCGGCCGGACCGGCATCCTGCAGGCCGTGGCCGGCGACCGGCTGGCCGACCTGCTGGCCCAGCTGCCGCAGCGCGAACGGGATGCCGCCCTGAGCCTGCTGAGCCCGGCCACGCAGGCCAGCCTGGCGCGTCTGATGACCTACCCCGAGGGCACGGCCGGCAGCATCATGACGACCGAGTTCGTCGAGATACCCGAGCACTGGAGCGTCGCCCAGGCGCTGGCGCACATCCGGCAAACGGGCCAGCAGCACGAGACGGTCTACGCTCTGTACGTGGTGGACGGACAGCGCCGGCTGCGCTTCGTGCTGTCGCTGCGCCAGCTGGTGTGCGCCGATCCGGAGCAGCCGCTGGTCGAGCTGTGGAACGGCAGCGTACCCATCACCACCCATGCCCAGGCCTCGCGCGAGGAGGTGGCCCGGCTGATCCGCCTGTACGACTTCCTCGCGCTGCTGGTGGTGGACGACGCGCGGCGCGTGATCGGCATCGTCACGGTGGACGACGTGATCGATGCCCTCATGGACGAGGCGCAGGAGGACATGAACCGCTTCGGTGGTGGCGAGCGCATGGGCGCGCCGTACCTGGAGGTGGGCTTTTTCGACATGCTGCGCAAGCGCGGCGGCTGGCTGGCCATGCTGTTCGTCGGCGAGATGCTGACGGCCAGCGCCATGCAGCATTTCGAGGTCGAGCTGGAAAAGGCCGTGGTGCTGGCCATGTTCATCCCGCTGATCATGAGCTCGGGCGGCAATTCGGGCTCTCAGGCCACGTCGCTGCTGATCCGCGGCCTGGCCCTGGGCGAGGTGCGCCTGCGCGACTGGTGGCGCGTGCTGCTGCGCGAGCTGCCCACCAGCGCGCTGCTGGGTGCGGGCCTGGGCGCCATCGGTTTTGCGCGCATCCTGTTGTGGCAGCGCCTGGGGCTGTATGACTACGGCGAGCACTACTTGCTGATCGCCTTCACCATCTGGGCGTCGCTGGTCGGCATCGTGTGCTTCGGCTCCAGCATCGGCTCCATGCTGCCCTTCGTGCTGCAGCGCCTGGGGCTGGATCCGGCAAGCGCCTCGGCGCCGCTGGTGGCGACGCTGGTGGACGTGCTGGGGCTGGTGATCTATTTCTCAGTGGCGGCAGCCGTGCTGGGCGGCACCCTGCTCTGACGAAGTACAGGCGGGCCCGGTGCGCGGCCGCGCTCAGGCGTCCAGGTGCAGCGTGTGCTCGCCCATCTGGCCCCAGCTCTGGATGCGGCTGGCGCTGACCTTGATCAGCACCAGGTCCTCGTCATCGGGGCCCTGCGGGAACCATTCTTCCAGCTCCTCGCGCCACAGCTTTTTCTTCAGGTCGACATCCTTGACCACCTCGCCCCGGCCCCAGACCGAAATGAAGTTCACGGCCTGGCTGTCGACAAAGACCAGCTGCACCCGCGCATCCTGCCGGATGTCACGCACCTTGGCGGTGTCCACGCTGGTGAAGAACCAGTTGTCGCCGTCGTATTCGACTTCGCCGTTATTAGACATCGGCCGCGTGTTCACGCCGTGCGGGCTAACGGTCTGCATCATGCAGAAGTCGATCTGGCCCATGGTCTTGGCGATGTCCTTGAATTCCTGGCTGCGCTGCATGTGTGCTCCTGTGAAGGGGTGATTCAAGGCACCAGTCTGGCCGCGTGGCTTGCCGCCGTGCCGCCGACGTTTTCTGGCGCGCATGTCGTGCAAAGCCGCGTCGCAGGGTGGGCCTGCGTACGGTCAGGTCCCGGCGATGGCTGCTGGCATGCCCGGGCAGGGCGCCGTCAGCGGGCGGGGCCGTGCGCGCCGGGCGGTGGCGCAGGCTGCGCCTTGTGCCACACCACCAGGGCTATGCCGCCCAGTATGGCCAGCGACGAAAGCACGAACCGCGGCGTCATCACTTCCTGCAGCAGCCATGCTCCGCCGAGGGCCGTCAGCACGGGAACGCTCAACTGCATGATGGCGGCGCTGGTCGCGCGCAGGGCCGGCAGCGCCGCGTACCAGACGATGTAGCCCAGGCCCGAGGCCACGGCACCGGACAGCACGCCATAGACTAGTCCCGGTCCATCCCAGCGCGCACTGCCTGCCGCCAGCGCGCCCAGCGCCAGGGCCAGCGCCAGCCAGGCCGCCCGGCCAAAGTTGCCCGCCGTGACCCCTAGCGGATCCAAGGCGCCGCGCCCGCGCAGCGAGTAAATGCCCCAGGCAGCGCCGGCCGCCACCATGAGCAGAGCCCCGCCCGCCGGGGGGGGCGCCAGGCCGGGCGCCAGCAGGGCGGCCAGCCCGCCAACGGCCAGCGCCACGCCTGCCAGCTGGCCTGGGCGCAGCCGCTCTCCCCGCCACAGTCCATAGCCGATCATCGTCGCCTGCACCGCGCTGAACAGCAGCAGTGCACCCGTGGCGGCTGTCAGGCTGGCATAGGCATAGGAAAACGTGGCGGCATAGGCGAACAACGCCGTGGCCGAGCGCCAGTCGCCGCCGGCGCGCGCGCCCCGGCGCAGGCGCACGATCAGCCACAGCACGGCTGCGCCGGACACCAGCCGGATGGCGGCGAAGGACGCCGCGTCGACGCCGGTCTGCGTCAGCGCCAGCCGGCACAGCAGCGAGTTGCAGGCAAAGGCCAGCATCGCCAGCGCCGACAGCGCGGCCAGGCGCAGCGGGCTCATCAACGGCCTGGAAGTGGCGCCGGGCATGCAGGGGCGCAGGAAAAGGCTGCCAAGCGCAATGGGCATGGCAGCACGGCCCTGGGCTGCCCGCCGGTGCGTGTGACAAGGCGCATGGTTGAATCCCCCCTTCGCCTGGCAGCCGCAGCGGGCCGTTGCCGCCTCAGGCCGTGGCCAGCGCGATGCCCTTGAACTCGCCGCTGGCGATGCGCTTCTGCCACTCGGCCGGGCCGGTGATGTGGGCGCTGGTGCCGCCCGCGTCCACCGCCACGGTGACGGGCATGTCGACCACGTCGAACTCGTAGATGGCCTCCATCCCCAGGTCCTCGAAGCCCACCACGCGGGCGTGCTTGATGGCCTTGCTGACCAGGTAGGCGGCGCCGCCCACGGCCATCAGGTAGGCGCTCTGGTTGTCCTTGATCGCCTGGATGGCCACCGGGCCGCGCTCGGACTTGCCGATCATGGCGATCAGGCCGGTTTGCTCCAGCATCATGCGGGTGAACTTGTCCATGCGCGTGGCCGTGGTCGGGCCGGCCGGGCCGACGACTTCGTCGCGCACCGGGTCGACGGGGCCGACGTAGTAGATGACGCGGTTGGTGAAGTCCACGGGCAGCGGCTGCCCGGAAGCCAGCATGTCCTGGATGCGCTTGTGCGCGGCGTCGCGGCCGGTGAGCATCTTGCCGTTCAGCAGCAGCGTCTGGCCGGGTTTCCAGCTGGCAACCTCTTCCTTGGTCAGGGTGTTGAGGTCGACGCGCTTGCTGGTCTCGGTGTTGGGCGCCCACTGCACCTGGGGCCACAGGTCGATGCTGGGCGCCTCCAGGTACACCGGGCCGCTGCCGTCCATGACGAAATGCGCGTGCCGCGTGGCGGCGCAGTTGGGAATCATGGCCACGGGCTTGCTGGCCGCGTGGGTGGGGTACATCTTGATCTTCACGTCCAGCACGGTGGCCAGGCCGCCCAGGCCCTGCGCGCCAATGCCCAGGGCGTTGACCTTCTCAAACAGCTCCAGGCGCAGCTCCTCGACCTGATCGAGCTTCTCGCCGCGCGCGGCTTTGGCCTGCAGCTCGTACATGTCCAGGTCGTCCATCAGGCTTTCCTTGGCCAGCAGCACGGCCTTCTCGGCCGTGCCGCCGATGCCGATGCCCAGCATGCCGGGCGGGCACCAGCCGGCGCCCATCTCGGGCACGGTCTTCAGCACCCAGTCCACCAGGCTGTCGCTGGGGTTCATCATCACCATCTTGGACTTGTTCTCGCTGCCGCCGCCCTTGGCGGCCACGGTCACATCCAGGGTGCTGCCGGGCACCAGCTGCATGCTGATCACGGCCGGGGTGTTGTCCTTGGTGTTTTTGCGGGCGAAGTGCGGGTCGGCCACCACGCTGGCGCGCAGCGTGTTGTCCGGGTGCTGGTAGCCGCGGCGCACGCCTTCGTTGATGGCATCCTCCAGGCCCTGGCCGGCCGGGAAGCCCTCCCAGCGCACGTCCATGCCCACCTTCAGGAAGACGTTGACGATGCCCGTGTCCTGGCAGATGGGGCGGTGGCCGAAGGCGGCCATCTTGCTGTTGGTGAGGATCTGCGCCATCGCGTCCTTGGCGGCGGGCGACTGCTCGCGCTCGTAAGCGCGGGCCAGGTGCTGGATGTAGTCGGCGGGGTGGTAGTAGCTGATGTATTGCAGCGCGCCGGCGATGGATTCCACCAGGTCTTGGTAGCGGATGGTCGTGGTCATGAGGCGGAAGACGTGGGTGACGTGTAACAGAAATGACGGGCGGGATTATCCCCCTCGCACCTTGCAGGAGCCTGGCGCCAGGGCTTTGCGGGAAAAACCCGCCAGCTTCCGGCGCCGCGCGGTTTGGAGTGAAATGCCCCTGATCCACCCACCCGTCTTCATCCAAGGAACAGGCCCGACATGGACAGCAGCAGCCACCACCCCCGCAGCACCCGCACTGAGCGCGACACCTTCGGCCCCATCGAGGTGCCGGCCGACCGCCTGTGGGGGGCGCAGACGCAGCGCTCGCTGCAGAACTTCGACATCTCCGGCGAGCGCCAGCCGGCCGAGCTGATCCGCGCGCTGGTGCAGGTCAAGCGCGCTTCGGCCCGGGTCAACCACGCGCTGGGCCTGCTGCCGGCGGACCGCACGCGCGCCATCGTGGCCGCCGCCGACGAGCTGCTGGAGGGCGGGCACGAGGGCGAATTTCCGCTCGTCGTGTGGCAGACCGGCTCGGGCACGCAGACCAACATGAACGTCAACGAGGTGCTGGCCAACCGCGCCAGCGAGCTGATGGGGGGCGAGCGCGGCGAGGGCCGGCTGGTGCACCCCAACGACGACGTAAACAAGAGCCAGTCCAGCAACGACGTCTTTCCCACCGCCATGCACGTGGCGGCGGTGCAGGCTATCGCGCACCGGCTGCTGCCGGCCCTCGGCGAGCTGCGCGAAACGCTGGCCGCCAAGGCCGAGGCGTTTGACGACATCGTGAAGATTGGCCGCACCCACCTGCAGGACGCCACCCCGCTCACCCTGGGCCAGGAGATCTCCGGCTGGGCGGCGCAGCTGGCCCACGGCGAGCGCCACGTGCGCGCGGCCCTGCCTCACCTGTGCGAGCTGGCCCTGGGCGGCACGGCCGTGGGCACGGGGCTGAACGCGCCCGCGGGCTATGCCGAGCAGGTAGCGCAGGAGCTGGCGAACTTCACCGGCCAGCCCTTCGTCACCGCCCCGAGCAAGTTCGAGGCCCTGGCCAGCTGCGACGCGCTGGTGGCGGCGCACGGCGCCTTGAAGACGCTGGCGGCCAGCCTGACCAAGATCGCCAACGACGTGCGCTGGCTGGCCAGCGGGCCGCGCAGCGGCATCGGCGAGATCAGCATCCCCGAGAACGAGCCCGGCTCGTCCATCATGCCGGGCAAGGTCAACCCCACGCAGTGCGAAGCCATGACCATGCTGTGCGCCCAGGTCATGGGCAACGACGTGGCCATCAACATCGGCGGGGCCAGCGGCAACTTCGAGCTGAACGTGTTCCGCCCCATGATCGCGCACAACTTCTTGCAGAGCGTGCGCCTGCTGGCCGACGGCATGGTCAGCTTCAACGAGCACTGCGCCGTGGGCATCGAGCCGCAGCGCCAGCGCATCGCCGAGTTGGTCGAGCGCTCGCTGATGCTGGTCACCGCGCTCAATCCGCACATCGGCTACGACAAGGCCGCGCAGATCGCCAAGCGCGCGCACCAGCAGGGCACCAGCCTGCGCGAGGCCGCGCTGGCCTCCGGCCACGTGACGGCCGAGCAGTTCGACCAGTGGGTGGTGCCGGGCAGGATGGTAGGGCGCTGACGGGCGTCCGCCTGGCCAAGCCCGTTCGGGTCCGCGCCAGGAATATGGGTCAAAAAGGCCTGTAGCGGCCGTCAGTCAAGCGCCAGCAGCTACTAAAAGAGGAGCGACGCAGCGCTGATCCTCTCAGGCGGCGGCGGACGCCACGGCCGCACCGGCGCGTACGGCGCGCCTGGCCGCGGCAGGAGAGGCGCGTCCGGCCCCGCCGGCCTGGCCGCGCCGGGGCGCCTGCGCCGCCAGGCGCCGGCCCGCGCCGGCGGACCGGCCGGTGCGCGCCGCCCCGCCCGGGCGCCTGCCCCGGGCCTGCGCGGGCGCGGCGCGCGGGCGCGGCGGGTGGCGCAGAAAGGCCAGCAGCCGCCGCTCGGCCGCGCTCAGGCCCCGCGGGCTGCTGCCCGCGCGGCCCAGGCGCTGCCACAGGCGCTGCAGGCCCGGGCCGACGTCCGACGCCAGCCCTTCGCCCAGCGCCAGCACGGCCGGGTGCACATAGGACTTGCGGCACACCGCCGGGGTGTTGCCCAGCTGGCGCGCCACCTCGACCAGGATCTGCCGCGCCACGCCGCGCGCCGGCAGCGCGTCGCCGTCGGCCGCGCGGGTGCAGGCCACGCGCGTCAGTTCCAGCGCCTGGACCGTGCCGTGCCAGGTGCGGAAGTCCTTGGCCGTGAAGTGCCCGGTCTCGCCAGCGATCTCGGCCAGGTAGGCGTTCACGTCGCCCGAGCCGACGCTGTGCAGCCCGCCGTCCGCGTCCTGCCACTGGAACAGCTCCTGGCCCGGCAGCTGCTGGCAGCGGCGCACCACGCGGGCCACGCGCGGGTCCTCCAGTTTCGCCTCCTGCATCACGCCGCTCTTGCCGCGAAAGCGCAGCAGCGTGCTGGCGCCGCGCACGGCGGCGTGGCGCGTGCGCAGCGTGGTCAGGCCGTACGAGCCGTTGGTGACGGCATATTCCTCATTGCCCACGCGCACATAGGTCGTGTCCAGCAGCCGCACGATGGTCGCCAGCACGCACTGGCGCGACAAGGTCTTCTTGCGGCACGACTGCAGGTCGCGCTCCACCTGCCGGCGGATGCGCGGCAGCGCCTGGCCGAAGGCGCGCATGCGCTCGAACTTGGAGCCGTCGCGCACGCGCCGCCAGTCGGGGTGGTAGCGGTACTGCAGCCGCCCGCGCGCGTCGCGCCCGGTGGCCTGCAGATGGCCCTGCGGCAAGGGGCAGATCCACACGTCGGTGTAGGCCGGCGGAATGGCCAGGCGGCGGATGTGCGCCAGGTGGTCTTCGTCCTGCAGCCAGTCGCCGGCCGGCGTGCGGTAGCGAAAGGCATCGCCCTCGCGCACGCGGGTGATGCCGGGCTGGCTGCGGTCCACGTAGACCAGGCCGGCGGGAAGGCGGGGCGGACGCGGTGCGGCGGAGGGAGTGCGGGCGGGCTCGGGCATGGTGCCGATCACACCCTGCGCAGGCGGGCGCGGCTGTCGGCAGGCGCCAACGCCGCACGTGGGACGGGGCTTGGGCAGGCAGGTGCCGCCGCGTTTTAGGTGTTTTTGGCCTCCAGCGCTTGCTGGACAAGCGCTGGCAGCTATCAAAAACAAAGCGGGCCCGGCGATGCTGACATCGCGGGGCCCGCTGCCTTGGCCGGTCGGCCCGGCCTCAGGGGCTTACTTGGCGGCGGCGCGCGCCTGCGCCAGCCAGCCGTCGAAGGTCTTCTGGTGCGCGCGGATCCAGGCATCAGCATGGCGCTCGACGTCAGCGGCGCTCTTCTCGCCCTGGTGCACCAGGCGGTTCTGGGCGCTGATGTCGGCCAGCGGCACCTGCATGACCTCGAACAGCTTGCCTGCCGCCGGGTTCTGGGCCACCCATTCCTTGTTGGCCACGATGTACTGGTTGTTCAGCGGAAAGCCGTAGTTCTTGCCGTTGGCCAGCTGGGTGTCGGTGCCGGCCTGCACGCCGGGCATGGCCGAGTAGGGCACTTGCAGCCAGACCACGTCCTTGCCGGTGCGCAGCACGTTGCTCAGCCAGTGCGGCGTCCAGGCATAGAACAGCACCGGCTTGCCGTCCTGAAAGCGCGCCAGCGTCTCGGAGATCAGCGCCGTGTAGTTGCCCTGCACGTAATCGACCGTGGGACGCAGGCCGAAGGTGTCCAGGTGATGCTCGACCACGGCCTCGCCGCCCCAGCCGGCGTTGGGGCCGACCAGATCGGCCTTCCCGTCGCCGCTGCTGTCGAACAGCCGGGCCAGCTTCGGGTCCTTGAGCTGGTCCAGATGGGTGATGCCGTACTGCTCGGCCGTCTTCCTGTCGATCATGTAGCCCTGCACGGCGCCGGCGGAGTACACGCCCTTGCGCGACAGCTTGGAGTCGCCGCCAGCGGCCTTGTAGAACTCGGAGTGGTGCGGGTTCCAGTGGTTGGCGATCAGCGTGGCGTCGCCGCTGGCCACGGCCATGTGGGCCAGGGGGTAGTCCAGCTCCTTGTAAGGGGCGACGTCGTAGCCCAGCTGCTGCAGGGCCTTCATGACGAGCACGGTCTGGAAGGATTCCTCGGCCAGGGAGCTTTTCAGCACCACGACCTTGACGCCCTGGCCGGGCTGGGTGTCGACGGCGTGGGCGGCGGGTGCGGCCAGGGCCGTCAGCGAGAGGGCCGCGATGGCGGCAGTGTGGCGAATGAGGGTGTGGAGTCGTCGGATTGCTTGCATGCCTTTGAAACGGTGGGGCCGGCGCCCGCGCGCAGCAATGCGCTGCGCCCGGGCGCGGCAGGGTGAGGGAGAACGGGCCGTGCGCCGGCCTGGGGCCGGCAGCCGCGGCAAGGAGGTCGCCGGCGCAGGGGCCGGGCGGTCGCGGCGCGCGTGGGGCGCGCCTGTGCTGGCCTTACTGGGCCGCGGCGCGGGCCTGCGCCAGCCAGCCGTCGAAGGTCTTTTGGTGGGCCTTGATCCAGCCGTCCACGTGGCGCTCGATGTCGGCCGGCTTGTTCTGGCCCTGGCTCATCATGTGGTTCTGCGCATTGATGTCGGCCACCGGCAGCTGCATCACGGCGAACAGCTTGGCCGCGGCCGGGTTGGCCTCGGCCCAGGCCTTGTTGGCCAGGATGTGCTGGTTGTTCACCACGAAGCCGTAGTTCTTGCCGTTCGGCAGCTTGGTGTCGGTGCCCTTTTGCTCACCGGGCAGGGAGGAGAACGGCACCTCCAGCCACACTACGTCGCGGCCGGGCTTGAGCTCGTTGCTCACCCAGTAGGGCGTCCAGGTGTAGTACAGCACCGGCTTGCCCTCGCGGTAACGGGTGATGGTGTCGGCAATCAGCGCGGAGTACGAACCCTGGTTGTGCGTCACGGTGGGGCGCAGGCCGTAGGCGTCCAGCTGGTGCTCGATCACGGCCTCGCAGCCCCAGCCGGGGTTGCAGCCCGTCAGGTCGGCCTTGCCGTCGCCGTTGGTGTCGAACAGCTTGGCGATCTCGGGTTTTTTCAGCTGCTCCAGGTTGGTGATCTGGTACTGGTCGGCCGTCTTCTTGTCGATCAGGTAGCCCTGGGCGGCGTTGCCCGAGAAGACGCCCTCGCGGTAGAGCTTGGCCGCGCCGCCGGCGTTCTTGTAGTAGTCGGCGTGCAGCGGGTTCCAGTGGTCCGCGAGGAAGGTGGCATCGCCATTGGCGATGGCGACGTGGGCCGTGGGGTATTCCACTTCCTTGATGGGCTTGACGTCATAGCCCAGCTTCTCCAGCGCCCGCATGACCAGCAGGGTCTGGAAGGTTTCCTCGGCGATCGAGCTCTTGAGCGGCTGCACCGTCACGCCCTTGCCGGGCTGGTCGGCGGCCAGGGCGCTGCCGCCCGCAAAAGCCAGGGTCACGCTGGCCAAGGCGGTGGCCAGGCCGGCGCGCAGGGCGCGCGCGCGGCGCGGGGGAGTGTGGGTGGTCATGGTCATCCTTGGTTTTCCTTTCGTTGTGGTCATCGGTAAAGAGGTCCGGGGCATGCAGGCCGCGTCAGAGCGCGGGCTGGCGGCCCATGGGGGCTTGCTTGGAGGGCGCCGCGGCGGCAGCGGGCGCGGCGGCTGCCGGGGGCAGGGGGGTGGCCGGCACGTCCGCCGCAGCGGCCGCGCGGCGGCGCAGCAGGCGCAGCACCAGGCCGGCCGGGCCGGTATGCCACCAGCGCTGGCCGCCGCGGCCGGGCTCGCCCATGGCCTGGGTCAGGCGGTCCAGCACGATGGCCAGCAGCACGATGCCCAGGCCGCCCACGGTGGCCAGGCCCATGTCCAGGCGGCCGATGCCGCGCAGCACCATCTGGCCCAGGCCGCCCACCGCGATCATGGAGGCGATGACCACCATGGACAGTGACAGCATCAGCGCCTGGTTGACGCCGGCCATGATGGACGGCATGGCCAGGGGCAGCTGCACCTTCCACAGCAGCTGCCAGGGCGAGGCACCGTAAGCGCGGCTGGCCTCGATCAGGTCCGGGCGCACCTGGCGGATGCCCAGGTTGGTCAGGCGGATCAGCGGCGGCAGGGCGAAGACGATGGTCACGATGACGCCCGGCACGTTGCCGATGCCGAACAGCATGACCACCGGCACCAAGTAGACGAAGGCCGGCGTGGTCTGCATGGCGTCCAGCAGCGGGCGTGTAACGCGCTGGGCGCGGTCGCTGGCCGCCAGGGCCACGCCGGCCGGCAGGCCCAGCAGCACGCAAAACAGCAGCGAGGTCAGCACCAGCGCCAGCGTCACCATGGCGTCGGGCCAGATGCCCAGCAGCATCACCAGCGCCAGCGACACGCCCGTGCCGATGGCCAGCGCGCGGCCGGCGAACTGCCAGGCCAGCAGCGCGGCCAGCACGATCATCAGCGGTGCCGGCACGGCCAGCAGGGCGTCGGTCACGCCCGTGAGGGTGGCGTCGATGGGCGCGCGCACGGCCTGGAAGAAGGGGCGGAAGTTCTCCACCACCCAGTGCAGACTGTCATTGATCCAGCCCTGGATGGGCAGGCCGTCGGTCTGCAGCTGCTGCCACATCGCGGCGAAGCCGGTGTCGGCCGTGGCGTCCTCGCCCGCGCTAGCCGCGGCGCCCAGCCAGTCGGCGCCGGCGGCCGGATCGGCGGTGGCGTCCGAGCCACCCCAAGGGTCGCCCGCGGGAGTCGCGGTGGCGCCGGTGGCGCTGTCGCTCCAGGGATCGGCCGGGGCGGCGGCGTCCGCACCGCTCCAAGGGTCGGCCGCCTCGGGGCTGGCGACGGGCTCCTGGGCGCTCCAGGGGTTGCCGGTCTCTTCGAGAGGGGATGGGTTGGCCATCGTGCTGTCCTGCATGGTCTTGTTGCCTCCTTGTCGTGTCAGTGCAGCGGCGCCACGGGGTCAGTGGCCTGCGGAAAGTGGGGGTTGAGCTGCAGCGGCGCGCGCTCTTCCTGCGGCGGGGGCACGGGCGGGGTGTCGCGGTCCAGGAAACGCATCACGCCGGTGCGGCTGACCACGCCCAGGTACTTGCCGGCCTCGGTGACCACCGGCAGCGGGCACGGCGCCGTGGACATGGGGCCGAACAGGTCGGCCACCGGTGTGTCGGCGCTGACCGGCTGGGCGCCAGGCAGAAAGGCGTGGCGCAGGCCCAGCGGGCCATGGTGGCCGTGCAGCGCCTCGCGCAGCGACTGCGAGGAGACTACGCCCAGCAGGCGCTGGTCATTGCCCAGTACATAGGCGTGTTCGCGGTCGGAATCCTCCAGGATGCGCAGCGCGGCGCGGCAGCCTCGGTCCTCGTGCGCCGAGACCACGGTGAGCGCCTGGCGGGCGATGTCCCCGGCCTTGAACACGGCGGCGGCGTCCACACCGCGCACGAAGCTGCGCACGTAGTCGTTGGCCGGGCAGCGCAGGATCTCGTCGGGCGTGCCCACCTGCACCACCTGGCCGTCCTTCATGATGGCGATGCGGTCGCCGATGCGCATGGCCTCGTCCAGGTCGTGCGAGATGAAGACGATGGTGCGGCGCTTGTGCTCCTGCAGGCGCAGCAGCTCGGACTGCATCTCGGTGCGGATGATGGGGTCCAGCGCCGAGAAGGCTTCGTCCATCAGCAGGATGGAAGGGTCTGAGGCCAGCGCCCGGGCCAGGCCCACGCGCTGCTGCATGCCGCCCGACAGCTCATCGGGGTAGCTGGCGCCCCAGCCGGCCAGTCCTACCTGGGCCAGCGCCTGTTCGGCCGCCTGCTCGCGCTCGGCCTGGCCGACGCCGGCCAGTTCCAGGCCGAAGGCAGTGTTTTGCAGCACTGTGAGGTGGGGCATCAGCGCGAAGGACTGAAACACCATGGAGATGTCCTTGCGTCGCAGGGCGCGCAGGTCGCGATCGCTCAAGGCACTGATGTCCTGGCCTTCGACCAGGATGCGTCCGCTGGTGGGCGCGATCAGGCGGTTGAGCATGCGCACCAGGGTGGACTTGCCCGAGCCGGACAGGCCCATGACGACGAAGATCTCGCCGGGCTCGATGGTGAAGCTGGCGTCGAACACGCCGATGGAGTTGCCGGTGCGCGCCAGGATGTCCTGCTTGGACAGGCCCTGCTGCACGAGTTCGAGCGCGCGCTGCGGCGCCTCGCCGAAGACCTTGAAGACGTGGTCGATGATGATCTGCTTGGCCATGGGATGGCTTCCTCCCTCGCTGTAGTAATGGCTGTGAAGAGCCCCTGCGCGCACGGCGGCGCCCAGGGCATGGAAGCCGAAGCAAGGACAGGACAAGCCTGCGAAACCCCGATGCGCCGGCACCGCCCGGGCAGCACGCATCCGCAATGGGTAACGCGCGCGGCGGGCAGGGCCGGCAAGGCGGACACGGGAAAGACCACCAGTGACCTGGACGGCCCGAATGGCACGCAGCAAGGGTGCGCAAGGGCCTGGGATCAGCGCGGGAAGGCAAGAAAAAAGCCGCAAATGGCACTTGCCTGGCGCCGCGGGTGCCACGCCGCCCGCTGGGAAGCGGCCAGGCACCAGAAAATCAGCATCAGGGCCGAAACTTCGGCCGGACGACGCGCGCCGTGTCCGTCAAATGGATGGAACGAGGGCGCTGCGACGCGAAGATCCGCCGTGGTCACACGGCCCGGCCAAAGAGCCGGCGGGAGGCGGATTACCTGCGTGGCAGGTTGTAAAACACCGGCGAAGTATAAAAATTGAGATACTTTGCGTCAAAAGAAAGGTTTTTGCTTTTGTGTTATCCCTAATCTGTTTTGCTATGTTTTAAATAGCTGCCGGCGCTTGCCTGGCAAGCGTTGGGGCCCTTTTTTGCCTAAAAATTCCGCAGCTAACCCCCACGGCCGGGCGCTTGAGATGCGTCAGTGCTTTGTAAGTCCCAGGGTCGACAGTCAGGCGGAGAATTTCGTGCCTATCCGTGCCATTCGTGCCTAAAGGAGACAAAACCATGAGCGCTTCCCCGTCCGCGATCGAATCCGTGCTGATCGAAAACCGCGTCTTCCCACCTTCCGACAGCATGGTGCGGGCCGCCCGCATCTCCGGCATGCAGGGCTACGAGGCGCTGCGCGCCGAGGCCGATCGCGACTTCGATGGCTTCTGGGCGCGCCTGGCGCGCGAGAACCTGCAGTGGAGCAAGCCCTTCACGCGCGTGCTGGACGAGTCGGGCGCTCCCTTCTACAAGTGGTTCGAGGACGGCGAGCTGAATGCCAGCGCCAACTGCCTGGACCGCCACATGGGTACGCCGGTCGAGAACAAGACGGCCGTGATCTTCGAGGCCGACGACGGCAAGGTCACCCACTACACATACCGCGACCTGCTCACGCGCGTGAGCCAGTTCGCCAACGCCCTGAAGGCCAGCGGCGTGGCCAAGGGCGACCGCGTGCTGATCTACATGCCCATGGGCGTGGAAGGCCTGGTGGCGATGCAGGCCTGCGCCCGCATCGGCGCCACGCACAGCGTAGTCTTCGGCGGTTTTTCGGCCAAGGCGGTGCAGGAGCGCATCGTGGACGCGCAGGCCGTGGCCGTGGTCACCGCCAACTACCAGGTGCGCGGCGGCAAGGAGCTGCCGCTGAAGGCCATCGTAGACGACGGGCTGGCCATGGGCGGCTGCGAGTGTGTCAAGAGCGTGCTGGTGTTCGAACGCACCGCCACCGCCTGCAACATGGTGGCCGGGCGCGACAGGACCTTCACCGAAGCCCTGGCCGGCCAGAGCACGGAATGCCCGCCCACGCCCGTGGGCGCCGAGCACCCGCTGTTCATCCTCTACACCAGCGGCTCCACCGGCAAGCCCAAGGGCGTGCAGCACAGCACCGGCGGCTATCTGCTGTGGGCCAAGCTGACCATGCAGTGGAGCTTTGACCTCAAGCCCGAGGACGTGTTCTGGTGCACGGCCGACATCGGCTGGGTCACCGGCCACACCTATGTGGTCTACGGCCCGCTGGCCGCAGGCGGCACGCAGATCATCTTCGAGGGTATTCCCACCTACCCGCACGCCGGCCGCTTCTGGGAAATGATCGAGCGCCACAAGTGCTCTGTCTTCTACACCGCGCCCACGGCCATCCGCTCGCTGATCAAGGCGGCAGATTCCGATGAGAAGGTGCATCCGAAGAACTGGGACCTGTCCAGCCTGCGCGTGCTGGGCAGCGTGGGCGAGCCCATCAACCCCGAGGCCTGGATGTGGTACTACAAGAACGTGGGCGGCGAGCGCTGCCCCGTGGTGGACACCTGGTGGCAGACCGAGACCGGCGGCCACATCATCAACCCGCTGCCGGGCGCCACGCCCATGGTGCCGGGCTCGTGCACACTGCCACTGCCGGGCATCTACACCGCCGTGGTGGACGAAACGGGCCAGGAAATGCCCAATGGCGCGGGCGGCATGCTGGTCATCAAGCGGCCCTGGCCCAGCATGATCCGCACCATCTGGAACGACCCCGAGCGCTTCAAGAAAACCTATTTCCCCGAGGAGATGCGCGGCGCCTACCTGGCTGGCGACGGTGCGGTACGCAGCAAGGACAACGGCTACTTCCGCGTCACCGGTCGCATCGACGACGTGCTGAACGTCTCGGGCCACCGCATGGGCACCATGGAGATCGAGTCCGCCCTGGTGGCCAAGTCCGACATCGTGGCCGAGGCCGCCGTGGTGGGCCGTCCCGACGACCTGACGGGCGAGGCCATCTGCGCCTTCGTGGTGCTGAAGCGCCCCCGCCCCGTGGGCGACGAGGCCAAGCAGATCGCCAAGGAGCTGCGCGACTGGGTGGCCAGGGAGATCGGCCCCATCGCCAAGCCCAAGGACATCCGCTTCGGCGATAACCTGCCCAAGACGCGCTCGGGCAAGATCATGCGCCGCCTGCTGCGCTCGCTGGCCAAGGGCGAAACCATCACCCAGGACACGAGTACCTTGGAGAACCCCGCCATCCTGGATCAGTTGGCAGAGAACAACTGACCCAGGCGCGGCGCCAGCCGCTCAGGCCGCCCGCTGCAAGGCCGGGCGGCTTTTTTTCGTCCTGCTGTAGGAGCGTTGCGCGAATGGCTCCGCGCGCGCCGTGCACAGGCGGGTCATGGGTTACAACAGCGTCTGCCCAATTTGCCGAGGAGTTTTTCCCATGAACCTGCGATCCCTTGTCCTGGTGCTCATCATGCTGGCCATCGCCGCGCTGGCCGTGCTGAACTGGCCCACGTTGTCGATGCCCACCACGGTGTCGCTGGGCCTGACGACGGTCCAGGCCCCGCTGGGACTCATCATGCTGGCGCTGACCGGCGTGATGGCCATCATCTTCCTGGCCTACGTGCTGACGCTGCACGGTTCGGTGCTGATGGAGACGCGCCGCCACTCTAAGGAAATGGCGGCCCAGCGCGAACTGGCCGACAAGGCCGAGGCCTCGCGTTTCACCGAGCTGCGCGGCTTTCTGGAAACTCAGCAAAGCGTGATGCTGGCGCGCATGGACACCCTGGAAGCGCGCCTGAACGCCCGCGTGCAGGAATCGGACAACGTCACGGCGGCCTACGTCGGCCAGCTGGAGGACCAACTGCACCGCCACGGCGATGCTGTCCCTCCGCGCGTCGAGCCCGGTCTGCGCCTGTAAGCGGTCTTTCAGGCAAACAGCAAAAAGCCGCGGCGCCCCAAAGGCGCTGCGGCTTTGTCGTACTTAAGAGGCTCTGCGGCCTGGCTTCTTACTTGGTCGCCAGGATCCAGGTGGCCAGCTTCTTGGCTTCGTCGGCGCTGACCTGGGCGTTGGCGGGCATGGGCACGGGGCCCCACACGCCGGAGCTGCCCTTCATGATCTTCTCGGCCAGCTTGTCGGCAGCGCCGGCCTGGCCGGCGTACTTGGCGGCCACTTCCTTGTAGGCGGGGCCCACCAGCTTCTTGTCCACGGCGTGGCAGGCCATGCAGTTCTTGGACGTGGCCAGGGCCTGGTCGGCCATGGCGGGCACGGCAACCGACAGCGTCATGGCGAGGGTGATGAGAGTGCGCTTCATGATGAGTTTCCTGTGGGGGTTGAAGTACATTTTGACCTTGATTGGATTGTAGTGTTCGCGGTTGACGGGAGGCCTTCAAAGCCCGCTCCGCAGAGGAGGATGTGACCGTGTATACGCTGCTTTTGGGCCTGCTGTTGATACTGCTCAAATACCTGGAGATCGACCCTGTGGCGCAGTGGTCATGGTGGTGGGTGCTGTCTCCGTTCGCCGTGACCGCGGCCTGGTGGGCCTGGGCCGATGCCTCGGGCTACACCAAGCGCCGCGCCGTGGAGCGCATGGACCAGCGCAAGCGCGACCGCATCGCCAAGCAAAAGGAAGGCCTCGGCATGGGCCCGCGCAAGCGCCGCTGAGCGCTGCTTGCCCATCAACGCTGTTAGCGGGCGACCTGCGCGGCTTGCTTCCAGGCGGTCAGTGCCTCGGCTTCGTCGCCGCGCTGCTCGGCCAGTTGCGCCAGGGCGCGCCAGGCGCTGGCACGCAGGGCCGGGTCGGCCAGTTGCGGCGCGGCCTGACCCAGCAGCTGGCGCGCTTTGCCCCACAGCTCGCGCTGCAGGCAGGCCATGGCCGACAGGTACTGCAGACGCGCGTCGCGCGGGCGTGCCTGGCTGGCGGCCTCGATACGGGCCAGCCAGGGCCCGTCCAGCCCGTCCAGGTTGTCCTGCAGCACACCGATGAGCTTGAGCGCCTGGTGCTCTGGCAGTGGCTCGGCCAGGCGCTCCCACACCGGCAGCAGCCAGGCGCGTACCTGCGTCGGCTCGCCGCCCAGTTGGGCCAGGCGCTGCGCGGCCTGCACCGCCACCTCGGGCATGGCGCGCTCGGCGGGCTCAAGGTTCTGCCAGATACGCTGCAGCTGGGCCGTGTCGTGGGCGCCGTCGACCAGCTCCAGCAGCAGGCTGCGGACAATGCTGGCCGCCGCGGCCGGCGGGAAAGCATGGTGCTTGGCCAGCAGGCGGGCCGTATCCAGGGCGTCGGCCGTGCGGTGGTCCAGGCGCGCGGCCTTCAGACGCGCGCGCAGGGCCAGGGTGCGGCGCGCGGCGCCCACGGGCAGGGCGGCCAGGCGCTCCAGCGCGGTGGCGGCGTCGCGGTCATCCAGCGCCCAGCGGGCGGAGCGCAGCTGGGCGCCCTCGCGCAGTTCGGCATCGGGGCCGCGCTCGGGTACGCCGTCCAGGGCCTGCTGCAGGTGGGCGTCGCGAGTGGCGGCGTCCTGCAGCGCATGCGAGGCCTCGGCAGCCAGCAGGTGGGACAAGGCGCGCAGCCGGCGCCGGTGCGGCACGGCGCTGCGCGCATCGGCCAGGGCGCGCTCCTGGGCGACGGCCCCTTCGGCAGCGCGGCGGGCGCGCAGAAAGCGCCCGGCCAGCAGCTGCGTCATGGCATCCAGCAGCGCTGCGTGCATGGCGCGCTCCTTTTGCATCAGGCGCCAGCGGCGCGCCCGTCCGGGCAACTCCAGCAGGGTAGCGGTGCCGCGCAGCGCCGCGTACAGCAGGGCGAAGCCGGCCACCAGTAGCAGCAGGACGAGGTTCAGCGACAGGTCCACCCGGTAGGGCGGCCAGAACAGGGTGACCGTGCCCTGGTTGTTGCCGGCGAACAGGGCCACGGCGACGGCGACGCCGAACAGGGCCAGCAGCCACAGGGCGGCGCGCATGGCGTCAGCGCCCCGCGGCCGCGGTGGCCAGCGCGGCGAAGGTGTCTTCCAGCTGGGGCACCTCGGCGCTCTTGAGGTGGGACTGCACCAGCACCAGGGCCTGCAGGGCGCCTTGCGTGCGGCGCGAGGCCGGGTCGAAGTAGCGCGCCACGCCGGCATGCACGGCCTGCAGATCGGTGCGCGCGGAGTCCATCCGGCGCGTCAGCAGCGCCAGACGCGCATTGAGCAGCTTGAGCTTGAGATTCTCGCGCAGGAAGAAAGCCTGCTCGGGTGCGACCAGCATGGCCTCGGGGCGGTCGATGCGGCTCACGCGCACCAGGCTGCGCACCTCGTCGCGCACGGCATCCCAGCCCGTGCGCAGCGCGGCCTGCCAGCGCGGCTGCTCGGGGGCTTCGCCCGCTGCACCGGACGACGGCGCGGCGGCCGGCGGGCGTGCCGCATGGGCCGGCCCGACGTCGTTGGACAGCGGCAGCTCATCGACCTGGCGCGCAAGGTCGTCGATGCGCACCAGCAGGCCGGCGGTGTCGGTGACGCTGGCACGCTGCAGCCGCTCCAGGTCCTGCGCCATGGCGCGCTGCAGCGGCGCCAGGCGCGGCTGGGCGGCGCGCTCGATGCGCTGGCTGGCGCCCTTGAGGGCGGCCACCAGGGGCTGCAGACTGCCGGTCAGCTGCGACTGCTGCTGCGCCAGGCGCAGGGCGGCCTCGATGTCCACCACCAGGTTCTCGTCGCGGGTGCGCGACAGGCTGTGCATGAGTTCTTCGAGCTGGCTTCGCTGCAGTGCCACCTCGGCCACGCGCGCCTCGGTGAGGGCCAGGCGGGCGGAGGCGTCGCGCGCCAGCTCCTGCGCCTCGCGCGCCATGGCACGGGCCTCGATGGCCTGGGTGCCGGAGTCGGCGCTCTGGCGCGCCAGCTGTTCCTGGATGCCGGACAGGCGCTGCCACAGCAGCACCGAGCTGGCCAGCGCCGCTGCGGCCACCACGCCCAGCACCATCAGCGCCAGGCGCGACGCGGCGGCAGGGGCCGGCGGCAGCGGGGCTGCCGGGGGGGCAATCAGCTCGGTGGAGGGCTCAGCGGGCATGCAGTGATTTTATCGACGCGGCCACGTCTGCGAGGGCCGGACGGCACTCGTGCACATGGCCGAAACCGGCGGCCCGCGCCGCCTGTGCGATGCGCGGGTGCGTGGCCAGCGCGCGGGCGTGCTGCCAGTCCTGGCCCGGCATGGCTTGGACCAGATGCGCGAGCGCTTCGGAGCTGCTCAGCAGCCACAGCGACCCGTCCTGCGCCGCCTCGCGCGCCAACGCCAGGGCCGGCACGTCCAGCGCCGGGGCGCAGCGCTCGTAGGCGGCGACGAAGTCCACCTGCACGCCGGCCTCGGCCAGGTGGGCGGCCAGCCATTCGCGGCCGCTGCCGCCGGGCGCGGCCGGGGCGCTGGCGCCGCGCACGATGAGCACCCGGTCGCCGGCTCGCAGCTGCGGCGCCACCACGGGCCACAGCGCCTCGGAGTCGAACTGCGCGCTGCTCGGCGGCGGGGCGTCGATGCGCGCAGCGGGGACGCCGGCGGCCAGCAGCGCCTGGACGGTGCCGGGGCCGGGTGCCCATGCTCTTGTATTAGTAGCTGCCAGCGCTTGTCCAGCAAGGGCTGGAGCCGTATTTGGCTCAAAGAAATGCGTGACGGCATTGCCGCTGACGAACATCAGCGCGCGGTAGCCGGCGGCGGCCGCGCGGGCCTGCTGCAGCGCCTGGACCAGCGCCGGCCCGGCCACGGTGCGGATGGCAATCAGCGGCAGGGCCTGGGCGGCGATGCCCTGGGCGCCCAGGTCGCGTACCCACTGCGCCGCGTCGTGCGCCGGGCGAGTGACGATGGCGCGGGGGGCGGAATTCAAAGGGGGCCAGCTCCGGTGGCGCCGCCCTCGCGCAGCAGCGCCGCCACGGCCAGACCGAGGGCGTCGGCCTGTTCCAGCGTGCGCACCTGCGCCTGACCCTGAGCGTGCACCAGCGGCACGCGGCCCTGCACATCGCCCCAGGCGGCGCGCAGTTGCAGCGTGCCCTCCTGCCACTGGCCGTGCGCGGCTAGCGGCATGGAGCAGCTGCCGCCCATGGCGCGGCTGACAGCGCGCTCGGCTGTCACCGTCAGCCAGGTCTGCTGGTGGGCCAGCGGCGCCAGGGCGTCAAACAGGTCGGCGCGGGCCGCGCGCACCTCGATGCCCAGGGCGCCCTGGCCGGCGGCCGGCAGCATCTGCTCGGGCGTGAAGATGGCACGGATGCGCTCAGCCAGGCCCAGGCGCTTGAGGCCTGCGGCGGCCAGCACGATGGCGTCGTACTGGCCTTCGTCCAGCTTGCGCAGGCGGGTGTTCACGTTGCCACGCAGCGGTTCGATCTTCAGGTCGGGGCGCAGCGCCTGCAGCAGCACCTGGCGGCGCAGGCTGGAGGTGCCGACCACGCCGCCCTGCGGAATCTCGTCGAGCGCGGCGTAGCGGCTCGAGACGAAGGCGTCGCGCGGGTCCTCGCGCTCCATCACGCAGGCCAGGGCGAAACCGGTGGGCAGCTCCATGGGCACATCCTTGAGGGAGTGCACGGCGATGTCGGCGCGGCCTTCTTCCAGTGCCACCTCCAGCTCCTTCACGAACAGGCCCTTGCCGCCCACCTTGGACAGCGAGCGGTCCAGGATCTGGTCGCCGCGGGTGGTCATGCCCAGCAGCTGCACGGCGTGGCCGCGCGCCGTCAGCAGCTGCTGCACGTGCTCGGCCTGCCACAGGGCCAGCTGGCTTTCGCGCGTGGCGATCACGATGGAGGAGGGGGTGGCGGGGCGGGTGTGGCTCATCGGAAAAAAACAGTCTCGCGCGGCCCCGGCGGCGGTCGGCCAGGGCAGCGGGGGATGCTAGCATGCTGCGCTGCAACAGCCGCGCCGCGACCGCCTCTGCCCCCCTTTGTCCGGCGCATCAGGAGACCTCCCGCGCATGAACGCTCCCGCAGCCCAGGCCGCCGACTCCGGCACGCCCGACCAGACCGCTTCCGCTCACGCCGGCGGCGCCCGCCGCGCCGGCAGCAAGGACCAGCCGCTGACGCAGGACATCCGCCTGCTCGGGCGCATCCTGGGCGATGTGATCCGCGAGCAGGAGGGCGTGGCCGCCTATGACCTGGTCGAGCAGGTGCGCAAGCTGTCTGTGGCCTTCCGCCGTGACGCCGACCAGGAAGCCGACCGCGCGCTGAAAAAGCTGCTCAAGTCCCTCACCGGCGATCAGACGGTGAGCGTGATCCGCGCCTTCACCTATTTCAGCCACCTGGCCAACCTGGCAGAGGACCGGCACCACATCCGGCGCCGGGCCGTGCACGAGCGCGCCGGCAGCAGCCAGGAAGGCAGCATCGAGGTGGCGCTGGCGCGCCTGCGCTGGGCCGGCATCGCCCCGCGCGCCGTGGCGGAGACGCTGGCCGCCGCCTACGTGGCGCCGGTCCTCACCGCCCACCCGACAGAGGTGCAGCGCAAGAGCATCCTGGACGCCGAGCGCGGCATCGCCCAGCTGCTGGCCCAGCGCGACGAGATCGCCACCCGCGCCCAGCTGTACAAGGCGGCGCGCGACACGCTGACGCCGCGCGAGCTGGCGGCCAACGAGGCGCAGCTGCGCGCCCGCGTGGCCCAGCTGTGGCAGACGCGCCTCTTGCGCTACTCCAAGCTCACCGTGGCCGACGAGATCGAGAACGCGCTGTCGTACTACGAGTCGACCTTTCTGACCGAGATCCCCAAGATCTACGCCGAGCTGGAGCGCGAGCTGGGCGCGCAGCACCCGGTGGCCAGCTTTCTGCGCATGGGCCAGTGGATCGGCGGCGACCGCGACGGCAACCCGAACGTGAGCGCCGGCACGCTGTCGCTGGCGCTGTCGCGCCAGGGCGAGGTGGCGCTGCGCCACTATCTGACCGAGGTGCACCAGCTGGGGCGCGAGCTGTCTCTCTCCAGCAACCTGGTGGAGGTCTCGCCCCAGATGCAGCAGCTGGCCGAGCGCTCGCCCGACGCCAGCGTGCACCGCCAGGACGAGCCCTACCGCCGCGCGCTGACCGGCATCTACGCCCGCCTGGCCGCCACGCTCAAGGCCCTGACCGGCACCGAGGCCGCGCGCCACGCCGTCGCGCCGCACAGCCCTTACGACAGCGCCGAGGACTTCCTGGCCGACCTGCGCGTGATCGAGGCCTCGCTGCGCTCGCACCGCGGCGGCGCGCTCACGGCCGAGCGCCTGCGGCCGCTGATGCGCGCCGTGGAGGTCTTCGGCTTCCATCTGGCGACGGTGGATTTGCGCCAGAGTTCCGACCAGCACGAGCGCGTGGTGGCCGAGCTGCTGGCGCTGGCGCGGGTCGAGACGGACTACGCCCAGCTGCCCGAGGCCGAGCGCCGCGCCCTGCTGCTGCGCCTGCTGGGCGACGCGCGCCCGCTGCGCGTGGTGGGCGCGCGCTACAGCGAGCACACGCAGGGCGAGCTGGCCATCTTCGAGACCGCGCTGGCCCTGCGCCGGCGCTACGGCCCCCAGGCCATACGCCATTACATCATCAGCCACACCGAGACGGTGAGCGACCTGCTGGAGGTGCTGCTGCTGCAAAAGGAAGTGGGCCTGATGCAGGGCGCTTTGGGCGACAGTGACGCGCGCGTGCAGCTCATCGTCGTGCCGCTGTTCGAGACCATCGAAGACCTGCGCAACGCCGCGCCCATCATGCGCGAGTTCTACGCGCTGCCGGGCGTCGCGCAGCTGGTGCGCGCCAGCGGCGCGCTGCAGGACATCATGCTGGGCTACAGCGACAGCAACAAGGACGGCGGCATCTTCACCAGCAACTGGGAGCTGTACCGCGCCGAGATCGCGCTGGTGGCGCTGTTCGACGAAATGAACGCCGGGGCGCGCACGCCGATCGCGCTGCGCATGTTCCACGGCCGCGGCGGCACCGTGGGGCGCGGCGGCGGGCCCAGCTACCAGGCCATCCTGGCGCAGCCGCCGGGCACCGTGCGCGGCCAGATCCGCCTGACCGAGCAGGGTGAGGTCATCGCCTCCAAGTACGCCAACCCCGAGATCGGCCGGCGCAACCTGGAGACGCTGGTCGCCGCCACGCTGGAGGCTACGCTGCTGCAGCCCACCAAGCCGGCCAGCCCGGCCTTCCTGGAGGCGGCCGAGGAGCTGTCGCGCGCCGGCATGGCCGCCTACCGTGCGCTGGTGTACGAAACCCCGGGCTTCACCCAGTACTTCTTCGGCTCCACGCCGATCCGCGAGATCGCCGAGCTGAACATCGGCTCGCGCCCGGCCTCGCGCAAGGCCAGCCAGAAGATCGAGGACCTGCGCGCCATCCCCTGGGGCTTCAGCTGGGGACAGTGCCGACTGACGCTGCCGGGCTGGTACGGCTTCGGCGCGGCGGTGGAGGCCTTCACCAAGGCCCCGGGGGAGAACCCCAAGGCGCGCTTGCAGCTGCTGCAGAAGATGTACCGTCAGTGGCCGTTCTTCCACACCCTGCTGTCCAACATGGACATGGTGCTGGCCAAGAGCGATCTGGCCCTGGCCTCGCGCTACAGCGAACTGGTGCAGGACGCGCGGCTGCGCCGGCGGGTGTTCGCCGCCATCGAGGCCGAATGGCACCGCACCGCCGAGGCGCTCACGCGCATCACCGGCGAGCGCCAGCGCCTGGCGGCCAACACCGCGCTGGCGCGCTCCATGCGCCACCGCTTCCCCTACATCGATCCGCTGCACCACCTGCAGGTGGAGCTGATCCGCCGCTGGCGCGCGGGCCAGGGCGACGAGCGCGTGCAGACCGGCATCCACATCTGCATCAACGGCATCGCCGCCGGCCTGCGCAACACGGGCTGATTGATTCATCCCGCCATGGACGGTTCGACCGCGCAGTGGCTGCAGCGCCTGGGCGCCGAGATCGCCTGGGCCTACGCGCTGCGCCTGGCGGTGGCGCTGGCCAGCGTGCTGGCGCTGGGCGTCGCCAGCGGGCGCGGCGACCTGATGGTGCCGCTGTTGCTGGGCGTGTTCGCCAGCGCGCTGGCCGAGGCCGACGACAGCTGGCGCGGCCGCCTGAAGGCCCTGGCCGTGACGCTGGCGAGCTTCGCCGTCGTGGGCCTGGGGGTCGCGGAACTGGCCGCGCGGCCGCTGGCCCTGCTGGCGGCGCTGCTGGGGTGCAGCTTCGTCTTCACCCTGTTGGGCGCCGTGGGCGGGCGCTACCGCACCATCACCGCGGCGACCATCATCCTGGCGCTGTATGCCGCCATCAGTGAGCCGGGGGCCGGCCGGGCACCGATGCCGGCGGGACGGGTCGCCGCGCTGCTGGTGGCCGGCGCGGCCTGGTATGGCCTGCTGTCGGTGCTGTGGAGCGCCGCGGCGCCGGTGCTGCCCGTGCGGCATGCGCTGTCCGGCGTGTACCTGGCGCTGGGCGGGCACCTGCGCGTCAAGGCCGGCATGTTCGAGCCCGTGCGTGGGGTGGACCTGCGCGCGCGGCGGCTGCAGCTGGCACGCTCCAACGCGCACGTGGTGGCGGCGCTTAACACGGCCAAGGACGCCATCCTGGCGCGCACCGTGCCCGGCCGCGCGCCGCAGGGCGCGCTGGCCCAGCTGCTGGGCCTGTACTTCATCGCCCAGGACATCCACGAGCGCGCCAGCGCCTCGCATTACCCCTACGGCGACTGGACCGAGGTGCTGTTTCACAGCGACGTGCTGTACCGCTGCCAGCGCGTGCTGCACCTGCAGGGCGACGCCTGCACGCAACTCGCCGAAGCGCTGCGGCGCCGCCGCGCTCCCGAGGTGCAGGCGCCGCACGGCCCGGCGCTGGCTGATCTGCACGCCTCCCTCGACTGGCTGGGCCGGCAGGCGCAGCCGGAGTGGCAGCGGCCGCTGCGCTCGCTGCGCGCGGTGGCGCGCAACCTGGACCGCCTGAGCACCCAGCTGGCCACAGCCACGCGGCCGCCGACCGAGCCGCTGCGCGGCGACACCAGTCTGCTGGACCTGGCGCCGCACTCCTTGCGCGAGGCCGGGGCGCGGGTGCGTGCGCAGCTGCACGTGCGCTCGGCGCTGTTTCGCCATGCGGTGCGGCTCACGCTGGCGCTGGCCGCCGCCTGGGGCGCCATGCAGCTCACCGACCCGCAGCACGGCTACTGGATCATGATGACCACGCTCATCGTCTGCCAGCCCACCTATGGCGCCACGGTAGCGCGCCTGGCGCAGCGGCTGGGCGGCACGGTGCTGGGGCTGGTGCTGGGCTGGGCGCTGATGCGGCTGTTTCCGCAGCCCGCGGTACAGGCGCTGCTGGCAGTGCTGGGCGGTGTGGCGTTCTTCCTCACGCGCACGCAGCGTTACACAACGGCCACGGCCGCGGTCACGCTGATGGTGCTGATGCTGTTCAACCACGGCACGGGCGCCGGCTATGCGCTGATCGTGCCGCGCCTGTTGGACACGCTGGTGGGCGCAGCCATTGCCGCCGCCGGGCTGCTGCTGGTGCTGCCCGACTGGCAGGGCCGGCGCCTGGGTGCGGGTGCGGCCGACGCGCTGGCGGCCTGCGCGGCCTACCTGCGCCAGATCGTCGCCCAGTACGCCACGGGCCGCAGCGACGACCTGGCCTACCGCGTGGCGCGCCGCCGCGCGCACGACACCGATGCCGCCCTGACGACCATGCTGTCGCACATGCTGCACGAGCCGCCCTGGGTGCGCCGCCATGCGCGCGCGGGGCTGGACCTGCTGGGCAGCACGCACACCCTGCTGGGCTGCCTGTCCGCTCTGGGAGCACACCGCGACCTGCAGCCGGACCCAGGGGCGCATACGTTGCCCCAGGACGACCTGGCCGGGCGCGCGGCCGAGGCCCTGGCCGGGCAGATCGAGGCGGTGGCGCAGGCGCTGCGCACCCACACCCCGCCGCCGCCGGGCGATTGCAGCGCCGACGCCTGGGCGCGGACGCTGGACGCGGCGCCGCCTGCGCTGCACGCCGAACCTTCGCTGCTGCACCTGCAGCTGGCCCAGGTATGCCGCCAGATGGAGCCGCTGCGCGCGGCCGCGGCACAACTGGTGCAGGTGGCGCCCGCGCCTGCGCACCGGCGCACTTAGAAAGATGCTTCTAAATAGATAGCTGCTTGCGCAGGATGGGTAAGGGTTTGAGCCTGAAAAGATTCATACCTATCACAATGGCCCGCTGCAACCTTTGCCATCGCGCCCGGATGACAATCACAGGGTTTTCCCTGATTTCTCCGCGATGACCTCTGCCACGTCCCAGCCCGCTTCCCCCGCCACGCCCGCCGCGGCGCCCCAGCGCCGCACCTACGGCCCGGCCGTGCTGGCGCTGGCCGTGGGCGGCTTCGGCATCGGCACCGGCGAGTTCGCCATCATGGGCCTGCTGCCGGAGGTGGCGCAGGAGCTGGGCGTGTCCATCCCGCGGGCCGGGCACGTCATCAGCGCCTACGCACTGGGGGTGGTGGTGGGCGCGCCGGTGCTGGCGGTGCTGGGCGCTCGCATGGAGCGGCGCGCGCTGCTGATGGCGCTGATGGCCTTCTTTGCGCTGGGCAACTTCGCCAGCGCGCTGGCGCCCGGCTATGCCAGTCTGAACCTGCTGCGCTTTGCCACCGGGCTGCCGCACGGCACCTATTTCGGCGTGGCGGCGCTGGTGGCTGCGGGGCTGGCGCCAGCGGGCCGGCGCGCGGCGGCGGTGGGCCACGTCATGCTCGGGCTGACGCTGGCCGTCGTCGTGGGCGTGCCGCTGGCGGCCTGGATGGGCCAGGCGCTGGGCTGGCGTGTGGCCTTCGCGCTGGTGGGCGCTATCGGTGTGCTGGCGATCGCCCTGGTGCGCCGCTGGCTGCCGCGCACGCCGGCGCCGGTGCAGGCCAGTGCGCTGCGCGAGCTGGGCGCACTGCGCCGCGCGCAGGTCTGGCTCACGCTGGGCGTGGGCGCCATCGGCTTTGGCGGGCTGTTTTCGGTGTTCAGCTACATCAAGCCCACGCTGCTCGAGCTGGCGAGGCTGCCGCCCGAGGTGCTGCCTTTCGCTCTGGCGCTGCTGGGCCTGGGCATGGTGGCGGGCAACGCGGTCGGCCCGCGCTTCATGGATCGACACCTGCTGGGCACCATCGCCGGCCTGCTGGTCTGGGGCTGCGCGGTGCTGGCGCTGTTCGCGCTCACGGCGCCGATGTTGCCGTGGGCGCTGGCCAGCACCTTCCTGGTGGGCACCCTCGGCGCGCTGGGCCCGGCGCTGCAGGTGCGGCTGATGGACGTGGCCGGCGACGCGCAGGCCCTGGCCGCGGCACTGAACCACTCGGCCTTCAACGCGGCCAACGCCCTGGGCGCCTGGCTGGGCGGCATGGCCATCGTCTGGGGCTGGGGCTGGGCGTCCACCGGCTGGGTGGGGGCGGTCCTGGCGCTGGGCGGGCTGGCGGTGTTCGGGCTGTCGCTGGCGCACCAGCACCGCACACGGTCTGGCCGCTGAGCGGGGCGCGCCACGGTCGCGCCGCAGCCACCCACGGCGCACGGGGGCTTGCCGGCGCGCGCTGCCGGGGCCAGCGCCGCCGCCTACACTGGCCGGGCCTGGCGCGCTGCCGCCCAGGCCCCGGCGGGGACGGCCCCGGCGGCGTGTCTCCATCCACCCGGGACGGCCCGCGGAGCAAGGAGGCGTTCATGGCATGGGTGCTGCTGGTGGTGGCCGGCCTGTTTGAAATCGGCTGGGCCATCGGCCTGAGATACACCGAGGGCGTCACGCGACTGTGGCCCAGCGTGGGCACGGTGGTGGCGATGACGGTGAGCGTGGGGCTGCTGGGCCTGGCAATGCGCACGCTGCCCGTGGGCACGGCCTACGCCGTGTGGACGGGCATCGGCGCGCTGGGCACGGTGGCGCTGGGCATCGTGCTGTTCGGCGAACCGGCGACCGTCGCGCGGCTGGCCTGCGCCGGACTCATCCTGGCCGGCATCGTGGGGCTGAAGCTGACGGCCTGAGCGCCGCAGCCCTGCGCTATTAAAATAAGAGCTGCTTGCGCTTGACTGGCGCGCGCTGCAGCCTGTTTTTGTCTCAATTCTTCAGGCTGCCGTGGTGGCGCGCGAGGTGCACGCGCTCGTCCAGCGACGACAGCACCAGCGCCAGCGCAATGCCCACGGCAGCGCCCAGCGTGGTGTCGTAGATGCGTGCCAGCGCCATGTCGGCCGGCTCGCCGTGGCTGGCCAGGTTGGTCATCAACAGCGCCATGGGCGTGATGAAGATCTGCCCCAGCGCGTAGTTGAAGCCGATGACCACCTCCGTGAGTATCTGCAGCACGGCTACGGCCAGCAGCAGCGCGGCGAACGAAGGCGAGGCCGACAGAATGGCCCAGGCCACGGCCGCGCCCACCAGCGTACCCAGCGTGCGCTGCCAGGCGCGGTGCATGGTGCCGGGCAGGTGGGCACCCTGCAGCACGGCCACCGCGCCAATGGCTGCCCAGGCCGGGTGCGACCAGCCGGCCGCGTACGCCAGCAGCGCGGCCAGCGCCGCACACAGCGCCACGCGCAGGGCCTGCAGCGGCGCGTAGCCCGGCGACAGGGGTGGCCGCACGCCGGCCGCGGCTGCGGGGGCCGGCGGCGCCACCTCCAGGTCGCGCAGGCGGTCGGTCAACAGGCACAGCAGCCATGCGGCGGCCACGCCCAGCGCGGTGGCGGCGGTGCGCTCGGTCCACGCGGTCATGCCGGAGATGGGGCTGATCGCGGCGCTGGCCGCGAAGATGAAGATCACCGCCCCGGGCGCCCCGATCTGCGTGCGGTGCGCCAGCGATGCCAGCGCCCCCGCCATGGCCGACAGCGCCAGCAGCAGTGCCAGCGGTGGCCACCCTGCCCAGGCCAGCAGTGACAGCAGCGCCACCGGCAGGACCAGCAGCGCCCCGGCCACCAGCACCATGCGTCGACGCCGCGCCAACGGCGCGAAGCGGCCGAACAGCGCCGCCAGCGCGCCCAGCCCACCGAAGCCGGCCACGTGCGCCCACGGCGAGGCATGCAGCGCCGCGGCCGCCAGCACCACGGCCAGGGCCGCCTGCAGGCCGGCGATGGCGGCATTGCGCACCGAGGGTGGGCGCTGCAGCGCCAGGCTCTCGCGCAGCCGTGCGGGCGCGGCGAGGTGGCGCAGCGCGTGGCCGCGCGAGACGAGGGGCAAGGACGGCGAGGGTGCGGGGGTGCGGCGGGCCATGGCGGTCATGCCGGCTGCTGGGCGGCGGCGATGCGCGCCTCGATACGGTCGAATGCCTGCAGCAGGGCCTGGGCGGTGGCGTCGTCCAGGTCGGCCAGCAGTTCGTCCTCGATGGCCGCCAGGCGCTTGCGGATGCCGGCGGCTGTGCGCCGGCCGGCGTCGGTCAGGTGCACCAGCTTGACGCGCCGGTCGCTGGCATGGGGCTGGCGTTCTATCAGGCCCTGTGCCACCAGGGCGTCCAGCAGGCGCACCAGGCTGGAGCCGTCCAGCCCCACGGCCGCGGCCAGCTCGGTCTGCGACAGGCCGTCACCCCGGCGGTGCAGGTGCACCAGCGGAGTCCAGACGGCGTCGCTCAGGCCTTCGGCGGCCAGCCGGGTGTCTAGCGTCTTGCGCCAGCGCCGGCCCAGGCCGACCAGGCGCACGCCCAGCAGGCGCTTGGCAGGAAGGGAGGGGGTAGGGCGGGGCGACGGGGCATGTTCCATCCCCTAATTCTAGCAAATGATTTGAATTCAAATCATTTGCTAGTCAATTAAACCCGGCCTGTCCCGCTGGGGGCCGGCAGCCTACTTGCGCTTCGCGGCGCTGCTGGCGACGGCCAGGGCGGTCATGTTCAGCACTCGGCGCATGGTGGCGGCGGGCGTGAGGATGTAGGCCGTGGCGGCAGTGCCCATCAGGATGGGGCCCACCGTCACGCCGCCGCTGCTGGTGGTCTTGAGCACGTTGTAGAGGATGTTGGCCGAGTCCAGGTTGGGGCAGACCAGCACGTTGGCCGAGCCGGTGAGCGTGGAGTCGGCCAGGTAGGCGGCGCGGATCTTGGGCTCCAGCGCGGCGTCGCCGTGCAGCTCGCCATCGCACTCGATATCCGGGTGGCGTTCGACGAACAGGTCGCGCGCGGCGCGCATCTTGCGTGCCGAGCCGCGGCGCGACGACCCGTAGCTGGAGTGGGACAAAAAAGCCACCTTGGGCGGCACGCCGAAGCGCTGCACCTCCTGCACCGAGGCCCAGGCGATCTCGGCGAGCTCCTCGGCCGTGGGGTCGTCGTTGACGTAGGTGTCGGCGATGAACAGCGGGCCGCTGCTGGCGGTCATCACGGCGTTCAGGGCGGCGTACTGGCGGGCGTCCTCAGCGCGGCCCAGCACGCTGTCGATGCGCTCCAGGTGCGTTTCGTAGGTGCCGGCCAGGCCGCAGATCATGGCGTCGGCGTCGCCGATGCGCACCATCAGCGCGGCGATGATGGTGTTGGAGCGGCGCACGGCGGCCTTGGCCACCTCGGGCGTGGCGCCGCTGCGCTTCATGAGCTGGTGGTACAGCTCCCAGTACTGCCGAAAGCGCGGGTCGTCCTCGGGGTTGACGATCTCCACGTCCACGCCCGGCTGCATGCGCAGGCCGGCCTTGGCGATGCGCGTGGCGATCACGGCGGGGCGGCCCACCAGGATGGGGCGGGCGATGTGGTCGTCGATGGCCACCTGCGCCGCGCGCAGCACGCGTTCGTCCTCGCCGTCGGCGTAGGCCACGCGCTTTTGCTCCTCGGGCAGGGCCTTGGCGGCGTTGATGACCGGGCGCATCAGCATGCCGGTCTGGTAGACGTAGCGCGACAGGTGCTCGCGGTAGGCCTCCATGTCCTCGATGGGGCGCGTGGCCACGCCCGACTCAAAGGCCGCCTGCGCCACGGCCGGGGCGATCTTCAGGATCAGGCGCGAGTCGAAGGGCGTGGGGATGAGGTAGTCGGGGCCGAAGGTGAGTTCGGTGCCGGCGTAGGCCGCGGCCACTTCCTCGCTGATGTTCTCCTTGGCCAGGGCGGCGATCTGGCGCACGCAGGCCAGCTTCATCTCCTCGGTGATCTTGCTGGCGCCGCAGTCCAGCGCGCCGCGGAAGATGTAGGGAAAGCACAGGACGTTGTTGACCTGGTTGGGGTAGTCCGAGCGCCCGGTGGCGATGATGCAGTCCGGACGCACGGCGCGCGCCAGCTCGGGACGGATCTCCGGCTCGGGATTGGCCAGGGCCAGGATGATGGGCTTGGCGGCCATGGTCTTCACCATTTCGGCCGTCAGCACGCCGGGGGCAGAGCAGCCCAGGAACACGTCGGCGCCGGCCACCACGTCGGCCAGGGTGCGGGCCTCGGTGGCCTGTGCATAGCGCGCCTTGGATTCGTCCAGGCCGGTGCGGCCGGTGTGGATCACGCCCTTGGAGTCGACCATGAAGATGTGCTCGCGCTTTACGCCCAGCCCCACCATCACGTCCACGCAGGCGATGGCCGCCGCGCCGGCGCCGGAGACGGCGACCTTCACCGTGCCGATGTCCTTGCCTACCAGCTCCAGGCCGTTGAGCAGGGCGGCGCTGCTGATGATGGCCGTGCCGTGCTGGTCGTCGTGGAACACCGGGATGTTCATGCGCTTGGACAGCTCGCGCTCGATGTAGAAGCACTCGGGTGCCTTGATGTCCTCCAGGTTGATGCCGCCCAGCGTCGGCTCCAGCGCGGCGATGATCTCGATCAGCTTGTCCGGGTCGCGCTCGGCCAGCTCGATGTCGAACACGTCCACGCCGGCGAACTTCTTGAACAGGCAGCCCTTGCCTTCCATGACCGGCTTGCCCGCCAGCGGGCCGATGTCGCCCAGGCCCAGCACGGCCGTACCGTTGGTGATGACGCCCACCAGGTTGCCGCGCGAGGTGTAGTCGAACGCCTTGGACGGATCGGCCTGGATGTCCAGGCAGGGATAGGCCACCCCGGGCGAGTAGGCCAGCGACAGGTCGCGCTGGTTGGACAGCGGCTTGGTCGGCGTGACGGAAATCTTGCCGCGGGTAGGGTTGCGGTGGTATTCGCGGGCGGCGTCGCGCAGGGCGGATTCGGCGGCGGAGAGGTTCTGTGTCATGGCGGGAACGGAGCGTTGAGCGCTCGGAAAACGGTCAAAACGAGCTTACTGCATGCTGACGGCGCTGGGGCCGCCAGCAGGGCCAAAAAATGCCCCGGCAGCCAGCGGCCGACGGGGCATCGTCAGGGGTCTTTTACCTTCGGGTGGAGGGTATCGAATGGCGCGGCGCTTGTTCAGTGGGCGTCGGCCTGCCGGGCGGCGAGCACGGCCGCAGAGGTGTCGCGGCTGGCGCCGTTGAAGAATACGTTCAATGCCACGGCGGCGAGAGACGACAGCAGGATACCGGATTCGATCAGCGGATGGATGGCGTGCGGCATCCACTGGCGGAAGTTGGGCGCCACCAGCGGGATCATGCCCACGCCGATGGAGACGGCCACGATCATGGCGTTGTTGCGGTTGTGCTGGAAATCCACGTTGGACAGGATGCGGATGCCCGTGGCCGCCACCATGCCGAACATGACCAGGCCGGCACCGCCCAGCACCACGGTGGGCAGCGACTCCACCAGCGCCGCCATCTTGGGCAGCACGCCCAGCACCACCAGAACGAAGCCGCCGGCCACGCAGACCCAGCGGCTCTTCACGCCGGTCACGGCCACCAGGCCCACGTTCTGCGAGAAGCTGGTGTAGGGGAAGGTGTTGAAGATGCCGCCGATCAGCGTGCCCAGGCCGTCGGTGCGCAGGCCGCGCTTGAGGTCTTCGGAGGTGATCTCCTTGCCCGTCATGTCGGCCAGTGCCAGGAACATGCCCAGGGATTCGATCATCACCACGATCATCACCAGCGTCATGGTCAGGATCAGCACCGGGTCGAACACCGGCGTGGCGATCTGGAAGGGCAGCACCACGTCGACCCACTTGGCCTGGGCCACCTTCTGAAAGCTCATCAGCCCCATGGCAGCGGTGAGGACGCCGCCAACGAGGATGCCCAGCAGCACCGAGATGTTGGCCACGAAGCCGCGGCCGAAGCGTGCCACCAGCAAGATGGTCAGCAGCACGATGCCGGAGATGCCCACGCCCGTCAGGTCGGCGTACTTGGGGTTGGGGACGGTGGGCACCACTGCGAAGCCCTTGGGCACCGGGGGCAGCGCCGAGCCCGGCGCGCCGGCGGCGGCCTGGGCCTCGGCCAGCCACTTCAGGTGCTCGGGATTGGGCACCGAGGGCGCCGTGGGGCCCACGGGGTTGCCGAAGATCCAGTTGATGCCCACGCGCATCAGGCTGATGCCGATCACGGCGATGATGGTGCCGGTGACCACCGGCGGGAAAAAGCGCAGCATGCGGCTCATGAACGGCGCGATCAGGATGGAGACCACCCCCGCGCCGATCACCGAGCCGAAGATCAGCCCCGCGCCCAGCTGCCCCCCCGTGGCCTGCGCCATGGACACCATAGGCGCCACGGCGGCGAAGGTCACGCCCATCATCACCGGCAACCGGATGCCGAACCACTGCGTGCAGCCCCATGCCTGGATCAGCGTCACCAGGCCGCAGACGAACAGGTCGGCCGAGATCAGGTGGGCCACCTGGTCGGGCGGCAGGTTCAGTGCCCGCCCCACGATCAGCGGCACCGCCACCGCGCCGGCATACATGACCAGCACGTGCTGCAGCCCCAGCGTGGCCGCGCGGCCCCAGGGGAGTTTTTCGTCAACGGGATGGACGGTCGTGGACATGGGTCTTCCTTGGTTCCTCACGGGCGCGCCGCAGCAGCGGCGTGGCAGGTTGGTCCGGTCGTGGGGCGATTGCGCACACCGATCCATACAAAAAGTGTATACAAAACCCTTTGCGTCAGACACCGGGAAAACGGCCGCGGCAGGCCCGTTTTGCTAGGGGTTTGCCCGTGTCAGGATGGCCTTTTCGGCCCGTTGGCCCCGTCTCGGCCCTGCCGTGTTTTGCACCGCAGCAAGTCACGCCGCAATATGAAAAATGCCGCCAGGCGCGGGCATGAAAAACTCGGCCTGGGCCGGGTTGCGTGAGGCGGGAGGGGAAGGGCCGCGTCAGGCCAGCAGGTCCACCAGGCTGCGCGCCACCACCTTGGTGGCGCGGCGCAGGTCAGCCAGCTCGATGCGCTCGTCGGCGCGCTTGGCGTGGCTGTCCAGCACCGTGCGCGGGCCGGCGCCGTAGATCACGCCGGGGATGCCGCGCTCCACGTACAGGCGCACGTCGGTGTACAGCGGCGTGCCCACGGCCGGGGGCTTTTCGCCAAAGACCGCCTCACCGTGCTTCTGAATGGCGTCCACCAGCGGCGCATTGCCGGGAAGGGGCGTCATGGCATTGGCCAGCAACAGCCGCCGGATGTCCACGCGCACGGCGTCCTCGCCGGCGTAGCCGTGCTCGGCGTTGAACTTCTGCACGGCCTGGGCGATCACGGCGCGCAGGCTGGCCTCCACCTCGGCCGGCTTCTCCTCGGGGATCATGCGGCGGTCGAGCTTGAGCACCACCTTGCCCGGAATGACGTTGGTGTTGGTGCCGCCCTCGATGCGGCCGATGTTCAGATAGGGGTGGTCGATGCCCGGCACCTGCGAGCGCACTTGGCGGTACCTGGCGTTCTCGGCGTACAGCGCGTTCATCAGCGCCACGGCGCCCTGCAGCGCGTCCACACCAGTGCGCGGCACGGCGGCGTGGGCCATCTTGCCGTGCACCGTGACCTCCATCTGCAGGCAGCCGTTGTGCGCGGTGACCACCTCGTAGGAAAAGCCCGCGGCGATCATCAGGTCGGGCTTCGTCAGCCCCTGGGCCAAAAGCCAGCCGGGGCCCAGCAGGCCGCCGAACTCCTCGTCGTAGGTGAAGTGCAGCTCCACCGCGCCCTGGCGCGGCCGGGCCACGGCCTCCAGCGCGCGCACGGCCCAGGTGAAGGTGGAGAAATCGCTCTTGCTCACGGCGGTGGCGCGGCCGTACATGCGCCCGTCCACCACTTCGGCGCCGTAGGGGTCGTGCGTCCAGCCCTCGCCCGGGGGCACCACGTCGCCGTGGGCATTCAGGGCGATGGTGCGGCCGCCATCGCCATAGGGGCGGCGCACGATGAGGTTGGTGATGGACTGCATGCCGTAGTCGCGCACCGCGCTTTCGGGCACGGCGTGGCGCTCGGCCTCAAAACCGAAGGGCGCGAGCAGCTCGGCCGTGCGTTCGGCATGCGGCGCGTTGTTGCCCGGCGGGGTGTCGGTGGGCACGCGCACCAGCGCCTGCAGAAACTGCACCTGCTCGTCGAAGTGCTGGTCGATCCACGCATCCAGCGCGGCATAGGTGGCTTGGCGGTCGGGGTTCATGGCGGTCCGTGTGAAAGAGGTATCAGGCCATCTCGGCGGCGAGCTGGCCCAGCAGGTGGCTGAAGGCGTCTACGGCCAGCTGCATGTCGTCGCTGGTGGTGGACTCCAGCGGGTTGTGGCTGATGCCGCTGTGGAGCCCGCGCACGAACAGCATGGCCTGGGGCATCAGTTCGTGCAGCTTCATGGCGTCGTGGCCGGCGCCGCTGGGCAGGCGGTACAGGGGTGCGCCCACGGCCTGCACGGCGGACTCCCAGCGCCGCTGCCAGACGGGGTCGCTGGGCGCGGCCGAGGCCTGCATGGCCAGCTCGGCCGTGTACTGCAGGCCGCGGCGCTGGGCGATGGCGCGCAGGCGCGCCAGCACGTCGGCCACCAGGGCGTCGCGCTGCGCGTCGGTGGGTGCGCGCATGTCCATGCTGAAGGCGCAGCGCCCGGGCACCACGTTGATGGAGCCCGAGGGCACGGCCAGCATGCCCATGGTGGCCACGCAGCCGCTGTCCTGCAGGGCGCGCTGCTCCATGTACAGCGCCAGCTCGGCCACACCCAGGGCGGCATCGCGGCGGCGGTCCATGGGCGTGGTGCCGGCGTGGCTGGCCATGCCCGTCATCTCGCAGACGTAGCGGGCGCAGCCGTTGATGCTGGTGACCACGCCCAGCGGCAGGTCCAGCTCGGCCAGCACCGGGCCCTGCTCGATGTGCACCTCCACGAAGCCCAGGTAGCGGGCCGGGTCGCGCTTGAGCTTGGGGATATCCTGAACGCACAGGCCGGCGTGCTGCATGGCCTGGCGCATGGTGATGCCGTCGGCATCGCGCTGCTCCAGCCAGGCGGTGTCGAAGTGGCCGGTCAGCGCTCCCGAGCCCAGGAAGGTGGCCTTGTAGCGCTGGCCTTCCTCCTCGGAGAACGCCACCACCTCGATGCCGAAGGGCAGGCGCCGGCCTTGCCGGTGCAGCTCGCGCACGGCGGCCATGGGCACGAAGATGCCCAGGCGTCCGTCGTACTTGCCGCCGTTCCTCACCGTGTCGTAGTGACTGCCGGTCATGAGATATTTGCCGTCCCCTGCCGCGGGGCGGTAGCGCCCGACCACGTTGCCCACGGCGTCGATCTCGACCTCGTCGAAGCCGCTCTCGCGCATCCAGTGGCTGATGTGCTGGGCGCAGGCGCGGTGCGCGTCGGTGAGGTAGGTGACGGTGAGCTGGCCCTGCTCGGCGTAGCCCGGGTCGCTGTGGCGGGCCAGGCGCTCGTGCCAGTCCCACACGTCGTTGCCCAGGGTAGGCTGGTAGCCGAACTTGTCGTTCAGCCGGATCTCTGCGATGCGGTGGATGTTGCGTAGCGCCTCTTCGCGCTCGAACTGGGGCGGGTTGCCCAGGCGGCGGGCGAAGGTGTCGATGATCTCGCTGCGCGGCAGGCCCAGGCCGCGCGGGCCGCGCACGGCCAGGATGAAAGGAAAGCCGAAGCGCGCGTTGTACTCGGCGTTCAGCTGCTGGATGCGGGCGAACTCCTCGGGCGAGCAGTCGGTCAGCCCGGCGCGGCTCTGCTCGTTGGTGGATTCGGCCGTCAGCTGCTGGCTGACCGCGGCCCTGCCGGCCAGCTCCGGGTGCGCGCGGATCAGCGCCAGCTGTTTGTCCACGCCCGCCTGGGCCAGCACCCGCACCATGGCGTGCTTGAGGTGGGCCAACGACCTGAAGGGCCGCTGCGCCAGCGCGGCTTCGGCGATCCAGGGCGAATGCTCGTACACGCCGTCCAGCAGGGCCACGGCGTCGGGTAGCGACGCGGCGTTCAGTTGTTCCAGGGTCAGGGCCACGGTGTCTCCTACTATGAAAATGTGAGCTGCCAGCGCTTGCTGCATAAGCGCTGGAGGCCTTTTTTATTCAAATCGCCGGTGCCGGGTGCTGTGTGGCCCAGTGGCGCGCCAAGTCGATCCGGCGGCACACCCAGACGTGCTCGTGCCGCTGGATGTGGTCCAGAAAGCGCTGCAGCGCGGCGATGCGCCCGGGCCGGCCCAGCAGCCGGCAGTGCATGCCGACGCTCATCATCTTCGGGCGGTCTTCGTCGGCCGGGTTGCCCTCGGCGTACAGCACGTCGAAGCTGTCGCGCAGATACTGGAAGAACGGATCGGCGTGCGAAAACCCCTGGGGCAATGCAAAGCGCATGTCGTTCACGTCCAGCGTGTAGGGCACGATGAGCTGGCGGTGCGCGCTGCCGTCGCTCTTGCCGACCTGCATCCAAAAGGGCAGGTCGTCGCCGTAGTAGTCGCTGTCATAGACGAAACGCCCCGCGTCGGCCACCAGGCGGTGGGTGTTGGGGCTGTCGCGGCCGGTGTACCAGCCCAGGGCGTGGTCGCCCCCCTGGCCGTACAGCGCGTCGAAGATGGCCAGGCACTCATGCATGTGGGCGCGCTCCAGTTCTTCGGGCGCGTCCTGGTAGTGAATCCACTTCAGCCCGTGGCAGGCGACCTCGTGGCCCAGCTCGTCGAAGGCCTGGGCCACCTCGCGGTGGCGCTTGAGGGCCGTGGCCACGCCGAAGACCGTGAGCGGCAGGCCGCGTCGCTCGAACTCGCGCAGCAGGCGCCACACGCCGGCGCGCGAGCCGTATTCGTAGATGCCCTCCATGCTCATGTGCCGCGCCGGGTAGGCCGCGGGGTTGAACATCTCGGACAGGAACTGTTCGCTCGCCGCGTCGCCGTGCAGCACGCTGTTCTCGCCGCCTTCCTCGTAGTTCAGCACGAACTGCACGGCGATGCGGGCCTTGCCCGGCCAGCGCGGGTGGGGCGTGTGGCGGCCGTAGCCGACCAGGTCGCGGGGGTAGGGGGCGCGGGCGTCGTACATCGTGCTGCTGCTCGTTGCGGGGAATCGGGGGATTTCAGGAGGACAGGGCCATGGACAGGTCGCTGGTGGGCAGCTCGCGGTCGAACACCAGCCCGGCCTGCACGTTGTCCAGGTGCTCCTGCATCAGCAGCACGGCGGCTTCCTCGTCGCGCCGGGCCAGCGCCTCGACGATGCGGGCGTGCTCCTCGTGCGAATGCTCGGCGGCGCTGGTGGACTGGTACATCAGCGTGATCAGGGCGCAGCGCGAGATCAGCTCGCCCAGCAGCTGGGCCAGCACGGCGTTGCCCATCAGCTCGGCCATGCGCACGTGGAAGTCGCCCAGCAGCTCGGTGCGCTGGCCGACGTCGCCGCCGTCCATGGCCTTCTTCTCGGCCGCCACGTGGGCCTTCAAGGCGCGGATCTGCGCGGCCGTGCTCTGCGCCACGAAGGCGCGCACCATGGCGCCCTCGAGCATGCGGCGCACGGCGAAGACCTGCTGCGCCTCGTCCACCGAAGGCGTGGCCACGAAGGCGCCGCGTGCCGGCTCCAGGCGGATCAGGCGGTTTTGCGACAGCTGGAACAGTGCCTGGCGCACCAGGGTGCGCGAGACGCCGAAATGGTCCGCCAGCTTCTGCTCGGCCAGCTTGGTGCCGGGCAGCAGGCGGTGCTCGACGATGGCCCGGGTCAGGCTCTCGACGATGTGGCTGGTGGTGGAGGTGTCCATGCGGTCATCATAGCGCCGTAAAACAATTTTTGTATACAGTTTTGGTGAACCGGTTGACCGACCCGGGCTATGTCGGCTTTCATAATGCGGCGCATGACCCGTCCCCAGATCCACGACCCGCACACCCAGCCGCAGCCGTTCCTGCGCGACCTGTTTGACGCCGCCGTGCAGCGCGCCCAGCCGCTGCACACCCTGGGCGCGCACCTGCCGGCGCCACCCAAGGGGCGCACGCTGGTGCTGGGCGCGGGCAAGGCCGGCGGGGCCATGGCGCAGGCGCTGGAGGCGCTGTGGCCGGCCGACGCGCCGCTGTCCGGGCTGGTCGTCACACGCTACGGCCACGTGCCGCCGCGCCCGGCCGGTCTGGCGCAGCGCATCGAGGTGGTCGAGGCCGCCCACCCCGTGCCCGACGCCGCCGGCCTGGCCGCGGCTGAGCGCATTCTGGCCCTGGCGCAGGGCCTGACCGCGGACGACCTGGTGCTGTGCCTGATCTCCGGCGGCGGCTCGGCCCTGCTGACGCTGCCGGCCGACGGGCTGGAGCTGGCCGACAAGCAGCGCATCAACCGCGAGCTGCTGCAAAGCGGCGCGGCCATCGGCGAGATGAACTGTGTGCGCAAGCACCTGTCGCGCATCAAGGGCGGGCGCCTGGCGGCCGCCTGCGCCCCGGCTCGGGTACTGACCCTGGCCATCAGCGACGTGCCGGGCGACGACCCGTCGGTGATCGCCAGCGGCCCCACCGTGGCCGACGCCAGTACCTGCGCCGACGCGCTGGCTGTTCTTGAGCGCTACCGCATCGACATCCCTGCCGACGTGCGCCAGGCGCTGCAGCGCGGCGAACTGGAAACTCCGAAGCCCGGCGATGCGCGGCTGGCGCGCAGCGAGGTGCGCCTGATCGCCACGCCCGCACAGTCGCTGGCGGCGGCGGCCGAGGCGGCGCGCGCTGCGGGCATTGCCGCGCACGTGCTGTCCGACGAGATGGAGGGCGAGTCGCGCGAGGTGGGCAAGGTGCACGCGGCGCTGGCGCGCGCCGTGGCGCGGCACGATGCGCCCTTCACCCGGCCGTGCGTCCTCCTGTCGGGCGGCGAGACCACGGTCACCGTGCGCGCGCAGCCCCCGGGCACGCCGCGCGGGCGCGGCGGGCGCGCGGGCGAGTTCTGCCTGGGCCTGGCCCAGGCGCTGCAGGGCCAGCCGGGCGTCTGGGCGCTGGCGGCGGACACCGACGGCATCGACGGCATGGAGGACAACGCCGGCGCCCGCGTGACCCCCGACACGCTGGCGCGCGCCGCCACGCAGGGCCTGTCGCTGCCCGGGCATCTGGACCGCAACGACGCCTACGGCTTCTTCGATGCGCTCTCGGACCTGGTGATCACCGGGCCCACGCACACCAACGTGAACGACTTCCGCGCACTCCTGATTTTGTAGCTGCTGGCGCTTGACCAGCAAGCGCTGGGGGCGAAAAATGCTTGAAACCCCGGGCCTGTGTCCGCTACGGCGACCGGTCTGCAACCAAGGAGCCTCGCCATGACGACCGCCACCGACACCATCCACGCCTACGGCGCCCAGGCCGCCGACCAGGCCCTTGCGCCGCTGCGCATCACCCGCCGCGCCCCGGGCGCGCACGACGTGCAGATCGCCATCGCCTACTGCGGCGTGTGCCACTCCGACCTGCACCAGGTGCGCGCCGAATGGGCCGGCACGCTCTACCCCTGCGTGCCCGGGCACGAGATCGTCGGCCGCGTCACCGCCGTGGGCCCGCACGTCTCGGGCTTCGCGCCGGGCGACCTGGTCGGCGTGGGCTGCATCGTCGACAGCTGCCGGCACTGCGCCGAGTGCGAGGACGGGCTGGAGAACTACTGCGACCAGATGGTCGGCACTTACAACGGCCCCACGCCGGACGCGCCCGGGCACACGCTGGGCGGCTATTCGCAGCAGATCGTGGTGGATGAGCGCTACGTGCTGCGCGTGCGCCACCCCGAGGCGCAGCTGGCTGCCGTGGCGCCGCTGCTGTGCGCGGGCATCACCACCTACTCCCCGCTGCGCCACTGGAAGGTGGGGCCGGGCCACAAGGTGGGCGTGGTGGGCATCGGCGGGCTGGGGCACATGGGCATCAAGCTGGCCCGCGCCATGGGCGCGCACGTGGTGGCGTTCACCACCTCGCCCTCCAAGCGCGAGGCGGCCAAGGCGCTGGGCGCGCACGAGGTCGTGGTCTCGCGCGACCGCGGGGAGATGAAGGCGCATGCCAAGAGCCTGGACTTCATCCTGAACACCGTGGCGGCGCCGCACGACCTGGACGCCTTTCTGGCCCTGCTCCGGCGCGACGGCACCATGGCGCTGGTGGGCGCGCCGGCCACGCCGCATCCGCCCTCCAACGTGTTCAACCTGATCATGAAGCGCCGCAGCCTGGCCGGCTCGCTGATCGGCGGCATTGCCGAGACGCAGGAGATGCTGGACTTTTGCGCCGAGCGCGGCATCGTCGCCGACATCGAGATGATCCGCGCCGGGCAGATCAACGACGCCTACGAGCGCATGCTCACCGGCGACGTGAAGTACCGCTTCGTGATCGATTGCGCGAGCCTGGCGCAATAAAGGAAGGTAGCAAAAACAAAAGCCGCGCTGGCCGGGCGCGGCTTTCGTTGTGGCGTATGGCAGGCGCTCAGTAGCCCAGCGTCTGCCCGTCCGGGTTGCGCGGGTCGGACGCGCCGTACAGCATGCCGTCGCGTAGCTGGATGGTCTGCGTGCGGCCCATGGATGCCTTCAGGGCCACCTTGTGCCCCCACTGGCGCAGCAGGGCGAGGGTGTCGTTGGAGAAGCCCTTTTCGATGCGCAGCTCGTCGGGCGTCCACTGGTGGTGGAAGCGCGGCGTGGCGGCGGCCTCGGCGGGGTTCATGCCGTAGTCGATGGTGTTGACCACCGTCTGCAGCACCGTGGTGATGATGCGCGCGCCGCCGGGGCTGCCGGTGACCAGCACCGGCTTGCCGCCCTGCAGCACCATGGTGGGCATCATCGACGACAGCGGGCGCTTGCCGGCGGCCACGGCGTTGGCGTCGCCGCCCACCAGCCCGTAGGCGTTGGCCACGCCGGGCTTGGCCGAGAAGTCGTCCATCTCGTTGTTCAGCAGGATGCCCGTGCCCTTGGCGACGATGCCGCTGCCGAAGTTGGTGTTCAGCGTGTAGGTCACGGCAACGGCATTGCCGGCCTTGTCGACCACCGAGTAGTGCGTAGTCTGGTCGCTCTCGTAGGGCTGCGGCTGGCCAGGCTTGATGGCCTTGGCGTCGCGCGCCTGCGTGGGCGAGATGGTGGCGGCCAGCTGCTCGGCGTAGCGCTTGGAGGTCAGGCCCTTGAGCGGCACCTTCACGAAGTCCGCATCACCCAGGTACTCGGAGCGGTCGGCGTAGGCCAGCTTCATGCTCTCGGCCATGTGGTGCATGCTGCGGGCGCTGTTTACGCCCCATTCCTTCATGGGCCAGCGCTCCATCATGTTCAGCATCTGGATCAGGTGCGCGCCGCCCGAGGATGGCGGCGGCATGCTGACGATCTGATAGCCGCGGTAGCTGCCGCGCACCGGCTCGCGCTCCACCACCTTGTAGCTCTTCAGGTCCTGCAGCGTGATGGCGCCGGCGTGCGGCGACATCTCGGCGGCTATTTTTTGCGCGATGGCGCCTTCATAGAAGGCCTTGGCGCCCTGCTGGCCGATCAGGCGCAGCGACTGCGCCAGGTCCTTTTGCACCAGCAGGTCGCCGCGCTGCAGCGGCTCACCGTTTTTCCAGAAGATGGCCGTGGTGGCGGGCCACTTGCCCATGTTCTTCTTTTCCTGCTGCAGGATCTTGGCCAGCGTTTCGCTGACCGGGTAGCCCTTGTCGGCCAGCGCCACGGCCGGCGCGATGACCCGCGACAGCGGCAGGGTGCCCCACTTCTTCAGCGCATGCTCCATGCCGGCCACCGTGCCCGGCACACCCACGGCGTAGTGCGTGTAGAGCGACTTGCCGTCGATCACGTTGCCCTTGGCGTCCAGGTACATGTCGCGCGTGGCCCTGGATGGGGCGACTTCGCGGAAGTCCAGTGCCACCTCTCGCCCGGTGCGCGCATCGTGCACCATCATGAAGCCGCCGCCGCCGATGTTGCCGGCGTTGGGCAGCGCCACGGCCAGCGCAAAGCCCATGGCCACGGCCGCGTCCACCGCGTTGCCGCCGGCCTTCAGGATGTCCAGGCCGATGCGCGAAGCCAGTTCCTGCTCGCTGGCGACCATGCCGTTCTTGGCCACCACGGGGTGGAACACGTCCATGTCGAAGTCGTAGGCGGCAGCGGCGGCCTGCGCGGCGCTGGGCTGGGCCGGCTGTGCGACGACGGCGGCCTGCGGCGCTGCGGCGGCCGCGGGCGGCTGCGTGCTGCCGCAGGCGCTGAGGCCGGCCAGCGCCAGGGCCAGGCTGCCCGCAAGCAAGGTGGTGCGCAAGTTCATGGGAGGTCTCCTGGGTTGTTGTGATGACCCGGGAGCGTAAACGCGGCCATCCAGCCTGGCAAGAGAATACAAAAACTGTATACACTTGCCCTGAACATCCTGCTGACTTTTTGCCCTCAAGAGGAGACGACCATGGGCCTGAGCACCCACGTCCTGGACACCATGCACGGCTGCCCCGCGGCGGGCATGGCCGTCGCCCTGTACGCCACCGATGGCGAGCAGGCCACGCTGATCAAGCGCCTGACGCTGAACCACGACGGCCGCACCGACGCGCCGCTGTTCGACAACGCCAGCCTGCGCCCCGGCACCTACCGGCTGACCTTCGACGTCGATGCCTACTTCAAGGCCCGCGGTGTGCAGCTGCCCGAACCTGCCTTCCTGAACCGCGTCAGCCTGGACTTCGGCATCGCCCACGCCGACCAGCACTACCACGTGCCCCTGCTGGTCAGCCCCTGGAGCTACTCCACCTACCGCGGCTCCTGACCAACTGCTGCGTGCAGGGCGTGCCCTTCGAAACTGGCGCGCCTCACACCAGCAACCGCCTTGCAAGGGGCGCCCCGCAGCACCGGCGGTGCCCCACTTCCCGCAAAGCCCAGCTTCGCGAGAGAAGGGGGAGGGCGCGCAGCACCTCAGGGGGTTTGCTTCTAATCCTGCCCTTCGGTCAGCGTGTCCAGCTGGAAGCGCCCGGATTTCTCCCACAGCCACGTGTCCGTCCAGGTCACCTTGCCCATGCGCGCCGGCGCCGGGTAGGGCGCCGCCGCGCGCACGGTGCGCTCGATCTCGGCCATCACCTCGGGCGCATGGCGCGGCGCGCGCATCCAGCGCACGGCCGTCACGCGGCCGGCGCCGTCGATGTCCACCTGCAGCACGCCAATGGCATACAGCAGCGGTGGCAGCCGGCCCTGGTGGATGCGTGCGGCGTTCAACCCGTACAGGTGCGTCGCTGCGTCGCGGCGGTAGGCCAGCGGCGTGGTGGCGGCCGAGAGTCGCGCCGACCCCTGCGCGGCCGGCACCGGGCCGATGACGGCGGGCTTGCCGGCCCCGGCATCGGCCGCCGGAGGCGCTGCCGGCGGGCCCGAGCGGCAGGAGGCGAGCAGCGCCGCCGCGGCGGCGGCCACGCTGGCCGGCAGCCAGCGGCGCCAGCGTGCGGTGGGCAGTTCGGGTAGGGGCATCGCTATGCTGTGCTGCAGATAAAAAGGATGACGGCGGCCGCAGGGCGCGCCAGGATGGAGGCACAAGGATGACGACGACCGCGCTGCAGGCATCGCTGCAGCAACTGCTGCAATGCCTGCAGGACGGCCCCGCCTGCCTGGTGACGGTGCAGTCTACCCAGGGCTCGGTGCCGCGCGAGCGAGGCGCCTGGATGGCCCTGCCGGCAGGGCAGGCGCAGGCGCTGATCGGCACCATCGGCGGCGGCCACCTGGAGCTGGCCGCGCTGCAGCAGGCCCGGCTGCTGCTGGACGAGCACCTGGCCGGCCGTGCGCCTGCGCCGGTCATGCTGCGCCAGGCCCTGGGCCCCAGCCTGGGTCAGTGCTGCGGCGGCGTGGTGCACCTGCAGCTGGAATGCGTCACGGCGCAGGACGCCCCCGCGCTGCGCCAGCGCCTGGCGCCGCCGCTGCACCCGGTGGCGCTGTTCGGCGGCGGCCACGTGGGCCATGCGCTGGCGCGCACCCTGGCGCCGCTGCCGTTTGCGCTGCACTGGATCGACAGCCGCGATGGCGTGTTCGACCGCCAGGCTGCGCCCGGCGCGCTGTGCGAGCACTCCGAGCCGGTGCACGCCGCCGTGCCCACGCTGGCCGCGCAGTCCTTCGTGCTCATCATGAGCTTCAGCCACGCCGAGGATCTGGACATCGTCGCCGCCTGCCTGGCGCGCCATCGCCACCAGCGCGACCTGCCCTTCGTCGGCCTCATCGGCAGCCGCACCAAGTGGGCCACCTTCCGCCACCGGCTGGAGGCGCGCGGCTTCAGCCAGGAGGAGCTGGCCCACGTCACCTGCCCCATCGGCGTGCCCGGCATCAACGGCAAGGAGCCCGAGGTGATCGCCGTAGCCGTGGCCGCGCAGCTGCTGCAGCGCCTGGGCGGGCCGGCAGGCGACCCAGGGTGAATCCCGAGCCCTTGGGCGCCAAAAATTGCATACACTTCGTGTCTACAAAAATTTGGTCGCAGCGGTGCCTGGCAGCTTGCTTGAGGGTGCGCGGCCGCCTCCATTCCTGACTGCTCAGAGCGCCCGCAGTGGTGAGCAGCATGCTGCCGGCCCGCGCGCCGGCGAGATCGGGACCTCATGGAAAGCTATCTTCTGGACTGGGCCAACCTGCTGCTGCGCTGGCTGCACGTCATCACCGCCATCGCCTGGGTGGGTTCGTCGTTCTACTTCGTCTTCCTGGACAGCAGCCTCACGCCTCCGGTCGATGAAGACCTCAAGCGCCAGGGCGTGAACGGCGAGCTGTGGGCCGTGCACGGCGGGGGCTTCTATCACCCCGTCAAATTCAACGTCGCACCCCCTAAGCTGCCCGGCCACCTGCACTGGTTCTTCTGGGAGAGCTACACCACCTGGCTGTCGGGCTTTGCGCTGCTGTCCGTCTCCTACCTGTGGAACGCCGGCATCTACCTGGTCAACCCGGCCAACCCGCTCATGTCGCCAGCCATGGCGGTGGTGGCGGCGCTGGCCTTCCTGGCGGTGTTCTGGCTGCTGTACGACGCTATTTGCCGGGTGTTCGGCCAGCGGGCCAATGGCGACGCCATCGTCGGCGCGCTAGTCCTGGTGCTGGTGTGCATCGCCGCGTACCTGGCCTGCCACATCTTCCCTGGCCAGGCGGCCTTTTTGCTGATGGGCGCCATGCTGGCCACGTCGATGAGCGCCAACGTGTTCTTCTGGATCATCCCCGGCCAGCGCAAGGTGGTCGCGGCCCTCAAGGCCGGCCAGCCGGTGGACCCCATCCACGGCAAGCGCGGCAAGCAGCGCAGCGTGCATAACACCTACTTCACGCTGCCCGTGCTGTTCGCCATGCTGTCCAACCACTACGGCTGGCTCTACAACCATGACCTGAACTGGCTGGTGCTGATCCTGATGATGTTCGCCGGCGCCGCCATCCGCCAGTTCTTCGTCATGCGCCACGGCTTCAAGCTGGGCCGCAACGCCCACCCCTGGCCCTACGCCGCCGTGGGCGTGCTGGTGCTGCTGGGCGTGGTGGCCTGGCTCAAGCCTGCGCCGGCCCCGGCGGCCAGCGCCGCGCCGGCCGCCGCGGGTGCGCCGGCCCAGGGCGATGCCGGCTTTGCCGCGGTGAACGCGCTGATCAGCCAGCAATGCGTGCTGTGCCACGGCGCCGCCATCGCGCAGAAGAATGTGCGGCTGGACTCGCCCCAGGGCATCAAGGACCACGCGCAGCAGATCTACCAGCAGGTGGTGCAGCTCAAGAAGATGCCGTTCGGCAACTCCGGCGCGCTGACGGACGATGAGCGCGCCGTGTTCAAGCGCTGGTTCGAGGCCGGCGCCCCGGTGGCCCCCTGACCGAAAACATATAGCCGCCATGGCCCGCGCCGCATGGCGCGGCGCACCGCGCACGCCTACAGTGGCGGCCATGCACCTGTACCGATCCGCGCTGCTGCGCTTTGCCGACGATGGCTCGGCCCTGTACGACGAAGACGGCCTGCTGGCCACCGCCCCTGATGAGCGCGGCGTGCAGCGCGTGGTGGCCGCCGGCCCGTGGCAGGCGCTGGCCGCGCGCCACGCCGGCCAGCCGGTGACGCACTGGCCCGGCCGCCTGATCGCGCCGGGTTTCGTCGACCTGCACATCCACTACCCGCAGACGGACGTCATCGGCTCGCCCGCCGACGGTCTGCTGCCCTGGCTGGAGACCTACACCTTCCCGCACGAGTCGCGCTTTGCCGACCCCGCGTACGCCGCCGGCGTGGCGCGCTTCTTCCTGGACGAGCTGGCGCGCAACGGCGTGACCACGGCGCTGGCGTTTGCCACCTCGCACCCCGGCTCGGTCGATGCGCTGATGGCCGAGGCCCGCGCGCGCCGCCTGCGGCTGATCGGCGGCAAGGTGCTGCAGGACCGCCATTCGCCCGACGGCGTGCGCGACCAGACCGAGCAGTCGCTGATCGACACCGAGGCGCTGATCCACCGCTGGCACGGCGTGGACCGGCTGGGCTACGCCATCACGCCGCGCTTTGCCCCCACCAGCACGCCCGCCCAGCTGGCCGGCGCCGGCGAGATCGCCGCGCGCCACCCTGGTGTGTGGATCCAGTCGCACGTGGCCGAAAACGTGGACGAGATCCGCTGGGCGCGCGAACTGTTCCCGGCCGCGCGCAGCTACCTGGGCGTGTATGGCGACTGCGGCCTGCTGCGCGAGCGGGCCATCTACGCCCACTGCATCCACCTGGACGACGCCGACCGCGCGCTGATGCGCGAGACCGGCGCCGCCGCCGCCGTCAGCCCGACCAGCAACCTGTTTCTGGGCAGCGGCTTCTTCGACTACGCCGCGGCCGACCGCGCGGGCATGGCCTACGGCCTGGCCAGCGACGTGGGCGGGGGCACGTCCTTCAGCCCGTTCCGCACCATGCTGGCCGCCTATTACGTGGGGCGCGAGGGGCAGACCAAGGCAGGCGTGTCGCTGTCGCCCGAGCAGCTGTGGTGGCAGCACACGGCGGGCGCCGCCCGGGCGCTGGGGCTGGAGGGCGTGGTCGGCAACCTGCAGCCGGGCTGCGAGGCGGACTTCGTCGTGCTCAACCCCGCCGCCACGCCGCTGCTGGCGCGTCGCACCCAGGCTGCGAGCAGCCTGGCGGAGCTGCTGTTCGCGCTGATTGTGCTGGGCGACGATCGGCTGGTGGAGCGCACGGTTATTGCATAAAAAAGGCCTAAAACCCATATGCAACAACCGCTAGTAGCTATTATTTAAGTAGCAAAAAGGATGCGTAAAATCGCGCGCCAGGAGAGAACCCCCCATGAGCATCAAGAGCGACAAGTGGATCCGCCGCATGGCCGAGCAGCACGGCATGATCGAGCCGTTCCAGCCCGGTCAGATCCGCGAGCAGGACGGCCGCAAGATCATCAGCTACGGCACCAGCAGCTACGGCTACGACATCCGCTGCGCCCGCGAATTCAAGGTCTTCACCAACATCCACAGCACCGTGGTGGACCCGAAGAATTTCGATGAAAAGAGCTTTGTCGACTTCGAGGGCGACTACTGCATCATCCCGCCCAACAGCTTCGCGCTGGCGCGCACGGTGGAGTATTTCCGCATCCCGCGAGACGTGCTCACCGTCTGCCTGGGCAAGAGCACCTACGCGCGCTGCGGCATCATCGTCAACGTGACGCCCTTCGAGCCCGAGTGGGAAGGCTACGTGACGCTGGAATTCAGCAACACCACGCCGCTGCCCGCCAAGATCTACGCCGGCGAGGGCTGCGCCCAGGTGCTGTTCTTCCAGGGCGACGAGGAGTGCGAGGTCAGCTACCGCGACCGCAACGGCAAATACCAGGGCCAGCACGGCGTGACGCTGCCCAAGGCCTGACGCCCGCTCCAGCCCCCGCTTGCAGCGCCATCCGCAGCCGTCCTACGCGGCTTCGGGCCGGCGGGGCGGGGCGGCCGCCGGTGCGTTGCCTAGTATCGGCTCCAGTTTTTGCACCTCACGCTGGAGCCCTCATGAACAACAACGATTCCGCCCTGCAAACCCCTGCCTCCGGTCCTTCGCGCTGGATCGTGGTGTCCGGCGTGGCGCTGATCGCCCTGCAGCTGCTGACCCTGGACGTGGTGCTGGAACGCCATGCCCGCACCGCCCAGGCGCAGGCTGCCAACTACGTCACCGTGACGCTGCAGCCGCCCGTGCAGCAGACCGCAGCGACTGGCGCCCAGCCGGTGCTGGTTGCCGGCAACTGAACGCCCGGCGGGCGTAACATCCACAGCCCCGCGCTCCGCGCGCCAGACACAAGAGCAGCACCATGAGATGGGAAGGCAATCGCGAGTCCGACAACGTCGAGGACCGCCGCAGCGGCGGTGGCGGCGGCTTCATCGGCGGGCGCAGCATCGGCATCGGGACGGTGGTGGTGGCGCTCATCGGCTGGGGCGTATTCGGCATCAACCCGCTTACCACCATCGGCATGCTGTCGGGTGGTGGGTCGCCGCAGGTGCAGCAGCAAGGTCCGGCCCAGCGCCCGCCCGAGGGCGACCGGCAGGCGGCCTTCGTCTCCACCGTGCTGGCCTCTACCGAGGATGTCTGGGCGCAGGTCTTCAGCCAGGGCGGGGCGCAGTACCAGGTGCCGCGGCTGGTGCTGTTTCGCGGTGCCACGCCTACGGCCTGCGGCACCGGACAAAGCGCCATGGGGCCGTTCTACTGTCCTGGCGACCGCAAGGTCTATCTGGATATGGACTTTTTTGACACCATGCACCGTCAGCTGGGTGCGCCGGGCGAGTTCGCCCAGGCTTACGTGGTGGCACATGAGGTCGGCCACCACGTGCAGACGCTGCTGGGCACCACCGGCCGAGTGGACGGCATGCGCGGGCGCATCAGCCAGCGTGAGCAGAACGCGCTGTCCGTGCGGCTGGAGCTGCAGGCCGACTGCTACGCCGGCATCTGGGCGCACCACTCGCAGCAGGCACGCAACTGGCTGGAAGCGGGCGACATCGAATCGGCCGTGAACGCCGCCCAGCAGATCGGCGACGACACCCTGCAGCGCAAGCAGACCGGCACCGTGCGCCCGGACGCCTTCACGCACGGCTCAAGCGCCCAGCGGGTGCGCTGGTTCACCCAGGGCTACAAGACCGGCAGCGTGCAATCTTGCGACACCTTTAACACATCCAGCCTTTGACGCTGACTGTTTTTTGCTGCAGTGCGACAATAGCGGGTTGATGACACAAGCTTATTCCACCCTCGCGCTGGCCGAACCCCTGAAGCGCGCCGTAGCCGAAATGGGCTACGAGAACATGACGCCCATCCAGGCACAGGCCATTCCCGTCGTGCTGACCGGCAAGGACGTGATGGGCGCCGCCCAGACCGGTACCGGCAAGACGGCCGCCTTCTCGCTGCCGCTGCTGCAGCGCCTGCTCAAGCACGAAAACGCCTCGGCTTCGCCCGCGCGCCATCCGGTGCGCGCGCTGGTGCTGCTACCCACGCGCGAGCTGGCCGACCAGGTGGCCCAGCAGGTGGCGCTGTACGCCAAGTACACGAAACTGCGCAGCGCCGTGGTTTTCGGCGGCATGGACATGAAGCCGCAGACGCTGGAGCTGAAGAAGGGCGTCGAGGTGCTGGTGGCCACGCCCGGGCGCCTGCTGGACCACATCGAGGCCAAGAACGCCGTTCTGAACCAGGTCGAGTACGTGGTGCTGGACGAGGCCGACCGCATGCTGGACATCGGCTTCCTGCCCGATCTGCAGCGCATCCTGAGCTACCTGCCCAAGCAGCGCACCACGCTGCTGTTCTCGGCCACCTTCTCGCCAGAGATCAAGCGCCTGGCCGGCAGCTACCTGCAGGACCCGGTGGTCATCGAGGTCGCCCGCCCCAACGAGACCGCCTCCACCGTCGAGCAGCGGTTCTTCAGCGCCGACGGTGACGACAAGCGCCGCGCCATCCGCAAGATCTTGAAGGACCGCGAGCTGCGCCAGGCCTTCATCTTCGTCAACAGCAAGCTGGGCTGCGCCCGGCTGGCGCGCACGCTGGAGCGCGAGGGCCTGAAGGCCACGGCGCTGCACGGCGACAAGAGCCAGGACGAGCGCCTGAAGGCGCTGGAGGCCTTCAAGAGCGGCGAGGTCGATCTGCTGGTCTGCACCGACGTGGCCGCCCGCGGGCTGGACATCAAGGACGTGCCGGCGGTCTTCAACTTCGACGTGCCCTTCAACGCCGAGGACTACGTGCACCGCATCGGCCGCACCGGCCGCGCCGGCGCCTCCGGCCTGGCCGTCACGCTGGTGGCCGGCAGCGACACGCGCCTGGTGGCCGATATCGAGAAGCTGATCAAGAAGAAGATTGAGCTGGAGCCCATCGAGCTGGAGGGCGACCGCCCCCGCGGCCGCTTCAACGACGGCCGCCGCGCCTGGAGCGAGGGCGAGGGGCGCGGTGCATCCACCGGTGCGTCCGCAGGCTCGTCGGCACCGCACCGCAGCCCGCGCGGCGGCGGCTATCGCGCCCCCAGCGCATCGCGCGACCCCTTCTTCGACAAGCCCTACGAGCCCAGCAATGCCGCCGCCGAGGCACCCGCCAGCTGGGAGGCCACGGCCCGCACCGCGCCAGCGCGCAGCGGCATCTCGGCCAACATCAAGCCGCGGCGCAAGGTGGCGGCCCTGTTCAAGGCACCGGTGCCCGAGCCGCAGTAAGCGGCAGGCGCGTCCTTAGTCATCAAAACAGCTGCCAGGGCTTGCCAAGCAAGCGCTGGCAGCTCTTTTTTTGATAGCTTGGGCGGCACGCCTGCGCCGGCGTCCGCTCCCAGGCATGATGCGCACATGACCTGGCACAACTCCCTTCAATGGCTGCAGACCCTGGTGGCCTTCAACACCACCAGCCGTAATTCCAACCTGGCCCTCATCGAACACGTGCAGGGCGCCCTGGCGGGCCTGGGCGTGCAGGCCGAGCGGATGCATTCGCCCGATGGCACCAAGGCCAACCTGTTCGCCACCCTGCCGGCGCAGGACGGCAGCGTGCAGGGCGGCGTGGTGCTGTCCGGCCACACCGACGTGGTGCCGGTGGATGGCCAGCCCTGGAGCAGCGATCCCTTCACTCTGACGCAGCGCGGCGAGCGCCTGTACGGGCGCGGCAGCTGCGACATGAAGGGCTTCATCGCCGTGGCGCTGGCCCTGGTGCCGCAGTTCCTGGCCCTGCCGCGGCGCCAGCCGCTGCACCTGGCGCTGTCGTATGACGAGGAGGTGGGCTGCATGGGCGCGCCCGTCATGATCGACGCGCTGGTACGGCGCGGCGCGCGTTTTGACGGCTGCGTGGTGGGCGAGCCCACGTCCATGCAGGTGGTGGTGGCGCACAAGGGCATCAACCTGTACCGCTGCCGGGTGCACGGGCGGGCGGCGCATTCCTCGCTCACGCCGCGCGGCAGCAACGCCATCGAGCACGCGGCGCGGCTGATATGCCACATCCGCGACCTGGCCGAGCACTTCGCGGCGCACGGGCCATACGACGAGTTCTTCGATGTGCCCTTCACCACCCTCACCACCAACGAGATCCGCGGCGGCATCGCCGTGAACACCATCCCCGACCTGTGCGAATTCAGCTACGAGTTCCGCAACCTGCCGGGCATGTCGCCACAGTGGCTGCAGGCGCAGGTGCAGGAGTACGTGCAGGGCCAGCTGCTGCCGCGCATGCGCCGCGAGCACGAGGGCGCGCGCATCGACATCGAGCCCGTGGCCGCCGCCCCGGCGCTGCAGGCGGCCGAGGACGCCGCCATCACCCAGCTGGTGCGCGCGCTGACGGCCGACCAGGGCACGCGCAAGGTGGCCTACGGCACCGAGGCGGGGCTGTTCCAGCAGGCGGGCATCCCGACGGTGGTTTGCGGGCCGGGCTCCATCGAGCAGGCGCACAAGAGCGACGAATACGTGGAGCTGGCGCAGCTGCAGGCCTGCGAGCGCTTTCTGCAGCGGCTGGCGCAGTCGCTGTAGGGGGACAAAAAATGCATGAAAAACGGCTTCATCGCCCGCCAGTCAAGCGCTGATAGCTATCTTTTCAGTAGCAAGCCGGGTGCCTGCCCGGGCTGCCCTCAGTGCACCCCGTGGCCGCCGCTGCCCGCCAGCGAGGCAATGAGGTCCCGGCCCACCTCGCCGTAGCCCAGCACGCGGCCGCCGCGGCGCTGAGCGAAGGCCTGGGCCGCCTCGCGTGTGGCAAACGCCGGCAGGTTGCCCGCGCGCATCGGGCCGCGGGCGCTGGAGCGGTGCACGTACCAGGCGCGGCGCGCGTCCAGCCACGTGCCGGGGCCGGCGCCGGCGTCGGTGACGTAGTGCGCGGCGATGGCCTGCGGCGCGCGGCCGGGGCTGTAGCGCCGGGGCTCGTGCAGGTACATGAACAGCGACAGGGGCGAGTCGAAGAAGTGCGCGTCGCCACCCTCGAAGATCAGCTGCGCCGCCCACTCGGGCGCGCGCTCGGGGAACATGCCGCAGACCGGGCAGCGGGCGCCGGCCGGCAGGGGCCGCGCCGCCGCCAGGTCCAGGCCGCTGGCCGGGTCGTAGGGCGTGGCCGGGGCGACCAGGCAGACGTCGTCCTCGGGCAGCCCGGCCGCGCCGGCGCCCGGCGCCAGGGCCCGCCACTGCCGCCAGCCCAGCGCGCCGGCGGCGCCGGCCGCGCCGACGAGGGCGGCGGCCAGCCAGGCGCGGCGGTGGACGAGGGCGATGGCGGCCATGGTCGCAAGGCCTACATGCGGGTGTCGTGCAGCGCGCCGCCGCTCAGGTCCACCATGTCGGGCTTGACGTCGCCATAGCGCATGACCTTACCGCCGTACTCGCCAGCGAACTTCGTGGCGTCCGCCTCCTGGGCGAAGCTGGCGATCGTCGGGCCCATGGAGCCGTGGCGCTTGCTGCCCAGCACGTAGAAGGCGCCCTTGGCGTCGATCCAGTGGCCCTGGGGTTCTTCCCACTTCGCCTGGCCCATGTCCTGCACCCAGGCGGCGCGCACGGCGCGCACCTGCTCGCCGGCCAGCATGGTGCTGAAGAACTCCACGGTGTCGCAGAAGAACGAGGGCTTGTCTTGGCCCGCGAAGACCACCTGCGCCTTGGGGCCGGGGTAGTCGGCCAGCAGCATGCCGTCCAGCTCGCAACTCGTGCCGCGGTCGATCTCCAGAGGCGCCAGCGCCTGCTGGCTGCTAGCGCCCTGGTCGCCGCAGGCGGCCAGCAGGCCGGTGGCGGACAGGGCGGCGAGGGCGGCCAGGCCCAGGGCGCGGCGGCGGTTCATGCAGTGGCAGTTCATGGCTTGAATCTCCAGTTGGCAAGCGCCAGGGGCAGCACGATCCAGGCGAGCATCACGCCGCCCATGGTCAGGGGGTTGCCCAGCGACGCGGGCACGACGCTGGCCAAGCCGTACAGGGTGCGCACGTCCTCGAGCGAGAACACGTTGAGGATGCGGAACACGTCCGCGGGGTTGAGCAGCAGCAGCCAGGCGAAGGCATCGCCCGCGAAGCGGCCGCCGGTGGTGACCAGCAGGCCGAGCACTAGCAGGTCGAACACCAGTACGAAGAAGAACCACGTGGCGATGGCCAGGCCGGAGGCGCGCGTGCGCTCGCGTGCGAGCACCGACAACAGCACCGCCAGGCTGAGGAACGCCAGGCCCAGCAGCACCGACGAGATGATGAAGCCGCCGTAGTGGTACAGCGCGGCGGCGTTCATATGCCGCCACAGCAGGAGCGCCACCGAGCCGAATCCGGTCAGCGTGGACAGCGTGAGCGCCAGCGCCAGACCCAGGTATTTGCCCAAGAGCAGCTCCAGCCGGGTGATGGGCAAGGCCAGCAGCAGATCCAGCGAGCCGCGCTCGCGCTCGCCCACGATGGCGTCGAAGCCCAGCAGCAGGGCGATCAGCGGAATCAGGTAGATGACCAGGCTGACCAGGCTGGCGATGGTGAACTCGATGGAGCGAAAGCCCACCTGGCCCTGCTGCGCGCCGCCGAAGTAGGCGATGACCAGGGAGAACGCGGTGAACACCAGGGCCACCGCCAGCACCCAGCGGTTGCGCATGCGATCGCGGAACTCCTTGGCCGCGATGGTGAAGATCTGGGACAGTTCCATGGATGTCGGGCTTTGTCAGGCAGAAAAGCCGAAGAACACGTCTTCCAGCGAGGGTTCGATGAGTTTCACGTCGCGTGCGCGCGCACCCAGGGCGGCCACCGCCGCCAGCACGGCCATCTTGTGCTCGCGCATGCACTGCAGGCGCAGGCCGGTGGCCATCACTTCGGGCTGCACGCCCGTGGCATGGAGCAGCGCGGCGGCGGCGGCGGGGCGGTCGGCCTCTGCCACCTGGAGCTCCACCGTCAGCGGCATCTGCGTGCGTTCGCGCAGCTGCTGCACGCTGCCCACGGCCTGCAGCCGACCGGCGGCCAGGATGGCCAGGCGGTCCACACGCTCCTGCAGCTCGGCCAGGATGTGCGAGGTGATGACGACGGTGACGCCGCCGGCCTGCAGCTCGCGCAGCGTGGCGTAGAAGTCGCGGATGGCTTGCGGATCCAGGCCGTTGGTCGGCTCGTCCAGGAACAGCACGCGCGGGCTGCCCAGGAGCGCCTGCGCAAACCCCAGGCGCTGGCGCATGCCCTTGGAATACTCGCGCACCGGCCGCTTGCCGGCGTGGGCCAGGCCCACGCGCTCCAGCATCTGCGGGCATTGGCTCAGCGGCGCGCCCTTCAGGCGGGCGAAGAAGCGCAGCGTCTCCAGGCCGTCCAGGTTGTCGTAGAGCACCACGTTCTCGGGCAGATAGCCCAGCTGGCGCCGCGCTGCGCGGGCGCCGCGCCCGGCAATCGGCGCGCCGGCCACACGGATGTCGCCGGCCGTGGGCGTGACCAGGCCCAGCATCATCTTGAACAGCGTGCTCTTGCCCGCGCCGTTGTGGCCGATCAGGCCGAAGATCTCGCCCGCAGGGATGTCCAGGTCCACACCGTCGACGGCGTGCAGCGCGCCATAGTGCTTGCTCACGCCGCGCAGGTGGATGGCCAGCGCCTCGCTGGCCGGACGGTCATTGGCCGGGGAAACGCTTACCACGCCATTCGCTCCAGTCGTTATGGGCGGGCCGCATGCGCGGGTGGGGGTCCACCACCGAGGGGGCCCGCAGGATGGGAAATTGCCGGCCCACCAGGCGCAGGGCCTGCACCGCGGGGCTGGCCAGCAGCAGCTTGACGGCGGGGTGGCGCCAGGTCAGGCGGTCCACCATGTCGTTGGCCTCGTAGGGCACATCGCCCCGGCCGTCGCCGTCGCGGTCCCAGCCCAGGTAGTTGCTCCAGTGGTTGCCGCTCTTGGTGCCCCAGGGCTCGTCGCGCGCGCCCACGTAGCGCACCTGTTCGCGGTTGCCGATCAGGTCGTTGCCCTCGACCTCGTTGTTCTTGGAGCCCGCCGCCAGGTGCACGCCCACGGTGTTGTCCACGATCAGGTTGCCGTTCAGGTGGATGTATTCCACGTCGTAGATGAAGAAACCCCGGCTGTTGCCGGCCACGACGTTGTTCTCGATGACCGAGTCCTGCAGCGTGCGCAGCATGATGCCGTGGTCGGAGTTGCCCCAGGCGCGGTTGTTGCGCACCTCCTGGTGGCGTACCTCCATCAGCGCCAGGCCGCCGCGGTTGTAGTACGTGTCGTTGTCCTCCCACAGGTTGTAGTAGGAGTTCATGTAGTGCGTGCCGTAGCGGCTGTGGTGCAGCTTGTTGCCCTTGAACAGCGCGTTGTGCGAGACGTCCACGTACAGCGCGTCGCGCACGAAGCTGATCTCGTTGTTGAGAATCTTGGCGCGCTTGGTGTTGTACAGCTGCACCCCGTTGCCGCGCTGGGGGGAGGCGTACTCGCGCTTGCCGGTGATGTTGTTGTGCTCGATGAGCACGTCGTCGGCTTTTTCGATCCACAGACCGAACAGGTTGTAGGCCAGGTCGCAGCGGCGCACGACGGCCCGGTGCGCTCCGGGGTAGATGTAGATGCCGGCGTTCTGCTCCTTCAGGCTGTCACCCGAGTCGCGCACGATCAGGCCTTCGATGAGCACATCCGGCGCCGTGACGCGGATGGTGTCGTTCTGGTTGCCGCCACTGATGGTGGGGCGGTCGATGCCGCGCAGGGTGAGCGGCTTGTCGATCAGCAGGTTGGCGCGGTAGTGGCCGCGCGCGACTTCCACGGTGTCGCCGGGCTGCGCCGCCTGCACGGCGGCGGCCAGGTCGTCGCCCGGGCGCACGCTCACGGTAGCCGCCTGGCAGGCCCCGGCGATCCACAGCGCCAGGGCCGCACTTAAGTGGGTGATGCTGCCCTTCATGGGGTGAACAAGCCCAGTGCCTGCAGCACCAGGAACAGCGCCGCGCCGATCATCAGGTTCTTGAAGCCCACGTAACTCATCATGTCCATGATGCCAGCGATGCGGTAGTTGTCGCGCCACCACGGGCCGTCCTTGACGTAGCGCCGGCCCGACAGGCGGATCAGCACCTCGTACACGCTCCAGCCGAACCACCAGCCGATGATGGCGCCCGAGGACAGGTGCCCCAGGGCCGTCATGACCCAGGCCACGGTGGCCGCCACGGCCAGCGACAGGCCGGCGATCTGCAGCGCGCGCTGGCTGCGCCAGCCCTCGGCGCTCCAGGGCCACAGGTGGTCGCGCAGCTCCAGCAGCAGCCAGCGCACGAAGCCCACGCCGCGCTTGTGCGCCGGCAGGGTGGGGTCGGTGGGCATGCGCGGGTCCACGCCGTCCCGTGCCTTGGGCAGGATCTGGTCCTCGACCTTGGCCGGGTGGATGGGGATGAAGTAGCCGTTCTTGCCGATGGGCGTGATCTCCAGGCCGTCCTTTTCGCGGCGCTTGCGTTCCTTGGCCAGGGGCGGGCAGCCCTTGGTGTCGGTGTACAGGATCATGCAGTCCAGGCAGTGCAGGCACTCGCGGTGGTCGATGCGGCCATCGGCATCGATGGCCTGCGCGCCGCAGCCCACGGCGCAGGCCTTGCAGCTGTTGCAGTCCTGCTTGCGCTTGAGGCCAAACCAGCGGAACGTGCTGGGCATGGCCAGCGAGGCGCCCAGCGGGCAGATGTACTTGCAGTAGGGCCGCTCGATGAAGATGGACACGCCCAGGATGGCGGCCACGAACAGGCCGTAGGGCCAGGCGCGGTTCATCACACCGACCAGGAAGGTGGTCTTGAAGGGCTCGACCTCGGCCAGCTTCTCGGCCAGGCCCATGGAGAACATGGACACCGTGAGCAGGACGAAGAACACCGCGTACTTCACCCACTTCAGGCGGTCATGCCACTTCTGCGGCAGCTTGGTCTGGAAGCGCCCCAGGCCAATGGCGCGAGAGATCTTGTAGATGCCCTCCTGCAGCGAGCCGAACGGGCACATCCAGCCGCAGAACAGCCCGCGTCCGAACAGGAACACCGTGACGATGATGAAGATCCAGAACAGGAAGATGAACGGATCGGACAGGAACAGCGACCAGGTCCACTGGAACAGGATGGAGTGGAACCAGGTCAGCACCTGCGTGATGGACGGCTGGGCCATGTAGCCGAAGCCGATCCAGAAGATGCTGATGGCCCAGAAGGTGTACTTGAAGCCGTTGACCGGCCACTTGTTCTTGTGCGTGGACAGGCGGGTGAGCTTCTCGCGCAGGGCGTAGACCACCGTGACGGCCACCAGCAGCAGCGCGAACAGGCTGATGGGCAGGGCCTGCGACTTCCAGATACGCACCCAGGGCGCGGCCGGCTCCTCGACCTTCGGGCGGCCGCCTTCGAGCAGAGCGGCGGGCAGCCAGTACTTGGACTCGAACACCGCGAAGCTGCGGTGGCCCGTGGCGCGGTCCACGCGGTTGCCCAGGAAGGCGAACTTCCAGGGGTAGGCGGCCGAGAACGAGGGCGAGCGGATGATGAAGATGCTCGATTCGGTGTAGCGCGGCGCGCCGGCCGCGTCCAGGCCGTAGAGGTTGAGCGAGTCCAGGTCGCGGAAGGTGAACGAGTCCGCCCCCTGCTTGACCTGCACCCGGTCGAAGATGCCGCCGCGCACGAAACCCGAGCCCTTGAAGGACTCGTCGCCCGCCGTCTTGATGACGAACAGGGCGTTCTCGCCCTCGTGCAGGCGCGAGCGCAGGTTCTCAAAACCGTTCTTGCCCAGCAGGCTGGTGCCGATGTCGGGGTGATTCAGGTCGCCAAACCACAGCTCGATGAAGGGCTCGGGGCCGCGCGGCAGGCCTACCTGTTCGGGCTTGACGAGCAGGCGCTGCACGGCGCCCATCTGCACCAGCTGGGCCCAGTCGTACGTCTGGCCGCTGGCGACGAAGCGCGCCGGCTCGCGCACCGTGGGGGCGATGATGCCGGTCTGGCGCGCCACGGCGGAGCCGGAGGCCATGACCACCTGGTTCTGCGCGACGACGGTGACGGTGGCGCCGGAGATGGCGTCCACGCCGATCACGTTCTCGTCGGGGCGCGAGGGGCCGACCTCGATGGTGTCGGTGACCGACTTGCCGACGTACTGGTTGTTGAAGTTGATGAGCGCCGACTCGGGGATGCCCAGCAGCAGGATGGGCTCGGAGTGCTTGAGCACCTTGATGCCGACGAAGTGCCCTTCCTTGTCCATGCCGATCAGTGTGACCACCGGCTTGCCGGAATACGCCGGCGTGTCGGTGATGTCGGTGGACAGCATGACGTAGCCCAGCAGCGTGCCGCCGGGGGCGTCGTAGGCCTCCACGTAGGGCGGCTGGCCCTTGCGCTCGGAGAAATGCCCCGCTTTCGGGAAGACCTCGGCGCAGGGCAGCAGGGCGCACATGTCCGGCGCGGTCGCCAGGTTGGCCGGCAGCTCGGCCTCGTACGCACCTGCATGGACGCGCGGCGCCAGCAGGGACAGCAGCAAGGCCAGGAGAAAAGCGGCGAACCGGAAACCGTGGGCAGGCATGGCACTACTTATTTGATAGCTGCCAGCGCTTGCCTGGTCAGCGTTAGAAGCCAATTTGGCTTTAAAAGAGGGCGCGATCTCCATTACTGGCGCGACCGATCCCAGCAGACACCGTGGATCTGGCTTTGCCAGTCCGCCGGTGTCGTCCCCCTTCCCAGCGCGCAGCGCGCCAGAGAAGGGGGAAGGCCCGTCAGCGCCTCAGGGGGATGTGCCGAATCACGGCTCCACGATCATCCGCGTACGCATCTCCAGGTGCAGCGCGTGGCAGAAGTGCGTGCAGTAGGCCCAGAACACGCCCGGCTTGTCGGCGATGAAGGTCACCGACTTGGTCTCCAGCGGATTCACGATGAAGTTGACGTTGTAGTTCGGAATGGCGAAGCCGTGCGTCAGGTCCTCGATCTTGTCCAGGTTGGTCAGGATCAGCGTGACCTCGTCGCCCTTCTTCACCGTGAACTCGCGCAGGCTGAAGGCCGGCGCCTGCGAGGTGATCTTCACCGTGACCTTCTTGCCGTTCCTCGTCACGCCCGACTCCTTGGGATCCGTGATGGCCAGCGGGAAGTCGTCGTGCGAGTACACCTGCTTGGGCTTGAGCAGGTCGCGCTTGAAGATGATGAAGTCGTGCGGCTCGCCGCGCACCGGGTGGTCGGCCAGCAGCACCATCTTCTCGCCGCTGATGTCGATCAGCTGCTCGTTCTCGGGGTGCAGCGGGCCCACGGGCAGGAAGCGGTCCTTGGAGAACTTGCAGCCCACGGCCAGGATCTTGCCGTCGGCGGCGCGCGTCTCGGACTGCGAGCCGTTGATGTGGCCGGGCTGGTAGTGCACGTCCAGGCGGTCCACCACGTACTTGGCGCTCTTGTCGCCGGCGTGGAACTTGATGGCGGCGTCCACGTTCCACTTGACCACCTGGCTGTCTAGGAACAGCGTGGTGTAGGCGTTGCCGCGGCCGTCGAAGGCGGTGTGCAGCGGGCCCAGGCCGATTTCCACCTCGGCGACGATGGCGTCGTCGAGCTTTTCCATCTTGCCGTCGAACCAGTCCAGCACCTTGGCCAGCTCGATCACCGTGGCGGTGGGCGAGAGCTTGCCGGCGCAGATGAAGTACTTGGCGTCGGGCGAGGCGTTCACGCCGTGGGGGTTCTTGGGCACGCTCACGTAGGCGGTCAGCGCGGTCTTGGGGTCCTTGTTGGACTCGCGCGTACCGTCCACCACGGGCACCTTGGAGGTGCCGATGGTCTTGAACTTGCCGGCCTTCACGGCCTCTTCGATGCGGGCGATGTTGAAGAACAGGCAGGCATCGCGCTCGGCGGACATCATGTCCTCGTAGTGGATGCCGTTCTCGACGTTGTACTGGTTGGTGGCGGCCAGCTTGCCGTCATACGACGTGGCCGTCAGGTCGCAGTTGCCGTCGATCAGCACCTGCCAGCGCACTTCCATGCTCTCGGCGTCCACGCAGGTGAACATCGAGCGGTACTTCTCGGGGTTGTTGATGTCCTGGCCGTTGTTAGGCAGCGGAATGGCGAACTCGCCGCCGCAGAACACGCGCGTGGTGTAGTTGATGGCCGGATCGACCGGGTCGGCCTTGTCCGGAAAGATGCCGTGAAAGCCCTGCACGTTGGGCAGCTCGGTGATCTTGTCGCAGACGAAGTAGTCCAGGCGCACGCGGGCGATGCGGCTGTTGATCTTGTCGTTGATCCAGGCGTAGCGGCCGTCGTAGTTGCCGTCCTTGTAGGAGGCGTGCGTGTGGTGCGTGTCGGCGACGGTGTACTTCAGGCTGCCATCGGGCTTGGTGCCCATGACGGCCTTGGATTCGTTGGTGATGCCCCAGCCCACCAGCGCGTCCGGCACGAAGCAGGGGACGCGGTGGATCTCGCGGCCCGAGGGCAGGCCCAGGATGCGCATGTCGCCCGTGTGGCCGCCGCTCCAGATGCCGTAGTAGGTATCGAGCTCGCCGGGCTTGAGGTGGACATTGGTGCCACCGGCGGCGCTGGCCACGGGGGCGGGCGCCGGTGCCGGAGCGGCGGCCCCGCTGGCGGCGGGCGCGGCAGCGGGCTTGTCGTTGCACGCGGCAACGCCCACGGTCAGGCCGGCCAGCGCGGCCGAGTTGAGGAAGCGGCGACGGCCCAGGCCGGCGGTTTCCTTGGTCGAATTCTCTGTCTTGTTGCTCATGGAGTCCTCTCGGGGGATTGGCAGGGAAGAACGGTGGTTCGCGCGGCGCGGCAGGGGAGAAGCGGTGCATAGGCCGCCGGGACGGGCTGGGGCAAATATTCACACCTAATGTTTCTTTTTGAATTGATGTGAATCAATAAAAATATTAGAAAAACTCCCACACTGCATCCGCATGCAAAGCGCATGATCGGAGCCCGCCGCGTCGCGGCCCCCCTGCGGCGCTCTAACGGTTTGCAACCACTGATAGAAAGAAAGGCTTTCATGTACAAGAAGACAACCCTCGCGATGGCCCTGGCCTGCTCGGTCCTGCTGCTGACCGCCTGCGGCAAGAACGACACCCCCGCGCCCACGGCGCCCGCTCCGGTCAGCGAGGCTCCGGCCCCCGCTCCCGCCGCCGCGCCCGAGCCGACGCCCACGCCCGCTCCCGCCGCCGAATCCGCCCCTGCCGCAGCGCCTACCGCTGACGCCTCCGCCGCCGCTGGCGGCGCCACGCCCGTCGCCAGCCTGGACGCCGGCAAGAGCGTGTTCAACAAGACCTGCGCCCTGTGCCACTCTGCCGGCGTGGCCGGCGCGCCCAAGCCGGGCGACAAGGAGGATTGGGGTCCGCGCATCGCTCAGGGCAAGGACACGCTGTACAAGCACGCCATCGAAGGCTTCACCGGCAGCAAGGGCATGATGCCCGCCAAGGGCGGCGCCGCTTCCCTGTCGGACGACGAGGTCAAGTCCGCCGTCGACTACATGGTCAGCCAGTCCAGCTGACCAGGAGGAGAGCGCGCACCATGAAGGCTGATCTGCCCTGCACGCCGTCCCTGCGCGGCCAGCTGTCGCGGCGCCGCTTTGCGCTGGCGCTGCCGCTGCTGGCCGGGCTGCCCCATCTGGCCGGCGCGGCCACGGCGCCCGCCGGTGGTGCTCCGGCGCTGGCGCGGCACAGTCGCGAACTGATGGGCACCCGCGTGGACATCGCCGTGCCGCTGTCGGGCGCGGTGACGCAGCAGCAGGCGGGCCGGGCCATGGAGCGCGCCTTCGCCGAGATGCAGCGCCTGGAGGCGCTGATGAGCCGCTATCGGCCGGACAGCGACATTGCCCGCCTGGCCGCCGCCGCCGGGCGCCAGCCCGTGCGCGTGGCGCCCGAGGTGCTGGCCGTGCTGCGCACCGCGCAGCGCCTGCACCAGAGCAGCGCCGGCGCGTTCGACCCCACGGTCGGCGCGCTGGACGGCTGGCACTTCGGCGGCGCCCCGCAGGCGGTACCGGCCACGGCCGAGATCGCCCGTGGCCTGCGCCTGGTGGATGGCCGCGCGCTGGTGCTCGACGAGCGCGCCGGCACGGCCTATCTGGCCCGGCCCGGCATGCGCCTGGACCTGGGCGGCGTGGCCAAGCTGCCCATCCTGCAGGCCGGCCTGCAGGTGCTGGCGCGCGAAGGCGTAGCCGATGCGCTGGTCAACGGCGGCGGTGACGTGCTGGTGGCCGGCAGCAACCAGGGGCAACCTTGGCGCGTGGGGGTGCGCGACCCGGCCGCGCCCCAGCGGCTGCTGGGCGTGCTGGCGCTGCAGGGCCGCGCGGTGGTGGCGTCGTCGGGCGACTACGAGCGCGGTTTCGAGTACCAGGGTCGGCGCCTGCACCATGTGCTGGATCCGCGCACCGGCTGGCCGACGCACGGCGTGCACGGCGTGGCGCTGCTGGCGCGCGATGTGGACGAAGTCAACGGCTGGGGCACGGCACTGATGGTGCAGGGCCCGGCCCAGGCCGCCGCCTGGTCTGTGCGCCACCCGGGCGTGGAACTGCTGGTGGCCGGCGTGGACGGCACCCGCTGGACGTCGCCCGGCATGACGGCGCGCCTGCAACCCGTGGCCGCCTAGCTAGCATTCACCTTAAAAAAAATAGCTGCTGGCGCTTGCCCTGCCTCGTTTTCAGCCATAAAAGTGGTTGAAAACGGCCAGGAATAAGCGGAAGCAGCTATTTTTTCGCTAGCGCCCCGGCGCTTGCGCCTGCGGGCAGTGCACCTCGAAGAACTCGCGCTCGGCCAGCGTGGCCCCCAGGCGCACGGCGGTGAGGCAGCCGCCCCAGACACAGCCCGTGTCCAGCCCCAGCAGGTCGGGGCGGTCCAGACGGCCCAGCGTGGACCAGTGGCCGAAAGCGATCAGCGTGCCGGCGCTGCGCCGCTGTGGCGCGTCGAACCACGGCAGCAGTCCCGGCGGCGCCTGGCTGGCGCTCTCGGCGCTGTCGAAATCCATGCGGCCCTGCGGCGTGCAAAAGCGCAGCCGCGTGAAGGCGTTGACGATGACGCGCAGGCGGTCGGCACCGGCCAGATCGGCGCTCCACTGTGCCGGTGCGTTGCCGTACATCTGCGTCAGAAAGGCAGGCAGGGCGTCGCCCTGCAGCGCCTGCTCCACCTCCGCGGCATGGCCCAGCGCGTCCTGCACGCCCCACTGGGGCAGCAGCCCGGCGTGCAGTGCCAGGAAGTGCCCGCCGCCATGCGCCACCTGCCGCGCCAGGGGCTGACGGCGCAGCCACTGCAGCATGGTCTCGCGGTCCTGGGCCTGCAGGATGCCGTCCAGCGTGTCGCGCCGCGAAGGCGGGCGCACGCCGTGGGCCACGGCCAGCAGGTGCAGGTCGTGGTTGCCCAGCACCGGCAACAGGCTGCCTTCCAGCGCCATGCAGCGGCGCAGCACGGCGGCCGATTCCGGTCCGCGGTTGACCAGGTCGCCCAGCAGATAGACGGTATCGCGGCTGGGTGAAAAGCCGATGTGCGACAGCAGCCGCTCCAATGCGTCGCCGCAGCCCTGTATATCGCCTACGCAGTAAATGCTCATCGGGTTTTTTCGTCGTCAGTGTCGAGAATGGCCGCCGATTGTCGCGCAAGGAGCGCTGGGGGCTGGGCTTCGGCCGGGAATGTCGGGCTCGGGGTGCAATAGATGAATCCGTTAGTAACTAACAGGAATGCAAGGAGACGAGAAGCTGGTGAGGGCAGGGAGCTTTCAGCCGCTTCTCATCATTTGGACTGGCTGTGGCAGCCCTTTGCAGCACCGGGTCAGGTTCAGGTATGCAAGAGAGTTAAATAACGTGAATGAATACCGCGCAGCGGCTATGCAATGTCTATAATCGCCCGGCGTATTCGATACACCTTCCTCCACGTTTTCTCATCCTCCTGACCATCATGAATGAAACCAGCTACAAGGATCTCCTGAAGCAGCGCGAAGCGCTGGAGCAGCAAATCAACGAAGCCCGCCAGCGCGAGCTTTCCACGGCCGTGACCCGCGTGCGTGAATTGGTGGCTGAATATGGATTGACGCAGCAGGACGTGTTCCCGGCTGGCCGCGCGGCTCGTGCGGCTTCCGGCCCGGCCGCCAAGGTGGCGCCCAAATACCGCAATCCCGCCACCGGCCAGACGTGGACGGGCCGCGGCAAGCCGCCGCGCTGGATCCAGAACGAAGACCGCGAGAAGTTCGCCATTTAAGGCTAACCCGGCGCCGCTCTGCTGCGCCGGCTTTCTGTCTGATGTGCTGACTCCGTGCGCTGCCATTGCAGTGCATGTGCGTAGTTTTACGAATAGCCCGCCATGTGCGGGCTTTTTCCTTTGGAAGGCTATATCCCGGCAAGGGACAGTCAATATGCGGGGCGAAAGCGGGGTGCCGCTGGTATCCGGGAGTTTCCGGCCGCCGCCGCAAGGCCCCCGATTTGGCATTGACCGGCCGGGCTGCCAGAATGGGACCAGTGTTGTCAACGAAATGGAGTCGTCCCATGTCTGCAGTTTCCTCCGAGAACAAGAATTCCAACGCCGGCGCGCATGCCTTCGCGTCCACCGTCCAGAGCTTTGCCACCGCTTCCGGCCGCCAGGGCCGGTTTTTCTCGTTGCCTGAACTGGCGCGCCAGTTTCCCTCCGTCAACCGCCTGCCCCTGTCCATTCGCATCGTGCTGGAATCGGTGCTGCGCAACTGCGACGGCCGCAAGGTGACGCCCGAGCACGTGGCCCAGCTGGCGCAATGGAACCCCACCGCACCGCGCAAGGACGAGATTCCCTTCATCGTCTCGCGCGTGGTGCTGCAGGATTTCACCGGCGTGCCGCTGCTGGTAGACCTGGCCGCCATGCGCAGCGCCGCGCAGCGCCTGGGCAAGGAGCCGCGCAAGATCGAGCCGCTGGTGCCCGTGGACCTGGTGGTGGACCACTCCATCATGGTCGACCACTACGGCACGCCCAACGCGCTCGACCTGAACATGAAGCTGGAATTCCACCGCAACCGGGAGCGCTACGAGTTCATGAAGTGGGGCATGCAGGCCTTCGACACCTTCGGCGTGGTGCCTCCGGGCTTCGGCATCGTGCACCAGGTGAACCTGGAATACCTGGCGCCCGGCGTGCACCATAGCCAGGACGGTTTGTACTACCCCGACACCCTGGTGGGCACCGACAGCCACACCACCATGATCAACGGCATCGGCGTGGTCGGCTGGGGCGTGGGCGGCATCGAGGCCGAGGCGGCCATGCTGGGCCAGCCGGTGTACATCCTCACGCCCGACGTGGTCGGCTTCGAGTTGACGGGCCAGCTGCGCGAGGGCGTTACCGCGACCGACCTGGTGCTCACCGTCACCGAGATGCTGCGCAAGGCGAAGGTGGTGGGCAAGTTCGTCGAATTCTTCGGCGAGGGCACGCGCTCGCTGGCTGTGCCCGATCGCGCCACCATCGGCAACATGGCTCCCGAGTACGGCGCCACCATGGGCTTCTTCCCCGTGGACGAGAAGACGCTGGACTACTTCCGCGGCACCGGCCGCAGCCAGGAAGACATCGAGGCGCTGGAGGCCTACTTCCGCGCGCAGGGCCTGTTCGGCGTGCCCAATGCGGGCGACATCGAATACTCGCAGGTGCTGCGCCTGGACCTGTCCAACGTCACGCCCAGCCTGGCCGGCCCCAAGCGGCCGCAGGACCGCATCGAGCTGGACAACGTCTGCCACCAGTTCACCTCGCTGTTCTCCAAGCCCATGGCCGACGGCGGATTCAACCAGCCGTCCGAACTGCTGCACACCCGCCACCAGGTGCGACATGGCGAAGCCGAGGCGCGCGACACGGCGCCCGAGGCGGGCCCTACGCCGCCCGGCGCACCGCGCTTTCTGGAGGAGATGGAGAACAACAAGCCCAAGCTGGAGGTGGCGCATGACGAGGCCGCCGGCGCCACCTCGCTGCCGGAGAGCGAATCGGACTTCAGCCTGGGCAACGGCGACGTGCTGATCGCCGCCATCACCAGCTGCACCAACACCTCCAACCCCAGCGTGCTGCTGGCGGCGGGCCTGTTGGCCAAGAAGGCGGTGGAGGCGGGCCTGACCGTGCAGCCACACATCAAGACCTCGCTGGCCCCAGGCTCGCGCGTGGTGACCGAATACCTCACTCAGGCCGGCCTGCTGCCCTACCTGGAAAAACTGGGTTTTGCGCTGGCCGGCTACGGCTGCACGACTTGTATCGGCAACGCGGGCGATCTGGCGCCAGAGATCAATGAGGTCATCACCCGCAACGACCTGGTGTGCGCAGCCGTGCTGTCGGGCAACCGCAACTTCGAGGCGCGCATCCACCCCAATATCAAGGCCAACTTCCTGGCCAGTCCGCCGCTGGTGGTGGCCTATGCCATCGCCGGCACCATGCTGCGCGACCTGACCTCCCAGTGTCTGGGCCGGGGCAAGGACGGGCGCGAGGTGTTTCTGCGCGACATCTGGCCCACCAGCGAGGAAATCCACGCGCTGATGAACTTCGCCATGAACGGCCAGGCCTTCCGGGAGAACTACGCCAAGGTCAAGACCGACCCTGGCGCGCTGTGGAACTCCATCCGCGGGGTGACGGGCGAGGTCTACTCCTGGCCGCAAAGCACCTATATCGCCGAGCCGCCGTACTTTGATAATTTTGCTATCAGTTCAGGAGCTGACAGCGCAGTTGTGGCGGGCGCTGGAGGCCAAAATGACACTGCATCCGTGCAGGGCGCGCACATCATGGCCCTGTTTGGCGACTCCATCACCACCGACCACATCTCTCCGGCTGGCGCCATCAAGCAGGACGGTCCCGCTGGCCGGTGGTTGATGGAGCACGGCGTGGAGCGCCTGGACTTCAACAGCTACGGCTCGCGCCGCGGCCACCACGAAGTCATGATGCGCGGCACCTTCGCCAACGTGCGCATCAAGAACCTGATGATCCCGCCGCTGGAGGACGGCTCGCGCGAGGAAGGCGGCCTGACCCTGTACCAGGGCGAAGGGCCGCAGCGCGGCGTCAAGATGTCCATCTTCGACGCCGCCATGCAGTACCTGGCAGCCGGCCGCTCCACCGTGGTGCTGGCCGGTGAAGAGTACGGCACCGGCTCCAGCCGCGACTGGGCGGCCAAGGGGACGCAGCTTCTGGGCATCAAGGCCGTGGTAGCCAAGAGCTTTGAGCGCATCCACCGCTCCAACCTGGTCGGCATGGGCGTGCTGCCGCTGCAGTTCCGCGGCAACGACTCCTGGCAGACCCTGGGCCTGAAGGGCGACGAGCTGATCGACATCCTGCCCGACGCCGAGCTGACGCCGCAAAGCGAGGCCCGCATGGTTATCCGCCGCGCCGACGGCAGTGTGGTGCAGGAGGTGGCACTGACCCTGCGCATCGATACCCCCATCGAGGTGGACTACTACCGCGCCGGAGGCATCCTGCCCTACGTGCTGCGCCAGCTGCTGGTCGGCTGAGCCCGTCGCTACGCGAGGCCGGGAGGACCCTGAGGCCGCACCCCCCGGCGGCCCGGTAGACTTGTATCCATATGTTTGGATGCTTGCAGCGCGCGCTTCGATGAATACGCGCTCCCCTCTGCCGCCCCTTCCCGGACTCGGCGACCGCTCCTCGGGCAGCCCCTGGGCCACGGTGGGCTGGGTGGCGCTGTCCGTGGCGCTGGTGGCCGGCGCCTGCCTGGCGGGCCGGGGCTTGGACGAGACCACTTGGCGCCTGCTGGGACGGCTGATAAACGCCGCGGTGCTGCTGACCGGCCTGCTGGCGGTGGCCATCTCGCTACAAAGCCTGGACGTGCGCGAGCAGCCGCGCTCCAACGTGCTGGTTGTCGGTCTGGCGCTGGCACTGGTGCTGGGCGCCGTACACGCCGCGATGGTGTTGGGCTTCCAGGGCGTGCCGCCGCCTGCTTCGGCGCTGCTGCCCATGCTGTCCCACGCGGCCGAAGCTGCCGCGCTGCTGGTCTTCGCCCAGCGCTGGCGCGCCGCCGGGCGCAGCCTGGCCTGGCTGGCGGGCGCCCTGGCCCTGGGGCTGGCAACGGCCTGGCTCGGCTTGCGCCTGCCGCTGTCCCTGGCCGATGCGCCGCAGCTGCTGGCCACCGCGGCCTGGGCCAACGCTGTGGCTTTCGCCCTGGCCGGGCGACTGCTGTGGCGGCGCAACCCGCGCGGCGTGCGCCGGCGCAACGGACGGCTGCAACTGGTGGGTACGGCCGCGCTGTGTCTGGCCGCGGCCGAGCTGCTGCTGGCCCTGCTGCAGACATTGGCAGACCCCGCGTCCCGCCTGGCGCTGCTGCCCCAGGGGCTGCGGCTGGCCGGCTACGTGCTGCTCCTGCAGGCCATGTACATCTCCGGGGTCAAACTGCCCTACGAGCGTGCACGCCACGCCGAGGCGCGCATGCGCGAGGGCGAGGTGCGCCTGCAGCTGCTGGGGCGCAACCTGCCGGGCACCGTGCTGTACCAGCAGGTGCGCGAGGGACCGGGCGCCAGCCGCTTCGTGCACATGAGCGAGGCCGTCGAGCGGCTGCTGGGCCTGAGCGCGCAGCAGGTGATGCGCGATGCCCAGCTGCTGTACGGCCTGATACTGCCGGAAGACCGCTCCCTGAGCAGCTGGGCGCTGGAGCATTCCTACCGCACCCGTGGCGTGAGCGAATGCGTGGTGCGCATGCGCCGCGCCGACGGCGCGGTGCGCTGGGTGCGCATGAGCGCCTCGCCGCGCCAGCAGGGCGACGGCGGCACCATTTGGGACGGCGTGCTCAGCGACGTCACCGAGCAGCGCGAGGCCGAGCGCCTGGCGCGCGAGCGCGACGAGCAGCTGGCCAGCGTGCTGCAGCACCTGCCCGCCGGCATCTCCCGCATTGATCCGCAGGGCCGTGTGCTCTACGTCAACCCGGTGCAGGCGGCCGCGCTGCGCTGCGCCCCGGCGGCGCTGGAGGGCCAGCAGGCGCGCGACGTGGTGCCCGCCCACATCATGGACCGCATGCAGGCGCCGCTGGAGCGCGCCCTGCGCGGCGAAACCGCCGTCACCGAGCTCAGCGTGGTGGGGCACAAGCATCGCGTGGACTGGCACGTCACGTTCGTGCCCGAGCGGGTGGGCGCGGGGCCGGTCAATGCCGTGGTCGTCTTTGCCTATGACGTGACCGAGCAAAAGCGCCTGGCCCAGGCCCTGGGTCAGCAGCGCGCGCAGCTGGCCAGCCTGGTCAACACCATCCCCGACCTGGTCAGCCTCAAGGACGCACAGGGCCGCTACCTGTCGGCCAATCCGGTGTTCGAACGCTTCATCGGCCGGCCCGAGCAGGCCCTGGTCGGCCAGACCGACGCCCAGCTGCTGCCCGCCCAGGAGGCGCGCCGCATCCGCGCCCTGGACAAGCGTGCCATGGCTGCCTGGCAGCCGCTGGTGGTGGAGGAGACGCTGAGCTTTGCCGAGGACGGCTACCAGGGCCGCTTCGAAACCGTCAAGACCGCCACGCACGACGCCCACGGCCGGGTCAACGGGGTGCTGAGCATCAGCCGCGACATCACCGACCGCCAGCGCGCCGCGCAGGAGATCGAGCGGCTGGCCTTCTACGACGCGCTCACCGGTCTGCCCAACCGACGCCTGCTGCTGGACCGGCTGGAGCACGCCCTGGCCAACGGCCTGCGCCACCAGGGCCTGGGTGCGCTGCTGTTCATCGACCTGGACAACTTCAAGGACCTGAATGACACCCTGGGCCACGACATGGGCGACCAGCTGCTCGCCCGCGTGGCGGGGCGGCTGCAGGAAGGCATGCGCGAGAGCGACACCGTAGCGCGGCTGGGTGGGGACGAGTTCGTGATCATGCTGGAAAACCTGGGTGCGGACCCGACGCAGGCTGCGGCCTGCGTGGAGCAGGTGGGTGCCAAGCTGCTCTCCGTGTTGAACGAGCCCTACGCCATGGCCGGGCAGCAGCACCACAGCACGCCCAGCATAGGCGCCACATTGTTCGGCCAGGAGCGCTGCACCGTCGAGGAGCTGCTCAAGCGCGCCGACCTGGCCATGTACCAGGCCAAGGCGGCAGGGCGCAACACGCTGCGCTTTTTCGACCCTGCCATGCAGCAGGCGGTCAACGAGCGCGCCCAGCTGGAGGCCGACCTGCGCCTCGCCCTGGCGCGCGGCGAACTGGTGGTGCACCTGCAGCCGCAGATGGACGGGCGCACCCAGCTGTGCGGCGCCGAGGCGCTGGTGCGCTGGCAGCATCCCGAGCGCGGCCTGCTGGGGCCGGTGCACTTCATCCCGCTGGCGGAGCAGACCGGCCTCATCGTGCCGCTGGGTCGTCAGGTGCTGCAGGCCGCGTGCCGCCAGCTGGCGCGCTGGGCCGGCGACGAGGCGGCGCGCGAGCTGGCGATCTCCGTCAACGTCAGCGCGCGGCAGTTCCGCCACCCCGGCTTCGTGCAGGAGGTGCTCCAGGTGGCCGCCGAGGCGGGCGCCCCGCTGCACCTCCTGAAGCTGGAGCTGACCGAAACCCTGCTGCTGGGCGACGTGGAAGACACCGTGCAGCGCATGCGCCAGCTGCGCGAGCATGGCGTCAGCTTCTCGCTGGATGATTTCGGCACTGGCTACTCGTCGCTGAGCTACCTCAAGCAGCTGCCACTGTCGGAAATCAAGATCGACCAAGGCTTCGTGCGCGACCTGCTCACCGACCCCAACGACGCGGCCATCGTGCGCACCATCCTGGCGCTGGCGCGCAGCCTGGACCTGCAGGTCGTGGCCGAGGGCGTGGAGACCGAAGGCCAGCTGCATTTCCTGCGGCGCCACGGCTGCGGGGGCTTCCAGGGCTGGCTGTTCGGGCGGCCGGGGGGGATCACCGAATTCGAGCAAGATCACCTGCCAGGCCTGCATCAGCCGGCGCGGCAGTGCAGGCAGCAGCAACCGGAGATCGCATGACGAGCACGACGCGCATCGCCTGGATCGATGCCGACGCCGCCCACGCGCGGCGCGCCCTGGGCTTGCTGGCACTGAGCGGGCAGGGCTGGCTGGCGCTGCAGGTGCCGCAGCCGGACTTCGGCGCCGCGCCCGCCCAGGGCTGGAGCGCCGTGGTGCTGTGCCTGCCGCCCGGCGCTGCGGAGCTGCCCGCCTGGGCCGGTGCCGATGGCCCCGACCCGCTGCTGCTGTGCGTCTGGCCGCAACAGGAAGGCTTGGCCGCCCGCGCGCTGCGCCACGCCGCCCGCTCCGGGCGCCGCTGCGACTACCTGCTGCGCGGGACCGGTGGCGACCATGTGCCCGAGCTGCTGCAGCGCCTGGGCGCCCTCGTGGACCAGCCGCCCGTGCCCCGGGCGGGCAAGGCGGAGGCCGGCGCGCAGGAGCAGCTGGACCACATGCGCACGGCCCTGGCCAGCATGAGCCAGGGCATCTTCCAGACCGGGCCGGACGGGCGCATCAACGTCTACAACCAGCGCGTGCTGGAGCTGCTGGAGCTGCCCGAATCCCTCATGGCCCGGCGCCCCACGCTGGCCGAGCTGACGCAGGTGCAGATCAGCCGCGGCGACTACGGCCAGAGCTTCGGCCTGATCGACGAGCGCGGGCGCGACTACGTGCGCAGCGGCGCCGCAGGCGACTCGCCCGCGGTGTACCGGCGCCACACCCTGGACGGCCGCACGCTGGAGGTGCGCACGCAAGTGCTGCCCGACGGCGGCCTGGTGCGCACCTTTGCCGATGTGAGCGACTACGTGCGCGTGCACACCGAGCTGCAGCGCAGCGAGGCACGCTTTCGCAGTCTGTGCGACCTGTCCTCCGACTGGTACTGGGAGCAGGACGCGCAGGGTCGCTTCACCGACATCGCCGGCGTGGCCGCACACCGCGACACGCGGCTGCAGGCCCTGCGCGGGCACACGCTGTGGGATGTCGGTGCGGCCAATATGGGCGATGCCGAATGGACGGCGCACCGCGAGCGCCTGGCCGCGCGCCAGCCCTTTCGCGAGCTGGAGCTCAAACGCGTGGAGCCCAGCGGAGAGAGCTCCTGGATCGCCCTGAGCGGCGAGCCCATCGTCAGCGCGCGCGGCACCCTGCTGGGCTACCGCGGCGTGGGGCGCGACATCAGCGAGCGCAAGCGCGTGGAGGGCGAGATCGAGCGACTGGCCTTCTACGACGCGCTCACCGGCCTGCCCAACCGCCGCCTGCTGCTGGACCGCCTGCAGCGCAGCTGCGCGGGTCTGCAGCGCAGCCGCCGCCACTGCGCGCTGCTGTTCATCGACCTGGACAACTTCAAGGATCTGAACGACACCCGCGGCCATGATGTGGGTGACCGCCTGCTGAGCATGGCGGCGCAGCGCCTGCGCCAGTGCGTGCGCGCCAGCGACACCGTGGCGCGCTTCGGCGGCGATGAGTTCGTGGTGCTGGCCGACGGCCTGCCGAGCGAGGTGCGGGAGGCGCGCGAGGGCGCGCAGCGCCTGGCGCGCAAGATCGCCGGCGCCATGGCACGGCCCTTCCCGCTGGGCGACGGCTATTCGCACCACACCACCTGCAGCATGGGGCTGACGCTGTTCAACCACCCGGCGCAGCCGGCCGACGAGCTGCTCAAGCAGGCCGACTTCGCCATGTACCAGGCCAAGGCCGCCGGGCGCAACGCGCTGCGTCTGTTCGACCCCGGCGTGCTGGCGCAGATGCGCGCACGCACCGAGCTGGAGACCGAGCTGCGCCACGGCCTGGCCCGCGGCGAGCTGCTGCTGCATTACCAGCCGGTAGTCAACGCCGCTGGCGCCATCCTTGGCGCCGAGGCGCTGGTGCGCTGGCAGCATCCCACGCGCGGGCTGGTGCCGCCGGGCGAATTCATCGCCCTGGCCGAGCAGACCGGCCTCATCCTGCCCCTGGGCCGCTGGGTACTGGAGACCGCCTGCATGCAGCTGGCCGCCTGGGCCGCGCGGCCGGCCATGCAGTCGCTGGTGCTGTCGGTCAACGTAAGCGCGCGCCAGTTCCGCCAGGGCGAATTCGCCAACCAGGTGCTGGCCGCCCTGCGCGCCAGCGGCGCGCCGCCCCAGGCGCTGCGCCTGGAGCTGACCGAAAGCCTGCTGCTAACCGACACCGAGGAGATGATCGCCAAGATGGACTACCTGCGCGCGCAGGGCGTGGGTTTCTCGCTGGACGATTTCGGCACCGGCTACTCCTCGCTGTCCTACCTCAAGCGCCTGCCGCTGGACCAGCTCAAGATCGACCGGGGCTTCGTGCGCGACGTGCTCACCGACTCCAACGACGCGGCCATCGTGCGCACCATCCTGGCGCTGGCGCGCAGCCTGGACCTGGACGTGGTGGCCGAGGGCGTGGAGACTGCCAGCCAGCTCGACTTCCTGCGCCGCCACGGCTGCCCGGCCTTCCAGGGCTACCTGTTCGGACGGCCGGCGCCAGCGGCGGTGCTGGAGCAGGCCATGGCCCCCGTCTCCCCCTAGCGCCGCTGCTGCCTGGTCGACGTGCAGCTGCGCAGACGGGCGCGCCAGCGCCGACAATCGCAGCCCATGCAACAACAGATTCTGGTGGCCGGCGGCGGCATCGGCGGCCTGGCCGCGGCGCTGGGCGCCGCCCGCGCCGGCTGGGAGGTGCGGCTGTACGAACGCGCGGGCGCCTTCACCGAAGTGGGTGCCGGTGTGCAACTGGGCCCCAACGTCGTGCGCCGGCTGCAGGCGTGGGGCCTGCAGGGCCCGCTGCAGGCGGTGGCGGCCTTTCCGCAGCGCCTGGCCGTGCGCAGCGCGCGCAGCGGCGCCGAACTGGCGTCCATGCGCCTGGGCAGCCACATCATCGAGCGCTACGGCGCCGCCTACGCCACCATCCACCGCGCCGATCTGCACGGCGTACTGCTGGCCGCCGTGCAGCCGCTGCCCGGCGTGTATCTGAACGTCGGCCACACGGTGCAGCAGCACGCGCAGGAGGGCAGCGCCGTCACCTTGCGCCTGCTGCGCCAGCGCGACGGCCGCGTGATCGAGGTGGAGGGCGACGCCCTGGTCGGGGCCGACGGCCTGCGCAGCGGCACGCGCGCGCAGCTGCTCGGCGAGGCGCCCACGCGGGTGTCCGGCCACCTGGCCTACCGCGCCGTGGTGCGCCAGGACGCGCTGCCCGCGGCCCTGCGCTCGCAGCAGGTCACCGCCTGGCTGGGCCCGAGGCTGCACGTGGTGCACTACCCGCTGCGCGGCGGCGAGCTGCTGAACGTGGTGGCCATCCGCCACGGCCAGGCGCCTGCGGACCTGGACGGCTGGGACCACGGCGCCAATGCCGCCGAGCTGGAGGCCGCCCTGGCCCGCACCTGCACGCCGCTGCAGGATCTGGTGCGCGCCGTGCCGCAGGCCGGCAGCGGCTGGCGCCTGTGGCCGCTGGCCGACCGCCTGCCCGTGGCTGGCCCGCACGAGATGGCCAGCGGCCTGGTGGCCCTGCTGGGCGATGCCGCCCACCCCATGCGCCCGTACCTGGCTCAGGGCGCGGGCATGGCCATCGAGGACGCCGCCGAGCTGCAGCGCGCCTTGGCCATGGACGACCTGGAGGTGCCGCTGCGCCTGCGCCGCTACGCGCTGAACCGCTGGCAGCGCAACGCCCGGGTGCAGGAGCGCTCGCGCCGCAACGGCGTCATCTTCCACGCCCGCGGCCCGCTGCGCTGGGGGCGCGACGCCAGCCTGCGCCTGCTGGGCGAGCGCATTCTGGACGTGCCCTGGCTGTACCGCGGTGATGGTTCCAGCGCCAGTTCGCTCTGAAAATAATAGCTGCTGGCGCTTGTCTGAAGCGCGCTAGAGGCCGATTTGGCTTGAAGCCTGGGCAGCGCCTTGCCCCGCACTGCAGTCCGCCTTCGATGCCAGGGCCCAGCGCACGATGGCGGCCTGCACCGGCAGCAGCAGTTGCTTTTGCGCATAGCCCACGAAGCCGGGGTAGGCGAGCGGGTCCAGCGCCAGCTCGCGTCCCAGCATGAACGGTGGGGTGGGCAGCAGGGCTGGGCTGCCCAGGGCGGCCAGGTGCTCGGCGGTCAGGGGCGTGAGGGCGGGCTGTGCGGCGGCGCCGGAACCGGCGTGAGCAGGACTGCTGTCGGTGATCACGATGTCCACCGCGCCCGGCAGGTGCGAGGGCTCGGCAAACGCCACCTGCGGCAGCGGCTCGTGAAATCGCCGGTCGCACACCTGCACCAGCTCGAAGCCCTCCACCTGCGACAGTTCGTGCCAGGAGCGGAACACGTTGGTGCTGGGCCCCCACAGGCACACGCGGGCATCGCGCAGCGGCCGGATGGCGGTGTCGATGTAGTACGCATCGGTCAGCACTTCGCAGGGATGGCCCTGGGCAGACATGGCGTTGATCACCGGCCGGCGCGACGCCTTGGCGAAAGCAGACAGTCGGGCATGGTCGGGCTCACGCACCACGTACAGCGCATAGAACGGGTCGAGGTAGCCCGCCAGATCCTCGGGCCGTTCGCTGGTCTGCAGCAGGCGGGGCAGCTCTGTGAACGCCAGTCCCAGCTGACGGAAGGCCTGGATGAACGTAGTACGCGTGCGGATGCCGCTGCCCTCGAACGACCAGCCCACGGTGCCGCTCAACACGGGGCTGGCACCGTCGTTGACCAGTGACCAGATGTGACGGATGTCGGCGGGCTGCAGGTCGGACAGCTGAAGAAGGTCCATGGGGCGGTTTACGTAAAAAGTGCTTGGCCCGGCAGCGTACTTCAGCCGGCCCTGTGTGCGCCGTGCGTGCCGGAGTCTGGCGCCAGGCTTCGGCTGACCGCCCTAGTGCGCCGGTACCAGCGCCGCTGCCGGTGGCGCCGGCAGCAGCCTGAAGGCCAGGGCCGCCACCGCCAGCACGGCGGCGATGGCCAGCATTACGGCCACGTAGGGGTCGCCGCCGCGTGCCGCGGCCAGCGTGGCGATCCAGCCCGTGGCCCACTGCATCAGCGCCACGCCCAAAAACATGGCCATGGTGAACACCGCCATGGCGCGGCCCGTCAGGTCGGCCGGGTAGGCGGCGCGCACGTCGGCGTACTGCAGCACGATGAAGCCCGACAGCAGGCCCACGGCCAGCATCAGCGCCACATCCAGCCACGATGGCCCGCCGGCGGCCAGCGCGGCGAACAGGGCGGCCATGGCCAGCGTGCAGGCCACCAGCCAGCGCCGGCGCCGGCGCGCGTCGGGCGGGTCGATGCGGCCGAACAGCACCGGACCGGCCAGCGCCACCACCGACAGCGCCAGCGCCACGTTGCCGCTGGCCACCAGCGACCAGCCGTGGCGCTGCATCAGCATGGGCCCCAGCCACAGGCCACGCAGCGCGATCAGCGCGGCATAGGTGACAGCGCCCAGCACCACGATGCCCCAGGTGTGCGGCAGGGTGAACAACGTGCCGAAGCGCGCCACCGCCTGGCGCACCGACTCGCGCTGCGGCGCATGCGGGGCGGCGGCCGGCTCGTGCACGCTGCGCCATATCCACAGCCAGGCCAGCACGGCCAGCGCCGTCAGCACGGCAAACCCCACGCGCCAGGACCACTGCTGCACCAGCCAGGCCAGCGGCGTGCCGGTGAACAGCATGCCCAGCGTGCCGATGGCCATGGCCGTGCCCGACATGGCGGCAAAGCGCTGCGGCGCGAAGTGCCGCGCGATGAACACAGTGCACACCAAGAAGGCCGGCGCACAGCCCACGCCGACGAGCACCTGCGCCAGCGCCAACCAGCCAAAGCCCGGCGCCAGCGCCGACAGCACCGCCCCGGCAATCGCCAGCGGAAAGGCCGCCAGGATGGTGCGCCGCACGCCGTACAGGTCGATGCCGATGCCCATGAAGACCTGCATGGCCCCGAAGGCGAAGTGGAAGGCCGCGGCAAACAGCCCCAGTTGCTGCGGCGACAGGGCGAAGTCGGCCTGCAGCGGCGCCGCCATGATGGCCGCCACGGTGCGAAAGGCGTTGCTCAGGCCGAAGCCCGAGGTCAGGGCCAGCAGCATCAGCAGCAGCGTCCGTGGCGGCGGGGCAGGGCGGGCGGCGGGGGCGGACGGGGCGGGGCTCATCGGCCGCAAGGCTACCTGAACGCCCGGTTTTTCGCCTGCCGCGCGGTTGACAGGGCCGCCCGACCGGTGGGTCGCCAGGCGCCGCCAATCCACGCACCGGGCTTCGCCTTTTTTGCCTGCAACACGCCTTACAGTCCGCGCTGCGCAGCTCCACCCACCACCCAGGCGCTTTCGACCCAGGCGACACGGCGACATGGCCTTCATCGAATTCAACACCCGCAACCACCTGCCCGGCGAGCGCGCGGACGCCGTGCGCGAAACCTGCGCCGCCCTGGCCAACATGGCGCCCGACATCTCGGGCGGTGATGGGCTGGAGATGTCCATGCGCATCCGCCTGCTGCCCGGCGTATCCATCGCCTCGGTCGAAAGCTCCGCCCTGAGCGTCAGCCGCAGTCCGCGCCAGCTGGCCGACGGCAATGACGACGTGCTGCTGTTCCTCAACCCTGCCGACGCACCCCGCGCGCCCCGGCAGGGCGGCTGGGTGCTGCGCCAGCGCGGCGAGATGCCCTGCACCGGCGGCCCCGGCTATGTGGGCCTGAACGAGCAGGCGGGGCGCATCGACTTCCATGGCGCCCGGGCGAGCGTGCTGCTGATCGCCTTTGCACGCCAGCACGTGCTGCCGCACGTGGCCGACGTGGACCGCGCACTGCGCCACAGCCTGCCCGACACGCTGGCGCTGCGCTTGCTGGCGCGCCAGGCTTCGGCGCTGGCGCGGCCCGTCGGCGATGGCGCCGAAGTGGGCGACGACGAGCGCGTGCGCATGGGCCAGCAGCTGCTCGACCTGGGCGTGCTGGCGCTGGGCGCCAAACCCCAGGCACGGGCGGCCGCCAGCGCACGCGGGCTGCGCCAGGCGCGCCTGAAGGCCATCCAGGCGGACCTGCGCGTCAACGCCTGGCGCGGCGACCTGTCACTGGAGTGGGTGGCGCAGCGCCACGGCATCTCCGCCCGCTACGTGCGTGCCCTGTTCGAGCACGACGGCGCCGTCTTCAGCGACTACGTGCTGGAGCAGCGCCTGCAGCGCGCCTTCGGACGGCTGGCCGACCCGCAGCATGCGCAAAGCCAGATCAGCGCCATCGCCTACGACGCGGGCTTCAACAACCTGTCGTGGTTCTACCGGGCCTTCAGGCAGCGTTTTGCCATGGCGCCCGGCGACGTGCGCCAGCTGCACGCGCAAGAGGGCCTACCGGCGTAAGCCTGCGGCCGCAAAGCGCCGCGATGTGGCGCTCAGTGGAGGCGGTTTCCGCGGTCCCTGCATAGCCTTGGCCCCATGGCTACGCATGTCTTTCCCGTTCCAAGCTTCCACACATTTCTCAGGCTGTGCTGCGTTCCCCGTCCCCACACGGGGCAGTTAGGGCGTGCTGCGGCTGGCAGAACAACGCTAAATCGGTCCGAAATGCTTGATGTGAAAGCGCTGGCAGCTACAAAAAGAAGAGCGAGAGAGGGGATTTCCGTGAAGGGCGCACTGGCCGCGTTGTGCCTGTGCGCCATGCCTTTGCTGGCGCACGCGGGCTACACCAAGGTGTCCAACAGCGGCAGCACGCTGCCCGACACCGCCGCTCCGGGCACCGGGGCGGGCGACTGGGCGTGCACGCGTGACGATGACACCCAGCTGATCTGGGAGGTCAAGACCACCAGTGGCCTGCGCAACAAGGACAACCTCTACCAGTGGCAGGACGGCCCCCAGTTTGCCCAGAGCGTGAATGCAGCCGGTTTGTGCGGCGCCACGGATTGGCGCATGCCCACGAAGGATGAACTGCTGGGTATCGTGGATTTGGCGCAAGCCAGCCCTCCCAAGATCAACCCCTTTTTCTTTCCGAATACGGAATTTCTCTACTGGTCGGCATCGCCCCATGCCACTTCTTCGGCCATGGCCTGGGGGGTCAATTTTTCACATGGGGGTGCCTACGACGGCTTTGCCACTTTCAACCCCATGAGTGCCCGCCTGGTGCGCGGCGAGCCCTCCCCAGCCCCTTTGCTGACGGCCTTGGGAGTGCAAGGCGTCACGCACAACGCAGCGACCCTGCGGGCCACCAGCAGCATTGCGGGAACGGGCTGGTGGCAGCTGCGGCCCAGGGGCAGCGCCGTACCCAGCCCGGCCCAGGTCAAGGCGGGCGGCCAGAGCTTCGCCATGGCCGCAGGCAACCCGGTCAGCCGCGCCATCACGGGCTTGAGTGTCAGCACGGCCTACGACCTCTATCTCGTGGCCGAAGCCGCGGGGCGCCTGAGCACGCTGGCCGGGCCGGTGCCCTTCACGACCGCGACCCCGGTGAACGGCGCCTGTGCTGGCGTGGCTGCCAGTGCTACGCAGCCGTCGTCCGGCCTGTGTGCCGCTGGCACGGCCACCGGCGTGACGGGGAGCCATGGCCAATGGAGTTGGGGCTGCAATGGCAGCAACGGGGGCACCAGCACGTCGGCCCAGGCCTGCATCGCACCCTATGCCAGCCAGACGCTGTCCTTGAGCGCCGGCGCCAGCTCCCTTGCGGTGGGCGCCACCAGAGTCCTGACCGCCAGCAGCACCTCGGGCCTGCCCGTCAGCCTGGTGGCCAGCGGCCCGTGCACCCTGAGCGGCCACCAGCTCACCGGCACCGATGCGGGCAGCTGCACGGTCGCCGCCAGCCAGGCGGGCACCGGCGACAGCGGCGCCCTGCGCTACCTGCCCGCGCCGGACAAGGCGCTGACCCTCACCGTCCAGTTCGTGCCGGTGACCGGGGCCTGCGGCAGCGCCGATGGCGTGGCGGTGCAGGTGGCGCCAACGGCGGGCCTGTGCACCGCGGGCACCGCCGGCGCCGTGGACGCTGTCGGCGGGCGCTTCAGCTGGGCCTGCACGGGAGCCTATGGAGGCGGCAATGCGCAGTGCAGCGCCCCCGGGCTGTGGGCCATTGCCACCACCGCTGGCAGTGGCGGCACGCTGGCCTGCGCGCCCAACCCGGTGCCGCACAGCGGCGACGCCACCTGCACCGCCACGCCCGGCGCAGGCCACCGCCTTGCCGGCTGGACGGGCGACTGCGCCGCCAGCGGCGCCAGTGCCTGCCAGCTCGCCGGCGTGGACGGCCCGCGCAGCGCGGGGGCGCGGTTCATCCCCGGCGCCGTCCTTGACGTGGCCGAAGGCCCCCACCAGGGACAACCGCTGCTGCTGGACGTGTCGCCCGGCCAGGACTGGCAGCTGGCTGCCGCGTCCACCGCCACCGCCGGCAGCGTGGGCACGGCGCTGCCGCAGGGCGTGAGCCTGCCGCACGGCGTGGTGAGCGTGCAGCTGCACCAGGGCGTGCGCGCCAGCGCCGCCGAGGTGGTGCTGACCTACCCCATGGCGCTGCCGCCGGGCACCGTCTACTACAAGTTCGGTCCCACGCGGGACGATGCGCAGCCGCACTGGTACCCCTATGCCGGCGCGCGCATCCAGGGCAATCGCATCACGCTGACGCTGACCGATGGCGGTGCGGGCGACAGCGACCTGGCACAGGACGGCGCCATTCAGGACCCGGGCGGGCCAGCACTGCTGGCCGGGCTGCGTGGTGCGCAGGCCATTCCGACGCTGGGGCAGTGCGGCGTGCTGCTGCTGTCTGCGCTGGCGGCGCTGCTGGGACTGCGGAGTGTTTATGTCAAATCGGCCTGCAGACATTGAGAGTCAAGCGCTGGCAGCTATCAAAAAAGTAGTGAAAAAATGAATATGAATCGTATCGGCGGCCTGTGGGGTGCCCTGGTGCTGGCCTGGCTTGTAGCGGCCGGCATGCTGGCGCCGGGTGGTGCATGGGCCAGCGGCGGGGCGGGAGGGGCGGGCTCCTATGGCGAGTTGTATGGAGGCGCGGGTGGAGCGGTGGACCCGCTCACCGGGCTAGCGGTTTTGGGCGCCAGAGGCCATAGCGGCTTCAGCGGCGATGGCGGCGCCGGCGGCGATGGCGGCAGGTTGGGCCTGGAGAGCCTTGGGGGCGAGCTGGCCGCCAGCGCTGCTGGTGCCCCGGGAGGTGACGGCGGGGGCTGCCAGATCAGGGTGGGCTGCTCAGGCTGCAGTGGTGGCGGCGGCGGTGGGGGCGAGGGCGGCATGGGGTTGCTGTTGCCCCCGACGGCCGGTGCACTCACGGTGGCGGCCGGCGGGGCAGCCACAGGTGGGTACGGCGGCGGCGGTGGCAGCCAGGCCACCTGCCTGCGCGGCGGTGGCGGCGGTGGCGGTGGCGCAGGCCTGGTCACGCGGGGCGCTCCCCTGATCGCCAACGCAGGGACCATTGCTGGCGGGCGTGGCGGCAGCGGCGGCACCAGCAGCTGGCGCATAGGGGCCGTGCCTGGTCATGGCGGCGGGGGCGGCGTGGGGCTGCTGGCTCTGGGTGCGGTGCGCATCGACAATCGGGGCACCTTCAAGGGCGGCGAGGGAGGGATGGACGGCGCCACTTCGACGGGCATTCGGGGCGCCGGCAGCGGCGATGGCGGCGCCGGCATCGCCGCGGACGCCGGCGTTGTCCTGGAGGTGGACAACCACGGCACCATCCAGGGCGGGGCCAGTGCCGGCGCGGGTGCAGGTGGCCCCGGCCTCAGCGGGCAGGTCACGCTGACCAACCGCGCCGGCGCCACGGTGCAGGGTGGCGCTGGCGGGGCCGCCTCCACCTTGGGGCAGGGCAGCGCCGGTGGCGACGGCAGTGGCGGCTGGGGCGGCCTGGGTTTTCGACCGGGTGCCACCGCGCAGGGACGCGGCGGCGAGGGCATCGTGGGCAGCGGTCTGTCCATCGTCAATGCCGGCACCATCGCTGCCGGCGCGGGGGCTGGAGCCAACGCCATCAGCTTCACCGGCGGCAGCAACTCGCTGTCGCTGGTGCCCGGCTCTTCCATCATCGGCGACGTGGCCTGCACGGGCAGTTGCAGCGGCAACGTACTGACGCTGACGGGCACCGGGGGCAGTGGCAGTCTGGATATGGGCCGCTACAAGGGCTTTGCCAGGGGCAGCAAGACGGATGTCAGCCATTGGGAGCTGACCGGCACCGTCGCCGAGCCCATGGCCTGGACGGTCGCCGGCGGCATGCTGCGCGTGAGCGGCCGCCTGGACGCCTCCACCTTCACCGTGACGGCCGGGGCCACGCTGGCGGGCGCGGGCAGGGTGGGCGCCACCGTGGTGGCCGCGGCCGCCACGCTCAGGCCCGGCGGGCCGGACGAGGCCACGGGCACGCTCACGACCGGCCCGCTGGTGCTGGGCGGGCAGGCGCAGTTCAAGCTGGGTGCAGCCAGCGACCGGGTCGAAGTCAACGGCGACCTGGACCTGCAGGGCGCGACGTTGCAGGTGGTCCCCGTCAGCGGGTTCGGCCCGGGCGTCCATACGCTATTCACCTACACCGGCACGCTCACCGGGACGCTGCGCTTGGATGCCCCGCCCGCTGGCCATACGGTCGCCGTGCGCCACGGTCCGGGCAAGGAAGTCAGCCTGGCAGTGACCAGCGCGCCCGGCGCGCCCACGAACCTGCGCATCGCGCCGGGTGAGGGCAGCGCCACGCTGGCCTGGGACGCGCCGGCCAGCGACGGCGGCAGCCCCGTCACCGGCTACCAGGTGGCCGTCAGCCCCACCGGCAGCTGCGTGCCCAGCCCAGCCACGGCCACGCACTGCACAGCCACGGGACTGAGAGGCGGGCAGGAATACACCTTCGCCGTCACCGCCACCAACGCCGTGGGCAGGAGCGCCGAGGCCACCGGCCGGGCCACGCCCAGCGGGCGCGGCACCGTGCTGCCGGGCGGCATTGGGCTCAGCTTCAGCAGCAGCGATGCGGCCTGCACCCTGGAGCACGCCACGCTGGAGCTGCCGGCCACCAGCGGCCCCAAGGCCGCGCCCCCGGGGCTGGCGCTGCCGCATGGGCTGGTCGACTTCGCCCTGACCGGATGCTCGCAGGTGCAGGTCGTGCTGACCTACCCCGCCATAGCCCCTGGGTCCCGCTATTGGAAGCGCAACGCCGCCAACGCCTGGGCACCGTTTGACGACGCGGTGGTGAACGAGGGGGCCGGCACCGTCACCCTGAGTTTCACCGACAACGGCCCGGGCGACGACGATCCCACGCCGGGCCGCATCGCCGACCCTGGCGGGGTGGGCCTGCTGATGGCGCCGGCTGGCACCCAGGCCATTCCCACGCTCGGAACATGGAGCCTGTTGCTGTTGTCGGCCCTGCTGCCCTGGCTGGTCCTGCGATTGATTCGCGTCAAATCGGCCTCCAGTGCTTGATAGACAAGCGCTAGCAGCTATCGAAAGAAGAGCGAAGAGGCGGCCGCATGACCGCCTGCACGCAGGAATCCTTCGCGGCGGGCTGGGGATAATGCCCGCGCCGCACGGGGCCCGCGCCCCGCCTTGTGGGCCGCAGTGCCCGCCTGTCATCAGGGTTCCAATGAAGCTTCACTCCTTTTTCGTCAACAGCGTGCGCTACAGCACGCTGGCGCTGTGTTCGCTCCTTGCGCTGGCCTGCACGCTGTGGCTGGCGGCCTTCGGCTTCGGCTGGACGCCAGCGGTGCTGCTGGCCGTGTCCAGCCTGCTCACGCTGGTGGGCCTGCGCGACCTGCGCCAGACCCGCCACGCCATCCTGCGCAACTATCCCATCCTGGGCCACATGCGCTTTTGGCTGGAGTTCATCCGCCCGGAGATCCGCCAGTACTTCATCGAGGGCGACGTGGAGGACGGCGAGCCCTTCACGCGCGCGCAGCGCTCGGTGGTCTACCAGCGCTCCAAGGGCGAACCCGACGTGCGGCCCTTCGGCACCAAGCTGGACGTGGGCGCCAAGGGCTATGAGTGGATCAACCACTCCATGCAGACGACGAAGATCGACTCGCACGACTTCCGCATCTGGATCGGCGGGCGCCCGGGCGAGCCGCTGGAGGGCGTCGCGCCCTGCACCCAGCCCTACAACGCCAGCGTGTTCAACATCTCGGCCATGAGCTTCGGCGCGCTGTCGGCCAACGCCATCCTGGCGCTGAACCAGGGCGCCAAGATGGACGGCTTCGCCCACGACACGGGCGAGGGCGGCATCAGCCGCTACCACCGCGAGCATGGCGGCGATTTGATCTGGGAAATTGGCTCGGGCTACTTCGGCTGCCGCAACGACGACGGCAGCTTCAACCCCGAGCGCTTTGCCGAACAGGCGCGCCAGCCCCAGGTCAAAATGATCGAGATCAAGATCAGCCAAGGCGCCAAGCCGGGTCACGGCGGCATGCTGCCGGGTGCCAAGGTCACCAGTGAGATCGCCGCCGCGCGCGGCATCCCCATCGGGCAGGACTGCGTGTCGCCGTCGTCGCACAGCGCCTTCTCCACGCCGGTGGAGCTGATGCACTTCATTGCCCAGCTGCGCCAGCTGTCGGGCGGCAAGCCGGTGGGCTTCAAGCTGTGCATCGGCCACATCTGGGAGTGGTTCGCCATCGTCAAGGCGATGCTGGAGACCGACATCACGCCCGACTACATCGTGGTCGATGGCGCCGAGGGCGGCACGGGTGCCGCGCCCATCGAGTTCGCCGACCACATGGGCGCGCCGGTGCAGGAGGGCCTGCACCTGGTCAACAACACGCTGATCGGCGTGAACCTGCGCCACCGCATCAAGATCGGCGCGGCCGGCAAGGTCATCAACTCGTTCGACCTGGCGCGCATGTTCGCCCTGGGCGCCGACTGGTGCAACTCCGGGCGCGGCTTCATGATGGCGCTGGGCTGCATCCAGGCGCAGGTCTGCCACACCGGCCGCTGCCCGACCGGCATCGCCACGCAGGACGCGCTGCGCGAGCGCGCCCTGGTGGTGCCCGACAAGGCCACGCGCGTGGCGCAGTACCACGCCAACACGCTGCATGCGCTGAAGGAATTGCTGCAGGCCGCCGGTCTGATGCACCCCGACCAGCTGACCCCGCACCACATCGTGCGGCGCATCGACAGCTCGCGCATCCGGCTGCTATCGGCCGTCATGCCCACCATCCGCTTCGGCGCCATCCTGGACGACCTGGAGAACCAGCACAGCGTCTACAAGCTGTACTGGCCGCTGGCCGATGCGCACAGCTTTTCGCCGCGCGAGCCCAGCGCAGAGGAATTGCAGGCCAGCCCCGGCATCCGCCCGACGATCGCCGGCCGCCCGGCCTCGGCGGTGCAGATCGCCCAGGAACTCAACCGCAGCCGCTCGCCGCACCCGGAGCCCGTCAGCGCGCTGATGCCCGAGCAGGCCCGCAGCTTCAACCCCGCCACCACCGGCCCGTCGCAGGTGCCGCCGAGCTGGAAGGGCTCGGGCGCGGACGCACGCGCGCCGCGCCAGGCGGCGCCGGCGCGGCAGCCCGCCGCGGCCGCCGCCCGCGAGCGCGAGCCGGGCGAGTAAGCGGCCCGGGGCGGGCGCCGCCGTCCGCCCTACATCGCCTTGAACAGTGCGGCGTGCAGCCGGCTCACGGCCAGCCGCTCCGGCCGGCCGTGCAGGCGCAGGTGCAGCCGCCCGGCCTCGTCGCGCTCGGCGGCGGCAATGCAGCGGGCGCGCACCAGGGCGCCGCGGTGCACCTGCCAGAACTCGGCCGGGTCCAGCCGCGCCGCCAGCTCCTTGAGCGGGGTGCGCAGCAGGTATTCGTGCCCGGGCGTAAGCATGCGTACGTATTTGTCGGCGGCCTCGAAGTAGACGACGTCGGCCACCGGCACCATCTCGATGCGGTTGCCGCTGGCGCTGGCCGCCTGCAGCAGGGTGAGCGGGGCGGCGCTCGGCTGCGGCCGCAGCGCCGGCGCCGCCAGCAGGCCGCGCAGCTGGTCCAGGGTTGCTTCCAAATGGGTAGCTGCTGGCGCTTGCCTGGCAAGCGTTTCCTTGAGTTTTCGTACTGTTTTTTGCAGGCGCGCGGGCTGCACCGGCTTGAGCAGGTAGTCCACCGCCTGGGCCTCGAAGGCCTGCACGGCGTACTGGTCGTAGGCGGTGACGAAGACCAGCAGCGGAAAGGGCTCGCCCTCGGGCCAGGCGTCGGCCAGCGCGGCGGCGGCGTCCAGGCCGCTCTGGCCGGGCATGCGGATGTCAAAGAACAGCACCTGGGGCCTGAGGGCCAGCGCCTCGCGCTCGGCGGCCAGGCCGTCGCCCACCACGCGGGCGATGGCCAGCTCGGGCCAGGCGCGCACCAGCTCGGCCTGCAGCGCCGCGGCCAGCAGCGGCTCGTCCTCGGCGATCAGGGCGCTGGGAGCGGCGGCGTCGTTCATGGCGTTGGCAGGGGCAGGGTGACGGTGGCCAGCTTGCCGCCTTGGGGGCCTGGCGCCAGTTCCAGCGTGCCGGCCGCGCCGTACAGCGTAGCCAGCCGCTCGCGCACCTGGCTCAGGCCGAAGTGCGTGCCGCCTTCGGTCGGTTGAGGCGCGCTGCCCAGGCCGGCGCCGCTGTCGTGCACCGTGAGCTGCAGGCGCGCACCGCCCTCCAGCAGCCGCGCCTGCACGCGCACCGTGCCGCCTTCGACGCACGGCTCCAGACCGTGGCGGATGGCGTTTTCCACCAGCGGCTGCAGCACCAGCGCCGGCACCGGCAGCGGCGCCAGCGGCGCGGGCAGGTCCAGCGAGAAGCGCAGGCGTGGCCCCATGCGTACGGCGATCAGCGCCAGGTAGTCGGCCAGCCGCGCGAACTCCTCGCGCAGCGGGTGCAGCGGCGTGGCGCGCGAGGCGCCCAGGGTGGCGCGCAGGTAGTCGATCAGGTGGTCCAGCATGGCCTGCGCGCGCGGCGCGTCGGTAGCGATCAGCACGCGCAGGTTGGCCAGGGTGTTGAACAGCATGTGTGGCTCCAGCTGCGCCTGCAAGAGCGCCAGGCGCGCCTGCGCCGCGTCGCGCTGGGCCTGCGCGGCCTGCAGCGCCAGCTGCTGCGCCTGCGCACGGCTGTGGAAGAAAAACGAGATGGCCGCCGCCGCCAGCAGGGTGATGACCAGGGTGGACGGCAGCCAGGGGCTGCTCCACAGGGGCTGGGCATGGCCGCTGTAGGCGTCGCCCAGCAGCGTGCCCAGCACCAGGCCGCAGCCGCTGCCTGCCAGCACCAGCAGCACGCCGCGCCAGCCGCGCGGCCAGCGGTTGCTGCCGCCGGACAGGGCGAAGCGCCCCGCCTCGATGATCAGCCAGGAGGGCAGGCCGATGGCCAGCGAATAGGCCAGCTGCACGTCCCAGCGGCCGTGGCCGCCCAGCGTCAGCGCCAGGGCGATGGCGCAACAGAAGGCGGCGGTGACCAGCCCGTCATGCAGCAGATGGCGCAGCAGGGAAGGGGGAGCGGGCACGGCAGGCGAGGAGTGGGCGGACGGGCGGCTATTTTGCGCGACGTGCGGGCGGCGATCAGGCAGCGGGCGGACGGCGCAGGGCGGCGCGCTCGCGCTCCAGCAGCTGGGCATACAGCGCGCCGCCGGGCGCCGCCAGCCACACCGCCGCGCCGTGCAGCAGCAGGCCTAGGCCCCAGCCCAGCGCTGGATAGATGGCCCAGGCGTGCGTGCTGCGCGCCGAGACGAAGGCCAGCAGCAGGTTGACCAGAACGTAGACGCAGGCGTGAAAGTACCAGCCCAGCTTGGCTCGCGCGCGGCGCTGCGCCAGGCGTTCCCGTTCCGGGTCGAGGGTGTGTTCAGGATGTGTCATGGGGTTGCTCGCTGCTTTGGGGGTTGAAGAGATCTGCGCAGTCAGGCAAAGGCCGGGCCGCCTTGGCTGCCGCGCTGCGCCAAGCGCCACAGCCGCGCGGCGCGCGCCAGGAACAGGCCGTTGAACATGCCGTACAGCGCCGCGACCTGCAGGGCGAAGGCGCCGTCCTGGGCCAGCGCGGGCTGCAGCACCAGCTCCACGCCCACGGCGTACTTGGTCAGGAAGATGGCCAGGATGAGCAGCAGCGGCACCGGGCTGCCCGGCAGGTGAAAGCGCCGCGCCTGCGCGTCATAGCGCGTGCCGGCGGCCGGGGCGCGGTGCCATGCCAGGCTGGCCGCGCAGGCCTGGGCGGCAGCCAGCAGCCAGGCACCCAGGGCGGCGGCCAGCGCCGTGCTGCCGCCGAAGGCCGACGCCAGGCCCCAGGCGGAGAAGCCCGCCAGCGCCAGCGGCGACAGTAGGGCGCGGCGCAGGCCCGCCTGGCGCGGCAGTGTCTGGGTCAGGCCCAGCCACAGCAGGGCGGCCAGCAGGCCCCAGACCCAGCGGGGCGTGCCCTGGACGATGGGCCAGAGCATCTGGGGCTGGTGGATGGCGATCTGGATCAGCATGGCGGGCCTCCTGTCGGTGCTTGGGGTTCAACGCGAAACGCGTAGAACGCACTGTGCCGGCGGTCCTTCATGCCGGCCACCGCCTTGCGACGGCTGGCGGCTGGGCGGCGTGAAATGCACCCGGGGCGGCGCGAACGGCAGGGGGCCGGCCGCTGGCGGGCGAGGCGCGGCGGATAATCCGCGCTTTTTCTCGCTGGGCGAGAAGCTGACAAGGACGCGCGTGGATACCGTTTTGCTGCTCAAGGCCGCCGTCATGGGCGTGGTGGAGGGACTGACCGAGTTCCTGCCGATTTCGTCTACCGGCCACCTGATCCTGGCCGGCTCGCTGCTGGGCTTTGACGACGCCAAGGCCAAGGTCTTCGACATCGCCATCCAGACCGGGGCCATCTTCGCCGTCATCCTGGTGTACTGGCAGCGCATCCGCGAGACGCTGGTGGCGCTGCCCAGCCAGCGCCAGGCGCAGCGCTTCACGCTGAACGTGCTGATCGGCTTTCTGCCCGCCGTGGTGCTGGGCCTGCTATTCGGCAAGGCTATCAAGGAGCACCTGTTCACCCCGGTGGTGGTGGCCAGCACCTTCATTCTGGGCGGCTTCGTCATCCTGTGGGCCGAGCGGCGCCAGCAGACGGCCGTGCGCATCCACAGCGTGGACGACATGGGGCCGCTGGACGCGCTGAAGGTGGGCCTGGTGCAGTGCCTGGCCATGGTGCCGGGCACCAGCCGCAGCGGCGCGACCATCATCGGCGGCATGCTGCTGGGTCTGTCGCGCAAGGCGGCGACGGACTATTCGTTCTTCCTGGCCATCCCCACGCTGATCGGCGCGGGGGTGTACAGCCTGTACAAGGAGCGCGCTCTGCTGTCGGCCGCCGACGTGCCGCTGTTCGCCGTGGGGCTGGTGTTCTCGTTCCTCAGCGCCTGGGTGTGCGTGCGCTGGCTGCTGCGCTACATCAGCAGCCACAGCTTCGTGCCGTTCGCCTGGTACCGCATCGCCTTCGGGCTGGTGGTGCTGGCCACGGCTTGGACGGGCGTGGTGACCTGGGCGGAATAAGAGCCTCTTCGGCCTCCAGCGCTTGCCCTGCATGCCCGGGCAGCTATGGTTTCAGGAGTGTCAGGCGGCCGCCTTGCGCTGCACCACGCCCTCCAGGTTGAGCAGCGCGGCCTCGATGGCAGCGGCGGTTGCCAGGGGCTGCTCCATGGGAAACAGGTGGCTGCCGTCCAGCATCATCACCCGCCCGCGGGTCACGCGCTCGGTCAGCGACATGCCGACCTGCCGCATCTCGACCGAGCTGCGCCCACCGATGAAGGCCGCCGGGCAGCGCAGCGGGTGGCGGCGCAGCAGGGCTTCCAAATGGTGCGGAATGGTGTTGTAGATGCGCGTTTCCACCTCGCGGTCGAACGCCAGCACGCGTCGGCCGTCGTGCTCGTGCAGCCCGTGCTGCACGTAGTCGGCCAGCACCTGCGGGTCCCAGCGCGCGAAGATCTTCTTGCGCTGGAAGTGCGCCAGCGCCTCTTCGGTGCTGGCCCAGGCGTTGCGCCGCGCGCGGCTCACCCGACCGGGCGAGACCGCGCCGATGACCTGCGCGCTCTTGGCCACCACCACTGCGCCGGCGCGCCAGCCGCCCACCAGCGGCGAGTCGATGAGCAGCACGCCGCGTGCCAGCTCGGGGTGGCGCGCCGCCGCCATCACGCTCAGGAAGCCGCCCATCGAATGCCCCACCAGGAACGCCTGCTCTCCGGTGCGCTGCTGCTGCTCGGCCGCGAAATCGGCCAGCTGCTGCACCAGGTGTGGCCAGTTGTTGGTGACGGGATAGCGCTCGTCATGCCCGAAGCGCTCCAGGGCGCTGACGTGAAAACCGCGCTGGCGCAGATGGCCGAACAGGACGCGATAGGTGCTGGCAGGAAAGCTGTTGGCGTGGGAAAAAACGATGGCGGCCATGGCGGAAGACAACGGGCAGCGCCGCCCGGCGGGGCGGCTGCGGGGTGGCAAGTGTAGTGGCGCCCGGACGGGGCCGGCAGCGCTTTCGCGGGCCACAGTTTTGGGACAATCGCCCCGATGAGCCACATGCACGCCGACTACGCCCCCGCCGCGCCGCCCGCCCCCCTGCCGCGGCCCGGTCTGAAGCTCAGCTGCGTGGTGCCGGCCTATAACGAGGAGGCCAACCTGGCCGCCTTCGTGCAGGCGCTGGCGCAGGCGGCGGGCGCCCTCACGCCGCACTTCGAGATCCTGATCGTCAACGACGGCAGCCGCGACGGCACGCACGAGGTGGCCATGGGCCTGCTGGCCGGACTGCCGGTGCGCTACCTGGCGCTGTCGCGCAACTTCGGCAAGGAATCCGCCCTGTCGGCCGGCATAGACCACGCCCGCGGCAACGCCGTCCTGCTGATCGACGCCGACTTCCAGCACCCGCTGGAGATGCTGCCCGCCATGCATGAGCTGTGGCAGCTGGGCTACGACATGGTTTACGGCGTGATCGCCGACCGCACGGCCGAGAGCGGCGCCAAGCGCGTGGGCACCAGCCTGTTCTATCGCCTGCTCAACAGCGGCAACCGCGTCAAGGTGCCCCCGCACGCGGGTGACTTTCGCTGGATGGACCGGCGCGTGGCCGATGCCCTGAAGGCCCTGCCCGAGCATCACCGCTTCATGAAGGGGCTGTACGCCTGGGTGGGCTTCAAGACGGCGGCGCTGCCCTTCGTGCCGCAGGACCGCGCCGGTGGGGCGTCGAGCTTCAACCTGCGCCGCCTGGGCTCGCTGGCGCTGCTGGGGCTGACGTCGTTTACCACCATGCCGCTGCGCGTGTGGAGCGTGGTCGGCAGCTTGGTGGCCGCCTGCGCGCTGGCCTATGGGGCCTGGATCACGCTGGAGACACTCCTGTTCGGCGCCGACCTGGATGGCTGGCCCACGCTGGCGGCCGGCATCATGCTGTTTTCCGGCGTGCAGTTGATGTCCATCGGCGTGCTGGGCGAGTACATTGGGCGCATCTACGACGAGGTCAAGCGCCGCCCCAGCTACCTGGTGGCGCGCGATGATGACCACAGCCCCCTGCGTGACGCACCGCATGAGCGCGGTTGACCGCCTGCTGCAGGCGTTGCGCCGCTGGCCCCAGGTACTGCGTTTTGCCTTCGTCGGCGCCGCCGCGGCCGCCACCCATCTGCTGGCCGTGGCCGCCTGGGTCGGATGGGGCGGGCTGGCGCCGTTGGTGGCCAACGTGCTGGCCTTCCTGGTCGCCTTTGCCGTCAGTTACGGCGGCCACGCGCTGCTGACCTTCGCCCCCTCGCAGGGGCGGCACGGCTGGGCGGCCGCGGGGCGCTATTTTCTGGTGGCCAGCCTGTCGTTCGCTGCCAACGAGCTGCTGTACGCCGCCGCGCTGCGCTGGCTGTCCTGGCACTACCTGGCCAGCCTGCTGCTGGTGCTGTTGGTGGTGGCGGTGGGCACCTTCGCCTTGGCCAAGTTCTGGGCGTTCCGCGCGCCGGCCGGCGCATGAGCGCAGCGCCGGGCCGCCCCAAGCAAGCTCGCACCGCAGTGCGAAGCACGGAGGTTACCCAGTGAGCGCCGCGCCGGGCCGCCCCAAGCAAGCTCGCACCGCGGTGCGAAGCACGGAGGTCATCCAGTGAACGCCGCTACCAATCCCTCAAGCCGTGCCCTCGTGCTGTGCGCCGACGACTACGGCCTGCACCCCTTCGTGGACGATGCGGTGTGCAAACTGGCCCGCGCCAGCCGCCTGTCGGCTACCAGCTGCATGACCACGGCGCCGCGCTGGCCCGAGGTGGCCGCGGCGCTGCGCGAGCTGCGCCCGGCGCTGTCCGTGGGCCTGCACTTCAACCTGACCGAGGGGCACGGCGGCGCCCACCCCGCGCACGGCCTGGGCCAGGTGCTGCGCGCCGCCTACCTGCACCGGCTGCCGGCGCAGGTGCTGCGCCAGGCCTGGGCCCGGCAGCTGGACGCTTTCGAGCGCGCCATGGGCACGCCGCCGGACTTCGTCGACGGTCACCAGCACGTGCACCAGCTACCTGGCGTGCGCCGTGCGCTGCTGCAGGAGTTGCAGGCGCGCTACGGATCGGAGGCGGCGCTGCCGTGGGTGCGCTCCACCGTGCCCGCTGGAGGGCTGTGGCGCTCGCCCAAGGCGGCCGTCATCGCCCTGCTGGGCGGTTGGAGCGCCACGCGGCTGCTGCGCCGCGCGGGCGTGGCCATGAACCAGGGCTTTGGCGGCGTCTACGGCTTCGACGCCCCCGACACGGACGCCTACCGCGCCCACATGCGCCAGTGGCTGGCCCAGGCGGCGGGCGGCGGCGCGCTGCTGATGTGCCACCCGGCCACCCGGCCGGTGCCGCAGGACGCCATTGGGAAGCAGCGCCCGGTGGAGTTTGCTTACCTGCTGTCGGACGCCTTCGCGCAGGACCTGCGCGAGCGCGGCCTGCATGTACACCAGGGGCCGCTGTCCTTTTAAGAACGTCAACACGTTCTAGGGCATGACGGCGGCGCAGGCGGCCGGCACATAGGCCCGCCAGTGCACCACCAGCGGCGCCGCGGTGGCGCGGCGCGGCCAGGGCAGCTGCCAGGTGCCCTGGTGCAGCTGCAGGCCGGGGCCGGGCTGCAGCTGGTCCAGCGGGGCCGGGGGCATGTCGGGCTCGCCGTCCTCGCGCAGCCACAGCGCGCCGTGCTGACGCAGGCCGTCCGCCGTGGCCCAGGGGGAATAGCGCGCGTCGCCCGTGATCAGCACCGAGGGCCGGTCCGGCGAGGGCACGGCCGCCAGCCCGGCGATCCAGTAGTTGCCCGCCACGGTGCGCAGCGGACAGCGCGACACCTGCGCCCAGGCCGCGTTGGCCTGCTGCACCAGCGCCTGCTGGGGCCAGTCGGTGCGGGCCGGGCGCTGGCGCAGCTGTGCGCCCCAGGCTAGGTAGGCCATGGCCAGGCTGGTGATCAGCACCAGCCACACGGCCACCCCGCGCAGCAGGCGCGGGCGCAGCGGCGCCAGCCAGGCGGGCGGCAGCAGCGCGGCCACCAGCAGGCCGCTGAAGGCCCACATGGGCATGCCCCACATGTCCCGGATGCGCAGGCCCGTCACCAGACCCAGCAGCGTGACCAGCAGGCCCGGCCCCAGGGCGACCACCAGCAGGTAGCCGGGCCAGCGCGCGTGCAGCCGCCAGGCGCCGGCCGCGGGCAGCCGGCGCCGCGTGCCCAGCCAGGCGGCCAGCACCACCAGGGCCAGCGGCAGGTGGTTCAGCGCCTGCGTGCCCAGGAAGGACAGGGCCCCCAGCCGGGCGCTGCCGCCCGGTGCCTCGGCGCGGCGGCTGGCGTAGGCCATGGGCAGCCAGTCGGACTGCCAGAGCCAGTACAGGTGCGGCGCCAGCAGCAGCAGGGCCAGGCCCAGCGCCAGCCACGGCCCGGGCCGCGCCAGCGCGCGCCGCGCCGGGCCCAGCACCAGGTACAGCCCCAAGCAGGCCAGCACGATGGCGACCGAGTACTTGGTCAGCAGGCCCAGGCCGGCCAGCGCTCCCAGCGCCAGCCAGTGGCGCAGCCGCCCGTCCTGCAGCGCGGCCAGCAGTGCCCAGCCCAGGCCGGCCCACAGCGGCATCTGCGCGATGTTGTGGTTGAACTCCAGCGCCGGGTGGCCGTAGAAGGCCACGCCCAGCGTCAGCACGGTGCCCAGCAGGGCGCGTTCGCGCTCCATCAGCCGGCAGCCGGCCAGCCAGACCAGCCACAGCGTGGCGGCGATGCACAGCTGGCTGAGCAGGAAGGGCCCGGCGGCCCCGAAGGTGCGGTAGGACAGGTGCAGCAGCCAGGGCGCCAGCGGCGGGTGCTTGTAGTAGCCCCACTGCCATTCGCGGCCCCAGGACAGGCTTTCCACCACGTCCAGCGGAAAGCTGGAGATCAAGAGCGGCGGCAGCAGCGTCCAGGCCAGCAGGTACAGCACGCCGGCGGCCAGCAGGGCGCGCCAGGGCAAGGCGGGCGCGCCGGGCGCCGGGGTGGTCTCGGGCATAGGTGTGGACGTGCAGTCAGGCGGTGGCGGCGCTGGCGAGCCTCTTCAGCTGGTACAGCGCGTCCAGCGCCTCGCGAGGGCTCAGGGTGTCGGGCTCGATCTGCGCCAGCAGTTGCTGCGCGGCGCTGGGGGCGGGCGCCTCGGCGGCGGGAGGTGGTGCGAACAGGTCCACCTGCGGGTCATGGCGGCCGGCGCGCTCTTCCAGTGTGGCCAGCACGTGGCGCGCGTGGTGCAGCACGGCGGCGGGCACGCCAGCCAAGCGGGCCACCTGCACGCCGTAGCTGCGGCTGGCCGGGCCGGGCTGGATCTCATGCAGGAAGACGATGTCGGCGCCGGCCTCCGTCGCGCCCACGTGCACGTTGACGGCGTGCGGGTGGCGCGCGGCCAGCTCGGTCAGCTCGAAGTAGTGCGTGGCGAACAGGGTGAAGGCGCGCGTGCGGTCGTGCAGGTGGGTGGCGATGCCGCTGGCCAGGGCCAGGCCGTCGAAGGTGCTGGTGCCGCGGCCGATCTCGTCCATCAGCACCAGCGACTGGCTGGTGGCGCCGTGCAGGATCTGCGCCGCCTCGGTCATCTCCAGCATGAAGGTGGACTGGGCGTTGGCCAGGTCGTCGGCCGCGCCGATGCGTGTGTGAATGGCATCGATGGGCCCCAGCCGGCAGCTGCTGGCCGGCACGTGGCTGCCCATGCTGGCCAGCAGCACGATCAGCGCCACCTGGCGCATGTAGGTCGATTTGCCGCCCATGTTGGGGCCGGTGATGATCTGCATGCGCGTATTGGCATGCAGCCGGGTGTGGTTGGGGATGAAGGCGCCGCGCGAGGCCTCGGCCAGGCGCGCCTCCACCACCGGGTGGCGGCCGGCCTCGATGTCGATGCACGGCTGGTCCACGAACTGCGGCGCGCACCAGCCCAGGGTGAGCGAGCGCTCGGCCAGCGTGCACAGCGCGTCCAGCGTGGCCAGGGCCTGGGCCAGCCGGGTGAGTTGCGGCACGTGCGGCTGCAGCCGCTGCAGCACCTGCTCGTACAGCCACTTCTCGCGCGACAGCGCGCGCTCCTGGGCCGACAGGGCCTTGTCCTCGAAGCTCTTGAGTTCGGGCGTGATGAAGCGCTCGGCGTTCTTCAGCGTCTGGCGGCGGCGCCACTCGGGCGGCACCTTGTCCACGTGGCTGCTGGTGACCTCGATGTAGAAGCCGTGCACCTTGTTGAACTGCACGCGCAGGTTGGGGATGCCGGTGCGCTCGCGCTCGCGCGCTTCCAGCTGCAGCAGAAAGTCGTCGCAGTGGTCGCGGATGCCGCGCAGCTCGTCCAGCTCGGCATCGAAACCCGAGGCGATCACGCCGCCGGCCTGCAGCAGCGCCGGCGGCTCGGGCGCGATGGCGGCCTGCAGCAGCGCCAGGCATTCGGCTGCCGGCTGCAGTTGGTCAAAGATCTGAGCTAAAAACGGCTCTGGCGCTTGTCCGGCTTGCGCCAGCAGCTGCGATTTTTGTAGCGTCGCGGCCAACGCCACCAGCTCGCGCGGGCGCACCTGGTGCAGCGCCGCGCGGGCGGTGATGCGCTCCACGTCGCACACGCCGCGCAGTTGCCCGCGCAGCGCCTGCCACGGCCCGTCGCCGCTGCCCGAGCCGCGCAGGGCGGCGGTGGCAGCCAGGCGCTGGCGTGCGTCGCTGCGGTCGCGCCGGGGCTCCAGCAGCCAGGTCTTGAGCAGGCGGCTGCCCATGCCGGTCATGCAGGTGTCCAGCAGCGAGAACAGCGTGGGCGCGTCCTCGCCGCGCAGCGTCTTGACCAGCTCCAGGTTGCGCCGCGTGGCCGCCGGCAGGTGGATCAGCTCATCTGCCTGCTGCACGCGCACACCGTGCACGTGGGGCAGGGCGCGGCCCTGGGTGTGCTCGGCATAGTGCAAGAGCGCGGCGGCGGCGGCGTGGGCGTGGTGCAGGCCCTCGGCGTTCCAGGCCTGCAGGCTGGCGGCGCCCAGGTGTTCCAGCAGCTTGGCGCGGCCCAGGGTGGCGTCGAACTGCCAGTCCGGGCGCGCCGCCGCCGGGCAGGCCAGCTGCCCGCCGCGCCGCAGCGCGGCCAGCTGGGCGGCAAAGCGCGGAGTGATGCCGCTGGCGTGGATCAGCTCGCTGGCGCCCACGCGCGCCAGCCAGGCGGGCAGCTCGTCCTGCGCGCATTCGGCCAGCTGCACGACGCCCTGCGTCACGCTCAGCCAAGCCAGGCCGCAGCGCCCGCGCGGGGCCTGGTGCAGGGCCAGCAGCATCGCTTCGCTCTTGTCGGGCAGCAGCTCGCTGTCCGTCAGCGTGCCGGGAGTGACCACGCGCACCACCTTGCGCGCCACCGGGCCCTTGGCCGCGCCGACCTCGCCCACCTGCTCGGCGATCGCCACGGACTCGCCCAGCCGGATCAGGCGCGCCAGGTACTGCTCCAACGCATGGAAGGGCACGCCGGCCATGACCACCGGCTGCCCGGCCGACTGCCCGCGGTGCGTGAGCGTGATGTCCAGCAGCTGCGCGGCGCGTTCGGCATCGGCGTAGAACAGCTCGTAGAAGTCGCCCATGCGGTACAGCAGCAGCGTGTCGGGGAACCCGGCCTTGAGGGCCAGGTACTGCTGCATCATGGGGGTGTGCTCGGAGAAGTCCGATGTGTCCAGGGTGTCAGTCAACCGGAGGCGCTCCCATATCTGCGTTGTCGTGAGGGTCTGGCTGATTGTCCGCGCAAGGGGCCGGCGCGCCATGAAAAAAGCCGCCCCTGCTGGTCCAGCAGGAGCGGCTTTGAAGCCTGGTGCCCGGGGCCGGAATCGAAAAGTGTCCTACAAGCCGCATGAATATTGGGTTTGAGGTTTTTTTATTTTGAAATGTACCGACAAAAGTACCGTCAATTTCAAAAGTGTCCGGCTTGTGGCGGCATTCAGACGGTCTAAGACTTGAGGTTCCGGGACTGTACCCGTTGATACGGGGACATCACTGAAGCATTGAAATTCGGTGTCCTTGTAATCGTACTTTTCGGATGCGATGAATTCGGGGTTTCGGGACTCTCGCCATCGGCATCAGGTTGGAATGTTCCCGTGGCTCGTTCCTTCGCTTCCCTCGTTGGACTTCTTTGATCTGGGAGGTCTGACCATCTCTTTCATCGGTCTGATCCTTCTGAACCTCTGAATCCAATTTCAAAAGACCAAAGTTATCTATTAGCAGTCGTCGTAACTGCTCTCAGATTGTCTCATCGGTGCAAGGTTTTCGCTGCTGATACGTCGATACGGCTGCATCACGGCAAAGTCCAGTCAAGGCGCTGGAAGCGTCTCTAGCCATACTTAGAAATTCCGAAATTTCAGGCAGCGTGTACGGTGTCAACTTCATGCCGGTAGCTGTAGGGATTGAATAGATCAAGGTCAATGGACGCTTCTACGTCGGCCTTGGTGCGATTTTTCAGCATGTATTCAAGCCAACCTTCGTCCCTGTACTGTTTGAAGTCATGCGCCTTGGGATCGGCCCATTTCAGGCTTGTCCAAGCCGCTTCGCAGATGTCTTCGTATGCGCTGCGGGTCAAGCCCTTTGGAACCTCTATCACGCCATGCGCATGAAATCGTGATTTGGTGTGGTCTTCACGACTGACCTCGCCTTCGTAGGCGACCATAAATTGAAGTTTGGCCGGGTTCTTGCGACGCATTGCCAGAGGGCCGTATGCTTCCCTGCATAAGTGGTTGTAGAACCTGCGAACCGTCGCGACGGCAGTTTGTCGGGTCAGGTGTTCCTCACCTAGCCATTGGCGGAACTTCAACGTGAAGGCAATGACTTTTTTGCCCTCAATCTCTTTCGCCATCCAATCCACATATCCAGCCTTGATGTCACGTCGCATTAGTTTCTCCAGAAGTTAAGTTCTGATGTATTAAGGGGACGGGAACATCAGGCGCAACGAGAGGCGGGCGAATCAGAGGTGCGTCCCTGACATCGCCTGCAGACACCCGCACAGAAAATCAAATGTCCAGTTTGGGCAGCGCCGCCACAATCTTTTGAGTTTTAAGACTGACGGTCACGACGCGTTGGAACAGTTCCAGGGGGTACTTCGGGTTGCCCATGGTTTCAATTGCCCAGTCGTTCGCATCGTTCACGATACCGCTGGCAGGATCGGTTTTAACCGACTGGCGTTCCATGACCCAATCCAACGCTGCCTTACCGTTCACCACGTAGTTCCATGCCTCAGCGGGAATGTCGCGTAGCGTGATCTTGCCGTTGTAGATGACAGTGGACTTGTCCCCCTTCTTGGCGAACTTCATCTTTTCCACGCGGTAGTCAGCATCGGATTGCACACCCTTGGCGTCAATCGTCAGCGGGTATGGCTCCACTGTTTCGTAGTTCAGATGCCAGTGTGCCAAGTCCCGGCCAGCCTTGCTGAAGGCCCAGAAGTCTACCGGCTTTTTTACTCGCGGTATGCGTGGCAACTCTTTACCCAAGTTATCGGCAAATAGTGTTCGATATTCTAGTGAATGAAGAAGACCGTATACATAGTAGAAGATGTCTTCTTTTGTTAGAGATTCACTAGGGTAGGCATCCTTGAAATAGGTCAGCCCTACATCTGTTAAAGCATCATGTTTAGGATTATCTGGCAATGATTTATCGCTGGAAAAATCGATCAACTCCTGTTGAACTGCCTTCTTGTCTTTATTCTTTTCAGAATCGAAAAAATACAATGGAAAAAACTGGGTTCCTACCATATCGACTGCATGGAAGCTTGCAGGCCCATTTATCATTAATACTGAATATTCATTCCGTGACATTGATGCAGTGACCCCAATTGCCAAATTCTCCACATCTGGACTTGGAAACAGTTGTGGCATTAGCGAGACGGCTTCATTTAATTCGCGATCAAAATACAACCAGAGCTTCGTGAACGGACGGTAAAGGCTACGCCTCAGTTCTTTTTGAAAAAATACATGGCGCTTTGATCGAACGAGGTCTTGTTTCAGTGCACGCGTCCAACTGACCTCTGTTTCATCGGTTTCAATAAAATCTTTAACCGCATCTTCCCGTGCCGAGCGTGATAAGCCGAGGAATTTTTCATCAAAATTTTTAACCTCGGAATTATAACGACCAATCATTCGCTGAATATTATCGGAGCATGCTGTCCTTGAAGCATTAAAACACCATGCATCTCTGCCGGTTACAACACCATGTGCAAATGTGGAAATCAAGGCGGGTTCAGAGCCTTTTTTAACACCAAGTGGCATAAATTTTACAAAATCAGAATTTCTCTGATTTATCCAATCGCCGTGACTATCTGGAACAATAGCACGCCAACCTTGGGCGTTAGAAATTCCTGAAATGCTTCCTAGCATTTCTATTTTTTTGAGCTTTTCTTCGCGGTTTAAATAATCATCAATCTCGTGAAAATGAATTTTTCCGGAATGCTTAACTGCGGGGTTTTTGACCATGGCGACTATACAAATTGCTGCCGCACTTGCAATGCCGAATATTTGACCACCTTCGCGCTTGGCCCGTTCCCCAGCGGTTTTTTGACCACGCAAACCCTTTAGATGAAAAACGTATATATCACTAAATTCGGTAGCAAGAGATTTCCGCATTCCATCGGAAAACGTCGAGTCCAAAAAACCTGCATTGGTAACAAAACTAACAATGCCACAAGCTCCAATACGGTCACTAGCCCATCGAAACGCACGGACGTAACTGTCATAAAGGCCGCGTAGATTTGTCGCGGAAGATAATTCTGCGTAACTTTCTGAAATTCGTCGATCAAGGTTCGGATATGTAATGTTGCTATTATTATCATTCTGGCTTGCCTGCCCAATTGAATAAGGCGGATTTCCAACAATTACGCGAATATCCAGTTTTTTCTGACGTTTGCGGCGGGCGCTGTTGTCCACAATAAGCGCATCCACCAAATCGTCCTTTTCGTACATCTGGAAGGTATCGGTCAGGCAGATACCTTCGAATGGCACGTACTTGCCGCCAATCAGGCTGTGGTACGTCGCTTCAATGTTGATGGCGGCAATGTAATAGGCCAGCAACACGATTTCATTCGCGTGCAGTTCCTGCTTGTACTTGTAGGGTAGTTCGTCCTGATTGATCAGCCCCGATTGCAGCAAGCGAGTGATGAACGTACCAGTACCTGTGAACGGGTCAATGATGTGTACGCCCTTGCTTCCCAGTGTCTGGTTGAACTCTTTCTTCAACAGATCATTGACGCTATGCAGGATGAAGTCCACGACTTCCACAGGCGTGTAGACGATACCAAGACGCTCGGTCATCTTGGGGAAGGCATTGCGGAAGAATTTGTCGTACAGCTCCACGACAATTTTTTGTTTTCCAGTAGCGTTGTCGATGCCCTCCGCGCGCATCTTTACGCTGTCGTAGAACTTCTGCAGGGTGCTGGCTTCCTTGTCCAGATTGTGTTGATGCAGTGCGTCCAGAACACCCTGCATGGCCTTGGACATGGGGTTGTGTTGGGCGAAGCTGTAGTCGCTGAACAGCGCGTCGAACACTGGCTTAGTGATCATGTGCTGGGCCAGCATTTCGACAATTTCACCGTCGCTGATACTGCCGTTCAAGTCGTCACGTAGTTCATTTGCGAAGGCGTTGAACGCGTCCCGTTCTTCAGTATTTGATGGGTTATCCAAGATGGCTTGGATGTTGTCGATATGCGTGTGGGCAATCTTGGCGATGTCATTGGCCCAGTCTTCCCAGTGATGGCGATTACCCACCTTCTGAACCAATTTGGCGTAGATGGCCTTTTCGATTTCGCCCACTTCAAACTGAAGTTCCCCTTGCATTTCTTCTTGGCTGGGGCCCGTGGCTTCTTTCCGGCCTATGGTGCTTCCACCACGACCGGCAGTCTTGTTCTGGACGCCGTTTTCGTCCTTTTTGCGCTTCGATTTTTGCTGGATTTTGTCGCTGACGGCGATGATTTCGATCTTGGATCGGTCGTTCCCCACCAGTTCCAACTTGTTGACCATGGCGTCGAACTTGTCGTCGTGTGAACGCAGGGCTTGTAAGACTTCCCAGACCACCTTGTAGGTCTTGTTGTCGTTCAGGGCCTTATGGGGCTCGACACCGGCGGGAATGACCACGGGCAACACCACGTAGCCACGCTTTTTACCGGGCGCGTTGCGCATCACACGTCCCACGGACTGCACCACGTCAACCTGTGAATTACGAGGCGTCAGGAACAGAACTGCGTCCAGCGCGGGCACGTCCACGCCTTCACTGAGGCAGCGCACGTTACTGAGGATTCGACATGTGTTCTCGGGTGGCTCGTCTTTCAACCATGTCAGCTTCTCTTCTTTCTTCGAAGCATTCATGCCTCCGTCTACGTGTTCGGCTTCGCATTGAAGCGTGTATGCGGGGCTGGCTTGTAATTCATCGTCGTCCAAGTTCTCGCTGTCTTGGTAGGCTTGGACAACCTTGCTGAACATGTCTGCAATGTTGACCGAGCTGACTTTGTGAACTTTTGCACCTTTCTTCGTTTCGATGACTTGGCAGAAGGCGACGGCGCGTTTCATTGGTTCGGTATCGCCCACCAAATCAGGCGTCAATTCCTGCTTCGCGAGGGCCTTCCAGCAGCCGATGATCTTGGCCGCATCGTCTACGCGCAGGTCGTTGTCTGCACTGCGTAACAGCTCTTGAATGCGGCGATTGACGTGGCTTTCTTCGACGGACAAGACAATGACCTTGTAGTCACATAACAGTCCCAAGCGCACGGCTTCGGAAAAGGTGATGACATACAGCTCGGGGCCGTACAGATTTTCATCGTCCATGGAACACAAGACGACGTTGTCTTTTTCTGCGCTGGCCTTTGCGTTGTTGCCGTAAATGCGCGGTGTGGCTGTCATGTACAGGCGTTTGCTCGCTTGAATAAAGCCTGCGTCATGTACCTTGACGAAGTTGCTTTCGTCGTCATCGCCAAAGGTTGCGCCTGTGGTCCGGTGCGCTTCGTCGCAGATGATCAGATCGAAAGCGGGAAGACCGTTTTCTTTCTGCGCCTTGCTGATGGTGTCGATGGAATGGTAGGTGCTGAACACCACACTCATGTGCGCGTCATCGTGACGCTTGCCCATTTCCAGCGCCAGCCGCGCCGGGTCAGTTGTCGCGGGGTAACGCAGTTCATGCGTGAACGTCTGTACGACGTCGTCGTCTTTCTTGCGGTGCTTGCCGACATCGCTGTCAGAACAGACGGCGAAGCTGTGCAGCGGGGTTGTGCTTTCTTGAGTCCATTCGGTCAGGGTCTGCGACAGAAGGGACAGGCTGGGCACCAAGAACAACACGCGTTTACCTGCGCCTGCGTAGGCTTCAGCAATCTTCAGGCTGGTGAAGGTTTTTCCCGTCCCGCAGGCCATGATCAGCTTGCCACGGCTTTCACGTTCGAAGCCCGCCAGCGTCGCGTTAAGGGCGCTTTGTTGGTGCGGGCGAAGCGATTTCTTTGGCTTCAGTACCGGGGCCTGATTGGGTTGGTATTTGGCCCAGTCAATCTGACTGTTTTCCAAGTCATGCAGGTCAATCTTGGTGACCGGGGGCTGTTGGTCAATCAACGCGTTTTCCGCGTTGTCGCTCCAATTGTTGGTCGTGCTGACGATGACGCGACGGGAAAAAATCTTCTTGCCGGACGCGGTGAAGAAACTGTCGATGTCGCTTTTCTGTAGGCGGTAGGTAGGCGCGTATAGCTTGCATTGGATGGCGTGAAACTCGCCTGTGTCAGCGGTCTTTGCTACCAAGTCGATGCCCGCATCATTCTTGGGGATTCCCTGAAGTTCGGCCCATTGCGCATACGTCCACACGTCGCTGTACAGGTCTTTGTACGTGGCTTCGTTGCGCAGGTAGCAGATGGTTAGTTCTTCAAAGTACGTTCCCTTCTCGCGCTCGGTGGCGGATGCATTTCGGTAGGCATCAAGGATGGCGGTCAAAGGGGACTTGTTGTCGACGTCAGTCATTGTTGGGTCAGCAAGTGATTTTTGAGAGTTTTTCTACGATGGCGTCAAGGCGACTGGTACTGGTGCCTGAAATCAGGCAATCCTCCCAGAACCATTTGTCGAACACTTGAACGACGGCTTCCAGAATGGGAGCCCCGGCGCCGATCATTGATGCGATTTCTTGGGCTTGAAATTCGTATTCATCCTGCATGGTCGCATCTCCTTTGCAACCTGTTCGCATGGGATCAAGCTCCCAGAGAACGGACGAAATTTCCTGCGCGTGCCTAGCTTCGCTCAAGATTTTTTTGGCAATCGTCATTGCGTTTCTTTTTTGTATGGCGGATGCGCCAGTGCGAAACAATCAGAATCGCCTTGCTTTGAAAATTCAGCGTTTACCTTGCGAAAGTAGGCGTTTGCCTCTTCCTCGCTGGGAAATTCGAAGTGGTCCTCAAGGCGCTCTCCCCAGCCTTTTTCGTGTTCGTAGACATCAACACACCAGACTTCTTTTGCGGAATTCTTTGAGGGCTTTGACTTCGTCTTGGACATCTTTTCTCCCGTAAGGTTTTTCGAATTGAAGGTCAGGAAACGTAACCGGGGGCCAGGGGCGCACTGCCAGCGTCGCGCAGTTCTGTCGGGTCCGCCAGACGCAGCCTGATTTCGTGCCCTCGCATGCTGGCGTTTGGGCTGCAATCGACTTGCCATTGACGCATCACGTAACCAGCCACCGCGCCGCGTAGCGATACCCTTAACTTCCCATCCTGCATTCCGAAGTCTTTCGCAATCACTTCCGGGTGCGGTCGTGATGGATGGGGGATCAAGGTCAGCGTGAACATGCGGTTCCAATGCGTATCAGCGCTGATCAGTTCCTGTTGTGATGGGGGACTGCAATCCACCAAAGCGCGTACATCTTCCATGCGCGTCAGTACGAGATCGCGGAAATGCCCCTTTGTGCGGTCAAAGGCCCGGATATGCCACCGAAGCCCCGAATCCACCAGCGAGTGGGGCACGATGACCCGTGGGCTGGGGCCTTTTTTCATGGACAAGTAGTTCAGCGCCAGCACCTGCCCCTGGCGAATGGCTCGGGTGACGGTGGCTAAGGTATGCAGGTCTGGTTGGTTCAGACGCTTGGGCGCGGCATGGGAAATGGTTTCTCCGCTGGTGCCGGTGTCAGCCGCAGTTGTCCCCGTCGTCAGTGCTGCGAGAACCTTGTCCGGATCGTGCTGGAACAAGGGCTGGAAAGTCGGCAGATACCGATACTGCTTTTGTTCGTAGCTGACGTTGTGGGGCGCAAGCTGCTTGTATAGCATCAAGTCACGGGTACCTGCGGCGGTCGCCACTTCGAAGCGCTCCAAGACATGCTTTCGGGCTACGTCGCCATAGAACCAGACCCGAAACTCGATGAACGCCAGCCGCAGGCGTTGCGCTGCAGACAACGCGGCGATGGCGTTTGCTTGCTCCATCGGGATGGCGGTTTCTTCCGTCATTCCGATGTCAACAACAGGGCGCGCACTTCTTCGTATTCCCGGCATCGCGCATAGTCTTTGTCTGTTGGATTGGGGATGCGTGACAGGTCCATGTTTTCTGCGTTGTCCGCCAGTTTCACTTTTCTGGCGACGGGGTCAGCGGCGGCCCGGGCGGCCGCTTCAAGCCGCGTTTCGCCGGGAAGCTTTGTTAACGCTTCGACGGCTCGCAGGACTGCAGGTGGAAATCCCTCTCGCGCAAGATCGTCGATGGTTATGGCAGTGTCTTCTACGACATCATGCAGAACCGCGGCCATCTGTTCATGTTCGCCATCGACGCGAAACATGACCCGGAGCGGGTGAAATATGTAGGGCTGACCAGCCTTGTCGCGCTGTCCAGCGTGGGCGTTTGCCGCAATCTCAATGGCGCGTTCTATGGTCGGCATGGATGATCCAAGGGTGGATAGGTAGCTTCCATTGTATGCGGATAAGATCAAAATGATCTGAACTATCGAATCATTTTGATCTTATTTCCTTGATATTTGTCCGCTAGTGCAGTGCCTCCGGACGATGAACGGGCGGTGCTGCGTCACGCCAGTTCTGCAGTTCAGTCGCGTCGAACACCGTACAGCGGGAACTTAGTTTTCGGGCCTTGGGAAAGTCGCTTCTCTCTTTGGCCCAGCGCCACAACGTGGCGGGGCTGATGCCCAGATACTCTGCTGCGGCCTTGGGCCGGATGGATGAATTGAGTTGAACCATGTGTACTCCATATTGATTTCCGCTTCTCCCAGTGATTGGCGGCATGGAGTGATTGCAGCATGACTATCCTGATTTCTCAGGACCTCATGTCGTCCATTTCATGATCGTGCTGGCATGGTAGTGACGTTGCTGGCAACCTCCGCTTGCCAAGTTCGACACCACCGCTGAATGGTTTCAGGGTTTTCTAGTGCTTGGTACTTGGAAAGCATGTCGAAAGCGAATTCCTTCATGCTTCTGTAGCGCCCTGGGTCGCGGTGCCACCTTTCCCAGCATTCTTTGACCTGCTGTTTGGCGGCAGTCTTCGGACTATTGGCCCATCGACTTCTTGCGCCGGATTCCGCCATGGAGCGTCTTGCAAGCCCCTGCGCTTCAGATTCGAGCCTTCGAACATGATCAGCGGCATCTGTTGGCAGCTTTTCCTGAACAAGTCGTCGTTCTGCTGCGCAGACCATTTCCATGGATTCAATGGCCGCAGCGGCGGCGCGCAAAAGGGTATCTGGGGGCAGCCCTCGCAATGTGGATGACCGAGGGTCCTCAGACAGTAGGGAGTCAATCGCGAAAATCTTTTCGAGAGCCATCAATGCGTAGGCTTGGGCCTCGGATGGATGGTCCTTCTGTTCACTCTTGCTTCGCAGGCGGACGACTTCTTCAAGGGCTTCTATGTCGCTGATTTTTTGATCCGGAAAACCGTCGGGCAGGCGGGTTGGATCAGGCCAGTTTTTCAGCAGGGCTTTGGCATCTTCGTGCGTGATGTGGACTACCCCGTCTTCATCGCGCATGTAGCCGGGAACGAATTGAAGTTCCCATCCGCCTTCTTGTACCAGTCGTTCGGCGAATTCGGCGCTGAAACGCTCCAGTTCTTTGGCGTATTCGCTCTCAATCAGATGATCCATGGCTGTGCGCAATGCCGCCATGTCCGAATGCCATTGATTGCGAGTGCGGGGATTCAGGACGTGGATCGCACGCAGGTAGATTGCCCCAGTGAAGGGGAATACAGTGTTCTCCGTTGGCTTCATGCGGTGGCGTCTGTCAGGGTCCTGCGTAGACGACTATCACGCGGTTTTCAACTGAATCACTGTTGCCCCTGTACGCAACTTGTCCAGATAGTCGGCCCATCTCTGCATCATTGCCCGTCTGGCGGGTAGATGCGCGGTGCGGTTGTAGGCGCGTCCGTTCACGTCTTTCACCGCATGGGCTAGTTGGTGTTCTATCAGGTCAACTCGTTCTTCCAAAACCTCATCCATGATGGTTCTGGCAGTTGCCCGAAAGCCATGGGCGCTGTGAACTTCTTTCGGGTACCCCATGCCGCGCAAGGCGGCATTGATGGTGTTTTCGCTCATAGGTCGTTCACCAGTTCGGAGACTGGGAAACACATACTTCCCGTGGCCTGTCGCCGGTTGCATGTCCCTAAGCAGGGCCAGCGCTTGAGTGGACAACGGCACGATGTGATCGGTCTTCATCTTCATCTTGCTGCCGGGGATTCGCCATTCGGCGGTATCGAAGTCGATTTCACACCATTCCATGGTTCTGAGTTCGCCGGGGCGAACGAATACCAGTGGTGACAACTTCAGGGCGGCAACGGTGTAGGGATGCCCGCTGTAGTCATGGATTGCGCGCAGCAGTTCACCGAGTTGCTTGGAGTCAGTGATGGCGGCGAAATGTCCTGGGGTTGCTTTTGCGAGAGAGCCTTTAAGGTCTTGTGTGACGTCCCGTTCGGCTGCGCCGATGGCGATGGCATACCGGAAGACTTGCCCTGTAACCTGCTTGACGCGCTGAACGCTATCAAGAGCGCCACGGGCTTCCATTTTTCGTAGAGCGGTAAGGACATCCCTCGGACCGATTGCCGAAATAGGCATCTTGCCGATGTAGGGGATGACATCCTTCTCCAGCCATGAAGTGATCTTCTTTTGTGTGCTGGCTGATCGCTCTGCAGCAGTTTTTTTCAGCCATTCACGCGCCACCAGTTCGAAACTGTGTGCTGCCGCATCAGCCTTGGCTTGTTTTTCTTGGCGCTTCGCGCCGCTGGGGTCGATGTCGTCAGCCAGTTGTTCCTTGGCTTTGTCGCGCCGCTGGCGGGCTTTCGCGAGGGAGACTTCAGGGTAGACGCCCAGCGCCAGCGTCTTGCGCTTGCCAGCGAAGCGGTAGTCCATGCGCCAGTACTTGCCTGTGGCTTTCACGAGCAAATACAAGCCGCCGCCGTCAGACAGCTTGCGGCCTGCGGTCTTGTCACCGGGCTTCGCGTTCTTGATGGCTGTATCTGTCAGTGCCATGTGTCCCCACTCCCTATGACGGTATCTTGGGTGACGGTATCAGCTAGATACCGTTGGAAGTACCGTCTTTTTGACGGTATGTCATGGTATCGAGTGAGATGACGTAGGGCAAAGAAAAAGCCGCTGTACCTATGAGATACAGCGGCTTTGATCCGTCCAGAGAGTCTCTGAGACTATGTGGTGGTGCCCGGGGCCGGAATCGAACCGGCACGCCTTGCGGCGGGGGATTTTGAGAATGAAAACCAGCGATAGGATTTAACTACGCTGGAGCTTGCAAGTGCTTGATGTGATTGGTTTTTTTGAAAACTGATCGCGTCTAACCTTACGCCTTGACCAGACCAAAAACGGCTTGATTTCCTCTGTCGTGGTTCCTGGTTGGCTCCTGCGTTCGAGCCTAGAGGAAGGAGGTTTCATGACAGTCGCCAAGCTCACCAAATCCGTCGTTGATGCGGCGCAAGCCACCGGCAAGGACTATGAACTGCGGGACACGATTGTCCCAGGGTTCTTGTGCAAGGTCACAGCTTCAGGCCGCAAGGTCTTCATGCTGCAGTACCGCACGAATGCGGGCGAACGCCGCAAGCCGAAGATCGGCCTGTTCGGCGAACTGACCGTTGATCAGGCGCGCTCGATCGCGCAGGACTGGCTGGCGGACGTGCGCAAGGGCAGCGACCCCAGTGCAGCAAAGCAGGCGGCACGTCAGGCACCCACGGTCAAGGAGTTGTGCACGCAATTCATCGAGGAGTATTCCAAGACGCGCAACAAGCCCAGTACGGTCGAGACTTACCAGGATCAGATCGATCGGTACATCGTGCCCAAGCTGGGCAGGATCAAAGTGCCAGAGCTGACCCGCATGGATGTGACAGCAATGATGCGGGACATGGTCAAGATCTCCGCCACGGCCAATCGCGTTCTGGCCTGTCTGCGCAAGATGCTCAACATGGCCGAGGTGTGGGGCTACCGGCCCGACGGTTCCAATCCGTGTCGTCACGTGCCGAAGTACCGGGAGAGCGGCGAGACGCGCTACATCACCGACGAGGAACTGGCACGCCTCTATGCCTATCTTGACCGTGCGGATGTCGAGGGGTTGGAACATCCGACCTTGACGCTGGCGATCCGTCTGCAGTTCGAGTTCTCCGCGCGCATGTCGGAAATCCGAATGCTTCAATGGGCTTGGATCGACTTCGACAGCCGCCGTGTTGCCTGGCCGGACAGCAAAACCGGCAGCATTTCCAAGCCGATGAGTGAGGCGGCGCACCAGTTGCTGTCCAATGCCTACCGCATCGAAGGCTCGCCCTACGTGTGCCCCAGCATCTACGACAAAGAAATCCCATTGTCCGAGGGCACCTACTACAACTCCTGGCGCCGAATCCTGCAGCGGGCAAAGGTGCCGCATGTCGGCACGCACGGCATTCGCCACCGCGCCGCCACCGATATTGCGAACTCTGGTGTTCCTGTGAAGGTCGGCATGGCGTTGACCGCACATAAGACGGTCTCGATGTTCATGCGGTACGTCCACACGGAAGATGATCCCGTTCGGGCAGCAGCGGAGAAGGTGGCCGCCCGGCGCCAGGAAACCATCGGCGCCGTCGTCACCTCCAGCGCGGCGCAGGAGGCGACGGGCGGGGGAGGGGCTACGTCCACGAGCTTTGGGAACTATCGGCCGTACCGGCATCGGAAGGCGCCGACCCGCGCCGTGCCTCCCAACACGAAGCGGGCATCGGCAGCGCCCGAATCGGTAGCTTGATCTTTATTCGTTTATAGACGAAAATGAATCTCTATCGAATTGAGCACTACCTGACGGCGGGCGAGCATCAGGATCTCTACCTGGACTGGCTGCGGCGGCTGCGTGACAGCCAGGCCAAGGTGGCGGTGATTCGTCGGGTGGCCCGGGTCGAGCTGGGCAATTTCGGCGATCACAAGTTCTGCCGTGATGGCGTCTGGGAGTTGCGTGTCGATGTGGGGCCGGGCTATCGGGTGTATTACGCCGTGTCCGGTCATCGCGTGGTGCTGCTGCTGTGCGGCGGCGACAAGCGGACGCAGGATGCGGATATCGCCCGGGCGGTGGGCTATTGGCAGGACTGGCAGCGGAGATCGGATGATGAGAAGCAGACCCCATGACGAGGCAATGGCAGAGTTGTACAGCAGCGATCCGGCGCTAGCGCTGGAGGTCATCAATGGCATCCTGGCCGATGGTGACCAGGCCGAGTTGCTGATCGTGCTGCGCCAGATGGCGCAGGCGTTTGGTGGGGTGCAGGCCGTGGCCGAACAGGCGCACTTGAATCCGACCCAGCTCTATCGCACGCTGTCGCCGAAGGGCAATCCGGCGCTCAGCAGCTTGTCCGCCATCCTCAAGGCGATGGGTATGCGGCTGGCGGTGCAGCCGTTGGCCTCATCGGCTCACGCGACCTGAACATCGGCCACATGAAAGCAAAACCGCTCATTCCCCTGTTGGACTACTTGCGCATTCACAGTGTCATCAGGTCTGTACTCGACAGTGTCGACGCGCGCACAGCGCACGCGTGCATGTTCTTCAGCGTTGCAGGCTCCGCCATTCTTCGCGAGTTCTACAAGAAGGATGCCAGGCCAGTCGCAGGCGCTGCGTTCTTACTTGTCGACGAACAACGGCGCAATGCGATGTCTTTCGCGACCCTGACAGATGGGCAGGTTCAAAGTACGGATACATCGTTCCACGCATTGGTGAATCGCCCCGGGTTTTCTAGACACCTCTGAGCCTCAAACCTGAGGCCCAATAG